>CALRXH020000009.1:0-107298 GCA_943372135.1 Maricaulis salignorans | reverse complement strand
GCCAGGTCATTAGCCGGCAGCCAATCCCTCAAATCAGGTGGCAACAAAAACGATTGGCTACGGTCGTCAGAGATGAATTTGGACATGCCAATCTATACAGTGATTTGCGAGTTATGCGACAGGCTGCTAGATCGCGTCTCGTTTTCTTGAAAACGAGGTTGCGATCTAAATCAAAAATCAAGCGTCTGGTTCAGACTGAACCAGGTTGCGCGCTCCTTTAGATGGACCAAACCATCCATTGGCCCAATCTGATGCCCTGGAACTTTTGTGATCTAAATGGATCAAAGCGCGCCCCGGGGCCTGGTTGGGTGTCCGGGCATATGGGGCGCAATCAGTCGCAAACGGCGTCACACCAATCGATACGAAAAAGGGGCACCAATAATCGGGGCCCCTTTTGGTTTAACCTGGTCGCGTGGTCTATTCCGCGGCAGCCTGGCTGGCGCGACGTTCGACTTCTTCTTTCAAGGCGATCGCTTTGTCTTCATTGGTCACCGTGGGGACCTTGGCAAAGAAGCGCTTGATCCTCTGATCGAGATCATCGATCAGCGTATAGACGGCCGGCACGAAGATCAGGCTCAACACGGTCGACAAGGTCAGACCGCCGATCACAGCGATCGCCATCCCGTGACGGAACGCACCGGCACCGGCTGTGGTCAAAGCGGCCGGCACCATGCCGGCAATCATGGCAATCGTCGTCATAATGATGGGCCGCGACCGCTTGCGAGCCGCATCAATCAGCGCTTCATGACGGGGTACACCGCGATGCTGGGCTTCGATCACAAAGTCGACCAGGAGGATCGAGTTTTTGATCACAATCCCGATCAGCATTAGGAGACCGATCATCACCGGCAGTGACAGCGGCTCTTTCACCAGTCCCAGCGCAATGAACGCACCGGCCGGGGCCAAGAGGATGACCGAAATAATGGTGATCGGGTGCAGGAAGTCTTTGAACAACAGCACCAGTACACAATAGATCAGCAAGACCCCGAGGCCGATGGCACCACCAAACTGGCCGAACATGTCGCCCAGTTCTTCTGCATCACCGTCCGGTTTCACTTTCACACCGGGCCCTGGATTCTTGTAGAAATCCTCTTTCTGCAGTTCTTCCAAAGCGGGGCCAAGCTGCTTGCCAGCTGCCAAGCCAGACGAGATGGTCACAACCCGCTGGCGATCCTCGCGTGTGATGCGGGCTTCGCCACCACCGAACTCAATGTCGGCAACAGCACTTAAAGGCACGGTTACGCCCGAAGCTGTATTCACCCGCAACGCACCGATCGCCTCTATGTCAGCGCGGTTTTCGCGGGCCAGACGAACCAGAATGGGGATCTGGCGTTCACCGGCATTGAACTTGGCGAGATTAAGTTCAATATCGCCTGTCGTCGCCAAGCGCGATGCGGTCGCGATTTCAGCAATCGATACACCCAGGCGCGCAGCTTCTTCCCGCTTCGGTAGGATGTGCAGTTCGGGACGGGTCAGGTCTGCCGAGGAGCGCAAGTCCACTGCCCAGGGCTTTTTTCGCATCTCGCTCATGACGCGCTGGGTCGCAGCCGCAAGGGCATCGGGGTCATCTGAGGTCAGATTGATCGACAGACCACCAGAGCCCCAGCCCCCGCCAAAGCGCGCACGGATTCCTGGCACCTCGCCGACGGATTTGCGAAGCTCGCCCTCATAGGCTTGCTGGGAGATGTCGCGTTCTTTGCGTTCCACCAGCGAAATGAAGTAGGTGGCACCGGTCAGGTCACCATTCACGCTTTGCACGACAGACTTGGTTTCAGACCGATCCATAACAATGCCAGCAACTTCACGGGCACGCGCATCTGCTTCATCAGGCGAGAGGCCCGGTGGCAAGTCGATGCGCATTTGCACAAAGCCCTGGTCGATCGTGGGCGTGAAGGTCTTTGGCGCAAAGCTGAGCATGACAATCGAAAGAGCCATCACCGAGACGCCGACGCCGACCGTTTTCCAACGGTTCCGCAGCGCCAATTCAAGGAAGGCGATATAGCGTTTGCCCGCCTCACCTTCATGCTCTGGCGGCGAGCGCGTCAGGATGAAGGCTGCTAGCAAAGGCGTAATCAGACGGGCGACCAAGAGCGAAAACAGCACAGCAACGGCAACGGTCAGGCCGAAGCTCTTGAAGAATTGTCCGACGATGCCCGTCATGAAGGACACAGGCGCAAACACCGCCACGATGGTTGCCGTCGTCGCGACCACCGCCAGACCAATTTCGTCGGCCGCTTCCAGGGCAGCAGAATAGGGCGATTTGCCCATCCGGATGTGGCGAATGATGTTTTCGATTTCCACAATCGCGTCATCTACCAGGATGCCCGCTACCAGCGCCAAAGCCAGAAGCGTCACATCATTTAAAGTAAAGCCCAACAGGCTCATGACCCAGAACGTCGGAATGGTCGACAACGGGATGGCAATTGCCGCCAAGAAGGTCGCCCGGCCATCCTTAATGACAAAGGTGACAATCCCCAGAATGACCGTTCCGATCGACAACAGCACCGTCTTGGAAATGTGGATGCCTGTTGTTTTTTCCAGCACCCAGGCAAGGCCAACCAAACTCACCCCGATGATGGCTGCCGCGGCAACTACAGGCCGCCATCCACCCAGGAACACGGCCACCACCAAGGTTGCCAAAAGCGCGCCTTCAAACAGTGTCTCCATCGACATGTCGAAGCTTTCCTGGACATAGTCGGTTGGCGTGAACACGGGCTCGATGACCAGGTTCGGATAGGCTTTGCGGAGTTCCTCGATTTTCACTTTGACGGCCTCATAGGCCTTCAAGGAACTGGCGGTTTTCGAACGCAGGACCTGGAACATGACAACCGGCTGGTCGTTGAACCGGCCAATGCCACGCACTTCGCTTGACCCGTCGCGCACATCGGCAATGTCGGAAAGGCGCACGACGCGGCCACCATTCAACACGATGGGTGTGTTGCGAAGTTCATCGACCGTCTTGGCAGAGCCCAAAGCCCGGATGGTTTGCTCGCCCGCACCTGACTCTGATTTGCCGGCCGGCAAGTCGATATTCTGGCTGCGCAGTGCACGACTGACCTGCGAGGCAGTCGCCCCAAAAGCGGTCAATCGGGCGGGGTCCAAATCGACGGTGATTTGACGGCTAGCGCCACCCCAACGCTCAACCCGGCCGACGCCCGTTACCGCCAGCAATTGGCGGTTAAATTCGCGGTCAATCAGCCAGGAGATATCCTCGGCTGGCATGTCAGGGCCGCGCACGGAATAAATCGCCAAAGGCTCTTGATCATTAAAGTCGATCCGGGCAACTTGGGGCTCGTTAATGCCATCGGGGAGGTCCGAGCGGATCTGCGACACCGCAGCGCGCGCATCATCGACCGCTTTGGAAATATCGACGCCGATTTGCAATTCAACAAAAGTTGTTGAACCGCCAGTGACCAAGGTGGTCGTCATTCTCTTGACGCCCTCGATCGAGGCCAAAGCCCCTTCGACTTTGGTCGCAACCTGGTTTTCAAGCTCGCTCGGTGCTGCCCCCTGCAGGCCCACCGAAACCGTGAAGGCCGGGAATTCGATATCCGGGTTTGAATTGATCGGGAGCTTGAAGAAGGCCCCAATCCCCATGATGGTCAACAGAAAAAACAGAAGGATCGGGGCTATGGGGTTCTTGATGGCCCAAGAAGATATATTGCGCATAACGACTTACCTCACTTCTTGGGGGGGGGTGCAGGTTGAGCAGGCGCGCTGGATTTCAGCGCACCCTTAATGGGGTTGATTTGTTCGCCTTCCGCCAAGAAGGCAGAACCGGCGGTTACCACCATGGCCCCTGGAGGTGGGCCCGATATGAGCTCGACCAGCGAGCCTTCGCGCGAGCCGATGGTCACTTTCACCTTCGTAACTGAATTATCGTTGCGGAGCACAAAGACCGATGCCCCTTCGCGACCATAGACCAAAGCGGCAGCCGGTACGGCTGCGACACCACGTGCCTTCGAAGACGCGCTGCCGGTCAAAAACACACCGGACTTCACCGCAGGGTTTAAGGCCAGGGAAAAGCGTGCAATCCCCGTGCGACGTTGAGGATCAATCTGGGCTGGCAAACGGCGCAGCGAACCGGTTACCATCGAGCCATCAGGTGCGGTAAATTCAGCCGGCATGCCAAGACTTAAGCGGCTGATTTCTGATTCTGGCACTTCAGCGGCGACCTCCAGCGCATCATTGGCAACGATGACAAACATGGGCTGGCCGGTGGAGCCGGCGATTTCACCAACATTGACCGAGCGCGAGATGACTTGGCCGCCAACTGGTGCACTGATCAACCCATTATTCTGGCGAGAATTGGATTGCGATTGCTGGGCGATCGCCACGTCAAGATCGGCGCGGGCGGCACCGACGCGGGCCGCTGCCTGGGCAACAGCCTGGCGGCGGCTGTCAAGAAGCGCATTGATATCGCCTTTTTGAGTGCGCAGACGGGCTTCAGCGGCACGGGCCGCGGCGCGGCGTCCTTCCAGTTGCTCAACCGACAATGCGCCTTCGCCCTTGATCGACAGGGCGCGCTGATAGTCGGCCTCTGCCTGGTCATAGGCAATTTGCGCCGCAGCGGTGTCGAGCGCACTTTCGCGTGGACCGGTCTCCGCCCGTGTTAAATTCTGGCGTGCCGCGGAAAGGCCTACTTCGGCTTCGGCTAACGACGTGCGGGCGCGACGGACTTGTGCTGCCAACAGCTCGCTATCGGCATTGACCTGGCGACCATCGAGCCTGGCCAAAGCTTGACCTGCAACGACCCGGTCCCCGGCGTCAGCCATGATTTGAATGACACGCGCCCCAGAAGAGGTTGGGAAGACACGGGCTTCTTGGACGGCTTGAACCTGGCCTGCGACGACCAGACGGCCAGTGAAGTTTTTGACTTCCACAGGCGCGACCGAAACGGCCTGGGGCATCCGACCGCCCTCTTTGCCTTTCGCGTCAGCACCTGTCTTTTTCCCGTCTTCGCCTTTTTTTCCGTCACCTGCGTTACCGCACGCCGAAAGGCCCAGCGTGGTGGCAAGGATAAGGGCCAAGGATAGTGCTTGGATGTCACGCGTCATTAGAAGCTCCAATCGGCTTTTGCGCCGAGTTTTTGGTCGGGGAGGGAATTGAAATTGGTGTCGAAGCCGGATTGAGATAGCGCAGAACCAGGTTCTTGAGCGCTTGGGCGGCTTCCTCGGCGGTAAAGTCGTTCATAAAGGTCATGCGCAGACCCAGACCATCGGCTGCAGCCATCAAAACCGCCGAGGCTTCGGCAGCGTCCAGGGTAGGCTCGACATGACCCAGTTCCTGGCCGGCGCGCAACAAAGCGGTGATTTCTGTGCGAATTTTGCTTTCCGCTTCGCGTGCAACAGCGGCAAATTTTGGATTGCGCACCGCTTCGGCCATCAATTCTGCGGCGAAAGCGGCGCGGTTAGGCTGGGCATAGGCTTCGGCAAACTTCTCGCACAGCTCCGACAAGGAAACCAGGAAGTTGTCGGATGCGCGCACCTCAGCAAAAGCCAAGGTCGCCGTGCGTCGCTCGTCGTCGGCCATGGCGGCGATGATCGCTTCTTTGGAGGGAAAATAGCGATAGAGGCCGCCAGGACTGATATTAGCCTCGGTGCAAATCTGATCCATCGAGGTCGCATGAAACCCGCGCCGCTCAAAGCACGCTTGGGCTGCATCCAAGATCTCCCGACGTCTAATCTCAGCTTTCAACGGGTTGACGGTGCGCGACATAAGTCCTATTCCGATAGCGAACGTTCGTTCGCATTATGCGGCCTTGCTGGCGAGGTCAAGCAGTCGAGCGAAAAAACATCATTATGTGGGGACAGCATGTCTACGTCGGCACTTGGATTTTGGATGTCATCCAACAAGAAGAATCTTCGCAGGCTCGGCCTGGGCGGCAGTTTGTCCGTCCTGGCTTTACTGGGTGCTTGCGCAACCGGCGGATCAGCAGGGTTTCCAGGTATGGGCGCGCCGAAGGTCAAAAGTCCGGTCAGCGCCATGCCTGATGCATTCCGCGACATGCCACCTGCGCCCGCAGGGGAAAGTGCGGCGTGGTGGTCACAATTTGCTGACCCCGTGTTGGACAAATTGGTGCGCGAAGCCCTGAGCGAAGCCATCTCGGTCCAACTGGCCAATCAGCGCTTGATCGAAGCGCGCAATAACGGGCGTGCCACCATTGCAGGCTTTGCCCCGAGGCTGACGGTAATTGGGACAGCTGACACCGATTATGCGATGGGCGATACCAAACTGACCTCTGGCACTGGCACATCCGTCGAGCAGCAAACCACCGGAACAGGGATATTGCGCGCGACGTGGGAAGTGCCACTGTTTGGCCGCTTTGGCGCCGCCGTTTCTGGCGCAAAGGCGAATGAAGCCGGGGCACGGGTCTCACTTGAAGCCGCCAAGATCGCGATTATTGCAGATCTCGCCGCCGCTTATATTGATCTGCGCAATGCCCAGCAAAGCTTGGCCTATCTGCAGGAAGATCTCGCACGTGCGGACTCTTTGGCCGCGATTGCGCAAGCGCGCGAGACTGCCGGCCTAATTTCCTTGGCGGATAAGGGGCTTTCCCAAGGCCAAGCAGCCCAGATTCGCCAACGCGTGCCCGACGCCGAATTGCGGGTTCGTGGTGCGCTAGACCGGATTGCGATCCTGCGCGGCGTTGTTCCAGGCACACTCGACGAGACGCTGGCCCCGGTAAGGAATTTTGCCTTCCGCTCCGACGCCCCGTTGGTTGATGGCGTACCGGCCAATTTCGTGCGCCGGAGGCTGGATGTGGCCCGCGCTGAACAAGATGCGGTACTACAAGCGGCAGGCGTTGGTATCGCGCGTGCCGATCTGTATCCAAGCCTTTCCATTTTAGGGACGATTACCAGCCTTTCGTCCTTGGCCGGAAACCCGCTGGCGCAAACGATCCAGCGCGGCAACACAAGCCCGGCGATTTCAATCCCTTTGTTTGACTTCGGGCAAAGACGCGCCAGCTTGAAGACTGCTGACGCACGCTTCCAGCAAGCTTTATTGTCCTATCGCTCCACGACCTTGAACGCGATTGCGGAAGGACAAAACGCCTTGTCAGCCTATGGGCAAGCGCAAGCTCGAGCAAAGGCCGGGGTTGATGGAGAGCGCGCGGCTCAAGTCCGGTTTGATGCGACACAAGCAAGCTTCAACGCCGGACTTGCCTCGTTCAAGGATCGCTTAGAGGCCGAAAGTGCGCTCGCGAGTGCGCGTCAGGCACGCTTGGCCAATCAAGCGCAGTTGAGTGACGCAGCAATTGGCCTCTATCGGACTTTTGCAGGCTCCCCGGGCATCTAGTTTGGCGCTTAGGCGGACAGGCGCTTGACCAGGCGCTCCATGAAGGCACACCCGGCTGCCAGCTGGGAAATTTCGATGAACTCGTCGGCTTGGTGGGCTTGCAGGATGGAGCCCGGGCCACAGATGACAGTCGACAGGCCACCGCCCTGGAAAATGCCGCCTTCGGTCGCATAGGCCACGGCGCGGGTTGTGTTGTCGCCGGTCAATGCCCGCGCCAAAGCTTCTGCCGCGCCTTGCGTCTCGGGGGCCATGGCCGGAGAGAGAGAGCGACGCATCATGTGCGCCCCGCCTTCTGGAGCGCGCGCCTTGATGGATGCGTCGACTTCAGCCACCCAGGCGGCCACTTTGGCTTCATGCACCTGGGGATCATCGCCCACCTCAAAACGCATGTCCCATGTAATGTTGCACGACTGGGCGAGGATGTTGGAAGCTGTGCCGCCGTCAATCAGACCGATGGTGAGGGAGGTGCCTGGTGGCTCAAACGGACTATTTGCGGGCGCATTGGCGCGGACTTCCTCGGCCAATGCGCGAAGATTTGCCAACAAGGGCACCGCCTCCATAATGGCAGAGACCCCCTGCTGCACTTGGCTGGAATGCGCTGGACGCCCGGTGATCTCAATCTGGAACGTCGACAGGCCTTTTTGCCCGGAAACCACGCCCATATCACTGGGTTCGCCAATGATCACAGCCTCGGGCTTGGCATAATGCTGATTGAGCACCTCAACAAGGGACGGCGCGCCCAGACAGCCAATCTCCTCATCATAAGACAGCGCAATATGTATGGGGGAGGTCAGGTTTGCTCGCGCCATGGCCGGGGCCAAAGCCAATGCACAGGCTGCAAATCCCTTCATGTCGCAGGTCCCCCGACCATAAAGGCGGCCATCGCTTTCGGTCAAAACCCACGGATCGGTGCTCCAGTCCTGCCCGTCGACGGGCACAACATCGGTATGACCTGACAAAACCACTCCGCCCGGTGCGTCGAGTGGACCAAAGCTGACGATTAAATTCGTCTTGGTGCCATCCTCATTGGGAACCCGCCGCAGGTGCGGCTTCAGAGGTGAGACATAAGCCTCAACCCATTCAATTAGCTCTAGATTTGAGTTACGCGACGTGGTGTCAAAGCCCACTAGTTTGCTCAGAATCTCGATCGTATCTGTCAGGTTTTGGGTTCGGGTCATGATTTGCACTCTGCCATGGCCGCAGCGTTTAGGCCAATTCTTTCGTTGGTTTAGTTGATTTCAAGATATAAACATGTATTTATATCCCGAAATCGCATCCTGGAGTAGACCATTGGCCCGAGCGTCATATCTTTTTACATCTGAAAGCGTTTCTGAAGGACATCCAGACAAGGTCTGTGACCGGATTTCAGACGAAGTTGTCGACCTGTATTTCCGTCACACCATCGCCGAGGGGCTCGATCCATGGGCCTTGCGGTGCGCGGCCGAGACCTTGGCGACTACCAATCGGGTGGTCATCGCGGGTGAGTTCCGCGGCACCGACAGCGTCACCGAAGATTTGATCGCCCACACCGCGCGTATGGCCATCAAGGACATTGGCTACGCTCAAGATGGCTTCCATTGGCAATATGCCGACATCGAAGTGCTCTTGCATGGCCAGTCAGAACATATTGCGATGGGCGTCGACGCCAGCGGCAATAAGGAAGAAGGGGCAGGCGATCAGGGCATCATGTTTGGCTATGCCACCAATGAAACCCCGGAGCTGATGCCGGCCCCCATCCAGTTCAGCCACAAGATCCTGAAAGATCTGGCAGATGCCCGCAAAAGCGGTGTGCTCGCCATGTTGGGCCCGGATGCGAAAAGCCAAGTCACCGCGCGCTATGAAAATGGTAAGCCAGTGGCGGCAACCTCGATTGTTCTGTCGACCCAGCACCTCGATGAAAGCCTCACCAGCGAAGATATTCGCGCGATTGTAGAACCCTATATCCGCGGCGCGCTCGGCGATATTTTGCCAATCGATCGCGCGTGCATTTGGCACATCAACCCGACCGGCAAGTTTGTCGTCGGGGGCCCCGATGGCGATTGCGGCCTGACCGGCCGAAAAATTATCGTCGACACCTATGGCGGCGCAGCTCCCCATGGCGGGGGCGCGTTCTCGGGCAAGGATCCCACGAAGGTGGACCGTTCTGCAGCCTATGCCGCGCGCTATCTTGCGAAGAATATTGTTGCTGCCGGTCTGGCCGACCGCTGCACGCTTCAGCTTTCCTATGCCATAGGTGTGGCAGAACCCTTGTCCATCTACGCCAATTGCGACGGCACCGAGCGGTGCGATCTCGATAAGCTGGAAGCCCGTTTGCCAGAGCTGATGAAGCTGACCCCGCGCGGTATTCGTGGCCACCTTGACCTGAACAAGCCGATCTATGCGCGCACCGCCGCTTATGGCCACTTTGGCCGTGCGCCAGATGCCGATGGCGGTTTTTCGTGGGAAAAGACCGATTTGGTCGATGGTCTGAAAGACTTGCTCGTTTAATTCACCACCCAGAAACAAAAAAGGCTGTCGGCTCGTCCCGACAGCCTTTTTTATGGCCGATGCGCAGCTTTAGCCTGCGATATATTGCGCGCCATTAATGGTCAGGGTTGAGCCATTGATGAAGCCTGGATCTTCCACGAGGAACAAGACAGCGCGCGCAACTTCTTCGCTTTCACCCAAGCGGCCACAAGGAATGCCCGCCTTCACCTTTGCGAGCGCATCTGGATGCATGGCGGAGACCATTTCTGTGGCGATATAGCCCGGCGCGACGCAATTGACGGTTACGCCCTTGGCGGCCCCTTCTTGCGCCAAGGCTTTGGTGAAGCCGATCACACCTGCTTTGGCAGAGGAATAATTGACCTGCCCCACCTGGCCCTTCTGGCCGTTGATCGAGGAAATATTGATCACCCGGCCAAACCCGCGCTCGCGCATGCCATTGATCACAGGTCGGGTGCAATTAAACAGGCTGTCAAGGTCGACATTGATCACGCCACGCCATTGCTCTGGCGTCATTTTGTGGAAGAAACCATCTTTAGTGATGCCGGCGTTATTCACAAGAACCGCAATCGGACCGAGATCTGTCTCGATTTTAGCCATGGCAGCGGCGCACGCCTCATAATCACCAACATCGAATTTATAGGTAGCGATTCCCGTTTCTGCCGAGAATGCCGCAGCCGCTTCATCATTGCCGCCATAATTGGCCGCCACCGAATAGCCCGCATCGCGTAACGCGATCGAAATAGCCGCACCAATACCACGCGACCCACCTGTAACAACTGCAACTTTTGTCATGTTTTACTTGCCCACCGAAAATGTGTTTGTTTTGAAGCCACCCTAACCAAACTCGATCCGCTTGAAAGTTGTTTTTATGTCGCACTGCAGTCTAATGTGACTCCTTACCACCTTTCGGATATCTGCGAGAAAGTAGACGCCATGGCCAAGATTTCCCGTCGTCACACCTTATGGGGCCTGGGCCTCGGGCTTTCAGGCACGCTGTGCCTGCCCCAAACAGGTCTCGCCAAAGGCCGCCAGCTCCTAAAGGCCGGAGCAGTGGCAACAGCCGATACACGCTCCGCAGAGATCGGCGTTCAAATCCTTGAAGCGGGCGGCAATGCGGTCGATGCCGCAGTTGCCATCGGCTTTGCCCTTGCTGTCAGCTATCCCGAGGCGGGTAATATTGGCGGCGGGGGATTCATGACCCTGGTCATGCAAGGCAAGCCCTATTTCCTCGACTATCGCGAGACCGCACCGGCCAAAGCCAGGGTCGACATGTATCTCAACGCGCAAGGAGATGTTCGCGCCGGCAGCACTGTCATTGGCAATCTCTCAGCGGGAACCCCAGGCACGGTAGCCGGCCTTTATGCCGCTCACCGCCGGTTTGGAAGACTTCCCTGGGCTCGTGTTGTTGGGCCCGCCATTGGCTTGGCGCGGGAAGGGTTCGTGCCACCGGCCCAAATGGTCGCTATCTATCAGGAAGCCTTTGCCGACATAGGGCGCGATACAAATCTGGGCAGCTATTTTGGTTCAATGGCAGAGGGGAAGACATTTACCCAGCCAGAGCTTGGCGATACGCTCGAAGCGATTGCGCAACGCGGACCATCTGCCTTTTATCAAGGCCGTGTCGCCACCCAGATCGTTGCGCAAATGGGCCGGGGCGGGGAGAAGGGGCTGATCAGCCTGTCCGACCTTGAAGCCTATCGCCCGGTTTGGCGCGCAGCACTCACGGCGAAGTGGCGGGGCTATGATGTTGTCAGTGCGCCTCCACCCAGCTCTGGTGGGATTGCTCTGCTGCAGCTGTTGGGGATGAAGGAAGCGCGAGCCGATTTGTTCGCTGGCGTCGCACATAACTCTGCCGAATACATCCATTTGCTGGCCGAATTGGAGAAGCGCGTCTTTGCCGATCGCGCTGTCTATTTGGGCGATCCAGATTTCGTCGACGTGCCCGTCGCCCGCTTGCTTGGGGCCGACTACATCAAGGGGCGGGCAAAAGGCGTACGAGCAGAGTTTCCATCGCCGACACAGCTTATCGAGCCCGGGCTCGAAAAACCACAAACCACCCATTACTCGGTGGTCGATGCCGAAGGCAACGCCGTCTCCAACACTTATACAATCAATGGCTGGTATGGCTCCGGCGTCGTGGTCGAGGGCGCAGGCTTCCTTCTCAACAATGAGATGGATGACTTCTCGGCAAAGCCTGGCGTGGCTAATCAGTTCGGTGTGGTCGGCGGAGACGCCAATGCGATCGAGCCCTTCAAGCGCCCGCTTTCCTCAATGACCCCAACCATACTCATGAGCAATGGCGTCCCCGTCATGGTGCTGGGTTCTCCTGGAGGGTCCCGCATCATCACGACCGTCTTCCAGGTTCTACTCAACACACTCGACCATAAGATGACGTTGAAAGCTGCGGTGGATGCCCCGCGCTACCACCACCAGCTTGTTCCGGAAAATACGATCTTTACCGAACCCTATGCGCCGGCGACCCCGGACCTGAGACGGGAACTCGAGCGCCGGGGTTATCGGATCGAAGCACAAAGCTATAATGGGGATATTGCGGCCATTCACGTGGTAGATGGTCACCCCCTAATTGCCCCGGACCCGCGCGCTCGAGGCGCGGCACGCATCACCCAAAGGCAGGGGGCACAGCGAAGCTGAAGGTCTGGCAGGCCACGTGATTTTGAACCTGGGGCGTTTTCTCTCGACAACGACACCGACCATGATCGCGGGCTTAACGGCCGCTGTAGACGGCCCCTTGGGTCAAATGGATGCCAATGAGCCCGGAGATGGACGATACAACGATCGCAACGCCGGGGTCGCGTAGGCACAATCGCTGCAGTGCGGGCTCTGCAGTGCGTGGTGCACCACACCCAACACTGGCTCGCCGCTTGGCGGGGATGCAAGACTGGTTCAGCAAAAATTGCTTGGGCAGAGCGAATAAGTGCAATAGAGCTGCTACTGACTTGAGGGGCTCACGTTAAGGAAGCCCTCCGCCATGGATCGGAACGGTGCCAATGCCGCATTCCTTGTCCAGGCGCAGTTGTCAGCAGGCGGCATAGCCGACAGATGGACCAGGCATATAGTTGGCGGGGTAGAGAATGCTGCCAGTCAGTCATCTGTAGAGACGCGTCCAAATCCTCCTGTCGCCTTATTGGGAGCATGAGTTCGCAGGAACGGAGTATGTGAAGTGTCCGACAAAGAAAAACTAAACCCCCGCAAAGCCGATGACCTTGATCATTTTGTTGCGCAGCGGATTCGTCGCCAGCGCGACGCTCTCGATATGACACAAGACCAACTGGCCAAGGCGCTGGGCATATCATTCCAACAGCTTCAGAAGTACGAGCGCGGCGTAAACCGGATTTCGGCTTCGCGCTTGTTCCAGATCTCCTGCGTTCTAGGTGTTGGGCCGGAGTATTTCTTCGAAGGTGTTGATGGTTCCCAATATGGTCTGGCGGAGACATCCGGGCACGTTGAAAGTGCCCAGTCTTCTATTCTTACCCTGATTGCCCAGAACCCGGACGCAACCGAGTTGGTGATCGCATTTGCCGCGATTAAGTCGTCAAAGCAGCGCCAGAAGGCAATTGACTTGGTGACATTGCTTGCCAGCTAAGGGCGTTGCCTTGGTAGTGTTCGTCTCATCTACCATGCCCTATTGGCGGGGCCGGGCCAGTCATCGCCCCAATCTGGTGAGATTATGAACGGTTTTTTACTAGACCGATCAGTCTAGATTGGGTTTCGGGGGCTTTTGGCAGTGACCAGGTTTTGAGGGTCTAGAACGCACTCTTTTCCTTTTGGATCAAAGTTGCACTCTCATTCTAAAGGGGAGCCTTGCCTGGCCAGCCTTCCTTGATCAGCCGCTGGCGATGGCGGATCAGGGACGGGAAGCTTGAAACCGTGCTGGCGGGAGAATGAGAAAATTGTATCGGAACCGAATTGTTCACAAGGGACCATCCGCCTTGGACTAATTACGGGGCAAAAGAATAGTTGCGCCCGTGGTTTGACGACCTTCCAGCGCCCGATGGGCGTCGGCTACCAGTTCGAGTGGATATCGTGCGCCAATCAGAGGCCGGATTACCCCTTGTTCCACAAGCCCGAAAAGATCTTTGGCGGCCTGGTCGAGCTCCGGGGTTGTCGCAACATAATCAAACAAGGTCGGCCGGGTCAAAAAAAGAGAACCCCGACGGGATAGATCAAGCGGCGACACCGGCGCTGGCGGCCCTGATGCATTGCCAAAGCTAACGACCAAACCACGCCGCGCTGCACTATCAAGGGAGGCCACCAACGTATCGGCCCCAACAGAATCATAGACGATTTGACAACCCTTACCGTTTGTAAGCGCCCTGACCCGTTCGGCAATCGGCTCATGGCGATAGAGGATGATTTCACTACATCCATGTTCGCGCGCCAGCTCAGCCTTTGCTTCACTGCCCACGGTACCAATTACCCGGACACCCAGATGGGCCAGCCAAGAACAGGCGATCAGGCCAACCCCGCCGGCAGCGGCGTGAAACAGCACTGTGTCGCCGGCCTTGAGGGGTCGCAGGCGCTGGATCAGAAATTCGGCAGTCAAACCTTTCAGCAAGATGGCGGCAGCCACATCGAGCCCAATGCTGTCAGGAACTTTTACAGCCCGCCCCTCCCCAACCGCTGCATACTCGGCATAAGCCCCCAAAGGCCCGGAGGAAAAGGCGACCCGGTCGCCGATAGCGAATCGGGTCACGGTCTCGCCAATGGCTGTCACGATGCCGGCACCTTCAAGGCCAAGCCCGGAGGGCAAGGGGATTGGGTAGAGGCCGGTGCGTTGATAGGTATCGATGAAATTGAGGCCACAGGCCGCCATTTCAATCAAAATCTCGTCGGGCTTTGGGCTTGGAACAGGAACGTGGCGCAGCTCCAGAACCTCTGGCCCGCCAAGACGGGAAAGGCCGATTTGGCGCATCATGACAGAGTCTCGGCGAAGAAGGCCATCGTTCGCTCATTCGCAAGGTCAGCACCTGCGGCATTATAATGCTCGCCACCGAGGCGGGCGAAAGCGTGATCAAGCCCCTCATAGGCGTGGATATGGATTTGGGGGTGACCGGAAAGGCCGGCCTTCATGGCAGCCTGGGCATCCTTGCTCACATAGGAATCTTCACAAGCGACGTGGAGAAGCAAAGGTCTGGTCTGCGCGCTGGCTTCGGCCAGGCGATCTTGAACGCCCACTCCATAATAGCTGACGCTGGCATCGATCGTCGTGCGAGTGGCGGTCAAATAGGCCAGCAAGCCACCCAGGCAATAGCCCACTGCGCCAATGCTGGCGTGGCTTTCGCGGACATAGTCAATGGTGGCCTGAATGTCGACCACGCCTGTGTCGACGTTGAACCGACCAAAATAATCAAATGCTTGCTGCCACTCTTCCGGCGTTTGGTCGGTGATATCAATGCCTGGCTGAATCCGCCAGAAGAGATCTGGAACCACTGCAAAATAGCCTTGCGCTGCGTAGCTATCCGCCAAGTCGCGCATGACTTTGTTAACACCAAAGATTTCCTGAATGACCACCAAAGCACGCCCATTTGCCTGCGCTGGCCTGGCAACATAAGCCTTAAATGAGCCATCGGGACCATTGATCGTGACATGCTCGCCCATATATGTATCCTCCGCAAAATCAGAATTGATCGTCGCCTCGCTTGACCTGACGAAAATCGAACCCCAAGTGTGGGGTGGTCCGGCTATGACCTAGTCGGAAGACCGTGGGATGACAATCGATTTATTGTCCTCCTGGAACGCATGGGCGGGTGATGGGTGCGGTCAATATGGTTTGGCTGCGGATTCGGAGATAGGTAGAATGAAAGTCAGTATTGAAGTGGATTTGACACCAAGTGAAGCTCGCGAGCTTTTGGGCATGCCGAACCTGACATCCATTCAAGAGGCCTTTGTCGGGATCGCCAAGGATAAGCTCGAGAAGACTGGCAATATGGTCGATGTTGAACCGATGTTGCGGACGTGGTCAGGACTTGGTGGTGCCGCCACCGAAGCACTTGGTGCCCTTATGGGTGCCGCCTTGAAGGTGGCAACCAGTGATGTGCCCCCCAAGACCACAGCCAGCCCAGATAAGAGCACGAGCGATAGGGCCTCGTGACAGCCTCCACCATTGTGGCCCTTGCCTCGGGGCCGGGGCCAGCCGGCGTCAGCATCATCCGTCTGTCCGGGCCTGCGTGCACGTCTGTAGCCCGGCATCTGATTGGCACCTTGCCTCAACCTCGGCGCGCCAAATTGGCAAGAGTGTTCGATCTGAACAGTGAGCCAATTGATAAGGCCCTGGTTCTGTTCTTTCCGGGGCCCAACAGTTTTACGGGCGAGGATGTTTTGGAACTGCACGTTCACGGCGGTCGCGCGGTGGTCCACGATACACTGGAAGCGTGCTTGGGGATTTCAGATGTTCGCCTCGCCGAGGCGGGCGAGTTCACGCGCCGCGCATTCATAAACGGGAAGATGGACCTGACCGCGGCAGAAGGGCTGGCCGATCTGGTAGAGGCCGAGACGGCCGCGCAGCGGCGCCAGGCTCTGCGTCAAATGGAAGGGGAGCTGGCAGGTGAAGTCGACCGCTGGCGCGAAGCGCTAATTGACTGTTTAGCCGATGCGGAAGGCGACATTGATTTCCCTGACGAGGACTTGCCGCCCGGCTTGAGCGACCGGGCACGTGCCCGGATTCAGGACCTAAAGGGACGCCTGGAGGCCTTCCTAGCTGAGTCCCATCGGGCAGAGCGGGTTCGTTCGGGTTTCCAGGTGGCGGTTATTGGTGTGCCAAATGCTGGAAAATCGAGTTTAATCAATAGATTGGCACGCCGCGATGCGGCAATCGTCTCGCCGGTTGCAGGAACAACCCGCGATATTATTGACGTACGTCTGATCTTGGGGGGCATGGTCATCCTGATTTCGGACACGGCCGGCCTGCGCAATTCCCCAGACCCGATAGAGGCCGAAGGCGTGCGCCGCGCCCGTCAGCGGGCCAAGGAAGCGGATTTGCGTTTGGCTCTTCTCACAAGCCATGGCGACAAGTCTGAATTCTCCGACCTAATGACCGAAGGAGACCTCTGGCTACTTGGGCAGGCGGACCGCTTAAACTGGCCCAGGGCCGGTGCAGGCGAGATGGCGGTCTCTAGTTTAACCCGGGAGGGCCTGGATGAGCTAGAAGCACTCATCGCCAGACGAGCACAGGCTGACCTTGGTAACTCGGGGTCCGCCCCCTTGACCCGACTGCGCCATCAGGAGGCCGTTTTAGAGGGAATCGAAGCGCTGGACAGGGCTCTTGGGGCTTCGGTCCATGCGCCGGAGCTGGTCGCAGAGGATCTCCGCCTGGCCGCTCGTGCTTTGGGTCGCGTGACAGGTCGTGTGGATATGGACGATGTGCTCGACCGGCTATTCTCCCAGTTTTGCATCGGCAAATAGGCTAAGTGGGTCGATTGTGTTTCACGTGAAACATTCCTGAGCTGGCGAGTCGACCTGTGCACCAAGTTTCGCTATGTAGGCCGCCCCACACCGAGGCAGGACTTTGGCACGTAACGCTTACGACATCATCATAATCGGCGGCGGTCACGCGGGCTGTGAAGCCGCGGCTGCGAGTGCTCGCGTTGGTGCCCGGACGCTACTGGTGACACACAACATAGCGACGATCGGCGAAATGTCCTGCAACCCGGCGATCGGAGGGCTCGGCAAAGGTCACCTGGTTCGCGAGATCGACGCGCTGGACGGACTCATGGGCAAGGCCGCCGATAGGGCTGGAATCCAGTTCCGCATGCTGAACCGCTCCAAGGGACCTGCCGTTCGCGGACCCCGGGCGCAGGCCGATCGCAAATTGTATCGCGAAGCGATACAGGCACTTCTGGCAGCGCAGGATAATCTGTCGATCCGGGGTGGCGTTGTTGAAGACCTGATCCTGGAAGATGGCATCTGCCGGGGTATCATTTTGGATAATGGTGACCGGATTGAAGCCAGTGGCGTCGTGCTCACCACCGGAACCTTTCTCAATGGTATGATCCATTTGGGCCAAAAGTCCTGGCCAGCCGGGCGCATCGATGAGGCACCGGCCATCGGGCTGGCCCAAACCCTTTACCGCCTGGGATTGCCGATGGGTCGGCTTAAAACAGGCACGCCGGCGAGGCTCGATGGGTGCACAATCGACTATTCAGCCTGCGAGAAGCAACCAGGCGACGAACCGCCAACCCCCTTCTCCTTCTTGAACGACACCATCACCACACCGCAAGTGCCGTGCTGGATCACATGGACGAACGAGGCAACCCATCAAGTCATTCGCGATAATCTTCATCTTTCCGCCGTCTATGGTGGCGCAATAGAAGGACGCGGTCCGCGCTACTGCCCCTCAATCGAGGACAAGATCGTCCGTTTTTCCGACAAGGATCGCCATCAGATTTTCCTCGAGCCAGAAGGCCTGGACGATCCAACCATCTACCCCAATGGCATCTCAACATCCTTCCCGGAGGAGATTCAGGCCGCCTTCGTGCGCACCATCCCGGGCCTCGAGCGCGTCGAAATTCTACGCTACGCCTATGCTATTGAATATGACTATGTTGATCCCCGTGCGCTTGGTTGCGATCTCTCGGTCCAATCTGTCCCAGGGCTCTTTCTGGCCGGCCAGATCAATGGCACGACCGGCTATGAAGAAGCCGCCGCCCAGGGCCTGATGGCAGGATTGAATGCAGCCCGTCGTGCCGCCGGGCTTGAGCCCATCCATTTTCGCCGCGATGAAGCCTATATTGGCGTATTGATTGACGATTTAATCACGCGTGGGGTCTCTGAACCCTACCGGATGTTTACCTCGAGGGCGGAGTATCGCTTGACGCTGCGCGCCGACAATGCAGACCAACGCCTGACGCCGGTGGGCATAGCCCTTGGATTGGTCGGCGCACACAGGGCCGAAGCATTTACCCAGAAGCTTGGCGAGATCTCTGCCGCCCGTTCCTATGCCACACAGACCAGCCTTACCCCGACACAGGCAGCCAGACTGGGTCTCCCAGTCAACCAGGACGGCCGCAGGCGCAGCCTGTTGGAACTGATCGCCCACCCACAAATCGGCTTGCCGCGCCTGATGGACCTATTCCCCGCCCTGAGGGATATCAGTCAGCGTGCCCTAAATCAGCTTGAAACCGAAGCAGTTTACTCGGGCTATCTCGATCGCCAGCAGGCAGATATCGTCGCCTTTCGACGCGACGAGGATCTGGAGCTGCCCCGGGACCTCGATTACAGAGCCATTGGCGGGCTTTCCAGTGAAGCGCTTGAGAAACTTTTGGCCGTTCGTCCAACCACCCTGGGACAGGCGTCGCGGATCGAAGGCATAACGGCGGGTGCACTCACCGCTCTCCTGGCCTTTGTCCGTCGGGGAGTCGGTGTCCGTGAGACCGCGTGAGGCAGGCGGGGCCCTGAGCCGCGAGACCGTACAAGCACTCCTGATGTCACACTACAATGTTTCACGTGAAACAATCGAACGATTCGAGGCCTATCAAACCATACTGGACCGGTGGGCACCCCGGATCAATCTGGTCGGAGCCTCCACTCTGACCGCCTTTTGGGACCGCCACATCCTCGACTCGGCACAAATACTGCCACTCGCAGCTCCCGATGCACGCAGCTGGGTCGACTTCGGCTCTGGTGCAGGCTTTCCGGGACTGGTCATTGCCGCCCTGCTACAGGCCCGCGGCGGGTCAAACGTCACATTGATCGAAGCCAGCACCAAGCGCTGCGGCTTTCTCCGGGAAGCCGCCAGAGCCATGCAAGTGGAGGTCAACATCGTCAATGACAAGCTCGAAAACGTCAAAGCCCACAGCGTTGACGTCATTACCGCACGCGCCTTTACCGCCCTTGACCGCTTGCTCGCTTACGGGGCGCCCTGGCAAGGCCCGCACACCCAAGCACTGTTTCCAAAAGGGGAAGAAGTGTCCGGAGAGCTTGCGCAGGCCTCGACAAAGTGGCTGTTTAAGTCGACAATCCATCCCTCGGTCAGCGATGCACGGGGCTGCATTGTCGAGATCACCGAATGCCACGCCAAAACAGGATCAACGCAATTATGAAAAAGACACGCGTCATTGCCGTGGCAAACCAAAAAGGCGGGGTGGGCAAGACCACCACCGCGATCAACCTCGCTACAGCCCTCGCCGCCGTTGGACAAACAGTCCTGATCCTCGACATCGACGCGCAGGGCAATGCCTCGACGGGCCTGGGCGTTTCTGCCGCTGCGCGCCGGCTTACCTCCTATGACGTGATCATGGGCGAGGCCTCGTTCGCTGAAGCGGCAATTCCAACACCGATCCCCAATCTCGCAGTCATCCCGGCCAGCGTCGACCTTGCGGGCGTCGAAATGGAATTGTCACAGGCCCAAAATCGGGCGTTCCGCCTGCGCGATGCTCTCGCCCGCCACCGCGTCGACATCAGTCGTGGTGATGGCGTCCATTATGATTTTATTCTGATCGATTGCCCACCCTCTCTCAATGTCGTCACCATCAACGCCATGACGGCCGCAGATGCCGTTCTGGTGCCGCTACAATGCGAGTTCTTTGCGCTTGAAGGACTAACCCAATTGATGCGTACCGTCGATCTCGTCAAAGGCTCGCTCAATCCAGCCCTCGAGATCCAGGGCATCGTCCTGACCATGTATGACCAGCGCAACAATCTCTCCGACCAGGTCGCCATGGACGTCCGCACCCATTTCGGCGAAAAAGTCTACGCGACAGTCATCCCCCGCAATGTACGCATTTCCGAAGCCCCCTCTTTTGGCAAGCCAGCCCTTCTCTACGACCATAAGTGCTCTGGCAGCCACGCCTATATGCGCTTGGCGAGCGAGGTCTTGCAACGTGAACGCACAAGGTTGGCAGCATGAGCGACGAAGCCAATTTGGCCCCAAAAGCCCCAGGCAAACCCGATAACCGTCCGGCTCGCGGCCTTGGACGCGGCCTGTCTGCACTCCTGGGCGACCGGGAAACCACGCGCCCCACCGAAGAGCGCAGTGGCGATAGTACAACGCGCGAGATCGCTCTCGACCTGATCGTCCGCAATCCCCAGCAGCCTCGTCGACAGTTTGACGAGCACGATCTGCAAACCCTGGCTGATTCCATCAAACAGCATGGCATCTTGCAGCCATTACTGCTGCGCTTAGTAGATGATGGCTCGGGGCGCTACGAGATTGTTGCCGGCGAAAGACGCTGGCGTGCGGCACAATTGGCTGGCCTCCATATGGTGCCGGCTCTGGTGCGCAGTTTTGATGACCTTGCGACCCTGGAAGTATCCATTGTCGAAAACGTTCAACGCGCCGATTTGAACCCGGTGGAAGAAGCCCTCGCCTTTCAGCAATTGGCAGAGCGTTTCGGTCGCACCCAGCAAGCCATTGCAGATACGGTCGGCAAAAGCCGCACCCACATCACCAATACATTGAGGCTGCTCACCCTGCCTGAGCCGGTCAAAGACCTTGTCCGGTCGGGCGAACTCAGCGCCGGCCATGCGCGCGCCATCATCGGTGCCCCAGACCCTTTAGCTGTCGCACGCGCCATCATCGACCGGGGCTTGAGTGTCCGAGACGCCGAGAAGCTTGTAACCAGACGTGAAGGGAGAAAACCTGGCCTTATCACGCGCCACGACGATCCAGGTGATGCGGATTCAAAAGCCCTCGCCGACGATTTGTCTTCCACGCTCGGCCTCGGTGTCACCCTGACCCATAAAGGCCAGAGTGGTGGTGCCCTGACGATCCATTATCGCAGTCTCGAGCAATTGGACGACTTGTGCCGGAAACTCACGGCGATCGCGCGTTAAGTCTCATCGCAAGAATCAACGAGATTATGTGATACCGCCAGCGCCGCCACGACCGATCCCTTAGACAAACAAAGCCGCATCATGCCCACCGACCCGGCTTCAGCCAGATAGGCGGCCAAACCCACATTCGGAACGACGTCCAGTACCGCATCAAAAGTCCCATCATCCCTGCCAACATGGACCCAGGGCAGCCCTGTCAGAACCCGCTTTTCAAAGCCCGCAATCTGCTTCTGTCCCTCTGTAGCCAACAGACCCAAGCGCACCCCTATGCCGGCTGCCTCCAGACGTGCCACCCCAAGCCCGCGTGTCCGAAAATCGGGATCCAGCACACTAATGGTCACAAACCCGACCCCGGCTTCGATCAGACGGGTGCTACAAGCCGGCCCGCGTGGACTTTCATGCGCACAAGGCTCCAACGTCACATAAGCATGACAACCTGCCGCCGCGGGCCCGGCCATCTCCAAAGCCACCGCCTCACCATGGGGGCGACCGCCCGCCTGCGTCCGCCCTTCACCGATGATACCATCATCGTAGACAAGCACACAGCCAACACTCGGATTGGGCAGCGTCTGACCAAGACCCAAACGCGCAAGCTCCAATGCACGGGACATAAATGCCGTATCAGCAAGCGACCACTGTACGACACCCTCCGCCATGTTCCTAACCGATTACGGGCAAGGGTTGAGCCCGGCCAACATCGAGATACTTGGCAGAAATAGGCTTTAGGGCCGCGTCGAGCTCAATCAAGAGCGGGTTTGCGGTTGGGACCTCCACCGCCATGATCTGCCCCTCGTCGAGATCAAACAAATGCTTGATGATGGCACGAAGCGAATTGCCATGCGCAGAGATCACAAGGTTGCCTTGCGCCAAATGGGGTTCAACGCTCGTGCTCCAATACGGCAATACGCGCGCCAGGGTCATGGCCAAGCTCTCCCCATCCGGCAACGCATGCGCAGGAACATCGCGATAGCGCAGATCATGCGATGGGTGGAACGGGTCGGACTTAGACTGCGGCGGGGGCGGTACATCATAGGAGCGACGCCAAATGCGCACTTGCTCTTCACCATGCTTCGCAATGGTCTCGG
The DNA here is from genome assembly GCA_943372135.1 of Maricaulis salignorans. Taxonomy (GTDB): domain Bacteria; phylum Pseudomonadota; class Alphaproteobacteria; order Caulobacterales; family Aquidulcibacteraceae; genus Aquidulcibacter. Next base: position 84,637 of record CALRXH020000009.1, on the reverse strand, counting down.
ACTTATCAAGACCCGTGAGAGCGCCATAATGACGCTCATTCAAACACCAACTCTTCTCCTCAGGCAGCCAACAACAATCCATTTCCTCAAGCGCCAGCCAAAGGGTGCGGATCGCTCGGGTTTGAAGCGAGGTGAACGAACGGGAGAAACCAACACCAGATGACCTAAGAAGCTGTCCAGCCTTGCGGGCTTGCGCCTCACCTTCCACAGTTAAATCCACATCCATCCACCCTGTGAACCGATTCTCCAGGTTCCATTGTGACTGTCCGTGCCGAACCAACGCCAAATACGACATGAATAACCCTTCAGAAGGCAAAAAACAGGCCGCCCGGCCCGATATCGGCCCACATAAGAGACATCCGGCCGCTGAATCAAGCCAAGCCCAACGGATCGACAGGCCACACTCCCGTCATTCGAATTTGCAATACTGCATTGCAATATGAAAATTCCCTGATCTATCAATAATTTAGGCTCTTAAACCCCGGAAACATCCATCGGTGTGCAATCTCTATGAGCAAAAATCCTTGAGAACTTCGCAGTTGCGAAATATACGGCCCCCGGATGCTATGGCGTCCGTGCCCTTAGGGGCGTTTCCTCCCAAACACCTATCAGGCCGGGCCTCGTGCCCGGCCCTTTTTTCCCAAACACCGACCTCAGCACATCCGGGCCACAGATTTAGCTTCGCCAACCTCGACGATACGGGAAACCAAGCCTGACAGGACTTCGGCAACTTCGCTAAACGAACTTCGTTTGCTCATCGCGCCCTCCACCATATAAAGCGAGCGATTGATCTCGATCTGCAAACTATGCTGATTTTGAGCCGGCCTCCCGTAACGATGTGTCGCATAGCCACCGGCATAGGGATCATTACGCGCAACCCGGAGTCCTTTGGAGCGCAGAAAAACCAGCGCTTCCGTCGTGAACACAGACGCACAAGACGCCCCAAACCGGTCCCCCAGCACAATATCATTCTCTGGCACGCCAGATGCCGAGGCTGGCATAGAGTGACAATCGAGCACAACAGCGTACCCAACTGCCTTCTTGCGCGCTTCAATCAATCCCTCGATTGCACCGTGCCAGGGCGCATACACCTCACTCAACCTTGCCTGCGCCTCCATGAAGGACAAACGGCCCGCATATATGTCGACGCCATCACCCACCGTGCGCGGAATCACACCCAATCCCGCCAGGACCCGAGGCGAGGGAACGCGGCGGGCGGCAATCGGTAAATCCTCAATCAGCTCAGGATCAAGCTCGTCTGGCCCACGATTCAAATCCACATAAGCACGGGCAAAATCCGTCAGCAGCAAAGACGCTCCAAGCTCGGGACTCCTAGCCAATAATTCATCCACAAACGCATCCTCCGAGCGCCGCAATGCAAGCGGGTCCAGCTTGGAGCCGTGCAACAACTCATCGGGATAGTAACGGCCAGAGTGGGGACAACACACGATAACGCCCGACCGATCATCAAGCGGTGGCGCCAAACGATAAGCAGGTGGTCGCATCACAGGCGACCCTCCGCCCGCAAACATCGTACTGCTAAGCCCGCTTCACCCATATCTAAACCCTAATAATGGCGCACAGAAAACCAAAGAAACGCCCAACTTGCCACAACCAGGGTTGAAAACCTCATACAGTAACCTGTGCAAAAACTGCCTCCGGACAAGACTTGTCAACCTCGCCTTCACCATATTGGGCGATGATTATGCACACCAACTAACGGAGCACGGTCCAAATGGCGAGAATTCTCTTGGCGGAAGATGACGATTCCTTGCGGACGTTCCTTGCCGCCGCGCTTAACAAAGCAGGCCATATTGTCGCAGACTTCCCCGATGGGGACCAAGCTCTCGAAGCCCTCAATGCTATGGGCTTCGACTTGCTTCTCACAGATATAGTCATGCCAGGCGTTGATGGCGTCGAACTCGCACGCCGTGCCGCCGAAGTTGACCCCGCCATGAAGATTGTCTTCATCACGGGCTTTGCAGCAGTGGCCCTCAATCCTGCCAACCAGGCCCCGTCGAAGGCAAAAGTCCTCTCCAAACCCTTCCACTTGCGAGAACTGGTTGCAGAAGTGGAAAAAGTTATGGCCGCCTGATCTGGGCCTTCATTGTGATGCCAACTCTGTCCATATGTGCTGGGCAGCATAGGCGCGCCACGGCCGCCAGGCTTGTGACCGGTCCTCCAGGGCCTCTGAAGACACCCTAGCATCCCCCAACTGCATCATACCTCGCGCCAACGCCACATCCCCTGCGGGGAACGCATCGGGATCGCGCAGAGCCCGCAGCGCTATGTAGCTGGAAGTCCATGGACCAATACCGCTAACTGCCCGCAATCGCGACACCACGGCAGGCGTCTCGCCTCCCAAGAAGTCGGGCTCTGCCAGATACGCCGCACAAAATGCCTTTAAACAGCGCACACGCGACTGTGGCATGGCCAAAAAATCCAGCGAAGAAGCCAAAATGGCCTCCGCAGTGGGAAACAGACGCGACAAACCCGCCTCCTGCACCCATTGAGAAGGCAAAGCCCCCCCTATGTGAGAAACCAAAGTCGCTCCAAGCCTGATCGCGGCGGTTACTGTGATCTGCTGACCAAGAATGGCACGAATGGCGACCTCAAAAGGATCGAAAGCGCCAGGTACACGCAAACCGGGCCTACGAACCACCAAATGCGCTAACTCCTCGTCTTGAAGCAAATACGCGCCGATCGCATCGGGGTCTGCCGCCAGATCAAAGGCATCGAGAACCCGAGCGATCACCTTGGGCAACAGGGTCAGATCCTGAAGCTTCACCTGCACATCGAGCCAATCCCCCCTGCCTTGCGACACAGCGACCAGAGCGATCTGGCCATTAATGGTTAGACCTCGCCGATAGGTGCCCGAAACAAACGTCTCCATCCCGGGATAAAGCCTGACCCTCAAAAAATCCGTCATCGCAGCCCAGTCATAGGGAGGGCGATAACATAATTTGAGTTGGATATCCGCAGTCCGATCGTCTGACCCCTCGACGCCTATCTCCCGACGCAAAAAGGACGGAGCGCTCTTAAAGACGTGTTGAAACGCCTCGTTGAAACGCCGGATGGACCCAAAACCGGAAGCCAGGGCCACCTGGGTGACGCTCAAATCGGTTTCGTGCAGCAATTGTTTGGCCAGCAATAACCGACGCGTCAGGGCGACGCTAAGCGGGCTTGCGCCAACATGCTTCACAAACAACCGCCGCAATTGCCGCTCGCCCAAGCCCAGACGCCCGGCCAGACACGCCACGCTCCCTGTGTCCAAAGCACCCTCCTCGATCAGTCGCAAGGCCCGCCCGACAGAACTCGATGTGCCGCGCCAAGCCGGCGTATCGGGTGCCGTCTCCGGTCGACAGCGCAAGCAAGGTCGAAAGCCGTTTTCCCGCGCCACCGCAGCCGAGGCATAAAACACGACATTCTCCCGCTTCGCCAGGCGTGCGGGGCATACCGGCCGACAATAGATCCCGGTGGTCTTAACAGCAGTGAAAAAGCGTCCATCATAACGGCTATCGCGGGCTGAAACGATGGCAAAGCAAGCATCCTGATCGAGAGTCATGACCCCTCTTGGCAGCACATCTCTCACAGGTCTAGCGGAATTCGGCCGTGGCAAAAGCGAGATCCTGCCTTTCACGGACAGGTCCGGAAACCGCTAGCCAAGTCCCCAAGATTGCCCCAGACCCTAGCCCCAGCCCTTCCCTTGTCCTAGGAGCACTGAAATGAAGCTGACCCTGAGCCACATCCAAACCCCGACCGGCCAAATGATGCTGCTCCTCGACGACGCAAAAAGCGTGCGTGCGTTTGAATGGGCCGACCATCAGGCTCGTATGGACCGCCTGCTTGCACGCCAGTATCCCAAAACAACATTCCAGATCTCAGAAGACACACCACCAGCACCTTATCACACACGCATTCATGCCTATTTTGCCGGCGACATTTGTGCCCTAGAGACCCTGCCCGTCGCCTTTGGCGGGACTCCCTTCCAGCAAACGGTCTGGCACGCGCTACAGACAATCCCTGCTGGCTCCACCTTGAGCTACGCCCGACTTGCCGCCCAAATCGGCAACCCGAACGCGATGCGTGCCGTCGGCCTTGCCAACGGAGCCAATCCGATTGCCCTCATCGTGCCCTGTCACCGCGTGATCGGGGCGAATAGCACGCTCACCGGCTATGGCGGCGGCATCGAGCGCAAACACTGGCTCTTGCGCCACGAAGGGTGCCTCCCGCAAAAACTTTTATAAGGCTCCCCTACCCGCTGGGCAAAGCAGATTGGATCGCCTAAACAGAAATCATGACTACTTTCGGCGACCGCCTAACCGAACAAATCCGTCTGCGCGCCACGCCACTGTGCGTTGGTCTTGATCCATTCCCCAACATGATCCCGGCGCTCTTTGGCCCGACCGGCGAACTCGATACGCTCGAGCGTTTTTTTGGCGCTGTCATCGAAGAGCTTTCCGGCCAAGTCCCCATTGTGAAACCCCAAATTGGTTTGTTTGAATCATGGGGGGCCAATGGCGTCGCCCTGACTGGAAAACTCGCCCGCTTCGCCCACGATCAAGGCCTTATGGTGTTGATGGATGCCAAGCGTGGCGATATCGGATCAACAGCAGAGGGCTATGCGCGGGCCTTTCTTAGCGCTCAAGCCCCGACGCCCTGCGACTGTTTGACGGTGAACCCCTATCTTGGCCTCGACTCGCTCCAGCCCTTTGCCAATGCAGCGAAGGAAAATGATAAAGGGATCGCCGTCCTGGTGCGTACCTCCAATCCTGGCGCAAAGGACTTTCAAGATATCGATTGCTCTGGTGCCCCGCTTTGGGTTCGCGTCGGAGAGCAACTTGTTGGGTTGCAAGACGACTTGATGGGCCAATCGGGCTTCTCATCCCTCATGGTTGTCTGCGGAGCAACATGGCCGTCGCAAGCCTTAAGGCTGCGCGCCATTCTTCCAAAATCACTCTTCCTCGTGCCAGGCTATGGTGCACAAGGCGGGGCAGCCAAGGACGCACTGGCAGGACTTGTCCGTGGCCGCAATGGACATGAAGGCGGCGTCGTCTCCTCTTCCCGCGCCATTCTCTACAGCAAGGCCGCTGCAGAGGCTAAAACCCTCCCAATTTGGCGACACGCCTTTCAGGAGACCCTGAAGGCCTCTATTGGCGAACTAAAGGCTGCGTCCGGTGATGTCGCATGGATAAACTAGACAAAAGGGACCAGAGACCCGATTCCAGGATGGACCGACCTTTATGCGCGACTTATTTGAGACGCCAACGCCCCGGGTTTTCACCATCCCACCCGCCATATCTTTTCTCGACGTCCTTGCACGTCAGTTGGTAGGGGCACTATTATGCGAGGAGACCCCGTTTGCCCTCAGCGACGCCATCATTGTCCTGCCGACCAGGCGTGCGGCGCGCGGACTTGCACAGGCATTTCTAACCTGTAGCCCCCACACGGCTACCCTCTTGCCCCGCATCCGCACCTTGGGAGACCTCAACCCCGACGACGCAGGCCTTGGCGAGTTTGGCGAGGATTTAGACCAAGCCCCAGCCATTGACCCCCTGGCACGTCGCCTGATCCTCGCCCGTCTGATCCAGGCCCGCGGAGTCCAGACCGATTGGTCTACTGACCCGGTTTCAGCCCTTCTGGCAGCCGATGCATTGGCCGATTTGCTCGATACAGCCGCCATGATGGCCAATGGCGCGACAAACTTTGACTGGTCCAAGCTATCGACTTTGGTCAGTCACCATGAGCTCGCCAAACATTGGGAACAATCCACCACTTTCCTGTCCATCGTTACTGAAGCCTGGCCCGCCTATCTGGCGAGCGTAAACAAGGTTGATCCCGGCGTTCAGCAGCGGCGCAATATCGAAGCCATGGTGGATAAATGGCAGGCAGCCCCGCCAGACCAAACAATTGTGCTCGCAGGCTCCACCGGTTCTATGCCCGTCACGCGAAAGCTCATGCATCTGATCGCTCGTTTGCCAAAAGGCATGGTCGTGCTGCCCGGTCTCGATACGCATATTTCAAACGACGCGTGGGCCACAGCCCGGCATGACGATCAACATCCCCAGCGTGCCTTGTCAGAAGCCATTGAGGCAATCGGCATCCAGCGCCATGACGTCCAAGTTCTGCCAGGCGTGGTCGAACCATATCGGCTGGCCCAGCGCCGCCTCGTCATCAATGAAGCTTTGACCCCACAAGCCTCGACAGCCGACTGGCCCTCGCGGATCGACGATCTTGGAAAAGAAAACATTGTCGCAGGCCTTGAGGGTCTCACCCTGATTGAGGCCGCCAGCGAAGAAGAAGAGGCCAGCCTGATTGCACACGAATTACGCGAAACGCTGCAAACAGCCGACCAGACAGCCGCTCTCGTCACCCCGAGCGCAGAGATCGCCCGCCGGGTCGCCGCAAAAATGCAGCGCTGGGCCATTCAGGTAGACATTTCCTCCGGTCGACCCATTAGCGATACCAGCATCGGCAGCTTTCTGCGCCATGTCATGCAATGGAGCCAAGACCCCAGCGACCCGGTCGGACTGTGCGCCTTGCTCGGCCACCCGTTAACATCGGCCGGCTTATCGCGAGACCGTGTTACCGGCTGTGCCGCAGCCCTGGAGATGGCTCTTCTTCGTGGACCACGCAAAGCCAGAACCCTACCCCAGCTCATCGCGCAACTTGAAACGCTCGACCCCCAACGCTGGCGCACCATGCAGGTCAGAGGCCAATCGGTGCAAAAGGCGGATGGACTTGCCACCCTCAGCCGACTTCAACAGCTCCTAACACAAGCAGGGCCGATCAGCGGTGCCTTGCCCGACTGCGCGCAAACCATCGCAGCCTTGGCCGAAGCCCTCGCCGCCACTGAGACCCAAGCAGGTGGCGATATTATCTGGCGCGGGGAAGCGGGAGAAACCGCCGCCCGCTTTTTTGCCGCCTTGATGGAGCATGGTCATCTCTTTCCGCCTATCCAGACCCAAGCGATTGGGCGAACCTTTGACCATTTGATGGCAGACCTGGTCGTTCGCCCGCGCGGGACCCACCCACGCGTCGCCATTCTTGGCCCTCTAGAAGCACGGCTGTTGCAGTTCGACAAAGTGGTATTAGCCGGACTTGATGAAGGGATTTGGCCCCAGCCTGCTGCCCCGGACCCCTTCCTGTCGCGCCCGATGCGTCACCATTTGGGTCTACCGTCACCAGAAACACGGATCGGCCTTTCAGCCCATGACTTCGCTCAATTTGCCTCTGCGCCACATGTTGTGCTGACACGCTCCGCCCGCCGCAAAGATGCCCCAGCTGTGCCATCGCGCTGGCTGTGGCGACTGAAAACGCTTGCCTCAGGCGCCTTGGGCAAAACCGATGCTGGCTTGGTTCTGACACAAGGCTCGCACTGGCAGTCATTGCTGAGGGCGCACGCGCCCAACCGCGTCTTTGAACCAACCAAAGCCATTCCCAATCCCAAGCCACCAGTGCGGGCCCGACCGCGCAGCTTTCATGCCACCCAGATCGAGACATGGATCCGCGACCCCTATCGCACCTATGTCGAAAAAATCCTCCACCTGCGTGCCCTTGACCCCCTTGGCGGGCCAATCAGCGCAAGCGTGCGCGGCAGTGCGCTCCATAAAGGCCTTGAAGTGATTGCGACCTGGTATGATCACCCACCGCTCGATGCGACCACAGCTCTTCATCAAGGGTTCGAAGCCGCTCTGTGTGAAGCAGGCTATGACGAGACCACCCTAGCGATCGAGCTGGCGCGCCTTGAGCCGACAATCGCTTTTGCTGCAGCATTGGAGATCGAGCGATTGGGGGCCGGCTGGCGGCCCATGGTCGAGAAAACCGGCTCCTTGACGCTGGACACAGCCGAGGGCGACCTCACAGTGACAGCGCGGGCCGACCGGATCGATGTTGGGCCAGACGGCACAGAAATCCTCGACTACAAGAGTGGCAAGCCGCCATCCGCCACTGAAGTCTATGCGATGTTTGGCACGCAATTGCCGGTCATCGGACTCATTGCCGCCAAAGGTGGCTTTGACGACCCCGTCATCGGCTCGCCCCATGACCTGCGCCATATCCACATTGGCGGTCGGGTCCCCAAAATCGAGCCGGCCGTGCACGCCAAAACCAGTGTGCCAGAACTTGTCGAACGAGCAGAATACACGCTGCGAAAGCTTTCAGCCCTCTACCATGACCCCGACCGCGCCTATTTGCCCAAACCACGCGTGAGCCTGATCAAAAAGGTGACTTATGACGATCCCGTTGACCGGCTCTCGCGACGGGCCGAATGGGCCAATGCCGAGGACAGCGAATGACCCGCGCCAGTGTCGAACTCACGGGAAAAAACCAGGCGATTGCCGCCACGCCTGAACTATCGGTCTGGGCCAGCGCAAATGCGGGGGCTGGCAAAACGAAAGTCTTGATCGACCGCATTGCCCGCTTGCTTCTGCGCGGCTGCGATCCGGCAAAGATTCTGGCTGTCACCTATACCAAGGCCGCTGCAGCGGAAATGCAAACCAGACTCTATGATCTTCTGGGATCGTGGACAATTTCGCCCGACACAGACCTCACCCTCGCGCTGCAAAAGCTCGACCCCGCTCTGGGCGAACTCGAGCCCGGCTTCCTGGCCCAAGCTCGCGCCCTATTCGCAAAGGCACTAGAGACGCCAGGCGGACTGAAAATTCAGACCATCCACGGCTTCTGCCAAACCATCCTGCAACGATTTCCCCTCGAAGCCGGGGTGCCACCAGGCTTTAGCGTTCTAGAAGATGGCGCAGCTAAAGCTCTGCAAACCAAGGTCTTTAAAGATGCCTATGCCAAAGCCCCCGACGCCTTCTTGAAGTTGGCGCGCCTGACGAGCCAGGATGATCATCATAAACTGATCCTGGATGCCATGTCGGCAGCAGGCCAGGACCTCGCCGGCCAGCCAGACCTTGGACAAATCTCGCGCAAACTAGCCGCGACACTTCAGATCGACCCCAATCGCACCGAGACCTCCTATCAACAAGAAGGGCTGGACAAGCTCGACCGGGACGCCATGGCCGCTGCAGCAGCGCGCCTCCAAACAGGAATCCCAACAGACCTCGACAGCGCAAGGAAGCTGACGATCCTTATGAACGCCTCTGACCTCGAGGCCGCCTGGAGGGCATGGAACGATCTCGTGATGACAACAACGGGAACGCCGCGGGCGAAGTTATTTACGAAAAAATTCACTTCCGACTTTGCAATAACCAATGTGCTGGATCGTGAGAGCGCCTTGGTCGACGGGCTTATGACAGCGCTTGAAAAGGTGCGCGCCGTCCAAACCTACCACCGCTCTATGGCCCTGACAGAGGCCGTTTATGCCTTTAAGGCAGCCTGGACACAAGCAAAGCAAGCCATTGGTGGACTTGATTTTGACGACCTCCTCGTGCGCACCTCTGCCTTGCTGCGGGCGGGGGAAGGGGCGGCAGCCTGGGTGCTCTATAAGCTCGACGCCGGCCTTGCCCATATTCTGATAGATGAAGCCCAAGACACCAACCCGCAGCAATGGGACCTCCTGGAACCGCTTTTCACCGTCCTCGAGCAAGAGGCGAGAACCCAGCCCCGAACCCGCTTCATCGTAGGCGACGAGAAGCAATCCATCTACTCGTTTCAGGGCGCAAAGCCCGAGCGCTTCCTAGCAGAAAAGGCCCGTTTCGAAGCAGGCGGCGCCGCATTGGACGATGAAAGACGCAGCCTCGTTTTCGACCTTTCCTTCCGCTCCAGCCAAACCATTCTCAATGCCGTGGATGCGGTATGGGCATGCACGGCCCTGGGCCACCCACCCCCGATTGCAGAAGCGGGCGAACTCGAACTGCCGTTTGAACGCAACTATGCCTTTCCAACCCGGCATATCGCCTACCGAACCGATCATGCTGGCGCTGTAGAGCTCTGGCCAAAGACGGTCGCCGGCGAAAAGGCACCAGGCTCCGACGCCTGGGACCACCCCCTCAACATCGAACGCGAGGACAGTAGCCGCAACCGTCTTGCAGAAAGAATCGCTCTGGAGCTGAAAGCGCGCCTTGAACGTGGCTTTGCCATACCGTCGAACGATGGCACAAGGCCCATGGCCCCGGGCGACGTCATGATCCTGGTGAAAAAACGCGGGCCCTTTTTCCACCAGCTCATCAAGCGCCTGAAGTACCACAAAGTCCCGGTAGCAGGGGCAGACCGGATCAAACTGGTGGAAGACCCGGCCATCCAGGATCTAATTGCGTTAAGCCGCTTTGCCTTGTTGCCCCACGATGATTTCAACACAGCCTGTGTCATGAAGGGCGCGCTGTGTGGCCTTGTCGATGATGACGCCCATCTATTCCCGCTGGCTTGGGATCGCGGCAGCCAATCCTTGTGGCAACGGCTTTGCCATTCCACCGATCCTGCCCATACCCCGGTTGCCGCATTCCTCAAGTCTGTCCTGGGTCGGGCCGGGCATATGCCGCCCTATGAATTCTTCGCCTCGATCCTCGAACGACCATGCCTAGAGGGCAAAATAGGCTGGACTTTGTTGATTGAACGCCTCGGCCAGGAAGCCCGCGAACCTGTGGAAGCTTTTCTGGGCCGTGCGCTGGATCACGGACGAACCGAAACACCCAATCTGCATGGATTTCTGGCCGCGATCGAAAATGACGCTGCAGAAGTCAAGCGCGAGATGGAGCAAGGCGGCGATGGCGTGCGCGTCATGACAATCCACGGGGCCAAGGGTTTGGAAGCGCCGGTCGTCATTCTACCGGAAACCACATCCCCAAAAGGGCCAACCAAGACAAATTTTCATTTCGACCCGGACCTCCAAACCTTTTTGTGGTCACCGGCAGCCAAAGAAGACCCCGACGTGTTTGCCAGGCTACGCGCAGCCCAAACTGAGGCAGAAACGCGCGAAGACGCGAGGCTCCTTTATGTCGCGATGACACGCGCACGCGATCTTCTTATCCTGTGTGGCTTCGATTTTGGCCAACAAAAAAAAGACAAAGGCGAAGCTGGCTCACCCGACCCGGGCGAGAAAGCAAAAAATACCTGGTATGACCTGTTTGAGCAGGCGCTGAAATTAATCGGCCCCAGCCAGAAGCTTGAAGGCCAAACAGGGTCAGACGCGCCTTTCACCTACCAGGTCTGGGGCCAATATGCCGGCGACCTGCCCGTGCAGGCGCGGATGCGTCCAACCCCTCGCCCACTGCCAGCATGGATCGACCAGTCGCCACCGGCAGAACAACAGCGCGCTCGTCGCATCGCGCCCTCCGCTTTGGCACCAGATGGTTCAGAACCCGCAACACTTTCCCCGCTGCAACCCGATGCGCGCCTGCGCTTTATGCGTGGCCGCCTGATCCACGAATTGCTGCAGAGACTGCCCGATCTGCCCGAAGAGGAGCGGGAGGAACGTGCCCGACGCCGCCTCGCTCGCGAAGCGGACTTGAGCGAAGAAACACGCGACCAGATGCTCGAAGAGACCCTCGCAGTCTTACGTCACCCGACATTTGCACCTTTGTTCGGACCTGGAAGCCGCGCCGAAGCAACCATTGTGGGGCGCGGACCCGGTCTGCCGGAAGATCTGGTCGTGAATGGTAGTGTTGACCGCCTGGTCGTGACCCCTACGGAGGTGCTAGTGCTGGATTTTAAAACCAATCGGCCACCCCCCCGCACGGTTGAAACCGTCGCGCAGGTCTATCTCAATCAAATGGCCGCCTATCGCGCCCTTCTTCTGGGTAACTGGCCGACCAAGAAAGTGCGATGCGCCCTGTTGTGGACCGATGGACCGCACCTGATGGAATTACCTGATCAAATACTCGATGACGCCTTGCGCGAGATTGCCGGGCTGCCTAGTTAAACAATCAAACCTTTAGGAGTTCACACATGCCAACCCTAGCCATTACCGATGACAGCTTTGAAACGGACGTTCTGAAAGCTCACGGTCCAGTTCTTGTGGATTTTTGGGCGGAATGGTGTGGTCCATGCAAGCAGATTGGCCCCTCCCTGGAAGAAATTTCTGAGGAAATGGCTGGCCAGCTTGTGGTTGCCAAGCTGAACATTGACGATAATCCCGCCACCGGCTCTCGATACGGGGTACGCGGCATCCCGACAATGATGCTGTTCCGCGATGGTCAGGTCGTATCCACCAAAGTGGGCGCGATGGCCAAAAGCCGCATTTCAGCCTGGATTGGCGAAAGCCTCTAAGGTCTATCTTGTTTATTGGAACCGACAAAAAGCAAGAAGCAGCCCCAATCTCGATAAATCTGTCTCAATAAAACTGACGCGCAACCTATCAATCAAATCAATACCGCCTTGCCCGCCTCAGTCAGGCGGCAAACAAACAACCTGAATGACCTTGAGATCGCGCCGCACCCGATTGGCGACGCGTCCAATGTCCTTAGGCTGTAAGGGCGCAATCGCAGCCCCGTTTGGACTTAAGCGCACATCCTTTAAAGCCTGGACGATACTGTCCGAGCTTGTGGTAATCACGCGTCCCCGCCGCAAACTCTCCGCAATGGTAATCCCAATCACATTGCCTCTGGCATCAAAAGCTGGGCCACCCGAAAGCCCGCCCAAAGAACCGCGCAACCCCCTGGACCTCGACACCTCGGCCCAGGCCAGCGTATTTTCACGCCCGCGCCAAGCGCCTTCGGTGATCATTAATTCACGCCCGATGAGGCGACTAACCACTTCGCCGGGCTGGCCCTGGGGAAACCCAATGTGAAAACCCGTGGCACCGAGCTGCAAGTCCGCCTCGTTCAGGTCCAGAGCCAAGGGCTCTGGGCCGCCCTGGGTCTTCAATATCGCCACATCAGCCCGCTTCGAAACATAGACCAGAGAGGCTGCTACCAGCTGCTGGTCGCGACCATTCACCACACCCAAGCGCTCGCACCCCAAGGCAACGTGGCGGGCAGTCAGCCAAATCCCGTTGTCGCCAATGGCAAACCCCGTCCCGGACGACCATGGGCCCGCCCGCTCGGCCTCCACCACGGATTGGTCATCATATGGGCCAGGTGCGGGTAGAAGCGGCCCGTCCTCTTCCTTAACCTCGGACTCTGGTTCGACGAAGCCGTCAGCAGGCTTCGACGGCAGCGCCCCGTCAAGACGGTCATTGGCCCGGCCAAACAGCCAAGCTGCCCCCATAAGAAGGACCAAAAGGATCAATATCCCATCGCCAAACCGTCGAAACATGACAGATCAGCCGCTCAAGGCGGAGGCCGTTAACAATGCCGCGCCAATCTTCACCCCGACGAGCACCGCAGCCGAGGCCATTTCACCATTCTCTATGCGCCTGGACAGCCCCCGGACCACCAAATCCACCAAACGGAACATAACCAATTGCAAGACCAAGGCAGTCAGACCCCAGATCACCACATCCAACAACGCATGAGAAGTCGCCAATGTTGCCGCAATCGGGATCGCAATGCCGATTGCGGCACCCCCGAATGAAAGTCCAGCCGCGCTATTGCCAGCGCGTACAAGTTCGATCTCGCGATGGGGTGTAATGGCCATATAGAGCCAGACTCCAAAGGCCCAGATCAGGATGGCGATGCCGCCTTGAAACAAGAAGGCAGGCAGGCCTGTAACAAAGGCTTGCAACGAAGGGTCCATGTTTCACTTTCCTCTCGTGTTCGGTGGAACTTAACTTCCAGTGCTGACCTTTTCGCTTTAAGGCGTCAAGCAACAAATGGAAGTGCGCCTGCGGCCCACACCCCACCTGCATCGTCTGAATTGGAGCCACAATGACCAACGCCACCAAAGTCGCCCTTATTACAGGCTCCACCAGCGGAATCGGACTTGCCATTGCGGAAGCCTTCGCGGCGGCTGGCTATGGCGTCATGATCAACGGATTGGGCGAGTCAGATCTAATCGAGGCAATTCGGGCCAAGCTGGCCGGCGATCATAAGGTAGATGTGCGCTACCATCCTGCCAATATGATGGCACCGAGCGAAATTGAAGATATGGTGACCGAGACACAGTCCCACTTTGGACGACTGGACGTACTGGTCAATAATGCAGGCATTCAGTTTGTTGCCCCGATCGAAGATTTCCCGGCCGACAAATGGGATCAGATCATTGGCGTCAACCTCACCTCAGCCTTTCATACCATCCGCCATGCGATCGCGGGCATGGCGGCACAAAAATACGGCCGCATCATCAATATCGCCTCCGCGCACGCACTGGTCGCCAGTCCGTTTAAGTCAGCCTATGTCGCCGCCAAGCATGGCGTGGTGGGATTGACCAAAACGGTCGCACTTGAACATGCCAAAGAGGGCGTCACCTGCAACGCAATCTGCCCCGGCTATGTTTTAACAGGCCTCGTCAAAGCACAAATCCCCGATCAGGCCCGCTCCCGCGGGATCAGCGAAGACGAGGTCATTCAAAACGTATTGCTGGCAGCGCAGCCAACAAAACAGTTTGTGACGGTGGAACAAGTGGCCGCGTTCGCGCTTTATCTGGCCAGCGATTCAGCGGCCCAAATCAATGGCGCGATTTTAACAATGGATGGCGGCTGGACCGCCCAGTAAATGACGCGACTACAAGGCTTTGAGCTTCCTACACCGCGCGATCAGACTTTCGAGCTGGTCGGGCCGCGGGGGAGGAACCTGAATGACGACGCCATTGCTCGCGAACTCCAGGGGCTGGCCCGCGCCAAGCCGCGCAAGGAACGGGTCTGCCGCGACAACCTCCGCCGCGCCCTCGGTTTCATAGCCATTGGCGCTTGGCTTCCAGCTCATCACCAGACTTGCCGTTCTGCCGCCACTCCTCACCAAGACGGACCCCTTACTGCCCTTTTCAGGTCCAGGCAGACCCGACACTGCAATCGTATAGCCGCCACCCGCCCGGCAAGCGACCGAGGCCAAGGCACCCTTCCAGCCCAGAGGTGACGCGATCCGGCTTGTACTGAGCTCTCGCCAGACCGACATCGCCACGGGCGGCTTTGGCTGCGGAGCCGGGGCTGTCTCCCATCGCAGCTGACCGGCTCTCACATCATAAAAGGCCAGAGGCTGTAACTTGGCATCCTTGGAGGCGCCTGGCGCGCCCTGGCGCGAAGCCGGCGAGCAAAATCCACCAAGCGCCAGCCCACGCTCCCTCGCCCGGGGATCAAGCACGCCGGTTTGAAGCCGCTCGGCCAGAATAATCCTTGTCGCCCGGCGCAAATCCAGCACAATCACCCGAGCCGAGCAGGGCCCCTCTCTGGCACCGCCAGCCACCAGAACAGCCGCCTCCGGCAATCGGCCCCCCGCCGGCCACACCGCCTGGATCGATAGACTGCGCGGAGCAGTCGCCGCTTCCAGCTCGACCTTGCCATCGCCACCTGCACGATCGGGTAACAAGGCCTCACCTTTGCCCTTTACCGCTGCCTCGCGGGGGTAGATCAAAACGCCGTCGAGATAGGCCGCAGCACGAGCGTCGATCGTCCTAATCTCGATCAAGCCCAGAGACGTCAAAAGCTGGGTTTCGGACAAATCAGGCAACGTGGCACCAGCGCGGACCAAATCGGCAAAGCGCATGCCCGCAGACTGAACTACGCCATCGCGCCGCATCTCTGTTATCACAAGCGTGCCCGCCTGCGGACCGCTTTCAAACCTCAAAACCAGGGTCTCGGGCATGGTGCCAGCCGCCACCTTCTCGCGGGGTTCCGGCTTGAACTCATAGCTTATTTCAGCGCCCCCTTGCAGGCCCCGGACCGACCTTAACGCCGTGAAGCCCGCCTGGGATGCGCGCACTTCAAGCTCATCGAGATATTGCTCGATCGACAAATTGGTCGATACCGGCCCATTAACCCGATCCAGTTCAGCCAGAATCGTTTGTGGCAAAATCGACACAAGGACTTGCCGGCTCTGTCCCTGGGACCGAGAGGGGGGCACTGAGCCACTATCCACAGGCGCCGATGCCCTTGAAAAGGGCAGAATAATTCCACCCGCAGCAATACCAAGTCCAAAAGCGAACACAGCAACCAAAGCCAACATGCCCACACTAAAGCGGGGGCCATAAACCGGCTTGGAGACAATTGTTACAGGCTCGCGGTCTATCGGTGGTTGCATAGATGGATGTAGCGCCTGTTCGCCCCTTTCGCCAAGTGACCTGGGACAACCCCCTGGCTTCACTGCAGGGGAAAGGCCCGTTTGCCCTTCAAACCAAAGCCAACGCACGCTAAACACTTCCCATGACCTCAGCTACACCCGCCGAACCGCCAATGACCCCCGCCCTGGTTGCCGAACACGGCCTCTCGGAAGGGGAATATGCCGTAATTCTGGAGCGCTTGGGCCGCAAACCCAATCTGACAGAGCTCGGCATTTTCTCGGTGATGTGGTCAGAGCATTGCAGCTACAAAAGCTCACGGCGTCATTTGGCGAAATTCCCCACCACAGGACCCCGTGTGATCCAGGGCCCGGGCGAAAATGCTGGCGTGATCGACATTGATGATGGCCAAGCCGCCGTCTTTAAAATGGAAAGCCACAACCACCCCAGCTTTATCGAGCCCTATCAAGGCGCAGCGACAGGTGTGGGCGGCATTATGCGCGATGTGTTCACCATGGGCGCACGCCCAATCGCACTGGCCAATGCGCTGCGCTTTGGTAGCCCGGACCACCCCCTTACCCGGCGGCTGGTATCGGGTGTGGTGGCCGGGATTGGGGGTTATGGCAATTGCGTCGGCGTGCCAACTGTCTGTGGAGAAACGAATTTTCACACAGGCTATAACGGCAATATCTTGGTCAATGCCATGTGCGTGGGCCTCGCCGATGCCGACAAGATTTTCTATGCCCGCGGTGCCAAGTCCGGAAGCCCTATTGTCTATTTCGGCTCCAAGACAGGCCGCGACGGCATCCATGGCGCCACCATGGCCAGCGCCGAATTTGACGAAGCGAGCGAAGAAAAACGCCCCACCGTGCAAGTAGGCGACCCTTTTGTTGAAAAGCTGTTGATCGAGGCTTGCCTTGAACTGATGGCAACCGACAGCATCGAGGCGATCCAAGATATGGGCGCGGCTGGCCTTACCTCTTCCTCGGTGGAAATGGCGGGCAAGGAATATCTGGGCATTGAGCTGGATATGAACGTCGTCCCCGTTCGCGAGACCGGCATGACACCCTATGAAATGATGTTGTCGGAAAGCCAGGAACGCATGCTGGCTATTTTAAAGCCGGGCCGCGAAGCCGAGGCTGAGGCGATCATGAAGAAGTGGGACATCGATTTTGCCGTCATCGGCAAAACGACCGATACCGGCCGGATGGTCCTGCACTGGAACGGAGCCATTGTGTGCGACATCCCTGTGGCACCCCTGAGCGAAGACGCCCCCAATTATGATCGGCCCTGGGTTCAGCCCGCGCTGCATCCCCCCGTGACCAGCGCCATGCTGACCCCGGTTTCAAACTGGCGCGACGCGACATTGAAGCTCCTGTCCTGTCCCGATGGTGCATCCAGGCGCTGGATTTGGGAACAATATGACCGACATGTGATGGCCGATAGCCTGGAAGAAAGCGCTACCCCCTCCGACGCCGCCATTGTGCGCATCCACAATACCCGCAAAGCGCTCGCGATCAGCTGTGACTGTACACCCCGTTATGTATCGGCTGACCCTTTTGAGGGCGGCAAACAAGTCGTGGCAGAGGCTTGGCGGAACCTGACGGCCACAGGTGCCAATCCCATTGCCATCACCGACAATCTCAATTTTGGTAACCCGCAACGCCCTGAAATCATGGGCCAGTTTGTACGCGCGACCGACGGGATGGCACAAGCCTGTAGGGTCCTCGACTTCCCGGTCGTGTCGGGCAATGTCAGCCTGTATAATGAAACCTCCGGCCAAGCGATCCCGCCAACCCCTGCCATTGGCGGGGTCGGGCTTCTCACCGATTACACCAGGCGCGTTGGCTTCGGAGCGGTTGAGATGGGCGACATGGTGATTTTAGTTGGCCAAACAACAGATAATTTGGGAGCGACCTTGGCCCTGCGCGAAATATGGGGTCGTGAAGATGGTGCACCACCCCATGTCGATCTCGATCGCGAGCGCCTGACCGGTGACGTCGTGCGCGCCTTGATCCAAGCAGGCCACATCCGTTCCTGCCATGATTTGTCCGATGGCGGACTCCTGATCGCGGCAGCCGACATCGCCATGGCATCTGGAACCGGCCTTGCCATCACCCTGCCCAAAGACTTAAGCGCCGAAGCGGCCCTGCTGAGCGAGGACCAGGCCCGCTATCTCCTCATCGTTAATCCAACCCATGCCGATAGCGTATTTGAAGCTTTGGAAGCCAAAGCCATTCCCTGCACCGCGCTTGGCTCGGCCGGGGGATGCGAATTGGCCATTCAAGACGTGTTGGCCATGGATATCACAGATCTGAAACAGGCCCATGAAGCCTGGATGCCCACTTTTATGGCCTGATGGTCACACACTTACCCCGGAGACAGACATGCCCATGGCCGCCGCTGACATCAAGTCGATGATACTCGACGCTTTTCCCGATGCCGACATCGAGATTATCGATCTCGCTGGCGATGGCGACCATTATAAGGCCGTGGTGAAGAGCGATGGCTTTGCCGGCCTGAACCGGGTCAAGCAACATCAGGCGGTCTATGCCTCGCTAAAAGGCAAAATGGGGGGCGAGCTGCACGCGCTCGCCCTTGAAACCGGCCTGAAGTCCTAAAGCAACGCCCGCGCTATCTGTATCTGAGAGAGCGGATAAGCTCCTGCTCCATTCTGGGGACCGCTATTTCTTGATGATCAACAAAGTGTAATCGCCCCCCGCGGTTTCCTCGATCGTTGTGACCCGAATGATCTGCGGTCCGGAGGCTGTGACCGTGTAGATCAATTTGGCATTCGTGCCCCCGCCACCATCATCGTCGGACACATAATCATCATCGACTCGATCAATCTGGCGCGCGCCAACCATAACATCGAAAGTCTCGGCATTGGCCGCAATTTCATAGGTTTCACCCAGCCGGCCGTCAAAAACATAACGGTCAAAAAAATGGCTATCGTTGCGCAGAGGGTCTGATGGGCCAAGCATGCCTCGAATCGTTTCGCCCAACTTCGCCCGGGCAGGGGAGGGCGGGACAATAGTCGCCGGCATTTCACTGACATCGAGACGATACTGACCTTCTTGGGTGGGCTCCCCGGCGGTTGCCCGAATGATATAGGTGCCATCGCTTGGTGCCGTGAATCTCATTCTTGCATTCAGGCCCTCTCCGCCATCGTCATCCCTGGCGAGGGCCTGGAAGGCGGGGGACGTCACAGCACCAATCTCCAGCAAAGGATCGAGATTGCTATCGCCCTGTTTCTCCATCTTCACATAAACCCTTTGACCCGCCCGCAAGTCTATCGAATACGTATTGAAAAGCGCGTCGGTGGCAGCCAAGCGCGCACCCCCATCGATCAACCCACCCGATATACTCTGTCCGAGACGCAAGGCTCGCGATGGAGCCGGCGTGCGGTCCGGGGCGGCCTGGTCAACCCTCAAGCGATAGGAACCATTACCACGACCTACCTTTTGGGCTTCTAAAACATAGGCTCCAGTCGTTTCAGGCCGGTAGCGCAAGAAGGCATTGGTGTCGCCACCACCATCGTCATCCTCTGCCAAACTGTCCAAACTGCCATCAGCTGCAATCTTGCCAACCGCGATCTTAGGGTCCAAGCCACTGCCGCTGGCAGCATCAAGCGCGATTTTGTAAGCTTTTCCAGCTTCCAGGCGAACACCATAACGGACCGCATAAACGTCCTCGCCATTAGCCTCATAGTGCGGTGTCATGCTTGAGATCGCACCACTAATAGCTTCGCCAAGATTGAGTGAGACCGGCGCTGGCATAGGCAGCAATGCCTGCCGCAGACCTGTCGTGAGGGTATAATTGCCAACCTCTGCAGAACTAACGGCCGTAACGCGGACTTGGTAGAGCCCACCCCCTGGCACAACATAGCGGATGCGGGCACTGGTTCCTGGCCCACCATCATCATCTTCAGCCACCTTGGCACCGGCCGGGGTCAATAGCTCCAGCTTGGGATCAAAGTCATCCGACGTCAGATCAAGCTGAATTTCCTGATTTGCGGCCAGACGCACACTATAGGCATCAACCCATGTCCCGTCATTGGTGACAGCATCATCTCGACCCAAAGCGTCAGACACACTTTGACCAAAGGGGAGCGGCCGCGCAGAAATCCGGGGTGGCTGTGAAGCCGTGGCACGGATAGTAAAGGGTCCCCGGTCACCTTTATCCATCGTGTTAGCCCGTATTTGAAGAAGCCCGGATGCAGGAACCATCTTGGAAACAACCGCTGGCTTATCTTTTTCGCCAACCGTTGCGACACACGCCTCGCATGCTTCGTCAATTTCGGCCCCCACAGCCACAATAGGCTGGAACGCCGAACTGGTTAGCGTCACAGTGACCAGCTGGCCCGGAGGTGCCTGAACCTGAAAGAGCTCGTAACTGCTATCATCGCTTTCAAGGACGGGGTCTTCTGGACCCATGGAGCCTTGAATAGACTGCCCAAGCGTTAAAGGCGTTGGGCTGGGCTGCGCGACCGCAGAACCCGCCAACAAGAGCACGACTATCGAAACCGAACCTGACAAACGTCGACGCATGATGACACTGCCACCAAAATGGCCCCTGAGACGGCGCAGCCTCCGGTCACAGCGCACCGCATCGCGAGCAGGAAACAGACCAGATATCCTAGCTATACTCAGCATTCCCCATTCCCCGCAATGACGATCACGAAACACACCCAATTTGCTAACGGGCTTGACCCGACGGCTCTCCATCCCTAGCTGAGTAAGAACAAAGACTTTTCCTCGACCCATCGGGTCAAACACGGATTGACGCGGGCGTTCAGGTGTTCCATCGAAGGCTGAAACCTTCTTCAACACGTTGTGAACCCCACTAAGGAGCTTGAGCCATGAACGACGCGCACGCCTTTATCGATAATCTGGTCAAAACAAATGATGTGGTTTTGTTCATGAAGGGCACATCGCGCATGCCTATGTGCGGCTTTTCCGGCACGGTGATCAAAATCCTCGACCACGTCGGTGTCGACTATCAAGACGTGAACGTGCTGGCCAATGAAGACGTCCGCCAAGGTATCAAGGACTATTCCAATTGGCCGACCATCCCGCAGCTCTATGTCAAGGGCGAGTTTATTGGCGGCTGCGACATCATTCGGGAAATGTTTGAAACCGGCGAATTAAAGCAGGTTTTGAGCGAAGCCGGTGTGTCGATTCAAGCCTAATCAAACACATTTCTGGACAAAAAAGCCCGCTCGGATAATCCAGAGCGGGCTTTTCTTTATCAGGGATTGGCCCGTAATTACGAAGCGTAATATTCGACAACCATGTTTGGTTCCATTTTGACCGGATAAGGCACATCAGACAATTCCGGTACACGCAGGAAGGTGGCCTTCATCGCGCCGACATCCATTTCCAGATAGTCCGGGAAGTCGCGTTCAGCCGAATCCAAAGCTTCCAGAACCAGAGCCATGGTGCGGGACTTTTCGCGGACCTGCACAACGTCACCGACGCGTAAACGGTAGGACGGAATATTGACCTTCTTGCCGTTCACCAAGACGTGGCCATGGTTCACAAATTGGCGCGACGCAAAGACAGTCGGCACGAACTTCGCGCGATAAACCAATGCGTCGAGACGACACTCCAACAGACCGATCAGGTTTTCAGCAGTGTTGCCCTTGCGGCGAGCAGCCTCTTCATAAAGGCCAGCAAACTGCTTTTCGGTAATGTTGCCATAATAACCCTTCAGCTTCTGCTTGGCGCGCAATTGAGCACCAAATGCGGAAACCTTGGCTGGACGGGCGGTTGGGCCGTGCTGACCTGGCTTGTAGGTCCGCTTGTTGACCGGGCTTTTTGGACGGCCCCACAGGTTTTCACTGAGGCGGCGGTCGATTTTATACTTCGCAGCAATGCGCTTTGACATGTTTAGTCCATTTACGTTTTTGACGGTCCGGGCGGCACACCATGTGTCGCGATTGCAATGGCCGGAAATCCATCACCCATATTCTTCCCCAGTGAAGGCAGTGCCAACGAGCGGGAAGGCGCGCTTAAACGGGATTGCCACCCCTGAGTCAAGGATTGTGGGCAGTTTCGGCATGGTTTTCTCCCCCCGTGCAGGCCCGACGGTTAGTCTAATGCTCAACCATAGAGACCAAACGCTAACTCGGTCCTCATGACCGGCGCGTCCAGGATCCATCGCCTCGAAGCTCTGGGCTTCATCCCCATCGTGGCAGATCCCAACGATGGCCACGGCAAACTCGTCTCGATTACACAAGCGGGCAGGGCAGCGCGCGAAGATGCACTTGCCGGCCTAACGTCGTCCCTGCAGCAATTGCGGAGCTGATTGATCCTCAAGAGCTTGAGATCCCCGTCCCGTCACGCATGAAATTGCGCGCCATTCTCGATGCCAGCCGCGACCCTGACCCACAGTCGTGACTCCTGCAGCCAATGGCGCTATCAGACGACGCCTGCCAAAGCAGCGATCAAGCTAGCCTCCTCCTAAGACCTGTCGTCAGAAAACTAACCCCATGCTGCAAATTACCGATCTAACTTATCGCCTCGCGCGGCGCGTGCTGTTTGATGGGGCCAATGCCGTCATATCGGATGGTTGGAAAGTGGGCCTGGTTGGCAAGAATGGCTCTGGCAAATCTACCCTGCTGCGGATCATTCAGGACGAAGCCTCGAAGGGTGACGGCAGTGTGCGTCTCAAGCGCGGCGCGCGCATGGGCTTTGTTGCCCAGGAAATCGCCGCCACGCCTGACCCGATGCTGGAGGTGGTTCTGGCTGCCGACACCGAACGCGCCAGCCTGATGGCAGAAGCCGAAACCGCTACCGACCCCAATCGGATCGGCGAAATCCATACGCGTTTGGCCGATATTGACGCCTATTCGGCCGAAGCGCGCGCCAGTGAAATCCTCGTCGGCCTTGGCTTCAAGCAAGAAGAACTGATGAATCCGGCAGGCTCCTTCTCCGGCGGCTGGCGCATGCGGGCAGCGCTGGCAGGTGTTCTTTTCTCGATGCCGGACCTCCTGGTACTCGACGAACCAACCAATTATCTCGACCTAGAAGGCGCGGCCTGGCTGGAAGCCTTTTTGCGCAAATATCCAAATACGGTCCTGGTTGTCAGCCACGACCGGGAAATGCTCAATCGCTCGGTCACCCACATCATGGCACTGGAAGACGCTAAGCTAGAGGTCCACACGGGCGGCTACGACACCTATTTACGCCGCCGCGCCGAGCGCGCAGCCCTATTGGCGGGCCAAAAAGCCAAGCAAGATGCAGCTAAGGCCCATTTGCAGGCATTCGTTGATCGATTCCGGGCCAAGGCCTCTAAAGCCCGCCAGGCCCAAAGCCGGATCAAGATGCTGGAAAAGATGCAGGAAATCTCCGTTCCGATTGCGGACCGCGCAATGCCCTTCCACTTTGACGAGCCAAGCGAGCTGGCCTCGCCCTTGATCCAGCTCGACGAGGCGGACCTCGGCTATATTGATGGCAAGCCCGTTCTGAGACAGGTGGACTTCCGGCTCGATCACGACGACCGGATCGTCATCATCGGCCCGAACGGACAGGGTAAAACCACGTTGGTCAAATCCATTGGCGCACGACTTGACTTGTTGAATGGCAAGCGGCGGGCGTCCAAAGCGGTCAAAATCGGCTATTTCAGCCAAGACCAATTGGACGAATTGCGCGCCGGGGAAACCGTGTTGCAACACGTCCGCGACCTGGAGCCCGACTGGCCACCCTCACGTCACCGCTCCCTGGCTGCCCGGATGGGATTTGGTCAGGAAAAGATCGACACCCATGTCGAAAAACTCTCAGGCGGCGAAAAAGTGCGGTTGCTTCTGGGCCTCATGGCCTATGCTAAGCCCCATGTTCTGATCCTCGATGAACCAACAAGCCACCTCGATATCGATAGCCGCGAAGCCCTGATCCACGCCTTGAACGATTATTCCGGGGCCGTTCTCCTGATCACCCACGATGTCTATTTGGCAGAAGCCTGCGCCGACCGCTTGTGGCTGGTCCATAATGGCCATGCCAGCGCCTATGACGGGGACCTGACGGACTATCGTGGCTTGGTCCTCAGCGCCGATCGTCCTGATGGCGGCGGGGCAGGAAAGAATGCGCCGAAGGTTGCGACCAGGAACGAAGTCGGCGGCAGCAAAAAGGGGCCGTCGCTATCCACCTTGCGCTTCCGCTTGGCCGAAGCAGAAAAAGCCGTCACCAAAGAACAGCACGCACTCGACACCCTCGATGCGCGTCTCGCCTCGCCCAGCCTTTATACCGAAGGGGCAAAAGCACTGGCAGAGCTAACAAAAAAGCGCGCGTGGCATGCGCAAGCCCTCGCCAAGGCAGAAGCCGCCTGGATTGAACTGAGCGAGGCGATTGAAGCCACATCGTAAGGCCTGAAACGAAAAAGGCGGCCCCAGAGGACCGCCCTTTAACTCGCAGCTCTCTAGCCTGGGCTTAGTCGCCAAAGCCACGCCCGTCGGTACGTTCGGCGATCCGGGCCGACTTGCCGCGACGATCGCGCAGATAATACAATTTGGCGCGACGCACTTTACCTTTGCGCACCACCACAATCGAATCCAGGTTTGGCGAGTGCAACGGGAACACCCGCTCCACACCTTCACCAAAGGAAATCTTGCGCACGGTGAAACTGGCGTTGATGCCACCGCCAGAGCGGGCAATACAAACCCCCTCATAGGCCTGAACGCGCTCACGCTCGCCTTCCTTGATCTTGACGTTTACGCGCAGGGTGTCCCCAGGCGAAAATTCCGGAATAGACTTGCCTTCGGAGACGCGTGCGACTTCCTCGGCATCGAGTGTTTCGATGATATTCATGTCAGCTCACCTTGCACGATTCCTACCAAATAGCTTGAAACCAGGTCCCAAACTCAAGCAGGCCGCGGCATTGTTATTGTCAAAGAGAACTTTGAGGTTGAAAGAAGAGGCGCATTTATACGAAGGATCAGGCTTTGTCACCCTTATAAACTGCCCAAAGGTCGGGGCGGCGGGCCTCGGTAGCGGCCACAGATTGCCGCTTCTTCCAAGCCGCAATCTTCCCATGGTCGCCACTCATGAGAACCGAAGGGATCTCGCGCCCTTCAAAGCTGCGCGGCTTTGTGTAGAGGGGATGCTCCAACAGCCCTGATTCAAAGCTCTCTTCACCAAGGCTTTCGTAATTGCCCAATAGACCCGGCAGCAAGCGCACGCTGGCCTCCACCAGCATCTGCGCGGGCAAGTCCCCACCGGTCAGAACAATATCGCCGACCGCAATCTCCTCCATGTCGCGGGCGAGAATGGCCCGCTCGTCCAACCCCTCAAAACGGCCACAAAACAACACGACGCCAGGACCTGCGGCCAGCTCGCGCACCCGGGCCTGGGTCAAGGGTTTGCCGCGCGGAGTCAGATAAATCAAAGGGCGACCATCCAGCGGCACACTATCTACCGCGCGCGCGGCCACATCAGCCTTCATCACCATGCCGGCACCCCCACCCGCAGGGGTGTCATCGACCTGGCGGTGCTTGCCGTCACCAAAGCCGCGCACGTCAATCACCTCCAGCGACCAAACAGATTTTTCGAGGCCACTGCCAATCAAGGACGCACCAAGCGCGCCGGGCCAAGCCTCCGGGGTTAGGGTGATGACAGAAACGGAAAAAGGCATGCCATCTTCTAGCCCAGCTAGACGCGTCTGCGAAGCCGCCCCGCACATTGTGGGCAAACAGCCCCCTGTTTGCCCTGCGAAGCCAGACGTGACGGCCCAGAAAAGCCGCGCTAAAGGGTCAAAATGAACATTTATTTTCTAGGAATCGGCGGGGCCGGCGTCAGTGCTTTGGCTAGCGTCTTGCACTCACAGGGCCATCAGGTCACCGGGTCGGACGAAGGCGTGTTCCCGCCCGTGTCGACCTATCTCGAACAGGCGGGCATCGTCTATGCCAAACGCTTTGACGTGGCGAACTTGCCGGAAAAAATCGACGTGGCGGTGGTCGGCACCACCGCGAAAATGGACCCCGCGACAAACCCGGAGTTGGCAGAGCTGCAAGCGCGCGGCGTGCCCTGCTATAATTTCGCCACCTATCTGGGCCACTACACCCAAGACCGCGAAAACCTGATTGTGGCGGGCAGTTTCGGGAAAAGCTCGCTCACAGCATTGGTTGCCTTCCTGCTGCGCCACGCCGGCCAAGATCCGGGCTGGTTTATTGGCGCAATCCCACTCGACTTGCCCAAGACAGGTCATGCCGGGACAGACCCGCTCTTTATTATGGAAGGTGACGAATATATCGTCGCCCTGCAAGATCGGCGCAGCAAGTTCGAACTCTATCGCGCCAGCCACATCCTGATTTCATCCATCGTACATGATCATATCAATATGTTCCCGACGATGGCCGATTATGAAGCCCCGTTTGCAAAGCTGCTCAAAACCTTGCCCCCTGAAGGCCTTTTGATCGCCTGCCACACCTATGAGCCGGTCCGTCGGCTGATTGGTGACAGGCCTGCCGTCTGGTACGGCCTAAAACCAAACCCCGGCTATTATGCAGACAACATCGAGATCGGCGAAGTGACCCGCTTCGAACTCGTCTGCCCGCACGGCGCAAGGATTTCTCTGGAAACGGAATTGCTGGGCCTTCACAATATCGAAAACATCATCGGTGGAAGCGCGTTTGTGCTCGAACGCGCCCTGATGTGTCCCGCCCAGGTCCAAGCCGCTGTTCGGGCATTTCGAGGCGTCGCCCGCCGCCTCGACAAAAAGACCCGCACGTCAACAATCCCTGCTTATGAAGGCTTTGGATCATCCTTTGAAAAGGCCCGCTCGGCAATCGACGCGATCCGCCTGCATTTCCCGAAACGGCCCCTGGTCGTGGTCTTCGAGCCCCACACCTTCTCTTGGCGCAATCACGATGCATTGACCTGGTATGACCGGGTCTTTGAAGGCTGTGATCACGTCCATATTCTGCCGCCACCGAAAATTGGTGCCGCAAGCCACACCCAATTGACCCTCTCAGATATTCTATCGCGCGTGCAGGCTGCAGGAGTTTCAGCCCAAAGCCTTGACGATACAGAGGCGTTTCTGCAGCGCGTCCCTGCCAATCTGAAGGGGGACGAAGTCGTACTTTTGCTCTCCTCAGGACCGCTCGACGGCTTGGCAGAAAGCCTGCCCAAGCGCCTCGATGCGCTATTTGGGGCCCCAGACCAGAACTAATGGACCACTTGCCCGTTGACCCCCAGGCCTATGCCTCCTTCTTGCTGGTTATGGCAGGCATGGCCGCGACGCCTGGCCCAGCAAATCTGTTCGCACTCGCGACAGGTCTCGCTCACGGCCCGCGTGCAGGCCTGCGGGGCGTAGTGGGAATGAATGTTGCTTCATTGGTGTGGTTTGCCTTCGCCGCTCTGGGCTTGGGCGTGCTCATGCGCCTTTATCCGTCAGTATTTTCCATGCTCGCGATCGCCGGCGGGCTTTATCTGGCCTGGCTCGGGCTAAAAGCCCTAAAGACCGCGCTATCAACACACACACAAGGCTTTGAACTTTCCGGCCAGGCCGCAGGCAACCGCCCGTTTCAAGATGGATTTCTGGTGCAAATCAGCAACCCAAAAGCCCTGCTCTTCTTTACTGCCGTCCTGCCACCCTTCATTGATCCTGCGCGCGACACAATTCCCCAATTGGCCATGTTTGCTGCCGGAATGGTCCTGTTTGACACAGTGACCATGTCGATGTTTGCCTTAGCAGGCGGGCTGATGGCACGCCAATTCGCCCAAGTCCGCTTTGCGCGCCTCTTCTCTGGCGCAGTCGGGGTGCTATTGCTGAGCACAGCAACGCTCATGCTGCTCAGAACCTTGCATTGAACATCGGGGCAAACCACGCCATTGAATATTTCTTCATTAAGGCGCGGACATGGCCAAGAGACGATCCCCCGAACCCATATCCACTATCGAGGACCGGCTTTTGCGCGCATCGGTGGCACTCGGTGACAGCCTCGACACTGTCTCCCTGCCAGAACTGGCCGCAGCCGCCCAAATTGCTGTCGGCACGCTTTATCGCATTGCACCGTCCAAATCCGCCCTCGCCGAGATCCTCGATGCACGCGCGCGCGCCTATTTTGAGCGCCACGTCTTTGCACCCTTCCCGGCGCGCCTGAGTCTGGCAGAGCGGTTCCATTTAATGTGGTCGCGACTTGGGGACTTCGCAATTGCCGAGCCCGGCATCGCGGCTTATCTAGCCCGCAAACCGATGGCCCCCGACAGTGCATTTATCAAAGCCAGCGCGGTCTTTGCGCGCGACGGGGCGGCAACCGGGGAACTCAAAGCCTTTGGTGGCGAGGAATTGGCCGCCCTCGTGTGGGGACCACTGTCTGCCCTCTTGCGCAACCGGGCCTGTTCGGTGGAAAGTCTAAAACAACTCGAACAAGCGACCTGGGATGGTCTAAGTCGCAACTCATCAGGGAGACGAACATGACAGGACGTATGGCCGGCAAAATGGCCTTGATTACCGGGGCCGCCCAGGGATTGGGGGCAGCCATTGCCACCATGTATGCCAAAGAAGGCGCAAAAGTTGTCGTCACCGACATTAATGGCGCAGGAGCAGATGCAACCGCCGCCGCCATCAACGCGCTCTATCCCGGCCACGCCACCGCCTTCCAGCACGATGTATGTTCCGAGCCACGCTGGATCGAAATTGTGAACGCCTCCCATGATGCAATGGGCGGCCTTAACGTGCTGGTCAACAATGCAGGTATTGGCAGCCTGGGCTCGGTGGAAAGCGAAAGCTTTGAGAACTGGAAGCGCGTGATGGCGGTCGATGTCGACTCCGTCTTCCTAGGCTGTAAATATGCGCTCGGCGTCATGAAACCCTACGGGCCGGGTGCCATCGTCAATATCTCGTCCATTGCAGGCCTGATCGCATCAGCCAATTATGCGGCCTATAACGCCGCTAAGGCCGCGGTTTGGCTGCTGACCAAATCCGTCGCGCTGCATTGTGCCCGCAAAGTACCAGGCTTCCGCTGTAACTCCATTCACCCGACCTTCATCAAAACGCCCATCCTCGACGGGATGGCCGGCCTGGTCGGCTCGCAAGAAGAGGCTTATGCGAAACTGGCGCGGCAGGTTCCGCTGGGCCGGCTTGGCGAACCAGACGACATCGCTTATGCGGCCGTCTATCTGGCCAGTGACGAGAGCAAGTTTGTCACCGGGGCAGAACTGAAAGTCGATGGCGGGATTTCCGCCATGTAGACGCAAGGCTCAAAGGTGCGCGCTCAGTCTAAATTGGAGCCGCCGCTGCTCCGCTGCGCTCGCTCTAGGGCCGTTCACCATTTTTCGGAATCAAAAAATGGTGTAAAACTGGCCCTAAATCATAAATTTAGATCGCAACCTCGTTTTCACGAAAACGAGACGCGATCTGGGGCCGTTCACCATTTTTCGGAATCAAAAAATGGTGTAAAACTGGCCCTAAATCATAAATTTAGATCGCAACCTCGTTTTCAAGAAAACGAGACGCGATCTAGCGGGCAATCACCGAAAGCAAAACAACGCGAGCAATGCCAGAGCCGACCAAGCGGTCGGTGACGGCCTGCATGCGTTGGCCCAAAATCTGGGTATCGGGCACACGGCCAGGGACGAAGAAGCTGTTGACAAACTCTTGCGCCACACCCCGCCACGCCGCACGCAGCGCTGGCAGGGCAGCCTGGGCCCGCTCACGCTTATTTTTTTCACCAACCACAATGCCCATATCAATCTGAACAACCCCGACCGACCGATATTGACTCACGACGGTGGCCGTAATCTGGTTTGATCCCAAGAAACCGGCCTCATTGCCGCCGCCCTTGGGCACAGGCTTTGCGGCCCGCGCATCAGAGAGCCCCAGAACAGCACCAGACGCCAAGGCAACAGTGGTTCCTACCACTCTGTTTGCGAAGCGGCGCCGGCTCAGATTTTGATTCGACTCAGTCATGCCTTCACTTCTCGCGCAAACGCGTTAAGGAATTGTGGCAATTCCCCACAAGATGCACTAGAATTTCTGCAGGAGGAATTGACTTGGCGGGTATGGTGGACATGACGGCCTTTAAAGACCCCGTCATTATTCTGGCGGCTGCAGCCATTGTGGTACCCCTGTTTCACCGCTTCAAAATCAGCCCTGTGCTGGGCTTCATCCTGTGCGGAATCATATTGGGCCCATCAGGCCTGGGTGGGCTCGCGGTCCAAGATCCGTGGCTCAATGCCTTTACCATCCAGGACCGCGCCTCCATTGCCATGATGGCCGAAATGGGCATCGTCTTTCTCCTCTTTGCCATCGGACTCGAACTTTCCTTCGAGCGCCTGAACATGATGCGCAAAGTGGTGTTCGGGTTGGGAACCCTGCAGCTTGCCATCTCCGCTTTTGCCATTTTTTCAGTCTGCTACTTCTTGCTAGGCACCACGAGTACCGGGGCCGCGGTGATCGGCCTTGCCCTTTCTTTGTCCTCAACCGCTGTGGTGCTGCAAACCCTGGCCGAGCAAAAGCGCCTAACCAGTCCAACCGGGCGCGGGGCCTTCGGCATTTTGCTATTCCAGGACTTGGCCGTGGTACCGATCCTGTTTGCAGTCTCTATGCTGGCACCCGACCGTATGGGTCTGGGGGTCGCAGGGCTGGTACAAAGCCTCGCCATAGCCGTCATGGCAGTCGCGCTGACCATCGTGATTGGGCGCATCGTCTTGCGCCCTCTCTTCCGCCAGGCAGCGCGAACCCGCAGCCCGGAAATCTTCATGGCCGCCTGCCTCCTGGTCGTTATCGCCACCGCACTCGGCAGCGCGGCCGCAGGGCTGTCTATGGCGCTAGGCGCATTTTTGGCAGGGCTATTGTTGGCTGAAACCGAGTACCGCCGCGAAGTCGAAGCCACGATCGAGCCTTTCAAGGGCCTTCTGCTCGGTGTGTTTCTGGTTTCCGTCGGGATGAGCGTGGATATTGGAAAGGTGCTGGAGCGACCGGTTGAAATCGTCGTCGCCATCATCGGCCTGATCGCCCTCAAGGCTGTTGTCGTCGCAGCCCTTGGCCCGAGTTTCGGAATCAAACGCCCAGCCGCCCTGAAAGCCGGCCTGATTCTCGGACCCGGCGGGGAATTTGCCTTTGTGGTCCTGGGACTTGCAACCAGCCTCTCGGTCCTGCCCGCACAACAGGCCGACTTCGCCCTGCTGATCGCCGCGATCACCATGTGCCTGATCCCGCTTCTGGGCCGCTATGGCATGGCCGGCACCAATACCAAACAGACAAGACAAGGGGAGGAAGTCGACTTGGCCGAGCAGGCAAGCCGGACCGATAGCCCCCATGTGATTGTGGCCGGCTATGGCCGCGTTGGCATGGTAGCCGTGGAATTACTGGCCGAGCAGAAAATCCCCTATATCGCGGTGGATTGCGATATTGAACGGGTAAGGCGGGCACGCAAGGCCGGCAAGAAAGTGTATTTTGGCGATGCCTCGAGGGCAGAATTCCTGCGCGCCTGCGGAATTGAGCGGGCTCGCGCCCTCGTCGTAACCATGGACGGCGGCTCTGCTGTCGACCAGGTCGTCACCGCCGCCCATCTCGAGCAGCCCGATTTACCGATTGTCGCACGCAGCCGGGATGCCGCCCACGCTGTCCATCTCTATAACCTAGGCGTGGCCGAAGCCGTTCCCGAGACCCTCGAAGCCAGCCTGCAGGTCGGCGAAGCAATCCTGGTCGAAGCCGGTGTGCCGATGGGCGATATCTTGGTCGCCATTCATGAAAAGCGCGCCACGATGCGCGCCTCGCTATTAGAAGCATCAACCTCTTCCACCCCTTCAGAACGTATGCGTGTCTTGCGCGACCGGCACCTGAAAGAAAGCCCCTGAGCCTGCACAAAGCGACCACAATGCCCCCCGTTGTGGCACTGCTGCCATCCCGATTTGACCTCACGCGCCCAGCGGCTTAACAGCAACAAAATCCCGGGAGCACCACCTTGACCTCTGCGCAAGATCACGCGCTCTCTTTCGCGCGCCAACCCACCGCCGCCCTTGTCCTGGCTGACGGGACTGTTTTTTGGGGCCAGGGCTGTGGCGCGATTGGGCAAGCAGTCGCCGAAGTCTGTTTCAATACCGCCATGTCGGGCTATCAGGAAATCCTGACAGACCCATCCTATGCCGGCCAAATCATTGCCTTCACCGCGCCCCACATTGGCAATACCGGAACCAATCGCGAAGACGAAGAAGATGTCTCCCCGCCTGCCGCACATGGCGCGCGCGGTGCGGTGATGCGTGCAGACATGACCCGCCCCTCAAACTGGCGGTCTGACGCCTCTCTCGATGCCTGGATGAAATCGAGAAACATCGTTGGGCTGACAGGTATCGACACCCGCGCCCTGACACGCCGGATCCGCGAAAACGGCATGCCACACGGCGTGATCATCCATGCTCCAGACGGCAGCATTGACGTAACAACCCTGGCGGCAAAAGCCGCCGCTTGGTCCGGCCTTGAAGGCCTCGACCTGGCAAAAGAGGTGACCTGCAAGACCCCTTACGACTTTGACGGTACGCAATGGGTGTGGCCGGAAGGGACAGGCACCCCCGACACCTCAGAAGACTTGCGCGTCGTCGTTATGGACTTTGGTGTGAAGGAAAACATCCTGCGCTGCCTCGGTTCAATTGGCGCAAAAATCACGGTGGTGCCGGCCGGCACACGAGGGGAAGACGTCCTTGCGCTGGGTCCCAACGGTGTTCTTTTGTCAAACGGACCAGGAGACCCAGCGGCCACCGGCAGCTATGCGGTCGAGACCATTCAAAAAATCATCGCCGCCAAAGTGCCCGTCTTTGGTATCTGCCTGGGCCACCAAATGCTGGGCCTCGCTTTGGGCGCAAAGACCGTTAAAATGGCCCAAGGCCATCACGGTGCCAACCACCCCGTGCAAGACCTCTCAACCGGCAAGGTTGAAATCGTTTCTATGAACCACGGGTTTGCGATAGACAGCGACAGCCTACCCGACGGTGTCGTCGAGACCCACCTATCCCTGTTCGACGGCTCAAACTGTGGCATCGCGCTGGCCGGCCAGCCGGTCTTCTCGGTGCAATATCACCCCGAAGCCAGCCCGGGTCCTAAGGACAGTTTCTATCTGTTTGAGCGCTTCAGAGATGCCATGCGTGCGCACAAACTGGCGCACTGACGCGCTTGTGCACTTGACGTCGCCTATTTGGACGGCATTGTCAGACCATGAGCCAGATCAATCGCCGCACCCTGCTGTCCAGCTTCGCTGTCGTTCCCGCCTTATCAACTTTATCGGCCTGCGATAAGGCCGAGGCCCCCGCCGACACCTTGCGGGTGGGTCTGGGCGGCGGACCAGATTCCCTAGACCCCCTCAAGGCTGAATTTGCAGCAGCAGCCCTGTTATTCCGGCAATTCTTTCTCCCCGTCGTCGGCTATGGGCCAAAAGGTGGCCCGGCACCGGGCTTTGCCAAATCCTGGACCCCCAGCAATAACAACAAGACCTGGACGTTCGAAATCGCCCAGGGCCTGACCTGGTCTGACGGAAAACCCATTGATTCAAAAGATATTCTCGATAGCTTGCGACTGAGCGCGGATAAAAAGACCGCCTATGCGGACGCCTCAGAGCTTTATATGATCAAAGGCTACCGAGATTGTGTGGTGGACGGCAAAGATCCCGCCACAATAGGCGTGTCTGCGCCCACCCCCACCAGCCTCGTGGTCGAACTCGATGTTTCAGACGCGGCCTTCTGGAGCCGGATGCAGGAATTCTATCCCGTTCCAATGCACACGATTTCCGCCCATGGCGAAAAATGGACCGAACTCGACAAGATCGTTGTCTCAGGCCCCTACAAACCCGTTGAACGCTCGCAAACACGACTCGTATTCGACAAAAACCCAAAAGGGGGATGGGTCGAGGGCATGCCCGGCCAGATAAGCGTTGAAGCCATCGAAGATTCCTCCACCCGACTGCGCATGTTCCAATCCGGTGACCTGGATCTGGCACAAGACCCGCCCTTGCTGCGGGCAGCCGATTTCGCCAAGGAATTCGACACCCAGTACCAGCGCTTTCTGGCGCCGCGCCTTGTCTATATGAGCTTCAATACCAAGAAACCCCAGTTCCAAGACCCCGATATTCGCCGCGCTCTCGCGATGGGCTTTGACCGTAGCGTCATCGCCAATGCGGTCATGCGCGGATCGGTTGAGCCAGCAGGCCGCTTTGTACGCGATCAAACCCAGCCAAACTATGACCCGGAAGGCGCACGCGCCATCCTCAGTGCCAAAGGCTTCAGCGCCTCCAATCCACTGCGGTTTGAACTCCTGGTCACCAAAGACGACCGCGAACGTGCCGCCATCCAAATGGTGGATATGTGGAAACAAATCGGGGTTGAAGCCACGATGTTTGGTGCCGATTCCAGCGCCATCGTGTCGCGCCTGAACGGCTATGAGTTTGAAGCCGCCATTGTCCGCATCGATAAGGGCATGAAATCCGACGCGATTGACCTTATGGCTTCCTGGGGCGAGGGGGGGACAGCCTATTCCCACCAATGGAAAGACCCGGCCTTCAATAAAGCTCTGTCAGACGCGCGCGCTGAAAGTGAGCCCGCCGCACGACTGGCCAAGACCCTGGCAGCGGAAGCTATCCTGATGAAAGCTTGCCCCGTCACCGGGATTTGGTTCTTCCCGTCATCCTGGCTGGTCAACAAGCGGGTCACCGGCGGGATCGATGGCATCGCCCCGATCATTTGGCCAAGCCTGAAGCTGACCAAGGCTTAGATGGAGCGGAGCGGGGTGCTTGCCCGGATCCTGCCCCAAAAGCACAAGACCTGCCTTCTCGTCACGATGATTGAGGCCATTTGCTCGGCACACGCATCAAAACGGCAATTAGCCCTTCACAAGGACTTTGTTGCAGCATAAGCCTTAAAGCATAAGTTGCGGCCAAAATCGCACCGGGGGTGGACACAAAGTTGTGGTTTGATGTGAAGTCATATTGGCTTTACCGCCAGATTTAGGCCCCAAGAACAAGGCAAGCTTTCATGAACAAACACTTCACACTCTTTATTCTCGCCGCCATGGTTCTCGGGATCGCGGTCGGTGCAGCCATTTTCGAGTTTGTTCCCAAAGAAGGCCAATTGGTCTGGGCGGACAATTTCAAGATTGTGACCGATATTTTCTTGCGTTTGATCAAGATGATCATCGCTCCTCTGGTGTTCGCGACCCTGGTTGCCGGGATCGCCCACATCGGTGACACCACAACTTTGGGCCGCGTCGGCATCAAGACGATGGCCTGGTTCCTGGCCGCCTCTTTGGTATCCTTAAGCTTGGGGGCTGTGATCGCCAGTCTTTTGCATCCAGGCGTTGGCCTTAATCTGCCGATTCCCCCCGTTGATGCGGTCAGCGACATCAAGCCTTCGGCCCTTACCTTGAAGGATTTCATCATCCATCTGGTGCCGAAATCCATCGTGGAAGCAATGGCCAATAACGAGATCCTGCAGATCGTGGTGTTCTCGATCTTTTTCGGTATAGCCGTCACGGCGATGGGTGAAGAAGGCAAACCTTTGGCAGAACTGGCCGACAAGGTTTCCCACGCCATGTTGAAATTGACCGGCTATGTGATGTCGCTCGCGCCACTCGCCGTCTTTGCCGCCGTTGCTGCCGTCATTGCGACTAAGGGCTTGGCCGTTTTGGGTACCTATGCCTCCTTTATCGGTGGATTCTATCTGGCGCTGGCGATCTTGTGGGGCCTTCTCCTGCTAGCAGGCTTTATTGTCATCGGCCCTGCGATCGGCAATTTGATCGCCCGCATCCGGGAACCGACCTTGCTGGCCTTTTCGACAGCCTCCTCTGAAGCGGCCTATCCCAAAACGATGGAACAATTGGAGAAATTTGGCGTCTCGCGCCGCATCGCGAGTTTTGTGCTGCCCCTGGGCTATTCGTTCAATCTCGACGGCTCGATGATGTATTGCACGTTCGCCACGCTGTTTATCGCCCAAGCCTATGGCATTGTCCTGACCGTACCTCAAATTGCCACCATGTTGCTTCTGTTGATGGTTACCTCCAAAGGCATGGCCGGCGTGCCACGGGCCTCGCTTGTCGTGATTGCGGCAACCCTGTCCTTCTTCAAAATTCCAGAAGCGGGGATTTTGCTGATCCTGGCCGTCGATCACTTCCTCGACATGGGCCGCTCCGCCACCAATGTGATTGGCAATTCCATCGCTACCGCTGTCGTAGCCAAATGGGAAGGCGATCTCACCGATGACGAACTATTGGCCGACCAAAAAGCCGGCATCAAGAACCAAGGCTAGGGCCGTTCACCATTTTTCGGAATCGAAAAATGGTGTAAAACTGGCCCTAAATCACAAATTTAGATCGCAACCTCGTTTTCAAGAAAACGAGACGCGATCTAGGGAATAGTGGTCCAATTTAGAGGCCCAGTGCCTGGCGCTGGGCCTCAAACAATTGTTCGCAGCCAGATTTTGCAAGCGACAGCAGGACATGGAGTTCTGCTTCTGTGAAAGGCCGCTCCTCCCCGGTTGCCTGCACTTCCACAAGGCCAAGCCCCTCTGCCAGCACGAAATTGGCATCGGCCTCAGCATTTGAATCTTCAGGATAATCCAGATCAAGAACTGGCACACCTTGATAAATGCCACACGAAACGGCCGCCACTTGCGCGCGAATCGGCTCTTGTGTGATCAGACCTTCTGCCTTCAGATAGAGACAGGCTTGCTTCAACGCGACCCAGGCACCGGTGAGCGCGGCAGTGCGTGTGCCGCCATCGGCTTGAATGACATCACAATCAATCGTGATTTGGCGCTCACCTAAGGCAACCAAATCGACCACAGAACGCAAACCCCGTCCGATCAGACGCTGAATTTCTTGTGTACGACCAGATTGTTTGCCCGAAGCGGCTTCGCGACGACCGCGGGTATGGGTTGCGCGGGGCAACATACCATATTCTGCCGTCACCCAGCCGCGCTTCTGCCCGCGCAACCAGCCGGGCAGGCTTTCTTCCAGGGAAGCCGTCACCAACACATGCGTATTGCCAAACTTGGCAAGGCAAGACCCCTCGGCATAGCGGGACACACCAGCCTCCAGGCTCAACGGACGTAATTGGTCGGCGGTACGGCCAGAAGGTCGGGTCATGCGGCAGGGCCTTTCGAGGGCTGTTTGGAAGACTTTGGGCGGGACGACGGTGGCGGTGGCGGTGGCGGCGGCGGCTCTTCGGGGGCTTCCCCAATCATCGGGATCAGGCCAAGGGGCACATCGCCGATCAGTTTTTTACCCGCCAGATCCACAATGGGCACCAGCGCCTTGGTAAAGGGCAGGAACCAGCTGCCCTTGGCACCTGGCGTCGCCTCAATCTCCAACAAGTCCTGTGGGCCAGGGATGACCGCGCGCACGCGGCCCAAATCTGCCCCCCCTAACGCCTCCAGACGCAGCCCAATCAAATCAACATGATAAAACTCGTCTTCTTCGGCTTCGGGCAGGCGATCACGGGGCACAAACAACTTGGTGTTGCGCAAGGCCATCGCCGCCTCGCGCGTTGGTACTTCTTTCGCCGTCACCACAATCCCATCCTTGATCGGTCGCCACGACACGATGGACAAAATGGTTTGCCCCTCTTCATTACAAAAAGGGGCATAATCGGCAATGGTGTCGGGGTCTTCAGTAAAGCTGCGCAGGCGTATCTCCCCGCGCACCCCAAAGGCACCGGCGATTGCCCCCACCAATACCAATGACTTAGCCAATATCGGCGCGCTTGGAGACAATCTTGCCAACGAGACCATAGGCCACAGCTTCTTGCGCACTCATCCAATAGTCACGATCGGTATCGGCCTTGATCTTTTCGATAGGCTGACCGGTTGCTTCGGCAAAAATGGCGTTCAAGCGCTCGCGCATGCGGATGATTTCACGGGCCTGGATCTCAATGTCCGAGACCATGCCGCCAACGCCACCGCGCGGTTCGTGCAATAAGAAGCGGGTATTGGGCAAGCAGAAGCGACGCTCGCGTTCCGCCGCAGCAAAAATCAGTGCGCCAGCAGAAGCCACCCAGCCCGAGCCCAATACATTCACAGGAGCCGACACAAACCTGATCATATCATGGATCATGTCGCCGCTTTCGACGTGACCGCCTGGCGAAGAGATGATCAAAAGGATAGGCTTGTCTGACTCCCCCGAGAGCGCCAACAGGCGTTCACAAACCCGCTGGGCCAGCTTGTCATCAACCCCACCGGTAAGCAAAATGGTGCGGCTGTCGAAGAGCGCCTTTTCCACAATGGCCGGGGCTGGGTTTCCCGATTTGCTTTCGTCTTCCTCGTCCATGCGAAACATGCTTCTAGGCTCCTCGTTCACTTGCTCTTTCCGACACGCTTTTGTTGATTTGGTCAACCTAGCGCCAGCCACAGCGCTGTTATCGTCTGCTCTAAGTGGTAAAGCCTGATGGATTATGAAAGAGCGCGCACTACACTTGACGCACCCGGTCAAAGGTGAAACCCAAACACAAAGGAGTATTGCGCCATGAATCTGACCCGCCCTGAAGGCCCAGACGCCACACTGACTTTGTCCCGACGTGGCCTGCATGGCGCGCTGGGCTTTGCAGGCTTTGCCGCCGCCATCCGTCCCGTCCATGCAGCCGCCATCACCACGCCTTCAGATGGCTTGGTGTCGGAAATGATCACATTGCCGTCGCAAGACTTTGACCTGCCCGCCTTTGTCGCCCGCCCGCAAACCAAGGGGCGCAAGCCTGTCGTCATTGTGGTTAGCGAGATTTTCGGCCTGCATGAATATATTCGCGATGTCTGCCGCAGGTTTGCCCGTCTGGGCTATGTCGCCATCGCCCCGTCCTTCTTTGCCCGCGCAGGCGACCCGGCCCCTCTGACCGATTTTGCTAAAATCATGCCGATCGTAAACGCCGCCAATAATGGCCAAGTCATGGGCGATATCACGGCAACCATCGCCTGGCTGGACCAACAGAAGTTCGTCAGGAAGGACGCGATTGGCATCACCGGCTTCTGCTGGGGCGGGGCTGTTGTGTGGATGGCCAGCGCACTCACCCCACGGATCAAAGCCGGTGTGGCCTGGTATGGCCGCCTGACCCCGCGCGATGGCTCAACCGATCCACGCAAATGGCCAATAGATGTGGCGGGCGAACTCAAAAGCCCCGTATTGGGCCTCTATGCCGAAAATGATGGCGGCATACCGCTAAGTAGCGTGGAGGCCATGAAGGCCGCGCTGGATAAGGCCGGCAATCGCCAGAGCCGCTTTATCGTCTATCCCGGAACCCAACATGGTTTCCATGCGGATTACCGCCCACAATACAACGAACCCGCCGCCAAACAGGGCTGGGACGAGTTGCTCTCATGGTTTGGCCACAATGGGGTGAAGCCTTAAGCCCGGATTTGCGTCGACCAAGGCCCCATCTGAGTAGAGCTTACCTCCCCAGAGCTGTAGAGGCAGGCCCGCTGCGACAAAAGTGCGGTGATCGTCTCTGGCAACCCAAAGGTCTTGCCGCCTAGATTGATGCAAACCAGACCGCGCTGGCCCCGACGAAAGACAAACAAGCCCTCATGGTCAGGCAACAAGTCTTCATAGGCACCAAAAACCCAACTCTCTGGATCCTTTGACCGCAGAGCCAGCAAGGCCCGATAAAAGGCCCAAACAGATTTGGCGTCGCTCTCTTGGCTCGCCAAGTCCACGCCGCCACGATTGGGGGTTGGTTTCAGCCAAGCCGTTCCAGCACTAAAGCCACCTTCAGGCGTCCAGGGATAGGGTGTGCGGGCATGGTCGCGTGACATGGCGACCGCTTTGGCCAAGGCCTCAGCCTCGCTCTGCCCCTTTGATCGGGCGAGGCGATAGGTCGTCTTCGCCCAAACATCATCCAATTCGTCGACCCCGGTGATCGTGGTATCACCGAGCCCCAATTCATCGCCCTGGTAAATGAAGGGGGTGGCGCGCTGCAGCACATAGGTCGCAGCCAAGGCCTTGGCGACCCGTTCAGGGTCGGCATCTGGGTCGCCAAAGCGGGCGATTAAGCGTCTGAGATCATGATTGCCGACGACACAGGAATTCCAACCCGCAGGCCCAATTCCCTTATCCCAGCGATCAAACACGGATTTGAACCAGACGCGATCCCAGTCATTGCCCTGCCGCGAGCCCGGCGGATCAACAAAATCAAAGTGATAAATCATGTGCAGCATGGGATCGGCAGGACTTACAATGGCGCCTGCCCGCTCTGGATTTAGGCCCGGGCCTTCCCCGATCGCCACACAATCATACAGGTCAAACACCTCTCGCCGCATGTCGCGTAGCCATTCATGCAAGCGCGGTCCCCCCGCCAACAAATGATAGAGCGGCTTTGGCCTGGGGTCTGGCGCGTCGGGTAGGCCAGGCGGCTTTGAAATAACAGTCACAACATCGAGGCGGAAACCACTGACGCCCTTGTCCAACCAAAACCGCATGGAAGCATAGATTTCTTCGCGAACGGCCGGGTTCTCCCAGTTCAAGTCCGCCTGCGTTTCATCAAAAAGATGAAGATAATAAGCGTCATCGCCAGCAGCCTTCGACCAAGCGGGGCCGCCGAAGATGGATTGCCAATTATTGGGCTCGTTGCGCCAGATATAATAGTCGCGGTAAGGGCCTGCGGGGTCCGCTAAGGCCGCTTGAAACCACGGATGGTCGATGGAGGTGTGATTAAGGGCAATGTCTAAGACGATTTTGAGGTCCAAACGCTTGGCCTCGGCCAGCAAGGCCTCAAAATCTGCCATGGTGCCGAACAGGGGATCAATCTCCCGGTAGCCCGACATATCATAGCCATTATCAACCATGGGCGAGAGGAAGATCGGCGACATCCAGACAATGCCAGCCCCTAAGGCTTTGATCGCACTCAGCCCTTGCGTGATCCCCGCCAGATCGCCCACCCCGTCGCCATTGGCATCACGATAAGAGCGCGGATAGATTTGATAGACAGAGCGGGTCTTCCACCAGGTCTCGTCGGGCTTATGACCGCTCATCTAACTATCCTTCAGCGCTTTCAACAAGACATAATAAGCCCCGCTA
The DNA here is from genome assembly GCA_943372135.1 of Maricaulis salignorans. Classification (GTDB taxonomy): domain Bacteria; phylum Pseudomonadota; class Alphaproteobacteria; order Caulobacterales; family Aquidulcibacteraceae; genus Aquidulcibacter. The sequence continues at coordinate 43,669 of CALRXH020000009.1, read as the reverse complement.
CCGCCGTGGCGGGGGTGGGCCGAGGCATAGCCCGAGACATGCTCGCGCACGCCTTGCCCACCCAACCATTCTGGCAGGCGCCGGCGGATCACACCGGGTTGGGGCGTCAAATAATCTTCACCCGCTTCGATGGCGCGGCCTTTTCCAGTGACGACCAGCACACAGCGCGCGCCGCGTGCCCGCATCCCCACCACAAAGCCCGCCAACGCCGTCTGGGCTGCCACCTGACGATAGCCATGAAGATCAATCGTGGCGTCAATCTCCAGTTTCCCGCGCCGCACCTTTTTATGTCCCGAAGCGTCCGACACCAACACGGCAGGCCCGGATTCAAGTCGTGGGGTCGCAGGGGCAGAGGACTGGCGTGCTGCCTTGGCCCGTTTGAGCGCCAAATGGGGGAGTTCTGGTGCGGGCTTTTGGGCCACTTGCTGCACCGGTGCAGGGGAATCCTGCGCACCTTCTAGCGCCAATTTCGCCTTTTGGTGGCCATACGGACGAACCGTTCTGGCAACCCGGTGCCAAAGCCTTGCTTCAGCCGGCATCAACTCCCGACGCCGGCTCATCGCTAACGCCCCAACATGGCGACGTCAGGTGCAAGGCCTTTTGGCAAGAGCACCCAGAAGCGCACATCGTGATTGATCCGGCCCGCCCTTAGTCCGGCCTCCGGTCCTGTGCCCCAATAAAGATCACCCCGGATCGGGCCTCGAATGGCTCCGCCCGTATCCTGGGCGACAACGAGGCGCTGCATGCTAACATCACCCGACAAGGCAACACGAGGGGCATCGGCCGCCAAGAAAATAGGGACCCCGTAGGCATGATAGCTTGTATCCACAGCAAGGGAGCCATTGGCCTCAAGGGCAGCCTGCTGCGCACCCTTTGGGCCGACACCTGGGTCTTCGATGGGTTCCAGGCGGAAAAATACGGTGCGCGGATTAGCGTTTAGAACATCGCGCGCGTCCTTGGGAGAAGCTGTCTTGAACCAAGTCCTGATCGCGTCCATCGACGCACCATTGACAGGCAGCGCCCCCCGACGGATCAATTCTTGCGCATTGGAGCCAAAACGATGCCCATTGTGGGCGGCAAACGCAGCTCGAACCTGGCTGCCATCGTCAAATTGCAATCGACCAGAGCCCTGAACCTGCAAGGATAGGACCTCTGCCGGTTCACCCCAAGCCAAAACCGGCGCAGTAAGCTCCGTGATCTCTGCGCGTGACCAATAGGGCACGACTTTGCCACGATCCATCCGCGCGACAATGGCGCGATTGCGCAGCGAGGCATCGAACTTGCCAAGATCAATCTCGAACAAATCCGACGGCTGACTTTGGATCGGCTCGGAGAAAACGGGCGTCTTCACGCGAGACGCCGCCATAACCGGCTCATAATAGCCCGTCAGGCGGCCAATATCGGTCATCTCGGTAGTAACCCGCCACACCTGAAACTGGCTTTCCCAGAAAGAACGGTCTTCAAAGCCGGAGTCGCGGGCAAGCGCACAAACGTCAGCCCAATCGCCCACCCGGCCGGAATAGGCGGCTACCGCCGACAAGAGCTGGTCTTTGGCTCTGGCTTGGGAAATTTCACACGATCGAACAAATGCGCGGCGCGCAGCCCCCACATCCGTCAAAAGCCAATTGGGTAAGTTCTCAAATTGGGTTTGGCTAAACCGCAGCGGGACGATATCGACCGGCAGTACAGGTGCAGATGACGCGCTGGCCTGGGCAACAGCAGGCCGCAGCGGGGTCGGGGGTACCGGCGTTGGTGCCACTGGCGGGCGTGTCGGTACCGGTATGGCAACAGGTGCCGGAGTGGGCTGTGGTCCAACGACAGGCGGCGCTGGCGGGGACACGGTGGCGCAAGCCGTCAGGAAGGCCGACATCAGAACTGATGCGGCCAGACGAGAATAGATAGGGCGCATTATTAAGCGGTCCGCACCGCGCTCAAAAGCCAGTTTGGATCGCGGGCATCAACGCGGCGTTCAAACGTCCAAACTTCGTCCGCGGCGCGAAGGCCGTCACCGCCATCGGCCAAATCAGACGAGAAAGCTACCTCGATGCGGGCAATCTTGCCGTCCAGTTCGGCTTCCACAATCTTTGCCTCGCTCAGGCGGATGACTTCAATCTTTGCTGCACCCGTCTCACGACGCTCGTCCATCGAGGTTTTGTAGGCTTCAAAAACATCGGCATCGACCAACCCCTTCAAGGTCTCTTCATCGCCAGCGCCATAGGCTGTCACAATCATCTCATAGGCAGATTTCGCGCCATCGAGAAAACTTTCGGTATTAAACCCGCGCTGGGCTGCCGCGATGGCTTTCAGGCCAATTGCACCGGGCCCGTCATAGTCCCGGGCCGGGAAGGTAAGAACCTTACCACCGTCTTCCAACGCATCGCCGCCTTGGACCGTTTCCTCAGGCGTCTCGGCTGAACCAAATCTTGGCTGGCGGATGGGAGGTGGCTCCGCGCCACGGTTTTGGCCAAGTACTTGGTACAAACGACCAAGAACGAGAGCTGCCACGACGGCGAAAAAGACTATTTCCATGATTTTAGATCCGGTTCCGCTTAGTTTCAAATGGCACTTATACCCCCATATAGGATGCAATGACGCGTAAGTCAGCCACTTGGTTGCCGTAAAGGGCTGTTGCGTGCTAGCCACCACAGCTTGTGGAGATCAAGACATGACAGACGATACGGCCTCTGCGCCGCTTGAAAATGGTTCTTTAGCGAATGGCGGGGCCGAAACAGCCCCTTCAGTACGTGTTTTAGCCCAATATGTAAAGGATTTCTCGTTTGAAAATCCCAATGCACCAAACGCTCTTCGCGAAGGCGAACAGCCAAAGATCGATCTTCAATTAGACGTGAGCGCCCGGGCGATGGATGAATCCGGGGTCTTTGAAGTGGATTTGAAGATTAATGCGCGCAGTGACCGCGATGGCCAGACCCAATTCATTATCGAATTGGTCTATTCTGGCCTGTTCCAGTTCGCCAATATCCCAGGCGATGCTTTGGAGCCATTGCTGCTGGCCGAATGCCCGAAGATCCTCTTCCCGTTTGCGCGTCAACTGATTGCAAGCAACAGCCAAGCCGGCGGCTATCCCCCGCTGATGCTAGACCCCATGGACTTCGGTGCCCTCTACGCTACCCAGCGGGTCGAGCGCGCCGGCGCACAGCCCTCTTAAGCTTTTTGGCTAAGCGCTGTCGGCAAGAAACCTGTCCCAAGCAGGTTCCTTGCCCAGCCCGGCAATAAAGGCGCGATGCGCCTGGCGTTCTTCAGGCGTCGACAAAAGCCCTAAAGGCCGGGGGCGCTGTTGATCGTGGCGGCGGGCCTTGGCTTCCAGAATGCCTTGCGTCTCTTGGTTCTGGGCTTCAGCCGATGCCGTGGAATCGAGAAAATCAAGTCGCCTTTCCCGGCCTCCCTTGAGTTCAAGATAAACAGCCGCGAGCAAGTGGGAGTCCAAAAGCGCCCCGTGCTTCTGGCGCGATGCCAAATCAATATTCAACCGCCGACATAAAGCATCCAAGGATGCTGGAGCGCCGGGATATTTTTTTCGCGCGATCAGCAACGTGTCAACGCAGCGCTCTTTTGGAATAACCGACAAACCCAATCGTGCAAGCTCGGCGTTCAAAAACCGTCGGTCAAATTCCGCATTATGAGCGACAAGAGGCGTGTCGCCGATAAAGGCCAACAACTCGTCAACGACTTCAGACGCGCCAAACACAGGCTTGTCGGACAAAAAATCACCCGTCAGACCATGAACCTTAACCACTTCAGGTGGCACATCACGCTGTGGATTGATGTAGCGGTGAAACGTCAATCCGGTAGGAATAAGGTCGATCAATTCAACACAGCCAATTTCGACGATCCGGTCGCCCCTCTCGGGATCGGTTCCGGTGGTCTCGGTATCAAAAACGATCTCACGCATCTTAATCTTCCGCCATTCCCGCCACAGAACCCATTAAAGCCGAATAAACTTTCCCGACTTGTTCGCGCGCGGCGTCAAGACCCAACCCCGTGTCTATGACAAAATCGGACTTGGCCCGCTTTATCTCGTCGGGCGTCTGGCGGGCCAGAATGGAGTGGAGTTTTTCCATCGTCATGCCAGGACGGGCCAATACCCGGGCGCGCTGCATATCTGCCGGGCAAGAAACAACAATCACCGCATCCACATAGGCTTCGCCACCTGTTTCAAACAACAAGGGCACATCGACCAGAACCAAAGGCTCGCCGCGCTGCCGCGCCGCGGCTAAAAAATCAGCGCGGTCCTTGCCGACCAAAGGATGCACAATCGCCTCGATTTGCTTTAAAAGCCCCGGGTCCTGGAGAATCTTGGCAGTCAAAATGTCGCGGTCGACACCGTCCTGCCCAATGGCATCGGGAATCAGGGCCTGAATGGGGGGTATCGCTGCCCCTTCTGGCGCGTAAAGCCGGTGAACCGCCGCATCCGCATCCCAAATGGGCACGCCCAAGTCCTTAAACATGGCCGACGTAGTCGACTTCCCCATGCCGATAGAGCCCGTCAACGCAACAATCTTCATGCGGAGAAAGCCTTCTCCAGGGTCCTTAAACCCGCATCAATATCGGGCAGCGTTCCAAACCAATGTTGAAACGCCAAAGCGCCCTGGCCAGCCAACATGCCAAGTCCGTCAAAATGGCGGCGTTTCAAGGACCTGGCGCTCTCCAGATAAGCGGTCATGCGGGGCGAGTAGATGGTATCGTAAATAATGGCATCGGACCTGGTCGGGGAAAAATCCGGCGAAAAGGGCGATTGGTTGTTGAGACCCTGGCTGGTGGCATTAATCACAAGAGCCGCATTGGCCAAGTGCCGCGAAAGATTCTCCCAGGATCCGACTTGAATTTGATCGGGATCGAGTTGGTTGGCAATCTGGCGAGCACGGTCTTGATCACGATTGACCACACAAATGCGCTTTGAGCTGTGGGAAGACAAGGCGGCCAGGATGGAACGTGCCGCCCCGCCCGCACCCAAAACCACAAGATGACCATCAAGGCTGCGCCAATCAGGGGCCCGCGCATCCAAATCGGCGACAAGCCCATCACCATCTGTATTGTTCGCCTCATATCCGGGCCCGGCCCGGTCCAGGCTCAGACAATTGGCCGCCCCGACCAGTTTCACGCGCTCAGATTGACGCAGCGCCGCCGCGGCAGCGCGCTCCTTAAACGGTGTTGTAATATTCACCCCGCAGATGTCACTGGCAGCCAATCCCTGAAGGGCCGTCTCGAAATTCTCCGGCTCAACGGGAAGAGCGACATAAAGCGCATTTAATCCATGGGCCTGTATCCAGGCATTTTGTAAAACTGGCGACATGGAATGGCGCACCGGATGGCCTAAAACCGCATAAAGCTCGGTTGATCCGGTGATTTTCATGTCGCGATCTCTCCGTGAAGGCGCAGAAAGGCCAAAACTTCCAGCAAGGGTAGGCCCAAAATAGAAAAGAAGTCACCGTCAACACGTTCAAACAATTGTACGCCAGGTCCCTCGAACTGATAACAACCAACACTGGAAAGCGCGTCTTTTCCACACGAATTCAGGTATGCCCACAAGAAGTCATCGCTGCAGGCCCGCATCGTCAGTTCCGGGCGCGTCACCACACGCCACACAGCTTGGCCATCTTTTGCAATAACAGCGGCACATTCAAGGTTGTGCGTTTTTCCGCGCAATTGGCCCAGACGCTCGAAGGCTTCCTCCAGTGTTTCGGCCTTATCGAAGCAATGGCCCTCAAATGAGAGAATCTGATCACACCCCAACACAAAGCCTGGCCTTTTTTGCGAGACTTTTACCGCCTTGAGTTCAGCGAGTTTATCAGCCTGGCTGCGTGGACTGGCACCTTGCATCCGCATGGCCAGTTTAACCCCGTCCTCGTCGACACCCGATCCAACTGCCTCAAAAATGACGCCCGCCTGGGATAAAAGGTGACGTCTGATGGCACTGGTAGAAGCAAGCGTCAGCATGATTATTTACCATTCCGATCTGCAAGCAGGTTCAAAATGGCAGCCGAGGTTTCCTCAATCGATCGCCGCGTGACATCAATCACCGGCCAGTTCTGTCGTTCGAACAATCGGTTAGCATCCGTGATCTCCTCGCGGACCGCATCCTCGTCAACATATTCACTGGTCGCATCGGCATTTAGAGATAAAAGCCGGTTGCGACGAATGGCAATCAACCGATCCGGCGACACCCGTAAGCCCACGACCAGTGGCTTGTTTAGCTCCAACAATGCAGGCGGGATCGGCGCTTTGGGCACCAAGGGAAAGTTTCCCGTCCGAATGCCCCGATTGGCCAGATAAATCGAGGTGGGTGTCTTCGAAGTCCGGCTAACGCCAACCAGAACCACGTCGGCTTGATTAAACTCATGCACCATTTGGCCATCATCATGGGCCATGGTGTAATTAAGTGCGTCGATCCGACGAAAATAATTCTCGTCTAGTGCCTGCTTGGAGCCGGTCTTTTCCCCTGCTCGCATTTTTAAATGATGCTCCCACATGGTGAGAACCTGGTCCAAAAGCGGTAGGGCCGGAATGCCTAGGCGCTTGCAATGATCTACCAAGACATCGCGCAAGTCATGCGCGGCAATGGTAAACAGGACCACACCTGGAAATGATTCAATTTCTGCCAACACACGATCTAGCTGGCGCCTGGACCGCACCAGATAATAAGAATGCTCCAAAGGCGTTACACCTTCAAACAAGGGCGCGACCGCCCGCAAGACCGCATTAAGTGTCTCGCCCGTGGAATCGGACACCAAATGAACGTTTAGAAAAGTGGACATACGCATCGCATTGGTGTGACCGACGAACCTTTCAGGATCAAGGTCTTCGTACAGGCGCGGGTATAGGTTCTTTAAGTATGACCGGACAGGAGGCATTCAGGGGGGACCCGGCCATTCCGGTAGGGCTGTTAACAACTTGTTAAAAAAGCTTAATGAATTTCTAAGAAACAAGGTTAATTTTTGATAAATCTGCACGATCTGCGATCTCTTGTGATTAATCTTCGCATAAATCCCTTAGAACTTTTCTCGAACATCCACAGGGCTGGTATCTTATTAAAACAAGCATCCACACTGTGGGTAGTTTTGCCATACCACCCGTATCAATCTCATGATTTTGAGCGGTTTTCCTCGTCCCCGCCCTGTGGAAAAAATAGGGACAAAAGCTGATAAACAGCTTGAGAAATCCCTTTAGGTCATGCAGGTGACTTCCAAGGATCAGTCTATCCACATTCCTACTATCTACTGATTCAAGAATCTAAATCTTATAAGGGAAAGGGAGCCCACTATGGGTGAGGGAGCAAAGGGACAAAATAGTGCGCTGGTACGCACCCTCCTGGGTGAGCAACAAGCCCATCCTCCCATCTGGCTGATGCGCCAGGCCGGCCGCCATCTGCCTGAATATCGTGACCTGCGCGCCAAGAACAAAAGCTTCCTGGATTTTTGCTATGCACCAGCCGCCGCCGCCGAAGCAACCTTGCAACCGGTTCGCCGCTATTCAGTCGATGCCGCGATCATCTTTTCAGATATTCTCGTCGTTCCCCATGCCCTGGGTCGCGATGTGCGCTTTGCCGAAGGTGAAGGACCACTTCTGACACCTTTAGAGGGGGCAGAAGATATCGCAAAACTCGATATGTCGCGGCTAGAGACCCGCTTAGCACCGGTCTATGAAGCCTTGGAACGGGTCCGTGCCGCAATGGATGAAGAGCGTGCTCTAATTGGCTTTGCCGGCGCGCCCTGGACCCTGGCGACCTATATGATCCAGGGCCGCGGCGGGGAACGCGATCTCGCCCGGGCCTTTGCCTATCATAATCCCGGATTGGTCGACGATTTGCTGGCCATTCTCGCCGACGCCATTGGCCAACATCTCATCGCGCAAGTCAAAGCCGGTGCCAATGCACTTCAGATTTTTGAATCCTGGGCTGAAGATATTCCAGGTCATTTGTTCGCCCGCTTGGTGACCCAGCCGATCAAGCGGGCGGTCGATGTCGTGCGCGCCGTCTATCCAGACGTTCCCATCATTGGCTTTCCACGCGGGGCAGGCCACCGGGTCGGCCAGTTTCATCGTGAAACAAGCGTTCAAGGTGTTGGCCTCGATATCGCAGCCGATCTAGCCGCAGCCCGGGCCGCTTTGGGTCCAAAGGTCTGCCTACAAGGCAATCTTGATCCAATGGCATTGATGGCGGGTGGGGCCGCTCTTGAGCAAGCTGTGGATGCCATTCTTGCCGCGGCGACTACGGGACCACATATCTTCAACCTTGGACATGGTGTGGTGCCCGCAACACCCATCGCCAACGTCGAATATGTGATAGGCCGTGTAAAGGGTTTGGCCTAACGCGGCTTTGATCCACCAGGATCAACACGATACTCAAAGACGCGTTTAACGGCCGCGGGTTAAAAAGGTAACTGAAACATCGATGGGACAGAAAATAGCAATCGTGCTGTTCAATCTAGGCGGTCCGGACGGGCCCGACTCTGTGCGGCCTTTTTTGAAAAACCTGTTTTCCGATCCCGCCATCATTCGCGTGGCCGCCCCGCTGCGCTGGTTTTTGGCAAGACTGATTTCAACGCTGCGGGCAAAATCGGCCCGGGCCAATTATGCAAAAATGGGCGGCGGCTCGCCACTGGTTCCTGAAACCCTGGCCCAGGCCGAAGCGCTGGAAAAGGCTGTCAAAGCCCGCCCCGGCTACGAGAATGCCCAGGTTAAAACCTTTCTCGCCATGCGTTACTGGAAGCCGTTTGTAAAGGACGCAATCGCCCAAGTGCGTGCTTTCAACCCCGATGAGACCGTGCTTTTGCCGCTCTATCCGCAGTTTTCGACCACGACGACCGATTCTTCCCTACAGGCTTGGAAGAAAGCGGGCGGCGGGCCAGCCAAGCTGATTTGCTGCTATCCAGATGCGCCTGGCTTTATTGAAGCCCATGCTGAGGCAGTTATGGAGACCTGGCGCGCGGGCGGCTCTCCCGGGCGCGTACGGGTCTTATGGTCGGCCCATGGCCTTCCTGAAAAAATCATCCTCGATGGCGATCCGTACCAAAAACAGGTTGAAGAGACGGTGGCCGCCCTGCGCCCCATGCTGCCTGAAAACTTTGAACATGCGATCTGCTATCAGTCCCGCGTGGGTCCGGTGAAATGGATTGGTCCTGCGACCGAAACAGAGATCGAGCGCGCTGGCGAGGATAAGATCGCCGTGATTGTGGTCCCAATCGCTTTTGTCTCAGAACATATCGAGACCCTCGTCGAGCTCGACGAGGAATATTATGAAGTAGCCCATGAAGTGGGCGTACCACTTTATCTGCGTGCACCAGCTTTGGGAACCCGCGCAAAATTCATCGACGAGCTTGCACGTCTCACAACCGATTTGCTTGAAGGCGACGATCCAATCCTGGCCGCGCGCACGTCAGGCTGTGTTGTGGCCTGTCCGTCCTGCCCCAGGGCCGCCTATGGCGGATGCGCTGCATGAGCGCCTGGATCACCAGCCATTATGAAGTCTTTCGAGCCCTTCATTTGATTGCAGTGATCGCCTGGATGGCCGGTTTAATGTATCTGCCGCGCCTGTTTGTTTATCATTCCATGGCCCCCCTTTGCGGTGAACTGGATCAACAATTGATCATTATGGAGCGGCGCCTCCATCGTGGCATTATGGTTCCTGCCATGATTTTTGTATGGATCCTGGGGCTGAGCTTGCTGATCGGTCGGGGCGGTTGGGATTTGCTGGCCTATCCCTGGATGCAGATCAAACTGGCTATGGTCCTTTTGATCACAGCAATAGATCATCTCTATCTGCGCTGGCGCAAAGCATTTGAGCGCGGCGAACGGCCATTGAACCATGTGGCCTTCCGCCTCCTCAACGAGCTGCCTTTTGTTTTGATGATTGTCGCTGTCTTTATGGTTGTCCTGGAGCCTTTTTCCTGACGACACACCTTGACCGCGCCTGCGATAATCGTCATGTGACTTCTTGTTGCCGAGGCCGTCAAACGGTCTGGTACCTCCCCACAGCCGCTGCAGTTCTTGCAACGACGGCTTTCACCAAAGAAATTTCGAGGCCCTGACATGTCAGAGGAATTGTCGATCGACGCGCCACCTCGCCGGTCCACCCTACAAGAATTAAAGACCCGTACCCCAACCGAATTGGTGGTTCTGGCAGAATCCCTGGAAATTGATGGGGCTTCCAGCCTGCGCACCCAGGATCTTTTGTTTGCTATTTTGAAGGCACAAGCCGAACGGGGCTCGGAAATCGGTGGCGGCGGCGTGCTGGAAGTTTTGTCAGACGGCTTTGGCTTCCTGCGCTCGCCTGAATCCAATTATCTGTCCGGACCCGACGACATCTATGTCTCGCCCCAGCAAATTCGTCGTCACGGCCTACGCACCGGCGACACGGTCGAAGGCCCGGTCAAAGCCCCTAAAGACGGCGAGCGCTATTTCGCTTTGTCGAAAGTTGACACGATCAACTTTACCGATCCCGAGCAGGCACGCCACAAAGTTAATTTCGATAATCTGACCCCACTTTATCCAGACGAGCGGTTGCATCTGGAAATTCAGGACCCTACCCGCAAAGACCGCACCGGCCGTGTGATCGATATTGTCGCGCCAATCGGCAAAGGACAACGGGCTTTGATCGTGGCGCCGCCCCGTACCGGCAAAACAGTTATTCTGCAAAATGTTGCCAAGTCGATCGAAATCAATCACCCGGAAGTCTATCTGATCGTCTTGTTGATCGATGAACGCCCCGAAGAAGTCACCGACATGAAACGCTCTGTGAAGGGCGAAGTGGTGTCTTCAACCTTCGATGAGCCAGCTACGCGGCATGTACAAGTTGCTGAAATGGTTATAGAAAAGGCCAAACGCCTGGCCGAACATGGCCGTGACGTGGTTATTCTGCTCGATTCAATCACCCGGCTGGGTCGGGCGTACAACACAGTCGTGCCATCCTCGGGCAAGGTTCTGACCGGTGGGGTGGACGCAAACGCCCTGCAGCGCCCCAAGCGTTTCTTCGGTGCCGCCCGTAATCTCGAAGAAGGCGGCTCCTTGACCATTATTGCCACAGCGCTGATCGAAACCGGTTCGCGGATGGATGAAGTCATCTTCGAAGAGTTCAAGGGCACAGGTAACTCCGAAATCATTCTCGACCGCAAGGTGTCAGACAAGCGCGTCTTCCCGGCCATCGACATCATCAAGTCAGGTACCCGAAAAGAAGAGCTTCTGGTGCCAAAAGAACATCTGCCGAAAATGTATATGCTGCGGCGCATCCTTAACCCCATGGGGACCATGGATGCGATGGAATTCCTGCTCGACAAGCTTAAGCAGACCAAAAATAACGATGACTTTTTCCAGAGTATGAACACATAAGATTAACCGCCCTGTGATTTAGTTAAAGGCGCAGCTGGATCGTACCAGCTGCGTTCTCAAGAGGGGGTTTAGCTATGCGCTATGCTCTAATTTTAGGTGTTATGGCTGGAGGCATGCTTGCATTAGGCTGCGCGCCAGCTGGTCCGCTCGATAAAATCTCGGCGGATGAACGTGAATTTCTCTTTGCCGGTACACAAACCAATGCCGCTTTTTTGGGTCAGCCTCGTGATTCGGGCCCTCTTGCCTGCAATCCCCAGCGGATGAACCAAGGCTATGTTTTGATGGACGGGAAGAGCGGGCTGTTGTGGCTCGACAGTATACGACCATCGGGCATAGAGCGTCACAAGGTTTTGGGCGTAGAGCCGATTGAAAATGGCTATGAAGTCATAGCCCAAAACGGCGTTGGTGTCTCATTCAGTCTGATCATCGAGCAAACCGGAAACCAAACGGCTAGCATTTCATGGGACGGCGCGAAGCCCGAGCAATATTTGCGCTGTCCGGGCATGCCGGCATAGAGCGCCAAACCAACGCGCGCTCTATATAGCTAAGATAGAGCGGGCTAATCCGGTGCAGAAATTGGATTTGGACACCAACTCTGACCCATATGGATCAAAGCGTGCCATATCTTATTGCGCTGCCTTTCGGCAAAAACCAGCGACGCCAAAGCCGCCGGGAACGAAGGCTTGGCTTTCGCCGCGCGACAAAGCCCACAACGTCGCCGCCGCGATCTCGTCATCTCCCGTCTTACGCGAAGGCCGGGGCGGCACGTCATAAGCGATGAGGGCACTTTCAATCCCCCCTGACCCAAGCTGGCGGGCCTTGTGCCACTGCCGTTTGGCAGCCTCTGCGGCCGACCATAAAGGGCGGGCCGGGTCTGGCTGCCATGCCGATGCGCAGACAAAGATAATGTGAACCCCCCCTGTTCGGGCAAGGTCAGATCCGCACGTTATTCGGGCAAGCTCCAGCGACGATACCTGGGTCGCCCATAGCCGGGCCAAACCATTCCCATCGCTGCCCTCAAAGGGTTGCTGGGCACAATGAAACACGAAGTCGAGCGGGCCGAAAAGATCGCGTGCCGACGAGGCTGCATTGGCCCACATGGCAGGATCGGTAACATCCAGGCCTAAAGCAAGACCCGCTGTCCGAGCCGCCGTATCGCGTGCCGCCGTCAGATCACAATCGCCGACGATCAGCTTGCATCCGGCCCGGGCTAAGGCTTGGCACATAACCCGGCCAAATTGGCCACCGCCACCGGTGACCAGGGCCACTTTGCCGGTAAAGCTTCTTCTGGTCATCCCGTGCGCGTTTTAAACCAAAAGCCAATCATCAGGAGAATAACCGCAATAAACTGGACAAGAACGCGTAGCCGCATCAATTGGTTCGAGCGCGAGCGAGCCTTGTCGCCCGTGATGGCCAAATTTGTGATACCGGCGACAAGGACGGTCAAGACCACGGCCATGGCGAGGAAGATTGCAATATTGAGAGGTTCTAGAGGCATCAATCTCCTATATGCCGGGCTTGGGCTTCCGGCAATCGCCAGATGCGGCCGCGCTACTAGCTGCTCTTGGTCAGAGCCAATAGAATTGCCGCACTCGACGGTCTTCCTGCATAGCCAGCACCTGGAACGACGCCAATGGTCAATATACCCGATTGCCACCGCACACTTGGCCGATCAACGCTTCGCTGTACGCGAATAAGTCTCACGCGTCTTTCCGGCCGGCCGAAATAGCCGCGCGGCACGCGCGACAAGCCTTGCGCTGCACGTTCGAGCGCTTCATAGACAAGCGCTGGCGGCAAAGCGCCGGAAGCTTCAACACGGATGCTGCGGCTCGAGAATTTATCAAACCAAAGCAGCGCCTTTTCTAGTGTCGCCTGTAAGGTGGCCTCACGTTGCGCAGGCGCTGATAAGGCTTTAGCCTTGCCTTCGCTGGCAGCAATGCCACCATTGGTGCCCAGCGGGCCATAAATGGTTACACCGCCCAAAGTCGTAATCCTGACAATGACTTCGCCTATGTCGTTGCGCAAAAACTCATCGCCGCGCGGGCCCCATTGAGAAGTTAAGGCCCAGACCTCCGGATCGCCGTCAAATCGCAACAGGACAACCCGGGGTTGGGAGCGGTCGAGTACGAACCGGATATTATTCGGCCCGGCACTGAAGGAAATAGCCTGGGCGGCAGCAGCATTGGGGCTGTTGAACATATCATTAAAGGTAAGGTCGCTGACCCGCCTTTGGGTTTGGGCAATGGCGGATCCAGCGATCATCACGCCGACGGCCACGAAAACGCACAAAACCCATCCCAAAAAGGGTCGAGCAGAAACACCCCAACCTGGCTGTTCTCCACCAATAAGACCGTCCCTGATCACCATAAAGTCCACATGCACCCAGAATCCGGCAACATCGAGACCAAACCCTAACCAACCGCAGTGAAAAAAGCCTTACAGATGACCGCTGCTATTGCGCAGCCTCCTGTCCCCGCATTTCATAGTGCGCGCCCTGGTCCATTAATTCCGGCAGCCCCAGTAACTCATTAATTTGTTTGAAGTCCAACATCCGCTCGCGGAAAAGAGCGGTCGTTCCATTGGTCTTCAGGGACTGGAGAAACTGCTGTGCAATAAAGGCGTGGACCCGAACCATGGAGCCTGGCGCAATTACCAGGCGATAGCCCATCTCGGATAATTGGTCGCAGGTGAGCAGAGGCGTCTTGCCACCTTCAACCATATTGGCCAGGAGAGGTGTGTCGGGGAAGGCGTCGCAAATGGCCTGCATTTGATCAATAGCCTGAGGCGCTTCAACAAACAGGACATCGGCCCCAGCCTGACGATAAAGCTCTGCGCGTTCCAAAGCGGAGCCAAAACCCTCCACAGCGATGGCATCCGTGCGGGCAATGATCAAAGTCTGTTCGCAGGTGCGGGCATCCACCGCAGCCTTGATCTTCCCGACCATCTCACTGGTCGCAACCAACTCCTTTCCGGCCAAGTGGCCGCATCGCTTGGGTGCTGTCTGGTCTTCCAATTGCAAGGCATTGGCACCCATCCGTTCAAACAAACGCACGGTGTGCTGAACGTTCAAGGCGTTGCCAAATCCCGTATCGGCATCAACAATCAAGGGAATTTTGACGCGATCGCGCACGCGTCCAATGATATCGGCCACTTGTGTAGCCGTTACAAGCCCAATGTCCGGCCGACCTAATTGCGTGTAAGAAATCGATGCACCGGACATATAAATGGCTTCAAACCCGGCTTGTTCTACCAGGAGTGCACTCAAGGCGTCATAAGCCCCTGGGGCCAATAGCGCTTTGCTTTGGCCGAGCCGCTCATGGAAAGAAAATTGTGTCATGCTCGATCCCTATGTGCCGCGTCGTGATTTTAGATGGGCAACCAGGCCACCGGCCCGCACCATGGCCATCAAATGGTCCGGTATGGGCCTGCACGATAAAACCTCACCACGCGTCTTGTTCGTGATCTTGCCCAAGACCGGGTCAACCAGCAACCGGTCGCCGTCACCAATCCTTGAGAAATCCTCACAAAACAAAGCCGGCAGGCCTAAATTGAGGGCATTGCGGTAAAAAATACGCGCAAAACTGGGTGCGATCACGGCCCCAACCCCCAGTTGAAGCAGACTCACAGCTGCCTGCTCCCGCGAGGAGCCAAGCCCAAAATTCTTGCCCGCCACAACAAAGTCTCCGGGGCGAACGGATGTTGCAAAATCCGGTGCAATAGCTTCAAGGCAGTGAAGCGCCAGCTCGTGGGCCGAGAGCTTCATAAGATGACCTGGTGCGAGAAGGTCGGTGTCGATATTGTCGCCAAAAACAAAGGCGCGGCCAGAGGGCTCATTCCTGGTCATGCCACACCCGCCAAATCGGCTGCGTGGGCACGGGGATCACGCACATAACCAGCGATCGCGCTGGCTGCAACCGTGTAGGGCGAACCTAGGTAAACCAGGGCGTCTGCGTGACCCATCCGACCTTTGAAATTGCGATTGGTGGTCGATATACAGGTCTCACCTGCCGCTAAAAGGCCTGCCCCCATGCCTGCGCACGCGCCACAACCAGACGGCAATAAAGTCGCCCCCGCAGCCAGCAGGATCGACAACGTCCCGTCTGCGGCAGCGTCAGCCGTTACCTGTGAACTGGCTGGCGCGACCAGGAGGCGCACATCTTGCGCGATGCGCTGACCCCGCAGGATTTGCGCGGCCATATGCAAATCTTCCAGCTTCGCGCCGACACAAGCCCCAATATAGGCTTGATGGATCGGCGCGCCGCCGCCCTGGCTGATCGGGAAGCTATTGGCCGGTGAATGGGGCAGAGCGATCTGGGGCTCCAGCTCAGAAAGCTCAATCCTAACAATCCGCTCATAGGCGGCGTCAGGATCGGGCTGCCAGGCTAAATCAGCTTCGGAAACCATTCCGCCATGGGCGCGAATATGGTCCAAAGTCACCCTGTCTGCTCCGATCAGACCGACCTCGCCACCCAATTCTGCCGCCATATTGGACAAAACCATCCGCTCGTCCATCGACATTGCCGCTACACCCGGGCCACCATATTCAATTGCCTTGAACGCATTATCCATGCCCAGTTCGCGGCACAGCAACAGCATAACGTCCTTGGCCGAGACGTGGCGCCCAAGGCTTCCTGTCAACTCGACACGTATGGTCTCTGGCACCAGCGTCCAGGTTTGACCGGTGATCACAATGCCCAACATGTCGGTAGCACCAAAACCCGCGCCATAGCAGCCAAAGGCACCCGCATGAGGAGTGTGGCTATCGCCACCGGCAACAAAAATGCCGGGCCGGAGCAGACCCTTTTGTGGAAGAATAGCGTGGCAAATTCCTTCCATATCAAAGAAATGGTCAATTCCGTGCTCTCTGGCAAACTCGCGCGTGAGCTTCAAAATGGCTGCGCTTTCGCCATCGACAGCAGGCACATAATGGTCAGAGATAATCACCACACGCGACGGGTCCCAAACGGTTTTCCCCATCGCATCTAAGTGGGGTTTCCACCGCCTGGGTCCGCTTGAATCATGGGCCATGGCAAGGTCGACCTGCACCACAATAATGTCACCCGGCATGACGTAGTCACTACCCGACGCCCGCGCCAGAAGCTTCTGGGCCAAGGTTTGACCTCGAAACACCGTTTGGACTTTGGCGGTCTTTGCCATGCGGGGTCGTGCATCCGACTTGGAGAAATGATCTATCTTTATATCAAATAGCGTTTCGACATTGGCAAGGCAATGACTCATCCCTAGAGTATCTAGGACCATTATGAGGGAGGCCTAAATGTCCAATCCACCGACTGTACCGCGACAGAGCACACCCACGTTTCTATTTGTGTGCAAAGACGGGCCGACCGCGCCAGAAAAGCGCCTCGAGCATTTGGAAGGCCATCTAGCTCATGTCGAAGCCCATTGGCAGTCCTATGTGACGGCAGGGCCCCTGAAAGAGCCTGGCACAACAAAGATCCACGGCTCCTGCTTGATCGTATGTGCCGCAGATGTGGACGCTGCATGGACCATCATGCGCGGCGATCCCTATTTTACCTGCAACATGTTTGCTTCCGTCGAAGTGCACGACATGACCATGTCCATCGGGATTTATCCGGGCGGCAAGATTTGGGAAAGTCTTGACACGGTGCGAGAGCGAGCCAACGGTGGTTGAGAGTGGTTTTGCTTCAGTCGCCAGCCAGAGCGGGGTCTTTTCATTTCCTCGCACTGGACTAATCTGTTTCAATGGATACGACCTTGCCAAAATTGCATGAACTCAGTTCTGAGCTAAAGGCTGCCATGGTTGATCCGAGGCTACCGACGCCCTTGTATCACCAGTTATTTTTGGTCCTGCGCGAGCGTATTCGCTCCGGTGCCTTTCCATTGGGCGCTGTCCTGCCAGGCGAGCAGGATCTGACGCAGGTCTTCAATGTCTCTCGCATAACCGTAAAGCGTGCGCTGAACGAACTGGCGTCAGCTGGAATGGTGTCGCGTCATCGTGGCCGCGGCACGGTGGTGACCTATAATGCGACTGTGCCGGTGGTGAAGGGTAGCTTCGACAATCTGATGGAAGCGCTCAAAGTGATGGGCCTTTCAACAGAAGTTGAGCTGATCAACGTTGCCCAAGTAGCGGCAACCGCCGAGATCGCCGAGCTTTTAGGTCTGCCCAGCGGCGTTCCGGTCCAGCGGGCCGAGCGGATTCGTAAGCTGGAGGGCGAACCCTTTTCCTACATCGTCACCCATTTGCCGATCGATATCGCCGCCACGTTTGATCCAAACTCGCTTGGCCATACGCCGATGCTGGACCTCTTAGAGCGGGCAGGCTTTGTCGCCGTATCCGCCGAACAATGGATTACTGCCTGCAGCGCGGAGCCGGTAGCTGCCCAGGCGCTAAAGATCGCAACCGGATCGCCGCTGCTAAAAATCGTGCGCGTGATGAAGGATTCGCAGTCCGCACCCATTGAGGTTGTTCAGGGCTATTATCGCCCCGAACGCTTCCAGTATCACATGCACCTTACGCGCCAGCGCAAGGGCGGCCGCGACGAGTGGCGCTAGCGGTTAAATCGTCTGGCCCTAAATCATAAATTTAGATCGCAACCTCGTTTTCAAGAAAACGAGACGCGATCTAGGGTTCTAGCCGATACCCGCCGCCTTCGGTGATCAATAGGCCGTTGCGGCCCGAAACCGGCTCAATCTTTTGGCGCAGCCTGTAGATATGGGTTTCCAGCGTGTGGGTCGTGACCGCAGCATTATACCCCCAGACTTCGCGCAGCAATTCCTCGCGCGGCACAGCTTTCGTGCTGGACCGGAACAGATAGCGCAAAATCGACGCCTCCTTATCCGTCAAGCGGATCCGCTTCCCGCTTGAATCGGTCAAAGTCCGGTTGGCTGGCTTGAAGTCATAGGGACCGATCTTGAGAGTTGCCACATCGGTTTGATCATGGCTTCGCAAATGGGCACGTACACGCGCTAACAGCACAGCAAAGCGGAACGGCTTGGTAACATAATCATTGGCACCCGCATCCAGTCCTAAGACCGTATCGGAATCGGTGGATTGGCCTGTCAGCATGATGATCGGGCCAGCAAATCCCCCCGAGCGGATCGCTTTACAGGCTTCCCGGCCATCCAGATCAGGCAGGTCGATATCGAGCAGGATCAAGTCAGGCCCCGCAGTGCGTGCTGCTGTGACACCGCTGGCGGCATCTTGCGCCATAACGGTGGCAAATTCCCCCGTCAGCTCGAATTGCTCGGCTAGGGTAGTACGGAGATCATGATCGTCATCGACCAGAAGGAGGGTGCGCTTGCGTGACATAGG
Organism: Maricaulis salignorans; assembly: GCA_943372135.1. Lineage (GTDB taxonomy): Bacteria > Pseudomonadota > Alphaproteobacteria > Caulobacterales > Aquidulcibacteraceae > Aquidulcibacter. The sequence goes on along the minus strand of CALRXH020000009.1, from coordinate 25,035 downwards.
CCCTACATGGTTGTACCCTGTTGCGCGATACAAGGGGGTGCGGCATCACAGAGTCTTGATCCGGGAGGTTTTATGCAGATTTTTGCAGCATCAACATCGGGCTGGCTAACTTACGGACAAACCAAGGTCCGTTGCGTGATTGGCAAGGGGGGTGCCAAGCCTGCCGAAGACAAGCGCGAAGGCGATGGGGCCAGTCCTCTGGGCGTTTGGCCAATCCGTGCAATTCTGTGGCGCGAAGATCGCGGCCCCAAGCCCGTCTCCGGATTTGAAGCAACGCCCATTCAGCCCATGGATGGATGGTGTGATGCGTCCGATGACCCCAATTACAATCAACCCGTCACCCATCCCTATCCGGCCAGTGCCGAACATTTATGGCGCGAAGACGGGCTCTATAATGTCATCGTGGTCCTCGGCCATAATGATGATCCGGTGGTGCCCGCTATGGGGTCCGCGATCTTTATGCATTGCGCCTCCCACGACTACCGCCCGACAGAAGGCTGTGTGGCCCTGGCAGAAGAGCATTTGCGCGCACTTTTGAAACAGGCCAAACCCGGCGATGCTGTGGCCTTCACCCCCTGATACCATCTGGTTTCGCACGCACAGTGTTGCCTGATTGCTCTTGCGTATTGGCCGCGTTTGGCGTTTTAGGCTGGTTCCATGCATGAAGACGCCGCAACATCTCAAAAAGACGAGTCCGTCGACCGCCTAGCACCTGTGCAAACCGGCGACGCCGCGATCGCCAAGACCCTGTTTATTCAGACCTATGGCTGTCAGATGAATGTCTATGATAGCGAACGTATGGCCGATGTTTTACGGCCTTTAGGCTATAGCCCTGTTGATAGGCCTGACAACGCGAATCTCGTTGTTCTCAATACGTGCCATATTCGGGAGAAAGCGACTGAAAAAGTCTATTCCGAAATTGGGCGCCTGAAAGCGCACAAGGATACAATGGCGCTCAATGGCGACAAGATGACGATCGCCATTGCCGGGTGTGTTGCACAAGCTGAAGGCGAGGAAATCATGCGCCGCGCCCCTGCCGTTGATCTGGTGGTCGGTCCACAAGCCTATCACAAGCTGCCCGAACTCATCGCCCGCGCAGCCCGAGCAACTGGCGAGCGACTTGAGACAAGTTTTGAGGCGGTTGAAAAATTTGACGCGCTGCCAAGCTTGCGCGCACCAGATGGCCCCTCGGCCTTTTTGTCGGTGCAAGAGGGTTGCGATAAATTCTGCACCTTCTGTGTCGTGCCCTATACGCGCGGCGCGGAATATTCGAGGGCCGTCGACCCCATTATTCTCGAGGCTCGCGGCCTTGCCCGACAAGGCGTGCGCGAAATCACGCTTCTGGGTCAAAACGTCAACGCCTATCACGGCCAAGGCCCGACACTGGCCGGTTCTGAAACCTGGTCCCTGGCACGATTGGTCCGCCATCTGGCAAACATAGGCGGGATCGAACGGATCCGCTATACGACCTCCCACCCATGCGACATGGATGATGACCTGATCGAAGCCCATGGCGAGATCAAGGAACTGATGCCCTATCTGCATTTGCCCGTGCAGTCGGGGTCCAACAAAATCTTAAAAGCCATGAACCGCAGGCACAGTGTAGAAAGCTATCTCGACACCATCGCCAAGGTGCGCAAGGCCCGCCCTGATATTGCCCTGGCCTCTGATTTCATTGTTGGCTTTCCCGGAGAGACCGAGCAAGACTTTGAAGATACAATGGAATTGGTCCGCGCGGTTGGCTATGCTGGTGCCTATAGTTTTAAATATTCAAAACGTCCCGGCACGCCAGCCTCTGAAATGTTTGGCCAGGTCGCCTGTGATATTGCCGATGACCGATTGCAGCGCTTGCAGGCACTGATCCTCCAACAACAGCGCGCCTTCAATGCCGCCAAGGTCGCAGAGACGTTTGACGTTCTCTTCACCGGTAAAGGCCGCAATGAAGGGCAAATCCTTGGCCGCAGTCCGTGGTTGCAGTCTGTGCATGTCGAGGGCCCAGATCATCTGATTGGCCAGCTTCACACCGTGCGTATCATTGGGACCATGCCGAATTCCCTCACCGGGGAATTGGTGAACCCCTCGTGACGCGTCGTCGCAAATCCGAGGAAGGCCGCGTAGCCCTCGCCAATCCAGGTCTGGTTCCGTTGGTCGCCGGTCCGGCCCATCGCAATCTGACCTTGGTTGAAGACGCTTTTGGCGTCGATGTTATGGCCCAGGGCGGCGACATCGTGGTCCATGGCGATGATCGGGTATCGGTCAATCAGGCGCGCGAGGCGTTGCAGGCCCTGATCGAAAAGGCAGACGCCGGGATGGCCCTGGGCCTGCCCGAAGTCCGCTCTGCCATCACCTTCGTTCGCGCCGGGTCGCGCGCGCGCAGCGGGGCGCTGGCTCTGCCGGGCCGGCGTGCCGGCATCAAACCCAGAACCCCGACACAGGCGGTTTATCTCGACGCTTTGATGGGCGGCGATTACGATTTGGTCTTTGGCGTTGGCCCCGCAGGTACCGGCAAGACATTTTTGGCCGTGGCCGTGGCGGTATCCATGCTGCTAGAGGGCCGGGTTTCCCGCGTCGTGGTCACTCGCCCTGCGGTGGAAGCAGGCGAGCGACTAGGCTTTCTGCCAGGCGACCTTGAAGAAAAAGTCGACCCCTATCTGCAACCCATTTGGGATGCCTTCAAGACCCTGCTCGGCGCCACCCAGTTGGAGCGCCGAAAAGCTGCGGGCGAGATTGAAGTGGCACCCTTAGCATTCATGCGGGGGCGAACCCTGTCAGACGCGTTTGTCATTGTAGACGAAGCCCAAAATACCACGCGCATGCAAATGAAAATGCTGCTGACCCGCCTGGGCGAAGGATCACGCATGGCCGTAAATGGCGATCCAAGCCAGATCGATTTGCCGCGGGCCAGCGATTCCGGTCTTCCCCACGCTTTGCGCATTTTACGACGCGTGGAAGGCATGAAGATCGTCCATTTCACGGCCGAAGACGTGGTTCGACATCCACTCGTTGGTCGCATTGTTTCAGCCTATGAGCGCGAAACGGCAGAATCAATCCCCGCACCCATGCCGCCACCGATACCGCCAGAGCCAGCTACGACGGAAGGATCCACTTCTTTTGATGTTGATGTTCAAATTGAAGCCGAAGGCTGGTACCAGGTGTTTGGTCCTGATTGCGAGGGGGAGATCGCCAAGATCGTGACAGTCGTTTCTCGGTTTTTTGAACCCGCAGGAGACAGCTTTGCCTTGCTCTTGACCAGCGACGCTGTCGTAAAAGGGTTGAATGCACAATGGCGTAACAAGGACCAGCCGACAAATGTCCTGTCTTTTCCCGCACCCGAGACTGTGCATGCACTGGAGAAGACCTTGGGCGATGTCGCTCTGGCCTTTGAGACCTGCGCCCGTGAAGCCCAAGAACAGGGCAAAAATCTTAAAGCCCATGCTACCCATTTGCTTGTGCATGGGCTATTACATCTTTTAGGATATGATCATGACGCCGATGATGACGCGGCGGAGATGGAAGGCTTAGAGAGAGAGATATTGGCAAGCCTTGGTCTTGCTGATCCTTATCAAACCCATGACTGACGACCCATCCAGTAGTAACTCAGCAAAGAAACCCGGCTTTTGGAAGCGGTGGACACACAGATGGCGTCGCCAGAATGCGTATGCGGGCCTGGACCCCACCGAGCTTCTGCGCGAGCGCGAGCAATCTGGGGAAACCATCGAGCGCAATCAAAAGGACATGATCGTCAAAGCTGCAAGCTTTGACCGTCTCTGTGTGCGCGACGTGATGGTGCCGCGCGCGGATATTACCGCCGTCGACATCGAAATGTCGCTGGGCGACGTTGCCCGCACGTTTGAAGAGCACCAACATTCGCGCATGCCGGTTTATGCCGAAAACCTCGATACGCCCTTAGGCTTTGTCCATGTGAAGGACATTCTGTCACTCTTGATCCCCGATGAAAACGGTCAGACCAAAGCCAGACTGGATGACTTTGTCTTGGGCCGGCTGAAGCGCGATCTGCTTTATGTCCCCATCTCCATGAAGCTGCCGAACCTGCTTTTGCAAATGCGCGCGAAGCGATGCCACATGGCTCTGGTCATCGACGAATATGGCGGCACGGATGGTCTGGTTACTATCGAGGATCTCGTGGAAGAAATCATCGGCGATATTGATGATGAACATGATGATCTCGATCAGGATTTGGTCGTCGATACCGGTAATGGTGTGTGGGAAGCTGACGCGCGGGTGGAACTGGCGGATTTCTCCAAGCGCGCCGGCGTCGAACTGGCGCTGGAAGATATGGAAGATGAGATCGATACGCTTGGTGGCCTGGTCTTCGCGCTGGCCGGCCGGGTGCCGCCGCGCGGGGAAATCCTCCACCACCCAACTGGCTATGATTTTGAAGTGATTGACGCCGATCCGCGCCGGATCAAGCGGGTACGCATCCGCTCCGCCAAGGCCGTGGAAAAGGCCAATACGGATAGTTTGCAGGCGCCCTCTGCGTGACAGAGGCTGCAGTAACTCCATCGCAAGCGGCTGAACCCGAGATCCGTCATCCCATAGCCATCTTGGGGCCTAACAAGCCTGCTTGGTTGTCAGGCTTGTGCGCGATGCTGTTGGGCGCGCTCGCCGTTCTGGGTCATGCGCCGTTCCACTTTTGGCCAGCCTTTGCGGTTTCGATCTGTGGGCTTGTCCTTTTATTGGATGGGGCGTATCAGAACAAAAACCGCTTACGCTCTGCCTTCTGGCGTAGCTGGTCTTGGGGGTTTGGCTATTTTCTGGCTGGGATGTTTTGGGTCGGCAATGCGTTTTTGGTGGATGCAGAGAAGTTCGCCCTGCTCATGCCGTTTGCGGTTACAGCCCTGCCTGCTGCGATGGGGCTTTATTGGGGCTTAGCAGGCTCAGCCGCCATGTTCATTTGGGGCGCAGGCGCTGCACGTCTCATGACGTTTGCGGTTTGCTTTGGCGTCAGTGAGTTTGTGCGCAGCCATTTGTTTACGGGGCTGCCCTGGAACTTACCCGCCTATATTTGGAAGCCGGGTGAGGCGATTAGTCAGGTTGCAGGTTTGATCGGGCCATACGGCCTATCGTTACTGACCCTATGGGTCTTGGTCACCCCAGTGGTTCTTTTGGCAAAGGGCGAGCCGCGTAAACCACCAATGACCCTGATTGCAGCGGGTATTCTAGCATTTGTTAGCTTTGCTTATGGCTTTTTCCAGTTGCGCGCAGCCGGGCCAATTAGCCCGATGGCCGGGAACGGCCCTATCATCGCGGCCGGGCAAGCAGGCTTTAGCCAAAAGGATGTATGGGACCCGGCCAACACCATCGAGATCGTGGAAACCTATTTGGGCCTTTTAAATACGCCCGATGCGCAAAAGGCCGATATCGTGGTTTGGCCGGAAGGGGCTTTTCCGTTTCTTCTTTTAGAAGAGCCCCTTGTCTTGAACCAGATACAAGCACGCCTTGGCTCTCGGACCTTGGCTACCGGGTCGATCCGGCGTGATCTTTTGGCAGGCCAAGCAGTCTATACCAATAGTCTATTGGTTTTTGACGTCGAACAGGGAGGCCTCACCACCCGCTCGGTTTATGACAAGCATCATCTCGTGCCCTTTGGGGAATATCTCCCGCTACGGCCGTTCTTCAAAGCCCTTGGGATTGCCAGTCTTGTTTCCTATGATGGCGAGATGTCGCCCGGACCCGAGCCCACGACCTTGAGCCTACCCAAGGCCCCTCTCGCCGATCCGCGTATTTGCTACGAAATTGTGTTCCCAAGCTTCAATAAGCAGGCCACTGGTAAAGCCGCGTGGATTTTAAATGTGTCGATAGACGCCTGGTATGGCGATTTGTTGGGGCCGGACCAGCACTATGCCCAAGCTCGCTATCGAGCGATTGAAACGGGCCTTCCACTGGTGCGAGCCGCAAGTGGTGGTTGGTCGGCCATTGTCGACCGGTTTGGTCGCCCCGTCGCCGAACATCGGGCGGGGGCTGGTTATGCCACAGCACGCTTGCCCGCCACGATAGGCCCCACAGTCTATGCCCGCTTTGGCGAGGTCGCCTTTGGCCTCTTGATCATTGGTTTTGGACTAATGGCGGTTTGGCGACGTAAACTCCATTGACACAATCAACCCTCAATTGAAACAACGCAGCAAAGATTTGGACATGAGCCACTGCACTGCTACCCATCATTGGGAGGCTCCTCGGGTACGCACGGATCGAGAGCACCCTACGAAACACCCATCTGGAGGAGGCATTAATCGTGAAAGACGCGGAGCACGTCGCAGGGTTGATTGAACCCATGATGGCGTGAGCAATGGCTGCCGATCGATGCCAACAAGATGAATGGCCTGGACTGGTATTGATCTAGAACACCTCCCAACTGACCTTCCATCTTTGCGCGTTTGCCGGCTTGGTGGAATGTCAAAGCCATTGGGATCACGACCACATTCCTTACCGGTACAATAGATTGGGTAGCCAAGTTGCTAAGCCTGGGATGAACCAAATCAAGCCAACAGCTAGGAGCTGTAAGCCGATGAAGGGTACGACGCCACGATAAATGTCCATCGTTTTGACTTCCCGCGGGGCTACGCCGCGCAAATAAAACAGGGCAAAGCCAAATGGTGGGGTCAAAAAGGACGTTTGCAAAACCATCGCCATCATCACCGCCAACCAAATCGGATCCGCGCCCATCACAATCAGTGGCACGGCTACCAATGGCACGACAACGAAACAGATCTCGATAAAATCGAGAAAAAATCCTAATATAAACATGACCATAAAGGTGAATAATAGCGCTCCGGTGAGGCCACCTGGAACAGCTTCCAGCATGCCTTCGACCCACTCATCGCCACCAAGCCCCCGGAACACCAAGGTGAATAGGGCCGCTCCAATCAGGATTGTAAACACCATCGCATTGATGTCGGCGGTGGATTTTAAGGCTGGCCCAAGCGACCTCGCCCCGTGCAGTGCCCAAAGTCCCGCAATCACACCTGCACCTGTTAACAGGCTCAACGCCACTGAAACAAACAACACAAGCCGACCTGAGAAACTAGGTTGCCCGGTGAGGCTTGGGATGTCGATCAACAAGCGAAACGCGACCAAAAGCACGAGCGCTGCAGCGCCGCCCAATATGACTCGCACCAGAAAACTGCGCGGCCTGCCTGCGTCTTGTTCGATCCGTTGACCCGCGAGCAGCGCTGCCCCGGCAGCGCCCACCGCAGCACCTTCGGTTGCAGTTGCAATGCCGGCAAGAATGGAACCTAGAACGGCTAAGATCAGCAATAAGGGGGCCAATAAAGCCTGGATCACGCGGCCCAATTTGGGGTAATCGCCGCCCGCGGCAGGGGCTGCTTTAGGCTGGCTCCACGCAATAAAGACTTGGTAAAGCAGATACAGCCCAACTAAAACTAGGCCTGGAATAATCGCCCCTGCAAACAAATCGCCCACAGAAACGGCTTCGCCGCCTGACTTGCCCATTTGAATCTGCGCGCGCTGATTTGCATTGCCAATGACATCGCCCAGCAAGATCAAAACAATGGATGGGGGAATGATCTGGCCCAGTGTTCCAGACGCCGCGATCGAGCCGGTAGCGATTTTCACATCATAGCCGCGCGCCAACATAGCCGGTAAAGCCAACAGGCCCATTGTGACCACAGTGGCCCCTACAACGCCGGTTGAAGCCGCCAAAAGCGCGCCCACAAGTGTAGTGGAATACAACAAGCCACCCCGAAATCGTCCAAATAAGTCCCCCATTGTCGTCAACAGGTCTTCAGCAATCCGGGAACGTTCTAAAATCACCCCCATCAAGACGAACAGCGGCACCGCAGTGAGCGTCGCATTCCCCATTGTGCCAAACACACGCTGGGGGAAGGCGGCAAAGAAAGAGGGTTGAAACACGCCAAATGCCATACCCAAAAGCCCGAAAGCCAGAGCCACACCTGCCAAAGTAAAGGCCACCGGATAGCCCATCATCAAAGCGATGATGAGGGACAAAAACATGGCAACGTCCAAAATTCCGTGCAGGTCCATCCTTTATGGCCCCACAATTTGGGCGGGTCTGGAAGGGTCCAACAGTTCAAGCCCGCGCCAGCGTAATGCGGCGTGGCCTGCATGGGCCACGCCTGCCATGAGCATGGTGACGGCAAATAACGGCATGGCAGTCTTTAATAGGAACACAAATGGCAATCCGTCTGTCTCTGGGCTTTTCTCGCCGATGCGCCAAGCCAACTCGACAACCGGGCCGCTATAGATCAGCAACAGCAACATCACTGGGGCCAGAAGGAAGCAAAAGCCGATCAGATCCAACAAGGCCTTGGTACGTTCGCTGACTTGCTCATAGACAATATCCACCCGAACATGCGCATTTGTGATTAAGGCAGCCGGTCCCGCCATCAAAAAGCCCAGCGCATGGGCATACATCACAGTTTCATTGAGACGGGTAAAACTCTCGCCAAAAATATAGCGCAAGAGCACGGTGGTCAGCATTCCAAACGCCAAGACAAGCAAGCACACTTGGGCAAAACGGCCCAGCCAACTCGCAATATCCTCGGCAATCCCATTCAAGAGGCGCTGGACTTTTGCCGCAGGCTCACCCCAGATTGCTGTTGCGAGGGGCGCAATCAAAAAAGGTGATAATCCGCCAAGAATGATGATGGCTATCGCACCCAAGGGCTCGCCTAACTCGTGCGGACTCATGGGGCACCAAGGTTTAAATGGCGTTGGCGTTCAGCGAGATAAATCCCTTCAGCTTCTTCACTCCAAGGCCGCATGGCGCGGTAAGCTTTAAGCCAGCTTTGATAGATGCGGCCAGCCAAAGGGTCAGCGGCGCCTGCTTCGGCCCACATGACTTGGGCGATTTTGGCGGCTTGCTTCACAACATCCTCGGGTAAGCGGCGCAACGTGACCCCGTGCTGGGCCTTCATCGCCTCCATGGCCACGCCGTTTTGATAGGTGAATTCGCCGATGGAAATGGCATAACTTTCCCGACACGCCGCGCGCAGGATTTCCTGATGCACCTGAGAGAGCCTATCAAACTTGCCCTTGTTGACGCCCACCGCCAATGTCGCGCCCGGTTCTTGCAGGCCTGGCGCGTAATAAAACGGGGCTTCGCGATAAAAGCCCAAGCCAATGTCATTCCAAGGCCCAACAAATTCGGCAGCATCGATCACGCCCGATTGTAGCGCTTGATAAATCTCCCCGCCCGGCATCGCCACAGCAGCGCCACCCAATCGTCGGATCATTTCCCCACCAATGCCAGGTATCCGCATTTTGAGGCCTTTTAGGTCTGCCAAGCTGTTGATTTCGCGCTTGAACCAGCCGCCCGCCTGATGACACGTGTTAGCTGCAGCCATTGGCACAATGCCAAAGCCCGCTCCCAATTCTTCCCATAAAGCCTGGCCACCGCCATGGTCGAGCCAGCCCATTTGCTCCATTGCTGTCATGCCAAAGGGCACGGCCGTAAAGAACGGATAGGCAGCGTTTTTGCCCTGCCAATAATAATCGGCTGAATGGTAGAGATCGGCGGAGCCTGTCGCCACGGCATCAAACACGTCAAACGCGCCAACCAACTCGCCTGCCGAATAAACTTTGATATCCAGCGTGCCGCCTGACAACGCGAGGGCACGTTGTGCGATACGTTCTGCGCTCATGCCCAAACCTGGCATGCCTTTGGGCCAAGAGGTGACCATGTTCAGCCGCACCGCCCCAGCAACCGCACCTTGTGCAGCCGCCTTGCCCAGGTCAGCGCCACCCGCTCCGGTGCCCACAACGCGCGCCGCAGCAATGCCTGCCCCCGCACCCGATAGCGTGCCAATCGCTACAGCCGTGACCAAAGTTCGCCGATCCATCCCCTCTACTTCCCCTTAAACATGTCTCAATCCGATGGGATCAAGCCCTTATAGTCGACCAATACAGAGATTTGGCGCATTGACTTAAGGCCCCGCTTTGCCATGCGGCAAGTTGTTTTAAACGCACCATTAGCATTCCCGCCCACTTTGCTTGCAATCACCTGCGCGGTCAATTTTGCTTTAGCGAGTGTGATCCTCTCGTTGAAGGATCTTACAAACTTATGGCTGGATTTTAAGGGGCTGGGTCAGTGTATCCGCAATCGCTTGCCAAGAAGAAACTAATCCGTCAACATGGCCTCTTGCATTATTTTGCCGCCATCCAATTGGAGGCAGGTGCTGCCCGAAATACGATCGCGCCGCCCGTTTGTGTCGATGCGCGCCCATTGCCATAGTAGGGCAAGATTATTTTCAAAAGCGATTTCCCGTTCAAAGATGATGTGGGATTGCGGGAAAGCCAAAAACTGCTGAAGCCACCAGGTTTTGACCTCATTCATCCCACCTTCACAGTCTGGTCCGCTCCAGCGGACTTGCCCATGATAAAGTTCTGCAAAGGTCGATATGGATCGGCAATTCCAGATTTTGTGCAGACTTTCGGTGGGCGCACTAAACCCAAAGAGCTCAGCCGGCCCCAATTGCCCGTTTCCAGAATCTAGCTCACCTAGTGGCTGGTGGTGTTGGCGCGCAGGCTCTGGGTCAGGCGAGCGCGTGACGAGAGTATCAGAAGCCACTCGACCATTTTCGAGCTTGATCCAGTAGTGCCTGCGCACAAATGATCCCTCCGGCGATATCCAGGCGACGTCCGCAAACTCGTCTGTGCAGGCGTGTATCTTGAAGTGCCAGCCAGAGAACCGGGCCAAGTCAGCTAGTATCTGTTGGCGAATCCTATCTCGCCCGAATACAAGCTCCCCGCGGCAGCGCCGGATTGCACGATGCAAGTAAAGGCCTTCAAACACGCCGACATTTTCGTTGACGTAAAGCTCGGTCAACATTTCCTCAAGTGGCATGGCGGTCATGCACCCCCACTGATTTGATGCCAGAGGGCGATTTCGTCAAAAATCGTTGTCTCCTCGACGATCACGCCACCCAAAGTGCGCCAATGGCTGATCGCCAGAATATAAAGCGGGGCGCCACTTGGTGGCCCATAGAGGCCGGTGCTGTCGTGCATTCCAGCGAAGCTCCAACGGACAGCGATATCGATATAAGGGCCTTCGGTGACTGAGCCGACATGGTCGACGCGGATACTTGCACCCTTTGACATCGACAATAAGGCACCAATCCATCCTGCTATTTCCCCGTGGCCAAAGAGCAGACGAGCATCGGGACCTGAAAGATGGGCATTGGCTGCATAGATTTCCCGTACGCGAGACAATCGACGCAGGTTCCAGATTTGCTGGAACACCAAATGGGCAAATTCCTCTGCAGCCTTCCCAGGGTCGGGAAAGGAAGGGTTTGCAAAATCCAACTCATTGTGGCCAAGGATTTCGTCGATCAGCTTCTGGCGCCAAGCCGCCACGCCTGAGCAACTGGCTGGCGATAGCTTGGCTTGAGCCTGTCCCAAAGCCTTTGCGCTCAAGCCGAGGTCGCGGGCAATCTTCGCATTGTCGCGCACCAGCCATTCTTCGATAATTCGGTTCTCGAGGCACAAACAATCTGCAATCGTTGTGAAACAAACACTGCGACCAGTAGCTGGGCCAAATTCACCATCACCTTGATGGGTGGCATGGCTGGTGATGCGGTGGGATGAATGATAGCCGTCGCGTTCATTGCCAGACCAAATCACGGCTTCGCCCACTAAGGTCCGGTCTGGAAAACTGTTCAGTGTCTTCAGGGTTCCCGCAATCACACCCTCAACACCTGATACATCTCCGCCCATCAAGTGGATCGGACAATCCTCACCATAATGGGTGGCGATCAGACCAATGTCTTTTTCTTCCCAAATCCGGTGCGTGCACCGAATGATATAGTCAATGATGTCAACATAGATCTCGTCAAAGCCATTAAGTGGCTGCCGCCGGGGCCCCTGTGGCGCAAGGAGCTCACCAATATCTCGACCGTAAAGGCCTAAAGCAGTCATTGCGTCACTAAACCTTTTTGACGACGTGGACGATGCTGTCTTGGTTGGCAATTATAGTGGGTTCGTGTTGGTGCGGCACTGACAAGGTATCACCAATTTCCAGAGGTAGGGCACCGTTTTCAGATGTCAGCGTGATCGCGCCTTTATGGATGAAGATGACAGCACCGGCCACCCCTTCAAGCGTCTGCCCTTGCACTAGCGAAACTTGAGACAGGCTGAAACCATGCTCGCCGCGCAAAATCCCGTCTTTGTGGATGATCGCCACGCAGCCAGGCCTTGCTTTTGCGACAAAGGATTCCGCCTCGGCCTGTGTGGCGACGTGGAGGGCCGCTACTTGCTGTGCTGTTGTTTCGGGCATGATGGGTGCATCAGCTGGAACCGATTGTCCAGCCACTGTGTCGATCAGTTGGCCGCTCTCAAGTAGAACAAGCCCGTGCTTGCGCGCCATTTTAAAAACGTCCGGTGCCCACAGCACGCGGCCGGGATCATCCTCTCCCAGCACAGCCCAAAGGAAGCCTGTGGTTGAACCGATATTGGTAAAGCCACGAAATATGCCGGTTGGTATGGAGATCACATCCCCTGGACCCATCTCGACTTTTGCGTCCTCGCCAGTTTCGCCCAGATCGAACCGCCAGTGGCCTGAATGAACCAGAAATACCTCCGCTGTGCCATGGCTATGTTGGGAATTGACACAAGCGGGCGGTTGTCGCGCACCACCGATATTAAATCCATGAGGCTCCGCAATGTGGACATATTGATCCGGGTTTTCAGAAACACCCGGGCCAATGATGGTGAAATTCTCTTTCGCTTCCGAGCCTGGCGAGCGGCAATCAATGAAAGCATTGTAGCACGGGCGCAGATCTACATAGCGCACCAGACGCGCTTCCCACTCCTGCAGGCCCATAGAGCGCCTGACATCTTGGGATATAGAGACAAAATCCTGAGCCACCCGAACAATCCAATCATCGGAGCCTGTTGATCCCAGGTCCCTTCAACACCATAAAAGCTACATGCTTCAAAATAAGGGTTTACGACCGTTGCATTCGAAGTCAATATGCTTTGGATGAACGATCCAAAAAACCTCAAAGCTGACTACAGGCGTATGATCAATGCGACGCGCGATTTAAGCGGCGGTGCTGCCAGTCTGCTGGACCAGCTTTATGCCACGAACTGCGTCATGTCGGTCTGTGCACCATTTGACCGAGCTCAGGGCGATGCTTTGGTCGGACATGCAGCCATTTATGAAGGGTTTTTTGCGCCTTTATTAGCTTCTTTCTCCACCCTAGAGCGTCGGACCGAAATACTGATGCAAGGCCAGTTCAAGGGCGGGGACTGGGTTGCGACTTACGGTTGGCTCATTGGCAAGTTTGAGCGAGATTTCTTTGGCATCGGCCCGACACACCGTCACCACTGGCTAAGATACGGCTGGTTTGAACGCATTGAAGATGGGCGTGTCGTCGAAAGCATTGTCATCCTTGATGTGCCAAGACTGATGATTGAATGTGGCGTCTGGCCAGTTCGGGCGCAATTGGGTGAGAATTGGTCGCCGGCCCCGGTTGCGCAGGACGGACTTCAACTCAACCTATCTGACCCCAAAGAGAGCGAAAAAAGCCTGAAGCTGGTTGAAGCTATGATTGCCGGTCTGATGAGCTATGATGGCAAGTCCCTTAAAAGTATGGGGATGACGCGCTTCTGGATACCCCAATTTCACTGGTATGGTCCGGGCGGCATTGGTAGCGCACGCGGACATCAAGACTATGAGCACACGCACCAGCAACCTTTTTTAACAGCCTTCCCAGATCGTATCGGCGGCAATCATCGGTGCCGCATTGGGGATGGTGCTTTTGTGGCATCTTCGGGTTGGCCAAGCATAAACGCGACACATTTGGGCGACGGCTGGCTGGGGATACCCGCCACCAACAAGGCCATCACCATGCGCGTCATGGACTTCTGGCGTCGCGAGGGCGACTTCCTAAGTGAAAACTGGGTCTTTATCGATATGATCGATCTGCTCCAGCAGTTCGGTATTGATGTGTTTGCTGTCCTTGAAGCGGACGCAAACCTGCGGGGAATTTCATGAAGTTTGAAGCACTTGATTGGACCATTGTTATCGCTTTCTTGGTCGGCAATCTGGTGCTTGGCTATTTCTTAGGCCGTAAAGTGACCACAGCAAAAGAGTTCAATCTGGGTAGTGGCAGCACGCCCTGGTGGGCAATCGGTCTTTCGGTGATTGCTACTTACATTAGCGCGCTTTCTTTTCTCGGTGCCCCCGCTTGGGCTTATAAGGACGGGCTGGCTGCCCTTGCCATCCATTTGAATTATCCAATTGTGATCATTCTGGTCACAGGGTTCTTTTTGCCGTTCTTCTATATGAGCGGCGTAGCCTCAATTTACGACTATCAAGAACGTCGATTTGGCCCGTTATCGCGAGCAGTCATGTCCATCATTTTCCTCGTCACACAAGGGCTCTCAACGGGGGCAATCTTGTTTGCGACCGCCCTTGTTTTAAAGTTTGTTACCGGCATGTCCATCCCGATGGCCGTTGTGATCGTGACAATTATGGCTTTGATTTACACCACCATGGGGGGCATGCTGGCTGTTATCTGGACAGATGTATTCCAAGCAGCAGTGCTGTTTGGCGGTGCGATCGTCATTCTGATCGCGCTCTTTGTTTCCATGCCAACACCTGTCGGTGAGGTCTTGGCGAACCTTAAAGAATTGGGTCGGTTGAGCGCCATTGACTTCACGCCCGATCCCACTGTCACGACAACGATTTACTCCGGCCTTTTTGGCATGACCCTGTTTCACATCACAGTTTATGGGGCGAACCAAATGATGGTGCAGCGCACGTTAGGTGCCAAAACTATCGGAGATGCCAAGAAATCCTATCTGTTGATGGGTTATGCCGCTTTCCCGATCTATTTTCTGTTCTTCTTCATCGGTGTGCTGGCTTATGGCTATTATGACGGCAAACCATTTGACCAGCCCAATCAGATCATTCTGCAGTTCGCAGCCGAATCTGGTGTGCCTGGATTGCTCGGCATTTTGGCAGCTGCGGTATTGGCGGCATCCATGTCGACATTAAGCTCGGCCTTCAATTCGATGGCAACGGCGAGCGTTGTCGACTTTTACCAGCGCTACTTCAAGAAAGATGGCGATGATGCCCATTATTTGCGGGCCACACGCATAGCCACGGTGATTTGGGCCGTTATCATCATTGGCCCGGCTATCCTCTATGATCAATCCAATGGCTCAATTCTGGAAGTTCTAAGCAAGATTGGAAGCTATTTCGTGGGGGCAAAACTTGGCATGTATGGATTGGGCTTTTTCTCAAAACACACGACCGAGCGCGGACTCATGGCAGGCGTTGTCGCAGGCTTTGCCATTATCTGGTTTGTGGCGACCCAGACAAAGATTGCTTGGCCTTGGTATTGTTTGATTGGCGGGGCGGCGACCGTCATCGTGGGGTGGACCGCAAGCCGAATTCTCGATGGCAAACAAGCAAACTGGTCGCCCTATTCAGTTCCCGGTCAACAGGCGAGGTTTGCTGCAGAAGGTCGCCCACTCAAAGACGGCAATTGGAACACCATGCCTGGCGCTATCGATAAGCAAAGCCTCTGGTTGCTGGTCTATCTCTTCGCCACGCTGATTGCTTTAGCATTGTTTGAATATCTGGTTTAGAGGCGAATCAGTTTTGCATGCGCATGCGACTAGAGGCGATCCAAACATGCCAAGCAAAGCCTTAATGCGCTTATTTCCAGGGCATTTCTGCAACACCTGATGATTTCTCGTGCGAACCGGTCCAAAAATATGCCTTATGCCTTCATAGGCCTGTTAAATTAAACTTGCATTCGAAGTCATAATACAATCATATTAACATTCGAAAAATCGAGGGGGACCTTGCGATGCTTAATGATTTCGTCACTCACGCAACAAAAACAACGCTTCTAGCGACCATTTCCGGATTGGCTTTCGTGGTTGCAACACCAAGTTTTGCTCAGCAAAACGCGCCTGCAGCCACGAGCGAGCCAGAGCGCGGTATTGAAACCGTGGTGGTGACGGCGCAGCGTCGCGAAGAAAATCTGCAAAATGTCCCCCTTTCGGTATCGGCCTTTAGTGCCGCACAAATTCAGGCACGCGGCCTTACCGATATGTCGCGCTTGGAAAACTCCGTCCCGGGCCTCACATTTGGTCGTTCAGGTGTTGATGCTCGCCCTGCCATTCGCGGCGTCCGAACCGAAAACGTCGGCGTCAATGGTGACACCACCATCGGTTTCTTTATCGATGGCGTTTATCAATCTCGAGCAGCACAGGCCACTTTAGGATTTGTCGACCTCGATCGCGTTGAAGTTTTGCGGGGACCCCAGGGCACTCTGTACGGCCGCAATACATTTGGCGGCAATATCTCAATCGCTACTGCCCAGCCCCGCCTCGGACAATTCAAGAGCGGATTGGATGTGACGATCGGCGAGAACAACAAAGTCCGAATTGAACCGTTTGTAAACATTCCAATTTCCGATACTGCCGCCTTGCGTTTGAGCGGGGCCTCTGAAGATGACGATGGCTATGTGAAGAATGTCAATCCGAGCGGCAATAATCTCTTTGACGAGAAAACACGCTATATGCGGGCAGCCCTTCTGCTCAAACCAACCGACAAATTGACAGCGACAATCAAGATTGACAGTGGAACCCGCGGTGGCGCAGGTGGCTCGGCGTTTGGCTACAAGCTTGCCGGTACCTTCTTTGACATCCCGTCAAATCAGCAATTGTTCAATGCGACTGCCATTCGCAATTTGAATACACGGGGCGGTAACCGTGATGGGGTCGTCGATGCGCCTCTCACCATCGATGCAGGTATACCCTTGTTTGCCGCCGGCGACCCCTACACGATCGATACCGATCAAAAGACAATTCTCGATCTGACGTCGACAGGAGCCAGTGCGAATATTGCCTATGACTTCGGCTCTTTCACGCTCAAGTCCATCACGGGCTTCGCAGACTTTGAAGCCGTCCGCACTTCTGACACTGACTTCTCGGCCAGCACAATCGGCGCGGACTATCAGCTCACTTCGGCGAAAACTCTCAGCCAGGAGTTCCAGATTCTGTCCCGTGGCGAAGGCCCGCTCAGCTATGTTGTGGGTGCCTATTATTTTGATGATGAATTGCGGGGTGTTTTCATCAACGAGCAGGTGCCTCGGACCATTCGCGGGGTAGGTGCTCCCGTCTCCCTGCCGGTTGCAGGAGGTGGCTTCTATGATGAGCAACGTGCCGACACCACGTCCATCGCTGCCTATGCTCAGGGAAGTTATGCTCTCACCGAAGCTTTGAAGCTGACCGCAGGTTTGCGATTTACCCGCGACACCAAGGACTTCAAATTCGCCAATGCGGCAGCCGTTTTGCCGCTGAGTGGCACGCCGCCGAACCCTGTGGGAACAGCTATCACTTTAGCTACTGGCGGCATTCCAGCGAGCGCCTTTGGTTCTAAGGGTGCCCCCACCAATTGCGTCTTTGCCCCAACGGCGATTCAGCCCCGGCCGGGCTTTGCTTGTTTAGCTGCCAACACAGCCGTACTAACCGGGGCGACCTATGACACGGCTGAGTTTGAAAAACTGACCTGGCGTCTGGCGGCTGACTATCAGCTGACAGAGAATAACCTTTTCTATGGATCGGTTTCGACTGGTTTCCGTTCAGGCGGCTTCAACTCGGGCCAAAACCAAGCAGCTCTGACCCCGACTTTCAAACCCGAAGAAGTCACAGCCTATGAGATCGGCAGCAAGAACCGCTTCTTCGACAATACGCTGCAGCTGAACCTTGCCGCCTTCTTCAACCAGTATGATAGCCTGCAAGAACAGCGTCAGATTCCAGCTGGCAATACGACCCTGTCGATCATCGAAAATAGCGGCAAGGCTGAAGCAAAAGGCGCAGAAATCGAAGGCATCTGGAGGCCGATTGACAATCTGACCCTGAACCTCTCGCTTTCGGTTCTCGATGCGGTATACACGGACTATACCAATGTGCCGCTGCCGTTTGGGACCTCGATTGTCGTGGCCGACGCCACGAAGCTAACCCCAACTGTTGTAAACGGCATCACGATCGCGAATGCGGGACAACGCCGCATTTTTGCCCCCGGCTATGATTGTGGCCCGGTGCCTGGCACCGGAACAGGTGCTGTTGGCGCACCAGCCTTGGCATTTGGCTGTAATTTGACGGGGAAGAAGCTGCCGTATGCCTCTGACTATTCCGGCAGCTTCTCGGCGCAATATGTCTTCGATCTTGGTGGTCTTGGACAGCTTACCCCGCTTGCCGTTCTGACATTCAACAGCGGCTTCTATGGCCAGCCTGCGAACTCGATTTTGGATAAGCAAGACGCTTACACAAAACTGGATCTTCGCGTCACCTGGGACATCAACGACAATCTGTCTTTGGGCGCGTTTGTTAACAACGTCACAGACGAGGCAACGGCCCATCGCTTTGTTTGGGGCGGTGGCGGTGCGCTGCAGGCAAGTTATGCTCCGCCAAAGCTTTGGGGCATCAAAGCCAATCTGCGCTTCTGATCCAAATACAAGACGAACCACTGAAGGGCTGAAGCTGGCAAAGCTTCAGCCCTTTTTGTTGTTATTGCGCGGTCCATCCCCCGTCGACAAGAAGGCTTGTTCCCGTAACCATGCGAGATGCGGGACTTGCTAGGTAAAGGACTGCGCCCGCAACATCCTCGGGCTGACCGATTCTTCCCAATGGAATCATACTTTTCACAAATCCCAGGAAATCTGGATTATCCAACATCGGTTTGGTCATGGGTGTTTCAATGAAAGTCGGGGCAACCGAGTTCACGCGTATGTCACGGGGTGCGAGTTCAACCGCCATGGCTTTGGTCAAGCCTTCCAGCGCATGCTTGGTCATGCAATAGACCGTTCGTTTAGGTGAGCCAACATGGCCCATTTGACTTGTAATATTGATAATTGAGCCGCCGCGGCCATGGGCCAGCATCGATCTTGCCCCAGCTTGGGCCACCAAGAATGCAGCCCGAACATTGAGGTCCAGCATAGTATCGAGTGTTTCGATGTCGACCTCTTCAACCAAGAGCGGACGATTCATGCCGGCATTATTGACGAGAATGTCGATGTCTATCTGGGCCAAACCTTGGACGAAATCAGTGTCCGTCACATCACCAGCGAGGGGCGTGATATTGGCGTGCTGGCCCGCCAGTTCGTCCAATTCGTCGCGGCTTCGCGCGACCGCCAGCACCTTTGCCCCCGCCTCAGCAAGACAGAGCGTAATCGTCGCGCCCAGTCCTCGACTGGCCCCGGTGACGATTGCCGTGCGCCCTGTAAGCCCCTGCGCCCAAGTTGGAAGCATGGTAGTTTTGTTCATCACTGTATCCTGTTCTTGTTTCCGCAATTTGGTCTTTGCATTCGCAGTCATTTCCGTTAGCGTAGCGCGCAACACACTCAATATTCAAGCTGTGGAGGCTGATTTGGCCAAGTATCTTAAATCCGGAATCAGTGAGCATGCGGCCGAGGAGGCTGACGCTGGTGTGCGGGCAACGGTCGAGGCCATCATCCAGGATATCAAGACCAGAGGCGATGATGGTGTGCGCCATTGGTCTTCGAAATTTGACAATTGGGCACCCGATGATTTCCGGCTGAGCCAAGATGCAATTGATGCCGCCTATCGCGCGCTGAGTCCACAGACGATTGAGGATATCCGCTTCGCTCAAGCCCAGGTACGCAATTTTGCCCAAATCCAACGAGATGCGCTCAAAGACGTTGAAGTAGAAACGCTGCCCGGCATTGTTTTGGGGCACAAGAATTTGCCGGTTAACAGCGTGGGTTGTTATGTCCCCGGTGGCAAGTATCCCTTAGTTGCTTCTGCGCATATGAGCGTTGTGACCGCGAAAGTTGCCGGCGTTAAGCGGATTGTCTCGGTCGCGCCGCCGTACCAAGGCGTACCCAATCCAGCTATTGTTGTTGCCATGCATATGGCTGGAGCAGACGAGATATACTGCATTGGCGGCGTACAGGCCGTTGCCGCTATGGCGCTTGGCACATCGACGATTGCTCCGGTAGATATGATTGTCGGCCCTGGTAACGCCTATGTCGCAGAAGCCAAGCGTCAACTCTTTGGCCACATCGGGATCGATCTCCTGGCCGGCCCCACCGAGACGCTTGTTATCGCTGATGATAGTGTCGATGGCGAATTGTGCGCTGCCGATCTCTTGGGACAGGCTGAGCATGGTCCTAACTCTCCAGCTGTTTTGCTCACCAATAGCGAGAAATTAGCCCGTGATACGATGGCCGAGATCGAAAGGCAGCTGACTATCCTGCCAACAGCCGCGATTGCCGGAAAGGCATGGGCCGATTATGGGCAGGTCATCGTCGCAGACAGCTATGAGGAGATGGTCACGATTGCCGACAAAATTGCATCCGAGCATGTCCAGGTGATGACGCATGATCCCGATTATTTCCTCAATAATATGACCAATTATGGTGCACTCTTCTTGGGCGCACGCACCAACGTCAGCTATGGCGACAAAGTCATAGGGACCAATCACACCCTACCCACGCGCGGCAATGCCCGGTTCACCGGGGGGCTTTGGGTTGGAAAATTCATCAAGACCTGCACCTATCAACGTGTCTTGACCGATGAGGCCAGCGTGATGATAGGTGAATATTGCTCGCGCCTGTGCGCCATTGAAGGCTTTGCAGGCCATAAAGAGCAGGCAGACATTCGGGTGCGACGCTATGGCAAAAAAGAAGCCGCTTGATCAAACTATGTCGGAGAAAGCCGGGGTAACATCCTATGATGTCGCCCGTCGAGCGGGTGTGTCTCAGTCGGCCGTCAGCCGTGCCTTTAGAAAAGGGGCTTCAGTCGCGCCTGCGACAAGAGCTCGCATCGTCGAGGCGGCCCAAGCGCTGGGCTATGAGCCCAATGCTATCGCCCAAGGTCTGATCACCAAACGCTCAAACCTCGTCGCAATCATTATCTCAAACCTGACCAACCTTTACTATCCAGAAGTATTGGCAGAGCTTACCCAACGCCTGTCTCAACACGGTGTGCGGGTGCTTTTGTTTAGCTTGGCTGCTGAATCCGATGTGGAGGAAGTTTTGGGGCAAGTTTGGCGCTATCGTGTCGATGGCGCTATCGTGGCGGCCCGTCTGTCTACGGAGCAATTGGTTGCCTTTGCCAATCGGGGTGTCCCCCTGGTTCTCTATAACCGCGTTGGGGAAGGCGTCCCGGTCGCAAGTGTCTGTTGTGACTCAGATTTGGGCGAGCGCGCTTTGGTCGATGGACTGGTGCAGGCCGGCCATACCTGTTTCGGGATCATCGGCGGTCCAGCTGATTCCTATGTAGGCGAAGAGCGCGCCAATGCGGCGATCAATCGCCTGGCCCATCACGGCTTCAAGGCGCAATTTGTCCGCGGGCAGTTTGATTATGACAGTGGTGGCGCTGGCCTGAAAGCCCTCATGGAGCTCACTGATGGCAAATTGGATGCTCTCATCTGCGTCAATGATTTGATGGCAATTGGGGCCATGGACACAGCGCGGAACATTATCGGCAAGAAGGTTCCCGGCGAATTGTCCATCACCGGCTTTGACGGCGTTAGTCCGGCAACTTGGGAAGCCTACCAATTGACCACAGTTCGCCAGCCAGTACGGCGCATGACCCAAGCCGCTGTCGCAATGTTGTTGGAGCGCATTGAGAGCCCGGACATTTCTCCAGAACAACGATTGTTTGCAGGAGAATTGCTATCAGGGCGGTCGGCGCGCTTGCTGTGACCCCGCCGCCAACCTTGGTTTGGATCCCAGGCCACATGTGCGACCAAAGACTTTGGCAGAACTTGGGTCAGATCAGTGGCTATCCAAACAATTATGCCGCCATTACCAGGCATGATCGCATGGAGGCGCTGGCACACGATGTATTGAGCATAGTCGCCGGCCCCATCATCCCCATCGGCTTTTCAATGGGCGCGATTGTGGCGTTGATGATGGCCCGGCTGGCCCCTGAACGCGTGATGGGCTTGGTGCTTTCCAGCACAAATTGCACGGCCGATCTGCCTGAAAGAGCCGTCGCGCGCCTATCCCAGCAAGCCCAGGTTCGAGACGGCAAACTGAGCGCCATCGTGCGCGACGAGCTCAAACCCCATTATCTGAGCCCTGCCACCCAAGGCTCAAAGCGCCAGGAAATCCTCGACCTAACCTTTGAGATGGGCATGGACCTCGGGCCGGACATATTCCTGCGCCAGAGCGAGGCGCTTCGGTTAAGGCCTGCTTTATGCGACGTGATTTCCAGCTTTAACGGCCCAGTGCTGGTGCTTGGAGGGGCAGATGACACGTTGTGCCCGCCAGCATGGCATGCCGCAATGTCTGCTCGAAATCGCCGGGCAAATTATTTCGAGATCCACAACGCAGGCCATTTAGTGCCGCTAGAACAGCCTTCTGCCTTCACGCAGGCCATTTCAGACTGGCTGACAAACCTAAAAACAAAGCCCAAACAGGAGATTGATGCATGAGCGAGCGCATTTTAACTACCCATGTCGGATCTTTGCCGCGCTCAAAGGCTGTTACAGACCTCATCTTTGCCGCTGAACGTGGTGACCCTATTGATCAAGCAGAGTTCGAGGATGTGATTGGCCGGGCCGTTGATGAGACCGTCGCCAACCAAGTTCGCGTCGGAATCGATTTGGTCTCAGACGGGGAAATGTCAAAAATTTCATACGCAACCTATATCAAGGATCGCATTACGGGCTTTGACGGGGACAGTCCAAGAACCCCACCCTCTGACCTTGAGGCGTTTCCAACCTTTTTAGCGCGTCAGGCCAGCGGCGGGGGTACACCTACTTATCGTCGCCCAAAATGTATTGGGCCGGTTGCTGTGAAGTCGATGGAGCCTCTCAAGGCCGATCTTGGCTTCATGCGCGCTGCTCTGCCCAAACATAAGCCTGTTGCAGGCTTTATGAATGCGGCTTCGCCTGGCGTGATCGCACTTTTTCAGCCCAATGAGCATTATGCAACACAGGATGATTATCTTGAAGCACTCGCCGAGGCCATGCGGCCCGAATATGAGGCGATCGTGGCCGATGGCCTGATCTTGCAACTCGATAGTCCGGATTTAGGGCTTGGCCGGCATATGATGTACAAAGATCGTAGTGATGCCGACTATCTCAAACTCATTGGCACCCATGTTGATGTTCTCAACCATGCGCTGCGAAATGTACCAGCAGACCGGGTTCGGATGCATGTGTGTTGGGGCAATTATGAGGGCCCACACCATCATGATGTTGAGATGGGCGTGATCCTGCCCACGCTCATGAAGGCCAAGCCAGCAGGACTATTGTTTGAGACTTCCAACCCGCGCCATCAGCATGATTGGAACTATTTTGTTGAAATGTTGGCCATTATTCCCGACGATAAGATCCTCATTCCAGGCGTGATCGATTCGACAACCAATTTCATTGAGCACCCCCGCGTCGTTGCTGAACGCATTGAGCGCTTTGCCGGAATCATCGGTCGAGAGCGCGTTATCGCCGGCACCGATTGTGGTTTCTCGACTTTTGCCGGCTATGGCGCGGTAGATCCAGAGATTGTGTGGGCCAAGCTGAAGACTTTGGCAGATGGGGCTGCACTGGCCAGCACTAAACTTTGGAGCAAGGCAGCGTGAGCGCGTTTCGAGACAAATTGCTTGCTGGTGAAGTCATTGCCGCAACATGGGTCAAAACACCAAGCCCGATCATCGTCGAAGTCCTAAGTCTCAGCTCTTTGGACTGCTTGGTGCTCGATGCAGAGCATGCCCCCTTTGACCGCACGACTTTGGACCTGTGTATTCTGGCCGCACGAGCCTATGCAAAGCCCGTCCTGGTCAGGCCTGCTTCCAGTAGCCATGAGCATATCCTCAATGCGCTCGATTGCGGTGCAGATGGCGTTGTACTCCCCCATATCAGAAGTGCGGAGGAAGCTGCCGATGCAGTCAAGGCCTGCCACTACGGTCGCGGCGGTCGGGGATTTGCAGGCTCTAGCCGTTCAGCGGGGTACACAACCAAGGGCATGGCGAAGCATCGCGACGCCGCAAAGGACGTGATCGTCATTGCACAGATTGAAGATGTTGAGGCGGTTGAAGACATTGAGGCCATTGCCCGGGTGGCAGGCATTGACGCGCTGTTTATTGGCCGCGCTGACCTAACCGTTGCCTACAATGCAGCAACGCCTGATGATGAAATTGTCGTTGCGGCTGTGGAACGCATTGTCGCTGCTGGAAGCGGCGCTGGTCGAGTCACGGGGATGTTCCTTGGCCGCGCTAGCGATGTTGCTTTATGGCGCGGGAAGGGGGCCAGCCTCTTTGTGCTTGGCTCTGATCATGACTTCATCCTTCAGGGGGCTGCAGCCCTTGGCCAAACAATTAGAGGGTGATGGTTTGGGGCTCGTCGAAGGCGAATTCCACCTCGCAAACGAGACGGCGGCTTTTTAATTCTTGCGCATCTCAAAATGGGGTTCACGAAACCCAGCCCCCTCACTATGGAGGGGTTGTTTCTTGTCAACTTGCATAAGCCACTCCAAACTTGGCGCTAAATTGGCCCGAAATTGGCAGGGCGCTGGGGGGGGTGGTTAAACTGAATAGCGTGCGCCTCTCGGGCCGAGAAGCCGCCTTTCCCAGCCGGGACTATAATGATACGGGCTTCACGCTGGGGGCTAACTGCCAAATCAACGACAAGTTAGGTGCGTTTGCCCGTTATACCGATACGTTCAGACTTCCCTCGCCATCTGAGTTTCAAGGTAGCGCAGGTGATGCACTCCGCACGGACATTAAGGTAACCCCTGTTGCCATGGCTGAAGGCGGCATCAAATTCCAGTCTGATCTGTTCGATGCCTATGCGACCGTCTTCAATACCAGGTTTGAAAACGTCCGCTTCACAGACAATGTCTTTAGTTCAACTACAAACTCGTTCACCACACGTGTTGGATACGCGGATACAAAGACGTACGGTGTCGAAATTGAAGGCGTGGTTCGGCCTTTGGATTGGGCAGATTTGTCTGTCGCCGTGTCTTGGCAAAACCCAGAATATGAGAACTTCACATTCACGCAAAACGTGGGCGGTACACCGGTGACGGTCAGCTTCAATGGCAAGCA
>CALRXH020000008.1:0-113400 GCA_943372135.1 Maricaulis salignorans | reverse complement strand
GCACGGCGCCTGGAAGTTCACAAAACCTTTATTGGCAAGCTGCAAGACGCTTTGACCAACGGGATCGGGTCCATTGTCGACGCCGACCTCGCCAAAGAAAGCGCCAAGCTGCAAGCTCTCCAAGTCAAGCAACAATTGGGCGTACAAGCATTGTCGATCGCGAACGCTTCTTCAGCATCGGCGCTCGCGTTGTTTCGCTAAAAGACGCGACTGATGCAAGGCAATCAGGCCCGGCGTTACCGCCGGGCCTGACTTTTGAGCTTAAAGGTCTGACCTGAAAAGACATTGAATGATATCAACGAAATTATGATTGATGGAGGGTATAAAGCCAACCATAAGTCAATTTCGACAGACTGATACCAGTCGCGCGCAACTTTAAAGCGATGCGACCCAGTGGCCAAGCTACCTTTGTGATGGCTAGTGGGCGGTGTTGGACCCCTTGATCGCACAGCGCAATATCCCTGACCACCTGGCAAATTGGCAGTTGCGCCAGATCGTTGATTCAATGCACTACATGTTACGTGGTAGAGCGCCTTAGTGCACTATAAGGGCTTGGTGCCGGCAAGAAGATCAAGGGCAGGAAGCGCTACTAGCTCGACGCTTGAACGAGTGGCGTGCGCAGGCCCATCATGACAGTTACCATTGGCTTTCTCGTCAGTTCGGTAGCTGATAGGAACGAAGTGCAGTACCGTGACGGCGCGCCGCTAATGTTCTCGGCGATCCACCAGGCTTTCACATGGCTCAGCTTGTTGTTCGCCTACGGTGGCCAAGCTGGTAGGATGAAGTCCGAACTCAAGGGCAAAGGCTGCTGGAAACTCTAAATGGTGAAGCGCTCCAACATCACCAACGAGATTCAAGGTCATCCCGCGGCGCTGGGTCGTGGAACGGTCCTTCGCCTGTTTCGAGCCCAACCGACACCTGGGCAAAGACTTCGAAAGTCCTCCGCCAAAGTCAGAACCTCGCACTTACTTGCCGCCGTCCAGCAAATCAAATGGCAGAAAGCAAAATTCCGGGATCAAAGATCTTCGTTAAAAGTCAGGCTATAAATGACACGTCAATAAAGATTTATTTTGTCTAAAAAGCAATCGATTGGGAAAACCATCCCTTGATGGTCATATGATAGGCTAATCGAAGCTAGTAAGGCTAAGGTACTTTAGTAATTGTACCTTTTGAACAAGAACTGGAGGGGGACCGGTGGCAACATCGGCCTAGAATTGGATGAACATCGAGACAAAAAACATCTCGCTCGCTCAAGCCACACCAACTGCTCCGATACGTCAGGAGCGAGAGGCAGTTGTGGTACAACCAGCGTCCGAAAACATCAGAAATCAGCAAACCGACAACCGTGCGCCGTCGAATGATTACAAGCGCCCGGGTAATCCGGAGTCCAAATTGGTACCGGTTGAAACCGTGCCGGATGATATCGGGGCCCAACAGCGCGTTGCTATGGTTGAGAAGATCATGGGAACCAGCAGATCTTTGGTGATCGAGCGGAACAATGGGTCTGAAGGCTTTGTTTATAAGTCAGTGGATCGGCAGACGGGCGAAGTCACGCGGATCTGGCCGGTCGAAGATTTAGCCAATACCTTGATCTCGCTGGTCGATGACAATGATCGCAACGCCATGCAGGGCCTGATAGTCGACGCAAAAGCCTGAAACACCAGACATCCTACAGCTGATGGTGCGACCGCAAAAGTTGCACTTGCCATGCAAGCTTGGGTTGTTTCTACTTCTTCCATTGATTTTCAGGCTCTCTTTTCATTTGACACTTCTGCTGAAAGTCAGCGGTGTTCAACTCGGCGGTCTCAGACACCGGCCGGGAATAAAAGGCTGCGCACTTTATTCTTATCTGCTTGCCCGGCTTGACCGAAGAGCTGCCAATGCGTTGTCTCCCGCCCATTAACCGCTCCAGGGCGATTGTGAAACTCTTGCGGGATAACTGATTCAACGTTACGCTCGACCTCTCTAGACAGTCACAACTGTTCCTCGGCAGAAGGAAAGGAAAGTCGGATGCTCAGGTCCATGGCGATGCTGCTGGCCGTAAGTTTTGCACTGGCCTCTGAACCATCGGCACAAGACCGTCCCGTAGCTTTGGCGACGCCCGTAGCTTTGGCGACGACAGTGACCGATCCTTATGCTACACGACCCAGAGCGAGAATCCTTTCCTCCCTTAAACTTCGCAATTTTGAAGTGCGACGGGAAGATGCCAATGACTGGATCGTCTATCTCGAAACAGCACGCAACACTTGGTTTCGCGGCGAGATGATTTGCCGGGGCGGGGGCGACCCACGCGATGCGCATCTGCTTGAACCTGTCAGTCATACCGGCGGCATCGACGCCAACACCTCACTGGTTTTTAGGGACTTATCGTCCCAAACCTCCGTATGTAGCTTGGTCAACTTGATCAGCCTGACACCAGAAGAGATTTTGGATCTGAAATTGGTCCGCCCGCCAAAGGCGAAGAAAGGCTAAGGCTCTTTCACCACCAGCCTAAGTCAGGTTATGGAAGCTTCATGAAGAATCACTCTGTCTCTGTCCTGATCGCCTCTACCCTAGTCCTAGCCGCAGCCTGCGCTCCAGCCGGCGAAAAGCAAGCCCTTGCTACTGCGTCCGCACAGCCTATCAAGGTGACCGAGATTGCCACCGGCTTGGGCTTTCCCTGGGGAGCAGCAATCCTGCCCGATGGCTCCATTCTGGTAACCGAGCGCGATGGCCGCTTGCGGGTGATCCGCGACGGCAAACTGATCGAGGCCCCGATTACAGGCGTGCCCGCCGTTTTGAACGATGGCCAAGGCGGCTTGTTTGATGTGGCACTCCACCCTGATTTTGCCACCAATGGCTTGGTCTATTTGTCCTTCGCCAAGGGTACGAAATCATCCAACCATACAGCGGTGGTTCGTGGCAAGTATGACGGCATGGCGCTGACCAATGTCGAGCCTGTATTCGACGCGGTTCCAGAACGTCAGACCCAAGCCCATTTCGGCGGCAGATTATTGTTCCTGCCCGACAAAACCCTCATCGTCACATTGGGCGATGGCTATAAATATCGCAACAAAGCACAAGATCTTTCCAGTGATCTGGGCAAGATCGTACGCATCACCGATACCGGCGCACCAGCACCCGGCAATCCTTTTGCTGACCAAGCCGGCAAGCGCTCGGAAATCTATTCTTTTGGCCACCGCAATGTGCAAGGCATTGCGCGCGATCCCGTCAGCGGCACACTTTACGCCCACGAACATGGCCCAAAGGGCGGGGATGAGGTCAATATCATCCAACCTGGCAAGAATTACGGCTGGCCTGTGATCACCTATGGCGTGGATTATTCCGGTGCGCCAATCAGTATGGAGAATAAGCGCGAGGGGATGGAACAGCCACTCCTCTATTGGGTTCCCTCCATCGCGCCTTCCAGCATGGTGTTTTATACTGGCAGTCTGTTCGCGCAGTGGAAAGGTGACCTCCTTGTCACAGCGCTAGCCGGTCAACAAATCCGCCGGGTCGACCTTGAGAATGGTGCGGTGAAAGCACAAGAAACCCTGCTGACAGAACGGGAAGAGCGATACCGGGCTATTGTGCAGGCGCCAGACGGTAGTTTGATCGTCCTCACAGATGATCCTGAAGGCAAAGTGCTGCGCCTAACCCCGAATTGATCATGAGCTCGATTGCCACTCAAGACGTTCTGGCATTCGCCCATGAGCTTGCCGACGTCGCGCGTGCAACAATCCTGCCCTTTTTTCGGGCCGAGGCCGCGATTGAGAATAAGTCTGAGGCAGGCTTTGACCCGGTGACAGCCGCCGACAAAGCCGCCGAACGAGCGATGCGCGCTAAAATCCGCGCCGAGCGACCACATGACAGCATCGTCGGTGAAGAGTTTGCAGATCATGATGGCAGCTCTGGCTGGACATGGGTGCTGGACCCCATAGATGGCACCCGGGCCTTTATAGCGGGCACGACAACCTGGGGCGTCCTCATCGGTGCGCGCTATGAAGACAAGCCACTTGTTGGCATTATGGACCAACCCTTTGGGGATGAGCGCTGGGCCGCAAACCCTGATCGGGGTTTCTGGTCACGCGGGCGGGCGCGGCAGCCCCTGATGACCCGCAAGAATGTGGCTTTAGATCAAGCACTTCTGGCGACGACTGACCCCTTCTTGTTTCAGGGCGGTCAATATGATGCCTTTTTGGCCTTGCGCGCCGCCACCCGCCTCACGCGTTATGGCCTCGATTGTACCGCCTATGCATTGCTGGCGCATGGCCATATTGATCTGGTGGTAGAGCCCGGCCTGAAGGATGTCGATATCGCGGCTCTCATCCCCATCATTGAGGCCGCAGGTGGCGTGGTGACTGATTGGCAGGGCCGCCATCACCCCAAGGGCGGCGACATTATTGCAGCGGGCTGCCCAGCCTTGCATGCCAAGGCCCTTGCCTTTGTGGCAGGAAAGTAAAGCACCCCTGCCAGCATTTGTGTCCTTAGGTCTTGATCCCGTTCCGCCAGTCGACAATTACCTGATCGAGCACATCAAGAGGCAGTGGCCCTGGCAGCAATACTTGATCATGGAAGGCCTTGATGTCGAACTTATCACCGAGCTTGGTTTTGGCGTCGGTGCGCAGGCGGATCAGATTGGTCTTGCCGACCATATAGCTGCAAGCCTGGCCCGGCCAAACGCAATAGCGCTCCACCTCCGTGACGATACTGTCCCGCGTATCACCAGTGGCTTCCAGCATATAGTCAACAGCCTGTTCCTTCGTCCATTTCTTGGCATGAAGGCCCGTATCGACCACAAGGCGTGCGGCACGGAAGGCGGCGGACTGGGCATAGCCCAAGCGGCCTGCGATATCCTTTTCATACAGGCCCATTTCATCGGCCAATTGCTCGGCATAAAGCGCCCAGCCTTCGCCATAAGCCCCAAACCACAGCATTTTTGAACGCAAGAACGGCAGGCCTTGGGCTTCTTGGGCCAGCGAAATCTGCATATGATGGCCTGGTTGGGCCTCATGGTAGGTCAAAGTCGGCAAGGACCATTTCGGCCAAGCCGCCGTGTCGCGCAAATTAATGTAATAGGCACCAGGGCGCGACCCATCTGGCGCGGGCGACTGGTAATAGCCGCCAGGCGCGCCTGCTTCGGTATAGGCTGGGACGCGCTTGACCTCGCAATCAGCCTTGGCCAGCGTGGCAAACATTTCTGGCAAACGCTTCTTGAGGTCGACCATCTGCTTGTTCAAATCTGCCAGCAATTGTTCTTTGCCAGCATCATTATTAGCGTAAAGATATTTGGGGTCCTTGGCCAAAGCACTCATGCGCTCGGCAACACTGCCCTCGGTCATGCCAAGCGTCTTCAAGCCTTCGTCCATTTGAGACCCGAACGAGCGCACCAAGTCACGTCCTAGCTCGTGGATCTCGTTGGGCGACATTTTGGTCGTCGTCCAATAGCCCGTTGCTGCCTGATAATAGGCTTCGCCCTGTGGCAGTTTCCAAACCCCGGCATCAGCGGTCGATTTTATCCGCAACTCCTCCATCAGAGCAATTTGCGCCTGATAGGCAGGGAAAACTTTTTCGGTCACCAATTTGGTTGCTGCGACCCCCAATTGTTCGCCACCCAGACCCGAATCCTTGGCCTTACGCACCAAGCCAGACACCAATACGGTTTCAGCGGCTGGGATTTTCATAAAGCCACGCAATTGGCCTAGGGCGCGATCAATGATGAAATTGGGTGGGATAACGCCCTTCGCTGCATCAGCTTTGACGCGCTCGATCTCATGGCCCATCTGACCGGCAAAACCCTCAACTCGGGCGAGCCAAGCATCGGCGTCATCCTTGGTCTTCACCACATGCTGACTATCCAAGAAGTCCGGCATACCGACATAGCTGCCGGTCAGCTGCGACAGGAGGTAAGGATTGGGGGAGCCATAGCCCGCCGTGCCATAGCCCATAGGTGCGGCAGCTGCGGCATAGCGGCTGGAAGACAGCACAACCCCATGGGTGATTTTGTCGATCGGGTTCAGACTTTCCGGCTTGATTGCCTCAAGGTCCTTGATCCAACCGGCCACCCATTGATTGCGGGAGGCTTCTGCCGCTGCCGACATATCCATCACCCGGCCCTTGTAGGGCCCACCAGCCAAAGCTTCTGGCACGGTTAAGCTGGTCGCATATTCAGGCGAGTCTTTCAGCATGGCCGTCGTGATGGAATCGATCACTGCCTTGAGGTCCGGATTGGCCGCACTTTTATCCGCACAGCCCCACAAAAAGGCTGTCGCCCCAAGCGCTCCTGTGCCCAACAGGGCACCCCGCCGCGTTAGTTTCATGTGCCTCTACCTTTTCTTTGACTCTGTCCTCACCTTGCGAGAACGCACTTGCCATTCTTGATCACGACCACGTCGCGGGATTTAACGCGGGCCTCAAACGACACCACATTGCCATCGCGCCACATCTGCACACTGACCGTCTCACCCGGGAAGACCGGCGAGGAGAAGCGCACATCATGGCTCAAAATCAGGCTAGGGTCATTGCCACAATAGGCCGACATTACTGCTCGACAGGTCAGGCCATACGTGCACAGGCCGTGCAGAATCGGCCGGGGAAAGCCTACCATCTTGGCAAAATCAGGGTCGGCATGCAGAGGATTTCGATCGCCCGATAGGCGATAGATCAACGCTTGATCGGGGCTGGTTGAAATATCGACTTCCATATCCGGCGCACGATCGGGAATAGGATGGGAGTCTGGGCCACCTTCACTGGGTCCACCAAAGCCACCATCGGCGCGGGCGAAGATGGATGAGGTTAGCGTGCAGAGCAGGCTATTGTCCTTCTTATCGCGGATCACCGTCTCGCTGATCAGAACCGCGCCTTTGCCAGCGCCCTTGTCGAGGCACTCCACAAAGCGACTATCGGCCAAAATCGTTGCCGCTACAGGCAAGGCCTTGTGCATGGTCACGCGCTGTTCGCCGTGGACTACCATCGCATAATTAATGCCGCTATCGCCAACCCGACCAGCACCCCAGGCGATCACGGTCGCCATGGTTGGAATGGTCTTTAGGCCATTTTCATAGACGAAAGGCAGCTCGCCTTTGTCCATCGGATCCCCACCCATGCCAATGCCCAATGCGTAGAGCATGGTCTCTTTATCGCCATAAGAAAATTCTTGGTCCTTGGATGTCAAAGACATCACGTGCTCATAGTTAATCGCCATGGGTGTTCCTCCAGCTGCGCATGTATTCGTGTCGCATTTCAGCCATGTGACAGAATAAATCAGCGGGGCGCAAGGGGGCGCGCGTGGCCCCACTGCCTTAAGTCAGCCCACCTTAAAGTACTTTCGCGGCCACTACGGGATCGTGTTCTGCAACCCAATGACCGGGAGCCACTTCTATCAATTGAGGGCGATATTGCGGCCCATCACCCGCAACTAATTTCGATTTCATGAAACGCAATTGCGCACGCGGATCCATAGGCGACGGCAGGTCGCCTTCCAAGCGGATGCGGGGTCGCGCCTTCTCCAACTCCGGGTCTGGGATAGGTGCTGCAGAAATCAGGGCTTGGGTGTAGGGGTGGCGTGGGTTTAGATAGATCGAATTACGGTCCGCGGTTTCCACCACCCGGCCTAGATACATCACCATGATCCGGTG
The DNA here is from genome assembly GCA_943372135.1 of Maricaulis salignorans. Taxonomy (GTDB): domain Bacteria; phylum Pseudomonadota; class Alphaproteobacteria; order Caulobacterales; family Aquidulcibacteraceae; genus Aquidulcibacter. The sequence goes on along the minus strand of CALRXH020000008.1, from coordinate 105,784 downwards.
ACTGACTTCGCGTACCACCGCCAAGTCATGGCTGATGAACAACATGGCAAGGCCAAATTCACGTTGCAAATCAAGCAGAAGATCAATGATTTGCGCACGAATGGAGACATCGAGCGCGGATACTGCTTCGTCGCACACCACAAATTTAGGACGTAGGATCATGGCGCGCGCAATGCCAACGCGCTGGTTCTGGCCACCCGAGAATTCATGGGGATAGCGGTTGATCCAGTCTGGGTCGAGGCCAACCCGATTCATCATATCTTTAACCATGCCATCGCGCTCTTGCTTGCCGATGCCAGGCTTATGCACTTCTAAGGGTTCCGCGATCGAGGCACCAATCGTCATACGTGGATCAAGACTGGCTAGCGGGTCTTGAAACACAATGGTCAAGTCTTTGCGCGCGGCGCGTAGATCCTTTCGCGATGTATCCGTCACGCCTTTGCCGAGCCAAACCACATAGCCAGCTGTGGTCGGCACCAAGCGCAAAACCCCGCGCGCCAACGTAGACTTGCCACAACCCGACTCGCCCACCACACCGACAGTCTCACCCGCCCGAATGGTCAGATCGACCCCATCCACCGCCCGCAAGGGCCTTGTTTTCGGAAACAAGCCATTAGAGACCTTTACGGCGAAATGGATTTGCAAGTTCTTGGCTTCCACCAGAATGGGATCGCTGTCTTTGGGTGGATCCGCCAAGGGTACGCCCTTGCGCTCGGGCCGATCAAGGCGGGGCACAGCAGCCAATAGCTTTTGGGTATAGGCATCTTTCGGGGCCTGGAAAATCTGGTGCACGTCGCCTGTTTCGACGTAGAGACCCTTGTTCATCACTTGCACTTTATCAGCCAAACGGGCCACCACACCCATATCATGGGTGACAAGTGCAATCGCGGCACCGGTATCGCGCTTCAGCTCATCCATCAGCTCCAGCACCTGGGCCTGAACGGTGACATCGAGTGCTGTGGTGGGCTCATCGGCAATCAATAAGGCCGGCTCGCACAGCATTGAAATCGCAATCATCACGCGTTGGCGCATGCCGCCGGACAATTCGTGGGGATACTGATCGAGCCGGCGGACGGCTTCTGGAATCCGCACGCGCTCGAGCCACTCGACACAGCGCTTGGTTGCTGCCGCACCTTGCAAATTCATGTGCAATTTCAGCACTTCAAACATTTGTTCCCCCACCTTCATGTGCGGGGTCAAAGAGGTTAGCGGGTCTTGGAAGATCATTGCCATTTGCTTGCCGCGAATGGCGTTCAACGCAGCCGGCTTAAGGCCGATCAATTCCTGGCCTTTGAATTTGATCGAACCAGTAGCCATGCCATTGGTAGCCAATAGCCCCATCGTGGCCATAAAGGTCTGACTTTTGCCCGACCCCGATTCCCCCACCACAGCAACGCACTCGCCAGGCAAAATATCCAGATCAATGCCCTTAACCGCGCGCACGGAACCATCAGGCGTCGAAAACGTCACGGAGAGGTCACGGACAGACAAAATCGGGCTGGACATCAGGGCGAGGTTCCTTGAAGAAACAATTTCGAAACGTTGACTTAGCTTTGCATTCCCCTGCGGTCTATGTGTTCAAGCACATGTGACCACATTGCGGCGCAAGGGCGGTGCCAATAAGGTTGTAAGCAACGTCGCTTTGTTCAGGAAACAGACAATGGCCAGCCTTCCTTATTTGACCGATACCCGTTTTGACCATGGTGCTGTGAGCCAAACTGGCAAAGCCCTGCAGAGTTTGGGGGCAAGCCGCCCCTTAATCGTCACCGACCAAGGCATTGTCAAAGCGGGCCTGTTGCAAATCGTCCTGGACGCCCTTGGCGCACCCCCTTCAGCCGTTTTCGACCAAACCCCCGGTAATCCAACCGAAACAGCTACTTTGGCTGCTACCGCGCTTTACAAAGAAGCTGGAGCCGACTCCATCATCGCTTTAGGCGGGGGCTCTTCCATGGATTTGGCCAAGGGCGTTGGACTGCTGGTCAGTGGAGAAGGCCCTCTGGCACGCTATGGTGCGGCCCAGCGTGGCTCGCGCCTAATCGGTAAAATCCCGCCCCTAATCGCAATCCCGACCACGTCGGGTACAGGTTCTGAAGTCTCGATTGGAGCCGTGATTGTGCTTGAGTCTGGTATCAAGGAACTCTTCGTCTCCAAAAACCTGATCCCTGCCATCGCGATCTGCGATCCCGATCTAACTTTGGGCCTGCCTTCAGGCCTAACAGCTGCGACCGGCATGGATGCCGTCACCCATTGCATTGAGAGCATCATGTCACCTGCCATCAATCCCCCGGGTGACGCGATTGCAGCTGATGGTATCGTGCGCGCCGTGCGCGATGGCATGCTCCTCCGCGCTGTTAAGGACGGCTCTGACAAGGAAGCACGCTGGCACATGATGATGGCCTCGACCGAAGGTGCTTTGGCTTTTGTGAAGGGCTTAGGCAGCGTCCACGCCCTTTCACATGCGGCTGGTCGCCTCAAAAGCCCCAGCTTGCATCACGGGACCCTAAATGCCATCTTTCTGCCCCATGTGATGCGCTTTAATGCAGGCGTGCGCCCGGACGCCGAGGCGCGCATTCGCGACGCCATGGGGCTAAGGGCCCATGAGGACCTGGCCGACGCTTTGGCCAGCCTTAATCAAGCCTTGGGCATTCCTCCCAATCTATTGGATCTTGGTCTGTCCAATGATCATGCGGACGGCATCGTCGCCAATGCCTTGGCCGACGTCGCCCATTTGTCTAACCCCAGAAAGGCCAGCGAAGCCGATTATCACGCTTTGTTTGCCGCAGCTCTTGCAGGCTAACGAAAGAGACTTTCCTCATGGAAGCCATTTGGCTCTCGACCCTGATTGTCGCCATAGCCGAGATCGGGGACAAAACCCAATTGCTCGCCATCGTTTTGGCTTGCAGGTTCAATAAGCCCATTCCCATAATTGCTGGAATATGCGTCGCAACCTTGGTCAATCATGCATTGGCCGCCAGCGTTGGCTTTGGCGTCGCGCAATTGATCTCCGGCACAGGGTTTCAAGTGGGGGTGGGCGTGGCCTTCATTGCGATGGCCGCTTGGGCCCTGATCCCCGATAAAGAGGATGAGGATGCTGGAGCCAAGTCCCATGGCGGCATCTTTATGACCACGGTAATCGCCTTCTTCCTCGTGGAGATGGGCGACAAGACCCAAATCGCGACCTCTCTTTTGGCTGCACGGTTTGAGAATATTACCCTTGTGACCATTGGCACGACCCTCGGCATGATGCTGGCTAATGTCCCGGCAGTCTATCTGGGCAAAGCCGCAACCAAAATCATACCGCTGAATGTCGTTCGCATGATTGCAGCAGGCATATTTGCCGCTATTGGCGTGTGGGTCGTGGTAGCAGCACTGACGGCCGCCCAGCCAGCTTAACAAAAAAGGCGACCCAAACAGGTCGCCTTTTCAAATTCCGCTGTCGCCAAGCCCTTAAGCGTTGCCAGCAGCTACTTCGGGCGGTGCATTACGCAGCGTGCGTTGGATCAGCTTCTGCCAATGCAGCAAGGAAACCAGGTGAGCGTAGATGGCACCTAGGCAACCCTTTTGCTTCAGTTCCAGTAGTTTTGCGGCTGGCAACGCATTCAGCTTTTCTTCTGACACGCCGATATAATCAGCCACTTTCACCGGCTCACCCTGGCTGCCATCAGCATTGGTTGGTGTGAAGGTGACGCTCTTTTCTTCCATGATATCCATCGAGTTGATGACTTCCATGAACTCTTCGGTCGCGCGACGCTGACGCTCAAAGTCCTGCAGGAATTCCATGGCATTATTGGTGTAAGGGGTTGGCTGGCCGTTTTCGAACAACGGCAGATCCGGGTTTTCACCAATCATTTCTGCTTGGGTGTCGATGCAGACCACGAAATTGTCCCCTTGCTGGTCGGCGGCGAACACGAACGGATAACGGCGGATGAAGGCTGGGATATAGCCATCGAGTTCCCAATTGCCGGTTGCGTCAACATACAGATTTTCACCCGAACGTGCCGACAGTACTGCCAAAGGCGTCTTGCGGTCTGGGGCGAAAATAATTGGCAGCGAAGTTGCCGCCATGCCGAACTCTTGCACCGTCAGAGGAACCACATGGGTGGTCTCCACAAAGCCAAACGGGCGTTCGATATTTTTGAGGCCCAGTTTGTTGTGGGCTTCCAAAGACAAGGGCTCTGGATTTTTGTACAAAAGGACGTTGCCGGTTAGGGCAGGCGCGCCGGTTTGGGCGTCAGACATGGTGAGAAACTCCGTTAGGTCGCGGGCTTCTAGCGGGTTCTAAGCAAAAGGCCAACCTTGCTCTGCAATTGGCCCCTGAGGCGCAAGGGTGACAGGGGCTGCAACTCGTTTAGGGTAAGTCTAACAATGCGCCCAATGGTAGCCAGGAGACCAGCATGTCCCGCACAAACAAGGCCGCAACTGGCCTTTTCAGCTTAGCCACGGCTTGCGCCTTCATGATCAGTAATGGCCCTGCTGATGCCCAAGAAAACACGCCAACGCCCAAGGCGATGGCGGCCTTTAGGGTGTGCTTGACAGCAGCCAAGCCCGGCGTGGATTGCGGCCAACCCGTCTATGATTCATGCCAAGCCGCCCATGATCAGCCCGACACCACTTTATCGATCATCGAATGCACAATGACGACGCATAAGGCTTGGGACGTGATCTTAAACGAACGATATCGCGCGCTGATTGCGACCTCGCCGCCCAATCTAAAGCTGAAACTCCAAAAGGCGCAAAGGGCCTGGATTGTCAGCCGGGATGCAGACTGTGCAGCCGTGTATGAGACCTATATCGGGGGCACAATTCGCGGCCCGATGGTTGCCGGTTGCATGGTCGAAAAGACCTCAGAGCGGGTGCGCTGGCTGAAAGAGATGCGCGAAGACTAAAGTCCCTCTATTTCCGTGCGGCGTCAGACGCTTTGCGGATCGCCTCAAACTCGTCCCCCTTGGTCCATTGCGGCCACGTACGCGCATTCGCCACTTCCAGCATCAAGCTGCGGGTCGCGGTCAAATCCATCACAGCGCCAGTAAAATCAAACGCTGGATCATACTCATCCTGGGGCTTATGATAGCGCTGATCAAACCATTCCTTTGTCGCAGCTTGGCCCGCTTCTACCCCACCTTTGACTAAAGTTGTGCCAGTCGACGGGAACATGGCTGGCACGCCTGCTCGGGCAAACGGAAAGTGGTCTGACCGATAGAATAAGCCAAACTGCGGGTTGCGGTCAGGCGTATAGGTTCGGCCTTGCGCGGTCAGAATGGCTTTCATACTGGTGTCAAGGCTGGATTTGCCAGCACCTGGAAACTCCATTTCCGTCGTAGCCCCTCTATGGGCCAGCATATCGAGAGTAAGGGCCGCAGCGGTCTTCTCCAGAGGGAAGCGGGGGTTATTGACGTAATAGTCAGAGCCCAACAGCCCCTGCTCTTCTGCCGCCCATGAGGCAAAGACGATGGAGCGCGCAGGACGTGGTCCCTGTGAAAGGGTGCGCGCAATCTCCAACATGCCAGCCATGCCCGAGGCATTGTCCATCGCGCCATTATAGATTTTGTCGCCATTGATTGGCTCGCGAATGCCCAAGTGATCGTGATGGGCCCCGATCAAGACGGTCTCATCAGGATGGCTGGTGCCTTTAAGAACACCGACAACATTGCGCGTCGCCACCGATTCCCGGGTTACGCCAATATCGATGGTCGCGGTTTGGTTCAGCGGTACAGGCTTAAAGCCCGGTGTGCGGGCGGCCTTCTTTAAGGCTTCAAAATCAAGGCCAGACTTACGGAACAATTCCACTGCAACCTCACGCTGTATCCAGCCTTCAATCGCTGCCAGCGAAGAACCACTATCTGGTCGCACGAAATCAAAGCGCGTGCCGTTGGAATTGCGCACCACGCCCCAGCCATAAGCTGCCGGAGCATCCTCATGAATGATCAAAACGCCCGCCGCGCCCGCATTGGCGGCCGCTTCAAACTTATAGGGCCAGCGGCCATACCATTGCATGGCTTTGCCGCCGAACATGCCGGCAACAGCGTCCCCCGGCACGGCTTCAAAGTCGGGGTCATTGATCAAGACCAAGGCGATCTTGCCTTCCCAATTGATGCCAGCGAAATCATCCCAATTTTTCTCAAGCGCCTTCACGCCATAGCCGGCAAACACCAGGGGCGCGTCGACCAAATTGTAAGAGCTGCCATCAGCCTTGCGGCTGATCATCATGACATCCTTGCCCTGATACCAAATCTCGTCCTCGACCGCGAAGGTGCCACGAGGCGCGGTGGTAAAACGATTGAGCTCAAAGTTCTGGAACCACGTGCCATTGTCGCCGGCAGGCTCCAATCCTAATGCCACCATAGCCCCAGCCACATAGGTAGTGGCCATATCATCGCCGCGCGTGCCCGGGCTGCGTCCTTCGAAGAAATCATCGGCAAGCGTTTTGATATGCGTGCGCAAGCGGCCATCGTCGATGGCAGGGTAAAACGCTAGCTTGCCCGCCTTTGCGGCTTTCGCATTGGTTTGCCCCGATTGAGCTTGCGCAAATTGGGTCGCCAAAGCACCCGCAGCGATTAAGGCTACCAAAGCAGTGCCAGCTACTAAGCGTTTCATAAAGGCTCCTCCGAGCGCGTCTGGTTCTTTCACGACCAGGTTGCGCTTCTAGACTATTGAATGAGGGTTTGTCTTGATTTCAAGAAAGCAAAACAAACCCTAAACAGCGGTTGCGCCGCCATCGATAACAAAGGTCTGACCGGTGGTGAAACCGCCAGCGCGCGAGGCCAAAAAGACGGCCATGCCGGCGATCTCATCGGGCTGACCAATACGCTTCAAGCAAGAGTGGGTGGTCGCCTGCTTCAGCGTCGCGGGATCTTCCCACAAAGCGCGCGCAAAGTCTGTCTTGATCAGGCCGGGTGCAATGCAGTTCACCGTCACACCATCGGGTCCATATTCCAGCGCGAGGTTACGCGCCAATTGCATGTCTGCAGCCTTTGAAATGTTGTAAGCGCCAATGATGTTGGTCGCTTTTAGCCCGCCAATCGAGGAAATGATGGTGATATTGCCTGCCTTGCGCGCCACCATTTGCGGCGCGACCATCGAGATTAGCCAATGGTTCGAGATGATGTTGTTCTGCAGGATTTTGGCGAACACGTCGTCGGCAATTCCCGCCATCGGACCATAATAAGGATTAGAAGCGGCGTTACAGACCACAATATCAATCTTGCCAAAGCGCTCGTTGGTTTGATCAACCAAGCGTTTAAGGTCTTCCTTGGAGGAAATATTTGCCGGCACGGCCATCGCCCGATTATCGCCATGCTTGGCGTTGATGGCGTTGGCGACCTCCTCACAAGGGCCAGCCTTTCGAGATGAAACAATAACATTAGCCCCATGATCGGCCATTTGCTCGACAATGGCTTTGCCAATCCCGCGCGAGGAGCCGGTGACGATGGCCGTCTTGCCGCTGAGGTCAAAAATAGTGGACATAAGGCTTCCCCCTGAATGTGTTGTTTAAAACCGGCATCTGATGTGCTGGCAAAGTTTCTGCCACGGGTTTGGCAAAGGGGAAAGGGGGCGATTACGCGTTCGCCCCTTCGCCGACAGCCGCGGACAGTGCGCGTGCTTTAGCCGTGTGTGCCGTCGAGCTTATCGAGACGGGCCTGCATCGCCGCCATCTGCGCCCGCATGGCGACCAATTCTTCGGAAGCTTCGGACTTTTGGGCGGACTTGCTTGTAGGCCGCAGCGCAGTGGGCGCCACAACGCCTGTGAAAGCCTTGGCCGCCTCTGCCATCATCGACATATTGGTTCGGACAGCTTGCTGGAATAATTCAACTGGCGCGGAAAGATCAAACCCACCATTTAGCGATTTTGAAAAGTGCTCGCGGCTGTCAGTAAAGCTCTTCATCGCAAGGTCGAGATAGGAGGGCAAGAAGCCTTGCACACTGTCACCGTAAGAGCGGATAATATCGCGTAAGAAGCCCACAGGCAAAAGATTGTTTCCAGAGCTTTCAGCCTCGAGAATAATCTGGGTCAGGATGGACCGAGTGATATCGTCGCCCGACTTCGCGTCAAACACAACAAAATCAACCCCATCCCGCACCATTTGGGCCAAATGATCCAAAGTCACATAGGCCGAAGTTGCGGTATTATAGAGCCGCCGATTGGCGTACTTCTTGATCGTCACCACGGGATTTGCCTGTTTGCTCTCGGCCAAATGAGGCTCCCTTTCGCTGCGAATAGAGCAGATTTTTTCAGTGTCGCCGCTGTTCTTCGCAGATGCAAGACAATTGGGCAGGTGCGAAACGCACCTTGCAAATACATTAAGCCAAAAAATCGGGTGCCAAGCATTTTATTGTTTCTGACCAGTTTGGCGCTTTGTCCAACGGCTGCACAAAGCCAAACGAATCTGGATCAGACTTTGTTTGCGATTGACGCCAAGTCTTTCTTACGCAAGACAGGGCCAACTTCTTCTGGGAAAGGCAAACGCATATGAGCACTTCAACTTCCGACATCGTGATCGTCTCGGCGGCACGCACCCCGATTGGCTCTTTCTCTGGCGCATTTGCGACCGTTGAGGCGCATGATTTGGGTAAGACCGCCATTATTGAAGCTTTGGCACGCGCGGGCGTAGCGGGTGAAGAAGTCTCTGAACTCATCTTCGGCCAGGTACTAACCGCTGGCAAAGGCCAAAACCCAGCCCGTCAGGCCAGCCGGGCGGCAGGCATTTCTGACGCTGCGCCTGCTTGGCTCATCAACCAAGTCTGCGGTTCCGGTCTTCGCACAGTGGCCTTGGCAGCGCAACAAATCATGACCGGCAGCGCCGATATCGTGGTAGCAGGCGGTCAAGAGAGCATGAGCTTATCAGCCCATGCGGCCTATATGCGTGCGGGCACCAAGATGGGCGATTTGGGCTTGGTTGATACTATGATCCGCGATGGCCTGACCGATGCCTTCTACTCCTATCACATGGGGATCACGGCCGAGAATGTCGCTGAAAAGTGGCAGATCACGCGCGACGAGCAAGATCAATTCGCCACTGCGAGCCAGAATAAGGCTGAAGCCGCCCAAGCTGCTGGCCGCTTTGATGCGGAAATCGCGCCCGTCACCATCAAAGGCCGTAAAGGCGATGTGACCGTCGATAAGGATGAATATATTCGCAAAGGAGCCACCATGGATGCGGCCCAGGCGCTGCGTCCAGCGTTCAAGAAAGATGGCACCGTCACTGCCGGTAATGCTTCTGGCATCAATGATGGCGCCGCAGCACTCGTGGTCATGAGTGCCGGCGAAGCAGCCAAGCGCGGCCTAACCCCACTGGCCCGCATCGCGTCGTTTGCCACCGCCGGTGTCGACCCCTCCATCATGGGCACTGGGCCCATCCCAGCCTCGAAGCGGGCTTTAGAGAAAGCAGGCTGGAAGGCTTCCGACCTCGACCTAATCGAAGCCAATGAAGCCTTTGCCGCCCAAGCTATCGCGGTTAATCGCGACATGGGTTGGGACACCAGCAAAGTGAACGTCAATGGCGGTGCGATTGCCTTGGGTCATCCGATTGGCGCTTCTGGTGCCCGGGTATTGGTGACGCTTCTCCATGAAATGGCCTCCCGCGACGCAAAACGCGGCCTTGCAACTTTGTGCATCGGCGGCGGCATGGGTGTAGCCCTGTGCGTTGAGCGGTAAGGGTAAAGACGAAATAGCGTTCTGGTTTGTGGCTGATCGCACCTGCATTGCTTGGGAATGTACCGAAGCATCGCACTGCTCACATGAGAGCCCTAGAAAAAGTTTTTCGACGCAAGCTGGAGGTCAAAGGGTGAAATCGGCTTCGCCGACTTGGGAAGCGTGACCATTGAAACGCCAGCCTGCGCGTCAAAACTAGAACACGGCCTTTGCGCAGGCATTGCCTGCAGCAAATGCGTTACAAATTATACGCCATTTCGCGATCACCCTCTTCTCGCTCCATAAGGGCTCCAAGCCCAAAAGAGCGCGTGAGCCACGAGCTGCGCCTATCGTCGCGCACAGCTGAGCAACTCGTGGCTTACGCGCTCCTCCCCATCCCAACAATTTTTATTGCGAGGCACTTGCAACTAGGGTCATTCTGGTCTAGATAAGAATGACTCTCAGAAGCAAAAATGGGTGAATCCTGATGTTTGTCTGCAATTGTAACGGAATACGCGAAAAAGCGGTCCGAGAAGCAATTTCGGCCGGCGCTGGGCGGCCCTGCGATGTGTTCCACGCCCATAATTGCCGCGCCCAATGCGGCCGGTGCGTGCCCGAGATACAAGAATTCATCGAGCGGCAAACACAACATTTTATGATCGCGGCTCAATAAGGTTTATCTTGTCGAATCCGACAGGAGGCCTATAGTGGTGGCTAAATTAGGAGCCTCCCATGCAAGCTGCCGAAGGCGTCGTCGCCCGTCTAAACACCATTTTGACCAATGAGCTGACCGCCATCAATCAGTACTTCTTGCATGCCCGCATGTATAAGAATTGGGGGCTAACCAAGCTGGGCGACATTACCTACAAGGAGTCAATCGGCGAAATGAAGCATGCCGATTATCTGATCGAGCGCATCCTGATGCTCGACGGCCTGCCCAATATGCAAGACATGCACAAGCTGAAACTGGGCGAAAACGTGCCGGAATGTTTATCAGCTGACCTCGCGGTGGAATATCGCGGCCAAGGCCAAATGAAAGATGCGATCGAGCATTTTGAGAAGGTGCGCGATTATGTATCACGCGATATCGTTGCAAAAATCCTCGAAGATACCGAAGAGCATATCGACTTCCTCGAGACCCAATTACAATTGATTGAGCAATTGGGCCTCCAAAACTATCTCCAATCTGCCATGGGGCCCATAGAAAGCTGATTGAGCTTGGATGCAGTCGCCTCTTTGATCCGACAGGTCGGCCGAGTCCTCATTCGCAACCAGACGGGTGAGGTGTTTCTCTTGCGCGGGACAGACCCCGGCGAACCGGATCGCCCAGCGTTCTGGTTTACACCGGGCGGCAAGATTGATCCAGGCGAAACCGCGCAAGAGGCCGCTGCCCGTGAACTGCAAGAAGAAGTGGGCATCGTGATTGAACCCGCTGCACTCGGTGACGTGATCGGCACCGAAGATGTGACCTACCGCTTCAACGGAGTCAGCTATCGCCAAAGCGGGGTCTTCTTTGCCCTAAACCATGAAAACCCGCGCTTGCACACACAAGGACTGACGGCCATCGAGGCCGAGACCATCGACACGGGCCGATGGTGGTCTCTGGGCGAAATTCAGGCCTCGAGTGAGACGATCTATCCAGAACATCTCGGCGATATGCTGGCGAAACTCGCGGTCTAAACCACCCGGTTCTCGAGGGGTTGGCCCTGATAGACGCGGTTCAGATTGCCGATGGCGGCGCGCACGGCTTCTTGCACGCTCTCGCGGGTACGGCCCGCTACATGGGGCGTGAGGACGACATTTTGTAGATCAGCCCAGAGCGTTGGGTCGGTTGGCTCGTTTTCGAACACGTCGAGACCTGCGCCCAAAATCCTTTTCTCGTGCAGAGCCGCAAGAAGTGCTGCCTCATCGACCACGCCACCGCGCGCCACATTGATCAGGACGCCTTCACTGCCCAAGGCGTCGAGCACTTCTGCAGAGATGACTTTGCGGGTCGCGTCTGTCAGCGGGCAGGCCAGCATTAAAATGTCGGACTTTTGGGCCAGTTCCAAGACCGTGTGGATACGTGGCCAGACCAGTCCTGGCTTGGGGTTTGGGCCTGCCCAAATGATGTTCAGGCCAAAGGCTTCGCCTCGCACCGCAATGGCTTGGCCAATCGCTCCCATGCCGAGGATACCCAAAGTACGCCCACGCAACCGGTAGCGCGGCGCGTGGGTAAGCGCATCAGCCCATTCACCGCGACGGACAAGACCGTCCAACTCGATGATATTGCGCTCGCCCGCGATCAATAGGCCCATGGCCAGATCGGCAACGTCGTCGGTATTGATACCCGGCGAATTGCACACCGAGACGCCAGCGGCTTTGGCAGCTACCAGATCAACCCCGTCAACGCCGACACCTGCAGCAATTATCGCTTCCAGCTTCGGGAACAAGGAAAATAGAGCCGCCTCTGTCTTCATACCGCCGATACAGGCAATGGCACGTACCTCGGCACCCGGGCCAGACGCAAAGGCTTGAAGGTCTTCAATCTCCCACAGGCGCGCACATGGCGCGATGTTTTCAAGAAGCGGCTGGGCGAGAACGAGTTCGGGGTGAATAATCAGGATCATCACAAGCCTTGTGAAAGGCTTGAGACTCAGATGCAAGGGGCAATAAGCGTCCTCTACCCTCGCCCCAGCGCCAGATCACTCACATAGGGATTGGTCTTACGTTCCCAGCCGAAATTGCCAATCTCGCCATGGCCCGGCACAAAATGGATATCATCCCCATAAGGCCAGAGCTTGCCCGTGATCGAGGCGACCAAATCGTCGAAACTGCCCTTGGGAAAGTCGGTACGGCCGATAGAGCCTTTGAATAACAAGTCACCGACAAAAGCGAGCTTGGCGTCCTTATTGATGATCGCGACATGGCCGGGTGTGTGGCCAGGGCAATGGACGACGTCAAACTGATGGCCCGCGAGCTTGAGCTTGTCGCCATCTTTCAGATAGCGGGTCGGCACGCAATTCTCATAACCCGTCGTCTGGCCATATTTGGCCCATTGCGCGACGATATCATCGAGCAGCCATTGGTCATCCTCATGCGGGCCGATGATGTCGACCCCCAAGGTGCGCGACAATTCCTGCGCGCCGCCCGCATGGTCCAAATGGCCATGGGTCAGCCAGATCGCGACCACCTTTACGCCCAAATGCTTCGCAGCCCCGAGAAGGCGCGGCACCTCACCACCTGGATCGACAAAAACCGCTTCTTTGGTGGCCTGCGACCACAAAAGCGTCGTGTTCTGCTGAAACGGTGTGACGGGAATGATGGAGGCTTGCAGGTCAGATGGATTGGGCATGGTGGGCAGGTCCCTACAACTTCGCCTGCAGGCCATTGGCCCAGGCAGTGATGTCACCCGCACCGAGGCAGACGAAGATGTCGCCAGCGGTGCATTCGGCCTTCAGAAGCGAAGGCAGATCATCGGGGGAAGCGAGCTTCATGGCGCGCTTATGGCCATGGTCGCGCGTCGCGCGCACCAAGGCGTCGGCATCTATGCCCTCAATCGGGGCCTCGCCAGCGGTATAGACGTCCGCGATGGCGACTACGTCCGCATCGTTAAAGCAGCGGGCGAAATCCTCAAACAAGGCCTGCAGGCGGCTAAAGCGGTGAGGCTGCACGACCGCAACGACTTTGCCAGACGTGACTTGGCGCGCGGCTTTGAGGACGGCGGCAATCTCGACCGGATGGTGGCCATAATCATCAATAATGCGTATCCCCTGCCACTCACCCACTTTAGTAAAGCGGCGCTTGACGCCTTCAAATTGGTGCAGGCCCTTAGTGATCTGGGCATCAGTGGCCCCCAGTTCACGCGCCACACTGATGGCGGCCAAAGCATTGGTGACATTGTGTAGTCCCGGCATGGGTAGATGCAGACCGTCAATCTGATGGGCGGGGCTGCCGCGCTTGGCGGCGAAAGCGACGCTGAAGCGCGAGCCGTCGGGGTCGGCTTCCAAATTCAAAGCGCGGACATCGGCTTGCGGGTTGAATCCATAGGTGACAACGCGGCGATCGGTGGCGCGCGCCACCAAGCCTTGCACGCCAGGATGGTCGATACACATGACGGCAAAGCCGTAAAACGGAACCGACGCCACAAAGGTCTCAAACGCCGCTTCCATCGCCTCGGCCGTGCCATAAAAGTCCAGATGCTCTGGGTCCATATTGGTGACAATGGCGATGGTGGGGCGCAATTTGGTAAAGGTGCCGTCGCTCTCATCGGCTTCAACCACCATCCAATCACCCGAACCAACCCGCGCATTGGTGCCATAGGCATTGATGATGCCGCCATTGATCACCGTGGGGTCTTTGTCTGCGGCATCGAGAAGTGTCGCCACCATGCTGGTGGTGGTCGTCTTGCCATGCGTGCCGCCAACCGCAATCGTCCAGCCAAGGCGCATGAGTTCTGCGAGCATCTCGGCCCGGCGCACCACGGGAGTACCTTGATCGCGCGCAGCCACGACTTCCACATTATCAGGCTTTACAGCCGAGGAAATCAGCACGATCCCGGCTTCAGCCACATGGGCCCCATCATGGCCGACAAACACTTTGATCCCGGCCTTGCGCAAGCGGTCAAGATTAGAACTGTCCTTAGCATCAGAGCCTTGAACCTTATGGCCCCAATGGGCGAGGACTTCGGCAATCCCACTCATCCCAATCCCGCCAATGCCGACAATATGAATGGCACCGACATCAAGGGGGATGGAGTTGGTTCGCATGGGAAAAAGTTCCAGGCCAAGCTGGGCCATTGTTTAGAGGCGAGAATAGAGGGTCAGACTTGTATTAATCACGCCGGGTTAGCAAGTGGTCGCGCGCATAGGTGGCGAGTTCTTGCGCGTCGCGCTGCATCGGTTGATTGTAGGCATGGAAGAATAAGAGTGGCCCCACTAGGGCCGTTCACCATTTTTCGGAATCGAAAAATGGTGTAAAACTGGCCCTAAATCATAAATTTAGATCGCAACCTCGTTTTCAAGAAAACGAGACGCGATCTAAGGCCCCGGTGACAACTAAACCCAGCGCCATGAAAATTGGGCCGCTGAAGTCTGCACCACTCGATGACATCATCCAGTAATATAAAGGGACACTCATCACGGATGTGACATAAACGCTCATAGTAAAAACACGAGGAAGCACGCTGGTTTTTCCCACCGCGCGCGTCAAATTCTCATAGGCCGTGGCATGGAGAATTCCGTACTCCTTGTCGTCCCTGCCACCAGGATCTCATCCCGCTCGGCTACGATCACTGGTATCCGGCTATTAAAGGAGACCTTTTCGTTATTGACTGAGAAGATTATCGGCATGGCCACTGCCGCTGGCACTTGGTCGTAGGAGGAGCGCACGGGAAGCCGTAAAGAGGCGGGAAAATCTATCATCTTGATCGGCTCAACACGTCCCTTAACCACCGCCATCGCCTGCACCCCGTTTTACTCAGGCGCAAATCGCCCCGAGTGTGCCCAAGTTAAGCATTTTTCTGAATGGCCGCAAATACCACATCGGCCAAGGCCTCTGCCGCATCGGGCTTACCTGTGCTTCTGGCCGCTTTGGCGCGCTTTTGTAGCTCATCTGGGGCGGTCAGGCGGTTTTCCAACAATTGGGCCAAGGCATCGACGGTAAAATCATTCTCCTTGATCACATCGGCTGCCCCGACGCTGGCCAAGGCTTCGGCATTGAAAGTCTGGTGGTCATTGGTGGCACCGGGCAGCGGTACCAGTATGGCGGGGCGACCGACCACAGCGGTTTCTGACACGGTAGACGCCCCAGCCCGGCCGATAACCAAATGACATTTACCCAAGCGGTCGGCCATATCTTTGAAGAAGGGCCAAACCTCGCACTGAACGCCAGCCTCGGTATAGGTGTCACGGGCAAAGTCGCATTGCTCTTCACGGACCTGATGGGAGACAAACAGCCGGGCCCGAAGATGCTCTGGCAGAGACGCGATGGCTTGGGGTACGATGCTGCCCAAAACGCGCGCGCCTTGGCTGCCGCCCGTCACCAATAGGCGCAAATTGCCGCTCGCTAGATCGGGATAGCCGTCCAAGCGGGCATCGACAATGGGCTGGCGCACGGGGTTGCCGACCACAACATGTTTGTCAGGATGTTCTAACCCGTCGAGCTGGGCAAATCCTGATGCAACCGAAACAGCCTTGCCTTGAAACAAGCGGTTGACCCGGCCCAGCACAGCATTTTGCTCATGCACGATGACGGGGATTTTGCCGCTGGAAAACAGAACTGGAAAGGTCGGATAGCCACCAAAGCCAATAATGGCTGCAGGGTCGTGGCTCTTGATAAAGGGGCCGACGAGATTGAGGCTCTTCATCACGGCAAAGCCTGCATCAATCTTCCCCTTGATCCCGCCTTCCTCTGCATTGGTTACGGGCAGGATCAGAACTTCGTCGGCGGGAAAGCCCTCGGTATAGCGCTTGCCACGTGGGTCGGTGACCAAGACAACACGGCCGCCACGGGCGACAATGGCATCGGCAAAGGCGCGGGCTGGAAACATATGACCGCCCGTGCCACCGGCAGCGATGATAACAAGTGGGCCCATATCTGCACTTCATCCTTGGAACGGAAATTCACCCGTTCTTTAAGGCGCTTTGAGTATAGAATGAAGCGCTTTGGGCGGTAAGTGACTGCTGAATAAGGCGGGCTAGGTAGGCTTACCAACCAACCCAACCTTGTGACTTGCCATTACGCAAATCTTGACCGGGCCGCTTACGGGTTAAGGCCAAAGCCAATCCAATAGTGACGGCAGAGCCCAAAATGGACGATCCGCCATAGGAGATAAAGGGCAGCGTCATGCCTTTGGCAGGCATTAGGTTCAGGTTCACCGCCAGATTGATCGCGGCCTGATAGCCGATCAGGGCAAACAAACCAGTTGCGGCCAATTGCGGGAAATTCTCGCTTTGCCGGTTGGCAATCAAAAGGCCACGCACCACCAGCGCACAGAACAGGACCACAAGGCCAACGCTGGCGATCAGGCCAAACTCTTCTGCCGCAACTGAATAAATGAAATCGGTATGGGCATCGGGCAGAAAGTGCTTGATCTCGCCCTCGCCCGGGCCACGGCCCAAAAAGTCGCCCGCAGCAATGGCATCGAGCGCCCGGTCGGTCTGATAGGTTTCCCCGGCTTCGGGGTTCAAAAAGCCTTGCACGCGTTTTTGCACATGTTCAAAGGCAAAGTACAAAACCCCGCCGCCGACGACTGCCGCACTGGCAAAAGCTGCAATCCACACCCAGGACATGCCGGAAATCAGAAATACGGTCAGGAAAGCCATGGTCAACAGGCCCGTCTGGCCAATGTCGGGCTGGGCGATCAACAACGCCACCGGCAGGACATAGAGCGCCATGCCGATGCGCGCAGCAGGAAAGAACGGTGTCTCAATCCGTTTGGAAAACAACCAGGCCGCAAGCACAATCAAGGATGGCTTGAGAAGTTCCGACGGCTGGAACGAAAAGCTTCCAATCCGCAACCAACGCTGGGCCCCTTTGGCCTCATGCCCAAACATAAGGATATAAACCATCAAGATGACGGCCAAAAGGTAGAGTAGGGCTGCCGCACGCCGCACGCCCGTAGGGCTTAAGAAGGACAAAACAACAACGACGCAAGCGCCGATCGAGGCAAACATCGCTTGGCGCAGCACAAAAAAATACTCATTGCTAAAGCCCAGTCGGCCGGTGGCAGCCCCCGACGACGCAAAGCTGAACACCAATCCCATGGTCATCAGCACCACCGCGATCAACACAACCGGTCGATCAATCGTCCGCCACCAATCAGCGATAAAGGTGAACTCAGCGCGAGGCAGTCTGACAGAAGCAAGCATCGCCATAGGGTGGCTCCAAAAAGGACATGAGGGCGCTACACCGTTTCGGCTGCAAAATGCGCTTTCTGCGATAGGCCATCATCAGAGTTAATGAGTCCTTTCACGCAGGCGATAAAATGCCGTCCGCGTGCTTCAAAATCTGGAAATTGATCGAAACTGGCGCAGGCCGGGGAAAGCACGATAACTTCCTCGCTCTGCGTCTGTTGTGCATCGGCAAACGCGCGTGCGGTTGCGACATCGATTGTGCCGCATGGCTCAAACAACACACGGCCCTCGAGAGTCTTGGCGAAGGCACCACTGGCCTCGCCAATCAGATAGGCTTTGCTGACGTGATCAAATAAAGGCAGGAGGCTATCGATCCCGCCCACTTTGGCTTGCCCGCCCACAATCCAGCGCAGTTTTGGAAAAGCGGCCAAGGCTTGTGCGGCGGCATCCGCATTGGTGGCCTTGGAGTCGTTGTAAAACCGGATCGGGCCGACCTGACCAATTTCCTGCAAGCGATGTTCAAGGCCCGCAAAGCTGATCAAGGCTTTGGTGATGGCTTGGGGGCTGAGTCCCAAGGCGCGCGCCGCAGCATAGGCTGCGGTAGCATTCTGTGCACTATGGGAGCCTGGCAGTGCATGGGCATGGGCAAGATCGACGACCATCTGGCTGCGACCATCAAGATTATCCCACAACATCGAGCCCAGCGCGCAAACCCCTTTGCCAAGGGCTTGGCAGGCCGAAATCGGCACTACAACCCGCTGTGCCCCGGCATTCATCCGCGTGCACAGCGCCATGCCCCAATCATCATCAACGCCAACAATCGCCCAATCGGTGGCAGTCTGATTATTGAATATCCGCCGCTTTGCAGCTGCATAGCGCTCCATCGTGCCATGGCGTTCTAAATGGTCAGGAGTCAGATTGAGGTGGATAGCCACTTTGGCTTGCAGGCTTTCGACCAGGTCGAGCTGGTAGGAAGAAAGTTCGAGCACATAAATGGCATCCGGGCGAGGTGGATCAAGCGCGAGCACGCCCGTTCCGATATTGCCACCCATACGCACGTCCTTGCCACTAGACGCCAAAATATGGGCGATCAATGCGGTAGTGGTGGATTTGCCATTGGTTCCGGTGATGGCAATGACAGCCGGGCGCTGGGCCTCCGGGATAGCATTGAGTTCGCGTGCAAAAAGTTCGACGTCGCCAATGACGGGCACGTTTGCCGCATGGGCCATAGTGACCGTCCAATGCTGTCCGGGGCCGTAGATCGGCACGCCAGGGCTCATGACCAAGGCCGCCAAACCCTCAAATGCGGTCGATGACAAATCAACAAGCGTCAGGCCGTGGACCAGGGCTGCCGCCCGGCCTGCTTCCCCCTCGTCCCACGCCAGAACTTGCGCGCCACCCGCTTTCAACGCCAAAGCTGCTGCAATACCTGTGCGTGCCAAGCCGAACACGGCAACTTTCTGGCCTTTAAACGTTGTGACAGGGAACATGGTGTCGGGTCCTTGAGTACTAACGCAGCTTCAACGTGGTCAGACCGATCAAGGCCAGGACAGTGGCAATAATCCAGAAGCGGATTACCACTGTGGGCTCACTCCAACCCAGCTTCTCAAAGTGATGGTGGATGGGGGCCATGCGGAACACCCGCTTGCCGGTTAGCTTGAAGCTGGTGACCTGCACGATGACCGAAACCAACTCCAGGACAAACAGTCCACCGACAATGGCCAGCACAAATTCATGCTTCGTCGCAACCGCCGTGATTCCCAGAAGGCCGCCGAGGGCCAAAGACCCCGTGTCGCCCATAAAGATCTGTGCCGGAGGGGCATTCCACCACAGGAAGCCAAGGCCTGCGCCTAAAACCGCCCCCAGAATGATGGCGATCTCACCCACCCCTTGCACGAAGTGAAGCTGGAGATAATTGGCGAAGACGAAATTACCAACGAGATACACGATGAGGCCAAACGTCGCCGACGCGATCATCACCGGCATGATCGCCAAACCGTCCAGGCCATCAGTCATGTTCACGGCATTGCCAAACCCGACCACGACAATCATGCCAAAAATCAGAGTGAACCAGCCTAGATTGAGCAAAAGGTCCTTGAAGAAGGGAAAGGCAATCGACGTCCCAAAGCCCGGCGGCGCATTATCCCCGCTATTCTGGAGCTGGGCAATGAAATAAACGGCGATGAAAGCCACCACAAACTCACCCGCCAGTCGAAACAGCGAGGAGACGCCATCGGTTTTTTGCTTGGCGACTTTGGCATAATCATCGAGAAAGCCAATGAAGCCATAGCCAGCCGTGACGCCCAAGACGATCCAGACATAAGGGTTCTTAAGGTCGGCCCATAAAAGCGCTCCG
Source organism: Maricaulis salignorans (assembly GCA_943372135.1). GTDB lineage: Bacteria > Pseudomonadota > Alphaproteobacteria > Caulobacterales > Aquidulcibacteraceae > Aquidulcibacter. The sequence goes on along the minus strand of CALRXH020000008.1, from coordinate 85,965 downwards.
ACAAAGATGGACAACAAGATCATGGCCCCGCCCATAGTCGGCGTCCCGGCTTTTTTGAAATGGCTTTCTGGACCATCGGTACGGATCGGTTGGCCCTTACCCTGCTTGACCCGGAGCCAGCCAATCATCGGCTTGCCAAAAACAAACATGATCAAGGCCGCCGTGACGACAGCACCCGCCGTGCGGAAGGTTAGATAGGTGAAAATGTTAAAGTGGGGGTGCAGCAATTCGTATAGCATCAGCGCTCTCCATCGGGGGCTTCAAGTGCTTGCAGCGCACGCACAACTTCGGCCATCTTCGACCCGTTTGAACCTTTGACCATAACCACGTCACCTGCTTGCACTGCTTGGGCGAGTACGGGGGCAAGCTCAATAGCGGTGACGGCATAAGCCCCGCGTAGAGCTTGAGGGAGCGCGTCCCACAAATGCTTCATGCGCGGGCCTGCACAGAAGACGAGGTCAATCCCAGCGCGGATGACATCTTCGGCGACAGCCGCGTGATAAGCATTTTCCTGCATGCCCAATTCCAGCATGTCGCCGAGAGCCGCAATGCGGCGTAAGCCAGCGCGACCAGACAAAGTCAAAATGGCTTCGGCCATGGAAGCTGGATTGGCATTATAGGCCTCATCCACCAAGACGAAGAAGCCACCAGATGCGAGCGAGATGGGCCGCGATACACCTCGACCATCAATGGCCCCAAATTGCGAGAGTGCAGCCGCAGCCGCTTGGCCATCGCCACCCGCCAGCACCGCCAGAGTAAGTGCGCACAGACCATTATGAACCCAATGCGCGCCAGGCTCTTGGATAACCCAGCTGAGTTGTTGGCCCATGATATCGGCGGTCACGCGACGGCACTGCTCCATATCGTCAATCGCGACGATGTGGGCGTCAAAGCCGGGCTGCATGCCAAAGGTCAGAATGGCAATACCATCGCGGTCGCGAGCCCGCGCCGCCAAGCGTGCTGCATGACGATTTTCTCCAGGGATCAGCGCTATGCCGCCCCCATCAAGGCCCAAGAAGATTTCCGCCTTGGCATCAGCAATGCCGGTCTCATCTGCAAAATGCTCGATATGGACGGGCGCAACCATGGTGATCGCGGCAATATGGGGGCGCACTTGCGGTGACAAGCGCGAAATTTCTCCGCCATGATTCATGCCAATCTCAAACACGCCAAACCGGGCATCGCCTGGCATGCGGGCCAAGGTCAGCGGCACACCCCAATGGTTATTGTAGGATTTGACAGAGCGATGGGTCTTAGCAGTGGCGGCCAAAGCTGTCGCCGTCATTTCTTTGACCGTGGTTTTGCCGACCGAACCGGTAATAGCCACACGGGTCGCGATGACATTGCGGCGGCGCGCTTGTGTGCCAAGGTTTTCAAGTGCCAGCAGTGTGTCAGGCACCACCAAAAGCGGTGCGCCGGCATCGGCGCACGCGGATTCTACTACCATGGCGGCACGAGCACCTGCTGCCAGGGCAGTGCGAACGAAGTTGTGGCCATCGCGGTCGGCTTTTAGTGCAACAAACAGGTCTCCGGGTTCAACCGCGCGACTGTCGATAGAGATGCCGTTCACCGCCCATTGGCCTTGGGCTTTGCCGGAAACGGCTAAAGCTGCAGCCCCTGAGGTCCAGAGAGGTTCAGTCAAGCGTGCCTCCTCGCGCCAAAAGGGCAGAAGCGGCGGCTTCCTGATCTGAGAAGGGTAAAACCTTCCCCTGCACCAATTGGCCGGTCTCATGGCCCTTACCGGCAATCAACAGGCAATCGCCCTTCTTCAAGAGGCCCACGGCATGGGCAATCGCCTCACCCCGGTCGCCAATTTCAAGCGCGTCAGGGCAGCCGACCATAACCTCTATACGGATTTGGGCAGCATCCTCAGTGCGGGGGTTATCGTTTGTGACGATGACAACATCGCCAAATTTGGCAGCCAAACCGCCCATCAAGGGCCGCTTGCCCTTATCCCGGTCACCACCGCAACCAAACACCAAAACCAGGCGACCCGGCGCATGTGGGCGGGCAGCGCGCAACAAGACATCCAGCCCGTCTGGGGTATGGGCATAATCGACAAACACATGGGCCCCATCCTCGGTGCTCCCAATATGTTCCATACGGCCCTTGACTGTCTTTAAGCCCGCCAGGCCTTCAAACACCTGGCCAGGCTCTTCGCCCAAAGACAGCGCAAAGCCAGCTGCCATGACGGCATTGAGGGCCTGAAACTCGCCAATCAGGGGAATTTCGACGGGATAAGTCTTATTGGCAAAGCGCAGATCAACGCGTTGGCTGGCAGGCTTGGGCCAGAGTTCTTCGATCTTCAGGAAGTCCCCGCGCCAGCCAACCAATTTCAAGTCTAATGATCTGGCTTTAGCGGCTTCTTCAAAGGCCGGGGCCTCGACGGCATCGGCGTTCACAATGGCGGGCTGACCCGCGCACAACAGATCATTGAATAAGCGTAACTTAGCATGGCGATACTCCGCCATCGTGCCGTGATAGTCGAGATGGTCTTGGGTAAGATTGGAAAAGCCGGCCGCGGACAAACGCACGCCATGCATCCGTCGTTGATCCAAGGCATGCGAGGAGCTTTCCATCGCAATATGGGTGATGCCTTCATCTGCCAAACTTTGAAGTGTGGCATGCAGCGCAATCGGATCAGGCGTTGTAAAGCCCAGATCGATGCGGCCGTTCGGGCCAATGGCTCCTAACGTGCCGACGCTTGCGGCCGCCCGGCCCGCATGGGTCCATATTTGTCGCAAGAAATCGACAGTCGAACTCTTCCCATTGGTGCCCGTGATGGCGACCACACAAGCAGGTTGGCGGGGAAAAAAGCGCGAGGCCACACTCGACAGCGCAGCGCGGGCTTGGGGTACTTCGATCACGGGCACACCGCAATTGTGTAAGCCCGGCTCTGCCAGAATCGCGACAGCGCCAGCTGATACAGCTTGGGTCACATAGGCACGGCCATCGCTTTGTGTGCCGGTTAGGGCAGCGAACAAGTCCCCTGGCTTGGTCGTGCGACTGTCAGAGGATAGGCCCGTGATGGTGAGGTTTGCAGCTGGATGTCCGAACCCGAGGTCGAGGAGATCGGCGAGTTTCATGGCTCCCCCTGCGTCGCTTTCTGCGACAGATTGGTCTTTTGTGGTGGCGCAGACTTAAGCGTCGGCGCGCGCAGCGGCTCCATCTGAGCTAAGGCGCGTGTCGGCGCAATCCCCAGAAGCGGCGCAGAGCGTGCAATAATTCGCGAGACAGACGGTGCTGCAGCAAAGGCGGCGGTCGCTGCGCCACCTGACTGTGCATAGCCCTTTGGCTCATCGAGCAAGAAAACGATCGCGTACCGAGGGTCTTTAGCGGGAAACACCCCGGCAAAACTTGACACACGCCGATTTGAATCATAGCCGTTTGACCCGGCTTTTTCTGCCGTCCCGGTTTTGCCTGCAACTTCATAACCGAAGGCTTCGGCATTCTTGCCTGTACCGCCCGTAACCACTTCGCGCATCAGTTTCACAACAGTTTGCGATGTCGCAGGGGTCAAAACGGTGCGACTGGATACAGGAACAGCAGGATCTCGGGCGATAAAGGTCGGACGAATATAGTGACCACCATTGGAAACAGCCGCATATCCCCCCGCCACCGCCATAGGCGAGACGGCAATTCCGTGACCAAAGGAGGCTGTGGCGGCAGCAATCTCGCTCCACCGCTTGGGCAGGATTGGCCGGGCATTCTCCAGTAGCTCGCCGCCCGCGGCATCCATTAGGCCAAGACGGGAGTAGAATTCGCGGACACGCGGTGCACCGACTGAACTAGCAATGCGAACGGTGCCGATGTTGGAAGAGTGCGTTAGAATTTCCGACACCGACACAATCTTGTTCATGGCGTGGAAATCTGAAATCAACTCCGAGCCAATCCGTATCGGCGCGCGCGCATCGAAAACGGATTCAGGGGTAATGATGTTATCTTCAAGTCCAATCGCGACGGTGAAGACCTTGAAAGTCGAGCCCATTTCAAACCGTGAATTGGTCACCCGATTATTTTGCTGGTTGGGCGTATTTGCCTCTGGCCGATTGGGGTCCATGGAGGGCCACGAAGCCGAAGCGATAACCTCGCCCGTCTTTGCATCCAGCATGACCGCCGCACCGCCTTGAGCACGGAATGCACTGGCAGCTTCACCCAGTTCGCGCTCTAAGATGTATTGCACACGCATATCTAACGACAGCCGCACGGGTTCTGCGCCAGTTCCTGTTGTTAGGCGGTCATTTAAGGCGCGCTCTATCCCATTGATACCTGAACCATCGGGATGCATTGAACCGATGACATGGCCAGCGAGATGACCCATTGGATAAATCCGCTCGGATTCTTCAATAAATTCAAGGCCGGGCTGAGCCAATTCCCAAACGGCTTGCTTTTGCTTAGGTGTCAGGCGGCGCTTGATCCACACAAAGCGCGAGCGGCTCGAGAGCTTCTCAACGAGGCTCGCCTCATCCAATTCCGGGAAGACTTTGCGCAAGGCCCGCGCGGCCTCGACCGGATCCCAAACACGCTTTGGATCGGCATAGAGGGAATGGACCATCAGCGAAGTTGCAAGCAATCGGCCATTGCGATCGGCAATATCGGCTCGCTTGGATGGCGGGGCAACAGCAGCCCGTGCGGCGGTTGCTGCCTCATCGACCGGCCGGAACAAACCAATCTGAATGGCACGCAGACTTAAAAGACCAAAGCCCGCGCAAAAGGCAACAGCGAGTGCAATGGTGCGCCCCCGCATCGTGCCAATACCGCCTTCATCACGGGGGGCAGGCTTTGGCCAATCGAAGCTGGGTTCTGGGCGCAGGGCGTCGGTCATCGTGCCACCACTGTCGTAATCGGGGCGGGCTTTAACGTTAAAGCCTTTGGCTTGTCTGACGCAGATTCAGTTGGTTTTTGTGCGATAAGGGGCTTAGCTGTCGCCCTGGCATCTGCCGCCGAAATTGCGGCACGCAAGGGGGCGATCTGATCAATATCTTCCACAGTGGCGATACGTTCCGCGGTCACCGGAACTAAACCCATTTTGCGCGTGGCTGCCGTTTCCAACCGGTCCGGGCGCTCAACCCAAGCAAGTTCTGCTTCCAAGGTACGCACGGCGCGCCGCTCGGTGTCAACTTCTTCTTGGAGCACCAAGACTTTTTCGCGTACTGCTTGGGCTTCTGCCTTGGCCCAATAAAGCGCCAAAGCCAGAGCCACAAGGCCGACAAATCCAAACAAATGGGTTCGGGTCAGTGTCATGCGGCCCTCTTGATCTGATCAAGTGATGGAACACCGCGAAGGCCTTTGAGGAGGCCCAAGCGGGCTGGTGCTCTGGTTCGGATTGCGGCTCGCAGTTTGGCTGAACGCGCGCGCGGGTTGGCCGCAACTTCAGCCTCGGTCGCTATCAAGGGCTTGCGGTTAATTAGGCTGAACGAGGCAGCAGGGCTAGCTTGTGCAGGCGCGTGACGAGACCCCGGCACCTCCTTGCTGCGGTCATTCAAGAACGTCTTGACGGCGCGGTCTTCTAGGGAATGAAACGTCACGACAACCAAGCGACCACCAGGGGGCAAAACAGCCTCAGCCGCCGCCAAGGCCTTTTCCAGCTCGCCAATCTCATCGTTCACATAGATGCGCAGGGCTTGAAACACGCGGGTTGCAGGATGAATGTGATCTTGATGTTTACGGCCAATGACGCGGGACACAACGCCCGCCAATTCCGAAGTCCGCAAATAGGGGGTCGCGACCCGATCGGTGACAATCGCGCGAGCAATACGGCGCGCTTCACGCTCTTCACCATAGACATGAAACAAGGTGCTGAGCTCGACCTCGGTCAGTTGTGCCACAACATCGGCAGCACTGGGGCCATCCTTGCCCATGCGCATATCCAACGGCCCATCCTGCATGAAGGAAAAGCCGCGCTCCGGCTGGTCAATCTGGAAGGACGACACGCCAATATCAAGCACCACTGCATCCATCTTGTCTTGCAGCTCGGCCAATTTGGAAAACTGCGTTTCAACCATGGTGAAGCGGCCAGGCATTTCTCGCTCTAAGGCCTTGCCACGCACAACAGCACCGGGGTCGCGATCAAGGCCGATGACCTGACAGGCCGCTGCAGCCAAAATTGCGCGTGAGTAGCCACCGCCGCCAAATGTGCCGTCGACAATCACCTGACCCGCTTGCGGGGCCAGCGTTTCAAGCACTTCGGCCATCATCACGGGTAGGTGGCCGCTCATTCCGGCCCCCCTTCCCGCACTTTGCGCCGGGCCATCGCGAAAATTTTAGCTTTCGTGGCTGCAGTTCGATCCCGCGCGGTCTGCGCCATGCGGGCAGCGACCTCTGGGCTCGCGATGCGGAAATAGGGTCCAAGACCGACGAAGCTGACGCGGTCTGCGAGGCTTGCGTGGGAAACGAAGGTTTCGGGCAAGACGATCCGGCCCGCCCCGTCTAAAGCCAGCTTGCGAGAGCCACCCAAAATGGCCAAGGTTGCCGCCTCTGCTGCCTCTGGATCATCTTGCGCCAAGTCTTCAGCCGATTGTGACAGCGCAGCGATAAAGCGATCGTCCGCCCCTTCCAGCCAATCGCCATCGCCGGGCCAAACACGCACATGATCTTGCGCGTCGCCTTCGGCGTTCAACCCGGAGCGGAAGTCAGCAGGCAGGGTTACCCGCCGCTTGTCATCCAATCCCGCATCATAGGTCGAAACAAAGCGCATGTAGCCCCCAAAGCAATCCATCTTTGGGATAACATGGGATTTGACCCCATTCAATGGGATTAAATGGATTCAATGCGAGATTTAGGCTCTGACCTGCATTGTGCATTACAAAAGCTGAGCCTGCGCCCCAAATTAGACCAAATAATCTGCCCGCAGCTTCACAATCGCGGAGTCTGTTAGGCCAAATTGCTTCTTTGCCAGGCCGATAGGTCCACCAAATTCCCGGTCTATCCGGCCAAGCGCATGGTGCATGACAGCTGGGTCGGACCCCAAAATCACTTCAGCAATCGAGCGCGGCAAACGCGCAAACGGGCTGGTTTGTGCCGCCGTCGCCCCGGAGGCTTGATTAAAATAATAGGCCAGCGGCACGAAAGTCTGGCTGAGTGCATAATCGGCAACCAGGTCAGCACGGTCGACACCCAGCACCGACAGGATCAGCGCACTTGCCACACCGGTCCGGTCTTTGCCTGCGGTACAATTCACCGCCAGAAGGGCTTTATTCTCCAACAGGCTTTCAAACATCTCTTTATATTGCGGCGCAAGCGTTTGAACGAAGTCGATATAGGCATCGCCAAAGATCACGACCGCTTCATCTTTGGTCTTTGCGGCCATCAGCTTGTTCGAGGACGAGCCCATCTCATAATCCTTTGACAGAAGCTTAACCCCATCCCTGCCGAGCAAGGCGCTTGGTTCGCTGGAACGCTCTCGCCCGCTACGAAGATCACAGATCATTGCGATACCAAGGCTATGCAGATAAGCGGTGTCATTTGTCGTGAACTTCACCATCACCCCAGAGCGATAGATCTTTCCCCAGCTCACATTTTTGCCGCGGTGCGCTACATAGCCACCTAAGTCTCGGAAATTGCGGCGGCCTTCGAGCGGCAAGAGGCGCTCAGCAATCCGCACTTGGCCGCCAGAGCGTGTGCGGATCAGGAAGTAAGGGCGAGGGGAAATCGGGGCAGCAACATCCAATTGTCCGTTTTGCACCGCACCAGCAACCTCCTTCATCGTAAATAGGTTAGCATTTGGTTCGGTGGAAGCCAGAAGCCGAGCTGTACCGGCAGAAGCATTCCAAGTTAAGCGCACCCAGGCGGGGTCTAAGCGTGATGCAGCCGCGTTGAGACGGCTTGCCGCCCGCGTTTGTGTTGCAACAACAGCCAAGCCGGACTACAGGCCAATCATAAGTGTGCGACGATGCATGGTAGGCGTCCCCTGTTGAAATGACTGATCGGGGGTGACTATCATGTTAGACGATCTGATCATGAAACCATAGAACTTGCGCGATTTTTGGTCGATATTCGCCGACAAATTGGGCTGCCTATCCGACACGCTTCGACCGCCCTCACTGAAAGCCATGGGCCTTGCCGTTAAAGGTCCCATTCAGATAAACGTGATGTGTATCCAATCGACGAGATAATACGGTATCATGATACCTCATATCTAACAAGCTGTTTTTATATCAATTTCAGCAAGCCTGTTGACATAAGTTTTGCTCCCGCCTAGAAGCGCCGCTCTCAAGTGGCCGCCCCTTTCGGGCGGTCGCGTTCATTTGGAACTAACTCCATGAAGACCTTCAGTGCCAAGACGCACGAAGCCGACCGTAAATGGATCGTGGTAGATGCCGAAGGGGTGGTTGTTGGCCGCCTCGCGACCTTTATCGCCATGCGTTTGCGCGGCAAGCACCGTCCAGATTTCACGCCTCATGCCGATGTTGGCGACCATGTTGTGGTCATCAATGCAGAAAAGGTCGTTTTCACCGGCAACAAGCTGCGTGACAAAGTTTATTATCGCCACACCGGCTATGCTGGCGGCATCAAGGAAACCACGGCTGCGCGTTTGCTCGGCGGTCGCTTCCCAGAGCGCGTGCTGGAAAAGGCCGTACTGCGCATGATGCCAAAGGAAAGCCCTTTGGCTCGCTCGCAATTCGGCAAGCTGCGCGTTTACGCTGGCACTGAACATCCTCATGAGGCCCAATCTCCAGAAGTGGTAGATTTCAAGGGTCGTAACCGCAAGAACGTCGGGGCCGCATAATGGAAGAAGTAGCAAAGAGCTTCGAAGACCTCGCCTCCATGGGCACCGGTGAAGGTGTTGTGGAAGTGGTCGTTCGTGAACCAGAAATCGACTCCTTGGGTCGGGCTTATTCGACCGGCAAGCGCAAGAACGCAATTGCTCGCGTTTGGGTAAAGCGCGGCACAGGCAAAATCACCATCAATGGCAAAGACCAAGGCGCTTATTTCGCGCGCCCAGTTCTGCGCATGGTGATCAACCAGCCTATGCAAGTGACCGATCGCGCCACCGAGTTTGATGTTATCGCCACCGTAAAGGGTGGCGGTCTGTCGGGCCAAGCTGGTGCGGTTCGCCACGGGATCGCAACCGCTTTGACCCGCTTCGAGCCAGGTCTGCGTCCAGTTCTGAAGCCATTTGGTTATCTGACCCGCGACAGCCGTGTGGTTGAGCGTAAGAAGTATGGACGTGCGAAAGCACGCCGTAGCTTCCAGTTCTCCAAGCGCTAAGACCTACGCGTCGAACATATCCATGTTTCAAGCGGGCGGCCTTAGCGGGCCGCCCGTTTTCGTTTCGGACTTTGAAGGCAAATCCCATGACCACCCAGACCCTGAATGCCGCCATCCTTGGTGCCTCTGGCTATACGGGGGCAGAGACCATTCGTTTACTCGCCCACCATACCAACGTCCGTGTCGGCGCGATTACGGCCAATGCACAAGCCGGGCGATCCTTGGGTGATCTGTTCCCGCATTTGCACCCCTTTGCGGATCGTACCTTGGTCAAGGCCGAGGATGTGAATTGGGACGGGGTGGATGTAGCGTTTGGCTGCTTGCCGCATGGGGCCAGTGAAGAACTATTGGGCGAACTTCCCTCGCAGGTAACAGTCATCGATCTGAGCGCCGACTTCCGGTTCCGCGATCCGGTTACCTACGCCGATGTTTATGGCCGCAGCCACCTCCACCCGGAGAAGACCCGCAGCGCGGTTTATGGTCTGACAGAGTTTGCGCGGGCAGAGCTGACCCAAAAGCCAGACGTGATTGCCTGCCCCGGCTGTTATCCAACCGCCACCCTGCTCGCGATCAAGCCTCTGGTGGAAGCAGGTGTCGTCTCGCCAGAGGACATGATTGTGGATGCGAAGTCCGGGGTGTCAGGCGCTGGTCGTGGCCTGAAGGAAGGCAATTTGTTCTGTGAAGCGGCGGAAGGTCTGCACGCCTATAGCGTCGGGAACCATCGCCATGCGCCCGAGATTGAGCAAGAATTGTCGCTGGCCTCAGGCACACCGGTCCTTGTAAACTTTACGCCGCACCTGGTACCCATGACGCGCGGCGAGTTGGTGACATGCCATTTGAAGCTGGCCCAGGGCGCGTCCGTGGAGGATGTGCGTGCAGCCCTAGAACAGCGTTATGCACACGAAGCCTTCATCAAACTAGCTCCCAAAGGGGCCTCGCCAGATACACGCTGGGTAAGGGGTTCAAACCTGTGCATTCTCGCGGTCTTCCCAGACCGGATCCCCGGTCGCGTCATCGTGGTGGGCGTGATCGACAATCTGGTCAAAGGATCAGGTGGCCAAGCCATTCAGAACATGAATGTTGCCTTTGGCCTGCCTGAGTCACAAGGATTGACGATGGAGCCTTTGTTTCCGTAAAGGAGTCTTCGGTCCAAGACAGGGTCAACTTGCGCGCGCAAAGGATTGCACGTGCGGAGAAAAGCCTTGTTTGGCGGATGAGAAAGTCGGGCAAATATGGCAAAACCGATCCTGCGACTTGGGCCCGTTGATGAGCTGGACGAGGAGTACGACCCGCTGCTGGGTCGCTCGGTCCGCGACGAGCCCCTGCCAGCGGCCGCCAGTTATGCCGCACCACTCGATCCGGATCGAAGCGTGTTTGACGAGCCAGCTCCTGCAGCTGAACCACTTCGGGCAGACGAAACAGCGCCGCTCGCCAGGTCGAAGCCTGCTGAAGAAACCAACCAGCCGAGTCTGCTGGACTGGATGGAAAGCCCAGCTGATAGCCAAGCGCACGCTCCAGATCCTGCACCTGAATGTAAACCTGAATTGATCACCGACGCTGCGCCCGACGCGTCAGAGGTAGAAGAACCCGTTGAATCCGTTCCTAAGGAGCCTGTCACGGCCCCTGAAACCGAAGCCGCCTTTGACATTCAAACACCCGATGATTTCGAGCCGGACCCCATTGCGGAGCCAGTGGTCCAAGCCGTGGAAATCGAACCGCTGGAAGTCCCCTCAGAGGTTCAGGCCGAAACCACTCCAAGGCAGCAGCCAATCCCAGAGCCCGAAGCTGATCGTGCGAACGAACCTATTACCCCTCATGAGGCAGAGGGTCCTGACAAGCCATCTCCTGCGCTCGAAGCAGCGCCACTAGACACCACCTCGCCCCCTGCAATTCGACGGATTGAACGACGCACGGGCCCATCACGGGCGACCCAACGCCGGGCAAACATGAAGCGCAGCTCGATTGGACGACGAAAAGCGGCGCAGAAACTGGCTGCTACAGTGGCGGGGACAGCTGTCTTCGCCGTCGCCCTCTTTTTTACAATTTTATCATTCCTAGCACCCGTAGGCTATCCGTTTGACGCGGTGTCCAGCTATCGCTGGTATTGGACGGTGCTGGCCTTAGCCGCAGGCCTCTTGTGGGCCTTCGTACGCAGCCACAATATGATAATTGCGTCGGCACTGGTAGGCTTGGTCAATCTGATTGTGATTTTACCTGCTCTTGGCGCGGGCCCCAAGGGCGGACAGGTCTCAAATGCTGTTGTGGCTTGGGCCAATGTTGACGGTGACGATAAATCGCTTGCAAAAATTTTCCGCGAAGCAGAGCGCCAAAAGGCTGGCCTTTTACTTGTCGCGAAGGCTCCTCAAAGTGTTTTGACCCCTCCCCGGGGCTGGAACGTGATTGAGAGACCAAATTTCGCGGATCCGACCAGTATTGCGGTGCTGTCGCGCGGGCGATGGCAGTCTTCAACCGCACCGGGTGAGCCAACGATTGCCCGCACGGCCGCAGACGACCTAACCATTATCGCCACTCTGCCGCCGCCTTCTAAAGCCGGACAAGGGGTTGGGACGGCCCGCGAGTCTCAATTGAACCGCGCGGCGGTGCGTGCGGGTGATCAAGAAGGCCCCGTGGCTGTTTTAGGTGATTTCGGTGTTGCCCCCTGGGATGGGGCGATGAGCCAATTCCGCAAATATGGCAATGTGAGCCGCGTGCGGTGCGGCGGCTTTATGGGTACGACGGTCAGCTACGCTTTCGGGCTCATCGGGGTTGTCCACGATCATGCCTATGTGCGCGATGTGAAGGTTACCCATTGCCGCTTGGGTGGACCACTCAATAATGGCGGACATCGTGCAATTTTCCTCTATCTCGCCCCACTTGATGCCGGGAAGTAACAGGAGAGCTTAGAGGCGTTGCCGAGCAACCGTCCAAACCAGCCGCAACTGTCGCTCGAGCAAGCTCAGTGAGGCTACCTCTCGAAATGGGTCGCTTAAGGCCTGAAACGCTTTGGCATAGGGTAGGCCCAGCGCGGCATAGGCGACAGCGGGAAACGCCTGCCCAAAAATGGCCCCTCGGCAAGCTTGGTTGGCGGCTTTGTGTGAAGCCAAAACATGGCTGTGAGCCTGCTGGAGGGCAACAGCCAAAGCTTGGCTGGTCTTGCCTGCAAAGGTCGCCTCCACATCCAAGCTAAATTGTGCCTCCTCCGGCAACCACAATTGGCGACGATGCGTCCAGCGCGGCCATTGCGCCATTAGGTCACATAAGCGCCAAAGAATGCCTGCTTGGCGAGCCATTTGGTCTAACGGTGCTGAAATGGCCGGTGCGCCCGCAATCAACAAGGCCAAACGGTTGAAGTTGCCATATGTCTGGTCGCCATGCTCTGCCAGATCGGCCCAAGTCTCAAACGGAACCGCCTCTTGCTCCACCCCAAAGGCATCCACCATGGCATCAAACCATGGCCGAGGCAGATCAAAAGCTAGAATGGTCTGAGCCACTGCTTGTGCGGTGGGCTGGGCGCGGACGGTCTTGCCCGAATAAATCTCGTCTAGCGCCTCGCGCCACCATTGAAGGCGGATTGCCGCCAACATGGGTTCTGAGACGGCTTGGCGCGCGCGGGCCAACTCATGGGTAAAAAGAATGAGTGCGATCATACCCGCCCGCGCCTCCGGTGCCAGAAAACTGGTGGCCAAGGTGGGGTCTGGCGCAACCTGGGCTGCTTGTTCAATCAGTTCTGGACTAAGCTTGATCATGGCGGCTCCCATACAAAAACGGCCCGCATAAAGGCGGGCCGCTTTCAAACAATGGAAACGGGCTTAGCCCCACATGGTTTGGCGCATGGTCATGGAAACCAACATAGGGAGCGACAACAACATATTGGTTCGCGAAAACAACATGGCGGTCCGCGCAGCCTTTGGCTTGGCGTCAGCTGGGCCTTCAACCAAGCCAAGAGCGATTTTCTGGTTTGGCCAGATGACCAGCCACACATTAAGGAACATGATGATGGCAAGCCACATACCAACGCCGATAAAGACATGGCCATCGTCTAACGCAAAGCCATTCGCAGCGTTCAAAGTCAGCGAAGAGACCAAATAGCCCCGGGCCCAAGCCACCAAAATGCCGGTCACCAAAGTACCAACAGCAGCCCAGCGGAACCAGAACAGCGCTTCTGGCGCGATAAACTTGCCAATGGCTGGCTTCAGTTCATCGGGAATTTTCGGCATGGTACGGATTTGTACGAAGTTGAAGTAATAGAGCAGGCCAATCCACAAGATGCCAAAGAACACGTGCAACCAGCGCATGGCAGCATGGCCCATCAATTCGTGCATATTGCCAGAGGTGTTATTTGGCTGACCGGCGAAGACCGCGATCAAAAGGATGGCCAGCACCAAACTGACGATGAATGTGTTTCTGAAGTTAGAAAGAAGCGCGCCCATAGTTTCCCCTTTAAGTACGGATGGCTAGTTTGAGCTCTATGTAGCCTATTTCAGCGCCATGTCACGTTACAGGTAACATTGCCACTGCAAAGTGACGGCCCTCGGTGGCCAAATGATTATAGGTGCGACATGCCGCTGGCGTTGGCATGAACTCTAAACCGATTCCGGCGCTCTTTAGTAGGGCGCGCAGGCCAGTAGGTGATGGTAGCATTTCCACGCCTGTTCCAAACAGCAGGAACTCAATTCCGCCTTGCAATGCCAAGATCGAGGCAAAGTGTTCGGTGAGGGACGCGCCTGCCAGATCAGCCATCGAAAGCGGCCCCCAGGCCGAGGGCGTATCGGCCAAGATCAGCACAGAGCCTTCAAGCCGTACATCACCAGTTTCCAGACCAAAGCGAAATCCTCCCGCGCCATAGGCCGTGATCAGCGGGCGACCTTTGCCGGTTGCAGGGACTAATTGCATCTTGCCTAAGGCCGCGCGTCAGCTTCGGTTCTGGCTGCAGCTTTCTCAGCGCCGCGTTTGGGTGGCCACAAGATCAAAACAGGTGCTGCGACATAGATCGATGAATAAGTACCGATGAACACGCCAAACAGCATGATCACGGTAAAGACCTGCATGGTTTCCCCACCAACAACGGTCAGGCCCAACAATGCTAGGAAGGTGGTCAACGCAGTGATGATCGTGCGCGACAGCGTCTCATTCGTCGACAAATCGATGATATCGCCAAACGACATCTTTTTATATTTGCGCATGTTTTCGCGCATACGGTCGAACACCACCACCGTGTCGTTCATCGAATAGCCGATGATCGTCAAGAGCGCGGCAATGGTCGTAAGCGAAAAGTCGAGTTGCGTGACCGACATAAAGCCCAAGGTCAGAATAATGTCGTGCGCCAAGGCGACGATGGAGCCAAAACCCATTTGTAACTCAAACCGGGTCCAGATGTAGAGCACGACCAGAATGATCGCGATGCCCAAGGCCAAGGCACCATTGGTGCCCAATTCTTCCGAGACTTTGGGCCCCACCACTTCGACGCGGGGAAATTTTACGCCCGGCATAAGGGCCCGCAATTCGGCCTTTACCGAATCCACCGTTGCCGAGGCATCCGCCCCTTCAGGTGGTAAAAAGCGGATCATGGCTTGGTTTGGTTCTTGGAAGTCCTGCACGCCAACATCGCGCAAATTCATATTGCCGACCCGTTCGCGCACTTGAGCGAGATTGATCGGCTTGTCCCAAACCGCTTCCACCACGGTACCGCCCTTGAAGTCGATCCCAAAATTGAGACCAAGGGTAAAGCACGATACGAGCGAAGCGATGCACAACACCACCGATACGATTGCCGCAGGAATCGAAAACCGAACAAACCCAAACTTCGTATTTTTGGGGATGAGCTTGATAAAGGGCCATTTCATGTTCGTGTTCCTCAGATCGGCAGGCGCTTAGGTTTGGTCTGCCGATACCAGGCAGCGACCAAGACCTGCGTCATCAGGATGGCGGTAAAGAGCGACGTGATCACGCCGATTGATAGGGTCCAGGCAAAGCCGCGTACTGGACCTGCACCAAAGTAGAAAAGGATTAGGGCAGTTAGGAGGGCAGTGACATTGGCGTCCATCACGGTCACGATGGCGCGCTTAAAGCCCGCATCAATCGCTAAAGCCGTTGACCTGCCAGCCAATTCCTCTTCCCGCATGCGCTCATAGATCAAAACGTTGGCGTCAACAGCGGCACCAATGGTCAAGATCAAACCGGCAATACCTGGCAGGGTCAGGGTTGCGCCCACCATGGTCATAGCGGCTAAAATCAGGATCAGATTGATCGTGAGGGCGAAGATTGCGATGCCGCCAAACACAAGACCATAAGCCAGAACCATGAAAACGACAATCAACAACATGGCGATGATGCCAGCAGTGGCACCAGCATTGATGGAATCGCGACCCAATTCAGGCCCAACCGTGCGCTGTTCCATTACCTTCAACGGTGCAGGCAAAGCCCCTGCCCGCAACAAAGTAGCCAGCTCATTAGCGCTTTCGATGGTGAAGCTGCCCGAAATCTGACCATTGCCGCCCAAGATGGGCTCACGAATGGATGGAGCTGAGAGGACCTTATCATCGAGAACGATCGCAAAGCGCTTGCCGACATTTTCAGTTGAAGCGCGCGCAAAAGCTCGGGCACCAGCCCCATCAAATTGGAAGGTCACGGCAGGCTCGCCAGATTGCTGGTCAAAGCCGGGATCTGCCTTGGTCAGATTATCGCCTGTCACAAGAGCGCGGCGACGAACCAGAACCATGGGCTCTTCCGGGCGGCCAGGTTGCTCCAACAAGATCGAGCCTGGCGGAATACGACCAGCCGCGGCTTCAGTGGGAGAAACGGTTTCATCCACCATTTGAAACGTCAGGCGCGCAGTCTGGCCAACCAAACGCTTGAGTTTCTCAGGATCGCTTTCACCGGGAGCTTGCACCACAATCCGGTCGACACCTTGGCGGGTGATGGCTGGTTCTTTTGTGCCGGTCTCGTCAATCCGGCGGCGGATCACTTCAATCGATTGGCTAACCGCGCGGCGGGTCATCGCCACTTTGGCCTCGTCGGTCAAACGAATTTCAATGACATTGCCGGGGGCCGATTTCACATCGAGATCCGTGCGCCCGGTGGGCCCGGTCAGGCCAATAACGGGGGAAGCAAGTGTTTGGATGCGCTTGATGGCTTCTTGGACGTCAGCAGGATTCTGGATCGTGACGCGTGCGACTTGTCCATCGGGCGTGAGGCCACGACCTGCAAACAAGATCGGTGTCTTGGCTGAGCCAGGCTCACCTGGTCGGCGCTGACCACGCAATTCCCGCGAGAGGTCGTCGGCGACGGCTTCCAAACGGGCCTTATAGACCACTTGGCTCTCCACCTCGAACATTAAATAGGAACCGCCCTGCAGGTCCAACCCCAGATTGACGGTCTTGCTCGGCAAGTAGCTCGGCATCGAATCGCGTACCGACTGCGGCAGAGCATTCGGAAGGGCGTAAATTACGCCCAAAAGGGAAACGATGATAACGGCGAGAACCCGCCAGCGCGCAACATGTAACACGTCTATCTAGCCCTTCGGCAGAAGCAGACCTTTATGAGACAGGCCCGCACTGATCTCAATTAGGATTTAGCGTCATTGGCAACGACAGGCTCGCTCTTGCCTTGCACTTGGCTTACCGTCGACTTGACGACACGTACCGCGACATTTGGCGCAATCTCAACGGTTAACTCATCGTCAGCCACTTTGGTCACTTTACCAATGATCCCACCCGAGGTGATCACAGTGTCGCCGCGACGGATCGCACCCAACATTTCGGTATGTTGCTTCATACGCTTTTGCTGAGGACGGATCAGAAGAAAATAAAATACCACCAAAATCATAACGAGTGGCAAGAGTTGCATCATAATGACTTCTGGACCTGCTGGGGCCGCAGCGCCGGCAGCTTGAGCATAAGCGGGGGTGGAAAACATAAGGACCTCAAAGTTTCTGACAGAAAGACAGAGTAGGCGGTTGAACGGTGCGCTGCAGGTGGGGACGCCAAACCCGAATGGCAAGGCAAACCGCAGCAAGGCGCGGGAGTTAGCATGCCAAAGACCTCTGCGGCAATGAAACTTGACACATTGTCGCAATCTCACGCGCTTGTGACGGGGCTAACGCTTAGGTGAGATGGATTGGGGCTTCCTCACCGAGGCAATCCACCAGTAAGACGCCGCCGGCGCTGCGCAGGATCGTCACCGAGGCATGGCCGGGCTTAAAGCAGGTCACCGTGTCGGAATTGGTCGCAAGACCCACAGCTGCATTGATTGCCACAAAATGGGAAAAAACCAGCGTGTCTTGGGTGAATTCGAGTAAGGCTTGCCCAATCTGGTCGCGCCAATGGCGCAGCCCTTCATCTACATGGCCATCCTGCCAAGACCCGCTCATAACCCTTGTGAGCCAATCGCGGTGATCGGTCACATGGGCCGGGACCGGGATCTCGGCCACGCGCGGCTCAATATGCGGGGTGAAGCCCAAGGCCGAGGCGCTTGGTTGAGCCGTCTGTTGGCAACGCGCCAAGGGTGAGGTGATGAGCTGCTTGGCCCCGGCTTTTTCTAAGCGCAAGGATGCAGCTTGAGCTTGCCTATGGCCGAGTTCAGAAAGGCCCGGATTGGGGTGGGCACCCCACGTCGCGGCCGGCTCTGCATGACGCACGAGATAGATAAGGGACATTGGAGCTCCTGAAGCAAGGGATTTAGGCCTTTTGCGCCGCGTTCAGGGCCTTTTGCGCAGCAGTCCGAGCCGTCCAAGCCGCCATGATTTCTGTGGCATTTGCGGCTTCCTCGGCCATAATCTCGTCATGCTTGGGATCGCGGCAGGTTATCTCCACATTGATGCCATTGGGATCATAGAAATAGATCGAATGGACAAAGTGATGGTCAATCGGCCCAAAGCAAGGGACGCCCGCTTGGTCCAGACGCTCTTTAAAGGCCATCATCGTGGCATGACTTTCAGCTTCCATCGCGAAATGGAGGTCCATGCCCCACTTCATCTTGAACTTGCCGCTATGGGCTCCTTCTGGAACATCAAAAAACGCGACATAGTTGCCGTCGCCCAGCTGAAAGAACAAATGCATGTAGGGAATGGGGCGACCAGAACCCGGCTCTTCCTCAAACACGAGGGCGGCTTTCAGCGGCAGGCCCAGAATGTCTTCATAAAACTTGCGTGTCTCTTCGGCGTCACGACAACGAAACGCGCTATGATGCACACCCTTTAAAGCCGGTGCCGGATTGATTGCTTTTGCTTTGTCAGCAGCTTTTGCAAAGTCGATCGCCATGGCCATTTCCCCGATACATTCTGTGTTTCAACTCAGTCTATCGCAGTTTTGGCGATGGACCAGTCATCACACTGTTCAGGCTGGTTTCAGAGGCCAAGGGCGAGGTTGACAGAATGCCGGTTCCACATAACGATCTTTTGATGAAAAACCTCACGCCTACCCGCCTCGCCAGCCTTGTTTTGGCTCTATCCATGGTTTCTGCAGCAAAAGCGCCTGCTCCGATTGCTGCGGCAGAGATCAATGCGGCCTCCGACGCGATGGCTGTGAAAGTGGTGGCATGGCGACGCGATATACATGAGCATCCCGAGCTTTCTAATCGGGAGTTTCGCACCAGCGCCTTGGTCGCCGCGCATCTGAAGTCACTTGGCCTTGAAGTGCGTGAAAATGTGGCCAAGACAGGGGTTGTCGCCGTCCTACGCGGCGGTCGTCCAGGCCCCGTCGTCGCGTTGCGCGCCGATATGGACGCTTTGCCCGTGCTCGAAGCCACGGGCCTGCCGTTTGCTTCCAAAGCCGTCGGCGAATATCTCGGCAATAAGGTTCCCGTCGCCCATGCTTGTGGCCATGACGCCCATACCGCCATGCTGATGGGAGCGGCTGAAGTCCTCGCAAAAATGAAGGACAGGATCCCCGGGACCATCGTGTTCATCTTCCAGCCGGCAGAGGAAGGGGCACCTCCGGGCGAAAAGGGCGGTGCGTCGCTGATGATTGAAGAAGGTGCACTGCAGAACCCGGCCCCATCGGCGATTTTCGGTCTGCACGTCTTTCCGGGCGTACCTGGCACGATCCAATATCGGCCAGGCGGCTTTATGGCGGCATCAGATAAGTTCCAAGTCTTCATCAAGGGTAAGCAAACTCATGGTGCCGCACCCTGGGCAGGGATCGACATTATGTCGCTGCAGGCTGCCATCATCCAAGACTTCAATCGTTTGGCGGCCCGCACCGTCGATGTAACAGCAACGCCGACCGTCATCACGACTGCCATGGTCCATGGTGGCGTGCGGTACAATATCATTCCAGACACGTTGGAAATGGGCGGCACTTTGCGTACCTTTGACACGGCCCAGCGCCAAGACATCAAGAACAAGATGGAAAAGTCCGTCCTGTCGCTTGCCGCCGCCTATGGTGCCGAAGCTAAGCTCGCCTTTAATAGCGGCGCCCCTTATGGCGGCAATAATGTGACCTATAACGACCCCAATTTAGCGCGTGCTACCTTTTCAGCGTTAGAAGAAGCCGCAGGAGCAGGCAAGGTCAATATCAACCGTCCACCCATGACTGGCGCGGAAGATTTTGCAGATTACCAAGCCGTTATTCCTGGCGTGTTCTATCATTTGGGGGTCAGCAAAGCTGGCGTGCCGGAATCGGAATGGACGATCAATCACTCGCCCCAATTCGACACCAATGAAGATGTCCTACCCATAGGCGTCCGTACCCTTGCAATGACGGCCATTCGCTATCTGGAACGCGGTGTGCCAGCGGTGCGTACGCCGGGGGGGTAAGGGGGCTAGCCCGCCACCTCATCTTCAAGCTCTGGCGCGGTGAAGATCGCTTCAAAGCTGGTTTGGTGCATGCCAGCTTTCAGCCAGCCATAGGGCGTGACATTGGTGGCCTTGATGATGCGGCGCTCAATGCGGCTGATTGGGCAGTCGCCCTCATCAGGCACCAGATCAAAATCGAGCACATTGACGCAGGCCAAATCCTGTTCAAACGGCAGCGAAGCCGACGGCCCTGCCCCGCACATCCAACCTAACAACAGCCGATTAATACCTTCATGGGCGACAACCAATGCGCTGCTCCAGCCCGGACGGTGCAGTAAGGCCTCAATCGAAGCGACAGCGCGTACATAGGCATCGGCAAAGAGTTCGCCGCCTTCAAAGAAGGTTGCCCCTTCCTTGCCAGCCTGCTCGAACGTGAAGGTCAAATAGGCGCTCAATTCCTCGCGTGTTGCAAACGGGATGAAGTTGCCGGAGTGGAGCTCCGTCAAGCCGGGCTCATCTTCCAATACGGGTGGGGCGATATGCTGGGACAGAACGATCTCTGCGGTCTCGCGCGTACGACGCAGGCCAGAGCAGATCGCCACATCCAACGGCACATGGGCAAAGGCCGCCGCTGCCGCTTTGGCTTGCTCTTTGCCCAAGGGCGTTAAGCGCGCAATCGTTGGGTCTTGCGATTTGACCACTTCGCGTGAACCATAATCAACATGGCCGTGACGCATCAGATAAATGCGCCGACGCCCCGTCGTTCCTTCCAAAGCGCTCATCCGGAGATACCCCAGTCGGCCAAAATGTCCTGACTATGCTGGCCGGGCTTGGGCGCGACCGAGCGAATGCTACCTGGCGTCTTAGAGAAGCGGGGCGCAGGTGCTGGCTGGGTGACGCCTTCGACTTCCACAAAGGTCTGGCGCGCCACATTGTGGGGATGGCGTGCAGCCTCTTGCCAACTCAAGACTGGTGCAAAGCACACGTCGGTGCCTTCCATCAAAGACGTCCACTCATCGCGTGTCTTAGACTTGAAAATAGCAGCGATCTTTTCCGACAAGACCGGCCAATTGGTGCGGTCAAACTGGTTTTGGAAGGCAGGATCGGTAATCTCTGCCTGTTGCAAAAGAAGTGCATAGAATTGAGGCTCTATCGAGCCAATCGATACCCATTTGTTATCACTGGTCTCATAGCAATCATAGAAATGTGCGCCGCCGTCGAGCAGGTTCGCGTCGCGTTTGTCCTGCCACATCCCGCTGGCGCGCATGCCCCAGAACATGGAGGTGAGCGAGGCTGCGCCATCGGTCATCGCCACGTCGATCACTTGGCCCTCACCGGTTACGCGGGCATGAATGACACCGGCCAAAAGACCAAAAGCGAGATAAAGCGCGCCACCGCCGTAATCGCCTATCAGATTCAGCGGTGGCGCGGGTGGCTCCCCCTGCCGTCCCGTTGCCCAAAGCGCCCCGGTCAAAGCAATATAATTGAGGTCGTGGCCAGCAGCTTTTGCCAAGGGTCCAAACTGGCCCCAGCCGGTCATGCGGCCATAAACAAGCTTGGGGTTACGCGCCAAGACCACATCGGGTCCTAGGCCCAATTTTTCCAATACGCCGGGGCGATAGCCTTCCAGCATCGCATCCGCCTTTTCCAACAGCTTCAGGCAGGTTTCGACATCGTCGGGGTTTTTCAGGTCCAAGCTGATCGAGCGACGTCCGCGCCCAGTCACGTCTTTGGCCCCACCGCCAGACCGCGACCGTGGGCCATCAATGCGGATGACATCTGCACCCAAGTCTGACAACAACATGCCGCAAAACGGTCCTGGACCAATTGCTTCAAATTCGACGACTTTGACGCCACTTAATGGACCTGACATGGCTTTCCCCTTGAGCTGTTGATCTGCGGCCCTTTACGAACCTTTGGCGAGTGTGTTGCGACAATGTGGGTAAAAGCGCAATGGCCAAAGCCACTTCAGGCAGGGGATAAAGTCCAGTCCACCACCCAAGGCCAATCGAGCCCACGGCGCAGGGTTTTAGCCGGTGCTTCGGTGCCAAGATCGCGGGCCTGCCATTCCTTGAGCCTGTCGACACGCAGGCCAGACCTTTCAAACGCGCTCAACCAATCCTGAAATGGATGAGCAAAGGCTGAGATGGTGATTTCTTCACCCTCGGCAGTTTTGAAATGCGCCGATATGCCCTGCAGGGACACAAAAGGATGGATTTCAATAATTTTGATCGCACCGTCTGCCCGCACGAGGCGACGCGCCTCCTGCAAGGCTGGGGTAAGGTCCGCCACATGTTCCAACGTGAGCGAAAACAGGATGAAATCCACGCTCTGGTCAGGCAGAGGTATTGGCGCACTCATATCCCCCTGAAAGAGGGTCCAACTCGCGTCGCGCTTGCGAGCCTCTGCCAACATGGCCGACGACACATCAAAGCCGATCAGATTAGCCGCCCCACGTGCTGACAAGGACGCCAAATTGCGCCCCGTGCCACAGCCAAATTCCAAACACGTCTTCTGTGTAAAAGGTATTGCTGCTTGGCTTAAAGCGTGGCCAGCAGCAAATACCATCGGATTGTCATAGCGATCATAGCTGGGCGCCCACACATCATAGGCTGCGGCGACATCCAAGGACCCAGCCTCACTCATACAGCAATAACCTTCCAATCCGACGCTCGGTTACGGATCCATGTCATTTGCCGCTTGGCATAATGGCGACTGTCGAGAATGGAACGCGAAATGGCTTCCTCATAGCCACATTGCTCTTCAAAAAAATCAATCAGACCGGGCATGCCAACGGCCTTCATGACCGGCAAATCCAGCTCCAGCCTGCGCTGGTAAAGCGCATGGGCTTCGTTTAGTCCGCCATCTTCCATCATGCGCTCAAAACGCGCTTCGATGCGCGCATAGAGCACTTCGCGCTCAGGCATCAGGGCAATTCCTTCCCACGTGCCGTTCGCCAGAAAAGGGGGTTGAGGATCCTGGTGCCAGTCCGACAGGGCCCTGCCTGTTGCTTCAAAAACTTCCAATGCACGCGCGATGCGCACCGCGTCCTTCGGCTCAATTTTTCGAGCAGCTATTGGGTCGACTTGCAGCAAGCGTGCATGGGCTGCGCGTGGATCAGCCCCCACCAGCCTGCGGGTCGAGGCGCGCACGTCGGAGGGCACAGGCGGAGTCGGGACCAAGCCCCTCGTCAAGGCATGCGCATAGAGGCCTGTGCCACCCACGAGAATGGGCTTACGACCACGCGCCACAACATCGGCAATCGCAGATTCCGCCTCTGCAAGCCACGCCCCGGTTGAGTAAGCGACTGCCCCGTCAATATGGCCAAACAAATGATGCGGCACATCGCCCATTTCAGCCAAACTTGGCCGCGCCGTCAGAATTTCCAAATCCGCATAGACTTGCATCGAGTCCATATTGATGACTTCGCCATTTTGCTTGATAGCAGCATCAATGGCATAGGCAGTCTTGCCCGAAGCCGTAGGGCCGAGAATAAGGAGGGCGGTTTGCATCGCCTGCCTCTAGCCCAAGTTCAGGTATACCGCCAATAGTGTAATACGAATAAGCTGAGTGGAGTTCCAAGTGCCTTCTCTGATCCTCGTGAGCCCCACTGGCGAAAAAGTCCTTGAAGAAGCCTTGGCGCGGATCGAAGCGCTATGGGGGGAGCTTTCGCTCCGGACAATTGAACCGGGCGAAGCATTGCATGTGAGCTCAGAAGACGGCGATGTCGAAGAGGCTATTTCTTGGCTGGATGGCCTGCCGCTGGATATTTCTACAAAATGCCCAGAGCGCATGGGCTTGTTGGTCGCGGACATGGACTCCACCATCATCGGCTGCGAATGCCTCGATGAACTAGCCGATTTTGCGAATAAGAAAGCTGAAGTCTCTGCCATCACAGAACGGGCGATGGCGGGCGAACTCAATTTTGAAGACGCGCTGGTCGAACGGGTTGCGATGTTGGCGGGCCTTGAGCTTTCTGCCTTACAAGCCTGTTATGAGGCGCGCGTGACCCTAAACCCTGGTGCGGAGGTTTTTGTGAAAACCATGGCGCACTTAGGAGCCCATTGTGCCCTCGTCTCGGGCGGGTTTAACTTCTTTACCAGCCGCGTCGCAGCCAGCGCAGGCTTTCACACCAATCGTGCCAATCAATTGCTGGATAATGGTGCCCGCCTAACAGGCTCAGTCGGCGTACCGATCCTCGGGAAAGAAGCCAAGCTGGCCGCTCTGAAAGAAGATGCGGCGCGCCTGAACCTCGATCTCGCACAGACACTTGCCATTGGCGATGGGGCAAACGACCTGATGATGATTGAAGCGGCAGGCCTAGGCATTGCCTATCACGCCAAGCCGATCGTCGCAGCCCAAGCCCCTGCACGGATCGAACATGGGACTTTGGAGAGCGCCCTCTTCTTCCAAGGCATCCCACGCCGCGCATTCGTGGCGGTCTGAAGACACGCGAAACCTTACCCCGAATTCAATTTAATTGCTTGGCGCATGGCCGGTTAAGACGAGCGCCGCATGAAAAGGAGGGAGGGCTCATGACGAGTGGATTTTAGATGGTTTCTAGCCTTTAGGCACCGGCTCACCGTCCACAAGCGGGCGCTGCGGGCCGAGGCGAACACCGGCTGGAATGCCCCGAGCCGTAGTTTCAACTTCAGTACCCAGATTGATAAGGGGACAGGCTGGTGGTGCACATAACCAGATCTCAACCCGCCGATTGCGAATGCGGCCGCGCTCGTCGGAGTTCGAGCCAACTGGCAAGGAGTCCCCATAGGAGCGAACAACGCCGGGAGTAACGCCAAGGCCTTGCAGCGCCAAAGCGACAGTCTCCGCCCGCGACTGTGCGAGACCAATATTGGTCTCGCGAGCCCCCACATTGTCGGCAAAGCCCAATACCGCGATCCGGCGCTTATCAATCTGGTTTTTCTTGATGAAGGCAACAAAGCGCTTGAGGTCTTCTTCAGCGCGTGAGTCTGGCTGATTGGCCCCATCGTAGAAGCGAATGTCAAAATTCATCCGCTCGGCAAAGCGTCCAAAGGTCCGGTAATCATTAGGCGCATCCGGCGGTGTCAGGACCTTTACCGCGCCAAGCCTGAGCGGCGTAATACCGATACGCGCCACTATTTCCTGGCCCAGTGGAGATGTCGCGTAATCGGCAAAATCGCGCGCATTGGGATCGCCGCCCGACGAACCAACATATACGAAAAGCCGTTCTGTAAAGGGATAGGTCTCGGTCGCAATAGAAAAATCATCGGCACCTACCGAACGTGCGCCACGCTCATTCAGCGCCAAGTCCTTAACGCTACCTGTGCTTCGCCGCGTAATCCCGAGTGCCTTTTCATCGCGGCTAACCGCTTCTGCCACCGCGACAGGATCATCCAAGAAAGTGACGGTATCAGGCGGTTCACGGTCTCCCAAAAGAAGCCCTGCAGGGCTTGATTCAAAATCAGAGCCAAGGCTTTCAAGCTTGATAGAGATGCGGCCCGAATTATCTTTTGATACCTGATTCCAATCGGTAAATTCACCACTCAAAATCCGGCTCAAGGTCTCCGTATCGATCCGATTGATCGGATTATTGCGGTTAACGACGACGAGGCTGGCATCCAGACCAATGACTTTTTCACTCGAGGCATTAGTGAAATTTCCCAAGGCCGACAAACGGTCTGCTTCACCGGGCAAAACAGGGCGGGACGCCATAACCGCTTCGAGGCGTTGCTGCGTCATAGCTTCAAAACCGCCTTGGGACGAGCCAAGCGCTATCAGAACGCGCGCATTCTTGCCCCCGCGCGAGCCTGTCACTTCAATGACCTTGTCGCCGCGATCTGCCCGCACCGAGGAATAGCCACGGACCCGCATCCAGGCTGAAACGAGGTCGATCAACACGTTGGAGCCGATGCTGGAGGAGCCACCAATCCGGAAAAGTACATCAGCAGGCTTGGGCTGTCCGGCTGCAAAGTCCTCTGTGATTGGAATTTGTCCTTGATCTTGCGCGGCAGTGCGCTGCCCTTCGGCCTGAAACACCCAGGACATGTAAAATAGGACCATGATGCCAACACTAATCACCAAGCCAGTCACCGCCATCAACCAGCCAAGCACATCAAGCTTTAGATTGAAACGTGGGACTTTTGGCAAGGCTGGGTCTATGCGGGACGCTGGTTTTACAGGCTTTTTGGGGGATTCTGGGTTGATCACCTTATTCCAGTCATAAGGCACATCGTCGCGGCCGTCTGCCATCAAGGATTCCCCACGTTTCCATGTCCGTCATCGCGCGTGCTGCATTCGCTCAGCTAGCGCCTCTCGTGCCACTGAGGCTGCGCGCCAAGCGATAGTCGAGGCGCACTGAAAGGTCTAGCTTTGCTGCCTGTTCCTAGCGCGTCGGACGCAGCGCCCGGTAAATCGGCTGTCCATCCCGGTACAAGCGAATCACCACCCCATCGCGTTTACGAGCTGCAGCCTGTAAAGCGGCCCGGGCCTCTTGCGGGCTTCTGATGGCTTGGCCTTGCACCTCCAGCAAGCCATCGCCCGGGCGAACCTGGTCTTTTCCGGGCCCAAATGGATCGAGTGCGGAAACAACCACTCGCACTTCCAGCGGCAGTCTTGGACGATCTGACGGGGTAGCGGCACGAAGAATAAGGCCCATTACTGTGACAGTCGGCATCGCTTGGGGCGCAGGTGCCGGCACTTCACCGGGAGAGCGCCCGATAAGCAGATTGGCAAAAATGGCTTGTCGGCCACGGAAACCTTCGACCTTTACTTTAGTCCCAGCAGGCGCGGCAGCTACAAAGCGCGCCAGAGCGCGCGGATCGGTCACGGGTTGACCCGCCCACCTCAAAATCCGGTCTCCCATGCGCAAGCCAGCCTTGGCTGCAGGCGAGTTGGCGGCAACATCTCCAACAATCACGCCATTCTGCCCCGTACCGGCTTCTTCTGGCATGAACAGACGCGCGCGCAACCCAATCCAGCCACGCTGAACGCTGCCGGTTTGTAAGATATCGGCTACGATCTTGCGCGCCAAATTCGATGGTACCGCAAAACCAACCCCAACCGACCCACCTTGTGTGCCACCGGGCGATACAATGGCCGTATTGACGCCAATCACTTCACCGACGGCATTAAACAGCGGCCCACCGGAATTACCACGATTGATGGCTGCATCGGTCTGCAGAAAGTCGTCATAGCGCCCTGCTTGTAAATCCCGGTTGCGGGCTGAAATCACCCCGACAGACAAGGAATTGCCAAGACCAAACGGGCTGCCAATCGCAATTGCCCAATCCCCAACGCGGGCCACGTCACTATTGCCCCAAGTTACGCTGGAAAGACGGTTTTTGCCGGTGGCGCGCAGCACGGCAAGGTCAGTCTCAGCATCGCGTCCAACCAATGTGGCTGGCAGGACGGTGCCATCCACCAACATAATCTCAAATCGATCATTGCCTTCGATAACGTGATTATTGGTGACCACCACACCGCTCGAATCAATTACAAAGCCCGAGCCTGTCGAACTGCCACCGGCCTGCGCATGAACTGAATCGCGCGGGGCACCCACCAAGGTCCGCTTGGCCCGAATGGCGACAACAGCGGGTTGAAGCCGGGCCGAAAGGTCAGCAAATCCGCTTCCCAGCCCGATCATTGGGACGGCAGATGTCGTCCCCGCATTTTTTGCACTGACGGGCTCGAGGCCTGAAAGGCCAAGTGTGACTATCGAAATCCAGAAACAAGCTAGCAAGCGCGTCATGATCATAGCCTATGACTTAGACCGGAGCGGGCAATTGGGAAAGTAACCCCCTGCCTGAAAGCGCAAGCAATCACAGAAGCGGTTCAATTAAAAAAATTTCATGACAACTTTTTCACGGGTAATTGAAGATCAAATCCATGATAGAAGACGTCACAGTTTATTCTGGGCGGGGAAATACCCATGGGTTTGGTCCCTTATCGCGCACTGGCTTTTGCGACTGCACCTCTTGTTCTCCTGGACGCGATTTGCCTGACGCCTGCTTTGGCGCAAGCGGCAGAAATTGTCGACCCGGCCATAATCCCGTCGAACGCCCTGCCAGACTTGGCCGACGGCAAACGCACCTTCCAACCCGCCTACTTCAATGACATTGCGCCTCAGACAGCCGCCGACATGGTAGCTCGCATTCCAGGCTTCAACATTGATGATGGTGAGTCTGTGCGCGGTTTTGGCGGGGCAGCGGGCAATGTGCTGATCGACGGCTCTCGGCCCACCAGCAAGAATGAGGACTTATTCTCCATTCTTGGCCGGATCCCAGCCAGCAATGTCGAGAAGGTCGAACTGTTGGAAGGAGCTGCAGCTGGTGCCCTGGCGCCAGGCAAAAGCCTCGTCGTCAATGTGATCCGAAAAGCCGACAACAAAGCGAGCGGCAAGTGGGAAGTGCAAGCCACCGGCGTCGGCAGCGGCCGCATCAAGCCCAAGATCGATACGTCTTACACCTCGAAACTGGGTGGCTTTAATGTCACCACCGGCCTGCATGCTGAGATCGAGAATGTCGAAGACTTTATCGGCTTTGAGGGCATCTTGTCGCCCGCCGACGTCTATAGCGAGCGCGGGCCGAATGACGACCGCCGTCGGTCTAAATATGCGCAGGCGACGCTTGCGCTCGACGGCAAGATTGGCGAAACCAAAGTCAATGCAAATGCTAGCTATATGGAAGGTAAGTTTCGTCGCAACTGGGTGCATGTAGCCTATCGGCCAAATGCAACTTTGCCCTTCCGTATTGATGAAGGAAAGGAAGATGGCACCACAAAGCGCTGGGAGATTGGCGGCGATCTAGAGCGCGAAGTAGCAGGCTGGACCGGCAAGCTCGCCCTTTTGGCCAAGGCAACTGAGGACCAAAACTCTGACCTCGCAGGCTTCAATCCCATTGGGCAAGGCAAAAACTTCGGTCGCTTCGTGGCAGACTCCACCAATGAAGAGCGCGTTGCGCGCCTAACCTTCAAGAAGAAATTTGGTGCCCATCAAATCGAGACCGGTGGCGAGCTTGCCTACAATAGACTGGATTTCGTTGGGCAGTATGCGGAAGGAGATGGGACGATCTTTGCGGTTCGTCCATCTGACATTTCTTCCACCGAAGTCTCTGAGACCCGAAAAGAGGCTTTCATAAGTGATTCTTGGACGCTCTCGCCCAAGCTAACGCTTGAATCGACTTTAACAGGTGAGTGGTCAACGATTGAGCAAAGTGGCGCTGCGGGCAAGGAGCGGTCTTTCTTTTATCCAAAGCCCCGCATCAAAGCGGCTTGGAAGCCTCAAGATGGCTGGACTTATCGCGTGGAAGTGGAGCGGGTCGTCGGCCAAATAGACTTTGATGCCTTTGCAGACTCTGCGTCGGTTGGCGACAATAACCAGAATAGTGGCAATCCAGAGCTGCGCCCGGAACAAGTTTGGTCGAGCCTGATTGGTGTTGAAAGACGTTGGGGCAAGCGCGGCGTAATCAACGCCTCACTCATCCAAGAAAAATTTGAGGATCAATTAACGTTGGTGCCCACTCGTAATGGCGGCGTAGCGCTGGGCAATGTGCCTGAGGCTGAACGTTGGGGTTATAATGTTTCGTGGACAGTGCCGTTGCCCATGCTCTTAGAAGGGCTGGAATTTGAAGGTAGTTATCGTTGGCGGGATTCAGAGTTGACCGACCCAATTACCAATCAAGCACGGCCATTCTCCGGTTGGAATGGCAATAGCTTTGAAGCCAATGTGCGCTATGAGATGCCGAAGAAGCGGCTGCGAATGGGAGCTTGGCTCTGGCGTGGCGACAATAACCGCGAATATAGGCCTAGCCAGACGTTCCAATGGAGCACGATCGAATTCTGGGGTGCTTGGATCGAGACCAAGGCTTATAAAAATGTAAGCTTCGAGCTTGGCGTGGAAGATCCAAATGGAAACACGTTCAACCGCGTCCGCACAGACTTTACCCCCGACCGACGGTCGGGGGTGATTAGTCAAACCCAATATCGCGAACGATCCAAGGATGGGATCTGGTATCTTCTAGTCAAAAGCACCTTCTGACCAGAAGAACCAAACCTCATTTCACGCCGTGGGCCAGCTTCTTCAGAAGTGGTGAGGCCAAGGCCATCACAATCCCAATCCCAATCGACCACAGACCAATGGTGTTAAAGACCTCTAGCGAGTTCGCCAAAGCTTTGGCGGGATCAGTCACTTGACCAGCAACCGTTTCCGTAGCGGTCATCTGGGCGATGATGCCACCCAGATATTGTGCACCGGAGCTTGCTAAGAACCACGTCGCCATCAAGGTTGAAAGCAGCTTTGGCGTGGACAATTTGGTCATCCAGCTTAGGCCCACGGGGCTCAAGCACAGCTCACCGGTTGTGTGCAGCAAATAGGCAAGCGCCAAGAAGATGACAGGCACGCGGGCCTGATCATCGGCAAATTGTGCGCCCCACACCAAGATCAAAAAGCCTAGACCCACTTGCACCAAAGCAATCGCGAATTTCATCGGTGCCGAGGGGTCCAAATTGAGCTGCCCAAGCTTTACCCAAAGCCACGCAAAAGCAGGCGCAAAAATCAGGATAAAGCCCGAGTTGAAGCTTTGGGTCTGCGGCGCGCTGATGCTGACAAACCCATCATTCGGTAACGCCACATTGGTTGCGGTAAAGAGCGACAGGGATGAGCCAGCTTGCTCAAACAGCGTAAAGAACACAACGGAAGCAGCGATCAAGACCAATGCCAAGATCAAGCGGCCAGCTTCTTCTTTGCTGCACGCAGTTGCCATGTGATAGACGATGTAAATCAAGACGGCAGCCGAGCCCAAGGCCAACATATTGCCGACCAATTGGTTATTTTGCACCAAGAACCAAATCGCCGGTACCGTGACAATCGCCCCAATATAGATCGCCATTTCCAGATTAATCGGGCCCAAAATCTTCTTCTTCAGAGCTTCTGGATTGGGGGGTTCGCCCTTGCCTTCCAAACTATCCTTGCCACGCACAAAGGCGATATAGCCCGCCAACATGCCAACACCGGCAAGACCAAAGCCTGCCCACCATCCCACGACGGTGCCTAAAGCACCGCACAGAATAGCGGCCCAGAATGCCCCTAGATTGATCCCGTAATAATAGAGCGTGAAACCGGGATCTCGACGTGGATCGCCATCGGGATAGAGCTGACCAACAATGGACGAGATATTGGGCTTGAGGAAGCCCACACCCAAAATGATCAGAGACAACGCGATGTAGAAGATAATCTCAAACGGACCTTCAGACTTTACCTTCTTCAACTCATAGCTTCCCGTCGGCAGCAAAGCGGGAACCGGCGCAGTTGCGGGCAGATCCTTGATCTCAATGCCCTTCTCCGACGCGCTATAAGCATAGGCTTGTTCGCCAATTTTCAGCTTCGCTACATAGTCTTCGTTGCGGCCTTGGGTGACGAACTCATAGGTCGCGCCCTGATAGGTCAAAGTCTGGGTGGTTGGCTTGCCCTCGAAACCCATTGCAAAGTGGCCAAGCACCAGCGCCAAGGCACCAAAGGCAATTGCCTTTCGCGTACCCAAAAAGCGGTCCGCCAGAACCCCGCCGACCAGCGGCAAAAGATAGACCAGCGTCGTATAGGAGGAGTAGGTCTTTTGCGCGTCGGCTTGGTCAAACAGGAAATGCTGAACCAGATAAACCGTCAATAGGCCGCGCATCCCGTAATAGGAAAAGCGCTCCCACATCTCGGCGAAGAACAAAACGCGCAAGCCCTTTGGGTGATTTTTCATCTCTTTGGCGACCGGGAAAATTGTCCCTAACGTCACCAACAGCCCACCGGCAAACACGATGTTCCAAATAACACCCCAAAGATCAGACATGATCAACCCCCTTTTGGGGCCGTCTATGACAGCCCCGTGATCTGCGCCAAGCACATGATCACGGGATTGCGATGAGGGCAAGGGCAGTTAAGCGGCTGGCATTGCACACTTATCAGTCGACTTGTAGGCCAAGGCGGCCCCTAAGTGGCCTCATGCTGAACGGGCAGCTCTGCATGCAAATCCAAGTCGCCACCGAGTTTATCGCCGACAGAAAGGGCGTTGAGGCGGGCATAAGCGCCGCCTTTTGCCACCAAGGTGTCATGTGTGCCCTGCTCGACGATGCGTCCGGCCTCGAACACCAAAATCCGATCAGCTTCACGCACCGTCGACAGGCGGTGCGCAATCAAGATGGTCGTCTTGTCTTTGGCCAAGGCCTTCATCGCATCTTGAACGTCTCGTTCGGTCTGGGTGTCGAGTGAGGATGTGGCCTCGTCCAAGATCAAGATGCGAGCATCGGCTAGAAATGCGCGGGCAAGCGCCACGCGCTGACGCTCCCCACCTGATAGCTTGACACCCCGCTCGCCCACTTGGGTCTCAAGACCCTTCGGCAAGCGGCCAATGAAGTCCGACGCGCGCGCATCCCGGGTAGCCGCTTCCAGTTCGGCCAGACTGGCGTCTGGTCGGGCATAGGCGATGTTTTCCCGCAGGCTGCGGTGAAACAAAGCTGGGTCCTGCGGCACCAAGGCAATCGAGCCGCGCAAGCTATCTTGCCGCACGTGGCGTACATCTTGACCGTCAATGCGGATGGCACCGGCATCGACATCATAGAGGCGTTGTAGGAGCTTGACGAAGGTCGATTTGCCAGACCCGGTTTGTCCCACCAGTGCCACAGTTTCCCCCGGCTGAATGGTCAACGAGAAATCATTGTACAAAGGCTCGCTCTGCCCACGATAGCCGAATGTGACGCCATCAAACACGATCTCGCCATTGCCTTGCACAAAGCGGGCAGCACCTGGTGCATCCGCCACGTCTTCCACTTCCAAGCTATAGGCGACGGCATCTTCAATATCGGCAAAACCGCGCTGAACTTGCTGCACGGTCTCGCCCAAATTGCGCAGATAGCTGGCGATCAGAAAATAGCTGGTCAGAGCAAAGGTTGCGTCTCCGGGACTTGCCCGGCCTTCACGCCATTCGATCAAAACCAGACCCAAAAGCCCAACTTGCAAGGACCATAGGATGATGTTGGACACCGCCCAGCCGTCTGCATAGCGCATCCACGTGGTTGCCACGAGACCACGCCATTTCTCCACAACCCCGCCAAAACGCACTTCTTCTCGGGCTTCGGCGCCAAAAGCTTTCACCGTTGGGTTTGCTGAAACCGCGTCCGCCAGAGAGGCCCCAATCGACGTGTCAGCCGAGTTAGAACGCTCGTTAGCTTTTTGGATATAGAGGCGAGCAATCAAGATACTGGCGAGCGTGAACAGCGTGATCGACCCGCCAACGTAAAGCCCAACCATCGGCCACGTTGCCAACATCATGCCAGTCAAGCCCAACAACACGATGGCCGCTGGCAAGATGAACCACAAGAAATTGTCTGACAGCGTGTCATAGGCCCACATGGCGCGGCTAACCCGGCGCACGGTTGCCCCGGCGAAATTGTCGCTGTGCCACTGGCTGGAGAAGCGCTGAACATCTTTAAAGCTGGCGCTGGTGATATTGGCCATGTTACGCGCCGCAAACAGGTTCCACACCCGCACAAGAATGTTGCGCAGGACAAACATACCAGCTGCAATGGCCGCAAAAAGCCAAAATAGGTCAAAAGCTTGGTCCGCCGCTTGTGGGCCCTTCGTCAAGGTTTCGACGATCCGGCCAGATAAAGCGGGCAAGAGAAGTTCGCACGCCGTAGACAGCACCATCAACACAATAACAGCGGTGAACTTCACCGGCTGGCTGGACCAATGCCGCCAGAGGTAACGCATAATTTGGCCGATATGGGCCTTTTGCTGACGCGTCGAGGCGTCGTCTTCATCATCATAAAAGTCGGACATGGGTCACACAAAATCGCAAAACAGCCAAGCACCGTCTGGTGTGGTTCAAGGTGCAGGCTGTTTGAATAAGCTTAAGCAAGGCCGCTCAACGGCAAAGCCACGAAGGAATTGAAGTGCGACGCGCGTGGGGCGTCTCAAACTAATGAGACAAACCATCGTTGGATGGGCGGCGTCAGCAATCGCCCCGTGTCAATTCTCAATCATGCTTAAGTGGTTCCCCTCAGGTTCAGGAGGGTGTGGTTAACGGCAGTGCTTACAAGGGTAAAGCCTACCTCACCAAAAAGATGCTTGGTTTGGCTATCTTGACGAAGACCTGTGGCCCGAAGGCCACAGAGGTCTAGTAGCCCTTGGTGATTTTGTCGTGGGCGATAATGCCCTGCAACACATCTTCCAACTCAGCGAACGGCACCATGTTTGGCCCGTCTGACGGGGCTTTATCGGGGTCTGGATGGCTTTCCATGAAGATAGCCGCGACACCAACCGCTGCTGCGGCCCGTGCCAAAAACTTGACCATGGACCGATCCCCACCCGAAGAATCCCCGCGCCCACCGGGTTGCTGTACCGAATGGGTCGCATCAAACACCACCGGCGCCCCAAAAGCTGCCATGGTCGGCAGGCCGCGGAAATCGGTCACCAAGGTGTTATAGCCAAAACTAGCACCACGTTCGGTCACCATCACATTGGGATTGCCAGAGCCTGTCACCTTGGCGATCACATGCTTCATATCCCAAGGCGCCAAAAACTGGCCCTTCTTGATATTTACGACTTTGCCAGTCTTAGCTGCGGCGATCAGCAAATCGGTTTGGCGGCACAAGAAAGCGGGGATCTGCAACACATCGACGACTTCACCCACGATGCGGCAATGCTCTTCGGTGTGCACGTCGGTCAGAACCGGCAGGCCCAGTTTGTCCTTAATCTCCTGAAACACCGCCATGGCATTATCAAGGCCGAAGCCGCGAGCGCCCGTCAGGCTCGACCGATTGGCCTTGTCATAGCTGGACTTATAGATAAGGCCCGCGCCCAATTTGCCATAGGTCTCTTTCAGCCATTGGGCGGTTTCCAACCCATGTTCGCGGCTCTCCATCGCACACGGCCCGCAAATGAAGCTGATCGGCAAGCTGTTGCCGACTTCCACAGCGCCTGAGCCGGAACCGACGGTTACGATGGGAGCGGGATTGGTCATCTTTACATCTCCGGCGGCATGGCGACCGCAACTTGGTTTGACTGGCGTGATAACAGGCAGACGCGGTGCTTTTGGCATAGCTTCGCGCCGAAATAAACAGATAGGGATTAGGACGGTGCCTTTCGATGCGGTCTGGTTAATACAAGCATAAGGTTTAGCAGTTTTAGTGAACCTATGACCCATTTAGAGTCTCCATTTCCCCGCAAGCTCAGGGCGGTCGCGCGGCCGCGGGTGGCTGTTGCGCACTTGACGAGGGAAGACGACCTGGGCAGGCAAAAATGGTCTTGGCGACAGACGATCGTCGTCGCATTGCTCCTCTCCAGCCTCCTTTGGGGTTTCATCTTTTGGGCGATCCGCATATTGCTCGCTTAAGGGTGCAAGGCTCGCGCCAATAGGGCTAGACAAATCGCATCCAAAGACCGAGGAAGCTAAGCCATGAAACTGATCTCCTATACCCTTGGCTTCCAGCCGACCGAGATGCGTCCAGGCCCTGCCCAACGCCCTTGGATGGACTCAACATCTGACCGTTTCGCCTATCGTTGCTTGCCCCTGAATATTGCCAACCAATATGGCTGGGAATTGTTGTGCCCATGTTCGTTTGAAGCGACATGGGATGGCGGCCCCAGCCCCGACGCCATGGTGGTGGAGATATTGGAAGATGGTTGGCCCCATCCTACAAGCCACTTCGGTCATGGTGTGCTGACCTTTCATGTGAACCAGATTTTCCGGACCGAGCCTGGCACGCAATTAATGACGACGGGGCCCATGAACAATCCCAAAGACGGGATTGCTGCCCTTTCCGGCATTATCGAGACAGATTGGTCACACTACACCTTTACGATGAATTGGGTGATGACGCGGGCTTTCCATCCCGTCCGCTTCCAAAAGGGGGAGCCGTTTGCCCATATTTTCCCGGTCAATTTGGCAGGGATCGAACAGATCAAGCCAGAGTTCAGGCCCTATGAGACCGAAGAGGCTCTCAAGGAATCCTATGAGGCGTGGCAGGATAGCCGCAATCATTTCAACAAAGAGCTGGAAATTCCCGATTCCCAAGCCCGCAAGGACAAGTGGCAAAAAGCCTATTTCCAGGGCCTAGGCCCTGATGCGGAACCCACTCAAAAGGCCCGCCATTGGACAAAGCTTGATGTGCAGCCTTGGCCAGGCGCCAAGGCAAAAAAGAAATAGGGCCACTCGACAAAAGAACATAAATGGAACATGATGAATCATGCTTGATACACTGGGCTCCGATCTTTTGTCTTATATCGCCACAGAAACAGCGGGTTCGGTCGCAATCCCTGCGACCCGGCCCGATGTGACCTTGGCCGTGCGCAATGGTGCAACCCGCTGCCTGATCCATGCAGGTTATGCGCCCATCTGGGAGTTTAAGCTCGCCAATAGCCGTCGGGCCGATGTTTGCGGCCTCAGCCAAAAGGGTGAGTTGGTTATTGTTGAAGTCAAATCGGGGGTTGAGGATTTCAAGTCCGATATGAAATGGCCAGAATATGCTCCTTATTGTGATCTGTTCTATTTCGCAGTTGCGCCTGATTTTCCAATCGACCTCATCCCCGCAACGGAGGAACATGCGCCCGGCCTGATTGTCGCCGATGCGTTTGGGGCCGAGATTGTGCGAAGGGCACCGAGGTTTGATCTGGCCCCGGCGCGACGCAAGGCGGTGACCTTAAGCTTTGCTCGCCATGCGGCAGTGCGGGCTTTGCGGCTTTAAGGGCGTTTTGTTCCCACAAAGATCATCGTTTTGCTAGATCTCTAGGCTTTGCCGAAGCGCTCGAAAGCTTGGCTAACGGCGGGTCCAAAATCCAGATTACGCTTGGCATAAAAGCCAGCAAGACTGGCGAGAATATCGCCTGGTGTTGATTGCGGTGAGCCGCCGATAAAGGGTGGAGCAGGATCATATTCAATCGACAATTGGATGCGCTGGGCCACCGCCGGACCCGCGATTTCGGCAACAATTGTTAAGGCAAAGTCGATACCCGCTGTTACCCCGCCACCGGTTATGATGCGGCCATCTCGCACTACCCGGCCTTGGGTAGGGAGCGCCCCCACGTCGGCCAGCAAGCTATGATAAGCCCAGTGGGTTGTCGCCTGCTTTTCTTTTAATAAGCCAGCGGCCCCTAAAACAAATGCCCCAGTGCACACGCTGGTAATGTAGCGCGCTTGACCGGCCTGCTCCTTCAAAAAGGCAATCAGCACGGGGTCGGCCATGGCTTGTTCCACCCCAAAGCCACCGGGCACGCAAATCAAATCCAATGGCGGACAAACGTCAAAGGTCGTCGTCGGCACCAAGGATAAGCCACAATCGCTTGGCACAGGGGCAAGGGTGTGGCTGATGATATGAACCTGAGACTGAGGTAAGCGGTGCAGGACCTGCAATGGCCCCGTGAAGTCCAACTGGGTGACATTGGGAAACAGGATAAAGCCTATTTGAAACATGGGGCCTCCCAAACAAATGCCGACGAGAAGCGTCTAACATGATACAGCGGGACCTGAAAAGCTCGCGGCCGAGCCGAAAATTTGGACAAACGGTCGCAGGCAAAAACTGTCGAAGTGTGCTTGCCAGCGCGCAGAATAAATGGTGGATCACGCCCATGTCAAAACCCGCAGAGCCGCCCCCCGCAAAGCCATCTATCCCACTGCCACGCCTGATTGCTTTTGGCGCACTTGGCCTTGGAGTAGTGGTATTAGGCGCAGCTTTTTTGCAAAAAGGCTTGGTCCCAAAGCCCTTAGAAACAGCCTTGCCAGAGGGCTGTAACGCCCGCGCCTTTGCCGAGATCGGAGGCCCTTTCAGTCTGGTCAATCAGGACAATATGGCCGTAACGGAGAAGAGCTTTTTGGGTAGGCCCGCTTTGATCTATTTTGGCTTTACCTATTGCCCGGATATCTGCCCCTTGTCCCTTCAAACCATGCGGCTAGCCCTGGATGAAGCTAAAGCGGTTGCGGGCTCGAAGGCAGGCGATATTCAGCCACTTCTGATCAGCCTTGACCCTGAGCGCGATACGCCAGCCGCCTTGAAAGCCTATGTGGCATCGGCTGGCTTTCCAGAAAAACTGCAAGCCCTCACCGGCAGCGCCGAGCAAGTCGCAGCGGCCGCCAAAGCCTATAAGGTGGGATTTCGCAAATCTGTGCCCGAAGGCTCTGCGGCCAAGGATTATCTGATCGACCATACCTCCATCTTTTATTTGGTGGATAGCAAAGGCAAGCTCGCCACTTTCTTTTCAGCCGATCCAGACCCCAAAGCTATGGGTCAATGTCTGGCTGCTTTGTCAAAGAATGGAATCTAAAAATTCGCTATTTAGGCCATTACGCGCCGTTCTGTTCGACAATCCAGTCCACCTATCGGTTGTGCACTTTGCACTAAGCAGTTGCAGCATATATTTAACCATATGTTTTTTATGAAAAATTTATCATTCCCTAACGGCAAGCACGCGAAAAATGCTGCGTGATATGGTTGCCAAATCTTCATAGATACCATGCAATCATCCCTGATCTGGCTCCCACAAACGGTGGGTGCAGAGGGAGCAACCATGCTTTATTCTATTGTTGAGATGCAGCGTGCCGCTCTGATGCCTTGGCGAGTGGCCGTCAATTTCCAACGTGCCTTGCTTGCCAATCCGCTCAATCCCATTGCGCAGACGCCGTTTGGCCGCAATCTCAGCGCCGCGTCAGACCTATTTGAGGCCATGACCCGCCGCTATGAGAAGCCTGAATGGCGGATCGATTCCACCGTCATTAATGGCATAAAGGTTCCAGTGACTATTGAGACCGTCTGGTCATCGCCATGGTGCAGCCTCGTCCACTTCAAACGCGATAAGCAGGCTCTGGCCCAAGCGCGCGGACCTGATTGGGTTGAACCCCGCGTTCTAATCGCCGCGCCTTTATCGGGCCATTTCGCCACGCTGCTGCGCGGGACTGTCGAAGCCTTCATTCAGGATCACGACGTCTACATCACAGACTGGCATGACGCCCGCGATGTGCCGATTAGCATGGGTCGCTTTGATCTTGATGACTATATCGAACATATTCGCGAAATGCTGGTGCAGTTAGGCCCGAAAGCCCATGTGGTGGCCGTATGCCAACCAGGCCCACCGGTGCTGGCGGCCATTGCCTTAATGGCGGAAGACAAAGACCCTGCCCTACCCGCTTCCATGACCTATATGGGCTCACCCATTGATGCGCGTTGCTCGCCCACAGTGACCAATAAGCTGGCGGAAGAGAAGCCGTTTGCCTGGTTTGAATCCAAGATGATCCAGACCGTACCACCCATCTTCCCGGGCGCATTCCGGCGTGTCTATCCAGGCTTTGTTCAGTTGGCATCCTTCATGCAAATGAATATGGACCGCCACATCGACGCCCACCGCGACTTTTTCAATCATTTGGTAGCGGGAGATGGCGACGAAGCCGAGAAGCACCGCGAATTCTATGATGAATATCTGGCAGTTCTTGATCTGTCCGAGGAATTCTACCTCCAGACGATCCGTAAGGTGTTCCAAGAATATCATCTACCACGCGGCATATTGAAGTGTCGCGACCGACTGGTGAAGCCGAACCTGATCAAGACTGTCGCCTTGATGACCGTTGAGGGCGAGAAGGACGATATCTCAGGCATTGGTCAGACCCAAGCCGCCCACGACATTTGCACAGGCATCCCTAAAAAGATGCAATATGATTATGTGCAAGAAGGCGTCGGCCACTATGGCGTCTTTAATGGCCGACGGTTCAAGAGCGAGATTTACCCGCGTCAAAAGCAATTCATCCGCACCTATTTCAGTGCGGATAAAGAGCGTCAATTCTTAGCTGCCGGCTGATTGGTGAAGGTCAGTCCGAGCCGGGTTGGCAGGTCTTTTGGATCGGCCAAGGTTGGGAATTCGACGGGTGCTGGCGGCTGCATCACGGCCGTCATGGCACCACCAACCTCAATCCAGCGCGCCAAGGAAATCAGAAACTGCCGCTCTAGAATAGACTTGTTTTTCTCAGCCGCCGACTGACGCAGAGGCTCCGCCCAGGATTGACGCACTTGGGCCAAAGCTTGGGCATCTTGCGTGGCGGCACGGCTGGTCGCCCCCTTGGCAGGCGGGGCCATCATGGAAGCAAACATCCCGGCGGCTTTGGCAAGCCCGCCTTGATCACGCAGCTCGAGCGCACCATTGAGGAAGCGCACGCCCTGATAGATTGCCAAAGTCCGCTTGAGCTGTTCCATATCGTCAGCCTTCTCTGACGCTTTCTCCTTGGACTCATTGAGCTTTTTAAGGTCAGCCGCGACCGGTGCCATGAGTGCATCGACAGTCTGCTCGCGATAGAATTTCGCAAGCCCATCCATCGCGAAATCAAGATTAAAGCCAGCCCAGCCCTTAAGGGTGTAATTCAGATCATCAAACTTTACGACCTCCGTTACAGGATTATAAGAGGCGTCAGCGCGGACGATCAATTCAATCCCATCTGAGACCAGTGGCGCAAACATCGCCATTGGACCTTCAGGTTGGTTCAACAAGGCCTCAGGAATGGTCAGCTTCATCGTCATGGGCGCAAGCCGCGTGGACGTAATGATGCCATCGCCATTTCGAGTGGTACTGGCTGCAATCTGGTCGATGGTAAAGTTGAAGCCTTGAACCTCAAAGCCAAACTTCGACATCGACATGGCCCCAATCCCGCCATCCAGCGGTCCACCGGGCAATAAATCCTTCAACTTCGGGCTAGGTGTCGAAACGGCTGGAGTTGTGGTTGCCACTACTGCCGATGCTGAGGCCAGCTCAGCGAAGCCGAGGAGTGCTGAACGGCCATTTGGTGTCTGCTCCAAACTCGGCATGATCTTGGCGAAAGCGCCACCAAGAGCTGAAAAATAGGCGACATTGATATCTTCTAAGATAAAGGACCCTAGGCTCATATCGAAGCGTTTGGCGGCCACACCCGTCGTGGCTTTTATGCCCGAAAAACCAAACTTGCCAATCTTCTTGTCGGTCCAATTGGACAATTCCATCCGGTCCATGGCGAAAGCAAAGTTTTCTGGTGGGTCTTTCTCCGCTGGCAATTTGATGTCCATGGTGATGTTCTCGATCACCATGGAGCCCAAAGAAAATTTCTTAAAATCAAAATCCTCGGGCTTTAGACTGCTAGCATCCTGAATGATATGCCAGCCGTCACTCTTGAGATTGGTCGCAGAAATCTTACCAAATTTAACGGCAATCTCTGAATCAACGACCTCAAGATTCAGCATCTCTATTGAATTGGTTAACCAGCCTTCAGGTTTCAGACTGATGCCAAGGAAATTTATATTACCGATCCTACTGTCAGTGATCTTGCCATCTGTGCTCTTTGTTTGCGAAGCCAAGTTTGTGACCCGGATATCGCCGTCAAAGCCGAAATTTGCCATAATTTGAGCCGCGCTCGCAGCATCCTTGCCACCGCCCCCGCCAAGCCACTTAGCAAAAGTCTCAATATTGGACGTTTGGCTCAAACCCGTAGCTTCGATCTTGCCAGTCGTTGTCTTCTCGCCATCTTTGTTGAATGCAGTGACGTTTTCAAACGTCAGGCTGAACCGGGCTTGATTTGAAGCTGCATCCACTTGCGGCATACGTTGGAGAACCAACTGGCCGAAAGTGACATCGGTCTTCTTGGTTACTGAGTCCGTGATAATGACGTTCTCCAGTACTGCGCGATCTTCGCTGACGCTTCTGGTCACGAACTGAGTCGTGGCGCTTGGCTTATCTAATTGCCAGGTCTTCAATACGTCGCGCATTTTTGGTGCGGTCTGCGCGTAGGCTGGCGCGATCATCACAGAACACATCGCAGTCGCGGCCAATAAAGACTTTAAATTCATCACTACACTCCCCCGAACGACGCAGGCAGAGTGACATGATACGCCAGCCCTGCCAATTGCAGAACTTTCCAATCACAGATTACAAAACGTTTAGGTCCAGTAGGTCCGCGCCTTAACGGGGCGGGCCACTCGCCTCTGCCGGACGGGCTTGAACGTCTTTCACGATCTCATCGAGACTGCGGGTTTCAGGGGCCGTACGGGCTGGTGCCAGCGCTGCTGGCTGGGCTTCTGAGCTTGGAGAAACAGGCGCAGGTGCGCCATCACTGCCTACGGGCACATCCAACGGATCAACCGGCAGGGTTTCGACATTTTCATCGGTCGGCTCCGCGAGGGCATTAGGATCGGGAGCTGGGGTGAGCGGCAAGGCAAAACCGCGTGGCGCTACCCCTTTCATGGTTGGAACCATAAAGGCGCGCCAAATACGGGCTGGGGCTGATCCGCCGGTAACTCGGTTGGTCTTGACGGCGAAGTCATCATTTCCGACCCAAACACCAGCCACATAGCCTCCAGTAAAACCAATGAACCACGCGTCGGCATAGTCACTCGTTGTTCCGGTCTTGCCGCCAACCGGGCGATCTGAAAGTTGCGCCGTGCGGGCGGTGCCAGCGGAGACCACTTGAGCGAGCATCACATTCATATTGCGTAACGGGCCGTCTTCGATGGCGCGACGGGGAGCTGGGGGCGCACGCTCCCATAAGATTTTGCCCGAGCGCGTACGAATGCGCTTAAATCCGTGAGGGGTTATCGCCATGCCGCCATTGGCGAAGGGAACATAGGCGGCGGTCAATTCAAGCGGGGTCAAGACTTCAGTCCCCAAGGCCAAAGTTGGCTGCGGGTCTAGGCGCGACCGAATGCCCAAGCGACGGGCGGCGCGTATTACCGAATCACGGCCCACTTCTTCTCCCAGGCCCACGGCAACGGTATTGATCGAGCTGGCAAAGGCACTGATCAGGGGCATCGCGCCGCGGAATTTGCTATCATAGTTCTGTGGAGCCCATTCACCTACTTTGATC
The DNA here is from genome assembly GCA_943372135.1 of Maricaulis salignorans. Taxonomy (GTDB): domain Bacteria; phylum Pseudomonadota; class Alphaproteobacteria; order Caulobacterales; family Aquidulcibacteraceae; genus Aquidulcibacter. The sequence goes on along the minus strand of CALRXH020000008.1, from coordinate 43,197 downwards.
GGGGCATCTACCCGAACAGAATAGGGTGTCTCGCCGCGTTCCATAGCGGCTAGATAAACAAAAGGCTTGAAGGCCGATCCGGGCTGACGCTTAGCATCGGTCACACGGTTAAATTCGCTCTCCTGATAATTGCGCCCACCGACCATAGCCCGGACGCCACCGTCACCTGCAAAAGCAACCAAGGCCCCTTGGCCCATACGCATTGCCTTGCCGCTCTGGCCGAGTTCCTGGGCGATGGCGGTTTCCCCATGCAATTGGGCGGCCATATCGAGCGTGGTCTCAACGATGATGTCTTCTTCGGGCTCACCCACGATAGAGCCAACATCTGTGGCGATCCAATCAAGGAAATAGGCTGCACCGCCACCACGCGAGGTTGGGACAAAACGCAAAGGCTGGCTAACAGCTTGCAAGCGCTGCTCCTTTGTGATGACGTTTTGCGCCTCCATAACATCAAGGACGACTGTGGCACGATCTGAAGCGCGCTGGGCGCTCGACACCGGGTTGAAACGCGACGGTGCCTTCAACAGACCTGCCAGCAAGGCGGCCTCAGAAATCGTAAGGTTTTGTGGCGTCTTGTCGAAATAGCGGCGTGCAGCCTCATCAATACCATAAGCACCCGAACCGAAATAAACGCGGGCGAGATAAAGCGCCAAAATCTCGTCCTTGGTGAAACGACTTTCGAGCCAGACTGAGAGCAAGAGTTCTTGTGCTTTGCGCTTCAATGATTGTTCCGACGACAAGAAGAGGTTCTTGGCCAATTGTTGGGTCAGGGTAGAGCCACCTTGTACCACACGACCTGCGCGCGCATTGACGTAAAAGGCACGCGCCAATCCTTCGAAATCAAAACCCCAATGGCGGTAGAATTTCCGGTCTTCAATCGCCAATACCGCTTGGGGCACATATGAAGGCAGGCTTTTCAGATCAATGGGTGGAGAATCTGGTGCCCCGCGCCGATCAACGACTTGGCCGCGAATATCGACATAGGTGATGGAAGGACGGTCAGTCTTCTTCCAGAGGGCTTCGGGGTCCGGCAAATCCGAGGCAACCCAGATGAAGACACCGACTGCTAATACGCCCATCCAAAGGACCATAACCGCACCCCAATAAAATAGGGTGGCGAAAAAGCCGCGTCCTTGACGGGGACGAGAGTCGCGCGAGCGCGACGGCCCACGGCGACGTGGTGGTGGACCATCTTGATAGCTGCCGCGACGACCGCCACCATTGGAATTTCTTCCATTGCCTGCCCCGCGCCCTGTCAAGATCGTAACCTTTCGTAAAGTCTGTCAGAAATGTCCTGCCTGATTGGGGTTAATCACACGTGAATCAGGCAAATCCAAGGGCGCTTCGAGACCACTCCAAGGCAAGGTTTTGGCACTGTTTTTGCGCGATCACGGCCATGAGCACTTTTTCGGGACAAATCATTCTGGTCGGCACCGCCGTGTGCGAAGGCTTTAACCACAAAGTGGCCAAGGGCGCGCGCTGTGCCATGGTCTGTGTCTGCGACTGCGATCGCATGAAAGGCATGGGCCTTCTGGAACTGTACGAGACGGGAGATGGCCTCGACGCCGGTCGTCTTCTGGATGAAACACTTGGCCGTCATGGCTGGTGCGACATCACGATCACGGTTTGCTTGCCTGTCACCGAAAAGCCCGGTGGCTGGGAACCAGAACTTGAAGCCCTTATCGGGGCCGCCAAGCTTCTTGGGATAGCCCATATGGTGTTCGAACCCCAATCAGACCGACCCAACGTGCTGCATTAGGTGTTCTAAATTAGCTGGTCTAGTCGCCCCGATAGCCAAAGCCGGCGGCATTGGCGCGCTCAACGCCTTCCATAATCATAGCCTTGGCCACATCGGCATCCTGCCAGCCTTTCAGCTTTGTCCATTTGCCCGGTTCCAGATCCTTGTAATGAGCAAAAAAATGCTCAATTTGGGCAACTTGAATGGCGGGCAAATCCTTATAGCTGTCGACGCCATCATAGAAAGCGGTCAGCTTGGGGATTGGAACTGCCAGGATTTTTTCGTCCATGCCGGCTTGATCTTCCATCAGCAAAACACCGATTGGCTTCACCCGCAGCACACAGCCCGGGATCAACGCACGACGACCGATGCACAAGACGTCAACCGGGTCACCATCGCCAGACAGTGTGCCCGGGATAAAGCCGTAATTGGTTGGATAGCGCATGGGAGTATAGAGGAAGCGGTCGACGAACATCGCGCCGGAATCCTTATCAATTTCGTATTTGATCGGCTCGCCACCCAGCGGCACTTCGATCACGACATTCACATCGTTGGGCATGTCATGGCCGGGCGGGATTTTCTTGATATCCATGGAGAGGATTCCTGCGTTCTAAGGAAACTAAACTTTCGCAAAATCGTTCGCTCGCCCTTAACCGAGGCCGCGAACCCGTCCAAGCGGGGTCTAGACCAAGTGACGGCATAATGCCATCATGGGATGCAACCAGTTCCTAGAAAGCCATGGCATTGTGTTGCAACCGATAGCTGCGCCATCTTGTGCAAAAACTGCTAGCTTAACCGTGCGGACATCTTACCCCTCCATGCCCCAATCTTTAATCTTGTCTTCACGGAGTTTGTTGCAGGCTCAAACCCGAGGTTAACAGTTTGGAGCTCCGTTTTGAAGAATGATGATGTTAAGCGGCGCAAGACCGTGACAATCGCGAGCCATAATGACACCGACAAACCCAATCCTATCCCGTTTTATTTGCTACATGTCTCTGCTTTAGCAGCGATTTTTACGGGTATTCATGCCTCTGATCTTTGGCTTTGCTTGGGGCTTTATCTGCTGCGTATGTTTGGCGTCACTGCAGGCTATCACCGCTATTTCGCCCACAAGAGCTTTAAGACCAGCCGGATTTTCCAATTCATCCTGGCCTTCATTGCCCAAACTTCGGCCCAGCGCGGTATTTTGTGGTGGGCTAGCCATCACCGCAACCACCATCGCTTTTCAGACACAGCCCAAGATGTCCACTCTCCGGCCAGAACCAGCTTTTGGTATGCGCATTTTGGCTGGGTGATTGACCCGAAGAATCACGGAACCGACTATGATGGCATCGCCGATTTCACCAAATATCCAGAGCTTGTCTGGCTGGAGCGCAATCCCTATTTGCCACCCGTCATTTTAGGCTTAGCTGTGTGGTTCTTTGCTGGTTGGTCAGGTCTTGTGGTCGGCTATGTCTGGAGCCTGATTGCTTGCTACCACGCCACCTTCTGTATCAATTCATTGGCCCATGTGCATGGCCGCCAGCGCTTTGTGACGGGGGACCATTCCCGCAACAACTGGATCCTCGCAATCGCCACCATGGGCGAAGGCTGGCACAATAACCACCACGCCTTCCCAAATGCCGCGCGGCAAGGGTTTAAGTGGTGGGAGTTTGACTTGAGCTTCCTGCTTTTGCGTCTATTATCCTGGTTCGGGATTGTGTGGGATTTACGCCATCCCCCTAAAGAAATGGTGCAAGGCATTCATTTGCCTGGCCCAGCCCTGATGGAAAAGGCAGCGCATCAATTGTTGCAAGACTTTGCTGATCGGCTAGCGACGGCGCGAGAAGGCTGGCGCGTGCCCACGATTGAGGAATTGCGCGCCATCGCCATCCGCAACATGGCGAAGAACCCGCATTTGGATGCCATTTTGGCGCGGGCGGAAGAATTAGCGGCGGAATGGATGCCCGCTTGGCTGACGCAGCAAACAGGACGCCAACCAAGCTAAACGGTTGAGCGCGGTTGGTCCTGGAACATCTAGGGAAGGGTGTGTTGGGTCATCGTATAAGGGACCGCTGCCAGCTCATGACTTGGCTCCTTGGGGATCGACCGAATATGGCACTGACTGGCCAAATTAGGAACCAGTTGGTCGATGCAATAAATCATTTGCATAGCACTTGCACTGCCGCGGCAGCCTTCGTGTGTTTTCAGAACTTTTTACAGCGGCGTGTCCTCAACGAGTCTAAAGCCGCGCTCTGGCCAATCCTTTCTGTCAAAAAAAACATCGAGTTGGCGTGCCTGCGCAATGTTGGGGTGTAAAGCACAAGCAAACCTGATCCCCAGTTCACATTTTTTTCTATGTCCGTGCAAACCATTTGCCTGTCTTAAATCAGTGCCGAGGTGGTAATTAATTGCTTGAAAGCTGGAGACGTTGATCATGGGCTAAGCTTTTGTTCGCCTTATTGCGGTGCGCGCAGAACGTCCGTTGCTTCCTAGTAATCCGGGCCCAGTCAAGTTGGCGTGCAACCTGACTGCGAGGACAAAGGCAAGCGCACAAGCACTTTGAACCGCACCGGTTTTGCTGCAGGCTCTAAAGCCTGAGAAAGAACGAGCCATCGTCTCGCTTAGACGCGCTTTAACCAGCCTTTTGGAGACTCCCAGCCAGCGCACAGCTTTAAGTCTGGAAATCAGACAGAACTTTAGCGACCTAGTCCTCCAGGCCTAACCCAGAGGCCTCAATCAAGGCCTGGCTGAGACATCTCTTCGGCCCAGTTCAGCGGCGAGTTCATCCGCATTTTTCCATGCCTCACCACTCCTCGCCAAGCCGAACCTAGCCTTGAAAAGTGACTTCATAGCTGGCTGGTCCATGACCAGTGAACCTTGATAGGGATAACTTGGAGGGATCCAAGTCAAACAAAGCACCATTTCGTTCCTCGTTGCGAAATAAGCGGTCAATGCCATATTTTGCCGCGCCCGATAGACCTGGTCAATTTCAAAACTGCGGGGAATTATTGAGGTGGTTTTGAGCGCGCCATTTGCCGGCCCAATTCCGATTGGGCCATTTAGAATGACGTAAAGATTGGCACCTTTCAGGCGACGAATTGTATCATCTTCTAGGGACATGTTCGCGGGCACAACAAAAAACGGCACAGTAACGCCACCATCAACATGCATCTCCTGAAAGTGCTGCCCCCCACTTTCCACGTCAATTAGCTTAGGCGGAAAAACAGCCGGAATTGAGGACGACGCAACCAAGACATCGATGAATAATTGCCTTGCTCGGGGGCCGCCTTGCTCTGCAATCAACCCCATATTCCAGATTATTGAGGCACCTGTGTCGATATTAGTCGTTGCCACCAACAATAGTCGCCCTGTTCGACTTTCTCGTGCGATTGCGTCCATAAATTGTGGCGTGACGTGGCTTTCGATCCATTGAATGAAGTGATCGGTGCGATAGAGGCTGGCTTGAAATAACGCGCCAAAGCCCCTGCGGACAACCAAATTTGCGGTTTGGGGTGCGGTATAGATTTCGGTTATTGCCTGATCCCAACTCGGCCCCAGAAACGCAAAGGGCGCGATCAAAGCACCACTGCTGACGCCCGTCACGATTTCAAATTGCGGGCGCGTACCCGAGTGCCCCATCCCCATAAGCACGCCAACCCCAAAAGCGCCTCCTGCACCCCCACCCGATAGGGCCATAATGTCGATTGTACCATCAGATGCCGCAATGGCTTTGTTATACAGAGCGGTAACAACTCTACCCGCCTGCGGATCGTAAGAATTGATCCGCAAATTGGTCTGGTAGTCCGCGGGCGTGACAAGGGTGGAGCCGGTTGGTGGTGCTGGAAGGCGCGACAAGGTTGCGCATCCTGCAAGCAGGCTGGCAAAGGCAAAGGTCAGGATCTTTCTGAACACAGGTGGAGCCCCCATAACGCACCGGAACGCTGCAAAGCGCGCCAATCAGAACGGTTGGTCCGCGCATGCCGCATTGATGCAGAACAAGTCCAATGTAGTTCTCGCAAAGGGCAAAGTCTGGTCACCATAAGTAGCGTGACGATAACGGATACTTTAAACGCGTTGCGTGTTCGAAAGTGAGTGCGCGGATTCTTCTTTGCGCGCGGTCAGATAATACATTACCGGCGTGGCAATCCGCGACAGGAAGGTTGAGCTGACAAGGCCGCCGATGATGGCGATGGCCATGGGAGAATACAGGCCCGATTGTTCCAAAGCCAAGGGCAGAAGACCACCGATTGCGGTGACGCTGGTCAAAAGAACAGGCAGGAAGCGCACCTCCCCTGCCCGCTCTATCGCCTCCATCAAGCCAACGCCTTCACGTCGCAACTGCTCAGTAAAGTCGACCAGAAGGATGGAGTTTTTGATCTCGATCCCGATCAAGGCAATGATGCCGATTGTGGCGGTAAAGCTGAGCGAGTTGCCCGTAATGCCCAAAGCAGCCACGGCACCAAAGATGCCAAGGGGAATAATACCTGCAACCACGATGGCGGTCTTGAACTTGCCAAACTCCAGCACGAGCACAGCCAGGATACCGAATAGAGCAATCATGAAGGCAGCACCCAGCCCAGAGAAGCTCTCCGATTGTGCGGCTGCCTGCCCCCCTAATTCAACGCGGAAACCTGGCGGTAGTTTGATCTCCTGATTGACCCGCGCGAGAAGGTCCGCCGTTACGTTGGCCGTTAAGAAGCCGCCTGCGGTCTGGCCGGTCAGTGTGACCACACGCTCGCGATCAACACGGGTGATGGAGGCAGGTGTTGCCACCAATTTCGGGCTTGCAAAGGAAGCCAACGGGGCGGATCCGCCTGCATTGGTCGGCACATAAATGCGGTCCAGATCGGCCAAGACATTGCGCCCGGCTGTCGGCAATCGAACCACGACGGGGAAGTCATCGCCCCGTTCATCGCGGAACGTACCGGCCGTCTCGCCCGCCAAAGCCAAACGGGCGATGCGCTTCTCAAGCCCTGCTGGAATACCCAAGAGAGCTGCCTCTTGCCCGTCGACCCCAAGGTCGACGTCTAGACGGTCCAAACGCAACGGGTTGACGACATCGCGTACGCCGGGCGTTGATTCCATCAGGTTCATGACTTGGCGCGACAGCTTCTGAAGCTCGTCAATGTCCTCGCCAAATACCCGCACCGCAATCGGGGCTTCCACAGGCGGGCCATTGACGAAAACTTCTACCGTGAAGCGCGCCCCTGGATAGCTGGTCAGGTCTTTGCGCAGGGTCTCGACCCATTTCTCGCTTTCCTTGCCCCTCCAATGCTCTTTCTGGACAAGAATTTCGGCGTAATTGGTTGCGGTTTCGCGTTGGAAAATATTGTAGAAGATTTGCGGGTTTCCGCGCCCAAGGTTCGACATATACCAATCCACTTCGCCGCTCTTCTTGCGGGCGGCCAGACGCGATTCAACAAAGTTCATCGCCTTTTGCGTGGAGGCGAGCGAGGTCCCTTCCGGCGTTTCAATACGCACCAAAAATTGGGGAATGCCGGCGGGTGGAAACAAGCTTTGTCCAATCACGCTCATGATGGGCACAAAAGTGAAGCAGATCGCGAAAATGATACCCAAAGCTGCCCAAGGCTTGGCCAAGGCCTGATGCAGAATTGGCGTGTAGAATTCATGGATCCCCTTATTGATCCGTTGCAGCAGCGGATTGCCCTCTGGATCCTCGTGCTTGTTCAAGAGGCGGCTGGCCAGGAAGGGGATGACCGTCAAGGACACAAAGAGCGAGGCGGCAATCGTCACAAGAACGGTGACCGGCAATGATTTGATAAACTGGCCAGACCCTTCGGGTAGGAACAGCAAGGGCAGGAAGGCCAGCATCAAGGTGGCAGTACAGCCCAAGACCGCGACCGCAATTTGCCCCGTGCCATTAATCGCAGCAGCGACACGGTCCTCTCCCTCTCGAATCCGTCGCGCGATGTTCTCGGTCACCACAATGGAATCATCCACCAAAAGACCGAGCGACAATACAAAGCCCGCAATCGACAATTGGTTGAGCGTAAAGCCGGCATTCTGCAGCCAAAATATCCCAATCAAGAGCGACATGGGGATAGACAACATCACCACAAAGCCTGCCCGAATGCCAAGCGGCAGCAAAGTGATCAAGACAAGGCCCAAGGCAATGCCAAAGTCACGATAAAGATTGCCCAAGCGATGGTTTACATTGACCGATTGGTCGAATGCCCGCTCGAGTCGTATCCCGGCAGGCAGGCGCTTTTCAAAGCTATCCAGCCGGCTTTCCAAGCCGTCGCGGACACGCTGTACATCAACCTTGTCGCGCTGCTTGACGGTGACAAACATGGCGCGTTTGCCATTGAGAAAAGTTAGATGGCTGGCTTCGGCGGTATCCCAGTTGATTTCTGCTACATCGCGCACCCGCACCACGCGATTGGCACTCGCAAAGATCGGAACGTCCTTGATCTGCTCAAGGCTCTCATAAGCGCCCTTGGTCTTGACGTTGAACCGGCGTTCACCCGCATGAATGGCCCCAATCGGCGTGTCGACACCTGCATTGCGCAAGGCATCGGCGACTTGTGTGGGTGACAGCCCCATGGTGGCAAGCCTGCCCGTATCGATAGAAACGCGTGCTTCGGACCGTGGTGCGCCCCAATATTCGGCCTTGCGCACGCCCGGTGAGCGATCGAGTTCTTCGCGCAAATCGTCGGCGATACGTTCCATGTCCTTCCAAGGAACGAGGTCAGAGACCAAGGCGACTTGCAAGATATTGGTTTCAGTAGTGCGCGCCCGGCGTGTTTCCAGTCGCACAATGCCGCTGGGCAGCGTATTGCGGATCGCATTCACTTCGCGAATGACTTCGTCATATTTGCGTTCGGGGTTGGTGCTCCACTCAAATTCAACGAAAACGGTCGCAACGCCATCGGCTGCAAAGCTGCGCACTTCTTTAACGTCGTCCAGACCATCGACGACATCTTCAATCGGTTTGACGAGAAGTTCTTCTACATCCTTGGCATCGGCACCAGGCAGGACCACATTGGTGACGACGATTGGGATGGGAAAGTGGGGATCTTCCGAGCGCGGGATGGACTGAAAGGCATTCAGTCCCAAAAGGGCCAGAAGTGCAAAGGCCAGAAGCGTGAATTGCCAGCGTTCGACGGTAAAGCGGGCTGGATTAAACCTCGAAGCAATCACGATTTTGCCTCAACCACCGAAACCTGTGCCTTATCACTCACATAGGCCCCGCCGGAGGTTACAATGCCGACGCCAGCAGGTATGCCACGGACCAAGGCCTGATTGCCTTCGAGGCGAACGAAGTCGACGGTCACAAGTCGTACCGTCTTCTGGTCGCCATTGAGAACATAAAAGCTTGCCTTGCCATTGGTGACCCCAATCAGGGATTCGGTTGGCACAAGAACCTCGTTGCTGGCTGGCAAAGGTGCGGCACTTGTCTTTGCCTTGATGCGCGCTTGGGCGAAAAAGCCTGTCTTCACTTCCCCGCCACCTTCAACCGCAATATCGATGTCAAAGGCACCCGTGCGTGGATCCGCGCGCTCTGCCACCCGGGAGACGACGCCCTTCAGGGTCTTGTTCAAGGCCGACACATAAACATCAGCAGAATCGCCAACCTGCATGCGGGCAACATCCTTGTCTGAAACAGGCGTCCGCAAGATCAAGGGTGAATCCTCGTCGGCGACTGTCAGAATGGGTTGCCCGGGGGCCGTGATTTCGCCGGGCTCAGCCACGCGCGTCAAAACGATACCGCGCACGGGCGCGACCAATCTCGCCCAGCGTCGGTCAAAAGCTGCAGCGGAAACAACCGCCTCTGCTGCGCGTGCCCGACCTGAAGCTGCTTGAACGCCGGCTTGCGCTGCACCCGCGCCGGCCTGTGCCTGAGTGATCCCAGCATTCGCCGCAAGCGTGCCTTGACGTGCCGCGTTTAGGCCTGCTTCAGCCGAGCGCACGGTTGCTTCGGCTACATCGAGGCGCGTCTTACGGGCGTCCAACCTTGCTTCAGACACAAAGCCCTTCTGTACCAAAGTGGCGTCGCGGTCATAATCGCGCTTGGCATTGGCAAAGTCTGCTTGCGCTTGTGCCAAGGCTGCGGCCGCACGGCTGGTATTGGCTTCTGCCTGGGCTTGTCCTGCTCGCGCTGAGGCAATGGAAGACGTCGCCGCGCGGGCTTGTTCGACTGCTTGGCCAATACCAGCGGTAGCCTGCATGGCTTGGGCTTGGGCTTGGATGATTTGCGCTTCGACTTGGGTTGGGTCGATGCTGGCGACCACAGCACCCCTCTCAACCAATTGGCCTTCGCGGAAATTGACTTCCCGTAACACACCGCTGATGCGGAAGGACAGATCGATTTCCTTTTCCCGACGGAACGATCCCGTCGCTATAATCTCAGTCTGGGCATTCACGCTTTGCGCGCGCTTGATTTCCACCAGAACTGGATCTGCTGCTTTCGACCTATCATCCCCATTGCCACAGGCTGATAAGATCATAGCTACGCCTGCTATCACAATCAGGCGTGGTGTAAGGCTTTGACCTCCCCGATTGGGGAGGTCGCTTTTCAGTTCTTTTTGTTTGGTCATTGTTTGCCGTACTGGGGAGGAGAACTTCAGACTGGACTACTAACCTATCAGTGATAGGATGACGTGAATTTCGAAGAGGTCAAGAGGACAAGTGTCGATTAGTACAAAAGATCCTGCCTACAGTGCTGAAGCAAACGAGGTTGACCGCGTGGTGGCGCAACGCGCGACCGGAGTCGTGCCCCGGCTTAAGAGTGCAGCTCGACGCGAGGAGATCCTCAACCATGCTTCGCGTCTGTTTTTGAACTATGGCATAGATGGCACCTCTACCCGCATGATCGCGACGGCCGTTGGCATTTCCCAGCCCAGCCTCTACGCCCATTTCGCCACCAAGGAAGCCCTGACCAATGCATTATCGGCGCGAGCCTTCTCGGTCTTGGAGGAATTGATCGACACGATCCGCGCCGCAGATATTCCAGCTACCGCGCGTCTTGAAGCCATCATCCGTGGCTATATTGGCTTTGCGCTGGATCAGGGCACAGCTTACCGGATCGCCTTTATGCTGGAAGGCCCCTTGCACGAGGACGAGGCGTTCAATCCAGACATCTTGCCCGGCATGCACGCTTTCGCAAGTTTCCGTGAAGAGGTCGCCTTGTTGCAAAGTGAGGGTCATCTACGTTCAGGTTCCACGGAACATCTCACACAAAGCCTTTGGGCGAGCATGCATGGCCTGTGTGCACTTTTGCTGGCCCGCCCGGATTTCCCATGGGGGGACATCCCGGCCATGATTGACTTCCATGTCGAAATCATTTTGGCAGCCTATCAGAAGAAGGCCTAAGCGCGTCTTCTTGATTGCGAGCATCGTCGTATGAAAACAAGCCCCCTGAATGACCGCCGCACTTTCTTGGGTCTAGCGCTAACGGGTGCGATTGTCCTGCCGAGTCTGGCTGCTTGTGCCGCACCGATACCAAAGGCCCCTAGCCGCCCATCTCCCGCCGCTGATTTGCTCGCCCTTGAAGCAACATCTCAAGGCAGGCTTGGTGTCGGCATCCTAGATGCCTCTACCGGTGAGTTGGTCGGCTACCGCCTTGATGAACGCTTTGCCCTGTGCTCGACCTTCAAATTGCCTTTGGCGGCGGAAGTCTTGCGGGATGTGGATGCGGGCAAGCGCAAGCTCGATCAGTTTATCCCCTACTCAAAGTCTGACATGGTCGCCCATGCCCCGGTGACCGAGGCCAATCTTGCTGCTGGGGGAATGGCCATTGGGGAGCTTGCCAAAGCTGCCCAGATCACCAGCGACAATCCCGCCGCCAACCTCATCGTGCGCGAATTGGGTGGGCCAGAGGCTTTGACACAGCGTTTTCGGGCGGCAGGCGATCTTGTGACCCGGCTTGACCGCTACGAACCGTGGCTGAATTTTGTTGTGGTTGGTGATCCTCGCGATACCACGTCGCCTGCGGCTATGGCACGCTTGATCGCGCGTTATCTGACAACAGATTATCTATCGAAAGCCTCACAAGATCTCCTAGTCAGATGGATGGTTGAAACCCAGACGGGCGCGAAGCGGATCCGGGCTGGCTTGCCCGCTGGTTGGAAGGCCGGAGACAGGACCGGCACGGCCATGAGTGAGGGCATGACAGACAAGTATAATGATGTGGCCATCGTCTGGCCGCGTGGGCGGGCACCCCTTATCATTACGGCCTATTATGAAACCGCGATTGCTTATGGCGAGACCCTGGATGAATTTCAGGCCGTGCTGGCACAAGCCGGTCGTATCGCCGCGCGATGGGCGATAGGTTAGGGGCATGGAGCGCGCTTTCCCCATCCTCTATAGTTTCCGCCGTTGCCCCTATGCCATGCGCGCGCGGATGGCGTTAGCGGTAGCAGGTCTGCGCCATGAAGTCCGCGAAGTCTCCCTAAAGGCCAAGCCGGCCGAACTGCTTTTGGTCTCGCCCAAGGCGACGGTGCCTGTTCTGGTTCTCCCCGATGGCGAGGTGATCAAGGAAAGCCGCGATATTATGCTTTATGCGTTGCAGCACAATGACCCAGAGCGCTGGCTCCAAGGTTGGGGTCCCGACCTAGAGTCGATGGTTGAACGCAACGATGGCCCGTTCAAGGCTTATTTGGATCAATACAAATACCCCCAACGCTTTGATGTAGAGATAGAAACGGCGCGAAAGCTGGGCTTGGAAGTTCTAATGAATCTAGAGGGTCGCCTTGCCACCTCGCCATTTTTGGCACAGGAGCGCCCGACGATGGTGGACGTTTGTCTCTTTCCCTTCGTGCGCCAGTTTGCAGCCGTGGACCCCGATTGGTTCCAGCAGGCACCCTTAAATCGGCTTCGCAGCTGGCTCGCCCACTTCATCGATGGCGCATTGTTCGCTCAGATTATGACCAAGTTCCCCCATTGGGAACCAGGACAGACACCCATCTATGACGGAATAGTTGAGTTATAGCAGAGAGTTGGTGATGGCCTTATGGCGCGCCTGGTTTACATTGAACCAGGGGAAACTCTCAAAGCAAAAAAGGTGGCAGTGTCACTTGACGCGTCAGATGAAAGCTAATTGCTGCCATGAGCAAACCTCTCAAAACGGCCAATAAACGCCTGCTTCAAGGCATCTGTCAGGTCTTCTAATAGACGTCTTAAGCAGATTGGCATTGTTCGGGCCCGGCGCAGCCCGGATATGGTCCCTCTGTTAAGAGGCCTCGGATGTATCGCTATAATACCATAGACCAAAGCATCATAGATGCACGGGTACGACAATTCGCCGACCAGACCGAGCGCTATTTGAGCGGCCGGCTTTCGGAGGATGAGTTCAAGCCTCTTCGCCTGCAAAATGGTGTATATGTCGAGCGTCACTCCCCCTTGTTGCGGGTTGCTATCCCTTATGGTCTGTTGTCATCGCGCCAATTGCGCATGCTGGCCCACATTGGCCGCAAATACGATCGGAATTTTGGTCATTTCACGACCCGCCAGAACATTCAATTCAACTGGGTAAAGCTTGAGCAAGTCCATGAAATCTTGGCTGATCTGGCCAGTGTTCAGATGCACGCGATCCAGACCAGCGGCAGCTGTATCCGCAATGTGACGACCGACCATTTGGCAGGTGTCGCCCATGATGAGCGGGTTGACCCCCGTCCTTTAGCTGAACTGATGCGCCAGTGGTCGACACTCAATCCAGAATTTGCCTTCCTGCCGCGGAAATTCAAAGTCGCCTATAATGGGGCGGTTGAAGACCGGGCGGCGAGCGAAGTTCATGACCTCGCCTTTGATGTGTATCGCGACGAGGCGGGTGAGGTTCGCTTGACCGTGAAGGTGGGCGGCGGTCAAGGCCGCACGCCCCGTGTTGCCCCCGTAATCAAGGCCGGCCTGCATTGGCGCGATATGCTGTCTTATACCGAAGCCGTCCTGCGCACCTATAACATTTGGGGACGACGCGACAATATCTATAAGGCCCGTATCAAGATTCTGGTTGATGCGTTGGGGCCTGAACGCTTTGGCGAGGAAGTCGAGCGAGAATATGCCCATCTCCAAGGTGGGCCTGCAACTCTGGCGACTTCAGAGCTTGAGCGTATGACAGCCTTCTTTGGCGCGCCCCCCTATCACAGCGCGACAACTGGCGATCACGATGAAGCCCGCCACCGTTTGGCTGACCCTCGCTTTAATGCTTGGGTCAAGCGCAATGTCGCCAAGCACAAGCGCGACAATTATGGCGCTGTGACCATCAGTCTAAAGCCGCTGGGGATTGCACCAGGCGATGCCACCAGTGACCAGATGGACGCGATTGCAGACTTAGCAGACCACTTTTCCTTTGGCCAAATCCGCGTCTCCCATCAGCAAAATCTGGTGTTAGCCGATGTGGCACGCTCTGACCTATGGGCGCTTTATAAAGCGCTGGAAACCCTTGGACTGGCAGAGCCCAATGTGGGCCTCGCGACCGACATAATCTGCTGCCCTGGCGGGGATTATTGTGCTTTGGCGAATGCTAAGTCGATTCCGGTCGCCGCAGCCGTACAAGAAACCCTTGCCGCCAAGGCGCACGATATTGGCACGCTGGCGATCAAAATATCCGGCTGCATCAATGCCTGTGGCCACCACCATGTTGGCCACATTGGTATTCTCGGCGTCGATAAAAAGGATGAGGAATGGTACCAAATCCTGATCGGTGGCCGCACCGACACCAAAACGGCGCTGGGCCAAATTGTCGGCAAAGCCATTCCGCGCGAAGCGGTCGCGCCAACAATCGAACGCATGACCGACTTTTACCTTGAGAACCGCAACGGCGGTGAGTTGTTCATCGATGCCGTTGAACGCCTCGGCAAGGCGGCCTTCCATGATGCCGCTTTTCAAACCGACACCACTCAAACTTCCCCCTCCCCCCACATTCAGGAAGCAAACTAATGAGTACCTTGTTGAAACTTCTGTCGTCCAGCGACGTGTGGACGCGTCCTTTGCCAGACGGTGCCTTCCGCCCGGCGCCTGTCCCTAACCCACTGCCGAATATGGACGCGATCAATCAGGGCCAAGGCGATGTACGCAGCCTCATTCGCCCTAATGTTAAACAGCCCGAAGCGCCTAGCGTCCCGGCTTGGGAGCATGGGCGCATGTTGACGCTTTCAGCCTGGCTGGCACGTGATAACGCACCGTCTGAAGCGCCCATTGGGCTTGTCTTGATGCCGACTGACAATCCACTGGCTTTGGCCGGTCACTTGGAAGGGCTAGCCGTGATTGCGGTCGAGTTTGCCAAGTTCAGCGATGGACGCGGCTATTCCATCGCCACTTTGTTGCGCTCGCGCTTGGGCTTTAAGGGTGAAATCCGCGCAGTTGGTGATGTCCTGATCGACCAACTATTTGCTATGGCCCGTTGCGGCATCGACGCCTTTGCCCTGCGTGGGGACCAGGATGTCGATGCCGCCAAGCTCGCGTTTGAAACCTTCCCCGCCGTCTATCAATGGGCAGCTGACGAACGCGACTTTGTGTTGGCAACCCAGGCCAATCTGGAAAGAGCGGCTGCGTGATGGGTCACGTCTATCTGGTCGGCGCTGGACCTGGGGCTGCAGACCTGCTGACAGTGCGGGCGCTTCGATTGATCGAGCGCGCCGATGTTATTCTCTATGATGCCTTGGTTTCGGACGAGATTTTAGCCCTCGCTCCCCAGGCCAAGAAGGTGCCGGTCGGCAAGCGCGGTGGCCGCGTCTCCATGGATCAAACCTTGATCAATCGCCTCTTGGTTTCCACCGCAGCCAAGCATGAGTTTGTGGTGCGCCTAAAAGGTGGAGACCCCATGTTGTTCGGCCGTGCCCATGAAGAGCTTGAGGCCTGCGTGCAAGCAGGCATCCCTGTCTCTGTCGTTCCAGGGATCACAGCAGCCTTTGGCGCGGCCTCTGCCTTGTCGACTTCGTTCACACAGCGCGGCCTCTCTCGCTCGGTAACGTTTGTAACACCAACTGTTGCGCGGGGCACGCAAGCTTCGCCTGCTTGGGCTAAGGCAGTTGCGGCGGCTGACACGTCGGTGATCTATATGGGCCGGGGCGATGCGGACTGGATCCGGACCACATTGCTCGATCTTGGCATGCCAAAAAGCCTCCCCGTCATTCTCGCTGAAGATGTTTCGCGCGCTTCCAGCCATAGCGTTAAAGGCCGGTTAGCAGACCTGCCAGACTTGGCGCTACGCGTCGGCTCTGGACCCGTCTTGATGATGATCGGCGAAGTTTTTGCCCAAACCGCAGTCGCCCTTGATCTTTCTGACAAGCCTTTGCCGGCCTTTTTAGTGGATGCATCATTTTTGGCCCAACAAAGTGTGGGCTAAGACGCGCATTTTTTAAAGCCACAAACTAAGCTCGCAATACCCGCAATTAATGCCTCGCTACGAAAAATTGGCAGGCCTTGTGGTTCAAGGCTTGCCCACTTGTGACCGCTTCTGAGCCCGGCCCACCCGTGAAGTGTTAGAACAGGGGATGTCGAAGTAGCAATCGACTTGGATTGCTACTATCACGACGCTGCCAAGGGAGGAAAAATCCTTACGATCTTTGCTCGCATTTCAGATTGCCCGGTCAAGGAGCTGGGGTATCCGCGCAGGCGTGGTTTAATTATTGTTACTTGCCAGATAAGACGAAGGGTCGCATATCATGCACATGCCAGATCCACATATCATAGCAGCGATTGTCTGGGCGCTCACTTTAGCTGGTGCTGGCGGCGCATTAACCAGCATTGGTCCGTGGTACAAAAATCTCAAAAAACCAAGCTGGCAGCCTCCCGATTGGCTGTTCGGCCCTGCTTGGACTGTGATTTTAGGATCAGCAGCTTGGGCGGGCATACTTGCGTGGGAAGGTGCAGCCAGCACTGGCAAGCAAATGAACGTTGCAGGACTTTATGTGTTGAATTTCATCCTTCATTTTTTGTGGTCACCCCTGTTCTTTGCGCTCAAACGTCCTGATTGGGCATTGAAAGAATCGGTACTGCTTTGGGGCTCGGTTGTTGCGCTTTGCGTCGGTGTGCTTCCCTATTCTGCGCTCGCAAGTGCCCTGTTGCTGCCCTACCTAGTCTGGGTCACTTTTGCTACATTCCTCAATTATGCTATTGTGAGACTGAATGGACCGTTCCAGAGTAGTACTTTCACATGAGACGGGTGACCTAAAGCGCCCGGCTCTTGCGAGCGCCCTCGTTGTAAGACCAGTGAAGGACAGAGGCTTGCGATCTGATAAATAGCCGCCTCGATGCTCTAACCTCCGTTAAGCTGCCCATCCCCCGCTAATCCCTCAAGAAAAATAGGCGCGGATTCGCACCCACTCAAGGCAGCCCTATCATCACCGCCGCGTGAAAATCAGCACGCTACCAATCGGGCCCGTTGGGGCTTGATCGACCATTGCGCCTTGTGTGATTGAGATGATACGTTTCTCGTCTGCGCCGCGGCTGACCAACATTTGACGCACAATTGTTGCGCGCTCTTCCCGATTTTCCAGGCTGGATGGCGGACCATCATCACCTGAAATCGACACCAGCACGATGCGCCGCTTGGGGCATAAGACCAATTGATCTTGTACCCGCAACACGACTTGCGCCGCCACGGGGCCAAGTACGCTTTCGCCATGGGGAAAATAAATGCGCGTGGCCTCTCCGGCGCAGATGTCGTCACCAAGGACAATTGCTTCAGAAGCTTTCGGGATTGTGGCGCAACCTGCAGCAAAAAGCGCGAGACCAATCATGCTCCAGCCTATTTTCACGCCCAAATGCTGCTTTCCCATCCCCGCTCCCCTTTGACCGCTCCCGATCAAACTACTGATCCTAGCTAAGGGATGCGCAGGGCCTTGTCGAGGGTGAAGTCAATCAAGACTTCTGCCCGCACCCTCATCACCCACTAGATTTTTGGAGCCGTCGGCCTAGCTCTTACGTTGAAATGAGGTCCCGGGCTTTTCATGAAAACCTTGCGCTTTATCTTGGGCGACCAGCTCTCGCAGAAGGTTTCTGCCCTGAGGGGTGCAGATCCCGCTATCGACATCATTTTGATGGTGGAAGTGCAGGCCGAAGCGGTTTTGGTTCGCCATCACAAGAAAAAGATTGCTATCATTCTTGCCGCCATGCGGGCTTTTGCGGACGAACTGCGCGCGAGAGGCTTTCAAGTCGATTATGTGAAGATGGAGGATCCCGACAATACTGGTAGTTTTGGCGGGGAACTCTACCGCGCCATCGCGCGCCACCAACCCGATGAACTTGTGATGACGCGGGCCTGCGAGTGGCGCGTCTTGGAGCTGCAGCGGCAATGGGCTGAAACGCTCGACCTTAAAGTTTCGCTACTCGAAGACGACCGCTTCGTGTGCGACGAGGCCCAATTTCGCGCATGGGCCGCTGGCCGCAAGAGCTTTGTGATGGAGCATTTCTACCGCGACATGCGCCGTCGAACCGGGCTCTTGATGGAAGGCGATCAGCCTCAAGGCGGCAAATGGAATCTTGATCACGAAAATCGCAAACCCGCCAAGCCTGATCTATTCATGCTGCCCCCGCGCCACTTTCCCCCGTCTGCCCGGACGCAAGACGTACTCGATTTGGTAGGAACCAGATTTGCCGATCATTTTGGCGACCTGGAGCCTTTTTGGTTTGCGACCACGGCAGCCGAGGCAGAGCTTGCCCGCGACCATTTCCTAGCCTACCACCTCCCTCGCTTTGGCGAAACCCAGGACGCGATGCTGGACGGCCAGGCCTTCCTCAATCATGCGGTGCTGTCGTTCTATCTCAATATTGGTCTGCTGGAGCCATTGGACCTATGTCGCCGGGCGGAGTCGGAATGGCAGGCAGGGCGCGCCCCTTTGGCAGCCGTGGAAGGTTTTATCCGTCAGATCATTGGCTGGCGCGAATATGTGCGCGGCATCTACTGGCTCCATGCGCCAGACTATACTGGCTTTAATCATCTAGAAGCCACGCGCCCCCTGCCTGCCCTTTATTGGACCGGGCAAACCAATATGGCCTGCATGCGCGCTGCCATCGGCCAAACCAAACGCGAAGCCTATGCCCACCATATTCAGCGCCTGATGGTCACAGGTAATTTTGCCTTGCTGGCAGGGCTCGATCCACATGCTGTGCATGAATGGTATTTAAGTGTCTATGCTGACGCGTTTGAATGGGTCGAAGTACCCAACACCATTGGCATGGCACTGTATGCCGATGGTGGCATCATGGCGTCCAAACCCTATGCAGCCAGTGGCGCTTACATCAACAAGATGAGCGATTATTGTGCAATGTGCGCCTATGACCCTGCGGTGAAGGCGGGCCCTAAAGCCTGTCCCTTTAACCCGCTTTATTGGGATTTCATCGGCCGCAATGAGGAAAAGCTTGGCCGCAATCCGCGTATGGGCCCAGTCTATGCGACTTGGCGTAAAATGGCTCCAGCGCGGCGCGACGAGATCAAGGCTGACGCACAAAGTATCTTGGAGGCCTTAGACAATGGCCACCTCTGAACCTTTAGATGACGCGGGCATTAGCGAGGTGATCGCGATGGCCTTGAGCGACCATGTTAGTTTTGACCATATCCGCAGCCTGTATGGGCTTAGCCCGGACCAAGTCAAAGAACTGATGCGCACCAACCTCCGCCCCGGTAGTTATCGCGCGTGGCGTAAGCGTGTTCGTGTCTTCTCGGACCGCCGTGCCCATTACAAATCGGCCAAGACCTTAACTTAAGTGCACGCTGAGGACTTAGGACGTCTTGTCATCGGCAGCGGACAGGGCTTGGCCAACTGGCTCGCTCGATGCAGAGTGACGTGGACTTGAGGCATCTTAGCAGGGTTGGATTGGTAGACATGCAACATCAGCCTAAACTCGTAATATTTGATTGTGATGGCGTCTTGGTCGATTCAGAGCCTATCGCGAATGAGGTTGGGGCTGAGTGGATTACGGCACTCGGTTGGTCGATGGACGCAGCTGAAGCGCGGGCTCGCTTTCTAGGGCTCTCTGACACCGCGATGTTCGCTCTAATCGAACAAAAGATAGGCCGTTCAATCACAGCCGACGAGATCGCACAGAACCATGAGCTGATCACTGCGCGATTTGAGGCGGAGCTACAAGCGATTCCAGGTGTTGTAGCGGTCGTAGAAGACTTAGCGGCGCGATCCATTCCATTGGCCGTCGCTTCGAGTGGGGAGCGCGCAAAGATACTAACCAATTTGGCCAAAGTGGGGTTGCTGAACTACTTTGGTGACCAGATTAGTTCGGCGACCGAAGTGGCTGAAGCCAAGCCTGCCCCGGACGTTTACCTGCTTGCCGCGCAAAAGGCGGGTTATGAACCAAAGGACTGTATTGCCATAGAGGACAGCCCAAACGGGGTTCTCGCTGCTATGCGCGCGGGGATACAAGTGATCGGCTTTGCGCGGGAAACACCGACAAAAGATTTATATGCGGCTGGGGCAAATCAAGTATTTAGAACCATGGCTGAGGTGCAAGAGCACTTAGAGCTTGTCCTTTAACAGCGCATACTTTGCAAAGGTTCTGATTCCGTCAAAAGGCATCCTCAACATCTCGGGCTGAAACAAGGGCGCGCCCATTGGCTAACACCTCCCCGCTTTCGTTTTGAACTTGCGTGCTTAGATCAACTAAAGCCTTCTCGGGCCGCAATCGGGTGATTGCTACCCGCGTATTCACGCGTTGTCCGGGCTTCAGCGTGCCGAGCCATTGGGTCTCTTGCTTCAGATAATTGGTGCCACGCCCCGGTAAATCCATGCCAAACAGGGTGGAGATTAGGCCTAGCATATAGGCTTGCCCCGAGAGAGCTTCTGCGGTTTCTCTTTGTAAGTCTGCTTCATCAGCGCGAGCAATTAAGCCTTGCAGGGCGGCCAGTTCCACGGCTTCAAGTACGGTTTCGCTTGTGGCTGTCATGCCAATCGCGAGCGGCACACCTGCTGCGCTAGCCACTATGCCGGCTTTTTCCTCAGCCACTGCAGCATTGATCTGCAACCGACAAACAACGACGCCATCATGCTGGCGGGCAAGTCGCCACGTGTCGCCGTCGCGGGAAACCTCTAAGGCCTCACCTGCAAAGGCCGGGGCTGGAAACATGGCGGACGTTGTTTGTGGTGCAGCAGAGAGACCGGCAGCGCGCACCAGCCAAGCTGTTAACATCGCCCCATGCGCAACTGTGCGCCCAAATCCGCTGCGTGCAGCAAAGTCTGTATCGACGTGAATGGGATTGGCATCGCCGGATAGCTTTGCAAACAGGTCGAGATCATCTTGCGTGGGTGTCAGGATCATGCTCGTGGGATCAAATGCTTTTGGATTTTGCCAGCTGGTGTGCGAGGAAATTCATCGAGTATAGTGACATATCTGGGCACTTTGTAAGGGGCCAAATGGTCGCGACACCAATTTTGTAAGGCTGAAGAATCCGGCGCGCTGTGATTGGGGCGAACAAGAATGAAGGCGTGACCCACTTCGCCCCAGCGCGTGTCCTCAACACCGATGACTGCAGCTTCTAGCACGGCGGGGTGCAAAGCGAGCACATTTTCGACTTCAGCCGGATAGACATTTTCCGCACCCGAAATGAACATTTCTTTGAGGCGACCGACAATGTAGAAGCAGCCGTCGACATCCTTGCGGGCGAGGTCGCCTGTTTTTAGCCAACCATCAGGCGTGATGCTCGCCTCAGTCGCCTGAGGATTGCCCCAGTAGCCTGGGGTGATACCCGGTCCACTTAGCCATAGCTCGCCGGTATCACCTGTAGGAACTTCAGCACCATCGTTACCGACAATGCGCGCCTCACACAGGATTTGCGGCTTGCCGACAGAGCCAATCTTTTGCGTGGCTGTTTCGGGGTCTGCCAAAAAGACGGTTGGGCCGGTTTCTGTCATCCCCATGCCATTAGCGACTTTAGCGCCCCGGTGCGCAAAGGCGTGAACCAAGGTATCTGCCAGAGGCGCGCCGCCGCAGCCCCAATGTCGGACTTTGTCGAGCGCAACATTTCCAAATTCTGGGTGGAGACTGAGGGCCTGATAAACAGCGGGAACGCCAAAGAAAGTTGAGATGGCGCCTTTAGTCAAAAGCTCCATCACCCGATCGGCCTCAAATCCGGGCAAGATCAAGACGTGTCCGCCTGCGAAAAGGGTGGGCAAAGTATGCAGATTGATCCCGGCCGTGTGAAACAAGGGCAGGAAATTCAAAGTGACATCTTGGCTGCTCAGATCAATCGCCTGACCCACATTGACGGCGTTCACATGCGCCATGCCATAAGTCTGGATCACCGCTTTGGGTTGGCCCGTCGTGCCCGAAGTGTAGAGTAGGTACCAGATGTCATCAAACGCCCAATGGCGGCGCGCTTCAGCCACCGGCGATTGCGCCAATCGGGTTTCATAGCCTTGATCAGTTGGGTCATCGAAATTGATCAGCTTTGCATTTGAGGCCAACGCCAACTCTGTTGCGACGTCCAAATCTTCTTGCCCGCAAAGGATCAGAACGGGCTCGGCTTGACGGATCAATGGGGCCAGTTCTGGCAGCGGCGCGCGCCAATTCAAGGGCGTGACAATCGCGCCGGTATTTGCAGCGGCAAACAGGACTTCAAAGAAGCCAATGCGATTCCGGCAAAGCACCGCGACCCTTGCACCATCTTGCGCCCCTTGAGCGAGGAACACGCTGGCTAAGCGCAATATACGGTCATGGAACGCATGATAAGTCCAAGATTGACCGCTAACCAAATCCGTCATCGCGGGTCGGTTTGGCGTTAACTCTGCCCGGCGCGCCAAAAGGTTGGTCATGTGCTTCATGACTTGGTTCCCAACGAAAGACCGCGCTCAATCATATCGAGAGCTGCATCAACCACAGCCTCCAAATCCGACTGGTCATCCCAAATGGCGTAACGCATGCCTAAGAATACTGACGACCCAATCAATGACCAAGCCCGAATTTCGGCATCGCCAGGCCTAATCTCGCCCCGATCAACCGCGGTTTGCAGGTTGCGTCGATAGCCTTCGGCAAACGTATCATAATAAGCGCGATAACTGTCCTCGGCAACGAATTGGGACTCCATGACGATTTTGTAGAGATTGCGATGGGCACGGGCGAATTCAAAGAACGCGCGCATCCCGATGCGCTCTGCGCTCAATCGGTCCGGGGCTTGTTCCACCTGTTGGGCAATATAGGCACGTGTTTCGTGGCCCATGTGGGTCACAAGGGCGCGAAACACCGCCTCCTTTGATTCGAAATAGACATAGAATGTGCCCAGCCCGACACCTGCACGGCGGGTAATTTCGACAATAGAGCCATCATGATAGCCCCGTTCTCCAAACTCGGCCTCGGCAGCTACGAGCAGTTTTGCCTGTGTGGCCAATCCCTTGCGGGTCTTCGGAGTCTTCGGACCGGCGGTCACGGGTGTCGATTTTAAAATTGAATGTTGATTCATATTTCAACTTATGCCACGAGTTAGAGAAAGAACAAGTCCCGATTTGATTTGGGCAGATTAGGTGAGTCTATCACCAGCCGAGGGGAGGCACGAGCCATTGGAGATGCAAACCGTCTTCGACCAAATGTGGGACGCTCATCACGGCCGCGTGGAGACCATGACTTTGGCTGGCGAAGCCGTCCGGGTCCATCGGGCGGGCCAAGGAAAGCCCTTGGTGTGCATTCACGGATGGGCCATGGGTGGAAGATCGTTTGCGCGCCAGCTGGATTTGATTGCAGACGGGTTCGAGGTGATTGCTCCAGACTTACCTGGCTTTGCGGGAAGCCCTATTCCACAAAACGTACCAAACATCGAAACAATGTCGGAAATGGTCCGTGATCTAATCCAAACCTTGGATTTAGACGATGTGATTTTGGTTGGTTGGTCGATGGGGGCCAGCATTGCTTGGCATTTGGCTTCTACCGATAGCGTGCGGGTCAATGCTCTCGTCAGCATTGACATGTCACCGCGGGTTGCACCCGCTGAAGATTGGCTATTTGCGCTTTCGACTGGCATAACCTCAGAGACTATCCAAGCCGCGATGCTCGCGATGCGCAGCGATTGGTCTGGCTATTGCGACCTATTTCTGGATCGCATTCTGGCCAAACCCGACGACGCCATTCGACGAGCAATGGCGGAACTGGCGGCCCTTGCAGACCCTGAGACCGCTTCACAAGCTTGGTCAGCGCTCATGCATTTTGATGCGCGCGCAGGTCTTTCTAGAATTCACGTCCCGGCGCTTGCCATTCATGGTGGGCGCAGCGTGATTTACCCGCAGACGGTTGGACATGAGATCGCCCGTCTGATGCCGCACTGTCAGGCCATTGTGCTCGATCATGTCGGCCATGCGCCTCATATTGAGGCCCCTGAAGCGTTCAATGCCCACCTGCGTACCTTGGCCAAGCGGGGCCCCCCGGCCCCGACGCTTTGCCAGCACATGACTGCCCAATAAAAACCCCGGAGGAACTAACTATGAAGAATACAGCCATCAAGACCTTTTCGAGCCTATTGTTAAGCGCCAGCGCGCTAACCAGCGTGGGATTTATCAGCCCAGCGTTAGCACAAACGACAACGGCAGCCCCCAGCAACGAAGCCGCCGAAATTGTTGTGGTCACCGCTCGCCGGCGCGATGAAGCTTTGCAAGATGTGCCCATCTCCGTGACCTCCCTCAGTGCTGCAGCTCTCGAGGCTACGGGCGCGCCTGACATTACAGTCCTGCAGCAATCCGCCCCCAACGCGACCGTTCAAGTCGCGCGTGGGTCAAACTCAACCCTCATCGCCTTCATTCGCGGCGTTGGTCAGCAAGACCCTTTATGGGGCTTTGAACCCGGCGTTGGCCTTTATGTGGACGATGTTTATGTTGCCCGGCCACAAGGTGCCGTTCTAGACATTTTCGACATTAGCCGGATCGAAGTCTTGCGCGGTCCCCAAGGCACACTTTATGGCCGCAATACCATTGGTGGCGCGATTAAATATGTGACGCGCAAACTTGCTTCAGAACCTGCTTTGAATGCCCGCTTAAATATGGGTAGCTATGGCCAGATTGATGCTATCGTTAGCGGTTCAACGCCTTTGTCCGACACTTTCCGGGTAGGTGGTGCCTTAGCGCGCTATCAACGCGACGGTTACGGAAAGAACATCACGACCGGTGCGGAACACTATAATAAGGACGTTACCGCCGGCCGCGTAAGTGCTGAGTGGGAACCGAGCGAAAGCCTCTATTTCCGCTTCGCTTATGATAAGGTCATCGACGATTCAAACGCCAAACATGGTCACCGCGAAGCAGCGGGTGCTGGTCTGACGACGGGTGCAGCGATCTTGCCAAACGTTTATGACACCGACGCCGGCATTGGCAGCGCCAACTCGGTTGAGACTTCAGGCTGGTCTTTGACGGGTGAATGGAAAATCAACGACCGCCTCACCGTGAAATCCATCACCGCAAGCCGCGAAGGCGCAAGCAATAGCTTGATTGATTTTGATACCAACCAAGTCAAAGCACTCGATGTTCCGGCTCTTTATGACGACAAACAATTCAGCCAAGAAGTGCAATTGCTGGTATCGGGTGAGCGCTTGAATGGCGTATTTGGCCTTTATTATCTCGATGCAGAAGCCTCGGGTGCCTTTGACACCATTGTCGGCATCGCCAATCTGACAATTGCAACCTCTGGCAAAGTCGATACCGAAAGCTTTGCGGCCTATGGTGACTTCTCCTATGATATCACGGAGGCTTTGTCGGTATCGGTTGGTGGGCGTTACACCGAAGACTCGCGCACTGGCCAAGTCTATCGGCAAAACTTTACAGGCCTTGGTTCGCCTTTGTTTGGCAACACAGCAGCAATCGCTGGCCTGTTACGGTCCAATTATACCAACTCAAAAGACTTCAATGACTTTAGCCCGCGCGTCAGCGTATCCTATGAGTTCAGTGATGCTCTCACCGCTTATGCGGCCTATTCGGAAGGGTTTAAGTCGGGTGGCTTTGATATGCGCGGTGACGCCGTTCTCACGCCAAAGACGGTTGATGGCTATAAGCCTGAATACGTGAACTCATATGAAGTGGGCCTAAAAGGCAGCCTGTTTGATGGTCGCGCCAACTTCGCCGCTGCTGTTTTCCGGGCCGAGTATGAAGGTCAGCAAATCACACGCCAAGAGCCAACATTGGCCGCTGGTATCGCAAGCTTTGTTGACAATGCCGGTTCTTCAACCATTCAGGGCTTTGAACTCGAAGGTGGTGCCCGCTTCACCGACAATTTGTCGATGACCTTTGGGCTCGGC
Organism: Maricaulis salignorans; assembly: GCA_943372135.1. Taxonomy (GTDB): domain Bacteria; phylum Pseudomonadota; class Alphaproteobacteria; order Caulobacterales; family Aquidulcibacteraceae; genus Aquidulcibacter. Next base: position 17,299 of record CALRXH020000008.1, on the reverse strand, counting down.
TATACGGACGCGGAGTTCAATGAGTTCCGCAGCTTCACCTTGGCTGGAGGCGTCCTCACCCCGATCAATCTGGCCCCGACAGCTGTGTTCCAAAACACACCAGAATGGAATGGCAATATCGCGTTCAAATATACCCGTGACCTTGGTACCATGGGCTCGCTCGATGCGACTTTGTCGGGCTCCTACCGCAGCGAATACAGCATGTTTGAGTTTGTGAATCCTTTGGTGGACCAATTAGATTCCGTGACCTTGGTTGATGCGGGTATCGGTTGGAACAGCGAAGACGGTGTGTTCCGTATGGCGTTGACTGGTCGTAACTTGACCGACGAGCGCTATAAAGTCGGTGGCTACTCCTTTGCTGGGGCAACTTTCGGCAATGTGCAAAACAGCTTCTATGGTCCGCCAAAGACAGTGACCTTGAGCCTTTCTGCTAAATTCTAATCCCCCCGAAGCCCTTGGTGCCCCCGGCCAAATCCGGGGGCATTTTGTTTTTCAAAAGAGAGATGACCATGCAACCCACACAGGCCAATGATCCAAGCCCTGCCTATCGCACGCTTGTTTTGACCCTTTTGGTCATCGTCTATACTTTCAACTTCTTGGACCGGCAGATTATTGGGATTTTGTCGATCCCGATTCAAAAAGAACTTGGATTAAGCGATACCCAATTGGGCCTTATGCGCGGCCTGTCCTTTGCGTTATTCTATGCGACCTTGGGGGTACCCATTGCTTTGTTGGCGGACCGGTTTAACCGCACCTGGATCATGACCATTGCCCTGACGCTGTGGAGCGCCATGACGGCGCTGTGTGGTCTTGCTCAGAATTTCTGGCAATTATTTGCCGCTCGGCTGATGGTTGGTGTGGGTGAAGCGGGCGGCGTTGCGCCTGCTTATTCCCTTTTGTCAGATTATTATCCCCCTGAACGGCGTGGGCGAGCTATGGCGGCTTACTCCTTTGGGATTCCGATTGGCTCCGCTGTTGGTATTATTTTTGGAGGCGTGATTGCTACGGTTTTGGACTGGCGATGGGCCTTTATCATTGTCGGCTTAATGGGCGTGTTACTTGCCCCGATTTTCAAAATCCTCATGAGGGAGCCTGTGCGCGGTCGCTATGATCCACCAGGGGCCAAAGTCGCGCCGGCGAAATTGGGTGAAGTCATGTCTGTCTTGGTCAAAAAGCCAAGCTTCTGGACCCTTTCCTTAGGAGCCGCATCTTCTTCGATGATGGGCTATGGCTTGTTTGCTTGGCTGCCAGCTTTCTTCGTGCGCTCTTGGGGTGAAGACTTAGGTAAAGCGATGGCTTGGTTGCCAGATTGGATGATCCCTGCAGGTGCAGGTCCCCTCCTCTATGCAGGTTACTTTTACGGCACGATTGTGTTGGTTGGTGGCCTGATTGGTATCTGGCTGGGTGGTCAATTGGGGGATCGCTTTGGAGCGAAGAATAAAGGCGCCTATGCCCTTGTTCCTGCGCTGGCTTTTGTTGCCACAACACCTTTCTTCGCCTTTGGTATTTTGTCTGACTCCATTTGGGTGTCGTTCTTCGTGTTTCTTATTCCTACCGCCTTGGGACTTGCGTGGCTTGGCCCAGTCTTGGCAGCGTTTCAAGGGATCGTGCCACCCAATATGCGGGCAACCGCTTCGGCCCTTTTTCTCCTCATCAATAATCTCGTCGGCATTGGTCTGGGAGATTTGCTCTTGGGTGCCATGTCAGACGGATTAAGCGCCCGATTTGGCGAGGAATCGCTGCGCTATTCTATCCTTTGCGGCAGTAGCTTTTACCTCATTGCGGCCGCCTTATTGTTTGCTTCATCCAAGTTACTGGAACGGGATTGGATCCATGTGGATACCGACTTGAAGTAAGTCACTGAAATTTGATGGACTTTCTTGTCGTCTTCTCGGGCCTGACTTGTTTGCCATTTCATATAGAGCACGTCTCACGAGATAGGTCTTGCTGCTGAGTCTTGCCGACAGAGTCGGCTTTAGACTTGGTCTTGACCCTCTGTTGGCATCATTGCCGCTTGCCTTGTGCAGGTGGCCCGCCTCTGGCAGAAGCGAGGCCGAAAGTCGCATCAAACTTGGAGAGATCGGCCTTTATGACCCCACAGGACCTGAGTATTGCGTTTTTTGCCCAATTGGCCCTGATCCTTTTGGCATGCCGGGTTTTTGGCTGGATTGGCAAACGCTTTCTGGGTCAGCCCCAAGTCGTGGGTGAGATGATCGCTGGGGTCTGCCTTGGACCGTCATTGTTTGGACTAATCGCGCCAGAACTTCAAAGCCTGATTTTTCCGCCAGAATCCAAGCCGATTTTGTTTGTCGGCGCTCAATTAGCCGTCGGTCTTTACATGTTCATTGTCGGCTTGACGTTTGATACCTCGCATTTTGTATCTCGGGCTAAGAGTGCTGCGGCAGTTTCGATTTCAGGCATTGCCGTCCCCTTTGTCTGTGCGTTTCTCATTACGCCTTGGCTGATGCAGACCCCTGGATTATTCAATGACAAACTGGCTACGTGGGAAGCCCAACTCTTTATGGGTGCTTGCATTGCCATTACCGCTTTCCCGATGCTCGCGCGGATTATCCATGAAAAGGGCTTGAGCAAATCGCCTCTGGGAACCCTCGCGCTTTCCGCAGGCGCAATTGATGATGCCGGTGCATGGTGTGTGTTGGCCATTGTGCTGGCCAGCTTTGGTGGTGGCCCGATGGTTGCTGTAATTGCGATCGGTGCTGCGTTCGCATTCGCCATTTTCATGGCTTTGTTTGGCCAGAAGCTGACCGCTCCCTTGGCAAAGATGATGGAACGCGACGGCGGGATAAGCGAGATTAGCCTTGCCTATGTCCTTATCGCGTTTGCACTGTGTGCCTTCGCGATGGATATTGCAGGCATTCATGCGGTTTTTGGAGGCTTTGTTTTGGGCGCTGTCATGCCCAAGGGCAAGTTCTCCGAAACCTTGCGAGAGAAGCTTGAGCCAGTCACAGCCGTGATGTTGCTGCCGCTCTTCTTCACCTATTCTGGCTTGCACACCCAATTGACCCTTGTGAACACGTGGCATCTCTTCTTTATCGCTTTGGTCATTCTGGTGATTTCCATCATGGCCAAGGGCCTTGCCTGTTATGCGGCGGCACGGGCAACGGGGGAAGACAATCGCACCGCGATGGGCATTGGGGCTTTGATGAATGCTCGCGGCCTGATGGAATTGATCATCCTCAATATTGGTCTCCAACGCGGCATTATTGAGCCGGCGCTATTCTCAATTATGGTCGTGATGGCGATTGTGACCACCCTCATGGCAGGACCCTTGTTCGAACTGGTTTATGGTCGCCATGCGCGAGCGACTGGTATACTTCCAAATACAGACACGCGGATATAATCGGTTGTGTCCCTAAGCCCGCATCCTTTAGGGCGCAGGTGAAAAAGGCACGACAAACAAGCAAGGTTCACGGTATTTTTCGGCAAATGCTGGACAAGCTGCTTTTATGCTTGCTTGAGTAGGCTTTTGCCCCGTTTCGATCCAAGTCATGAGAGCGCTAAAGATCGTCGGATAAGCTGGTCCACTCAAGCGGCTATGCTCCGCTTCGCCGGTAAAGCTCTGCACTAACAGGTCACCACGCCCGGCTTGATCAATTGTAAGCCGATAGGCCGCTTGGTGGGATACATTGGCGACGGGATCATGAAGGCCATGAAGCGTGATGACCGGGGCCACGATCAAGCCACTCAAGTCACTATCATACGCGAGTTCTGCGACGGCGATCGGGTCTGCTTCAAACCGTTCCACACCCGCATTCAAGGCACGATCATTGTCAGAACCCTTGTAGACTAGGCCTTGGTTTGAAAATGGATTGCGTCCATTCAAACGCAAAATCATGTCCTGAAATGTATTGGTTGCCCAAGCCAGATTGGGAAGGATTTGGTCTTCCTTGATCGAGAGAACCGAAGTGATATTGTGAAGCTTGGCCTTTTGCGCCCCAGTTCGCTCTGCTGCCGGTATCCCGACACCCGTACATTCGCGCACGCGCTCGGCCAACTCGGCACGTGTCATGGAAGCACCAGCGGGCAAGCCCTGCCAGAGCGGATATTGGGCTTCGCCCTGTCTTGGGTGGTTGCGACAATAATATTGATAGACTGCCCGTAAGTCGGACCGCAGCCGATAGGCCTTGGTGCCCCCAGCCAAGACCCCACTGGTCAAGATCACGCCATCGAAATTGCGCTTGCCTTCAAGATCCATCGCATAAAGCTCGGCCGCTTTTGCTGCCACATTTCCACCCCAGGATTGCCCATGCAGGATGGTGCGTTTTGGTCTTCCAAAATGTTGCCACGTCAAAGTGCGCAACTGGTCCATGTCCTCGGCGGCAGACCGAACGCCATAGCCACCCCGTCGATAGGTGGTGCCAGCCCACGCATAGCCTTCAGACACCATTACTTGAAAGCGCTCTAGGTCCTCGACTGTCTCCGCCAATTTCGGTGCCCCAAGGCGCGGACCACCATGGGCAAACAGGATCAGGTTTTGGTTCCAGTCCTTTGGCATAGCAAGAAAGAAAGGCGCGCCTGCGCTCGAGGTACCCGTGAAGCAGTGAGTTTGCTTTGGCAGAAACTCCGGGCAAGACGTCGGTGTTGGTTGATCTGTGAGTGTCTCAGCGGCGGCTGGACGAATAACCCAACACAGCAAAGCCAGCATTAGCAGAAAACTTGCCCAATAGCGCCGATCTACATCACGCTGCCCCATCTCGCTTTATCTTCCCGGTGCACTAGCAATATGTGGTAGAGGGAAAAGGCGCGCTGCAGCAAAGCTCGCCATACCGCCATTATTATGATCAATGCCCGGCGCATAATCTATGGTCCAACCAAAGGGGAGACCCATTTTAGCTGCGAGGGCTCTGCCCGTTGAATAGAAATTGACCCCGCGAGCCAATCGATGCGCGCCCTGACTTTTGTGTGGCGGGTCATTATTGAGGCTACGATGGTTTGGGTCTGTATCCATCGTGCCCAAAAGAATCGTGAGGTCTGAAGCGAGCCAAGTTTTGAGTGTCTTTTCGCCGCCCGGAGCGCCCTTAAGCCCGAATGGCCAAGCGTCGTCTGGATCTGGCAATGTGTACCACCCCGCATTGGCAGCAATCACACGGCGTAAGGATGGTGGAGAAGCAAACGCTGAAAACCGATGCGCGAATTGGCCGCCCGCCGAGTGGCCGAACAAATCAAAAGTTTTGGCGGTCAATCGCTCTTGGGCCACAAACCAATCAAACAAAGGACCAATGGCGGAATAACTCCAAAGTTGTCGCGGCCGAGGCTTGCCCTCACGATCAAAAACACCGCCAAGATTATAGTTCAAAGCTCCGGGAAACGAGGCTTGGCTAAACTCAGGGCAAATGGCGATGAAACGGTGCTTGTCGGCAACTGCTAGCCATTCGCTCAGATAGCGATCTGCGTCCCTGCCCACACCATGCATGATAAACAAGACAGGCGCGTCTGCACTCAGCCCGTCGGGTCGGTGACTCCACACTGGGATTGGCGGCCCTGCCCATTCAACAAAAGTCCTCTTAAGGGGGAGCTTCTTAGGCGTTGGTGCGGCGGGAGCAGTTTGTTCTGCGTGAACAAGACCGGTCTTGGCCGAAATAGCCAACAAGCCACCTGAGGAAAGCGCCAATATCGCGCGGCGAGATGGTGATGTCATGGCCTTACTGCTCCAATCTGTGCGGGACCTTATCCTTGGATATCGGCAAGGCTAACAAGAAATTTGCTTGGGAAGCGCCTTTACGCTTCCCAAGCTCACCTGTAGCGACCGCTTCTTAAAAGGTCGCCCGGACTTGCAGGAAGATTTCACGCCCCTTGAGCCAATGGAATTCTGGCGAATAGCCCAGCGAATCATCGACCAGAGGTGGCAACTCATCTGTTAGGTTGTTGATACCCAGCCGAACGCGGTAAGGGCGACCTTCTCCGCCTAGCCTTAACTCACCATAGGCATTGATCCGTGTCGCGCTTTGAACCGTCCAGTAATCCAGCACGCCATCCCCATTCAGGTCAGGATCGGCTGCGGTATCAAGAAAGTCTGAAATCTGACGCGCAGAAACGCCGAGGGCAACGGGTCCATTGGTCCAAGTCACGGACAGATTGGTGCGCCATTGCGGATTTCCGTCCAGACGAATGCGATCGGTTTGAAGTTCAGAGAACACACCGGCAAACGATGGATCATTCGCAAGCGCTGCCAATAGGTCGTTTCGGACAACATTGAGGCTGTTGAGATAGGTTACATCAAGGTCAAAGTCCAAGGTTCCAAAGTCACCCTTTGGACGCATGGTGAAATTGACACCTAGGTCAAAGCCGTCAGCGTCCTGGCTATCCAAATTGATGTAGGGATCGACGACGAATTGCACCAAACCAGCAGCTTGACGCTGGTCACTCGGGTTGCGCGCATTCCAAGCCGCATAGGCTGCCCGATCCGCGTCGGTTACCGCGGCTCTCACGACGTTGGGATTGGATGAGCCTGTACGGCGCAACAGGAAGTCTAATGCAAGCGCTTCTTGGTCCCCGAAGGCACCCACGACATCTGTCTGCTTAAAGCTCCAATAGTCCAAGCTTATGCGGAAATCGCGGATCCAGGACTGCCCGAAGGCCTTTTTGAGGTCTGCGATTGTGCCCAGAACAACGGTCTCTGTATCCTCATTTTTCAAATTTGGATTGGCCTGCCTGACCGAGGCAACATAAGCATCGCCATTTGATTGTGCATCAAGGGTTACAGGCGCCCGCCAGAAATCATCCACGCCCAAATTCAGCCGAGATATATCGCCGCGATTGAGTTGGACCAAATTTGGAACCCGGAATCCTTGGCTCCAGGCACCGCGTACATTCAGCCACGAGATGGGGAACCAGGAAAGCGCCACTTTTGGCTTGATCGCGCCGTCCTCGAGATCATCGAAATACTCGCCGCGCGCGGCCAGCTGGAGAGTTAGGCTATTAGGGAATAGTCCCTCACCTTCGAGCAAGGGGATAAACATTTCGCCGAAGGCTGAATAAACATTTCGCTTGCCTGTCGAGTCATTCGTCGGGCTAACCCCAACGACGTCCGAGCGGCCTGACACATTGGCGTTATTGAAAATGATCGTTCCATCAAGACGAGGATCGCGATTTTCAATATATTTTTCATAGCGCCATTCCCCACCAAAGGCTGCCCCGATCGGACCTGCCCAGCCTTTGAAGAGTTCATCTGCGCTGACACGGAAATCGCCGGTCGCAAGGACGGTCTCGCCGACATTGATGCTGGTAATGCGAACCCTGTCCCATTGTGCGGTTGTGTTGGCATTTGCACCACCAAATGGATTGATTGCATCGGGTGTAGAGCGTGCGAGTTCAGCTTGCAAAAGTGTCTTGGAAATTCGGTTGTTTTCGCTGTCCGTTGTCTTGTTGCTGGAATAGCCAAAGGCACCTTCCCAGTCCCAATCATTCCAATTCCCTTTAAGACCGGCCAAAGCCCGCCAAGTGGTCGTCTCGGTGGCAATGTTGCGTAGGCCCAGCTCAATGGGTCGCCACTGCTGGATCAAAACATCAAGGCCAGCCGTTGGTACATCTGTTGTGTTAAGCCCAGCGATCCGGTTTGGTGAACCAACCGCACCAAATGGGTTCCAGAAATTGGTTTTAGGCACAATAAGGAATGCCAATCCTGAATCCATTGGCTGGGTTGCACGCGAACCTGCGGTCTCAGCTGTGTAATAGAGTGCTTCAGCAAACCCCTCCATCGTATCTGAGAAGTCATGTTTTACTAAGCCGTAGAGGTTGATCCGATCGATTTCGGTCAAGAGTTGGCGGCCCAAGGCTTGCTCGGAATTGAGAACGAGATTCACCCCCTCATTGCGGGCATTGTTTGGCTGGAGTGCGTTGAAGTCATACCGTAAGCCGACATCTAATGTGCTATCATCTAGGCCAACACACCCCTGTCCGCCACGATCACCAAATTGCTCTAGGGTGCCTGCAAATCCGCACGGCTGGATATGGAACACGCCACCCGTATTGGTCAGGTTTGTGGTGCCGCGGCGAACCCGGCGCGATAGAAACTGCGTGCCATCTGCATTAAATGCACCGGCGACAAATTCGCCAAACGGGGAAGCAGATGACGTATTTCGGAAGTCAGTGTTTGCGGTTGCATAGGGGCTTGAGCCCAAGAATGCGCGCTTATCAACACTTTGAAATTGGCCACCCAATTGTGACGAGTAGAGCGGGTCTCTATGATACCAAGATCCAATTGCGAGCACCCGGGTCTTGTCGCCATTAAAGCCGAATCCGTGCGCGATATCGGCACTGAATTCGCCATGATCTGCCGTCCCTAATTTTGAAGTTCTGAAACTGACACGGGTTTCGTCAAAGTCGGTCGTGAGCAGCGTGTTGACCACACCGGCTGTCGCATCTGATCCATAGAGCGCTGAGGCGCCGTCACGTAGCACTTCGATCCGGTCAATACCGGCGGAGGGGAATGCATTCACGTTGGTCACTTGGCGGGGCGTCGAGCCGATATCTTGATTGACCGCATGGGCTGCAATCCGGCGACCATTGAGCAGGATCAATGTGTTGCCTGTCCCTAACCCGCGCAAATTCACGGTTGCAATATCTCCGCGCGCATCATTTGGACCATCCGCCGCCCCGTTGATCTCGAAAGATCCGGCCTGGGCTAGGTTCTCCATAAGCTCACCCGTGGATGACTGACCTAAAGCCTCAATCTGGTCACGGCTGATTGTCGTGACCGCTACCGCACCACTATCGGAAGCCGCCTTAATGCGCGTGCCGGTAACAATGATTGTTTCGGCAGCTTTTTCAGGCGCAGCCTGAGGCGCTTGACCTTGTGGGGTTTGTGCAAACGCCGGACCAAATAATGCCGTGAATAAGGCCGTGGTTCCTAAAAGGCCTGGAAGTTTTCTCATTTTAGCTCTCCCCCTGTTTTGTCATTTTTCAGTTTAGTCGACATCAATTGTCGCCGGATTTATGCTGTTTGCCCTAGTGGTGCTTTGCAAGCTCGGCTGTGAATTACTTGTTGAAGATAGCGCTTGCTTCAGCTGAGCATCATCCAAAGCGCCTTCCCAACGCGATACCACAATGGTTGCAACCGCGTTGCCCATCAGGTTCGTCAAAGCGCGGCACTCACTCATGAATCGATCAATCCCCAAGATCAGCGCCATGCCAGCGACTGGGACCGACGGTACAACCGACAAGGTCGCTGCCAAAATCACAAAACCGGCACCCGTAACGCCCGCTGCCCCCTTCGAGCTGATGGCCGCCACGCCAATCAGAAGAAGCTGATCCTGCAGCGAAAGGTCGATCCCAACAGCTTGGGCAATGAAGGTCGCAGCCAAGGTCATATAGATGTTGGTTCCGTCCAGATTAAAGGAATAGCCGGTTGGCAAAACGATGCCGACAACTTCCTTTCGGCAGCCTGCCCGCTCTAGCTTTTCCATCAAGGTCGGCAGCGCGGCCTCAGAAGAGGATGTACCAAGCACGAGCAAAAGCTCGTCCTTGATATAGCGGACGAGTTGGAAAATGGAGAACCCAGCCAATTTGGCAATCAGGCCTAGCACCACGATCACGAACAACAGCGAGGTGACGTAGAAGGTGATAATGAGCGAGCCGAGACTGATCAGGCTTGCCACGCCAAACTTGCCAATTGTGAAGGCCATTGCACCAAAGGCACCAATGGGTGCCAGTTTCATCAGCATATGAACTAGCTTGAAAACAACTTGGTTCGCAGCTTCCAGCACAGTCAAGAGGGGTCGCGCGGGCTCGCCCACTGCAGCGATCGCAATGCCGGTCAGAACGGCAATCAGCAGCACTTGCAGAATTTCGCCCTCGGCTAAGGCACTAACCGGCGTCTTTGGAATGATATTCATCACGAAGCCCAAGAGGGTCTGCTCATGCGCGCGTTGTGTATAATTCTCAACCAGCTTGCCATCCAGCGTCGCAGGGTCAATATTCATCCCAGCACCTGGCTGGACCAAATTACCAACAACAAGACCAATAACCAGGGCAAAGGTAGACACCGCCAGAAAATAGGCTAGGGCTTTGCCAAAGACACTACCGATCTTATTGACCTGCGACATGCCACCAAGACCCGTCACCACAGTCAGGAAGATAACGGGGGCAATGATCATCTTCACCAGATTAATGAAGGCATCTCCAAGAGGCTTTAAGCTCGCCCCAAAGCTTGGGAAAATGGCACCAATGGCAATGCCGAGAACAACGGCAATCACCACTTGGGTATAAAGTTGCTTGTACCAAACCAAAGGCTTGGCCATCGCGGCGCTAGACCCGCTCACAATTGGTTGGCTAATGGCCAAAGCATTTCCCCGTACATGTGTCGATTGACTTGTCGTCATCGCTATTGGAAGTTATTTAGCTCAAGTCATATGGACAGGTAAAATTCAATTCGTTGAAAATAAAATATCATTAAATCAATTATTTAATTTTTTCTAGCTTGATTTTGTGCGATTAATCACACAAGTCAATTGCCAAATGTGCGATTTTCCGCCACCAGACACCGGTAAGTTGGTGTGATCTTGAGGAAAACGCGGATCGTGAAACCTACTCCAAAACTGTTTCTCGCCGCGGCTGTCGTGGCAGGCCTTGCGCTGATTGCCGCAAGCTTTGCCTTAACCGATACCACCGCTCGAAATCGAGCCGTCGCCGAAGCTGGCAAAAGAGGTAACGTCTCTGCCGAACTCCTCGCTTCAGCGCTCGAGCGCGAGCATGACCGTTTTCGCTTGGCAACGCTTGTGCTAGCACAAGATGCCGACGCACGGGCTGTGCTAGCTGGCGCAGATGGTCAGCGGCTTGACGCATTCAATAAGAAGCTTGAGGCGCTTAGCCGCGACACGGGCGCTGCGGCCATCTACCTTCTAAACACCAAGGGCCTGACCTTGGCCTCAAGCAATTGGGCGCGACCAGAAACCTTCGTTGGACAGAATTACGGCTTTAGACCCTACTTCCGGGAGGCCTTGGCGTCGGGTCATTCTGAGCAGTTCGCGCTTGGCACGGTCTCACGTCGTCCGGGCCTTTATATTGCACGCCAGCTTCAATCTGACGGCAAGCCTATTGGGGTCATCGTCTCCAAAGTCGAATTTGACAATCTCGAAGCCGAATGGCGCAAGGCTGGGGTGACGGTATTTGCAACCAATGACAATGGCGTCATCTTGATCACCAGTAATCGCGCGTGGCGCTTCAAGACAGTGCAACCCTTAAGCCAAGCCACGCAAAACAAAATGCTGCGCGACCTCGACTACGGGACCAATCCACTCGAAGTGTTGCCTCTCTACCAAAATGGACAAGTTGGGTCCGTCCAAAACGCAGATATCGCCTCCAAGAAATATGCTGAAGCCGTCAAGCTACTCGCCAATGACTGGCAATTACATGTGTTGACGGAGACCCAAGCCAGCATTCGCGCTTCGGTGCTTTCCAGCCGGATTAGTGTTCTCGCAAGCGTGCTCGCGCTGTTCGCTCTTGGCCTTGCGATGATTTATCTGCGCCGCAGTGCAGCCTTCAAGGCCGAGCGAAACCTCGCCATTCAGCAGCGCGAGATGAGCGAGCGTCTGGTCCAGCTCAACAAGCTTGCTACACTAGGTCAAATTGCCGCCGGAGTTGGCCATGAGATCAACCAGCCACTTGCCGCCATCTCCGCCTACACCAGCAATGCCCTAACCTTTCTCGATCGCGGCCAATCCGTCGAAGCACGCGACAATCTGAACAAAGTGATTGGCTTAACCTCTCGCATTGGCACCATCTCGTCGGAACTGTTGGGCTTTGCACGCAAGGCAACCGGGACCATGACCGCCGTCAGTCTCGGGAAAGTAATCGATGGTGCGCTCCTCTTACTGCGCGATCGCATCGCGACCTTAAATGCTGGGGTGCATCGACCCAAGGAAGATGCACTTGTGCAGGCGGAAGCCGTTCGCCTTGAACAGGTGCTGGTCAATCTGATGGCCAATGCCCTGGACGCAGGTCAAAACGGCGTTGAAATTGAGCTGGCGATTAGACTGAATGGCGACTTTGTGGAGCTGATAGTCGGTGACAATGGCCCAGGCCTTTCAGCGGAGACACGTGCAAGCTTGTTTCAGCCATTTTCAACAACCAAACGCGATGGGTTAGGCCTTGGCCTCGTGATCTCGCGCGATATCATGACCGACTTTGGCGGAGAACTTGTAGCTGCAAGTCCCGGGAGAGGGGCAGCCTTCATTATGCGGTTGAGGCCAGCCAGATGACACCTTTGGCTCCCGACTCTATCTTGCTCGTCGATGACGAAGCCGATGTTCTGACCGCTCATGGGCAAAGCCTGGAATTGGCCGGCTTCAAAGTGCATGCCTTTGGCTCTGCCGAGGCAGGGCTTGCCACCTTTTCAGACGGTTTTGACGGGATCATCGTGTGCGATTTACGCATGCCGGGAATGGATGGTTTAGAGCTTTTTCGTCGTGTGAAGACAATCGACCCCGAGGTGCCGGTCATCCTGGTTTCAGGGCATGCTGATATTGCAACAGCGGTCGATGCCGTTCGCCAAGGCGCTTATGACTTCTTGTCCAAGCCGTTTTTGCCTGAACAATTGGTGCTGACCGCTCAACGTGCATTAGAGCACCGCGCATTGACACTTGAAGTCAGGCAACTCCGCGATACCCGACCAGAGGCTGTTGAGGTTGGGCCTTTATTTGGAACGTCAAGCGCCATAACGGCCTTGCGGCGAACCATTGCGCAAGTGGCCGAGATCGATGTGGACATCCTGATCGAAGGCGAAACAGGAACGGGGAAAAGCTTGGTTGCAAGCATGCTACATGCACAAAGCACCCGTAGTCGACGGCAAATGGTCACCATCGACTGCGGTGCAATCCCGGATGCTTTACTGGATGAGGAATTGTTTGGGGTTGTCCAAGGCGCATATCCCGCTGCCTATAGGACCCGCGTAGGACGGCTGGAATTGGCGCACAAGAGCACGCTCTTTCTGGACGCGATCGATGCGGCACCTATGAAGGTCCAACAAAAATTGCACCGGGCTTTGGAAGTGCGCGAGATAACCCCTTTGGGGGCCAATCAATCTCGCCCATTTGATGCGCGTGTTGTGGCAGCAAGCTCCACCCAGCTAACGGAGCGCGTGCAAGAGGGCAAGTTCTTTCCAACTCTCTTGTTCCGATTAAATAGTCTAACTCTCAAAATACCGCCCTTGCGTCAGAGACGAGAGGATATTCCCCTCCTCTATAGTCTATTCCTCGATCAAGCGACCAAACGCTTTGGCCGCAAACCATCTGCCCTCACACCTGAAATCTATCGCTATCTAAGAAGCCATGATTGGCCAGGCAATGTGCGAGAACTTCAAAGTTTTGCGGAACAGAATGTCCTTGGGCTTTGGGACGGAAAACTGACGGCACAGCACCGGGAGCCAAGCCCCGCATCGGATACATTGAAGGGCCGAGTGGCAGAGTTTGAAAAGGCCTTTATCGAACAGACTTTGCAAGACGCTGCTGGCGATATTAGAACCGCCATCGCGGCTCTGGGTCTGCCGCGCAAGACCTTCTACGATAAGGTGAAACGGCTAAAGATTGCCCTGAGCAACTTTAGGTCAGAACGATAGGCTTATTGGGCCGCGCGTTCGTCATCCCCAGGACGCAGATTAGAGCAACACCGGTTTCAATTTGAACCGGAGGTGTTCTAAAGATGCGGCTGGAAAGGCCGACCGGATATATAGTCGAGAAGTCTCGCCTTGGTTTCCTGGATAGGGCTTCAGACCAAGTATCAAGAACAGCCAAGGCGCGATCCAGTCTCGTCGATCAAGATCTCGCCATCTTCCCTATAGAAGGGCCCTTTGGGCAGTCGATGCAATAGGTCCAAAACCACCTCACTCGGCCGACATAGGCGGGTGCCTTTGGGAGTAACAACAAAAGGGCGATTAACAAGAATTGGATGGTCAAGCATGATGCACATGATGCTCTCCTCTGTCACGCCCTCCTCTAAGAGCCCCAGCTCCTTTGCAGGAGATTTGGTTTCACGCAGCGCTTCTCGCGGTGTCAGACCCGCAGCGGCAAATAGGGTCAGAAGTTGGCCATAGGTCCAACCCGCTTGGCGATACTCAATGACATCTGGCAGATAGCCAGCCGCTTCAATAATCGCCAAAACATTGCGCGAGGTTCCACAATCTGGGTTGTGAAACATGACGATGGGAAAGTAATCACTCATAGCATGTTTGCCTTAAGTCGTGCTTGCACAGCGCTGCCCCTTTCATACCAGTCCCGGCTTCGGTTCACGATTGCCACGACTGCCAACATAACGGGGACTTCGATCAGGACACCTACGACCGTGGCGAGCGCCGCACCACTTGCAACCCCAAAGAGTGAGATGGCAGCAGCAACAGCAAGCTCAAAGAAATTACTAGCCCCGATCAAAGCAGAAGGCCCCGCCACACAATGGGCCTCGCCACTGGCGCGGTTAAGAAGGTAGGCCAACCCAGAGGTAAGAAAGACTTGGATCAGGATTGGCACCGCCAAAAGTGCGATCACCAGCGGTTGTGCCAGTATCTGCTCGCCTTGGAAGCCAAACAGCAGAACCAGGGTCACCAGCAAGGCCGTCATGGACACAGGACCCAGAAATTTCAGTGCATTCTCGAGGCGTGAAGGACCGTCGGATCGAAGCACAACCCAGCGAACAGCTTGGGCCACTGCGACGGGTACAACAATGTAAAGGCCGACCGAAAGGACGAGTGTCTGCCAAGGCACTGTAATGGCCGAAAGGCCTAATAAGAGGGCGACGATGGGAGCAAAAGCCACAATCATGATGGCATCATTCAGCGCCACTTGGCTTAAGGTAAAGTGCGGTTCACCATTGGTGAGATTGCTCCACACAAACACCATGGCGGTGCAGGGGGCCGCAGCCAATAGGATAAGGCCCGCAATATAGCTTTCGATCTGGTCCTCGGGGAGAAATGGGCGAAATAGCCACCCGATGAAAATCGCGCCCAGGGCAGCCATCGAGAATGGCTTTACCGCCCAATTGATGAAAAGCGTGATGCCGATCCCACGCCAATGTGCACCAACACCCCCCAATGCGCGAAAGTCGATCCGCAATAGCATGGGAATGATCATCGCCCAAACGAGCACGGCCACGGGCAAATTGACCTTGGCAAGTTCAAAAGCTGCGATAGCTTCAAAGCCTGAAGGATAAGCTTGCCCCAAGCTGATGCCGACAAGGATCGCTAGGCCGACCCAAAGCGTCAAATAGCGTTCAAACAGGTTCATGAGCGGCCACTAGGTTAGGCGCTGGCGGGCAGCAGGCGAGTTCTGCGGCATCAAAAGCTGGCTGGCACAAATCCGGCCGGCCGCCGCAACAGTCCGCCATCAAATAGGCAAAAAGGTCGCGTGCCCCCTCTACATTCAGGGCATAATAAACGGTGCGACTCTCACGCTGTGGACCGATCAAGCCAGCGCGGCTCAATATCCCCAAATGGGTCGACATGGTCGTTACGGGAACGCCCACTTGGCGAGCAATCTCACCGGCCGGCACGCCAGATGCTCCTGTCTTAACCAATAGCTTAAAAACCTGCAGACGCGCAGGGTGAGCCAGCGCCGATAATGCCTCTATTGCATTCTGGTCTTTCATAGTACGAGAATTCCAGTAATATGAAATACTGTCAAGAAGGCTGCTGATGATGTCCTGTAAATCCCTGCACGCACTCTTGTTTGCCTTGTCGATACTGGCACCAGAGTACGTCTTGGCCCAAGCCTCACCCAAAGAACCCTTCAAGCTCGATAAAGCGTTCGAATTGCCAGATTGGCTCAACATGCAGGGAGAAACCCGCATACGGTATGAAACACTTGAGGGCCAGTTTCGCGCGGGCGGCAAAGGCGGCGACCAGGTCTTGGCGTTTCGGACTTTGGTGTTGGCAGAGGCCAGTCTTGAGAGGCTTGAGCTGGCGCAAGTGACTTTAGGGGCAGAACTCCAAGACTCACGTATGGAACTGGATGACGCAGGCACGCCCTTGTCCACCAGCAATGTCAACGCGTTGGATGTACTTCAAGCATATGCGCGCATTGATCTGAACGGAACCTTTGGCCAAAAGGAAGCCAGCTTGACGTTAGGTCGACAGACCTTGGAGATTGGTAGCCGCCGCGTGCTAGAGCGTGTCGAAATGGCGAATGTGATTTTCGCTTATACCGGTGCTTATTGGCGCAGCCTCACTGATCAGGGGGGTGAATGGCATATAGTTTATGTCTCCCCAGTTGGTCGTTTACCAACGACCATTCCTGAACTGGCCGACAATGAAATCCTTGCAGACAAAGAAGAATGGGGTCGCGTATTCTGGGGGGTGCACTATCGCCACCCCAAGGCTATTGATGGCTGGATCACTGACACATGGTTTGAAGGATTCTTCTATCGCCTGAAAGAGCGTGATACCAACGATGTAGCAACACCCAATCGTGACTATGTCCAGCCGGGCTTTCGGGTGTTTAGAGCCCCCAAGGAAGGACGTTCCGACTTTGAAATCGAAACATCTTGGCGCACAGGGTCGCGGCGCGCTACAAATGCAGTGTCCGATCTCCGTGACCTTGATGTCAACGCTTGGACGATGCACGCGCACTGGGCATGGTCCTTTAACAGCAAGTGGAAGTGGCGTGCTTCTATCGATTATGACTTTGCCAGCGGCGACACAAACCCAACTGACGGACGTTTTGACCGTTTTGAACGCCTGTTTGGCGGAAGGAGAACGGACCTTGGCAATACAGGTATTTATGGTCCTTTGACCCCTGCCAACCTCAATGCGCCTGGTGCTAGGATCGAGTTTGCGCCGTCACAGCGACTAGACTTCAGATTAGCCTATAAGGGTGCTTATCTCGCTAGTGCAACCGACCTTTGGACAGATGCGCGTCTGCAAGACCAATCGGGCCAATCGGGGCGCTTCATCGGACATTCGTGGGACAGCCGGATGCGCTATTGGTTAGTGCCAGGTGCCCTTAGAGCCGAAACCGGCGTGTCAGCCTTCTTTCCAGGCCGCTTTGCCAAAACCGCGCCCAATGCGCCCAAGCAGCCCCGAACTTACTTCGGCTATGCTAGCCTATCGGCTATATTTTGACCAGTTTGAGGCTTTGTTTGCTTGGGACAAGAGCTAAAACATAAGAAGGTCTGAAGTGGCGCTTTTATCAATAGACCTTGGCACCTCTTGAACTCTTCCCATGAGAGTTGCGATCTAATTCTAGGGCCGTTCACCATTTTTCGGAATCGAAAAATGGTGTAAAACTGGCCCTAAATCATAAATTTAGATCGCAACCTCGTTTTCAAGAAAACGAGACGCGATCTAAGGCCGTTCACC
>CALRXH020000007.1:0-117948 GCA_943372135.1 Maricaulis salignorans | reverse complement strand
TGTTCCGGATGCTGTTACGCCCCGTCGCCACCGCGACCCCCGGACCGGGACACCAACGGACGGGACAGCTTCAGACCAAACGGAGAAACCACCATGGATAAGGCCAATTTCGAAATCGTCGGAAACGTCGGCAAGATTGAGATCAAGACCTTCGGAAAGACCGGCAAACTCGCAACCCTCAGTGTCGCCACCTCGGAGCGCTGGAAGACCGAAGACGGCACCCAAAAAGAGCGCACCTCGTGGCACCGCGTCACCGTCTTTGCCCCCGCCATCATCGCCCGCATCGAGACGATGGTCCAGAAGGGCACAAGGGTTCGTCTCCTCGGTCGCATCCGCCCCAGCTCCTACGACGACGATCAAGGCCGCACCCGCTACGTCATCGAGTTTGTACTTGGACCTTTCAGCGAACTCGAAGTCCTCGCCCGCGGCAAAGCACAGTCTGATACTTCCAGCCCCGAAGTAGACTTTGCAATAGAAGAAACCGCGTAACCACTTTATCCCAGCAAGACAGCCTAAGGGCGGAGCCTAATAGCTCCGCCCTTTTCGCATGCTCGGGTCCGGGCTGGTTCTCAGTTACTTGTCCCCTTGGCTCTCAGAGGCTTTCTTCTTTGGCGCTGCTTGTTGGGGTAGGGCCTGGTCAGAGTGGGACAGATGATTGCAGAAGTGGGACAGAGTGAGTTGGATTTGGGGGAGATTTGCAAGATATAAGAGGGCGACTTGCCGGTGCTTCCAGCATCATGTTTTGATTGATGTTTCCGTAAGTCATATTGAAGGGGCCATAACTTGCAGTGTGTCGTGGCATGTAAGTCGGCATAAGTCTTGCGGTTTTGGGTGTCTGGAGGCACCACATGGCGCGTTCGCATAAGACTTCGGGACAGGGATCTGACGCAGGCAGTGCAGGCGGCGTGAGAGATTTGATTGTCACGCGCCTAGTCGCGCCACATGAGCGCGTCTCCCCCGACATGCCCAAAAGTGGTGGCGGGGACCCTGGCTCAGTCAAAGCCAGTCTGGCAAAGCGGCTATCCGGTTCGCGTCTGTTTGGGCGAGGGGCGCAGGCCGGCAGCGGTGGCGGGGCTGCCAAATCGGGTGGTGTCACCTTCTATGTTCCGGCCGCCCAGCGAGCCATGGTGAAGGTGTTTATTGGCCGCCATTCAGGGCCTCGCGGTGTTGCCAATCCGGGCAAAGCTCTGGCCCAACATGTCAGCTATCTGGCGCGTGAAGGGGCAGGGCAGGACGGTGTTGACGCTGGCTTTTATAATCTGGATGGTCCGCGCAATGGCGAAGAAGTTGAAGCCCAATGCGCGGGCTGGGCGCAGGACAGGCACCATTTTCGCCTGATCATTAGCGCCGAGCACGGCGACAAGATTGAGGACATGGATGCCTATGTAAAAGGCGTCATGGAGAAAGTCAGCCTCGATCTCAAAGAGCCAAATTTGGAGTGGGTGGCTGTCAACCACTACGACACCGATCAGCCCCATTCCCACGTCATGATGCGGGGCAAAAGGGCCAATGGCAAAGACCTTGTGATCCCTCGGTCGTACGTCAGTCATGGCATCCGTGAGCGAGCCCGGGAACAGGCTCAAGCCGTTCTAGGCGACAACAGCCGTAGCGATGCCGAGCGGGGCCTGTTCACCCGCAGTACGGCTAATCGCTGGACCGACATCGATATCCGTCTCACTGCCCTAGCCAAGAGCCATGACGGGCTTTTGCCTAAGGCGGAGCTTGGGCGTCGCGACACGGTGGGGGCGCTTGTACGGGCTCGCGTGGGGCATTTGGAGAGCCTTGGGCTGGCGAACAAGTCCAGGGACGGGGTTGTGTTTGCGGATGATCTGAAAGCTCGGCTGGATAGCTTGCAGAAGTCGCAGGATATCATGCGCTCGCATTGGGACCAGAAGCGGGTCGGTGCGGCACTTACGTCGCAAAAGGACCAAGCGGCTCAGCAGGGTCAAACCAGCTCCAAGAGGGACGCTCTAAACGTAGACCGTCTCACGCCGCAGGATGTCGAGCTAGCGCGGTTGGGCCAGTTTCGAGGCGGCAAGGACGTCGGTAGCTTGCAGAGCGATGCAGATCTTAATGCACGCGCCGAATTCCTGGTCAGCAGGGGCTATGGTGTTCGACAGGGTGATGGCATTGGCTTCAAGCCGGAGGCTTGGACCAAGCTTCGCGACGCCGATGTCTCTCATGCTCTCGAGAAAGAACTGGGCATTTCGGGTCGGGCAATCTCGCAAGGCCTAGGCGAAGGTGTTGTGATTGGCACCATCACGACGTCCTTGGGCCAGCAGACTGTCATTGATCGAGGGGTCGCGATTGCGATCGCACCTGTCAGCAGCGTGCAGGAAATGGCCATAGGTTATGTGATCGGGGCAGGGCTGGAGCGCTAAATCAAAACAAAAAGCAGTAAAACTGCATATCAAAAAAAGCGCAAAACTGTTGCCAACTAATGCCTGCGAATTGCGTTCATTTGGTATCGATACGGTATCGGCAACTTTTTTCCGGGGCGCTTCTTTCTGCTAACCCCTTGTTTTTATGGTGGAGCCAAGGGGAGTCGAACCCCTGACCTCTTGAATGCCATTCAAGCGCTCTACCAACTGAGCTATGGCCCCATCTGGTTTGGAAATTTTGTTCCAAACGGATCGAGTTGTGGACTCCACCGAACCCACAAGAGCGCCGCGTATAAACGTCCCGACGGAGGGGATCAAGACAGCCGGCGCAGCGACGCTGTACCAAGCGATATCAGCCGCCTCTCCCATCCAGCATTTCTTGCCAAACAAGGTGTCAGAAACGCTAAAGGCCCGCCCTTAACACGCAAAGCAGCAAGCGCGGGCCCTTTCATTACTGCCATGGGGCTAAACGGTGACGCAGGCTTTAAGCCTCAGCGGGGGTCAACGTCATCATCGTCTGGACCCGGGATATCGCCCAGATCGTCATCAATGAGGTCCTCATCATCTTCCAAGAAAGGCACTTCATCGTCGCCGGCGGTCGGATCATCATCGTCCAGTTCCTGCTCCGAGAAGCCCTCTGGCACATCTGCGCCTCCGGTACCTTGGTTGATCGGGTCAGATTCTTCATCGTCATCGAGTTCAAGGGGTGCCTGGTCCACAGCCGCTGCATCAAGCTCTGCCGTGACTTCTTCATGCTCCATTTCGTCCTCGTCCATATCCGGATCAATGACTTTTGCAGGTGCGTCTTCATCATCCTCTTCAGCGGCAGCAGCCAGCTTCGGATCAAATGCAGTCAAACGGGCTTTGGCACGACGGGCCTTGACGGCCTCATCATCGGGATCAAAGACATTGCTACACTTCGGGCACTCTGCAGGCCGCTTGTGCAAGTCATAAAATTTTGCGCCGCAGGCGGGGCACAATTGTTTTTCGCCAAGGTCAATTTTAGGCACTGTTGGGGCTCCACTGGCCGATCGCCACATTGGGAAGGTAATCTAAGGGCGCAGCGCTTGCCACGTTAGAGAGACGGTGTCAAAACCTATGCTGCAGTCCGATGTAATTAGGCAAGCGATTGCGCGCGCAACCGACCTAAAACATTAAAAAAGGTCGGAAAGGTTTTAGAAGTACAGGCCGGGTCTTCGATCGTAACCCCCTCATTGGCCAAGCCAGCTATTGCCAGCGACATCGCCATGCGGTGGTCGTCATAGGTCGCAACCTGTGCGGGCTTTAGCGTGGCGGGCCGGATCAACAGGCCGTCCCGGCGTTCGTCCAAATCCGCCCCCATGGCGCGCAATTGGGTCGCCATGGCGTGCACCCGGTCGGTCTCTTTCCATCGCATATGCTCAACCCCGGTGATCAAAACAGGACTGGACGCACTCGACGCAATGGCAGCAAGCGTTGGTGCGGTGTCCGAAATCGCGTTCATATTGATCTCGAGGCCATGGAGCCGAGCAGGGCCCGTTACGGTCAGGCCAGCAGCACTCTCCTCAACAATCGCGCCCATACCGGCCAAGGCATCCACAAATAGCGCGTCACCCTGCAGCGCTTGACGCGAAAGCCCTGGTATGGTCACCCGTCCCCCGGTAGCAGCCGCGGCAGCAAAAAAATACGACGCGCTGGAGGCATCAGGCTCGACCTGATAGCGCGACTTTGCTTGATAGGCTTGACCCGCTGCAACGCTTAGCCGGCGTGGTTCGGCTCGTTCGACTGTAACGCCCCAATCGGCCATCATGTCGATTGTCATGGTAATGTAGGGTTCAGACACGATCGGACCGGTTAGCATAAGGTCGGTATCTGCCTTGGCAAAGGGGGCCACCATGAGGGCCGCACTGACTTGTTGGCTGGAGCGTTGCGGGTCTAGTTCGAGCCGGCCACCGGGCAAACCAGAGCCCACGAGGCTCAACGGGAAGTGCCCCGGCGTGCCTTCAAAGCCGATCTTCGCTCCTTGTGAGGCAAGTACATTCAGGAGATCCCCCATGGGCCGCTTACGCATGGCAGCAACCCCGTCAAATCGCACAGGGGCAAGACCCAGGGCACTCAAGGCTAGAAGAAAGCGGGCGGCTGTACCTGCGTTCCCAACAAACAAGTCTGCGGCCCCACCCATAGGTGCCGGTAACCGGCCGCCGCAGCCAGTGACTTTAAAGGTAGCCGCTTCGGCATCGTGCGAGACGTCAAACCCCAAGGTACGCAGGCAGGTCGCGAAAATACGTGTATCGTCACTGTCGAGCGCGCCGGTTAGAACCGACTGGCCGTGCGCCAAAGCCGCCAACAGCAAAGCCCGATTATTGATACTCTTGGAGCCCGGAACCGTCACGGTGCCGCGGGCAGGGGCTTTGAAGCTCGCAATGAAAAGGGTTTCCATCAGCGCTCCTTAAAGTCGCCGCCGCACAAAATAAAGTCGCATTGCGGCATATGAGCTTTTCTAAAGCGGGCTTGGGGATAAAGCGGGCTTGGGTCGGTTGCATTTGCTGTTTGGCAGCGGCAAACAAGCTTGATAGGACCACGCCAGAAACCTCGCCCCCAAAAACCCAGCCAACAGGCACCCAATTCATGATTATCGCTGTCGATGGCCCCCTGGCTGCCGGAAAGGGCACAATCTCCAAAGCCTTGGCCCTGCATTATGGACTGCCCCATATGGACACGGGTAAGCTCTATCGGGGCGTGGCCTATCGCCTCCTGTCCGCAGGCCACGTGCCCCACGATGATGATCGCGCAGCCGAAGCGGCGCGGAACTTGTCGATGGACGGTATTGAGGAGACTGACTTGCGCACTTTCGAAGTCGGTGCTGCGGCTTCGGTGGTAGCAGCCAATCAAGCCGTGCGGCAGGCCTTGTTTGATCTTCAACGCACTTTCGCCCTGCAAGCAGGCGGGGCTGTCTTAGATGGCCGCGATATCGGGACCGTGGTGTGCCCTGAAGCCGACATCAAGCTCTATGTCTCCGCCAGTCCAGAAGAACGCGCGCGGCGCCGTCAGATGGAACTAGAAGCCTTGGGGGAAGTTGTTCCCTTCGAGACGATGCTGGCCCAAACAATTGAACGCGACGCCCGTGATTGCGGGCGCGCAGATGCTCCTTTAAAGCCCGCTGAAGACTCCCACTTGCTCGACACCACCGGTCTGAGTATAGAGGCGGCTGTGGATAAAGCCCGATTGATCGTGGAACAGGTGCGTTTGGCCAAAAGCTAGACAAGCTTTCCTCGAAAACCCAACAATCGGGTGATCTGCGTTTACTATGCTAGAAATGATGCGTTGCAAGACGCGAGGCCCGAAGGCCGCAGGACCTTTCGGGCAAGACCGCCGGAGCCAACCGGCAGGCCTGCTTTAATCTATTCGGAGACTGATATACACATGAGCGACACGCTCCTTAACCCGAGCCGGGACGATTTCTCGGCATTACTAGAAGAATCCTTCGGTGCCCGTGGCGGCCTGACCGAAGGCAAAGTCATTTCCGCAACCGTTGTTTCGATCGAAAACGATTTCGTTCTGGTCGACATTGGTTTGAAGACCGAAGGTCGCATTCCCGTGCGCGAATTTGGTCTTGAAGGTTCGTCCTTGAAGGTCAATGACACTGTTGAAGTTTACCTCGACCGGATCGAAAACGCGCTTGGTGAAGCCGTTGTCAGCCGCGAGAAGGCCCGCCGCGAAGAGGCTTGGGGCCGGCTCGAGAAGTTGTTTGCAACCGGTGAGTCGGTTGACGGAGCGATCGTTGGCCGCGTGAAGGGCGGCTTCACTGTTGACCTTGGTGGCGCAAACGCCTTTTTGCCAGGTTCGCAAGTTGACATCCGCCCTGTGCGCGACGTCGGTCCATTGATGAACATTGTCCAGCCATTCTGCATCCTGAAAATGGATCGCCCACGCGGCAACATCGTGGTGTCTCGTCGTTCGATCCTCGAGCTTGATCGTGCGGAAGCGCGCACCGAAATCGTCGCCGGCCTCGCCGAAGGTGAAATCCGTGACGGCATTGTCAAAAACATCACCGACTATGGCGCATTTGTAGACTTGGGCGGCGTCGACGGTCTCTTGCACGTCACCGACATGAGCTGGAAGCGCATCAGCCACCCAAGCCAGGTGCTGAATGTGGGTGACACGGTTCAAGTTCAAATCGTCAAGATCAATCCCGACACCCAGCGTATCTCGCTTGGCATGAAGCAATTGCTGTCGGATCCCTGGGATGGGGCAGAAGCCAAATATCCAGTCGGCGCACGCTATTCGGGCGTCATCACCAACATCACGGATTATGGTGCGTTCGTGGAACTGGAATCTGGCGTCGAAGGTCTCGTCCACGTGTCTGAAATGTCGTGGACGAAAAAGACCTTGCATCCCTCCAAGATCGTCAACCCCGGCGATCCGGTCGACGTGATCGTGATCGATGTGGATGGCGACAAGCGCCGCATCTCGCTGGGTATGAAGCAAGCTCAGCCCAACCCTTGGGACGCGTTTGTCACCGAATTCCCGGTTGGTTCGACCCTTACTGGCGAAATCAAGAACATCACCGAATTCGGTCTGTTCGTGGGCGTCAATGACGAACTCGACGGCATGGTCCATATGTCGGATATCGACTGGAATCAGGCCGGCGAAGAAGCGATCAAGAACTACAAGCGCGGCGACATGGTCGAAGCCAAGGTTCTCGATGTGGACGTCGAGAAAGAGCGTATCTCGCTCGGCATCAAGCAAGTTTCCTCCGATCCGTTCGCAACCGAGACATTAAAGCGCGGCCAAACCGTGACATGTACCGTAACCGAAATTGCTTCGGGTGGAATCGAGGTCTCGATCGGTCCCGATAACATTATGAAGGCCTTTGTCCGCAAGTCAGACATCTCGCGCGATCGTGCAGAACAGCGTCCGGAACGCTACGCTGTCGGTGACCGCGTTGATGCCGTCGTAACAGCAATCGACAAAGCAACCCGCAAAGTCTCTGTTTCGATCAAGGCGCTTGAAATGGCTGAAGAAAAAGAAGCCATTAGCCAGTTTGGATCGTCCGACTCCGGTGCATCTTTGGGCGATATCCTTGGCGCAGCGCTGCGTCAGAAGGAACAAAACGACTAAGCTTGATTTGTGTGATCCAAGATCACCCTAAGCAAAAGCAGCTTAAAAAAGGAGGCCAGAGCGTCGCTCTGGCCTTTTTATTTCCCACCAAAGAGAAATTTCCTCAAAAAGGCTTGCGCGCAAGTGGTTTTCTGCTGTTATATGGTGGTAACAAAGTTTAACCGAGGAACAGCGCCACATGTTGCGATCTGAACTTGTTGCTAAATTAGCCACCGAGAATCCGCATCTATTTCATGGGGATGTCGAACGTGTGGTCGATACCGTTCTCGAAGAGATCACCAACGCATTGGAAAAGGGCGACCGCGTTGAATTGCGCGGGTTCGGAGCATTTTCCGTGCGTTCTCGCGGGGCGCGCCAAGGTCGCAACCCACGTACGGGTGAAGGCGTGGCCGTGGAGGCCAAGCATGCTCCCTTCTTCAAAGCTGGCAAGGAATTGCGTGCCCGGTTAAACGGTGGTGTCGATCCTGGCGAGTAAGCCAGCGATCCGGGCCCGTTTGCTCCTTGCAGGACGGCGCTTATAGTTGGAAAATCTTCAGGTCCGATTGTGGACTGATCCTTCAAGGGCGTGAATACACTTGTCTCTTGGAGTGAAGTAGGACCCCGTTGTTGGGCTCATAACCGGCAGGGTTCATCGGGCGGTTAAGAAGAGCGTGCTGCTCCTGCTGGTGAAAAGCCTCTAAAGTGCGTCTGGTTCAATTTTTACCAGCTTGTGCCCTGAATCTGCAATGAACCGGGGCTCTAATCGGGCCAAAATTCGCGCGCCCGCATGATTAGAACAAGTTCCGCCGACGCAGGAAGCAGCGCTGGCCGAGTTGTTCGATCTCTTAAAAAGATATAGCGGCCTTAGGGCTATCAGCCAGGAACGCCCTGCGGTGTCGCCGCACTGCGCACTTTTGATTTCTGGCTGAACGCTCTACATGAGCAAGCATGCACCTTTCCCAAGCCAAGATTTGTGGACTATCCGACCGCCAAACCGTAGGCGATGCCCTGGCCTGGGGCGCCGCATTTATCGGTTTTGTGACCTTTCCCGAAAGCCCCCGGCATATTCTGCCAGCTGACGCTAGGCCATTGGCGAAAATGGCGGCCGGTATGGCCCGCACGGTTTCGGTTGTGGTTGATCCCGATGATGTCTTGCTTGACCAGGTCCTGACCGGCTTGCGCCCGGACTTTTTGCAATTACAAGGCAGCGAGAGCCCGGAGCGCTGCGCTGCCATCAAGGCGCGCGGGGTTGGTATTATCCGTGCATTTGGTATCTCGCAGCGCCAAGACCTTGAGCAGATCAAACCATTTCTCGCCATCGTCGACTATCTTTTGTTTGACGCTAAGGCCCCCAAAGGCGCGAAAAGACCCGGTGGTCTCGGCCATGTGTTTGACTGGACAATCCTGCAGGACTTCCAGTGCCCCATGCCCTGGTTCCTCTCGGGTGGTTTGACGCCAGAGAATGTGGCGCAAGCCGTACGCCAAACCGGTGCACCTCTGGTGGATGTCTCCTCTGGCGTTGAGCGCGCGCCGGGCTTAAAGGATAGCGCACGGATCGCCAGCTTCATGCAAGCTTTGAACGACTGAGAATGGATCACTAAACAAGATGGACGCACGTAATTCCTGGGGTTCCTATCCCGACGCCCAAGGCCGCTTTGGCCAATTTGGCGGTCGCTTTGTGGCTGAAACCCTCATGCCCAACATCTTGGCGCTCCAGCAAGCCTATGAGGATGCCAAGGCCGATCCAGCCTTTCAGCAAACGTTGGACGTCTTCTTGCGCGACTATGTGGGCCGTCCAAGCCCGCTTTATCTCGCGGAGCGTCTGACCGCGCATTTCGGCGGGGCCAAAATCTATTTCAAGCGCGATGAACTCAATCATACCGGTGCCCACAAGATCAACAACTGCATGGGCCAGATCTTCCTGGCCATGCGCATGGGCAAGACACGTATTATTGCAGAAACCGGCGCGGGTCAGCATGGCGTTGCCACCGCGACCGTGTGTGCCCGCTTTGGCCTGCCGTGTGTCGTTTATATGGGAGCGACCGATGTGGAGCGGCAAAGTCCCAATGTGTTCCGCATGAAGCTGTTGGGTGCCGAAGTCCGCCCAGTTGACGCGGGAACCGCGACCCTAAAAGATGCCATGAATGAAGCCTTGCGCGACTGGGTTACCAATGTGGCGGATACGTTCTACATCATTGGCACGGTCGCTGGCCCTCATCCCTATCCCCAATTGGTTCGTGACTTCCAGTCTGTGATTGGCCGGGAAACCAAGCAACAAATCCTCGAACGCGAAGGCCGTTTGCCCGATGCCTTGGTGGCATGTATTGGCGGGGGCTCTAACGCCATTGGCCTGTTTCATCCGTTCCTTGAAGACGAAAGTGTCGCGATTTTTGGCGTCGAAGCCGCCGGTCATGGCGTTGAAACGGGTCTCCATGCCGCAGCCTTGACAGGTGGCCGTCCGGGCGTGCTGCATGGCAATCGCACCTATCTTTTGCAAGATGACGATGGCCAGATCATTGACGCACATTCTATCTCGGCAGGCCTCGATTATCCAGGCGTCGGGCCAGAGCATGCTTTTTTGAAAGATACAGGCCGGGCTACCTATCTGTCGGCTACCGATGATGAAGCACTCGATGCCTTCCAGCTTTGTGCGCGACTGGAAGGTATTTTGCCGGCACTCGAGCCATCGCACGCTTTGGCCCGGCTGGGCGAGATCGCCAAGGATGTTGGCAAGGGCGGCATTGTGGTGATGAACCTGTGTGGCCGCGGCGATAAAGACATTTTCACCATTGCCAATGCTTTAGGGGCGAAAATCTAATGCCAGTTGGACGCCTTTCCAGCGCGTTTTCCCGTGCCAAAGCCGAAAACCGTGCTGCCTTGGTGGCCTATATCATGGCAGGTGACCCGTCCCTGGCAGAGTGCGCTGCCATTCTCGACGCCCTGCCCAAAGCGGGCGTAGACGTTATCGAACTGGGCTTTCCATTTACCGATCCTATGGCCGATGGCCCTTCGATCCAGCGCGCGGGGATTCGCGCCCTGCAAAATGGCACGACCTTGCGCAAGACCATGGCGCTGGCTGCTGGATTTCGTCAGAACCATCCTCAGACGCCCCTGATCGTGATGGGCTATCTCAATCCGGTTGAAACCATGGGCTACGAGGCCTTTGCGCGCCATGGGGCTGAAGTTGGCATTGACGGGGCGATCATTGTAGATGCGCCTCCAGAAGAAGACACCGATCTGCGCGCGGCCATGCAGGCCAATGATCTGGCACTGATCCGGCTTGCCACACCGACCACGGACGAGAAGCGCTTGCCTGCGGTCGTCGCAGGCGTCAGCGGCTTTGTCTATTATGTCTCCGTGGCCGGCATCACCGGTGACAAGGCCATCGACACCGCCAATATCGCCGAAGCCGTAGAAGCAGTCCGCAAGGCCTCGGGTCTGCCCGTCGCGGTCGGCTTTGGCATCAAGACACCAGAAGCCGCTGCCCGCACGGCGAAAATCGCCGATGGCGTGGTAGTCGGTTCCGCCCTGGTTGACGTGATCGCCGCCGCGCACGAAACTGGAAGCGATACTGCGCATGCAGCCGCAGCCTTTTGTCAATCCCTGTCGCAAGCCATTGCACAAGCCCGCTAGGAGCCTCACGCATGAACAGCTGGATCGACCGCATCCGTCCGGGCATCAATAAGCTTCTGCACAAGCGGGAAACGCCCGACAAGTTGTGGGTCAAGGATCCCGATAGCGGCGAAATGCTCTATCGGGTTGATCTGGAGAACAGCCAATGGGTGAGCCCTTCGGGCCGGCATATGCGGATAGGGCCCGAACTTCGCTTTCGCTATCTGTTTGACGGTGAAAGCTGGCTCGCGATCGACACGCCCAAAGTGGTGGAAGACCCACTCAAGTTCAAAGATGACAAGCGCTATGTCGATCGTCTGAGGGAAGCACGGGCTAAGACCGGTCGCGACGATGCGATGGCGATCGGCTATGGCAAGGTTGGCGGCAGTTATGCAGTAGCCTTGGTTCAGGACTTTAACTTCATGGGGGGGTCGCTCGGCATGGCCGCAGGCGAATCATTCATTAAAGCCGCTGAGGAAGCACTCGAGCGCAAGTGCCCGCTGATCTGCTTCACCGCCGCGGGCGGTGCACGGATGCAGGAAGGGATTTTATCCCTCATGCAAATGCCGCGTACAACCTTGGCCATAGATGCCCTCCGCCGTGCAGGCCGGCCCTATATCGTTGTTTTGACCGACCCAACCACCGGCGGCGTCTCGGCCAGCTACGCAATGTTGGGCGATATTCATATCGCAGAGCCCGGTGCCTTGATCGGCTTTGCCGGGCAGCGCGTCATCGAGCAAACCATCCGCCAGAAATTGCCACCAGGCTTCCAGCGGTCCGAATATCTGCTGGAACATGGCATGGTCGATATTGTGGTGGATCGGCGCGAACTAAAAGCCACATTGGCGCGTATTTTAGGTTTGTTGCGGGTTTAATCGGCTTGCAGATATATCCGATTAATTGATATAGATATATATCATTTGAATGGACTGACGCCGAAGTGGACCTAGCCCTTTTCACTCTCTTGCATCTTCTCGTCTTCGTCTACTGGTTGGGCGGAGATTTGGGCGTGTTTTATAGCTCCACTATCCTGACCGATTTCAAACAATCCGCAGCCGCGCGCGTGGCAGCGGCGCAAGTTCTGGCGCAAGTGGACATGGCCCCGCGCACGGCCATGATCTTAACCTTGCCAACAGGCCTGACCTTGGCGACTGTCAAGGGCTGGTTGGTTCTAGATTCCCTTGCACTCGCGCTGATCTGGGGCGTTGGTCTGGCCTGGCTCACGCTCGCCTGGGTGCTACATGTGCAACATCTGACCCCAACCTCTAAGTTGCGTCGACTAGACCTCGCTATTCGCTGGGTAGTCTTCTTGGCCCTCACCGTGCTGGCGCTAAACCTCTGGCCCAATGCACCTGGCTTGCCTCTCTTCTTGAAGGCCAAGTGCGGGATCCTTGCAGCCACGATCCTCTGTGGTCTGTTGATCCGCCGCGCTTTGGTCCGATTTGGCCCAGCCTTTGGTCGGCTTGTGCAAGAAGGCGCAAGCCCAGAAACCGATGAGGAGATTGCCCGCGCCCTAGATGAAAGCCGCCCGCTGGTAGTGACTATCTGGTTGCTCTTGCTGGTCGCAGCCTTTTTGGGCTTAGCTAAACCGCTATGAAGGATCTTACCATGGCTGAACTCGCTCCCCTACACATGGCTTTGGCTGACCGTCTGGCTCAGCTGGTTGGGGCAGATTATGTCTCGCGCGACGCACAGACCTGCCGTGCCATGAGCGAGGATATCTTCAGCCAAGGCGGGGTGGCAGGTCTGGTGGTTGCCCCGGCCACCACGGAAGAATTGTCTCATGTTTTGCAGGCAGCCCATCAGGCGGGGGCAATTATCCTGCCGCGCGGCGGGGGCATGAGCTATACATCGGGCTTTGTCATCGATCAGGCTGGTGCCGTCGTCATCGATATGCGCCGCATGGATCAGGTGATTTCGGTCAGTCCACAAGACATGATCGTCACCGTACAGGCCGGCACCACCTGGGCCGCCTTGCAGGCAGCCCTGACCCCGCTTGGCTTGCGTACCCCATTCTGGGGTCCTTTGTCGGGCATAAGCTCCACAATTGGCGGGGGCCTTTCCCAATTGAACGCCTTCTTCGGTGCGGGTATCTGGGGCACGACTTCTGAAAGCGTCACCTGCGTGACCGTGGTTTTGGCTGACGGCAGCATTTTGCGCACGGGTAGCGCGGGAACTTCCGGCGCCAGTCCCTTTTTCAAACATTATGGCCCGGACCTGACAGGCCTCTTCTGCGGGGATTGCGGTGCACTGGGTATCAAGGCAGAGATTACCTTGCGCTTGACCCCCGCCCCGAAACACGAGGCACATATAAGCTTTGCCATGCCTGATCTGGCCACAACAGCGCGGGCGACCGCGGCAGTGGCCCGCACCAATCTCGCGAGCGAAGTGTGCGCCTTTGATCCCAATCTGGCCAAGATCCGTATGCGGCGCGCCAGTCTGCTGCAGGATGTGAAGACCTTGGCAGCGGTAATAGGCGCTCAAAAGAACATGTTTGAGGGCGTGAAACAGGGGGCCAAAATGGCTTTGGCTGGGCGCGGTTTTATGGAGGATGCTGGCTTCACCCTGCACCTGATCACCGAAGGCGCTTCCCAAGCCCAGGTCGAAGAAGCCGCCCGCACCCTGCGCGACCTTTTGAAGCGCCAGGGTGGCATCGAAATTGAAAGTACCATTCCAAAGGCCATGCGCGCGGCACCCTTCACGCCCTTAAACAATATCCTTGGGCCCGATGGCGAACGCTGGGTGCCCATCCATGGCATTGTGCCGCTGTCAGAAGGCGAAGCCTGCTGGCAGGAGCTCGATGACTTGTTTGCCGCCTATGGACACGCGTTTGAGGCCCGGGACATGACGAGCGGCTATCTGGTGACCACGATCAGCACCAATGGCTTTTTGATTGAGCCCGTCTTCTTCTGGCCAGACGCCAGATATCGCATTCATGAAACCACTCTGGAGCCATCCTATCTGGCCAAACTGCCAGAGCTTCCCGCTAATGCAGACAACGCAGCTTTGGTAGATGAAGTGCGGGAAAAGATCCTTGACATTTTCCAGCGCTTCGGTGCCACCCATTTCCAAATCGGCCGCACCTATCGGTTTGCGCAAACGCGGGAGCCGGTAACTTTAGCCCTTCTCAAAGCGATCAAGGCCCATCTAGATCCCGATAATCGCATGAATCCTGGGGTATTAGGCCTATGAGCACTCGCGACCTTGCCGTCAAAAATCCGCGCACGGGCCAAGTGGACTTCACGATTGAGGCTGCAGACCCCGTCGCGGTTCAAGCATTGGCATCGCGTGCACGTTCCGCGCAGCCTGCTTGGCAGGCCTTGGGGTTGGAGGGACGGGCACAAGCACTTCTGGCACTGCAGGCGGCCATTACCGGTCAGTTTGACGCCATTCACACCGCGCTGGCAGACGATACGGGGCGGGGCAAGATTGCCAGGCGCGAGATTGAAGGCGCGTTGGCGAGCCTCGGGGGTTGGGCCGCCCAGGCACCGCATCTGTTGCCAACAGCTTGGACAGATGGCCGCTTTGACCCACGTATGGCCCATGCGCCCCAGTGGGTGCCCTATGCGTTGGTGGGCGTTATCAGCCCTTGGAATTTTCCGCTCACCTTATCGATGATCGATACGATCCCGGCGCTCTTGGCAGGGTGTTGTGTCATCATCAAACCGTCGGAAGTCACGCCCCGTTTTGCAACCCCCCTGCGCGCCGCCATTTCTGAAGTCCCTGCCCTGGAAGGAGTCCTTCAACTGGTTTTGGGGGATGGCGTAACAGGCATTGCATTGATTGATGCAGTCGATGCCATTTGCTTTACCGGTTCTGTGGCCACTGGCAAAAAGGTTGCCGTCCAAGCCGCGTGCCGCTTAATCCCTTCCTTCCTGGAACTGGGCGGCAAGGACCCGTTGATCATTACCGAGACCGCTAATCTGGACCGCGCGGTCACGGCAGCTTTGCGTGGTTCTGTTCTCTCAACCGGTCAGGCCTGCCAGTCGATTGAGCGCATTTATGTCGCTCGAACCCTCTATCATGATTTTGTTGCTCGTTTGGTCGCTGCAGCCAAGGCTGCGCGCCTCAACCAGCCAGACCGTCAGGTCGGCGAAATTGGCCCGATGATTTTTGGCAAGCAGGCGGAAACGATTGCCACACAATTGGCCGATGCCGTCGCCAAAGGGGCTAAAATCCTGACAGGCGGCGTGGTTGAGCATTACTTGGGTGGCGACTGGATCGCGCCAACAGTGGTAGTCGATGTCGACCACACCATGGCCCTGATGCGCGAGGAAACCTTTGGCCCCGTGATGCCTGTGATGGCATTTGATACGGTCGAAGAGGCAGTCCATCTGGCCAATGATAGCGAGTATGGCCTATCCGCAGCGGTCATCGCAGGCACCCTGGCCGAAGCCGAAGCCATTGGCCACCAGATTGAAGCGGGGGCAATCAGCTTGAATGATGCCGCTCTAACCAGCCAATTCTATGAAGCCGAAAAACAAAGCTTCAAGGCAAGTGGCCTCGGGGGATCGCGCATGGGTCCCGCTGGTTTCCAGCGCTTCTGCCGCCGGAAAGCCCTAATCGCCAATAGAGGTGACGTGACGCCTCTGAGTGCCTATTCTGAAGAGACGTGATGTTGCTGCTGCTCGAAGAAGGAAATACCCCATGCAAGACCCAGTCGTCATCGTTGGTTTGGCCCGTACGCCCATGGGAGGGCTGCTCGGAGAACTGAGTAGCTTTAGCGCCAATGAATTGGGCGCAATTGCCGTCAAGGCGGCGATCGCTGAAGCAGGGGTGGCAGGTGGTGATGTTGACTGGGTCTTGATGGGCAATGTCCTGGCTGCTGGCCAAGGCCAAGCCCCCGCCCGGCAGGCGGCACTAAAAGCCGGCCTGCCGCTCAGCGTTGAAGCAACCACGCTCAACAAAATGTGCGGCTCCGGCATGCAGGCCACGATCATGGCAGCCAATGCCATTAAGGCAGGCGAAGCCAAGATCGTCATTGCTGGTGGGATGGAAAGCATGTCCAACGCCCCCCATTTAATGAAAACCCATCGCGGCGGCATGAAATATGGCCATGACCGCATCTTTGATCATATGGCCCTAGACGGCTTGGAGGACGCCTATGAAGGCAAGCCGATGGGTTTTTATGCCGATCAAGTGGCAGGGGAATATCAATTCACCCGCGAGGCACAGGATAATTTTGCTCTGGAGACCTTAAAACGTGCCCAAGCCGCCGCCGCTTCAGGCGCATTTGCTCGGGAAATCGCGCCCGTTATCATAAGCGGCCGGGGTGGTGATCACGTTATCAACCGAGACGAGCTACCTGCCAAAGCACGCCCTGAAAAAATCCCCGGCTTGAAGCCCGCCTTCACCAAGGATGGCACGGTGACGGCAGCCAATGCATCCGCCATTTCCGATGGGGCCTCAGCCCTTGTCCTGATGGCCAAGTCCGAGGCGCAAGCGCGCGGCGTGAAGATTTTGGCGGAAATTGTATCCAGTGCCGCTCACGCCCACGAGCCCGCCTACTTCACCACAGCCCCGGTCAAAGCCATACAAAAGGCTCTGGCCAAGGCCAGCTGGTCTGTGGAAGATGTCGATCTGGTCGAGATTAATGAAGCCTTCGCAATTGTACCCATGATTGCCATGCAGGACCTGAGGCTCCCTCATGGGAAGGTGAATGTGAACGGGGGAGCCTGTGCCTTGGGCCATCCCATCGGGTCGTCTGGTTCGCGCATCATTGCGACCTTGATCGCAGCGATGGAGGCGCGTGAGGCTGTGCGTGGCCTCGCCAGCCTGTGCATTGGCGGTGGTGAAGCGACCGCTATCTGCCTTCAGCGCACCTAAATCATCAAAACTTTTACCTGCCGGCTGGACAGAAGCGCCCTTGCGCGCTGATAATTGGCTATGATGACGCCATTGCGCTTTGGATTTTGTGTGGGCTTGGGCCTGATTGCGTGCCTCGCGCCGCCTTTTGCGCTGCCTGAGCTCGCGATCGCGCAGAGCTATGGCTATCAGCCTGCCAATCCCCGCGCCATTCAGGAACGCCGCGAGCGAGAGGCCGCTCAAAAGGGCAGCGTGGTTATCACCGAGCCCTATGGACCGTCGGAGACCTTGCGTCAGACCCGCGCCATGACCAGTGCGCTGGGTCGCCTGAAGCCGGAGCGCAAAGGCTTGGTTGATGTCTATGTGGTCGCAATTGGTCTCGATAGCGATGGTGTGTTCGGTCGCGAGACAGCTGAAGCGGCCCGCGTTCTGGCCAGCCGCTATGACGGCGAAGGTCGCGTAATTGTCATGGCCAATGGCAAGGGGGCGGCAGGCTCTGTGACCGACCCCGTCGTGCCAGATGGTAGCCCGGACCATCTTGCCCAAGCGCTGGGCCATGTAGCCGAAGTGATGAACAAACAGGAAGATGTGCTTGCGCTCTTTATCACCACGCATGGGCATTGGAATACAGGCCTGTCCTACCGCGATGGAGACCGAGCCAGTGGCAATATCGCACCCGCACGCTTGGCCGCACTCCTGAATGAAGCGGGCATCAAGAACCGTCTCGTCATCCTGTCAGCTTGCTTCTCTGGGGTCTTTGTGCCGGTTTTGCAGAATGAATCCACTATCACCTTGACCGCGGCATCGGCCGAGAAACCGTCCTTTGGCTGTCGGGCCGAGAATGATTGGACCTTCTTTGGCGATGCTTTGCTCAACCAGGCCTTGCGCCAGCCAGTCCCTTTGCCAGACGCCTTTGCGCAGGCCCGTTCCTTGATTACGAAATGGGAAGTGGCATCCAGGCTTGACCCATCCAATCCCCAAATTGATCTTGGCCCGCAAGCCATTGTCTGGATGGACAAGATTGATGCCAAAGTGCCCAAAGTGGCCGGACAGCCCAAGGGCATGCCAGCCTTTGGGGCACCACCTGCGCCGCCCGAGCGGTCAAAGCCCGCGCCGTTTTTGCGCAAGCCCTGAAAAGGCGCCTAATCGAGCGCTCGGGTAGAGGCCCGATTGTCCACCTCTCGCCATCGGAATGAACCGGTACTGGGTTTAAGCCGCGTCCCTGGCCGGGGCCTCCCAAACAAGCACCTGACTTCTGATCAAAGACCGCCATGTGTGCGGCGCAGATAAGCCCTCCTGTTTCAGTCGTCAAAAACCTGCCGTCAAACGTGTCTAGGGGCCAGCCGGCATGAGGGCAGCGGTTCTCGAAGACGGTCACCTCATCCCCACTTCGGATCACGATGATGCGCCTTTGGGCGCGCCCATCCGTTATGTCTAGCCCGAGGATTTGACCGTCTGCAAGGTCGGATTTTCGCAAAGACGCTAACGGCGGATTAAGTGTCTCTCGACTATGGTCCTGCTTTGTCGGCACTGGAATGAGTGGGTCCGCGCAAGAGGAAGCGTTATGTTGAACGACATTATGGGTTTGCCCTTCGTCTATCCGGCCGTCTGGCTCCTGATTTGCGCCTGTTTGTTCGGCTTCCTGCAAAGTCTCTTTCCTCTCGATCCAACGCCCCGCCCGATCCGACGCGATATTTGGATGGATATTGGCTATTGGATGCTGGGCCCGTCGGTCTATGCCTCGATCGGTGCACTGTTAATTGGTGCCGGCTACCTTGTGCTCTTTGGCGGTAATATGGACGCCGCAGTCGAATGGAGCAAGACCGGTGCGCCTTGGTTCGCGGACTGGCCGTTGTGGATGCAAGCCCTAGGCGTTCTGATCGTCACCGACATTTCGCTCTATTGGACCCACCGCCTGTTCCACTCCAATGCCTTGTGGCGCTTCCATGCGATCCATCATGCGCCGGAAACCTTGGACTGGCTGCATTCGGTGCGCTTCCATCCAGTCAACTTGATCTTCCACAGCATTCTCGCCAGTGCCGTGGCACTCTGGATAGGCTTTCCACCCGCCGCTGTCGCTATGCTCGCGCCGTTCAACGTGCTTTACTCCACCATGGTCCACGCCAATTTGAACTGGACGTTCGGACCCTTGCGCCATGTGTTTGCCAGCCCTGTTTTCCACCGATGGCATCATACAGGTGCGGACGAAGGCGGCTCCAGGAACTTTGCTGCGACCTTTTCATTCTTGGACCATATGTTTGGCACCTTCTATATGCCAAAAGACCAAAAGCCGATGAATTTGGGCCTGACAGACAGGGATATGCCATCCAATCTATTGGGTCAGTGGCTTTACCCCCTTATGCCTTCTGAGCCGCAACGGACCGAAGACGCGTCGCCTCAACCTACGATCGTCCAATAAGGCGCTGCGCCATCCGGTCGGCGACAACATCCGGCGACAGCCCCTCATCAGCCGTTTCTTCGAAAATTTGCTCAATTGTCATGGGCACGCCGCCCAAGTCATTTCGACCCTTTAAGCAGCGCACACAGGCTTTAATGGACAAGAGCACGCCGAACGCTGTCATGGGCGAGGGTTCGCCGCCAAAGCCCGCTTTGGGATTCCGGCCAAAGACATGGCCGGTCTCAAGCGCTATTACTTCCAGGTCGGCCAAAGTCATCCCGACATCTTCTGCCGCCAAATAGCGCCCCGAAAGGCCTTCAATCGCGCGAATTTGGCCCCCATCAATTGAGGCTTTTTTCGATCTTGGGGTCACCGATCAGCACGGCTTTGCCACCACCCAAGGGAAGGCCAGCCAACGCATTCTTGTAGGTCATGCCCTGTGACAGTCGCAACACATTGGCGCGGGCGTCGTCCATACTGGTATAATTGACCATGCGGACCCCACCGGCTGCTGGCCCCAGAAACCTATTGTGGATAGCGATAATCGCGCGAAGCCCGGTCTTGTCATCATGGGCAAATACAACCTGCTCATGGTGGTCAAACTCGATATGGTCGAATACT
Source organism: Maricaulis salignorans (assembly GCA_943372135.1). Classification (GTDB taxonomy): domain Bacteria; phylum Pseudomonadota; class Alphaproteobacteria; order Caulobacterales; family Aquidulcibacteraceae; genus Aquidulcibacter. The sequence continues at coordinate 98,052 of CALRXH020000007.1, read as the reverse complement.
GCTGACATCGCTTTGTGACTTATCTTTGTACGTCAGATTGCGCATTTTTGCCCCTGGACTGGAACAGTCACCTGTGGCGCGACACAGATAGAGCAGGGCAGGGGCGTGGCGCCGCGCGCGGCTTTCGACTACATCTCGATTTTGGAAGCAACCTTAGTCAGCACTTCTGGCGGTATTTTTGTGGAGGAGGACCCGGATGATCCCAAATCTGATGTTTGATCGCGAAACCCAGCATGTTCTCGACGCAGTTGTCTCCGATCGCACGATCTGGAAGACCAGGCTTGAGGATTGGTGCAGGATTAATACAGGCTCCCGCAATTTTGAAGGGCTGCAGGCGTTTCTGCCTAAACTGGAAGCGGCCTTCAAGGTCTTGCCCGGCACCTGTGTCCGACGGCCCCTTCAGCCTGAAGCAGTCATCAATGCGGAAGGCCAAGCGGGCGAGCAAGCATTAAGCGATTGCCTGCATGTGGTTGTCAGGCCAGAGGCCCCGGTCAAGCTGGTCCTGACCGGACATTATGATACAGTCTTCCCGGCGCAATCGAGCTTTCAAACCGTACGCGAGATTGAGCCCGGCGTCCTGAATGGGCCCGGCGTCGCCGATATGAAGGGCGGCCTCTGGGTGATGCTGGAGGCGTTGAAGGCGTTTGAAGCCCTCCCCTGTGCGTCCCATATCGGCTATGAAGTCCTGCTTAGCCCGGATGAAGAAATCGGCTCCCCGGGCTCTGCAGCGCTGCTCCACGAGATTGGCTCACGCAGTGATGTTGGCCTGACCTATGAGCCAGCACTCGCAGACGGCTCCATGTCGGGCGGGCGCAAGGGCTCTGGCAATTTCTCGCTGACCATCCACGGCAAAGCCGCCCATGTTGGACGCGCCCATCATGAGGGGCGTTCGGCCATAGCTGCTGCGGCCCGCTTTGTGACAGGACTGGAAGCGCTCAATGGGAAAGCCCCCGGCGTGACGTTCAATACGGGCCGGGTTGATGGCGGAGGGGCGAATAATGTGGTGCCAGACATTGCAATTGTCCGCTTCAATGTGCGTGCGCCAGACTTAGCGGCGGCGACTTGGGCGCAACATGAAGTGGATGCCCTTATCGGTCAGTATCTCTCCGGCGGCGGTATCCACGCCCATCTCCACGGCGGCTTCAGCCGTCCACCCAAGCCCCGCACCCCCGCGCAGGAACTGGTTTTCTCCCAATTTGCCGCAGCTGGAAAAGCGGTCGGGCTGGAGCTTGTTTACAAGGATACCGGCGGGGTCTGTGAAGGCAATAATCTCGCAGCCTCTGGCTGCGCCAATGTCGACACTCTCGGCCCGCGCGGTGGATTGATTCATACCGATCAGGAATTTACAATTCTTGATAGCTTTCCCGAGCGCGTCAGGCTGTCTTTGGCCGTTTTGGCAGGCTATGCGACCGGCCAATTGGATGCCAAAGCTCCCCGTCGCTTGCTGGTACAGGAATTGGGAACAAGTCCATGCTGATCGTGCGCCCGGCGCGGCTAGATGATTTTGATGCTTTCATGGGCTTTGCCCGACGCTCAGGCCCGGGTTTTACCAGCCTGCCCGAAGACGAGGCCCTGCTGGCAAAACGGCTGGAAAAAAGTCTCACAACTTTTTCGGCCGAAGTCGCCAAGGCCGATGGTGATGGCGGGATTTATCTTTTGATGATCGAGAACGCCAAGGGCGGGCGCCCCTTTGGCTGTGCAGCGGTAAAGACCAATATCGGCCGGGATGTGCCCTTCTTCAATTATCGTATCGTCACCTATGGCCAAGCCTCAAAAGCCGCGAATCGCCGCTTTGAAATGCGCGCCCTAACCATGGTCAATGATTATACCGGCTGCACCGAAGTCGGTACATTGTTCCTCGAGCCAGAACGCCGCGGCGATGGCGCAGGCAAACTATTAAGCCTGTCGCGCTTTATGTTGATGGCCAGCTCGCCAGTCCGCTTTCATGGCACCGTGGTGAGTGAGCTGCGCGGTGTGGTGCATTTGGATGGGCGCTCGCCCTTCTGGGAAGTCGTGGGCCGCCCCTTCTATCGGATGGACTTTGACGAGGCCGATAAGTTATCGGCCACCAGCGACAACCAATTCATCATTGATCTATCACCCAAACACTCGATTTATGTCGACCTTTTGCCCGATAGTGCGCGCGGCGCGATCGGCGAAGCCCATCCAGATGGGGCCCCTGCGCGGCGCCTGCTGGAGCGCGAAGGTCTGCGCTTTGAAGGGGTGATCGATATTTTTGACGGTGGCCCACTTTTGGCCACACGGATCGAGGATACACGCACCGTCCGCGATTCCCGTGTTCTGCCCTTTATTGCAGGGAATACCCATGGCGAGGATCGGGCCATGCTGTCGAACGGTCGGGTTGAAGGGTTTCGCTGCACCTTCGTGCAGTCCCGTATCACGCCTGATGCGGTCATCGTGGCCCCTCAGGTTTTGGAAGCTTTAGAAATGGAAGACGGCCAAACCGGCCGCGTGCGGAGTTTTGATGTCTAACCAGTTACACGGTGGCCAGTCATACGGGGGCCTCTATCTCAACGGGTTCTGGCAGGCCGGGCTTGGCCCTCACTTCGCCTCGATCGATCCAGCCAGCGAGGAAGTGGTTTTTGCCGCCCATGCCGCAACCGGCACACAAGTTGAACACGCTGTTAGTGCAGCGCAAGCCGCCTTCCCTGCTTGGGCAAAGGCCCCGCGCGCTAGGCGCATTGCGATCTTGGAAGCCTATAGCCGTGCGCTGCAGGCCAGAGCCCCCGCCATCGCGGAAGCGATCTCGCGGGACATGGGCAAAGCACTGTGGGAATCTACGGCTGAAGTCGCCGCGATGGTCGCCAAGATCGCCATTTCCGCGCGCGCCTATGAAGAGCGGACAGGTGTAAAGAGCGAGGCTGCCACCTTTGGTCGAACCGCGCTGGACCATCGCCCGTGGGGCGTGATGGCGGTACTCGGTCCATTTAACTTCCCGGGCCACTTGCCCAATGGCCATATCGTTCCAGCGCTTCTGGCTGGCAATACGGTGGTGTTTAAACCGTCAGAATTGGCACCCTCTGTTGCCGTTTTGATGGTGGAAGCCTTTGAAGAAGCGGGCCTGCCCGAGGGCGTTTTCAATGTGGTGATGGGCGCGCGTGACACAGGCGCTGCCCTCCTGGCAGCCTCTGGTATCGTTGGGGTTTTGTTCACAGGCTCTGCCACCACGGGCACAGCCATTCACCGCCTATTTGGTGGCCGCCCCGAAGTCATCCTCGCACTAGAAATGGGTGGCAATAATCCCCTGATCATCTGGGACCCAGCAGATATCGAAGCTGCCGCAGACTTGATCGTGCACTCAGCCTTTATCACCAGTGGCCAACGCTGTTCATGTGCGCGTCGTTTGATCCTGCCCGAAGGCCGGTTTGGCGATCAAGTGTTAGAAGCCACCGGGGCCCGGATCGAGCAAATGGTTCTGGCACCTTGGAATGCCACGATCGCTCCCTTTATGGGCCCGGTAATCCACGCAGGCCAAGCCGCACAGGTCGGTCATGTCGAAGCCGAATTGCAAGCTTTGGGCGGCAAGTCCCTGGTCAAGGCCCGGATCGGGGTTGAAGGCCCCGCCTTTGTGCGCCCTGGCCTCATCGACATGACACAAGCCCAAGAACCCCTGGACGAGGAATTGTTCGCGCCCTTTGCTCAAATATTCCGTGTGAAAACCTTTGAGCAAGCCCTTCAGCGGGCCAATGCCACCCGCTTTGGTCTTTCAGCCGGTCTTGTCTGCGATGATGGCGCCTTGTGGCAGGAAGCAACGCTTCATCTGCGTGCCGGCCTGATCAATTGGAACCGACCCACAACTGGTGCGTCTTCCGCTTTGCCTTTTGGCGGACCCGGTCTTTCAGGTGATGGCCGCCCGAGCGCCTATTACGCGGCTGACTATTGCGCCTTCCCGGTAGCCAAGCAGGAAGCCGACCGCGCAGAGCGTCTGAGCGCCCCCGGCCTTTAAGTGAAACGGACATTACCCATGACTTTCCATACCCTGATGGCGATCTGTGCCTGTAGCTTCTATTTACTGGCAGGACCTGCCAGTGCCCAAATCTCCCCTGAACCAGCCCCGGCCGGATCGGCAGTGTCTCTAATTGAACGCATTTCGATGGAGGAAGTCAGCCAAGAAATGGCGCGTCGCCTATCGGCATTGCCAGGGGTGCGCGGGGTCGAGCGCCTGGACGGTTTGGTCAATAGCTTGCGCATTGTTACCCATTCCGATGTCAGCATCCGCCTCGATACGCTGCAAGCACGCGTCAATCTGCCAGACGCCATTGTAGAAGCCGAATACAGCCGCTTTGAAAATAATGTCCGCAACCTTCTCGCGCAGCAAGACCCGTTCAAACTCGCGCAATTGCGAGTGGTGATCCGAACCACTGAAGCCATCAACGCCTTTGAAGTTCAAACCGCAGCCCTCGGTCAGCGAAATGGGGTGGTCCGCCGCCCCTTCTCGGAAGGCCTTGAAGAGGTTGTCGTGGGGGATACGCCCACAACGATTGCGCTCATGCCAACCGGTCGACTGACCGACCTAGAACTAGGCGCAACCCAGGCGTTTGATCGTGCCAGGGCCAATACGCTGAAAGAATTGTCCGGCCTGAAGTGGACCGTCAATGATGGGCTGTTGGCAGCCGATTCCAATCAGCCCTATGCGACAAGCCTCTTGGCCCTCGACCCGGTGTGGACCACCATCGAGAAGCAATTGGGTGGCCCACTGGCAGCTGCAGTGCCCACACGCGATACTTTGGTCGTCGGTCGTGCAGATCGAGTTCGAGATATGGCGCGTCTGGCCACAATTGCCGCCAGTGGCGCCGGCAACACAGGCAGCGTGTCGGGCAAAGTGCTGGTGCGCCAGGGCGCCATCTGGGTCCCACGCTAGAATTTCCTCGCGCAATCGGTGTAAAACTTGGCCAACGCAAGCCGGTCAAAAGGAAAAATGTGGACACCAAAACTAGCTTGGCCATAACGGATACTCTAGAGCTTGGTCACCAGCATCAGGCCATCGCCAATGGCAACAAGGACGGCGCGCACACGGGGATCGGCTTTAGCATGTGCGGCAAGGTCTCGCAGGGCCACCGTCTCGGCGCTATGATCGCCTGGATCGGCTACCGAGCCACTCCACAACATGTTGTCAAACAGCATCACCCCGCCAGTACGCAGTAAGGCAAGACCCTTTTCGTAATAGTCTTGGTAACCGGGCTTGTCGGCGTCAACAAACATAAAATCGATCCGGCCTGCATAGCCTTCAATGGCCAAAGCGGTAAGGCTCTCGCTAGCAGGCGCAATGCGTAGGTCAATCGTACTTTCAACCCCGGCTTGCCGCCAATAGGTTTTGGCCAGGTCGGTGAACTCTTCACACTTGTCGAACGCAAACAGTTTGCCACCCGGCCCTGCATTCTGTCGCAAAGCAAGGGCAGTCATCAAAGCCGAATAGCCGGTAAAAACACCTACTTCGACGGCAAGACGCACATCCATCTGACGGATCAGAAAGCTCATAAAGGCACCTTGTTCGGCGCTGATTTGCATCATGGCCTTTGGATGTCTCGCCGTTTCAAGCCGACAAGCCGTTAAGGCGGGGTGCTCCGCTTCGTTGACCTCTGCAAGATACGCAATGATCGGGGCGCTCAATGAGAATGAAGATGACATGGATGCTCTTATCGCTTTTCTTTTGCAGCTTGCAAAGCCCGACCTGCGCCGATCAAGGTCAAGATGAGGATCAAAACAAGCGTAAAGACGGGCGACCCATAGGAATCTGGTCCAGCCCCAGCCCAGAAACTACCGTCCTTTTGAAAGCGCACCGCATCGCTGATCCAATTGGTTTCAAGCCATGTCCAGCCGGCATGGCCAGCAATTGCTGCCCAGATGCCACCCCGCCCAAGTGCCAAAATCCCTAATACCGCTCCAAACAGGGCGGAATTGGCGATGTGCCAGATCGAGCTATAGCCCTGCAGGGTCTGCACTACACAGAATGTGAGGGCTGCAAGGCCAATGCCTGCCAACGGCCCAAAGACTGCGTGACCCGCGCGCTGGGCGATGCCCCGGACCAAAATTTCTTCGGCCATGGCGTGGATAAGGATGAAGGGTATGGGGATGATAAGGGCAGCCAAGGCAAATTGGCGGGCTTCAAATACCCCGCCTTGCAACTTAACAAGGCCTAAGAGCGCGACACCTGGCAATGCGCATCCAACCAACCAGCCCCAGCCAAGTCCAATGGCAGGCGAGCCCCAAAAGGGCGGGGTTTGGTCCGGCAACAGCCTCGATTTTTGCCAGATAAGAAGCCCTGCCAAGCCAAGCGCTAAATTGATCGGCTCCCGGAAGAAATCCGGGGCACCAGCTTCTGTGATCCAAAATGATAGAAGGTGCGAAAACTCGCCCGCACCATAGGCTCCCGCCACGGCCACAGCCGCTGCCAGCATTACCAGAAGCGTGCGCTTTAACGCGCTGGATTGCAGGTCTAGAGCAGGGACGGTCATCGCATCTCTCTAAGGCGTACCTTCACCGAAAGGCAAGCAGGCGATCAGGAGCGGGCAAAGGCGATTAAGGGCGCTAGAAGGTTCTCGCTCAACCATGCGACGACGGGAACAGCCACACCGTCTCCAGCTATTTTCAACCCCGCCAAGGTGCCCTCGGGCAGGAGATAGGTGTCCAATACCCCCATCAGGCGCATGGCCTCGCGGGGATTGATCGGGCGTATCTTGAGCTTGCCGTCGGCAATAACCAACCAGAACTGACGCGACGATCCACCCGCCGGTGTCCGGAGGCAGCCGGTTCTGCCATCAAAGCGTATTTCGGCCCGTTGCTGCTTCGCGCCATGCTCTCTGCGGATCCTGCGATACATGGTGCCGATGTGGCGGCCAGGAGTATTTATAATGGCGTTTAAGCGCTTGGTGTGGCTTTCGCTCAGTTGCTGCTCGAAGGTGGCAATCTTGGAAGCAGGCCACCAGCTGTCGTCGACCATGTCGAAAATATCGGCCAGACTTGCCGGTGGCCTAGAAGGTGGCGGCACAAACCATTGGATCGTATTGGATTTTAAGGCGTGTGGCAGAGCAGCCTGGGCTTTCGAAATGGCCGGCGTCTGGAATATGCAGGGCCGGTCAGCACCAGATAAAAGGGCAGCAGGTGTTTCCAAGCCTTGGCGCACGGCAATTATGAAAATACGGGGCCTTGATTGGGGTAGGAACCATGCTGCGTCCATCTCAAGGCATCCAGCAGCATAGCCTAGGTCCTGCAGAGCACTGAATATGGCAGCCAAGTCCTGCCCGCCTTGGGAACTCAGCAAGCCTTTGACATTCTCCAGCACCACTACTTCGGGCGGATCACCCCGCGTGCACAACTCGGCCAGTCGCGCCATAAAGGCAAAGAGAGTACCCGACCTTCCACCCGTCAATCCCGCCCGATCCCCGGCAAGCGAGAGGTCCTGACACGGAAAGCTGGCCCAAGCCAGGGCAGGGCGCAGGGGTAAGTCATCGACTTTTACGGCGGCTACATCACCTTGCACCATGCCTTGCGCGCCAAAATTCTCCCGCCAGGCCCGACACTTCATCTCATCGAGATCATTGGCCCAAGCCACATCAAACTGGGCCCTCAAACCCAGTCGTGCGAGGCCACCACCCGCAAAGAATTCAAGTGCAATGGGCTTATCTTGAGGGGGCAAAGTTGGCTCTTTCTAGAATGGCTAAGTCTGATCTCAACATGATTTTATCCCGATTTCTGCTTCCTGCCCCAGCGTCACTGCGAAATTAGGGCTTTCCATCCCCGAGACAGACGTTAAGAGACCTTTAGAAAGCCGGATGAACTGGCGTGACTGAAAGTAAAGGGAGCCGCCACTATGCGTGAAGCCGTAATCGTATCTACCGCCCGTACGGGCCTTGCCAAGTCTTTACGAGGCGGGTTCAACATGACCCATGGTGCCGCCATGACCGGCCACGCTATCAAGCACGCCATTGCCCGCGCAGGCATTGAGCCTGGCTTGGTTGAAGACGTCTATATTGGTGCCGGCCAACCTGAAGGCGCGACCGGCGGAAACGTCGCACGCAATGCCGCGATCTGGGCTGGTTGCCCGGTGACCACCTCGGGCACCACGGTCAACCGTTTCTGCTCGTCGGGTTTGCAGACCATAGCATTGGCTGCAAACTACATCACCCAAAGCGGCGCCGACTGCGCCATCGGCGGCGGCGTTGAATCGATCTCACTGGTGCAAATGGGCGGGTCGATGAATTTGTCGCACTACCAGGAAGAACATTTGCTCAACATCAAGCCAGCTTTGTGGATGCCTATGATTGAGACAGCCGACATCGTGGCCGAGCGCTACAATGTCAGCCGTGAGTATCAAGACGAATATGCTCTGCGCAGCCAGCAGCGCATCGCTGCTGCCCAAGCCGCTGGCCTGTTTAGCGACGAAATCGTCCCGATGGCCACCAAGATGAAAGTTGTGGACAAGGCAAGCGGCGAAACGACGATCAAGGACGTGACAGTCGACCGTGACGAATGCAACCGGGCAGACACGACTTTGGAAGGCTTGGCTTCCTTGAAGCCCGTTCGCGGCCCGGACAAGTACATCACCGCCGGCAATGCCTCTCAATTGTCAGACGGCGCTGCCGCAGTCGTTCTCATGGAAGCCAAGGCCGCGCAATCCCGAGGCGTGGAAGCGCTCGGCCGCTTTGCTGGCTTTGCGGTGGCAGGCTGCGAGCCCGACGAAATGGGCATTGGCCCAGTTTTCGCTGTACCCCGTTTGCTAGAGCGTCATGGCTTGAAAGTAGACGACATTGACCTGTGGGAGCTGAATGAAGCTTTCGCCAGCCAGTGTCTCTATTCCCGTGACCGTCTGGGCATTGACCCTGAAAAGTACAATGTGAACGGTGGCTCGATCGCCATTGGTCACCCATTCGGCATGACGGGCACACGCTGCACCGGCCACATTCTGCTCGAAGGCCGTCGCCGCAAGGCTGCTGGCCAAAATGTGAAATGGGGTGTGGTCACCATGTGTATCGGTGGCGGCATGGGCGCCGCTGGGCTGTTTGAAATCTACTAAGGCTACGCTCCGTTTTGACCGGCAAAGTGTTGCGGCGGCACGGTTTCGACTGGGCCGCCGTTTTCATGTCCGCTTAAGCAAAATCGCCTACTTTTGCCCCGGGAAAGAAGGTGTTGTTACGGATGGATCGGCGCACATTTGCAGTCTCAGCCCTCGGGGCCCTTGCCTTCACTGGCTGCCGTAAAGATCCCGCTACAGTTTTGCATGGGCAGCGCCTGCCATTTGTTCCAGCGAGCCTGATCGATGGAACGGGCATTAATCTCGCCACTTTGGGACGTCCCGCCGTCTTGCGCTTTTGGGGACTTTGGTGCGGGCCTTGCCGAATCGATGAGCCGCATTGGGATGAGGTCGTGCGTGCTTTGAAGCCGCTCCAAGGCACCAAGCCCCGCTTTGACCTGTTGAGTGTGCATATCGGTCTGGCACCCAAGGATGGACCCAGTGTGCCTGCTTGGGCAGCCCGCCGTCCATCAGAATTGGCCGTTCCTATCGTCGACGACAGTACCCAACGTGTGGCGCTATCGATTGGGGTTCCCGGCACGCCACTAACCCTGCTGGTCAACGCGAATGGCGAGATCGTTGACCACGCCTGGGCGTTTAAATCGTCGCGCGGTGCTGCAAGATTTGTCGGCAAAGTGCGCGAATTTGTGGGATCAGCCTGAGCTCACACCTTGGCAAGACACATCAGTTCGATCAGACTGGATACATGATTATCATGACACGCAGAGACACCCTGACGGGCCTAGCCATTGGCAGCCTAGCCGCCACCGTAGCGCTGGACGCAGAAGCCCAGACCGCACCCGCAGCGCCCATGGATCGTCGCCCACGCACCTATGATTTGATTGGCCAAGCGGCACCCGCTACTGATCTGGCGCGCTTTGACGGTGGCCGACTGACGCAAGCCGACTTCATCGCCAAGACAACGATTGTTCAATTCTGGGGGATTTGGTGCCCCGATTGCCTGGCCGATGTCGATGATGTGGCAGAACTTAATCGCCTGATCTCACGCGACCGCAAGCTGCAATTTATCGCCATCCATACACGTGGCCGCTACGGGCGATGGGGCGGTTTAGCCCCGTTCTTCGCCGAAAAAGGCTATCGTTTCCCCGTCGCTATTGATGATGACAGTGCCGCCTACAAGGCCTGGGGCATTAAATGGGTGCCGAGTTTTGTGATCATCGGCCCAGATGGCATCATCCGCGATTATACAACCGACTTGAAAGCCGGCTCTGGAATCGGCGTGCAAGGTCTGCTCGCCAAGGCAAAAGCGGTTGCCAAAATGAAAGGGCGCCCTTAACCACGTTTGCTAATGCAAACGTGAAGCCCTGCGTCTATAATCCGGCCTCATGTCTGAGAGTTTGTACAGGCCCGGCCCTTGTTCTGCCCAAATTGCGCCCGACATACCGGGGCGAGCGCCACGCGGGCTGCCGATTGGAATGAAGAACGTGCGAGCTGGCCTGCCGCCCAAGACATCTGAACTGCTCAAGGAGTTGCACGACGCGTTTCCGGGCGAAGAACAAATCGCTGTGCGCGACGTGCTGGGGCGTCTGGATGGGCGGGCCTTTGGCCTTCTTTTGTTGATCCTTGCCCTGCCGAATTGCATTCCAAATGTACCCGGTATTTCTACCGTTTTTGGCGTGTTGCTCGTTGCACCAGCCCTGCAGATGATTTTTGGCGCAGGCACCCCTTGGATACCAAAGCGTATTGGCAACCTGAAGATTGAGCCGGCAACATTTCGCAAATGTATCGATGTGTCGATGCCAACGCTGCTGCGGATCGAGAAACTGGTGCAGCCGCGCTTTCAATTTCTAACCCAAAAGCCCGTAACTATTTGGTTCGGGATCCAAACACTGATCTTGGCAGGCATTCTCACTTTGCCAATTCCCCTGGGCAATTGGCCCCCGGGCATGAGCGTTGCTGCCCTTGCGATCGCCTTATTGCAACGAGATGGCATGATGGCACTTATCTCATTCGGCTTCTTCTTGTTGAGCTTGGCAATGGCACCTTTGGGCATTGGCATGACCCTCGCTGCTTTGGACTGGTTGGTCGGCGTGGTGTCAAACACGATTCAAGCATTTCATTTTTGAGGCCTCGTCACGGCGGCGAGCACAATCCCGACACAGACCACTGCTAGGCCAAACACCGCGCCAGTCTTCACATAATTCAGTGAAGACCACAGCATGAACGCGCTGCTGGCCGCAAAAATCAACGGCAAGAAAGGATAGAGCGGCACTTTGAAGGGGCGCGGCTGGTCTGGCATTTTCCGGCGCAACACAATGACGGCTAATCCACTCGCTGTCAGGAAAGCCCAATAAACGGGGGCGGTGTAATCTACGAGCGTGGCAAAGCCCTGATACAATGCTCCCAGAACAACCAGCCCAACCGACACAATGCCCTGGGCAATGATGGCATTGGCCGGAATCGCGCGCTGAGTGTCCCAGGACCCGATCCAGCCAAGACCAGTGCGCTCACGTGCGGCGGCATAAGTGGTGCGGGCACCGACAATGATGGTTCCGTTGATGGAAGTGATAGCCGCTGCTGCTACCGCAATAGCTAGGAGGATCCCGGCCTGTGTTCCAAAGGCACGCGCCATGAGGTCGGCAGCTGGTGCTTTCGACCGGGCAAGCCCCTCGATGCCCAAGCCCCGCAATAAGGCCCAATTGGCCACAAGGTACAAAAGGGTGATGATCACAACCGATCCCACAAGGGCTTGTACCATCCCGCGCTCAGAATTTTTGATCTCGGCTGACAGAGTTGACATCTCGCTCCAGCCCCCGAAAGCCAGCAGCACAAAGACGAGCGCGTAACCAATGCCGGCGACACTCGGGCGATCGCCAGTCATCGTGGTAGCAGGCGGAATGGCATGAATGACTAGCCAAGCCGCAGCCACTGCCAAGGCCAAAAGGCCGAGCACTTCGAGGCTGGTGATGGCATAATCGGCACCCTTGCCGCCATTGCTGCCCCTTAGGTTAAAGAGGGTCATCAACACCACACTCACCAAAGCGAACAGGGCGGGCCCATGCGGGCCTAAGTTCCAAACCAAGTTGAGGTAATCACCAATGACAAAACCCAAAAGGGCAATGGAGCCCGTATTGATGATGGAAAAGCGGGCCCACGCAAAGGAGAAGCCGAAATTGGGGCCATAGGCTCTGGTCAGAAAGTGAAAATCACCACCGGGGCTGGGATAGGCGGTTGAAAGCTCCCCATAACACAAGGCCCCAATCAAGGAGATCAGGCCACCTATTATCCAAACCCCATAGAACGCCCACACGTTTGCGGCATTTTCTGCAACCAGAGCTGGAGACTTAAAGATGCCCGCGCCAACGACCATGCCGACGGCGATCAAGATCACATAGGGGACAGAGAGGTGGCGGGTCGGGGCGTCAGCATGGGGATCGGGCATGCACTGAATGTGTCGCCCAAAGGAGCAGGGGTCAATCATAGGGAGGGTTTGTGCCGCTCCTTCCGCTGCCCTGCACGCAGGGCAGCGGAAGGCGCGCCATTATTGAACAGGCAAACCAAGACCTGCGCGGGCGGCATTGACCTGATAGGTACGAAGATACTCACCCAGAACCTGTGTCATGAGGACTCCAGCTTCCTTGGTTTGCGGATTTGCCCAGAATTGGGTGCCCGCCGCACCCCCCCAGAACATCGTGCCGACAGGCGCGCCGCTGGGGTAAAGATTGGAGTCGACTACGGTGCCAAAGCCCAAGCCATAACTATAGCCCTGCTTCACCAGATTCGTGTTGGCTTTCGGTCCCAGTTGGTCCATGCCCATTTGTGCGATCGAAGAGGCCTTAAGAATACGCACCCCGTCTAACTCCCCCTGGCCAGCAATCATGCGGGCAAAGCGCACGTAGTCACTCAATGTGCCAACCAGACCCGCGCCGCCAAATTCAATCCGGGCTGGAGCTAGGAAGGGGCTTTTGGCCGGTGGATCACCTGGCCGCAGCGCCTCGTGCACGGGCACATCCTTCAAGCTTCTGACGTAGCTATCAATGCCGCCAGTGGGCGGCTTTATCTTTGACACGGCATAATAGACATTGGCGAGGTTATCTTGGTCGCCGTGCTGAACCTGAAAGTCCGTGCGCGCCATGCCCAAAGGCGTAAAAATACGCTCTTTGAAGAAGGTGCTAAGGCTTTCCCCTGATGCCACTTCGACCACACGGCCCAAGACGTCGATCGCAATACCGTAAGTCCAAGTCTCGCCTGGTTGGTTGGTGAAGGGGGTGGCGGCAACCCGGTCAGCTAAATCTTGCAGGTTTGCGACCCGTGGACCTTTGAAGCCCGGCACAGGCTCGGAGGGTGCGCGTTCAATGCCATTCATGGCATAGAGGCGCTCAACCGGCTTGGTTGGACCCCACCAGGGAATGCCCGCCGACTGTCGCATCAGATCACGCACCGTGAGGGGGCGGACCGCGGGTTCTGTCTTCAGGGTCTCCAGCGTGTCGCCACTGACATACACCACTGTCTTTGCAAAAGAGGGAATATAGGTTGCTACCGGAGCATCGAGATCAATTTTGCCTTCCTCCACCAACATCATGATGGCCACGGCCGTGATCGGCTTGGTCATGGAATAAAGGCGGAATACCGTATCAGGCGTGATGGGCTTGCCCGTCTCGATATCCGCCAAGCCGACATAAGTTGTTTCAATGCGACCATAGGAATCAACCAAAGCCGCTGAAAATCCGCTGGTTACTTTCTTGTCGACCCCGTCCTGCAAAACAGTCCGCATCGCCGCGATGCGCTGTGGCAAGACAGAAGCCGGTGGGCTGGCGACGCTGGAACTGGGCGACTGGCTTGTCGCGCAGCCACTAAATGCCAGCAGACTCGTGGTGATCGCTAGGGCGGCAAAAATTGGTTTGAACTTGAACATATAGGCGCGGCTCCCAGAAAGTTGTTGTTTTGAGGTCTTGTTTTGATTGCCCAATCATCCGTTTAATTGTGTGCTCTGGTCAAGGGCAAGGCGAATAATTGACGCCACATTCAACAGACGAGCTAAGGGCCAGTGTCTGCCTTCCAGTTCTAAAAGGATTTTTGGGTATGAATCGTCGCATCATTCTACAATCCACTGCCGCAACTGCCACGACTATGCTGCTGCCGGGCTGCGCGGGCAGCGGGACGCTGCGGCAGCGCTATCTCCGTCGTCCGCGTGTAAAGTTAGGGATTGATCAATTGGTGCAGTCCGGCTTTAGAGCCTTGGACGGCCAACGCGTTGGCTTCATCACCAATCAGACGAGCGTCGATCAAAGTGGCACCCTGTCACGCGTGATCTTGCAACGGGGACTTGGGCCGCGTCTGACGGCCCTATTCGGCCCAGAGCATGGGCTGGATACGCGCGCGAAGGCTGGCGACCACGTGGCCAATGCGCAAGATCCTGTCACCGGCTTGCCCGCCTTCTCCCTTTATGGCGACCACCGCAAACCCACCCCAGCCATGCTGGAGGGCCTAGATGTGCTGGTATTTGATATTCAAGACATCGGGGTGCGAAGCTACACCTATATCTCCACCATGATCCTCGCGATGGAGGCGTGCGGTGAAGCGGGCAAAGCCTTTGTCGTTCTCGACCGGCCCAATCCCCTCGGTGGCTTACGCGTACAAGGCCCGCCTTTGACGCCGGGGTTTGAGTCCTTTGTCAGTCAGGTGCCCGTGCCCTATCTCCACGGCCTAACCATCGCAGAATTGGCGAGAATGGCTGTGGCCAAGGGCTGGGTCGCCAAGCCACCTAAACTGATTGTAGTCCAAATGGCGGGTTGGGAGCGGCACATGAATTGGGCCGATACAGGGCTTAGCTGGGTTGCGACCAGCCCGAATATCCCGACATGGGAATCGCCCTTCTATTGCGCCACGACGGGCATTTTGGGTGAGCTTAAACAAGTTGATATCGGGATTGGTACCGCAAAACCGTTCCATTACGCCGCAGGGCCGGGCATTGACGGGGCCGCCATGGCCGACAGTCTTGGCCGGCAAGACTTCCAAGATATCCAGTTCAAGCCCTATCAGAGCCAAATAAACCATGGGTTTGGTGGCGTGGAGCTGATTATTGATCCAAAGGGGCGGACGGACTTGATGGCCGTTGCGATGGCCTTGTGCACAGAAGTCGTGGCCCGTTCGGCCAAAGCACCCTTATCGGGCAGTACATCTTCAAAACGCAGTCTTTTCAGCAAGGTCTATGGAAGCGAGGCTCTTTTGGCGGCGCTGGAGGCCGGCACACCCTGGCAAAATCTGGTCGCGGACTGGCAGGGGCCTCTGGAGCGGTTCAAAGCAGATCGAGCGCGCCATCTCCTCTATAGCTAACGCAATCTGCCGAATCTTAAGGCCTAACGGGCCCGGAAAGGACCCGTCAGGCAGGATCGATGATCAGGCGGCTTTGCCAGCCTTGGCTTCGCCTTCAATCAGCGGCGCGTCATTGGCGCTCGCACTGGCAGAGCCCACATTGATCGTGATTCTGCGCGGCTTCAATGCCTCAGGCACTTCGCGAACCAAAGACAGGCTCAACATGCCATGCTCGAGGTTGGCACCGGTGACACGGACATGATCAGCCAATTGATAGCGGCGCTCAAAGCCACGCTCTGCGATCCCGCGATGCAGGAAATTGCGCCCTTCTTCAGCCGAGGCTTTTTTGCCAGTGACGGTCAGAAGCCCCTCCTTCAACTCAATCGACAGATCATCAGGGCCAAAGCCTGCAACCGCCAATTCGATGCGATACGCGTCTTCGCCAGTCTGTTCGATATTGTAAGGGGGCCAGCCGGTTGCCGTATCCAAACGGGCACCAGCCTCAATCAAATGAGCCATCCGGTCAAAGCCAACGATGGTGCGATAGAGGGGGGTTAAGTCGATAGTACGCATTGTGTCCTCCTAGAAGCGACAGGTTCAACACGCGGAACTTGGGCCGCGCACCCAGCGAATCTACACCGTCCCGCGAAGCTCTCCACTTGCCCTCAAAAGCCAAGTCGGGAACCGCGCCCGTGAGCCCGGCGGTGATCCATGCGGCCCGTTCTTCGGCACCGCACCCACTAATTGGGTGTGGGTTTTTGACTGTGCAAGGGGCAGCGTCCCAAATTTCGACAGGAGTTTCATGTCCTCAAAGCTTGAGCCCGTATCGTAAAGTGGGATAGGCTAGAATTCCAGAGCTCTGCTTTGGCACAGTTTCAAGCTTGCAGCCGGTAGCCAAAGGGAGAAAGACGCGCATGACATTTCGCGCTCGCGCACTCGCCGGTTCTGCCGTGATCATGGCCTTGAGCGGAATTGTTTCTGCCAGCGCTCAAGTTCGCGAGCCCCAAGTCACGCAAAGTCAACTCGCTACCCCGCCCACCATGGTCTCAGTGCCGTCGGCCAATCCTTTTCCTCCCCTGGACGAACGAGCGCGCGAAGCCTTGCGACGGGCTGTCCGGAACGAGCAACGCATTGATGCCAGGCGCGACCGCTGGCGCAATCCTGAAGCAACCTTGCAGTTTTTCGGCG
Source organism: Maricaulis salignorans (assembly GCA_943372135.1). Taxonomy (GTDB): domain Bacteria; phylum Pseudomonadota; class Alphaproteobacteria; order Caulobacterales; family Aquidulcibacteraceae; genus Aquidulcibacter. Next base: position 81,557 of record CALRXH020000007.1, on the reverse strand, counting down.
TGCGTCCCAGTGATAGTGTGGTTGAGATTTGGCCTGGACAGGGCTGGTTTACCTCCATCATCGGTCCCTATCTGAAGCAGGGCGATGGCAAACTGATTGTGGGCCATTTTGATGCAGCCTCTTCCAACTCCAAAGTCGTTCGCCAGATCGTTGACGCCTACCGCGCACGCTTCGCTGCCGACCCGGCAATGTATGGTGAAGTCAATGTCGTGCCGTTTGGTCCGCGTTCGGTGCCGATGGCCCCGCCAAATAGCGTCGATAAGGTTTTGACCTTCCGCAACATCCACAATTGGATGGCACAAGGCTGGACAGAGAAAGCTTTTGCCGACTTTTATGGCATCTTAAAGCCCGGCGGCATCCTTGGGATCGAAGAGCATCGTGGTCGTACAGACGAGCCACAAGACCCCTTGGCGCGCGATGGCTATGTGCGCGAGGATTATGTAATCCAATTGGCCACCGAAGCAGGTTTCGAGTTTGTCGGCGGGGCAGAGATCAATGCCAATCCTGCCGATACCAAGGACCATCCGTTTGGCGTTTGGACACTGCCGCCAGTATCGCGCAGTTCGCCGATCGGCCAGCCCGATGACCCCGGGTTCGATCGCAGACGCTACGATGAAATCGGCGAGAGCGACCGGATGACCTTGCGCTTCCGAAAACCATTGGATGCAACAGGGGTTAGCTTGGCTTCATTGCGGCCCACGGCAGACCAAATTCCTGTGACCATTATTCCCGGTCCACCACCACCACCACCCTCACCGCGCCGTGCCCGCCGTGGTATCCTGCCGCCGCCGCCCGTTGTGGAAGGAGCGCAAACCCAGTCTGTTGAAGCAGGTACAGCCCAAGTGGTTTATCCCGGGGACGGGGGTGCCGCAGCCATGGCAGCTGGCTTGCGACCCGCGGCAGAGGACCCTCAAGCCAAAGCGGCAGCGCCGCCGCGACCATCACCACCGCTGGCTGATGCCCGTCGCCGGTCGAATACGAAGAGCCGTACACTCGCGCCTGCTCCTGCCACCGGCACTACGCCTTCTGACACCGCTTCCGCCCAGCAAAGTGGTGATGCACCCCGACAGCTTGTGCCGTCGGGACCGGAACTGAAAGCCAAACCAACTGCGGGACCAGAACCCGCGGGGATAGCGGACCCAACCACCTTTCAGCCGCGTCAACGCGGCACAGCACCCCAAACGCCTAAGGCTGCCGCGCAGGCCGATGTGACGAACCCTTCTTCACCCAAAGCCAAGTCCGGACCTACAAGTGCGCGCAATGGCGAGCCGACCCCAGCAGCCAGCCCCCCGGCGCGGTTGCGAGCCCGCAATGGCTCAACCCCCACCCCTGGCGGGGAAGCCAAACCCGAGCCGGATACGCCCGCAAGCCGGATAAAGGCAGGTGAGGAGGCTCCCTCTGCAGCGAACCGTCGCACCTTACGCAAGCCCGCGACCGAACCAGCCAAGACCAAGTCATCAGCCAGCAAGACTAAATCAAAGACAAAGGCGTCGAAAGCCGAAACGAAGCGCCCCGCGTCGAGCCGGAGCAAAAACCGGCCTGAGACCGGGGCGGAGCGCAAGAAAAAGAGCACGGCTAAGGCGTCGTCTAAAAATAGCGCCAAGGCCGCCCCGAAGGCTAGCCCAGCCAGAAAATCCCCGGGGGCCGCGAAGGCTAATCCCGATAAGCCGGACTGGGTCGTGCCGCCCAAGAAGAAAAATTAGTCCCTTCGTCTCACAAGTCTGTGAATCTCGCTGTGTGGCCTCGACATTTCGGGCCGCATAGGCGACATGACTTGCTTACGTCAAGCCCGACTCGTGGTGAGGCGCAGGTCCCTGTGTCGCCAGTCGGTTGAAGGAGACAGTTTATGCGTAGTGCCCGCAATTCCTTTCTTGCAGTCAGCGCAATCATCATTGGAGCGCTGTGCGCCTCCCCCGGCATGACCGGACCTGCTGCAGCGAAGGCAAAAGCGGCGGCCCCCATGACTGGAATGACGGCGCAAGCCGTTGTCGATGGCGCTTGGCGGAGCCCGGAAGACCGCGCACGTGACGGCGTCCGCCATCCCGTCGATTCCTTCATCTTCTGGGGTATCAAGCCAAATATGACAGTGGTCGAAATCCGGCCCGGTGCCGGCTACTGGACAGATCTCCTGGCACCTTATTTGGCTGCAGGGGGTGGCAAGCTGATCGTCACTTCTGGCGACCCTGACAAAATGAGCGATGCGCAAAAGGCCGGTCGCGACCGCTATTTGAAGCGCTATCAGGATAATCCAGGCCTTTACGGAACGCTTGAAGTCGGCGTGTTTGCCGCGAATTCGAGTAAACTTCTGGCAACCCCAAACAGCGTTGATCTGATCCTCAGCTCACGGAACTTCCATGGTTTTGTTTTGCAGAACATCAAGGATTATGCTCTGAAATCGATGTATGATGCGCTCAAACCCGGTGGTCTAGTTGCCGTTGAACAACATCGCGGAGACCCTCGCCGCGCTCAAAATGCAGGATCTGGCTACATTCGTCAGGATTGGGTGATCGCGCAAATGCGTCAGGCTGGCTTCGAGTTTGTCGCTGCATCGGAACTCAACGCCAACCCAAAGGACACCAAGGATCACCCGTTCGGCGTATGGACACTGCCCCCCACCTTGCAGACGGCCCCCAATGGCCAACCAGCCAATCCTGATTTCGACAATGCGAAATATAAGACCATCGGCGAAAGCGACCGGATGACGCTTTTATTCCGCAAGCCAGCAAATTAGACAATCGTTCCGAAGAGGGGGGCGTGCGCTGCACAAGCAGGCCCCCGCCGCTCGCCTACGTCCCTTTTGCGACCTTCTATTGATGACTTACCGAAAATTAAGGTGACAGAGATCGCCAGAATGCTCAAGCTGGTTGGAGGACACGACCAACCAACGCCGCCCTCCTTGGTTTTTCCCTCGCAGCCGTCGGCATGGTTCTGACCACTCAGCCACAAACCACGTCCGGCGACGGTATTCGCCAAGTGCCGGTCAAAAAACTCTTCTCATATTACGACCTCTATCTCGCTCTGCCACCGCAGGATCGTGACTGTTTCTCTTTGGAGTATCTGATCCAGTCCTCCAGGACGCATGTCCGTCCACGTATGGTCTATGCCTTGGGTGCCGTGCGCTTGCCAATTCAGCTCGATTCCAACGGCAAAATTCTCACCTTGCCGGACATGGCCAGGCTCCGGCAGGGCAAGGTGGAAGTCCCCGCCTCCGCGCCGCCCAGTCGCATTGTGCTGAACTTGGAGCCAGTTGTTCCTTTGGGCCGCACCATCGCCGCAAGTGCGATTTCCAATTCAGTGACCGACTATGCCAAAGCAATCAGGCGACCCTTGACATTATCGGTCCCAAAACTGACTGGGATTGCGTTTAAGGGTGTCCCTGCAGGTTAGGTTGTCTATGCAGACGGAAGGACGGCTTTTTTGCCCGTTGAAGATGGCATCCCCGTCTTCCGGCCCAGTCAATCGGCCATGCGCGGTGCAGTCAGTTTTGAGTTTCCTGCGGTCCCAAGCCAAGCCGAGTTTGCGAGCTTATAAGTCGATCCGATTATCTATCGCAAAACCCACCGAACAAAGCAAAAAGCCGTCTCTTATTGGAAAGTGGTAACATCCATTTAACTTTCTTAGGACAAAGATCATTGAGTTTTGCCATCGGTGAAAGTCTGGAATCCGATTGAATGCCAAGCCTAACCGCTCTTCACATACTGGTAGTAGATGACAATGCCCATATGCGGTCGATTGTCGTGGCGATCCTGCGGGGGGTCGGTATTGGTATCATCCACGAAGCGAGTGACGGGGCGGACGCGATGGAAGTGATGCGCGCCGGCGTACCCGACATCGTCATTGTCGACTTGAATATGTCCCCGATCGACGGACTGGAATTCACCAGAATGATCCGGACAGCCGATGACAGCCCGTTTCCATTTGTGCCCATCATCATGATGACGGGCCATACCGAGCGCACCAAGGTCACGGCTGCGCGAGATTCTGGTGTGAATGAATTGGTAGCAAAGCCGATTTCGGCCAAAACCTTGCTCGACCGTATGGTCGCAGTCATCGACCGGCCCAGGCCATTCATCAAGACGGCGACATATACCGGCCCCTGCCGTCGGCGCGGTGGCGGCAGCGGAAAAGAATATTTGGGGGAATTACGCCGCAAGTCTGACAATAAGGCGAAAGACGGACAAGCTAACGAATCGAAAGAAGAAACGGCATGAGCGAAGATACCCCCGTAGAGGTGATTGCCCCGAGCTTTCTCCTTCAGCGGAAGATAGGTGGCCCGGTGTCGCGCGTGCTCAACCCCGAGGCCTACCGTAGGGCCAATGCGGAATTGGAGAAGGTCGTTCCGCCCGTCGAGGATGAAGTGCGTCGTCTGTTGCAGGAGTTGCAAGAAGCCTTGCAAGCCAAAAAACCCGGCGGACGTGACACGATGTGGAATAATGCCCATGAAATTCGTGGTCTAGCTGGCACAGTACGCAAGATTTGTTTGGGCCAGGCAGCCAATCTGATCTGTCACTACCTCAATGATACAGGGCCGGACTTCATACCAGATCAGGCTGTCATGCAGACCATCGTAGTTGTTGCCATTCAGGCTTTGCGCGAAGATGCCGACACCGATCCGATGATCAAAGTGCTGGTGCAAGATGGCGCGCGCGCCGTTCTCGTCCAGCGTCATCGCGAGGGCCGAGATTAGAGCAAACGGCCGCTTCCCTAAAGTTCAGTCCAGAGAAGCGTTCAGGGCCGTTTCCACGTCCCGTGCTAAGTCCCCGACATCCTCAATGCCTACCGAGAGACGAACCAGACCACTGGTCACACCCAAATCGGCCTGAACGTCAGGAGCAAACGAATAATGCGTCGTGGTGGCCGGATGGGTCGCAAGACTTTTTGAATCACCCAGATTATTTGAGATATCGACGATCTGTAGCGCGTCGAGAAATGCAAACGCTGCCTGCTTGCCACCCTTCAGTTCAAAGGCCAACAAGGTGCCGCCAGACTTCATTTGCCGGCTGGCGAGTTCATACTGTGGATGGTCGCTCCGATGGGGGTAGCGCACATAGTTGATCGCAGGATGGGCGGCGATCCTATCAGCCAGGCACGCAGCACTGGCGCTGGCGCGCTCTACCCGCATGGAAAGTGTCTCGAGGCCTTTAAGGACGTTCCACGCTACGAAAGGCGACATGGCAGGGCCAGTGTGACGCAGATAAGGATCAATATGTTCTTCCATAAAGGCGGTCGAGCCCAGGATCGCACCCCCCAATGTCCGGCCGGATCCATCCATATGTTTGGTTGTCGAATAGACCACCACGTCGGCACCCAGTTCAAGCGGGCGCTGTAGGATTGGGGATGCGAAGATGTTGTCGACAATCAGCCTCGCACCACAGGCCTTGGCTAAACCGGCCACCGCCGCGATGTCGCTGACGTCCAGGGTCGGATTGCTCGGGCTTTCGAGGAATAAGGTTTTCGTTGCCGGACGAATAGCCCCCCGCCAAGCATTGATTTCAGTTGAATCGACCAGCGTAAACTCAATGCCATAGCGCGGCATAAAGGTCTCTATTACCCAGCGGCAGGACGCAAATAGCGCTTTGCCCGCGACCACATGATCTCCAGCGCGCAAAGGTGCCAATAAAGCGGCGGTGACCGCCGCCATACCGCTGGCCGTCAGCCTGCAGGTTTCCGCGCCATCAATGGCCGCCAAGCGTTGTTCAAGCATGCGGTTTGTCGGGTTCGCATAGCGACCATAAAGATAGCCGGGCAATTCCCCCTTGAAGCGAGCCTCTGCTTCGCTGGCCGAGTCATAAACGAAGCCCGATGTCAGGAAAATCGCTTCGCTTGTCTCTTTGTGTTGCGAGCGTGTCAGGCCGCCACGCACCAGAATTGTATCGGGACCAAGCGGCAATGGGGCGGCAGGATCGTGGGCGTCGTCAGTCATCTTTAAGTATCCTCAGCCCGACAAGGGCATGGGCAAACGCATCGGCGGAAAAGGGCTGCAAATCCTCGGCTTGTTCGCCAACGCCCACAAATCGGATCGGTAGTTTATGTCTTTCTGTGACCGCAACCAAGACACCGCCTTTGGCGGTTCCATCCAGCTTGGTCATGACTAGGCCTGTAATGCCAGCCGAATGGCGGAAGGCTTCCGTCTGGGAAATCGCATTTTGACCAACTGTCGCATCCAGCACCAACCAGGTTTCATGTGGGGCATCGCGATCCACCTTGCCGATCACGCGCACAACTTTGGCGAGTTCATCCATCAGCTCGGTTTTATTCTGCAAGCGGCCAGCCGTGTCGATCAGCAAGATATCAATACCCTCCGCTTTGGCGCGGGTCAGAGCGTCAAAGGCAAGGCCAGCCGCGTCCGCGCCTGTCTCCCTGAAGACAACCGGCACATCGGCGCGCTCACCCCAAACTTTGAGTTGTTCCACCGCTGCGGCGCGGAAGGTATCGCCTGCGGCCAACATCACCTTATGGCCGGCGCGGGCCAGATTATGGGCGATTTTGCCAATTGTTGTGGTTTTGCCAGAGCCATTAACACCCACAAACAAGATCACGCGAGGCCCAGCCGCCCCGTCAGGTTGCTCGAAGGGCGAGCTATCGGTCTCAAAAGGCCGCAAGATAGCGGCAATTTCGGCTGCCAACGCCCGCTTGATTTCTTCTAGGCTTATGTCTTTGCCAAAGCGGTCTTTCGAGATGCCAGCGCGAATCCGCGCTGAAGCGCTCGCCCCTATATCGGCCGTAATCAAAAGTTCCTCCAGTTCATCCAGGGTGGCCTGATCCAGCTTGGCCTTCGCAAAGACCGCCGTTACCCCGTCCGAAAGGCGGGAGGAGGAGCGTTGCAGCCCGTCCATCAATTTGTCGATCACATCAGCAGGCAAAGGTTCTGGTTCGGGGGCGGGCACCGCAATAGCGTATGTTTGCCTCAAGGTGCCATTAGTGCCCAATTCTTCAATCGTGAGGCTCGCCAAACCTTCTAGCCTGGCCGCCAGTGGCAGGCCACCTGCGCGCGCGGTGATGAAAACAAGTTCAAGGTCGGCATCGGGCGCCGCCAACATCGTGACACGTACTTTAGCCCCGTCATAATCGGTCGTGCAGTGGACCACGCCGGTGACACGTGCTGAAGCCTCTTCAACAATCGGGCCAATGTCGGTCTTCAGTCTGTCGGGGTCGAAAGCTGTCGCAACATAGCGCGCTGCCGCAATCGCGATCCTGCCAGCCTGGGGCTCAGGCTTGGGAGCTGTTTCCGCCCCAAGCCCCCGTTCTTTCCTCTTACCCCAGCCAAACATGGCACCAAATCCTTTTGTGGCCAATCAGCAAAAATCGATGCCAGTGCCTCACCCTATAGCGCGGTTTGATCTGTTAAGATCAAGGTGGCGCACCAACTTTGTATTGGAGCAACACCTTAGTCCCTCTATCTGGACCCGTTATAGCGTGCGTCTTTCTAAACTTAGCGGAGGCACCGGGCAGACGGAAGACGTGATATGCTTTTGATCTCCGTGCCACTATGGCTTCACAGCTTGCTGCAGACATTCTATGAGACCCGCGCACCAGGGCCTGTATCGTCAGGGCTCAGGATCGCCGCAACAGTCCTTGCAGGGATGGGGTTTCAAAAATGCTCAGCCGGATCGTCATTGTGGGTGCAGGACAAGCCGCGACGCAGGCCGCAACCAGCCTTCGGGCAGGTGGCTATCACGGTCAACTCGTTATGTTGGGCAATGAGGGTCTTCCACCCTACCAACGCCCGCCTTTGTCCAAAGCTTATTTGGCCGGCACCATGGGTCTGGACCGCGTGATCCTAAAGCCGGTCGAAGTCTGGGCCGAAGACAAGATCGAGATGCATCTTGATGCCCATGTCACCTGGCTGGACCGTCAGACCAAGTCGGTCACGACGCGCGATGGCCACACCTTTCCATATGATAGGCTGATACTCGCGACAGGCTCGCGCGTGCGGGCTCTGCCTTGTCTGGGGGCGGAGGTTGCTGGCGTGCATTACCTCCGCAGCATCTGCGACGCGGATGCCTTGGGCAAGGAATTGCAGGCCGGAAAGCGGCTTGTTGTGATTGGCGGCGGCTACATTGGCCTTGAGGTTGCAGCGATTGCCCGCAAAGCAGGGCTTGAAGTCACCATTCTAGAGGCCGCACCGCGTGTTTTGGCCCGTGTCGCCCCGCCTGTGATTTCACTTTTCTTCGAGAATTTGCACCGCGATGCCGGGGTCACCATCCTGACCAATGTGAAGGTGACAGCCCTTGAGGGGGAAAAACACGTAACAGGCGTGGCACTCGCAGATGGCCGCACCATCGCCACCGACCTTGTTTTGGTCGGAATCGGGATCATTCCCAACGCAGAGCTGGCCCGTGAGGCTGGTCTGATAGCCGAAGATGGAATTGAAACGGATCTAGATGCCCGTACCAGCGATCCGGATATTTTTGCGATCGGGGATTGTGCCAGCCGCCCCTTGGTGCATTATGGCCGGCGTCGGGGTCGCCTTGAAAGCGTGCATAATGCTTTGGAGCAGGCCAAACTGGCGTCTGCGGCGATCTTGGGCCAGCCCAGGCCTGTCGAAGAAGCGCCTTGGTTCTGGTCCGATCAATATGACATCAAGCTGCAGATCGCCGGCCTATCCAACGGCGCGACCCAGTCTGTCGTGCGCGGCGATCCTTCGCAGAAGCGCTTTGCCGTATTTCATTTAGACGCCGACAACCGGCTACTCGCGGTCGATGCGATCAATGCTCCCCCTGAGTTTATCATAGGCAAGCAGGTGATTGCACGGCATGGACAGCTTGCGCCCGCGCGTTTGGCTGATATGTCTGTGTCGATGAAGGAGATCGGAGCCAGCGCTTGAACGCCAACTCTGACCAGAAGCTCAAAGGGAACACAAAGCGTCATGGCGAAAGTCACTTATATCGAACATTCCGGCACCGAGCATAGTATTGAAGTGCCAGTCGGCACCACCATCATGGAAGGTGCGGTCAAGAATCGTGTGCCAGGTATTGATGCAGATTGCGGCGGCGCTTGCGCCTGTGCGACCTGCCATGTCTTTGTCGATGCTGCCTGGATCGAGAAGACCGGCAAACCTGGCAGCATGGAAGAGAGCATGTTGGATTTTGCCGAAGGTGTGACCGCCTTGTCGCGTCTGTCGTGCCAAATCTCCATGACGCCGGAATTGGATGGCATCGTCGTTCGGTTGCCAGTAGCCCAACATTAGGGTGAAGAGCTCCGCACATCACGCCAGTCCATGTATCTGCGCATACCAAATATGCGCAGATACATGCCGGACTTTAAGGGTATGGCCTCGCCAAACCCCTTAGCACCTCTATAATTTCCCAAGACGGCTCAAGGCTGCGATACTGCAGTACTTTGTCAGCTAAGCAAGATAGGGTCTGTATGATCGGCGTTGTAGTGGTCAGTCACGGCTTTTTAGCGCGAGAGCTCATTCTGGCGGCTGAGCATGTGGTTGGAGCCCAGTCCAACATGCAGGCTATTTGTATTGGCCCTGACGACGACATGCAGACAAGGCGGGACGATATTCTCGATGCGTGTCGCCAGGTCGATTGTGGCTCTGGCGTGATCATTCTCACCGACATGTTCGGCGGCACGCCTTCAAATCTCGCAATCTCCATTATGAATCGCGGCGAGTATGAGGTGATTGCGGGCGCCAATCTTCCTATGCTGATCAAATTGGCTGAAGTTCGCGGGCGCGAAAGCTTGCCGCGTGCCGTTTTTGCTGCACAAGATGCCGCCCGCAAATATATCGCTGTGGCGTCATCCTTGCTGGCTGGTGGCTAAAATGACTGACCGGATGTCGCGTACTATCGAAATCGTCAACAGACGCGGGCTACATGCTCGGGCCTCATCTAAATTTGCGCTCCTCGCGGGCGATTATGCGGATTGCCGGGTGATGGTCGGGCGAGAAGATCAAGAAGTCGATGGTGAAAGCATCATGGATTTGATGATGCTGGCGGCAGGCATCGGCTCTGAAATCACCGTTTCTGCCGAAGGCCCCCGCGCGCCAGCCGCGTTGGACGCTCTGTGTGACTTGGTCGCCAACCGGTTTGGCGAGGGTGAGTAGGGCTCACTAGGGCGATAGGTCATTCGTCAAGCCCTTGCCCTTTGTGCCCGTCCAGGCTAAAGACACCGTTCTTCCGCGCAATCAAAACGCGCGCTCTGATCCACACGGTCCTGCACAAACTGATCATTCAGGGGCAAGGCAGATGGGGTGGGCAGGGTTTCCCCGTCCGACGTGATCGTCCGGCGGGGCGTTTTGCGTTGCGTGCTCGCTTTTGGAACCACGCATGTTTGACGCGCTAACAGTACGATTGACAGGTGTCTTCGATACGCTAACCGGACGGGGTGCGTTGTCAGACAGTGACGTTGATTCTGCCCTGCGTGAAGTTCGCGTTGCGCTGTTGGAAGCCGATGTGGCACTGCCCGTCGTCAAAGCTTTTGTTGCCAAAGTCAAAGAAGAAGCGGTGGGTGAGCGCGTCATTCGCGCTGTGAAGCCCGGCCAGCAAGTCGTGAAAATCGTTTATGATGCGCTGGTAGAGACACTCGGCGGCACAGGCGGCCCCGTCGATCTCGTGCTCAACCAAGGCCCGCCAGCCATCATTATGATGGCAGGTCTGCAGGGCTCGGGTAAAACCACGACGACCGCGAAATTGGCCATGCGCATACGTTCCCGCCTGCGCAAGAAGGTACTGGTCGCCTCGCTCGACGTGCGCCGTCCCGCAGCAATGGAACAATTGGCCGTTCTGGCGAGCCAAGCAGAAGTCGATAGCCTGCCCATCATCGCGGGCCAATTGCCCGCCGAAATCGCCCGCCGGGCTATCACAGCCGGCCGGCTTGGCGGCTATGATGTCGTCTTCCTTGATACCGCTGGTCGTACCTCGATCGATGAAGATATGATGAGTGAAGCCGCCGAAATCGCGCGCATCGCCAGCCCGATTGAAACCCTCCTAGTGGCAGACAGTCTGACCGGGCAGGATGCGGTCGAAACCGCGCGTCGTTTCCACGAGCGCTTGCCGCTAACCGGCATTGTTTTGACTCGTGCCGATGGCGACGGTCGTGGCGGCGCTGCCCTGTCCATGCGCGCCGTCACGGGCTTGCCAATCAAGTTTCTGGGAATCGGCGAAAAGCTCGATGGCCTTGATGCCTTTGATGCCCAACGTATTGCCGGCCGCATTCTGGGCCAGGGCGACGTTGTCAGCCTGGTTGAGCGAGCAGTCGAGAACGTCAAGCAGGATGAAGCTGAAAAACTGGCCGCCAAAATGGCCAAGGGCAAGTTCGATCTTGATGATCTAGCCATGCAATTGCGCCAGATTCAGGCCATGGGCGGGCTTGGCGGCGTGATGGGGATGTTGCCCGGCGCGCAGGCAGCCAAAAAGGCAATGGAATCGGGGGCCGTTTCCGACAAGAGCGTCAAGCGCCAAATCGCCGTCATTCAATCCATGACCAAGCAAGAACGGGCAAAGCCCGATCTCTTGAATGCCAGCCGCCGCAAGCGCATCGCAGCCGGTGCCGGGGTGGACGTCTCGGAAGTGAATAAAGTTGTCAAAATGCATCGCTCGATGTCGGACATGGTCAAGGCCATGGGCAAGGGCGGCATGAAAGGCCTAATGGGCAAAATGGGTGGCATGTTTGGAGGCAAAATGCCGCCAATGGATCCTGCCGCACTGCAACGTCTCGGCCAACAAGCGGCGTCCTCGGGCGGCGGTTTGCCCGGCCTGCCCGGCCAGTCGCTTGCACAAGGTTTGCCCGGTCTGGGCACTACACAAAATCCCGGTGGCTTTACAGGCCTACCAGGGCTCCCATTCGGGAAAAAGTAACGCAGAAACGACACATACAATCTGAAAGGTTAGTCTCAATGTCCTTGAAAATTCGCTTGGCCCGCGGTGGCTCCAAGAAGAAGCCAGTTTACCGCATCGTGGTTGCCGAAGCCCGTTCGCCCCGGGATGGCCGTTTCCTTGAAAAGATCGGTAGCTACAACCCGACCTTGCCTGACGACAACGCAGGCCGCTTGGTCATCGACGCTGAACGCGCCGCTGAATGGATGAAGAAGGGCGCACAGCCCACCGACCGCGTCGCCCGTTTCCTGGCGGCCCAAGGTGTTGGCGCTTGGGTCAATGGCAGCAACCCAAGCAAGGGAAAGCCAGGCCAAAAGGCAACCGAGCGCGCCGCTGAAAAGGCGCAAGCCTTGATCGACGCTCAAGAAGCCGCAGAGCGCGCAAAAGCAGAGGCGATTGAAGCTGCCGCACAAGCAAAGGCAGATGCCGCCGCCGCTGCTGCCGCCGCCGCGGCCGCTGCTGCTGCACCAGCTGAAGAAGTGGCCGCTGAAGAAGTTGCTGCTGAAGAAGTTGCTGCTGAAGAAGTTGCTGCTGAGCCTGCAGCCGAATAATTCAGCATGAACCGCCTTGCTGAAATGCTAGGTACTGTGGTCGCCCGCCGGGATGCCCCCGGCGGTGCAGCCATTTTGTTTTCTGGCCAAGAAATTCTTTGGTCGGGCACGGCGGGCGTCCGCGATGCCTCGTCCGCAAGCCCACTGCTTTTGACCAGCAAAGCGCGTGTCGCCTCAATCTCGAAAGTGGCGACAGCGCTAACAATGCTGAAACTCATCGAAGCCGGTAAGGTTGATCTGGACCGCGACATTTCCGATGCTTTGGGGTTCAAGCTCCGCCATCCAAAGTTTCCTGACTCCCCCATCACGCCACGCATGATCCTGTGCCACACGGCTGGTATTCGCGATGGCGAAAATTATCGCGGGGTCCTTGGCGAGACGCTGGAAGGCTTCTTTGTGGCGGGCGGCAAGAACTGGAACGAAGGCAAGCATTGGGCTGACTTGGCCCAACCTTTTGGCTTTTTTACTTATTCCAACTTGGCGATGGGGCTAGTGGCGCAAGCTTGCGAGCGTGCCGGTGGCGATCGCTTTGACCACTTAACCCAAAAACTCGTCTTTGCACCACTTGGGATCGATTGTGGGTTCAATTGGGCCGGGGTCAGTGATCAGGCCGCCCAAGAAGCCGCAACCCTTTATCGCCGCCGAGCCGACGGCGACTGGGAAGTTCAGGTCGACGGCTCCCCCGCCACCTTGCCGCGACCCACTATCGCGACCGACCCTGGCCTCAGCTTGAGTGACTATACATTGGGCAGCAACGGCCTGTTGTTCGCACCCCAAGGTGGCCTGCGGGCCAGTGTGGCTGACCTTTCGCGGATCGGCATGGCGCTGAGTGGGGCTGTCTCCTTGTTAGAGCCAGCCACGCGTGCCTTGGTCTTAACCCCGCAATGGACCTATCGGGCAGACCCCTTGAATGGCTACACCTCTGGCGGGGCATTTCAAGGCTTTGGGCTAGGTGTGCATCGCTTGATTCCGGGCGTTCAATGCCCGGTTGCAGGTCTTAAGGTGGAGATGGTGGGCCATTATGGCGACGCTTATGGCTTGTTGGCAGGGCTGTGGGTGGATCCCGTTTCGACGCGCGGCTTTGCCTGGTTCATAACCGGTAGTCTAAATGGACCTGCCGTCGGTCAGAGCTCAGGTGTCTACCGCGTCGAAGAAGAGATGATGCAGGCAGCAGCTCAAGATTTGGGCCTTGTTGCTTCATAATTATGCGATAGGCTCTGGGCGCATTAACCGAGGATTGGCCATGTCGTTGGGCGCAGACTTTCAAGTCATCACTTTCATTCAAACCCGTGACCAACCCACTGCAGTGGCCTTTTACCGCGATGTGTTGGGCCTGACGTTTGTGGCAGATGACCCATTTGCGAGTATCTTCGATCAGAATGGAACCGGCTTGCGTATTACGCAGATCGAAGGCTTTACACCTGGACCTCATCCGGCCCTTGGTTGGCAGGTCAGCGATATTCAGACCAGTATCGCCACCTTGACCGCGCGCGGGGTGACGATGAAAACCTATGAGGGCTTTGGCCAAGACGAATTGGGCATATGGCACGCACCGGGCGGTACGGCCCAGATAGCCTGGTTTGAAGATCCAGATGGCAATTTGTTGAGCCTAACACAAGTTTGATTGGCGCATTTCTTCCCTACCTTTGCGTCTAGGCCCACTTCACGCTAAACACGCCTGATGAATTCAAGTTCGCCCCGCCCAACGACGCTTGCTGACCTTGATGCCCGCGCCCGCGATATTTTCCGCGACATTGTTGAGACCTATCTTGAAACAGGCGAGCCAGTTGGATCGCGAACCTTATCTAAGCGCAGCATTGCTCTGTCCCCGGCTTCGATCCGCAATACAATGGCCGATCTCGCAAGCCTTGGCCTGTTGGACGCCCCCCATTTAAGCGCCGGACGCACGCCCACGCATACCGGCCTGCGCCTCTTCGTCGATGGTCTGTTAGAGATTGGCGACTTGGGGCGCGAGGAAAAGGCCGAGATTGATGCACGACTGGCGGCAGCTGGCTCCGATCTATCCAGCGCCTTGTCTGAAGCCTCGCTTCTGTTATCTGGCCTTGCCGGGGGTGCGGGTCTTGTCACCACGCCGAGGCGGGAAAGCCCAGTCAAGCATGTGGAGTTTGTGCTGATCGGGCCCGGCCAGATCCTGGTTGTATTGGTATTTGACGACGGTCAGGTTGAGAACCGTCTGGTTCAAATGCCAGTCGGTCTCACCCAATCACAATTGCAAGAAAGCACCAATTTCCTGAATTTCCGTCTGAAGGGCAAAACCTTGTCGGAAGCCGCCACTCAAGCACTGGATGATGCGCGCCATGCAGAGGCGAGCCTTGATAAAGCCGCTGCCAGTCTGATTGAAGCGGGCTTTGCTGAATGGTCAGGCGATGATCCGATGGCCGGGCGCAAGTTGATCGTGCGTGGGCGAGCCAATCTATTGGCCAATAGCCAAGCCGCCGGCGACCTTGAGCGCGTGCGCTTTTTGTTTGATGACCTCGAGCGCAAGCGCGACTTGATCCATGTCTTGGATGCTGCGCAGGAGGCTTCTGCGGTAAAATTGTTTATTGGTGCAGAAAACCCCTTGTTCTCCATGTCTGGTTCGGCTCTTGTCGCCGCTCCATATATGGATAGTCAACATCGGGTGCTTGGCGCACTGGGGGTGATTGGGCCAACCCGCTTGAATTATGCCCGCGTCATCCCAATGGTAGATTATACAGCGAAAGTCGTGGGCCGCCTGATTGAGCGCCGCGGTTTAAGCCTAACAGAATGAGATCTAAGAAATGACTACACAAAAGGGTACCATACACACTGGCGACGAGCTGGAAGCAGAAATCGCCAATGCTGCTGACACAGCTGGGGAGGCGGCGGAAGCGCAAGCTTCCCCGCCAGACCCTCTGGAGCTTGCCCGCTCGCTCCTCGGTGAAGATGCGACACCCGAGGACATGGGCGGGCTACTGGTGGCGAAACTTCAAGCCGCTTTGGCTGAGATCGAAACCCTGAAAGATGCAGGGCTGCGCGCCTTGGCGGAGTCTGAGAATGTCCGCCGGCGGGCCGAACGGGAAAAGACCGAAGCCCGCATCTATGCGATTGATAAGTTTGCCCGCGATCTTTTGCCGGTGGCCGATAATTTGGGCCGCGCCGTCAGTACAGCTCCTGTAGCTTTCAAGGGCGATCCAGCTTTTGACGGCTTTGTCACGGGAGTGGACATGACCCAGCGCGAACTCTTGAACGCCTTTGAACGCCATGGCCTGAACCGAGTCGGCGGAAAGGGCGATAAGTTTGATCCCTCAATCCACCAAGCCGTAGCCCAGATTCCCTCTGACTTGGCCGCAGGCGATGTCGCCGAAGTCTTCCAGCCTGGCTATGTGTTGGCTGGCCGCACGCTGCGGGCCGCAATGGTCGCCGTATCTGCCGGGCAATCCGCGGCAGAACCTGCACCAGACGATCCAGCCGCCTCGTAATGTGAGGCGTTGATCAGCGTCTGGATCTCGGGGCGGCAGGAGAAGCCAAGCGTCCCCGAAGTGCTGCTTCATCCAAAGCATTGAGCTTCCAGCCCGACGGATAGCGCCCGAAGTAAAGGATGCAGACCTTGGTTTGCGGGTCTGAGGCGCAAACACGGCCATCGTCAAGGCGCTTCAGGCCCAAAGTCGTGGCACCTCGGCTTGGCAAAACCGTTTGAGGCGTTAGCCCGGCGCGACGGGCCAAATCAGCTAGAATGGCAGGCTCTAAGGCTTGTTTGGATAGGCGCTCTAACAAGGGGTTGGCAAGGTCTGCGCCCAGAATGCCTAAGATTTGACCGCCTTCGCCCCCACCGGTGCGTTTGGCAATCTCGTTGGCTGCAATGGCCCGGGCGATGCCGGTTACTTGCGCTTGCAGGGCAGGCCGATCAATCCGCGCCTCGATGCCTGCAAAATCACGATCGCGCAGCGCCATCACAAACGCCCGAACATCTGAGGACGCATCAAGTGGCCCCGGGCCCGTGGCACACCCGCTGAGCGCCAAGAAGAGACTGATCCAGACTAAATTGCGCATGCTCACGTCTCCGACTGCTCTATAACGCTTTCGGTTCAGATTGAACCATGCTGTGCTCTAATTCTAAAATGGAGCAACCCAATCGCTCAAGGCATGCGTGTAGATATCTCCAAAGCCACTGCGCACGCAAACGCTTATCCGAGCGGGCAAGCACCCAGCGTGCCAAATCCACCAGCCGGGTTCAAGGTCTTCTCGACGTGGCTGACAGGATTTTCCGCGCAAAGCCGTCAAAGCTGATGGGCAAGCCTGCCTTCACCGCGAAGCAGGCTGGTTTGATCTTCTCCCGCTATAACGAACGGGCTTTGACTGCGATGCTTGAAGATTGGCGGCGGTTTTAATTTGTGAACTATCAGCGCATCGTGCGCGACCGTACGTCGCTGGAAGAAGAGATGTTAAAGTGCGACATGATTGCCTTGGTCGGAAAAACGTTAGCGATGAATAGGGCCACGTGACGCTAGAGTGCGAAACTTTTGAGCGGAATCTTGCCCTTAAAGCAAAGTCTGATTGATCCAAGCCCATGTCCGGCCTAAAGACGCGGGGCTGCTAGAGCTCTGGCCGCTTACTTAGGGACCGCTTTACTCATGCACGTTACTTTAGATTCCATTCGTGCGGCAGCCGCGCGTATTGAAGGCCGCATCATTCGCACACCCCTTTTGATGTCGAAGACGCTGTCGGATATTACGGGCGCAGAAGTCTGGGTGAAGTTTGAAAACTTCCAATTCACCGCCGCCTTTAAAGAGCGCGGGGCCCTCAATAAGTTATTGTTGCTCACCGAGGCGGAGCGCCGCAATGGCGTGATCGCCATGTCAGCAGGCAATCACGCCCAAGGCGTGGCCTATCATGCTGCGCGCCTCAATATTCCCGCCACCATTGTTATGCCGCTTGGAACCCCGTTCACCAAGGTCGAACATACCCGCAAGCATGGCGCACGCGTGGTGCTCCATGGCGACAATCTGTCGGAAGCCACGACCTTCGCCTATCAGCTTAAAGACCGTGAAGGCCTGACCTTCGTGCATCCCTATGACGATGCAGACGTGATTTCCGGCCAAGGCACTATTGGCATTGAAATGCTGGAAGAGGCCCCACAACTTGAAACCTTGGTTGTGCCCATCGGCGGGGGTGGTTTGATCGGCGGTATCGCAGTCGCTGCCCGGGCGATGAAAAACGATATTGAAGTTGTCGGCGTACAGACTCGCATGTTCCCCTCCATGCATGCCGAGTTGGCCGGCAAAGAGCCAGGTCCCTTGTGCGGCGGCCAAACCATTGCTGAAGGTATCGCTGTTAAGCAAGCAGGTCGTTTGGGTATTGAAATTGCAAAGGAATTGGTCCGCGATATTCTCTTAGTGGATGAGGATGACCTGGAACAAGCCATCACTTTGTTCTGCAATGTGGAAAAAACCGTCGCTGAAGGCGCGGGTGCTGCAGGCCTCGCAGCCCTCCTCGCACACCCCCAGCGCTTTAGCGGCAAAAAGGTCGGTATTGTCCTTTGTGGCGGCAATATTGACTCACGGCTTTTGGCCTCGGTGCTGACGCGCGCCTTAGTGCGCGAGAAGCGGATCGTCAGCCTCAGGATCATTGGCGATGATCGTCCCGGCCTGTTGGCTGTTGTGTCGAAAGTGATTGGCGATTTGGGCGGTAACATTCTTGAAGTCGCTCACAATCGCCTCGCCCTCGATGTGCCCGCGAAAGGCGCGGAGTTTGATATTCTAATGGAGACCCGCGACTCGCGGCATACCCAAGAAATCATTGATGCGCTGGTCGCAGCGGGTTATCCACCCCGGACGATCTAAAGTCTAAAGCCCACAAAGGACTAGTCCCATGGCTCTGCCGATCCTAACCATTGGCAATAAGAATTACTCAAGTTGGTCGATGCGGCCTTGGCTTGCGTTGAAATGGGCTGGAATTGCTTTTGAAGAGCGGATCATTCCTTTGGGGCCGCGCGGGATAGGTCCTAGTCCAGATTTTCTGGCGGTTAGCCCAGCTGGCACGGTCCCAGTTCTTGAATTGGCTGATGGCACCAAAATTTGGGACAGCTTGTCGATCTGCGAATGGGCGCATGAACAAGCCCCAGACGCAGGACTTTGGCCAAAGGACGCGGTCGCCCGCGCGCTCGCCCGTTCGGCCACGTGTGAAATGCATTCTGGCTTTGCGGCCGTGCGCCAGACGTTTCCGATGAATTTAAAGCGGGTCAAAGCAGGCCATGAATGGTCTGCGACCGCGCAGGGCCAGGTTCTGCGGATTGATGATTTGTTGTGCGGCTTAAAGGCGCGCTTTGGCACGCCAGAGAGTCCCTTCATCCTAGGCCATCGCTCCATCGTCGATGCTTTCTACGCGCCCGTCGCAACAAGGTTTCGTACCTATCAGGTTCCTGTCTCGGCGGGCCTGCAAGCTTGGTACGAGGCGATCTTCCAAGACCCTGACTTCGCCGCTTGGGATCATGCGGCCCAGCTTGAAACATGGACCATCGCTGAAACCGATGCGGTCTAAAGTGAAGGCTTGCAACCGATTGGCGCTAGCCTGCGTATCACAGCCATGATCGAACGTCGCACCCTTCTCCTCGCCGCCCCATTTGCCCTGTTATCGGCCTGCTCCAAGGCTGAGGCTGTCACATCTAGCAGTGATTTGGGCTCGGCTGCTTCCACAGCCGCCCATGACGTGGCTCCCAAGGTCAACGAGGTCGTCTGGCTACAGTTCAACGGCACCGTTCGCACAAGCGAAGCCTTGGCCGATGTGCGGCCTGCAACCCTGCATCGAGCTCTGGTACGGCGGCAAACAAGTGCTGGAGCAAGCGAAACTAACTTCTTTGACCTTTGGCAACGTGCGGGCGAGCCAGCGGTGGCGGGACCCTCCTCGACTCGCCAAGTGCGTCACCTTCATGACGGTGCCAACGGCTTTTGGCTGGAGCGCGAGTTCACCCATCCTGCCTTAGTTAAGGGCGTGGAATCGTCCCGCTTAGCCCGCGCAGGTGCCAGTGTTTTGGCGCTCAGCGGCAAACAAGTCTGGCTGCTTACAGGCAAGATTGGTGCACCCCCGACCCTAACCGGCGATCAGACCACCCAATTCAGCGCGTGGCTGACGGGTTTGGGTATCAAGAAGACATAGAAGCAATCGCGTCCGCAATGGCGACGGTTTGCTCTGCCATATCCCGGTGCAATAGCTCGGTCATTTTTCCGTTTACTTTCAATACGCCTTTGCCGACATTGGCGGGATCCAAAAAGGCTGCGATGATGGCGCGGGCATGAGCAATTTCGGCCTCGTCTGGCGCAAATATGCGGTTGCAAGTCTCGATCTGGCTTGGGTGAATCAAGGTCTTTCCGTCAAAGCCAAACTCAAGGCCTTGCCAGCAGATGGCTTCAAAGCCTTCAGTATTGGCAATGTCATTATAGACCCCGTCAATCACGGCCAGATTGTAGAGCCGTGCTGCCGTCACGCTAGCTGCGAGGGCAAAGTGGAACGGGGCACGGTCCCCAGTTTGTCGGGCGCGGGTCTCTTTGGCTAAATCATTGGTACCCATCACAAAGGCGGCTAAGCGCGTTGTGGCACCGGCGGCAGCAATTGAGGCAATCTCAAGGATTGCCCGCGGCGTCTCAATCATGGCCCACAGGGTCATCGCCGGCGCAGCCCCCAAAGCGTCCATCGCTTCGCTGGCGGCGAGCACTTCCTTGGCTGAGGAGATTTTCGGGAACAAAATGCCGTCGGGCCCTGCTGCTACGGCGGCTTCCAAATCTTGCGGACCCCAAGGAGAGGTCAGGCTGTTCACGCGGATGATGACTTCACGCTTGCCATAGCCGCCTGCCTTAACGATCGCGGCGACGGCGGCGCGCGCCTCATCCTTGGCATCGGGGGTAACCGCATCTTCCAGATCGAGGATCACTGCATCGGCTGGCAGGCTTTTGGCCTTTTCCAAAGCCTTGGCATTGCCACCGGGCATATAAAGCACACTGCGACGGGGACGGGCCTGGTGAGCGGTCATGAGAAGCCTTTCAAATCGGGTTTGACTTCTTCTAGCCACAAGCAGGGCAGTGGCGTAAAGAGCGAACCATGCCTTTGGTTCTGATTCTTGGTTCACATGTTGCGGGGAGCCGGGTGGGTGGCACTTTGGCTAGCCTCGCTTTGGTACAATCACCCATGAAGATCGATCCAATCCATGTCCCGACAACGCTGCTCGGCCGTCATCCAGGTTGGGGACCGCCCGGCGGTGGACCGGTTAGTGCTGAGTTGTTCGCCGGCATGCTGGAAGGGATCGCCGCTAATGGCTTGTTCGCCTTGGTAGATGGCGTCCTTACCGATTATTTTGCCAGCGCAGAGCAAGTCCAGATTGCCGCGCGCTCCATTGATGCTGTCAAAACCGCGAATCCTAAGGCCATAATTCTGGTAGACCCTGTGTTGGGCGATGGGCCGGGTGGGCTTTATGTCGGGCAAAGTGTTGCCGATGCGCTGGCGGAGCATTTGGTTCCCCGCGCCGATTATCTCACCCCCAATTTGTGGGAGTTGGGCTATTTGACGCAAAAAACGCCACAAGGCCTCAAACAAATTCATCACGCCGCAACCGCTTTGGGCCGCCCATCCTTGATTTCCTCGATCGAAAGGGATGGCGAGATCGGTGGCCTCATGGTCGATGGCACAAGCGCTTGGCTTGCGACGCATCCTAAATCTACAGCCCCACCCAAAGGCACTGGGGACTTGATGGCAACGATGTTTCTTGCCCATTTGATTGACGGTCAAGCGACCCCGCAGGCCATGGCCTTGGCGTTGGCGGGTGTGTCTTACACGGTTGATCGCGCGCAAGAGTGGGGTGCGCAGGAATTGCCAATCGTGGCGGCGGGCTATGAAGCTTGGCGGGCTGAGCCTTTGGCCTTGACCCCGCTGAGCTGAAAGGTCCAAATGGCGTGATGACTGATCTGGTTTCACCTTATGTTGCGCCGGGCTTTGAGCCTGTTTTGGACGCCTTCAACTTGAATTTCGAAGAAGGCCTTGAACTGGGAGCGGGTTTCTGCGCCATTCTGGAAGGCGAGGTGGTCGTCGATCTCGTCGGCGGCCATAGGGACCGCGCCAAAACACAAAGCTGGACGCGCGAGACTTTGGTGCCCGTCTATTCCACCACCAAGCCCATTGCCGCCATGATCATTGCCCGCTTGCAGGATCAGGGCCTGCTGAATTTTGACGATCCGATTGGCTGGTTGTGGCCTGAATTTACCGAGCATGGAAAAGATGTGACCTTGGCTCAAGCTTTATCGCATCAGGCGGGTGTACCCGGTTTCCCGGACCCGATAGATCCAGACCTTTGGCTTAATCCGCCTGCCTTGGCAGAGGCTTTGGCCCATGTCGCGCCGATGTGGAAGCCGACAGCCGCCAGCGGCTATCACCCATTGACCTACGGCTATATTGCCGGCGAGCTCGCCCAACGTGCCCATGGCACCAGTCTGGGCACACAATTGCGAGTGGATGTGTGTGAGCCGCTGGGCATTGATTTTTGGATTGGCTTGCCCGAAGTGCATCATGGGCGTTGCGCTGAGATGAGCCGACCCAAAGCCATGGCAGAGTTGGGAGAAGCGTCTGAGGCCCGCCGCGTTGCGTTTTTGACGCCGTGGGCCTCGCCCAACCGAGGTGGTGCCGCTTGGCGGATGGCAGAAATTCCTTCAGCCAATGGTCACGGCACCGCGCATTCTGTCGCAACCCTTTATGGTGTCTTCGCCAATCAGGGAAAAATCGGCAGCCATCAGATCATCTCGCCTGAAACCATGGCGGACTTCACCAAACCCCGTATCCGTGGCCTCGATTTGGTGCTGCCCTATGAGATTGAATGGGCTGCAGGCGTCATGCGCAATTCCAATCTGCGCTATGGTAACAACCCTGAAACGCTGGGCCATTCTGGCTGGGGTGGGTCCGGCGGCTTTGGCGATCCCGCCAAGCGGCTCTCAGCCGCCTATGTGATGAACAAGCAAACGCCAGCCCTATTAGGCGATGAGCGCGCCGGGCGCTTGATCCAAGCGCTTTATGCCTGTGTGGATGCGCGCAGCGCATGAATCTTGGCTTCAGCATCCAAGCGTGCCTGTGGATTACCGACATGCAGCCAAGGCCCATCGAGCACAAGGCCATAAAGCCGCCCTTTCGGGCTCCATTGGTCAAACCACGTCTTGGCAAGGGAGCGCTTGGTGGCGGGCTTACCCTCAAACCTTGCTTTGGTCGTGATTTGGACCCCGGCGTAGGCGTAAGGGGCACAAGGAGCATCGCCGCGACGGGTAAGCCTGCCCGCTTCATCCATGAAGAAATCGCCTGGCCCATCAAAGCCCAAAGCTTCATTGAGGCGCGCCAATAGCAAAAGCCCATCCATTCGTGCAGGGTCAAAGGCCGCTGCTAAGCGCTCTATCGCTGTGCAATCAAGCCAAATTGCGTCTGCATTGCAGGTGAGCAGGGGGCCGTCTGGAAAGTGGTGCAGCGCGTAAACAAGGCCACCCTCGGTCTCCAACGGCTCTGAAAGTTCGTCTTCACGCGAAAAGATCAGCTTCGGCTCGCCCGTGCCGCGCGGGGTTAAATGCGCCACCAGTTTGTCCGCAAAATGAAAGCTGTTGACCACTGCCGTGCCCACGCCTGCTTCGGCGAGCCGATCGAGTATATGGTCAACCAGGCAGCGTCCATCGACCTCAACCAAGGCCTTGGGACGGTCATCGGTGAGGGGCCGCATCCGTGTGCCAAGCCCTGCAGCAAAAACCATGGCATGGGTTGGCATCGCACTCATCCGGCTTGCGCCTGCCTAAAGGCCCCAAGCGGCACATAGCGCTCCACCCAGCTTTGCATGGCTTTGAGGCGAGGGTGGGTGAGGACTTGGGCCAAGTGGCCCGCTTCGCGTGGCATGAATTGGCGATAGCGCTGCTTGCCATCACGCCCGACCAGTCGGGAAAAAATGCCCAAAATGCGTAATGCATTGATCGCACCTTGAATGGCCAGTTCCTCATCAAAGGGTTCACGGTCAGAGCCTGTCGCGTCCAAATAGGCGCGAATGGTTCCGTCATACGCTTCTGCGCTGACATCCCGGCGCGCATCATGCAGCAGCATTGCAAAGTCCCAGGCGCGATAGCCATGCACGGCATCTTGGAAGTCGAGCAAGCCAACCCGGGCAATGCCGTCGCGTTCTGGCAGCCATAGAATGTTCTCAGCATGATAGTCGCGCAGCGTGAAGGCACGCGGATGGATCATGATCTCGCCAATCAATGTATCGCGAATCTCCTCCCATTCGGCGCGGGCGTCAGCGCTGAACCCATCGAGGCCCAAGAAGCGCGGCGTCCAATCGACAAACAAATTGGCATTCTCGCGTAGGGCAATCGCATCAAAATCAAGGATTGGCCAAGGCCCCATCGGGGAGGAAAGGGTCGGCGGGATTGGGGTTTGATGCAATTTGGCAAGTGCCTCGCCCGCGACCTGATACAGTTCAACCTCGTCGGCCCGGCCTTCCGCAATGACCCGGGCATAAAGGTCGTCGCCCAAATCTTCGACCACAGCGACGCCAATCGGGGCATTTACTGCCAATGTATCGGGTGCGGAGAAGCCGTGGCTGCGCAGATGGTCGCCAACGGCGACAAAAGCCTCAACGCGTGAAGCTGCTAAGCGCGAAAGCGCATTCCAGCCCAAGGCTTTGCGCGTCCCCTCATCGGCACTGGGTGGGCAGGGTCCGTCCTCATTGCCCGGTGGCGCCTTCATCAAAATAGCCGTGCGGTCTCCATGGCGCACTCGTTCATACGAGCGGGTCGAGGCATCTTGATCAAACTTTTGTCGATGAGCCTCGCCAAAGCCTGCGGCGTGCAAAGCCGAAGCGATCGCTGCCTCAAAACGGGCGGCTTCAAGCGTGGAAGAGTTAAAAGTCATGCAGGCGAGATTTCCAGGGCGATGTCGGCGAGGCCGATAGATGGGCGCGGCGATGGTCACCAATCATAATGATCTCGATGTCGAGGTGCCGGGGCGACAGGTATGGCCCCGCTTTGTCTGGCCATTCAACCAAGCTGATGACCTCGTCAAGCTCTTCCCAGCCCAATTCCCAGACATCTTCGGGGTTTTCCAGGCGATATAGGTCGAAATGCAAGAGTTCTGGCGCATCTGGCTGTTCGTTGGGGTCACGCTGGTAGCGCTGGACCAAGGTGAACGTCGGGCTCGGCACTTCGGTGTCGCTGTCGAGGAAGGCACAGATCAGGCCGCGCGCGAGAGAGGTTTTGCCTGCCCCCAGAGTGCCCCGCAGTGCCAAGCAATCACCAGCTTGCACCACTTTGGCCAAGCGGGCACCCAAGTCGCGGGTGTCGCGATCGGTTGCGAGGTCCAAGGATAGCAACAAGTCCTTCATCACATGGTTGTTAAAAGAGGTTGGCCGCGCGGTCAAAACCACTCGCTGTTGAAAGCAAGCTAGACTAGATTTGTTTTCATGTTTTCTTGGCCGAGCCTTCTCCTCCTCGCAAGCCCAGCTGAGGCTCTACCACCTGACACAATCGTCCGTGCGAGAGCAAGCGAGGCAGCAGCAGCGGCTGACGTCATTGTGGTGCGAGCCGAGCGTCTCCCGCCAGACCGCTCTATGCCGGCACAGATCAGTCTCGACCAAGCAGCCCTTGGGTTCGGTATCGGTTTGCGTTTGGACGAGGCACTGCGCGTCGCACCTGGCGTGGGCTTGTTCCGGCGCACCGCCAGTGGGCCTGCGAACGCCACCATTCAGGGCCTATCCCTGCGCCCGATTGCCCCAAATGGGGCAGGGCGGGCTTTGGTTAGTCTCGATGGTGTGCCGCAAAATGATCCATTTGGCAGCTGGGTATTCTGGGTGCGCCATGATCCGTTGTTTCTGGATCGGGTCGACATTCGTCGCGGGGCGGCAGGGGCTGGCTTTGGACCTCTTGCTTTGACGGGTGCGCTGGATCTTGTTGAGGCGCGCGGCGGGCCTGCGCGCTTGCGCCTATCGGCTGGCGGGCTGGGTGGGGTGCAGCTTGCCGCACGAGGTTCTATTACTGCAGGCAACGGGACAATGACGGCGATGACGTCCCATGAGTCCAATGATGGCCTGATCCCCGTCAGTCCTGCGCAGCGCGGAGTGGTGGACCTTCCAGCTGATTTTAGAGCCTCCACCCTAACCCTGGTGAGCGAGATCCCTGCCGATTACGGGCAATGGTCGTTCCGCGTTTCAGGCTTCGGCGAAGAAAAAGGAGCCGGGACTTTAGGAGGCAGTAGCGCGGCACGTGGGGCAGACATAAACGGAGCCCTCAAGCTGGAAGGTGATTGGGGTCAAGCGCGGCTCATCGTGTTCGCGCAAACCCGCGATTTTGCCAACCAAACGGTCTCAGTGGCACCAGAGCGGGCAAGTGTGACGCCTGCACTTGACCAGTATGAAACGCCATCCTCGGCACTTGGCGGGTCACTCATCTATGCTCCGGCCTTTGAGCATGGGAGCCCTAGATGGACCTTGGAGTGGCGCCATAGCGAGGGCGAAACGCGCGAACTCTTCCGATTTATGGGCACGGGCTTCACCCGCACGCGGGTTGCTGGTGGCCAGCAAGACCTTTTGGGCCTCGGGCTCGATGTACCGCGCCTGTTTCTCTTTGATGATGAACAGATGGGACTAGACCTCACCCTGCGCCTGGATCGATGGGTTCATGATCGTGCAAGGCGGCTGGAAACCGACCGTGCGACAGGTGCCGTGACGCTGTCGGAGTTGCCTGACGCCCGACAAGGTCACGTGGCAACAGGGCGCGTGTCGGTGTTTGCCTGGGGCGGACAGGCGCGCGTCAGCCTGTTTCGAACTTTCCGCCCGCCCAGCCTGAACGAACTTCACCGCCCTTTTCGGGTCGGCAATGATGTGACCGAGGCCAATGCCGATCTGGTTCCAGAAGTGCTCGATGGCCTCGATGTTGATCTAAGGGCTCGGTGGCGCGGCTTGGGAGGCACTTGGACTGGAAGCCTAACCCTTTATGCCAGCCAACTGCAGGATCCGATCACCAATGTGACGATCGGGGCAGGCCCTGGCGTATTACCCCGCGTCGGCTTTTTGCCGGCTGGCGGGACGCTGCGCCAACGGCTCAATGCCGGGGAAATTCAAGCCACGGGCTTAGAGGCCGGCTTGACTTGGGTGGCGACAGGGACAGGCCCCCGGCCGGAGATCGAGCTTCGTTTGTCGATGGTTGATGGCGAAGTGGATGGGGGACACCTGCTACCGGCCCTGACCGGGCTGCGCCCGGCGCAGTCAGCCCCATGGGCGAGTTATGTTGGAGTGACGCTGCCCTTGCGGGCAGGGCCTCAACTAACCCTCGCACTGCGCGGGGAAGGCACCCGATTTGAGGATGATCTGAACACCCGGAGGCTGAAAGCCTATCAGGCCCTCGATGTGCGCGCATCTTGGCCACTAAGACCTGATTTGGAGGTGTTTGTTTCGAGTGAGAATGTCACAGGGAACCCCATCACGACGGCCATTTCAGGGGCGGGCATCCTATCGGAGACGTCCACGCCCCTATGGCGCATTGGCCTTACTATCATGCGATGATGGTGGCCCTCACCTCATCCACGATCTTATTTTCGATCATGCCAAGGCCGTCAATCTCACACCGCACGCTGTCGCCTGCAAACAGATAAACGGGCGGATTGCGGGCGATCCCAACACCTGCCGGGGTGCCCGTAAAGATCACATCGCCCGGCAGCAGCGTAAAGGCTGTGCTGAGATGGGCGATCATTTGCGGTACTTTGAAGATGAGGTCTGCTACGCACCCATCCTGCATCAGTTGACCATTAACATAACAACGCAGACGCAGTTGATCCAAATCGGCGATCTCATCGGCTGTTACTAAAACGGGGCCAAAGGGCGCATGTGTATCAAACCCTTTGCCCATAATCATGGTAGGGGTCGCCTTTTGCCAGTCGCGCACTGAATAGTCGCATCCGACGCAATAACCAGCAATAACCTCGTGGGCACGTTCAACGGGCACATGTCGCGCTTTTGCTGCGATGATGACGACGAGCTCAACCTCGAAATCTAGCATGTCCGAAACAGAGGGCTTTTCGACGAAACCATAAGGCGCATTCACTGCGGTGATCTGTTTCATAAACCAAGTCTGGAAGGCGGGTGGCTCGCGCCCTGTTTCGGCAGCATGATCGGCGTAATTGAGGCCAATCCCAAAAATGCGCGGCGGCTGTGGCACCGGGGCTAGGAACTCAATTCCTTCCAGCGGAACTTTCTCGACAATCACGCGGCCGCTTGCAGGGCCACGTAGCGCCGATATCACACCAAGACCATCGCCGGCACTCGCCCAAATCCCCGCCACCTTGCCGTCGATTTGGGCGATACGCGCAACTCCATTGTGCATAATCGTGGCCAGTTTCATGAGCTTATCATCCTCGGTGTTCAGAGATGCGCCAAGTTGTGACGATTTGGCAACAGCACGCAATTGTGACTTGGAATTGAAGTATTTCATCCTCGACCCTCGCGTCAACCATGCGTATAGCGCTGCGACGTTGTGACACCCAGCATCGGCGTTACGCTTTTGGCGGGTCGGAGGAAGCACTCGCCCTGAAACATCAGGGCCAGAAAAACCAGTCCCTTGGAGAGAAAAATGAATTTTGAACGATTGGGCCGTCGTGGCCTTTTGTTGGCGGCCTGCGCAACCTCTGTTTTTGCCGCACCTGCTTTAGCCCAACAGCAAGCGGCTACTGCGCAAGACGACAAGCCCGTTGAAGAAATCATCGTAACTGCGACCCGCCGCGAAACGTCGCTACAAAACGTAGCTGTCGCCGTCACTGCAATCGGCACCCAAGCGATCGAGTCGGCTGGCGTTAAAGATATTCGCGACCTGACCCAGCTAGCGCCATCTCTGCAGGTGCCTGTCTCGGAAAACTCCGGGTCGGTTACCGCCCGTATCCGTGGCGTCGGGACCCAGGGCTCGAATCCCGGTCTTGAATCCTCGGTTGGCGTGGTAATTGACGGTGTGTTCCGCGCCCGCAACAGCGTTGCCTTCGGCGATTTGGGTGAAATCCGCGCCATCGAAGTTCTCCGTGGCCCGCAAGGCACCCTGTTTGGTCGCAACACCTCGGCTGGTTTGATCAATGTCACCACAAAGAAGCCAAGCTTTGAATTTGGCACCTCTGGCGACGCGACCTTCGGCAATTACGGTCTGGGCGGTCTTGGTCTCGGCCTCACCGGCCCGCTCATCGAGGATAAGCTGGCCGGCCGCCTCTATGTCACCGCGCGCGCCCGTGATGGCTATGTGAACGTCAACAACGGCACCGCTCGCACGGACTCAAATGATTCTAATTATTATGCGATCCGTGGCCAATTGCTCTACACACCAACCGAAACCTTCGATGCGCGCTTGATTGTTGATAAAGCGTCGCGCGCCGAAGCTTGCTGTGCGGCTGCTGTCTGGACCAAAGACATTCGCGTTCCTTCGACCACAGACATTTTAAACAAGATTTCCCCAAACGCGCTACAAACTGGCCGCAATCTGGAAAACTATCTGGCCAGCGCCAATCGCACCTATGATCAAGATATCGAAGACGGTGGTATAAGCCTTGAAGCGAATTGGGATGTTGGCTTCGGAAAGCTGACTTCGCTAACCGCAAAGCGCAACTGGAAGCGTACGGCAGGGGCTGACTCTGACTATAGCGGTGCTGACGTCGTCTATAGCTTGAAGTCTGAAGGTGCAGGCGCTGAGTTTGATAGCTTCACCCAAGAATTCCGCTATGCAGGTTCTTTGGGCAAATTGGATTGGTTGGTTGGAACCATCTATTCCAAAGAGACCATCAATTCGACAGTTCGCTTCCGTACCGGCACTGATTACCAGGCCTATATCGGCGGTCTCTTGGGCCCCGCTTTGGCCTTGGCGAACCCCGCTCTTGCCGTAAACCCCTTGAGCCCAACCGTCACCAACACCCAATTGGCCGGTGTGGTTTCGACTTGGCAATCTATTCTGGGCGTGACACCAGCCAGTATCGGCATATTGGCAGCTGGTGGTGGTCAATTCGACGACTACGAACAGAATGCAGAATCCATCGCGCTGTTCACCCACAACATCTATCAATTCAACGACGATTTCAGCGTGACCTTGGGTCTGCGTTACACCTCGGAAGAAAAGAAGTTCCAAGGTAGCTATCGCACGCAAGGTAATACGGCTTGTACTGCGATCGAGAACCGCTTGGGCCTTGATGCAGCTCGCAATGCTGGCTCCTTGGCGGCAGTTGTTGGTGCCATCTGCGCGCCATGGATGCGCTCCGGCCTAGACGGCATGAATCACCGCCAGGAGAAGTCCGAAGAAGAATGGTCGGGTATCTTCTCTGCCGCCTACCGGTTCGCGCCAAACATCAATTCTTATACCTCTTACTCGCGAGGCTATAAGGCTGGTGGTTTCAACCTGGACCGCGCTTTTTCTGACTTGCAGAACAATCTGGTCACTTCGATCATCTCGCCAGGTGTGGGCAACCGAACCGTCCGTCAGCCAAACACCTCGTTTGCACCAGAAACCGTTGATGCTTACGAAGTCGGCTTGAAGTCCCAGTGGTTCAACCGCGCCTTGACCGCTAATTTCGCGGCTTACCACCAGACCTTCGAGAACTTCCAGCTGAATACCTTTACCGGCATTTCGTTTGTGGTGACCTCGGTTCCTGAAGTGGTTTCTCAAGGGGTGGAGTTTGACTATGTGCTTCGCACCCCTATCGACGGCCTGTCCATAACTGGTGGTACTGCTTATTCGCTGACCGAGTATACCAAGAATTTGGGTTCGGCCTCGCAGCCGACGACCTTCCTTGGGCAAAACCCCAACCTCTATTGGTTGCCAGGTAATCAGCTGACCAGCTCACCTGTCTGGACCTATGGTTCGGCGTTCAATTATGAGCGTTCGGTTCTGTCCGACACCGCCCAGTTCAAGGCCTATGTCGACTTCCGGACCATCACAGACACGGTCACGGGCTCCAACCTAGACCCACGTAAGACCCAGCCAGGCTACACCCTGATCAACGGCCGCCTTGCATTGAGCACAGCTGATGATCGCTGGACCGTTGAATTGTGGGGCCGTAACCTGACCGATGAACGCTACGCCCAAATAACCTTCGACGCGCCACTGCAAGGTGACGCACCGGCCCTGACCAACCAGCCTGCTTTGGGTGGTTTTGCGCCACGTGTCGTCAACAGCCAGATCAACGCGTTCGTGGGTGAGCCACGGACTTATGGTTTGACCTTGCGCTGGAACCACTAAGTTCTGTCGATTTGATAGAATCAGCTGAGGGGCGTGGCGCATGCCGCGCCCCCTTTTTCGTTTCTCAAGAGCGTGCAAGGTGCAACCGAACGACAGATTGTTGCGTATAGGCCCACATGACCCACCTTAAGCCCATCTCCACCCTCGCCACTTTGTCTTTCTTCGCCCTTGCCGGATGCGGGACCCAGTCTCCGGCCCAAGCCGATGGCGTTGCGCCCAAGGCGACGACACAAGCTGCACCGCCTCCAAGTAATCTTGCCACAGCAATTTTTGCCGGGGGGTGCTTCTGGTGCATGGAAAAACCGTTTGACGAAATCCCAGGCGTAGTTGCAACCACCTCTGGCTATAGCGGTGGTACGCTCGCTAATCCTACCTATGAGCAAGTGGGCCGGGGTGGCACGGGCCACTTTGAAGCGGTGAAAATCACCTATGATCCGACCAAGGTCAGCTATCAAAAACTACTCGATACTTATTGGTTGCAGGTCGATCCATTCGATGCATTTGGCCAGTTTTGCGACAAGGGTGAATCCTACCTCCCAGCGATCTTTTATGCCAATGAAGCGGAGAAGAAGTCGGCAGAAGCCGCACGTGACGTGCTTTATGCTCGCTTCAAAAAGCCGATTGTTGTGCAAATTCTGCCAGCCAAAGCGTTTTACGATGCCGAGGGCTATCATCAGGATTATTATCAGAAAAATCCTTTGCGCTATGCCTATTACCGAAATGGCTGTGGACGCGATGCCCGTTTGCGTGTCGTTTGGGGCCAATAGTCATCTAATGGCGGTGATCTGATCCAATTACTGCCTGCCCCATTTACAAATCAGGCTGCCACAGGCTAACGTAAGGGCAAGTCGGGTCTCTGGCTCGGCTTTGGTGTCCGGAAAGGTTCGTCGCGCTTTTTATCAAGCGCTGGATTAGACCGGCGCTCCCTGAGCATCGCCTTGCGGTGGAGCCTATGGCTCCACCGCTTTTTTATGTCTAAGGGCTCGGCGAACCATTGGTTCACTTCTCCATCCCAGCCGGTCAATGGATCAGCTAGCGGAACACGCCCGGCAAGTCCTCAAAAACTGGCTTAGGTCTTCTGAAGCCGGCTTGCTCTGCTGAGCGATGCCTAAAGTCTAAACAAAGTGTAACATTGTTGCCACTGTGCGAACAGCTTGGCACATTTATCCCCAGTGTTCCCGCTCGCGAACCGTTGCTGTCATATAAGTGTCATATAAACGTCGCAGAGGCGTATCTGAAGCGGGCTAATTGGCCCATTCGACGCGCAGCCTCCCACTTCGATGCGCAACCAGAATCACTGTCAGGGGACCACTCATGTCAATTTTAAATCGTTTAGCTCGAACAACTGCGCTGACCGCACTGGGCTTCGCACTGGTGGCACCCGTTGCAGTCTATGCTCAGGAAACCACCGGTACCATCCGCGGCCAGATTGCAGCGTCCGGCGCGCCCTTAGCCGGCGCTAATGTCACAATCACGCACACACCATCGGGCACGCGTGCGCGGACGACCACGGACGCAGCGGGCCAGTTTTCGTCTTCCGGTTTGCGTGCTGGGGGTCCTTATGCTGTTGAAGTAACTGCAGAAACCTACGAACCAACCGTTGTCAATGACCTTTTCCTGACCGCCGCCGAGCCTTTCAGCCTCGCTTTGAACCTCGTGCCAGCCGACAAGGAAGTCGAACGCATCATCGTGCGGGCAACGGCTGTTGGCCGCAACCGCATTGACGGCACGGCCACCGGTCTTCGCCGCGACAAGATTGAAGGCCTTGTGACCCCAGGCCGCGACATTCGTGAATTGGCACGCCAGTCGCCATTGGTCACCCAAAACACGGTCGGTGACGGCGGTATCTCGATCGCCGGATCCAACCCGCGCACCAATCGTATCACCATCGACGGCGTTGCGGCCCAGGACGACTTCGGTTTGAACACCGGCGGTCTTCCAACTCGTCGCGGCCCCATCTCGCTCGATGCAGTATCCCAGTTTAATGTCACCCCGGCCCCCTTTGATGTTCGCAACGGCGGCTTCCTAGGCGGTGCAATCGATATCGTATTGCGCTCCGGAGACAACAAATTGGGCGGCTCGGTCTTCGCAAACTTCCTCGATGACAAATTGACCGGCACCCGGATCAAAAACACCATCGTTTCAAACGCGGTCGAGCAAACCAATTATGGTGCAACGCTTCGCGGCCCGATCATCAAGGACACGCTGTTCTATGCGTTGTCGTACGAAAAGTATGAGTCCGTTGATATAACCAACCGTGGTCCGGTTGACGGCGGCTCTTTCGGGAACACACTCGTCGGCCCGCTGGGAGCGCCAATGACTCTGGCGGACATTGCCGCGGTCACCAATGTGTTCACCAACACCTATAAGTCGACCTTTGATTTTGGCTCGATCCC
The DNA here is from genome assembly GCA_943372135.1 of Maricaulis salignorans. Classification (GTDB taxonomy): domain Bacteria; phylum Pseudomonadota; class Alphaproteobacteria; order Caulobacterales; family Aquidulcibacteraceae; genus Aquidulcibacter. Next base: position 48,549 of record CALRXH020000007.1, on the reverse strand, counting down.
AGCCAACAAGCCGATCTTGGATGAAAAATACTCCGCCCGTATTGACTGGAACATCACCGATAAGCATCGCGCCTCTTTCACCTACCGCAATGCTGAATCAACGGTCTTCAACTTCACGAACTTGGGCGCGACAACAGCATCGCTCGATTCCCAGTGGTATTTCACCGGCGAACAAGACAAGACCTATTCCGTACAGTTAAACTCCGACTGGAATGATAGATTCCAAACCGAAGCCCGCATCAGCTATCGTGATTACGTTCGTCTCCAACAGCCACCGAGCGGCCAGGAGTTTGCCGATATCTCGGTCTGCTCCACCCTGACGTCGCTGGACGTAACTGGCAATCAGCCGTTGACAACTTGCGGCTCTGCAACTGGCCAGTCCCGTGGCGTTGTCCGTTTTGGTCCCGACCAATTCCGTCATGCCAATTTCCTCGCGACCACCAACACCCAAGGCCAGTTCGAAGCCCGCTATCGCTTAGGCGATCACCAGTTGAAGGCCGGTCTGCAATGGCAAGAGCGGGACATCTTCAACCTGTTCGTACCAAACTCTGACGGCACCTATTACTTCGACTCGGTGGCTGACTTCCAAGCTGGGCGTGCAAACCGTCTGATTTACACCAACAATCCGTCGGGCGACCCCAATAAGGCCGCCGCTGAATTCACCTACCAGATCCTGTCAGGCTATCTGCAAGATACGTGGTCTATGACTGACGACTTCCGTCTGACCGGTGGTCTGCGTGTGGAAAGCTATAGTGTCGACGGCGCACCCGCTGCCAACGCAAACTTCTCCAACCGCTTTGGTTTCTCAAACCAAGCGACTTATGACGGTCTGTCGATCGTGATGCCTCGCGTCAGCTTCAACTGGAATGCGCCATCTGATATTCGTGTATCGGGCGGCGTTGGCCTGTTCTCGGGCGGCTTACCCGACGTATTCTTGTCCAACTCCTTCTCCAACACCGGTGTGTTGACGGTCGGCGTTGATATTCAGCGTACGCCAACCGGCTTCATCGAAACCGGTGCCGCACCTGGCTTTACCAATGCAATCGGCTCGCTCGCTCTGGACAATCTTGTTGGTGCAAACTTTGGCCGCTCGGTCCCAGCACAAGTGTTGGCTTTGCTGGGTGGTGTAACGCCCCCTACAGCGGCCGAAACCAACTCCATCGACCCGAACCTGGATATCCCCTCTGAGTGGAAGGCCAATTTGGCGGTCACTGGCGAAGCATTTGGCCTTAACCTCGGCTTGGACCTGGTTTATAATAAGGTTCAAACCGGCTATGCGTTCCGCGATCTTCGCGCCACGCCACTGATCATTAATGGCCAACAAGCGCTTACCCCGGATGGCCGCAAGCGTTACGATGCCTTGCCAACTGCAGCCCGCACGGCTGTTGTCGGCACTGTCGTGAATTCGACGGCTGCAGTCGGTGGCTCGAACCGCGACATCCAACTCTACAATCCAGATGGTGACTTGGGCGACGCCTTCATCGCGGCAATCTCGGCCAGCAAGTCCTATGACTTCGGCATCAACTGGGCTCTATCCTACACCCTGCAAAACGTAAACGAGCTGAACAGCTCGGGCCGCTTCAGCTCGACCGCCAGCTCGCTCTATGGCGGTGCCTTGTCGGCACTTGACCCGGCAAACCCAGTAACTGGTCGCGGTCAAGAGGAAATCGAGAATGTGTTTAAATACTCCTTTGGTTGGCGCGCAACGCCATTCAAGGAACTGGAAACCCGACTTGAACTGTTCGGCGACATCCGCGCCGGACGTCCATTCAGCTGGTTGATGGGCACTGGCTCTGGCCGATCCACCGTCACCGGCGTCAACAAGGGTGGTCAGTTGGCCTATATCCCTGACTTGTCTGGTTCGACGTCGGTTGTAGTCTCAGGCACCACAACCACAGTATTGGTCAGCAGCGATAGCAAAGTTGCCTTCGACTCGCTGGCAACTTTCGACGCGGTCAAGAACTTGATCAACGCCTTTGGCTTGCCATCTGGCTCGATCATCGAGCGTGGCTTCAACAGCAACGACCAAATACACTTGCTAGATATGCGACTGAGCCAAGAACTTCCCGGTGCCTTCCAAGGCCACAAGGGCTTCTTGACCTTCGACTTCCAGAACGTGTTGAACATGATCAATGAAGACTGGGGTGTGGTTGAGGAATATGGTGACCAGCAAACCCTTTATACCGCCGCTTGCGCCGACGCGGCTGGCCTCGTGAACAATGCGGGCACCCTCTTGTGCAACCGCTACCGCATTACCAACCCGTCGACCATTCTGACCAACCCGAAATCGCGTAACGTGGATCGGTCGCGTTGGCAGATCCAGGTCGGCGTTCGCTACGAGTTCTAATCCTCCAGGCACTTTAACATTTGATACATGGGGCGGCCTTTTTAGGGGCCGCCCCATTTGCGTTTAGAGTCCCATGCTCTAGAGTGAGGGCTCCCTCATGATTCACATCCAAGGTCTGGTCCGATGAGCTTCGATCCAAAGCGGCGGTTGTTTTTAAACGCATGGGCAATGGCGGCGGCAGCGGCCTCCATCAACAGTCCGTGGCGCGGTTCTGCCATGGCGCAGACACCAAAATTCATCTCGGACCCCTTCACCATGGGTGTGGCTTCTGGCGACCCAACCCAAGACGGCTTTGTGCTCTGGACCCGCTTGGCCCCACAACCATTGGACCCAGATTATTCGATTGACGGCTTGGTAGATGTCCAATGCGAGATCGCCGAGGACGAAGCCTTTACCAAAGTTGTGCGGCGTGAATTCGCTGTCGCGCGCCCTGATAATGCCCATTGTGTGCATGTCGAAGTGGGTGGCCTGAAGCCAAATCGGCCTTATTTCTACCGTTTCCGGGTTGGCCTTGCCGTGTCGCCCACGGGTCGGACACGCACGACCCCAGAATTTGGAGCACCATTGGCCAAAATGCGCTTTGCTTGGCATTCGTGTGCCCATTACGAGCAAGGCTTGTTTACCGCCTATGGTGACATTGCCAAGCAATACCCGGACGTCATCCTATCGCTCGGCGACTACATTTATGAAGTCTCGTATGGTGCCGCAGTGCGGCGTATGCCGGTCGAAGATGCATTTAGTTTGAGCGATTACCGTCTTATTCATGCGGTCCACAAAATGGATCCAGACCTGCAGGCCGCCCATGCTGGGGCACCTTGGCTCTTTATCTGGGATGATCACGAAGTGGCCAATGATTATCAGGCAGACTTTGGTAAAGTCCTGCCCGGCCAAGACCCGGCCAAAGACTTTCCGATCCGCAAATACAATGCATACAAGGCCTTCTTTGAGAGCCAGCCCTTACGGGCGCGTTCGCGCTTTGACGCCGTCAACCGTATGCGGATTTATGGTCAAAGCGGCTGGGGCGATCTGCTAGACTTTACGTTGCTGGACACCCGGCAATATCGCTCCAAGGGCGCATGCTTGTCGCCGGGCCGGCAAGAGGCGGAGAGCGTAAGCCGCGCCACCTGTGCTGAACTGCAAGAACCGTCGCGCACCATTCTGGGTGCACGGCAAGAGCGTTTCGTGTCGGAGAATTTCATGCGTGCGCCGTTTAAATGGTCGGTTTTGGTCCAGCCGACGATCTTCTCGACGTTGTTCCAAAAAAACAGCCAAGGCGATCCGACCGCCTTTACCGATGGCTGGAGTGGCTTTGAGCCCGCGCGCCAGAAGATCATCGATCAGATGGCCCGTCGCCGCCGCGATGTATCCTCGGTCGTCATTGGCGGTGATATGCATGGCTTTTGGGCCAATGATGTAAAGCAAGATTATGCCAAGCCTGAGAGTGATACCGTGGCGGTCGAGTTTGTCGGTGGCTCAATATCGGCCATGTCGTTCAATTATGACCGCTGGAACCGCTTGTTCCCCGACAATCCGCATCTGAAGTGGCAAGATGACCGCGTGCGGGGCTATGGCCTCGTAGACGTAACCCCGCAGACGATGGACGTACGCTTGATGAGCACGCCGACGACGTGGCGGCGGGACCAGGCCTTTAAGCCACTGAAGCGCTATGTGGTTGAGCGCGGCAAAGCGGCTCTTAACGAAGCATAGGTTCCGCAGATGCCCATCTTGCAGCCGGTTCCAGACAGGGCCATGTGACCAGCCCCGGATTATTTCGCCGTGAGGAGCCCAATTTTGACGCATCTGATCATCCCTGCCGAATGGGCCGCTCACAAGGCGATTTGGACGTGCTGGCCGTCGGCAGAAGACTTGTGGCAGGAAGACTTGGCCCCCGCGCGTGCCGAAGTGGCCGCCATGATCCGCGCTCTTGTCGCGCCAACGCCAGATGGCAAAGCGGGCGACCTTGTGCATGTGCTGGCCTATGGCGACGAAGCCTTAGAAAGCGCCCGCCTAAGCCTGCCGTCCCAAGTGCAAGTTCATGCTTATGGGTTTGGCGATATTTGGTTGCGCGATACCGGCCCCATCTTTGCCAAGCGCGGCGGCGAGGCAGTGGCCTTGCGGTTTGCCTTTAATGGCTGGGGTGGCAAATATGACCTGCCGTTCGATGACAGTGTCGGCGACAAGGTTGCAGAGGCTGCAGCTACCCCCGTCCAACGGGCTGAGTTCATTCTCGAAGGGGGTGCTGTTGACCATGACGGCGAAGGTACAATCCTGACCACACGGCAGTGCCTGCTCAATCCAAATCGGAATCCTGGCTGGACCGAAGCAGTCGCTGAATCACACTTGCAATCAGCCTTGGGGGCAAAGAAGGTGCTGTGGCTGGGGGATGGCTTGGCCAATGATCACACCGATGGCCATGTCGACAATATTGCGCGCTTTATCGGACCTGGCCGCGTGATGTGCATGGCACCCTATGGCGAGGAAGACCCCAACCGGGAGGTCCTCAACCAGATTGCCGCTGATTTGCGCGCCATGACTGATGCTGCGGGGCGGGCACTGGAAGTCGTCCAAATTCCATCCCCCGGCTTGGTGGAGAATGAAGACGGTGAGGCGATTCCTGCATCGCATATGAACTTCATCATTGGCAACGCCAGCGTGGTCATGCCGCATTATGGGACGCCTTCAGCCGATGCAGCCCTACGCGGCTTGGCTGCGGCCTTTCCAGATCACCGCGTTGCCAGTATTCAAAGTATGGCCATCCTAACCGGTGGCGGCAGTTTCCATTGTATCACCCAGCAGGAGCCAGCCTGACATGTCACGCCTTGTAAACCTCGCTGCCCTTCAGACTCGTTATGGATCTGACCTTCAAGACAATATTGATCGCACGATCACCCTGATCCGGAAGGCTGCTGCGGGCGGTGCCCAGATCATTCTGCCTTCAGAATTATTCCAGGGGCCATACTTTTGCACAACCCAGGACGAGCGTTGGTTCGCAATGGCCTATCCAGCCCTGGAACATCCGTGCGTGACCCAACTGAGACCCGTGGCCGCAGAGTTAGGCGTCGTGATCCCTGTTTCCATTTATGAGCGCGACGGGCCTCGCTATTACAATAGTGTGGTTATTCTTGATGCTGACGGCACGGCACTGGGTACCTACCGGAAAAGCCATATCCCAGATGGCCCGGGCTATCAGGAAAAATATTATTTCCGCCCCGGTGACAGCGGGTTCAAGGTTTGGAACACGCGCTATGCTAAGATAGGTGTCGGCATCTGTTGGGATCAATGGTATCCTGAAGCGGCCCGCGCAATGGCCTTACTAGGTGCTGAAGTTCTGTTCTACCCAACGGCGATTGGGTCAGAGCCGCACGATGGTACGCTCGATACACGTGATCCTTGGCGTCGTGCGATGCAGGGACACGCCGTCAGCAACGTGATTCCTGTGGTCGCCGCCAACCGAATTGGTGTCGAAAAGGGGTTGGGCGATGATCAGCTCTTCTATGGCTCATCCTTTATCTCCGATCATCGCGGAGATTTGATCGCTGATCTATCACGCACGGAAGAAGGCATTGCTGCCGGGACGGTCAACCTGACCTTTTTGGACCGACACCGCGCTGCATGGGGTTTTTTCAGAGATCGCCGGCCAGATCTTTATGCACAAAACTGAGTCAAATTCGCCTCTCATGGTTATAAAATCGTAACAAAACCAGATTCAATTTCCAATAACAGCATCTTCTACAGATATTTCCTGCCCTATAGCCGCAAATTAACGCATAGCCCTCTTCCACAAACGCAAAAGGGCGGCTAGGACTCCGAACGATCCTGTTCGTTACAAGAAGATTAACGGCTGGACTGATTTTGGAGGATACAGAAAACCATGTTTGCTCTTCTGCAAGCCGCCGGTGCTGCTGACACCGCTGCCACCCCCGCCGCTGACGCAACTGTTGCTGCTGCTGCTGAAACCACGAATGCTGTTGTTGAGTCAGTGAATGCTGTCGCAGCCGCGGCACCTGCTGCACCAAGTGCCGCCGAAGCTGCTGCTGCTGCTGCAGAAGCTGCCAAGAACGCTGGTCAACAGAACATCACCCTGATGGAAATGATTGCGCATTCGCCATTGGTGTCAAAGATCGTTTTGGTCATCTTGTTGCTTTGCGCCGTATACGCTGTCGCTTTGATGTTCGAAAAAATCATCGTGATGCGCGGCAACAAGAAGCGCACAATTGAATTCGTTGCCGCCTACAAGAAAGCAAAGTCCCCGGAAGAAGCCGCTCAATTGCTCGCAAAGCAACCAGACGGTTTTGCCAAGAAGATGTTTGCTGCCGGTTATGGCGAGCTGCAAAAGGCGAAGGACGCGGGCCTATACGCCAACCGCGACGCCCGTGGTGACTTGATCGAGCGTGTTCGGTCCGCAATGACTGCAGAGCAGAACAAGGGCATTGAAGAGCTGGGCTCCAACATGACCTTCTTGGCCTCGATCGGTTCGAACGCGCCGTTCATCGGTCTGTTCGGTACGGTTTGGGGTATCATGAATTCGTTCATCGCTATCGCAAATACCCAGACCACATCGCTCGCCGTTGTGGCACCAGGTATCGCTGAAGCGCTGTTTGCAACCGCCGCAGGCCTCGTGGCTGCTATCCCGGCAGTGTTGATCTACAACTTCTCCGCAAAGCAAACCGGCACGATCGGTGGCTATTTGGAAGACTTTGAAGCCGACTTCATCTCGCTGGTTACCCGCGATATGGACAAGCAGGGCTGATCGGGGCTCTAGAAAAGGAGACCGATCATGGGTGCAAAACTAGCCGGAGGCGGCGGCGGCAAACGAGGCCAGCTCGATGTCAATGCGGAACCAAACATCGTGCCATTCGTGGACGTGATGCTGGTTCTGTTGATCATCTTCATGGTGGCTTCCCCTGTTGCTTCAGTCGACATCAAAGTCGAACTTCCAGACTCCAAGGTCCTGCCGTCGAAGCGGCCACCAAAGCCTACCTATGTCACGATTCAGGACAAGGGCGGCCAAGTTGGCTTCTTCGTGGGCAATGATGAAGTCGTGGATACCTCGGTCCTCGGGAAAAAGGCCTTCGACGTCGTTGTTAAAGACAACCCGAACTTCAAAGGTGACTTGGCTAAAATCATCGACCAGCGGATCTACATCCGCGCCGATGGCGATACGCCTTACCGTAACGTGGTTTTCGCTATGAACCGCCTTCAAGATGAAGGCTTCTACAAAGTTGCGCTCGTTGGCGCAGACAAACGCCGATAGGTTAGGGAGGTACGAACATGTTGAATTTTTATACCACCCAGGTCTGTTTTTACGAGATTTTGAACCCGAAGGGAGCAATGCACCATGGGCGCTAAACTCTCCGGTGGGAGCAGAGGCAAGGACCTGCAGCCGAGCTCGGAACCCAATATTGTTCCGTTCATCGACATTCTTTTGGTGTTGCTGATCATCTTCATGGTGGCGGCTCCGATTCCGACGACGGACGTGAAGGTGGATCTTCCACCACCATCGCCGCCGCCAGAAAAGCCGCAAGAGAGGCCAAAAACCCCGACGGTTGTCGACATTCGCGACGATGGGACGGGTGTGCCGCAAATCTTTGTGGATGCCCAGTTGACCGAACCCGATGCCTTGGCCACCAAGGTGCTGGAACGGATCACCTTCCATGTTCCCGATTCGCCTAACCGCTTGCTGGAGACAGTTCGGGTGCGTGCGGACCAAACCTTGCCGTATGCGTCGGTGATGGGAACTATGGCGATCCTACAGGAAGCCAACTTCCAAAAAGTCTCGCTGGTTGCCGAAGATGCAATCAGCCCAGATCAATTGCGATAGGAGGGCAATGAGATATGGCTAAATATCGTATGTTGTTCCTCTTGGCCTCGATCCTTATTTGGTCGGGCATCTTGTACGGCGTTTCGAAAGTGCGCCCTCAAATCGTGACGGACTTCTTGGATAATCTGAACGTGGTCAAGGCGGAGAAGGAAAAGAAGCTTCCTCCACCGCCTCCGCCGCCACCGCCGCCTGAAAAACTGCCACCGCCGCCGCCACTGGTGGAACGTCAGACCAAGATCATCGTGGACATTCCGCCACCGCCGGTGGAAGAAATCCGCGAGACCGTGGTACGCGCCCCACCACCACCGGCTCCCGCGTTGACGGATTATCAGCCACCACCGCCTCCGCCACCACCGGCTCCACCGCCACCACCTCCGCCGCCATCGTGCACGGAGGCACCTAAGAACCCACGAAAACTGCGGGATTTCAACGTGGAGCGGGCCTATCCACAGCGCGCGGTGGACCGTGGTACCGAAGGTAGCGTTCGGGCGACCTTGCAGATCGACGCAACCGGTTCGGTTGTCGGGGTTATCGTGACCTCGGCGAACCCGCCAGGCGTGTTCGAATCGGCAGTTGAGCGTGAAGCGCGTCGTATGCGCTTTGAGCCTGCGCGCCGGAACTGCGAGAACGTGTCAGATGATTACCCACTCGAAGTGAAGTTTGTTTTGGGTGATTAATCGCATAAGCTTCCGCTAAAATTACGGGCCGCTGTACTTGGTACAGCGGCCCTTTTTCGTGTGTGAGGGCCGAGGATTGGGCACAAAAAAGGGGCAGCATTGGCCACCCCTTTTCGTATTCTCTAGTTGCAGCCTAAGGCTTATTCGAACAGTTTCGCCCAACGTGGCTTGACCCGGTCTTTCCAATGACCGCGATGGTAAGCGTCTGAGGCGATCAGCGGCACCACGGTGGAGGCTTCCGCAAACACCATTTGCTCAAGTGCCACCGAAACCTTGCCCCATGAGCAGGCTTCTTTGAGGGTCGAAGAGGAGCAAGCGCCGTCGCGCACGTCGGCCACAGTAATCTGCACCGCATAAGCATGCATCTCAGCTTCCACGCCTAGAATCTCAGCACACACGACGGTGTCTTGCGCAAAGTTCTTCGGCACGCCGCCGCCAACCATGAACAGACCGGTGCGACCAGCAGCGATCTTGATGTCGGTGAGTTCGCGGAAGTCTGCGATCGCGTCAATCACCAAGTATGGCTTCTTGTCCTTCATGCGCTGGACTTGGTGCTTCACCAAGCCAAAGCCAGCCGAGCTGTCGACAAACGCAGGGCAGAAAATGGGCACGCCGCACTCATACGCGGTTTGGATCAGACTGCCTTCTTTCTTGGCATTGCCTTCGCTCAACCATTTGCCCATAGCCGAGATGAACGCGCGCGAGGAATAGGCTTTGGGCTCAAGACGATCGGAGATCTCAAGAATCGTGTGGTCGCAGGCCTGCAAGTCCTCTTCATCGATATAGGTGTCGTAGATGCGATCGATATAAAGGCTGCGTAGGGTCTCATCGTCAGGCACTTCGAGGGCCTGATAATGCTTGAAGCCGAGCGCCTCAAAGAAGTCCATGTCGATGATGGAAGCGCCAGTGGCGACGATGGCATCAACCATGCCGTATTTCACCATGTCGCGGTAGACATGCATACAACCCCCTGCGCTGGTTGAGCCAGCCAGGGTCAACCATACAGAAGCTTGCTTGTCGGCAATCATGGTGTTGAATATCTCAGCGGCGCGACCGGTGTCGCGGCTGGTGAAGGACATTTTCTTCATGCTGTCGATGATGGGACGCGCATCATAGGATGTGATGTCTACATGTTCGACGACATGGGAAAGAAGTTCGGCTTTGCGATTTACGTTGATGGATTCAGCCATTGTCTGAGTACTCTTTTAACCTGAGCCATAAGGCCAGCGACCGCGCCGGAACTCCCTATGGGCCAGTGATGGGCGGCATTAGCTGAAATTGCAGCAGAAATAAATCATGAATGTGCGACTGATGCAGTCGCGTTCAGGTGCCTAAAGCCTCGCGCGCAAAATCTGGAACAGATTTTCGCGGCACGTAGGCTCAGAATTATAAAGCTAGATCGACCTGATGTGCGTCCTATCTGACGCACGGTGATCTAGCCAAGCTTCTAAGCGGGCATTGACGGCATCTGGAGCCTCTTGCTGCACCCAATGCCCGACACCTTTTAAGCGGATCAGCGTGAAATCCTCCACAAGGCCTTCATAGTCATCGGTCAATTCCACGCCGAGCGCGAGGTCTTCCTCTCCCCAAATCATCAGCGTAGGCACTGTGATGGGGGTGACCTTGTCGCGTGTGAAATTTGGTAGTCCCGGGGTCTGCGCTGCAGCGCGATAATAATTGACCATAGCGGTCAGTGCGCCGGGGATTAGGGCATTGTCGCGGTAAACTTGAAGAACCTGCGGACCAAAATTGGTCTGGTCCATAGCAAGGGCACTAAAGGCCCTCCCGATTGCTTTAGCGCCCCCGAGGGCCATAAGTTTTTCAGGTAGCCACGGCAGTTGGAAGAAGAAGACATACCAACTCTTTTTGATTTGTTGCCAAGTCCTCAGCCCCTCGGCCAGCCGGGCCGGGTGGGGCACATTGAGGATTACCAAACGCTCAAGCGGGCGCTGGTTTGAGGCTGCAAATGCCCAAGCGATCAAGGCGCCCCAATCATGGGCGATTAAAGTCACGGTTCGCTCGTTGCTTGCTTGATCCATAAGTTGCGCGACATCTTCCATCAAATGTTCGATGGCATAATCGCCGATGTGGGGCGGCTTGGAACTCTGGCCATAACCCCGCAGATTCGGGGCCCAAACTTCGTAGCCCAATTTCACTAGAAGTGGGATTTGGAAGCGCCAAGAATGATGGGACTCTGGAAAGCCATGCAGCAGCACCGCAAGCTTACTTCCGCCCTTGCCTGCGATCAGGGTTTCAAAGCGCTGGCCATTAGCTTCGATGAAGACGATATCGCCAAGAGTATCCGACGCCATGGTTTGTTCCTTCATTCCCTGCTCGAACCAGTTATCAATGCTAGGCCTAGGGGTGCTCGTAGAGGGACTCGCGGACAAAGCGCTATCCACCTTCTTGTCTTTAGCTTTGCTTGCAGGCATTTTGGCGGCATGAATATGCATGTCCCCACCCCAGAGACACCTGAAGCCCTGATGCTGGCCATGGGTGCCCGCGCCCGCGCGGCAGCCAAGGCAGTCCGCGAAGCCAGTGCGCAGACCCGTTCAGCAGCCCTTAGCGCAATGGCGCGGCACATTCGCGCTGCGGCACCGGCCATTTTAGCCGCCAATGAGGTGGATATGGCCCGCAGCGCGGCCGAAGGCCTGTCACCTTCCATGCTCGACCGGCTCAAGCTGGATCCTGCCCGTTTGGAAGCCATGGCAGCGGCTGTCGAGGATGTCGCAGGCCAGCCCGATCAATTGGGTGAGGTGATGAAGGATTGGACGCGGCCAAATGGCCTGCACATGCAGCGCGTCCGCATTCCAATTGGTGTGATTGGCATCATTTACGAGAGCCGTCCTAACGTCACAGCCGATGCGGGCACCTTATGTCTGCGCTCTGGCAATTGCGTCATCCTGCGGGGTGGTTCTGACGCGATTGGCAGCTCAACCGAAATCACCAAAGCCCTGCGCGCAGGATTGGCCGATGCGGGCTTGCCTGAAGATGCGATCCAATTGGTAGGCACCACCGATCGAGCAGCCGTCGGTGCCATGTTAACCGGCCTTAATGGCACCATCGACATGATCGTCCCCCGGGGAGGCAAAAGCCTCGTCGCGCGGGTGCAGACAGAAGCCCGCGTGCCGGTGTTGAGCCACTTGGAAGGCATTTGCCATACCTATGTCCATGCTGGTGCGGACGTAGAAAAAGCCATTGCCTTGACCGTGAATGCCAAGTTGCGGCGCACAGGGGTTTGCGGCTCAACGGAGACACTTTTGATCGATCAGGCCGTCGCACAAGCGCTTTTGCCGCAAATCGCCGGGGCCTTGATGGCGAAGGGCTGCGAGTTGCGCGGCGATGCGGCTGCCCAAGCTATTGTGCCAATGGCACAGGCAACCGAGGAAGATTGGCGCACCGAATATCTGGCCCCCATTCTGTCTGTTGCTGTGGTGCCAGGGATTGAAGTGGCGGTCGATCATATCGCGCGCTATGGCTCGGGCCACACAGATTGTATCGTGACCGAAGATGAAGTTGCGGCAGAACGCTTTTTGCATGAAGTCGATAGCGCCATCGTTCTGGTCAACGCCTCCACCCAATATGCGGATGGTGGTGAGTTTGGCTTTGGCGGCGAAATCGGCATTGGCACAGGTCGCCTGCACGCGCGCGGTCCGGTTGGGGCCGAAGGACTTACGACCTACAAATATGTCGTACGCGGTTCAGGCCAGACCCGGCCGTAGCCAAATCTTGGCCTAAGTGAAAGGTGGCGCGCAACTTTGATCCGAACGGATCAAAATGCGCTTTAGCTTGGGCAGCGGTTGAACAGGCGACCAGGGCCAGAGCCATCGACGGCTTGGCCATCGCGCACCAATACATAGGGCTGATGCTCGGGCAGGCGGCCTTCAAAGTGCCATTCCTGCATCTGGTTGGGGTCGATCTTCTTATAGCGCTCAACGGTCTGGTTGCAGCCGACGGGCGCGCAAACGCGGGTCTCAATTTCGATTAGGCCATCGGTGCTCGTACCAACCCGGAGCAAATCCAACTTCTCCCCATCGCCCCTTTCGCCGGAGCCGACTTCGACTTGGGGCGCTGGGCTGAAGCTAAACGTCTGGAAGTTCTCTTTCGTGTCGCAAGTGGTTGCTCGCCAAACCGACTGGCCTAGCCATTTTTGTGCGGGGTTGACCGGTGTCGCAACCACAGAAGTTCCGCCCCGCAAGCTCTTAGGCTTTTTCGATTTGGCCTCTGCCAGCGTGCCGATCAGAGTGGCGACAAGTGCGACGGTCAGGAGCGCTGGGCTCGGACTAACTAGTTTGGGCGTAGATCGAGACGGTCGCATCAGCTAACTCCAAACCCCACTTTGCCAGAGCCTACCTTGCTAGGGTGTGAACAAAGACCTGCATCGATGCGGAAACATTCTGGCCCTGCGCGCCATCACGGCCTATCGTTGGTTCATGAGCGATCTGGTCTCCTTGCCATCCGGAACCCCAAGGGGCAATCCGATGCGTGACGTCGCCTCCTTAATAGGGGGGCAGACATTGCTACAGATCGCCGGTGGCTTGTTGAGCGTGTGGTTGCCGCTGCAGATGCAAGCTCTCCAATTCACGGGCAGCCAAATTGGCTTGGTTGCGTCAGCCTATGGCCTCGGCTTTTTAGCCGGGGCTTGGTTTGCGCCGAATATGTTGCGGGCGATTGGGGCCATTCGAAGTTATGCGGCGGCGGCATCCATCGCCTGTGTCACGACCCTTTTGCTCTATGCTAGCGATTCCGCTTGGGCCTGGGCGATCAGCCGTTTGCTAGCAGGGGCCGCGATTGCGGTGATGTTTGCAGCAGCAGAAGGCTGGATGGCGTCCGCCATCCCCAATGCGCGACGTGGAGATGTGACCGGCTTTTACATGCTGTGCACCAAGCTGGGGCTGGTGTCGGGACCCTTCATCATCGGCTTCACCCATCCAGAACCGAACGCACCGGGCCCGTTTATGGCCGCAGCGGCCTTCCTAGCGCTTTCCTTGGTGCCCATCTCCATCGCCGATACCAGCCCGCCGCCACCGGCCACCGTCTTGCGCATGCTACCCTCGCGCTTGTTTAGGCTCGCGCCCGCCGCCTTTATTGCGGCGGTCGGCTCAGGGCTGGTCAATGGGGCTGTATTGTCGCTGGCACCACTCTACGCCAGTGAGCGGGGCGGGCCACAGGCAGCGGCGACGTTTCAAGCGGCTGCATGGATTGGCTCGCTGCTAGTTCAGTGGCACGCAGGCAGATTGTCGGACCGGATGGACCGCCGCTTCGTCCTTGCCGCCCTGATTGGCGTCCCAGCAGTTGCAGCCTTTGTGCTAGCCACAATTGGCGCGGAGCTTTCGCTGACCCTCAATACCATCCTGTTTGGCATCTGGGGGGCTGGGGCATTGTCCTATTATGGCATCGCGGTTGCCCATTTGGGGGACCGCACGCCCCGCGCAGAATTGGCCGCCGCCAGCTCTGGCCTGCTGTTTGTTTGGGCAGGGGGCACCATCGTCGGTCCTGCCATTGGCGGTCTCTTGGTGGAGGTGACGGGCAGTGCTTTGTCGATCTTTTGGCAGGCTGGCGTGGTGTCTGCGATTATGGTGCCTTGGGTGCTCTGGCGAACTACGCGGCGTCCAGCCGTTCCGCGGGAAGACAAGGTCGGCTTTGGTCCGGTCCAGACCAACTCCGTCCTCGGGCAAATCTTGGCCATGGGGCGCAAGTCGTCCGATGGCGAGGAACCCCGCACGAAGCCATGAGTGCCTCGTCCTTACCTTTGGCTTTTCAGGCTTGGTTCACCGGACGCAACTGGGTCCCGCGCGCCCATCAGCTTGATCTTTTGGCTGCCGATCAAGCTGGCGACCATAGCCTCCTGATTGCGCCCACAGGGGCGGGAAAGACCTTGGCGGGCTTTCTGCCCAGCCTGATTGATTTAGCTGAAGGTCGCGACCAGCCACGCGGTTTGCACACGCTTTACATCTCGCCACTCAAAGCCCTAGCCGTGGATGTCGAGCGCAATCTAATGACCCCGATCAGCGAGATGGCCTTGTCTGTGCGGGTCGAGACGCGCACCGGCGATACACCTGCCGCGAAGCGCCAGCGCCAGCGTTATGACCCGCCAGACATGTTGCTGACTACGCCCGAGCAGGTTGCCCTGTTTGTAGGCATGCCAGATGCTCCCAACATCTTTCATGGGCTCAAACGTATCATCATAGATGAGGCCCATGCCTTGGCCCCAACCAAGCGAGGGGATCTCCTGGCGCTCGGCATGGCAGCACTTCAGCGCTTTGCGCCATCGGCGCGGCGTACAGGCCTGTCTGCCACGGTCGCGGATGAGGCGGCCTTAGCACAGTGGATCGCGCCGCAGGCTGGCTCTGAGGCCTGTCATGCGCTTATTGTGCGGGGACCAAAGGGCATTGCCCCCGATATCTCGATGCTGTTGTCTGAGGAGCGCGTCCCCTGGGCTGGGCACACGGGCCGCCACGCAATGCAAGAGGTTTATCAGGCCATTGAACGGACCCAAATGGCCTTGGTCTTTGTGAATACGCGCTTTCAGGCTGAGCTTGCCTTTCAAGAGCTTTGGAAAATCAACGAAGCCAATCTGCCCATTGCATTGCATCATGGCTCACTTGATGTCTCGCAACGCCGCAGGGTTGAAGAAGCCATGGCGCAAGGTCGCCTGCGCGCCATCGTCTGTACCTCAACCCTGGATCTTGGGATTGATTGGGGCAATGTCGATCTTGTGATCCAGATGGGGGCACCAAAAGGCTCTTCTCGCCTGATCCAACGAATTGGACGTTCGAACCACCGGCTTGATGAAGTCTCGAAGGCGGTTCTGGTTCCGACCAACCGATTTGAAATGCTGGAATGCCAAGCCGCCCGCGATGCGGTTTTGGCGCAGCATCTCGACGGCCCGGTACCCCGACGCGGTGCGATCGATATTCTGGCACAGCATATCATGGGCTGTGCCGTTGGTGCGCCATTTAACCCAGATGAACTCTTTCGGGAAGTGACCTCCGCAGGCCCCTATCATCGTTTACAGCGTGAGCAATTTGACCAAGTGTTAGGTTTTGTAACCGATGGCGGTTATGCGCTTAAGTCCTATGACCGCTTTGCTCGCTTGATCCGGGATGGCGAAGGACGTCTTTTGTGCCGCAATCGGGATGCGGCACGGGCTTGGCGCATGAATGTCGGCTCGATCGTGGCAGAGCCCGTTTTGAAGGTGCGTCAAGTCTCCGCCAATCGTTCCCGTCGCCCGGGCACGCCTTCTGGCGGCAATAGCTTTATCGGTGGCCGCGTTGTGGGCGAGATAGAGGAATATTTCGTCGATGGTCTGTCGCCGCGCGATACTTTCCTGTTCGCGGGTGAGGTCTGGCGGTTTGAGGGCGTGTCTGGAACAGATTGTCTGGTCAGCAAAGCGCATGATCAATCGCCAAAGGTGCCGTCCTGGGCGGGCGGAAAATTCCCGCTGTCCACTTATCTGGCGGGTCGTGTGCGCTCCATGATCGCAAACAAGAGCTATTGGCCGAACCTGCATCCCCAGTTACAGGAATGGTTGCAGATGCAAAGTTACTTTTCGGCAATACCCCAGGAGGATGAAATTCTCGTGGAAACATTTCCACGCGGCAATCGCTTCCACCTAGCTTGCTATCCGTTTGAAGGTCGCCTCGCGCACCAAACCCTCGGCATGTTGTTGACCCGGCGGCTTGAACGTCTGGGCCTCGATCCTTTGGGCTTTGTCGCCAATGATTACGCCATTTCGGTATGGACGCTGAAAGACATGGCCCGCGTAGATCTGGATCAGCTGTTGGATCAAGATATGCTGGGCGACGATCTCGAAGAGTGGCTGGAAGAAAGTGTCCTGATGAAGCGGACGTTTCGTACCTGCGCCGTAATTGCTGGCCTCATAGAGCAAAACCAAGTCGGCAAAGCCAAGACTGGGCGGCAAGTGACCTTCTCATCGGATTTGATCTTTGACGTGCTGCGTCGCCACCAGCCCGACCATATCTTGTTGGCGGCTGCGCGTTATGAAGCCGGTGAGGGCCTTTTGGACATCCGACGGTTGTCGGAATGCTTGGCGCGCATTGCCGGCCAGGTCCGCCATCAGAAACTCAGCCGGATTTCACCCTTTGCTGTGCCGCTCATGCTGGAAATCGGTAAAGTACCCGTCAATGGACAGGCGCTAGAGAACATTCTGGAAGAAGTGGCGGGCGATAGCCTGTTGCGTGAGGCGATGGTCCCTGAAGGATCAGGCCTGCTCTAGCCGTGCAGCTAAAGCTTCCAGGCGACCGGCGGCACCATCGAGGGCAGTCACGGGCGAAGGATCTTGAGTCGCTTGGGCCGCTTGAACCCGCATGTCACTCAGACGGGCAATTTCGGCCTCTGCCTTGTCGAGACGCACTTTTAAATCATGCATCTCATCGGCCACAATGAGAGCGCCCATCAGAAAAAGTCGTTGGTCACCAATTTGTCCGACAGAACTGGCCAGCCGTTTTACATGCTCGTCGAAATAGCGAGCCAAGCGCATGACATGATCTTCTTGGCCTTCATCACAGCCAATCGCATATCTGCGTCCATTTATTTCAATCTGTACTTTGGCCAACACGCGGCTCCATAGGTTCGGTCAGATTTAAAACCGGTTCTGGTCAAAAGGCCAGTCCTTAACCTGCATTGGATTGGGGTAGATGGCCAAACCCCTGGGGCCAGTGTCGCGGCTGTCTGTGCGGATAAAAAGCCTATTTAGATGAACATGCCAACGACGGTGGAGATACCGCCGGAAATCAAGCCGATGATGGTGATCACCACAGATGTGATGGTGAAAGCGCCACCCATCTTCATGCCGAGGCCTGCCACAACCGACAAAGCACCGCAGCCCAGAACCGCTTGTAGCCAAGGCACGTCCGCGCCCCAGATCAAAGCCATACATGCTACCATCGTTGCAATCAGCACGCAGCCCCATTGGGTTGCAACCAAAAACGACTGGTACATGGCAGATTGCTCTGCGATTTCCATGTCGCCGTGGGAATAATGATCGTCGTGGCTGGCCATATGAACTCTCCGTTACCCCTCTTAGCCGCGCGTCGGGGTCTTAGGCAAGATAGAGATGCCAGCCAAACTGGATTCCAATGCGGCAATGGTTGCCAATGGCTGGTCCAATAGCAGGTGATGTTGCGCTTCAGGAATGGTCACAAAGCCTGTACCTATTGGGAAAATCGTCTTCATGTAAGTAAACACGCGGTCTTCCATCAAAAATGAGTTACCGCCACGCATTACAATGGTCGGCACTTGCAGGCGGCTGGCGCGCTCCGACATGATCATGGGCGAGAAACTGTTCCACAAAAACGGGTCAAACTGCCACGTCCAGCCGCCTTCGACCTGCTTCAAAGAGCCCCGCGCAATATGGTCCAATGCCCAATGGTTCTCACACGGCTGGGGCGGGGCAAGGCGAAAGCGCGCGATGCCGTCGTTCAGGGTGGCATAGACTCGATTGGGGGACGTGCGCTTTGGCGGACCCTTCCACTCTTCGCCAGGCGGTTCGATAGGGCTGTCGAGCAAGATGAGGCCGCCTACGCGGTCTGCGGCCTTCAACGCCGTATAGATAGCTGGAACACCGCCGAAAGAATGGGCGATGATGACAGGGGCTTGCCCGCTTTCAGCAAGGTCTGCCACTTCGCAGGCGCCCAAAACCTCATCTGCGAACAGATCCATCGTATAGGTTTCACGCCAATCTGATCCGCCCATGCCCGAAAAGGAGAGAGCGGCGACGCGATAGCCGGACTTGGCAAGGAAGGGAGCTATAAAGCACCACCAGCCAGCATGGGCACCATTGCCATGCAAAAGCAGCACGCCGGGTTGGCCAATCGTACCCCACATCAACAATTCCAGCTTTGCCCCTTCGACGTCGAAGTTCTTGACCTCTGGAGCATGCGCAATTGCCGCCATTGCCCAATCGGGATAGACTGGGCGCTCACCGCCATAGGCTTCCAAAGGGCCCTTTTCGCGGCTGCCGTCGGCGACTTCGGGAACGGACGACAATTCGGAACGAATTAGATTGTGGGGGCTAGCCTCTGTCATACTTTCGACTTGGCCTAAGGCGGGCGCTTGGGCAAGCCATAACCTAGCGTCAAGGACATACAAGAATTCAGCGCAGGCCGACGCGCTGAAGGGCCTGATCTTGTCGCGCGCCGAGTGCTGCTTCGTTAAAGCCCGCGATGGAGTTTTGGAACAACTCATAGAAATTGAGCTTGGCACACAAATGCAAATAGGCAGCGCCTAGGCCAATGGCTGCACGGTCCATAAAGACAAACTCCCGCGGGATGGTGACGGGGCCATGTTCTTTCAACAAATTGCGCACTTCAAACGCCTCTTTGCGCCCATAGTCGCCTGGCGCAACGCCGTCCGCGACAGTGCGAATGCGATTGTCGAGTAGGGGTGCGTAGATGAAGCGTGCCCACAAATTTAGGACTTCGGCGAGTTTACGGGTCAGTCCCTTAAATCCCCAAATCTCGTAAGCGCCCATGGTGCCCTCGAAATCATCGCGCTCTAGCGACAGATAGAGTTGCACCACGCCCGCAACAAAGCGCGGTGGGAAAATGCGCACACAGCCAAAGTCGAGAAGGTTGAGCCGGTTGGCGCTGGGCGTCAGAGAATAATTGCCTAAATGCGGATCGCCATGGATGACACCTGTGGCCATCATCGGCACCCACCAAGCTTTGAACAACAAGGTGGCAATCCGATCTCGTTCCTCTTGTGGGGCGTCCTTAAAGGTCAAAAGCGGCGCGCCGTCGAGCCACGTCATGGTGAGAAGCCGGCCAGTCGATAAGTCATCAATGGGCTCGGGGCAGGCGATGTCGGGCTGTTCCCCCAACAGATCGCCATACAGCCGCATATGCTGGCGCTCACGCGTGTAGTCGAGTTCCTCGCGCAATCGGTCCGTCACTTCTTCAACCGCTTCACTTGGGTCGAGGGATTTCTCAAAAGTCCGAAACAGGCCAAGCAGGGACTTCAACTGTGCCACGTCGGATTCTACTGCGCTTGCCATATCTGGATATTGCAGTTTGCACGCGACCAAGCGGCCATCATGCAGCGTGGCGCGATGGACTTGGCCGAGAGAGGCAGCGTGTGCAGCTTCGCGCTCAAAGCTCGCAAAGCGGCTCTCCCAGTCGGGGCCTAATTCGGTGCGCATCCGCCGTTTAACAAAGGGCCAACCCATGGAAGGCGCGTTCGACTGCAGGGCAGCAAGCTCTTCGGAATATTCGGGGGGCAGGAAGTCGGGAATCGTGGCCAGAATTTGCGCCACCTTCATCAATGGGCCGCGCGTTTTGCCGAGGGCTTGGCGCAACGCAATAGCTATGGTCTTATCGGCATCACTGCCGCCCACCAGCCTTTGGGCTCCAAAGGTGGCTGCAGCCGCACCCATGTTGACGCCAACACGGGCCACCCGGCTCAGTCGGCCACTTAAACGATTTCGTTCACGATCTTCGCTCATGGCCTCTATGTAGAGCGATAGGCTGTACGAAGCGAGGGTTGGGTGTCAGTTTGCCGCCAAAAACAGCGCGGCTTCAGTTAGGGCTCCGCGCGCGTCCGAACTCGACGCAACGAAAACCTGCCAGACATGGGGCAAGCCTGGCCAGATGCTTAAGCGTGCTTCAACATCTGCTGCCCAAAGCGCATCTGCAAAGGCTATGGCTTGGTCCCGCAAAGTTTCCGCACTGCTGACTTGTATCAAGGTCGGCGGAAACAGGGCTAGCTCTGAGGATTTGGCCATGAGTGGTTCAACCAAGGCATCATTTGGCGCGGCAGAGGCAGCATAGACGCTGCGAACATGTTGCATGCCCTCGATGCTCACGATTGGATCCCGCGTGGGGCATTCCAAGCGCGATGGTAAGGCAGATGTCGCCAAAAAGGGGCTCATCAATACCACTCGATCCGGCAGGCGCCCCCCTGTTCGACCGATCTGAATAACACTCGCCGCAGCCAGATTCCCACCAGCAGAATCGCCTGACACATATAGTCGCTCAGCCCGTGTCTTCCCCTCTGGACCCGTCTCGGCCGCAAAGGCGATGGCTGCGACGCAATCTATTAAGCCCGAGGGGAAGGGTGCCTCTGGTGCGAGCCTATAATCGATCGCTAACACCGCTGCTTTGGTCGCCATCGCCATTTCGGCCAACATCGCCCGATGGCTCACAAGGGACCCTGCAATCCATCCCCCTCCATGTAGATGCACCAAGCGATGACCGGGAATCGCATCAGGTGGGATCAGCCATTCGCCGGAATTCTGGCCGATTAAGACTGATTCCCGCCTGCACAGGGCCAAGCCTGCACCTATTTCGCCACGGCCGTAGGAATCTGCATGCTTGCGGGCTGCTTCAATCGGGTCCGCGGCATCTGGCGGCGTCGCCAGATGTTCAAACATGCCATGGAGCAAGGCCGTGCGGGTGGGGTTTGTCATGGGTAATATCCCTTAGAAGCTGCGCGCGATCGTGACGCCAAAGTGACGTGGCGGATCATAAGAAGCAACGCGCAAAGAGCCCAAAAGCGGCGACACTACAGACATGCTGGACAAGGTTGTTTCATCGGTCAGATTGCGGCCATAGGCAGACAAGGTCATGGCTCCGTTAGGCGAGGTCCAACTCACGCCAATATCCAATTTTCCATAGCCCTTTTGAAGGGCGTCAGGGGTGTTGAATTCGGTGAAATAGAAGTCTGATCGCCAAGACGCTGCCCCACTGGCCATCACCACCGCACCGCTTGCCAGAGCCTTGCGCCATTGCAGCCGAACACCACCGGTGAAGTCGCTGACCATTGGCAGGGTCTTGCCCTTCAAGTCGAAGGCCGCAAAGCCGCGGCGGGGGTCTGTGGTTGAAAAGCGATCAAAGCTCGCATCGAGATAGGAGAAATTTGCCGAGACTGTCAGCTCTTTCATCGGACGGAAACTGGCTTCGCCTTCAAACCCTTGAATGGTAGCCTCAGCGGCATTTGCAAGTATTTGGCTCAAAGGCCCGATTTGGACCACTTGCAGATCACTATAGCTGCTATTGAATACGGCAAGGGAAAGGGAGGGGCGATTACCGCTTCCAGTCAGCTTGAGGCCCAATTCGGCGTTCTCAATCGTTTCGGGTCGAACGGCCGGGGTGAACGCACCTAGGTTTAGCGCTCCTGCCTTAAAGCCAGACGACAGCGAGCCATACACCAAGACACGTTCTTGCGGCCGCCACTCCACGGTCCCTTTGCCGCTGACCTTGGACCAGGACTTCGACTGTGATCCGGTTGTGAGACTGAAGAAGTCGAGGAATTCGTCGATCTTCTTTTCGTCCGAATTGTACCGGATGCCGCCGCGTACGGTCACCTGATCATTGAGCTTTAGCCCGAGTTCGCCATATGTCGCCCATGAGTTCGAGACGAGGTCGCCCCCGCCTGCAAAGCGGAAAGGAATCGGGAAATTCAGCGGCAAGGCCGGGTTTAGGAAAGCACCTGGAAGTTGGCCCGGTACAGTTGTCACACGCGACTGGTCGAACTGCATTGCCGTCGCCCCGACCAGCCACTCAAGGCGGCTGCCCTTTTGAGAGGCGGCATAGACTTCCAAACTCTTTTGCTCACTTTGGGTGTCGAGCGTGGTGACTGCCACTGGGCGGGCTGTACCGTCTTGGTCAAATGTGATCGCGCGGTCGCTGGAGCGGATATCGGCGATCGCAGTCATTTCAAACGCTTTAAAACTGCGCTCATAAATGCCGGTCAGGCTTTTGACTTCGCGCTCATTGGTGCCAATCTCGGAAGTCAGGAGTCGCGGTGTCGCAGGCGGTTTGACGCCATACAGAAATTCAGCCGGTTGCGGGAAGGGATCAGGGAGGATTTTGAGCGCTGGGCCATTATTGTCCTGCTTGAGGCCCGAGGCGATGAGACGCAAGGTTCCGCCGGCTATGTCAGCTTCGATTTGTGCCCGCACCGAGGTTAGGCCCTCATCATCAAAATGGTCAGGGCCTGAAGCCAGCGTATTGCTCGCAAAACCATCAAGGGTCTTATGCTCAACCGCCAAGCGCCCCCGCATCTGCCCGCTGATTGGACCAGATAAAGTCAAGGCTCCCTCGAGGCGACCAAAGTCACCCAAGGTTAAAGCGGCTTCGCCCTCAAAATTTTCTGTGGGTCGCTTAGAGACCAAATTGATCGCCCCGCCCGTTGCATTGCGGCCATAAAGCGCACCCTGCGGCCCGCGCAGCACTTCGACCCGCGCGATATCGAGAAAGGCGACCCCGGTCGCTTCTTGGTCAGATAAATAGACGCCATCGCCGTGTAGTGCGACACCGGGGTCTCCACCCGGGCTAAAAAAGGAATTGCCGACGCCGCGAATATAGATTTGGCTGATACCAAAGTTCGCTGTGTAAGCGAGGCTTGGCACTTGAGCGCCGAGGTCCGCAAAGCCTGCGCCGCCTGTTGCGCGCAAGTCATTGCCCGTAATCGCCGTTAAGGTTTCGGCGGTGTCGAGCAAAACCGTACTGCGCTTTTGCGCCGTAACGACAATGGTCTCAGGTTCCGTTGCTTCTTGAGCCAAGGCTGGGCCGGCAACAAAGCAAAACGCGATCAGTGTCAAAGCGGTGCTTTGGATTAACTTAGTGCGCCTGATAGGCAGATTGGTCTTCATCGCATTTCCCCTCTTGTTTTTCAAAGGAGAATGCGGGCGATCAAAGGTCTCGGGAAGGACGCTTTCGTTTAGTAGGGGCGGACATTTTCGCTCACACGCATGATTGCTAGTGCGCTTGGTTCCGCCATCTTTGTCGCGCGCGACGGAGGCTGCGACTATCAGAATAGCCTAAGAGATGGGCGGCTTCTTCTCCCATGACATGCGCCGCGCTATGGCTTTGGTCATGGCATTGCCGGTGGGCTTCCAAGAGGCTTCTAAAGGTGGTTCCTCGAAAACTTAAATGTCGGCGTAGGGTGGCGGCACTCACGCCCAATTGCCGTGCAATGCTGCCTTGGTGCGTCTGGCCCGTATCAAAGGCTTTCATGACCAAGTCGACGAAGTCCTGATCCGACGCCAGTCGATCAGGAGGGTAAGCAGCATCCGCCAGCCTGCGGTAGATTGCTTCGGCTTCGCTTTCATATTGTTGGATCTTGCGAGGCAAAAGCTGGGCCGAGGCCGCTTCAGCCGAATAGACGATTACGACCGCGTCCGAATTGCCAAGGCGAATGGGTCGGTCAAGCAACCCTAACATAGTTCCAAGATCGTCGGCCCCGCCTTTGGGTAGTTCAATCCAGCGGACATGAATGGCCTCACCCGTCAGCCACAGACACAGGCAATGCAACACCATAATCCAAAGCTCGCTGTATAGCGCGCCAGACGGGTGCCCCATCGAAGGGCAGGTGACCGCTAGGCGCAGACCGCTGCGCGTCATATCAATCTGCAAGAGAATTTCAGAATTGAACAGTTCAGAGGCAATCTGAAAGCGCCGCAAACCGTCGCCGAAGTCATCGGCCTGGCTCATGCTGGAGGCCAAAACTTCAAACGTGCCGAACCGATGCGGACGTGAGGCAAGGCTATGAGTCTCTTCCTGCTTGTGGCGAATGTTATTGTTGAGGAGTGTCCAAGTTTGCTCAAATGAGATCGAGGCTTCTCCGCCGGGCCACTCTAGGGCGGATAGGCTAAACAATTCTCGTGCAGCCTCTGCGCCGACTAAGTCGATCAAATAGCGAACAGGTAAAGAAGCTTTTTTGACGCGGCAGGGCACTGAGATCGATTCCCCCCATCAAGCACATGTTAGGTCGAGCCCAACAAATAGAATCCCAAATCTGGCAGGCAAGTGTGCAGAAGCGGGCAAGCCTTGTCTAGCCACCCATCTCGACGTGCGTATCGGGCCTCTGCTAGGGAAAGAGGTGCCCTAAAGGATTCGTGCAATGTCATTGCCCCTCTCGATCTTTATCATTGCCAAGAATGAGGTGGATCGTATTGGACCGACGCTTGAGTCCGTGCGCGGCCTGTCCGACGATATTGTCGTGATCGATTCTGGTTCAACCGATGGCACTCAAGAATTGGCAGAGCGGCTTGGAGCCCGTGTGATTTTCAATCCATGGCCGGGTTATGGCTTGCAAAAGCAATTTGGTGAGGATCAATGCCGTTATGATTGGATGCTCAATATTGACGCCGATGAAGTCCTGACATCTGAACTCGTCGCCTCCATCACGGCGGCCCTTGGTCAGTCTAATCTCGTGCCTTGCGGGTATGAAACCGATATTATTGAGATGTTTCCCGGCGAAGCTAAGCCCCATGCTTGGGCCTTCCGGTTGAGTCCTGTTCGCTTGTACCATAAGCAAATTGGCCGCTATTCCTCCTCTCCCGTACATGACCGAGTTGATCTGGTGAAGGGAACCCCGGTTCATCGCCTGAAGGGCGTGATCGAGCATCGCTCAATTCGCTCCTTGGGGCATGAATTAATTAAGCTGAATGCTTATGCCGACATGCAAGCCAATTATCTCGACACGAAGGGTCGCCGGATCGGAGCATTGCGCTTAGTTGCCGAATTCCCACTGGCCTTTTTGAAAGCCTATATCGCGAGGCGACATTTTGTGCGTGGGCTCTACGGCTTCATGACAGCGATGAATTACGCGTTTTATCGCTATCTGCGGCTTGCTAAATATTGGGAGCGCCGCTTGGGCCGCTAAGCTTTATGCCTTAACCGCCCAACCTCGCCAGAAACCTTCGACATGAGCTGCCAAGAAGGCATCGATATCAAACTGGGCTTCTTCGGCTTCGCCAAAGGTTGCCATTATCATCGCAACCGCTGCCACAGGGGCGCAGAACAGTCGGGTGAGGGTGGCGGCACTGGCACCATGTGTCTCATTTGCTGCCAGCGAGCGCTCAAACAAATTCTTGATCGACGCCTCAACAGGATTGATAAAGCCATGGCGCAAAAAGGCGGCCAAATCCGGGAAGCGGTCTGCTTCGCCCACTGCAATACGCCAGGGAGCTAGCGCACCAGGCACGCTCAAGGCAGTCCTGGCATCGCTGACCAACTGGTTCAGCAACGGTTTTGTCGGGCCGCGATATTCGTCGATTATACGGCACGCGCCGTCGACCTGGTCGGCAAGTACGCGCCGCACCAATGCTTCAAACAACACCTGCTTTGAGTCAAAATAGCGATAGACAATAGGCTTAGTTACGCCGATTGCAGCGGCAACGTCAGACATTCGAGTGCCTGCATAGCCATTTTCAGTGAATAATCTTGTTGCCTCGACAAGTATTCTCTCGGCTCGGTCCTGAGCACTAGCCAGACTTCGAGAATTCAGTGCAACTTGTGGCATTCAAATACATCCCCTTTAAAATCGTCATAACATTTACATTACAAAGCGCACATGAAAAGATCGGATTTGAATTATTCTCAAAGAGAGATCGCCAATGATTGGGTATTTCCAATCGTTTCACTTGGGATCGTTATTTGAATGTGCGATCACGCGAGGATCATCTTGTTTCCTTTTTGCGGTGAACCTGACTCGTGTATCTTGTTCATTTTCCATCGGGGAAAGTATGTTACCAGGGGTGAAAAATTGTCGAGGGCAGGATAAAGCTTTGCCAGATAGGTGGGCTATTTGATTTTATAACATTGATTATACATATAGATTTTATCGCCCACCGCTCGGGCCTTGAAACAGCAAACCCGCTGCAGATGCAAGTAACGGTTGTCACCCCTGCCAAGTATTGATCGGGACGGTATCTTGCATTGCATTGTGTTTAACTAGGGCCCGTGACTGCATAATCCTGCAGCATCGCAGTGGTATTCGGTTACTGCAAAATTATTGCTGCTGCTGTTCCATTTGGTGCTGCATTTCCAGCGTAATGGACCTTTGAGGCTTGGTCGCGGCCATGAATTGGTCCGGCCGTGTCCTCGCAGAGCGCACCACTTTGAGAAAGTCGCTGTCTAAAGAGAGGCGTTCGGCTTGACGTACATGCACGTCCACTTCCAGCAAGCTTTCCGCATCACCCTTCAAAACGCCTCGGGTCGGGGGCACATCGCCATAGTCGCGACCATAGGCCACCACAACATGGCGCTCGTTTGTCAGCATATCATTGGTTGGGTCAAATCCGACCCAGCCTTGTTCAGGCAGATAGCATTCAACCCACGCATGGGAAGCATCTGGAACGGAGCGGATCTGGGTGTCTCCATCCGTCCGGGCAAGATAGCCCGAAACATAGCGCGACGGCACACCCCAATGGCGAGCTACGGCCAACATGATATGCGCGAAGTCTTGGCATACGCCTTTTCGGTGCTCTAGCGCGGCATCAATCGGGCTGTCTGCGGCGGTAAAGCCTGGCACATAGTCAAAGGCCCCGTAAATCACTTTGTTGAGGACACGTAGGCCAGTCAGCGGATCAGGCGGTAGCACCAACAGGTCCCGCTCGCGCATGAAGGTTTCCAAGTGGCCTGAGCCATCGACAAAGGTCGACGGGCGCATCATGTCATAATAGCGACTAAGCACCTCGTCGCTGCGTAAATGGGACCAGGCACCCGGGTCGACTTTTATAGGCAGTGGTTCGGTCCGCGCATAGGTCTCAACCATGGCCCTTGACCGGATAATCAGTTCGTTATGTTTGGCTGGAACATCAAAATGATAGACGATATTCCCAAGCCAATCCCGATAGGTCATCATTTTGGCGCGGGGCTCTATCACAATATCAAACCCGACCAAGCGCTGCATCGGCAAGGTCAATGGCTGCAGCCACAATTCCATGACGCTTTCACGCACGGGCGCGGAATAAGTGTAACGAGTCTCGTGCGTGATCTCAAGGCGCATCAGCGCACTCCCAAAGTGCTGGTTCCAGGTAGCCGGTCTGCCAAGGAATAGCTGATAAAGGCCGCATGAACGGCGTCGGAGATCGCGATGCAATCGTCTGTAACCTGGGCGATAAAAGCTTGGCCATTTTTACCTGTAACTTCATCGAGAACGGCAAAGTTCAGCCGTGCGGCTAAGCGGCCGGATAAGCGCGCACAGGTCTCGCGCGCGCGCTCATCGGCTAGAGCACCGACAGCATCGATATGTTGGGCAATCGTATTGGCGCAAAAACGCAAGGACCTCGGAAAATAGGGGTCCAACACCAAAAAGTCGGCGATCTGATCACGCCGGAACGTCGCTGTCTTCACCCGCAGATAAGGTTCTAGGCCGCAACACATCCGCAATAGCTGGACCCAACCAAAATCGCCAATGGCTGCTTGCTTCTCTCCAAAATGCAGGTCGAGCAGGCGTACGATCAATTGGGCACGCTCGATCGTTCGTCCCATCGAAAGGAAGTGGAAGCCTTCGCCGTGGCTCATGGTTCCAGAAACGATACCCTTGAACGCATGCAAGTCATTGATCGTCTCTTCAAAGAAACCGGTGGCAATCTGTCCGAAGTTCCCTTTGGTTGCGGTCTCCCTCACGCGGAAATAGAGCCTGTTCAAACGTTCCCACATTTCGGTGGTGATTTGATCGCGAACCTGACGGGCGTTTTCGCGAGCTGCGAAGACGGCATTGTGGATCGAAGAGATGTCACCCTTGCCGCCGAAAGTCAGAAGACGGGCTTCTTCTAATGCGTCCATGCGTGCGGCCATGGGGGCTGCACCCAAGGCTCGCATCGCGCGCTCCGTGGTTATCTCTGCTTCCTCCGCACCGGCCTCAAGCCCCGCTGTCAAGGTGATCTGCAGTACCCGACAGGCATGTTCTGCCCGTTCAGTGTAGCGACCAATCCAGTAAAAGCTGTCTGCAACGCGCGATAACATCATGACCGTGCCCGACCATCGCTTGGACCTGAGAGAACCCAGGTGTCTTTTGAGCCGCCGCCTTGGCTTGAATTCACCACCAGCGAATCCTTGCGCAGAGCCACACGGGTCAATGCCCCTGGCGTTAGGGTCATTTTTGAACCGCACAAAATGAATGGGCGCAGATCGACGTGCCGGGCTTCAACGGCGCCATCAATATAGGTTGGTGCTGTTGAAAGTGAGATAGTTGGCTGGGCAATATAATTGTCGGGGTCTACTTTGATTTTGGCTGCAAACTCCTCGATTTGCGCTTTTGTTGAGTGGGGTCCAATCAACATCCCATAGCCGCCGCTTTCGCCGACAGCTTTGACCACCAATTTGTCGAGATTGGCCAAGACATGCGACATCTGGCTTTTCTCGCGGCATAGGAAGGTCTCAACAATATCGATAATGGGGTCTTGGTCGAGATAATGTTTGATGATTTGGGGGGTATAGGCATAGACTGCTTTGTCATCGGCCACGCCGGCACCCGGCGCGTTGGCGATCACCACATTTCCTGCGCGATAGGCGTTCATCAAACCTGCAACACCAAGTGTGGAGTCAGGTCTAAACGCCAAGGGATCAACAAAGGCATCATCGACTCTGCGATAAATCACGTCCACGCGCTTCAGGCCCGACGTGGTGCGCATGTAAACCACATTGTCATGCACGGCTAAGTCGCGCCCCTCGACCAAGGGCGTTCCCATCAGGCGAGCCAGAAAGGCATGCTCGAAATAGGCCGAGTTGAACACGCCGGGCGTGAGCACCACGACGGTAGGGTCAGGCTGATACTCACTTGCCAAGCTCTTCAGCATAGCCAAAAGGTCGTCGGGATAGGACTCAACAGGACGCACCCGCGCCGCGCGATAAAGGTCCGGGAAGGCCCGCTTAACCGCATCACGGTTGGATAGCATGTAAGAGACACCTGAAGGAACCCGGAGATTATCCTCCAGCACCACATAGGCACCATCTTCGCGCCGGATCACATCGGTGCCACAAATATTGACATAGGCCCCATGAGGCACCTCAACGCCCAGCATCTCGCGGCGATAATTGGATGATCCTAGAATTAGATCGCGTGGCACATAGCCATTATTAATGATTGCCTGGTCGCCATAAATATCGGCCAAGAATAGGTTCAGAGCTTCCAGCCTTTGTTTAAAGCCTCGTTCAAATTTGTCCCATTCGGCCGCCGGAATGATGCGCGGCAAAATATCGGTCGGGATGATCTTTTCGGTTGAATCTTCATGGCCATAGACGGTGAAAGTCACGCCTTGGGTCATGAAGGTGCGGTCAATATTGGCTTGAAGATCGCGAAGGCTTTGCGGTGACGCCTGGCTCAAGCGGTTGTAAAGACCGGCCCAGCTAGGGCGTGGATCTCCCTTGGCGTCAAACATTTCATCATAGGCCACCCCCAACTGGTAGCCTTCAAAAGGCCCTTGTTGCCCGGGGCGCGCTGGCGCGGTCAAATCACTTACTTTATCAGGCGCGCGCGCCATGGCGGTTCCCCTTGTGAGAACACACTCCACGGGCGAGTGCGCTTTCTGTCAAGCGGACCGGGTGTGTCTTAAGCAGGCGTGCGAAAGAAACAGGCACATCCAACTTGCCACGTCCTCGGCAAACAGCACTTGCTCCAAGCACCCCATGCCTGTTAGCCTGTATCCAAGCTGACAAAAACAAGATGATCAGGAGTGCTAGGGATGCGGTTTGAGGGCTCAAGGAATTATGTGGCGACGGATGATTTGAAAGTCGCGGTCAATGCGGCCATCAAATTGGAGCGCCCCTTGCTGATCAAGGGTGAGCCGGGAACCGGCAAGACGGTCTTGGCGATTGAAGTGGCCAAAGCCCTAGGCCTGCCTTTGTTGGAATGGCACATCAAGTCGACCACAAAAGCAGTTCAGGGTCTTTACGAATATGATGCCGTGACCCGCCTACGCGACAGCCAATTGGGTGATGAGCGGGTTAAGGACGTCAAGAATTACATCAAAAAGGGCAAGATGTGGGAAGCCTTTGAGCATAAGGGCCGCTGCGTTCTGCTGATCGACGAGATCGACAAGGCTGACATCGAGTTTCCAAATGACCTTCTGCAGGAATTGGATCGGATGGAGTTCCATGTCTATGAAACCGGCGAGACGATTAAGGCGATTGAGCGCCCCATCGTGATCATTACATCCAATAACGAGAAGGAATTGCCAGACGCCTTCCTGCGTCGTTGCTTCTTCCACTATATCAAATTCCCAGACGAAGACACGATGCAAGCAATCGTGGACGTCCACTTCCCCGGTATCAAGAAGCGGCTGATCGCTAATGCTTTGGCAAGCTTTTATGACATGCGCAAAGTGCCAGGCCTGAAGAAGAAGCCGTCCACTTCTGAATTGCTCGATTGGCTCAAGTTGTTGGTCACAGACGATATTGACCTTGACGCCATCAAGCAAAAAGATCCGTCAAAGCTGATCCCGCCCTTGCACGGTGCTCTTCTGAAGAACGAGCAAGACGTAGCTTTGTTTGAGCGTCTGGCTTTCCTCGCGCGCCGCGAAAGCCGCGGTTAAGGTCTCAAAAAATGGGGCGGACAGGCTAAAGCTTGCCCAGCCCCGTCCATACAATCCAAGCACCCACGAGAACGACGACCGCTGCAAAAACTAAAGCGAGCGCGCGCTTTTGGGTGCTTAAGGACTGACTCGCCCATGTGCCGATTGTGCTGCCTAACAACCCACCGGCAATTATCAGTCCGGCAACGGGCCAATTAACAAGCCCCGACAGCGCATAACTGGCAGTCGTTGCCGCGCCAAAGGCAGCAACTCCCAAGAGCGAAGTGCCCACCGCAATGCTCATCGGCATGCTGGTGGCCCACATTAGGCCGGGCACGATCAAAAACCCGCCGCCAATCCCGAAGAAGCCTGAGGCTAGGCCCACACCCGTGCCGCTGGCGATCAGGCGTGGCAGAAGGATGGGCGCGCTGGCCATAGACAGCCTCACATCGGGTACCTCAATCTGGGTCGGCTTGCGGGCAGCCAAGCTACCGACTGCGATCATCACAAAGCCAAATAGAGTGAGTAGTTTCTGACCATCTATTGCCTTGCCAATCATACTGCCCACGGTCGCGCCTAAAATGCCCGCTGTGGAAAACATAAAGGCGCACCGCCACTTAACGTTCTTAGCTCTGCCATGGGCCCAAAGGCCTAAAAGCGCATTGGCAGCAACTGAAACAGCCCCCGTTCCTATAGCCGTATGCGGATCTGTGACACCGACGACATAGATCAACAGGGGTACAGCAAGGATAGATCCGCCTCCACCAATCAGGCCCAAAATGGCACCGATAAGCAGCCCAGAGCCCAAGGCGGCGATGATTGTGGTGGGCTCCATGGCCTGATTACACCTTCACGGTGGAAGGTGATTGCGGCCGGTTCCAAGGCAGAAATGCTAGAGCCTTGGCCATCCCGCACCAGCCAGTTGTGCCGGCAAAGGTTAGGCCTGCGCCGATAAAAGCTGAGAGGCCGTAGAACCCTGGATGAACAAGGGTGCCCAGAATGACGCCTAAAAGCACCAAGCTGCCCGCCAGAATTTGGACTTGCCGCATGATCTCGATCGGTTGGCTACGATCTGTGATGACAGGTAGGCCTGCAGCTTTCCAAGCCTCAATGCCGCCTTCGAGCGCGTAGGCCTCGCAGGTCGATGCTGAAGCTAAACGGCCAGCGTGTGCCGATGTCCGATTGCCCGCTTTGCAATGAAAGATGATCGCATTGCCGCCGCCGAACGGCAGCGTATCGCCTAAGCCTGACAACGGGATGTTCTTGGCCGAGCCGATACGCTCGCGGGCCGCTTCATCGGCCTCACGTACGTCAACCAACCGCGCACCATCGGCGATCATACGCTTTGCTTCTTCTATTGAAATAGTTTTGAGGGTCATTTTTATCTCCTAAAGTTAGAGGTGGATTACGCAGCGCTGGGGCTGCAATAGAGACGATGAAGGGCGTCCATCAGTTCCATGAGCTTGGGTTCAGCGATGGCATAAAAGATTGTTGTGCCCTCGCGGCGGGTCGACAAAAGGCCTTCTTCACGCATCACGGCGAGGTGTTGGCTCATCGCAGATTGGCTAAGGCCAATCGCTGCACCCAACGTTCCAGCGCTGGCCTCACCTATGCCAACCAATTGGCACAGAACCAACAATCGCCGTTCATTGCCAATCGCCTTCAGCAGTTTTGCAACTTCTCCTGCCCGCGCAGCCATTTCTGCCGCGGCGCGTTCTAGCTCCTGCTGGGATGTAATTTCTGTTGACATGCATCTCGTCCTATAAATAAGAACTTGCTAATTTAGCGTGTACTAATATATAATCAAGCAGGATTTTCAGTTGAACGGAGAACACGCCATGTCTGATCCACGTATCACCGCATTTTTTGATGAAGCGACCTTCACCATTACCTATCTGGTTGTTGATCCAGAGACCTCGAAGGCCGTCATCATTGATCCGGTTCTCGATTATGATCATCGCGGCGGTTCGCTCTCGACAAGGTCAGCGCAGGCCGTCCTCGATGCCGCAGTGGCGCAGGGTGCCAAGATCGATTATGTTTTAGAGACTCATGTCCACGCCGACCACTTAAGCTCAGCCCCGTTCTTGAAGGCGCAGACCGGCGCGCAAATCGTGATCGGCAGTGGCATCGACCAAGTGCAACGCACCTTTGCCCCCGTATTTCATGCGGATGATCTCAGTCTGAATGGCGCAGAGTTCGATATTCTGGCGACCGATGGCCAAGTCCTGCGGTTTGGCAATCAGCAAATTGAGGTGATCCATATGCCCGGCCATACGCCTGCCTGTGTTGCCTATCATATCGGGACAAATGTCTTTGTCGGAGATACATTGTTCATGCCGGACTATGGCACGGCGCGCTGTGATTTCCCCGGTGGAGATGCAGCTTCCTTGTACTACTCAATCCAGAAAATCTTTGCCTTGCCGCCCGAAACCAAACTGTGGATGTGCCATGACTATAAGGCTATTGGCCGGGACCATTATGCTTGGGAAAGCGATGTCTCCACACAGCGGGCGCACAATATTCACATCCATGATGGCGTGACCGAAGCTGACTTTGTTGCCATGCGCCAGACCCGCGACAAGGGATTGGCACCCCCAGTTCTCCTGCTGCCATCGGTACAAGTCAACATGCGCGCAGGCCATTTTCCGCCCCCAGAGGATGACGGCAAGCACTATCTGAAAATCCCGCTTTCAGGGGCCATCCCCTCTTAAAGCGCGTTTTGGTCCCTTGGGAGCAAAGTTGCGCGATAAAACTAGCAGAAGCGGGTTTTGCTCCCGCGGGAACAAAGTTGCGCGCTAAATCTAAGCGCTGGGCACTCGACAAGTGCGCTGGGTTCTCTAAAGTCTGAGACAAATCACAAATGTCTCAGGTCATACACACATGTTCCAGCGCTTCTTCTCAGAACTTCGCGACGCCAAGGTACCTATAAGTTTAAAGGAATATCTGCTTCTGATGGAAGCGATGGATAAGGAAGTGATTGAGAGCGACATCACGGAATTCTACTATTTGTCACGCTCTGCATTGGTCAAGGACGAGCGTAATCTCGACAAGTTCGACCGTGTCTTTGGCCATGTCTTCAAGGGCTTGGAAAAGACCAGCGATGCACTCGCTGCGGCCATTCCAGAAGATTGGCTAAGGGCGCTCACCGAGAAATATCTGACCGAAGAGGAAAAGGCTGAGATTGAGAGCCTCGGCGGTTGGGAAAAACTGATGGAGGCGCTGCAAAAGCGCCTCGAAGAGCAAAAAGAGCGGCACGAAGGCGGCAATAAATGGATTGGCACGGGCGGCACCTCACCTTTTGGGGCCAATGGCTATAACCCCGAAGGCGTGCGGATTGGCCAAAAGGAAGGCCGCCACGGTCGGGCTGTCAAGGTTTGGGACAAGCGCGAGTATAAAAACCTCGACGATCAGGTTGAGTTGGGCACCCGCAATATCAAAGTGGCGCTGCGCCGCCTTCGTCGATGGGCCCGCGATGGGGCCCCGTCTGAGCTCGACCTCAAAAGCACGATCGACACCACGGCAAAGAATGGCTATCTCGACGTTGTCTTACGGCCAGAGCGACGCAATACTGTCAAAGTGTTGATTTTCTTTGATATTGGTGGGTCGATGGATTCCCACATCAAGGTATGTGAGGAATTATTCTCCGCCGCCCGTACCGAATTCAAGCACATGGAGTATTTTTACTTCCATAATTGCGTCTACGAGGAAGTGTGGAAAGACAATCGTCGCCGCACGGCCGAAAAGCTGCCGACGTGGGACGTGCTCCACAAGTTTCCTGCCGACTACAAAGTCGTCTTCGTCGGTGATGCGACGATGAGTCCGTATGAGATAACTTATCCCGGCGGCAGTGTGGAGCATTGGAACGAAGAGCCAGGTGCTGCTTGGTTGAAGCGCGTGTCTGACGTTTACCCGCATCTTATCTGGATCAACCCCGTGCCGGAGCGGCACTGGGATCACACGCCTTCGGTGAGTTTGATCCGCGACGTGATCGGCCGTGAGCGGATGTTCCCAATGACGATCCAAGGCCTTGATCGGGCCATGCGCGAACTGGGACGGTAAACCTGACTCAGGGTTGATTGGCTTGTGAAGGCGACCAAATCAGGAAAGGTTAGCATGTCTTTTTTTGGAGCTTGCTGATGTCCCGCGTCCGATTGAAGTCTGTTGGCATTGGCCTTGCCTTGTCCCTGGTTGGGCTCGGCCCTGTTGCAGCGTCGCCAGATGTTTTTGCCGAGCTGGATGCGGACTCAGATGGGAGTCTGATAAAGACCGAAGTGCAAGTGCCCTGCGATCGCGAAATTTTTGCTTCTTTGGATCGCAATGGCGATACCATCATCGATCGTCAAGAATTCCGGACTAGTGGCGACATGGCGACCTATGAAGACAAGGGCGGTGTTGACGATAAGGGCGTTTCGCTCCGGTGGCTTGAGTTTCGTATCGGCCGCTTTGACCTTCAAGACGGGACGTTCATCATTTGCAATGCAACAGAGGGGCAATATCCGCTCGAAGTTACCGCGTCCCGCGCCGACATCGAAATGGCTAAACAAACGATTCAAAGTCGGCTGGTCGAAGATGCCGCCCGCAGTGCCAAACGCTAGCCTACCTGCCCGAAGCGCCTCATGAGGGGGTATGCTGGCTGAAGTGCTCCCCCCACAAGAACCGAACTTGGCAGATGCGCAGGCAACGCTTACCCGAGTTTTCGGACATAGTGCGTTTCGGGGCCTGCAAGCCGATGTTGTAGCCCAAATCCTTGCCGGTGGCGACGCTTTGGCCGTCCTGCCAACAGGTGGTGGCAAGAGCGTTTGTTATCAAATCCCGGCCCTACTGCGGCAAGGTGTTGGTATCGTCGTTTCGCCTTTGATTGCTTTGATGACCGACCAAGTCGAAGCCTTGCTTGCAGCAGGGGTTCGCGCGGCGCGTATTGATTCAAGTATGGCGTGGGAAGATAAGCAGGCGGTGTTTTCAGCACTCGAAGCTGGCCGCCTAGACCTTTTGTATGTGTCGCCAGAAGGTCTGTCGTCTGGGGCCTTGATCGAGCGCTTAAGCCGCTATCCGATTTCACTCATTGCGGTGGATGAAGCCCATTGCGTCAGTCAATGGGGCCATGATTTCCGGCCGGACTATCGCCGCCTCGGCGCCTTGCAAGAGGCTTTTCCCGGTGTGCCGCGCTTGGCCGTGACCGCGACAGCCGATGTCCGTACGCGCGAAGACATTCGTAGGCAGCTGCATTTGATGCACGCCCCTGAATTTGTGGCGAGCTTTGATCGCCCAAATCTCATCCTTTCGACACGGCGCAAGGACAGCCGAGCAGCTAGCCGCATTCTGGAACTGGTTTTGGCGCGGCAAGGCCTGTGCGGCATCATTTATGTGACGGCGCGCAAGGAAACTGAAGACCTGGCTGCCAGTCTGCGAGACAAGGGCGTCCATGCGCTAGCCTATCATGCCCAGATGCCACCTGATCTGAAGGCCGAGCATTTGCGCCGCTTTCAAGAAGAAGATGGCGTTGTGATGGTGGCGACTATCGCCTTCGGCATGGGCATTGATAAGCCCGATGTGCGCTATGTTATTCATGCAGACCCGCCCAAAAGCATCGAAGCTTATTGGCAAGAAGTCGGTCGCGCTGGTCGCGATGGCCTGCCGGCGGAGGGCATTGCTTTTTACGGCTTCTCCGATCGCCGTTTCATGTCTGAACGGATCGATGGCTCGCCCGCGCCCGATGAAGTCAAGCAAGTTCAACGCTCCAAACTCAACCAGCTTTATGGGTTCCTCGATGGCCTGGCTTGTCGGCGGGGCGGGGTTCGACGTTATTTCGGCGAGACGGATGTTCACGATTGTGGGCAATGTGATGTCTGTACAAACCCGAACATGGGCCATGATTCAAGCCAATGGGCGAAGATGGCGCTGTCTGCAGTCATCCGGTGTGAGGAGAGTTTCGGGCGGGGCCGGATCATTTCCCATTTGATCGGGTCAGAGCCAGACGGGGCGCTGGAGACCCGTTTTGCCGAGCGTACGACCTATGGAATTGGCAAGGGACTCCATAAAACTGCGTGGCGTCGGGTGTTAGATCAGCTCTTGTTTGATGGTATTTTGGCCGAGCAGAATCGTGATGGCTTTCCAATGCTCACCATCGCCTGTCCTGACCTTGCACGATCGATATTGAAGGGTGTGGCCCCCGTCTTCATCCGCGAGGATCCAGTCCAGGTCGGAGGGGGCAAGCGGACAGTGGTAAAGCCTACTTTGGATTACGATATGGATCCTGAGACCTTTACCCTCTATCGTTCTTTACGGGCGTGGCGGCTGGAAACCGCTCGTGCCGCCGGCATCCCTCCCTATGTGGTGTTCCACGATTCCGTTTTGCGCCAAGTCGCTTTGGCGCGCCCAACGACGTCGTCGGCCTTGATGTTGATCTCGGGAATAGGCGAAGCCAAGGCTAGACGCTATGGCCAATCTATTCTCACACTTTTGTCAGCCGTCTGATTTACAGTCCCGAAACGTAATTCTCTTAACGGTACGCAAAGTAATCTGGGCAGGAGGCCCGATGTGATGACGCTCCGTGTCTTATTTCTGGTCCTGGCTGTTACAAATTCTGTGCTGCTCACGGCTTGCGCCGGCGGTGGCAGTAGTGGAGGTGTCGTCCAACCTTCCCCACCTCCGCTTCCTCCTCCCCCTCCTCCGCCACCCCCTCCGCCGCCACCGCCACCGCCTCCGCCGCCACTACCGCCACCACCGCCACCTGGATTAGTTGCTGGCGTGGACTATCCGTCGGCACTGTCGCGCGAATACACGCGCAGTTGGGGCCTAGCTGGCATCAAAACGGTTAAGGCTTGGGAATATGGCGCGACTGGCGCAGGCATTCGCGTCGGCGTTGTCGATACGGGTATCGATGTCGATCAG
Source organism: Maricaulis salignorans (assembly GCA_943372135.1). Taxonomy (GTDB): domain Bacteria; phylum Pseudomonadota; class Alphaproteobacteria; order Caulobacterales; family Aquidulcibacteraceae; genus Aquidulcibacter. The sequence goes on along the minus strand of CALRXH020000007.1, from coordinate 10,549 downwards.
ATCGACCTAAAGAACAACATCTCACCCTTGTCTCGTGATATGGAAGTCGGTCGCCCCAATCAAACTATCGCTGCCGAAGAACGTCATGGCACCCGCGTGTCTGGTATCATCGCCCACGAGTTTAACGGCTCGGGCACAGTGGGTGTCGCTTTCAAGTCCACCATCATCAGCTATCGCGCCGACCGCGAAGGCACGTGCGAAGAAGTCGGCACAGATAAGGGCTGTAAGCTGCCGGAGACCAATATCGCGCGCGGTGTGGACTCTGCCATCGCGGACGGCGTGCGCGTTATCAATTTGTCTCTGGGTGGATCATCGTCCACCGGTTCATCTCTAACCGCCGCACTCCTGCGTGCAACCAATGCTGGGATCGTCGTTGTTGCATCAGCTGGAAATGACGCCACGGCCGACCCAGAATTTCCAGCCCAATTATCGATCGACCCGCGGTTTCGCGGCCTGATCATTGCTGCAGGTTCAACCGATACCGTAGAAGCGCTTTCGACCTTCAGTGCGAAGGCAGGCGTTGCCCGCACCAATTATCTTGTGGCCCCCGGCACCGACATTATTGCCGATTGCGACGCAACTTCATGCTGGCGTTTGTCCGGCACTTCATTTTCCGCCCCCCACATCAGCGGCTCTTTGGCGCTCTTATTTCAGGCCTTCCCTAATCTAACGGGTACGCAAGTGGTGGATATTCTCTACCGCACCGCGCGCGATCTTGGCACCACGGGTACGGACGATACATTTGGCCGTGGAATTATCGATCTCGAGCGGGCTTTCTCGCCACTTGGTGCGACAGCAACCAGCAGCGCATCGGGTGAAGCCGTACGCGTTGACTTGTTTGATGGGGAGGCCGGGCAAGCCTTTGGCGATGCATTTATGCAAGATGGTCTCAGAACCGCTGTGCTAGACGAATATCAACGCCCGTTCAATGTCTCTCTGGGCTACCGGTTACGTCCCCATGCGAAGTCGGGTTTTACCACTGAAACCTATGCCTTAGAGCCGCAGCAAACCGCACAAATTGGCGATAGCTTGCTGAGCTTCACCAAGCCCACGCTGGCGAGTGCAGCTTGGGGCGTGCAAGATGATCGCGTTGCTTCCCAAACCCCCGTTCTCCGTGCCTTGATGCCGCTCTCGGGTGCACCCTGGGGCGGAACGCTCGCGATATCTTTGGCCCAGTCCAGCCCAGACTCCACGACCCGACCCTATGGCTTGGCCGGGGATGCTGCTGGAGGCGGCACCCAGTTCGGGCTGATGGGATTGGGTCAATTTCAGGCCTTCCAAGGCTTGGCTTTAAGCAAGGATTCCGTAAGCCTGCATGCCTTTAACGCTTCGGGCGGATTTGATCGCTTGCGCGGTATGGCTGAGACCCGTCAGTCCGCCTCTCTGTTTCAGTTAGCTCATCAAAGCCCACGCCTAACAAGTGTAATTGAAATGGGCAGCCTGGCTGAGCACGGCAGCTTCCTTGGGTCTCGCTGGAGCGACGGGGCATGGCTCTCCGATAACCTTCAACCCGATGAAACTCGCGCCCAAACTCGCTTTGTGGGCTTACAATTTGACTTCGTACTTGGTGACCGCGCGAGCGTGACCGCACGGCTACAAGGTGCACGATTGGCCGAGATCTCTGGCAATAAGGCCTTTGCTGCGGGTGCCCCGATTTTCGCCAGTGCCGCTTCCTTGACCTATGCCAGAGAACTTAGAGACGGATGGTGGCGGCTGGGTCTTGAACAGCCTTTGCGGGTTGAACAGGGAAGCCTGCGCTATCGTTTGGCCGATCCGTACCCCACGTGGGCCAGCGCCCAGACTTGGTCGGAGCGCAGCATTGATGTAGCGCCATCGGGGCGTGAGATACGCTTGACCGCCAGCCGAGACTGGCTGTTGGGGCACACTTCTGAAACCGCAGGGTGGCTGGGGGTAGAGCTGACCTACATCTATCAGCCGAATCATATCGCTGGTGCCCAAGGCGAAACCTTGATGCGCCTGCGTGCATCTACCCGCTTCTAGCACAGTTGATTGATAGGCTCGGTCACACACCAACTAACAGTCACCGGGCTTCCAAATTTCGCAAGAAACCGTTATGCCTGCGCTTATAGGGCCCTTAAATGATCGGGCCCGCGACCCCTTGCCCGGCCGTCGCGCCGGGCGATTTTGTATCTGGAGGCCAGAAATCATGTACGAGATCTTGATGCCCAAAGCCACTGCCGTGTGGTTGATCGACAATACCGGCCTGACATTTGACCAGATCGCAGCCTTTTGCGGCCTGCATCCACTAGAAGTCAAAGGGATTGCTGATGGCGACGTCGCAACCGGTGTGCGTGGCTTGGATCCAATCGCCAATTCGCAATTGTCGCGCGAGGAGATCGCCCGTGGTGAGGCCGATCCAACTCACAAGATCAAGCCATTGGAAGGCCGAAAACTTGACTTGCCGCCGGTTAAGAAGCGCGGCGGACGCTATACGCCAGTGTCTCGTCGCCAGGACCGCCCGGACGCGATTGCTTGGTTCTTGCGCTATCATCCGGAAATCACCGATGCCCAAATGGGCAAGCTGATCGGCACGACCAAGTCAACCATTGAGAGCGTACGTAGCCGCACCCACTGGAACAGTTCTCAGATTAAGCCGGTCGATCCCGTTACCATTGGTCTGTGCACGCAGATCGAGCTCGACTCCTTGGTCAAAGCTTCCTCGTCACGCCGTGCAAAGGCGGCGGCTGAAGCGGGGATTATTGATCCCGAAGAAGGTCCAAGCTTGCAGCCAGCAGCGAAGCCCAGCTTCTATGTGAATGAGAGCGAATATTAGTCGCTAGCCGAAAGCCCTGCCTTGGTCAGAAAAGAGGCCTTTCCCCTTTGGTTGGGGAAGGGCCTTTTTTCTTAGACCCTCTGGCTCTGATGAGTGACGCGTATGTCGCCACCCTGAACCGGCGATGACCAAGGCGGGCGCGCTTTGATGAGCGGGTCAGTCTCAGGGCCCAAGCGCCTAACGACGGCACGCGTGATCCAGGGCGCAGGCTTGGGGCCAAGCCTCACCTCCAAATCCCATTGCACGCAGGATCGACCCACACAGCGCAGGCCAAGGGCTTTGGGCACATCAAAACTAACCCCACCAGCTTGGCCATCGCCGCCGCCGGTTAGGGTGCGAACTTGCGCTTCCTTCGGTACGGAGAGGATCACCTCATCGGCTCCCGGTGCTAGCACGCGCAGCTTCAGGGTGCGGCCCTCGGTCGTCTTGGTTTCGAAGAGGATATTGATACGGGCAGGCAGAGTGGCGCCGCTCGGCAGGGGCGCCGGGGCATGAACGCGCTTGCTATCACTGTTTGTCAGAGGGGCACGTTTGAACGGTGCGATTGCTTGCATGGGACTGGGCGCAGCGTCATCGCCTGGGCCAAGCACCCAGGCGTTATCTCGCTCGCCGCCATGCCAGTGCTGCACATTCAAGGGTCGTGGGATTTCAGGTGAATAGGCTGTTGCGAAGGCAGCCCAAGCAAAGGCACCGCCAACTGTCGCCAAAGTCAGAAAACTTACGCCAGCCATCTTCGTCTCAGGCTGCCAGATTGGTGTAAGTACACACAGCATCAAAAGGGCACCGACAGCTCCAAACGCCCAGCCCAAGTCAAAGCCTAATCCGACCTCAGCAAAGTCTAAGGCGGGCAGGATGAAAATCAGTAGAACAAGAGCGGCGGCAAAGCCGAACGTTCCCATAAGCAATTTTCGGTCAATCTTCATGCCCGTCAGAACGAACCCGAGCCCGGCGAGCCCAGCGGCAGGGGCAGCAAGGATCATACTGCCGGGGGACACGATTGAGAGACCCAAGAATAGCCCGGCCACCCAGATCCAAGCCCCGGCAAGAACGCGTTTGGCGGATATCCCGCGACAGAGCCATAGCGCGAGGAGGACCCCCAATAGGCCAATACTATAGACTAAAGCCCGACCGGCCATTGGTGTGGCAAACCACCATTGGCTCTCGTCACGAATTTGGTCGATTAGCCAAAGCGCGCCAAAGCCAACACCGCCCGCGACAAGAAGGGAAACCAGAGGCGCAACCAGCGCCCGCACGGCACCATTTGGCCCGCTTCGTGCATAGGCGAACACGGCTGCAATTAGCCCAAAGCCTAACAGACCATAACCGGCTGCAACCGGCATCACCAGCATGAAGCGACCTAAGACGTCAGAATAGATGACCTGCGCCTCAGGAGCGTTGGCGTCAGGCTTTGCCGCCAGATGTCCTTCCAAGGCCACCAGTGCCGCACCACCCATATGCCCAACGCTGGTGTGCTCAAGATAGGCAAGTGTGTCGAGTGGCGTGTGATACCGGGCCAGTGGGGCGATAAAGGCAAAATTGATGACATCATAGCCCTTGCCCAAAAACTCGCTTGCGTCCGTATCGTTCGGTAAGGTTCGATAAATGTCGGCCGCCATAGAGTTGGCGATGGTGCGCACAGGTGTGGCGGTCAAGGCGGCAATATCGCGGCCATTGGGCATGCTTGTTTGGAACATGATGGCGGGGCCGCCTGTGCCACGGGCTTCCATATTGATGGCAAAGGCCACATCTTTGGCCCAAGGGTCTTTGCGGACAAATGAGGTCGCCCCCAAAAGCCCAACTTCTTCGCCATCGGTGATGAGGAAGATAACCGGCTTTGATAGCTTACGGCCGGCCAGGCGCGCGGCAATCTCCAAGGTCCCAGCCACGCCTGCACCATCATCGCTAGCGCCGGGGCCTGCCGGCACAGAATCGTAATGCGATGCAATCAGGGCTGCGCCACCACCTTGAGGGCCTGCACGAAACAAGATGTTGCGCACCCGCGCACAGCTCATGCCGCCAAAGCGTTTCGAGCCGCGGCAAGCAAAATCATCGCGCACCACAGGCATATAGCCCAAGATCTTGATCTCACTCAAGATACGCTCGCGCACCAGATCATTGGCTGGGGAGTCTACTGGGTGTGGTCTTTCATCCCCTAAAATACGCGTCAGGCGACCAATGGCTGCCTTTGTATCAAATCCTGTTGTGGCCAGTGTCTCTGAGATACTTGGGGGCGCAGTCAAAACGCCCTTAAAGCAAAACACTAGAAGCATGGCCAAGAGGCTTATGATTAGCAGAATCGACGGACGAGCAGGGTGATTTTTTTGGGTCATGAGCACACTCAATCACGAGAGCGTGACCAAGGTCAAACACAAAGCGTGCCCGGCTGATAGGTTGGGCTTTGCTAGCTATCCGAAGTCGCATGTTGGCTACGACAGATCCCGCTGCAGGCCTAAAAGGGTCAGCAACGGGATCAAGTTTGGATGCATAGGATTGGGACGAACGTATCGCACTAACTCACGACACTCAATATCCCGCAAGATTTCACCAGCGTGATCAACATGGGCCATGATGCACGCAGGCTAAACGACCATCGGGGTGTTGAGCCCCGGATGATTTTTTTAGTGCTGTCTGATTAATGTGCAGCGGCTGGTCACAAATGTCACTAGCGGCAGTTAAGAGTGGGCGGTGGATGACGAAGAAGCATGGTCATGCTCGGCGGGAGTTTAACCAAAGATCAAGGTGCCATTAGGGTTGCGAGGGCTGATTTGCCTTCCGCGCTATAAACCATTGCAGATGTGATCTGCGCAAGGGCTTGTCCCCGGCAGCAACATCGTTTTGGATGTTACCATCACAGGTTCAGTAGACAGGCTGGGGGCAAAAATGGGTCGGGTTCAAACGTATTTATCTCGTGCTCATCCGGCTTTCTTTATTGCCTATGGCGGCATCGTTGCCTTTTGCGCTTATTTTTCAATGTATGCCTTCCGCAAGCCCTTCTCGGCGGCGACCTATGAAGATGTGGTTGGCTGGACCTTTGTGCTGGATTACAAGATCGCCTTGGTGATCGCCCAAGTGCTCGGCTATGCTTTGTCAAAGTTCATTGGCATCAAAGTGATTGCTGAGTTGGATGGGGATAAGCGCGGCTGGGCCATTTTGGCGTTGATCGGCCTTTCGTGGCTCGCGCTTGTCTTGTTCGCGATCCTTCCAGCCCCTTGGAATGTCGCAGCTTTATTTCTCAATGGCCTGCCACTGGGGCTGATTTGGGGCTTGGTATTCAGCTTTCTGGAGGGACGGCGAACCACCGAAGCGCTTGGTGCGATCTTGTGCGCCAGTTTCATCGTCTCGTCCGGGATTGTGAAGTCCGTTGGCAGTCTGTTGATGAGCCAATCGGCCGTCAGCCCATTCTGGATGCCAGCGGCAACAGGCGCTCTATTCTTCCCGCTCTTGTTTCTGGCCGTGTGGGGCCTGTCGCTCTTGCCGCCGCCGTCGGAGGAAGACCAAGCCCAGCGCGTGCGCCGTGCGCCCATGCAGCCGAAAGAGCGCAATGGCTTTATGCTGGCCTATGCGCCTGGTCTCATCCTGCTGGTAGCGGCCTATGTCTTTCTGACGGCGTTTCGCGATTTCCGGGACAACTTTGCTGCTGAGATCTGGCGCGACCTTGGCCAAGCTAATGGCGCGGCCCTCTTCACCTTATCAGAACTGCCCGTTGCCCTCGTTGCTTTGACCATTCTCGCTTCGCTGATGGTGATTAAGGATAATCGGAACGCGTTCTTGGTTGTGCATGCCATTCTGGCTGCCGGCTTTGCCTGTATTGGTTTGTCGACATTAGCCTTTCAAGCAGAGCTGATCGGCCCCATCGCGTGGATGATCTTGGTGGGTGCAGGGCTCTATGCCGCTTACACGCCGTTCAACACAGTCTTGTTTGATCGATTGGTGGCCGCCAGCGGGCAGGTCGCCACGGCTGGCTTCCTGATCTATGTTGCCGATGCTGCGGGCTATGTCGGCAGCATTGGTCTTTTGCTGGCCAAGAATTTCGCCAACATCCAACTCGCTTGGGTGCCATTTTTCATTCAAGCCGCCTATGGCGTCGGCTTGATCGGCTTCATCGGCATCTGCGCCTCAGCGTTGTATTTTCGCAAACGCCTCGCACACTGAAGCCTCTCAGCAGACATGTTGTTCCGATTTAACCTGTCAGAAAAAATGGAGCGGGCGATGAGATTCGAACTCACGACATCCACCTTGGCAAGTTTGAACGCATAGATCTATGGTTGATTTTAGCTTGTCATAGCCTTTAAAGACTAACTTGATTTTACAAAGACTTAAGCGCACTTTTCACCAGCGCTTGTGATTGCTTGTCAGGGCTTATTTTTAAGTTGGTAGCTGAGTGGTAGCTGGCGCGGCACAAAATTTGCGACGAACTCAGGCACTTTCGCCGCTTTTGTGGTCATGTGTTTGGAGCAGACGCCGCAATGAATTGAAGGATAAGCCAGATGTCGACTACCCCTTTGAAGGCTCGGTTGACCAAGCGATTGGTCGATAGCGCAGCACCAACAAGTGAAGGTGAATTCAGGATCTGGGACGCCAGTGTCCGGGGTTTCTTTTTGCGGGTCTGGCCGGGTGGTCGGAAGACCTATTGCTTAAAGGCACGTGCGAATGGGGTGCAGCGTTGGGTGACGATCGGTGAGCATGGGGCACCTTGGACGCCTGAGATGGCGCGCGACAAAGCGCTAGAGTTGATTACCGCACTCAATCGAGGTGAGGATCCAGGTGCCATACTCGGCCAAGTGGCTAATACGGATACGCCTTCACCAAGCAGTGTTGAACCTAAAGCCCTCCAGCCAACGACCATCTCTGAGCTGTTTGATCTCTATTTGCGAGAAGGCCCCCAAGATAAGCCTCTAAAGCGGGAGTCGTCATGGGGCGTTGATCGCAGCTGCTATGTTCGCCATATCCAGCCTTTGCTGGGTGACCGGGTTGCCGCTCATTTGAGACCGTCAGATCTGGCAGCCTTCCAGGCCAAAGTCGCGGCAGGGGAAACGTCCGCTGACATCAAGACCAAGAAGCAGGGGCGGGCAATCGTCACAGGTGGTCCGGGTGTGGCCGCGCGCGCCATGCGGTGCTTGTCGGCCATGCTCAATTGGGCGATTTGGCGGGAGCTTCTGAAAGATAACCCGGCCAAGCATGTTCAAAAGTATCGTGATGCTGAGCGTGATCGTCCGCTTACAGAAGATGAGGCGCGACGAGTTTGGGCAGCGCTAGATGACGCAGAAACGGCTTGGCTCTTAACGCGAGACATGGCGGACATTATCCGCCTCATCATGTTGACTGGCGCGCGCCGAAACGAAATCGTGGAGCTGCAATGGTCGGAGGTGGATCTCGACCGATCCAGATTGGTGCTGCCGCCTGTCCGAACCAAAATGGGTGGGCTCAATCGATCACGGATCATCGCACTATCTGATCCCGCGCGTTTGATTATTGAAAAGCGTACACCCGGACGTGGGACTTGGGTTTTCATGTCAGAACGGGTTGATAAGCCGCTGGTTGGTGTCAATCGTGCTTGGGAAAAGGTTCGCGCAATCATCGGTCTGCCCGATGTCCGACTTCACGACTTACGCCACAGCTTCGCAACTTTTGCTGTTGAGGCTGGCGCATCTCTTTATGTTGTTGGCAAATCCCTGGGTCATCGAAAGAGTGCGTCAACTGAGCGCTATGCCCATATAGGCGATCTGCCCCAGCGCGGTGTCGCCGACCTAGTCGCGGCCCGCATCCTCACGCCACGTCCTGGGCAAAATGACAATTGACAAGTGTCGATTGACATTCCTTGGTCTGCGGAGTATGCGAAATGGAGATAGGGAGCGTTCGTCACAAAGCACTATTGGCCTTTTTGGAAACCGGAAAATCCAAAGGGCTGCCAAGCAACCTCGTCGAGAGGTTGCGCAGAATGCTGGTCTGGCTTGATGCAATTGATCAAGCCAATGACCTATATGTGCCTCCCAATTACGGAGCGCATCAATTGACTGGAGATCGCGCAGGAGTTTGGTCGCTTACTGTCAGCCGTAACTGGCGTATGACTTTTCGAATAAGCGAAAGCCTCATAATTTAGGACTTGGATTTGGAGGATTATCACTAATGGCAATTAAATTGCACGATAGTTTCGCCATGCATCCCGGCTCGTGGCTCCGCAGCGATATCATTGAGGCCCACGGTTTGTCGGTGACCGATGCAGCCAGTCATCTCGGCGTGACGCGTCAAGCACTAACCAATCTCTTGACCGGGAAAGCGGGATTGTCAGCCGAAATGGCAATCCGTTTTGAAAAGGTATTTGGCACGCGTGCTCAGACGTTGCTCAAGATGCAGCTTAGCTATGAGTTAGCCCAGGCTCGTGCCAATGAGGATGCCATTAAGGTCAATCCACTGGCCGCGTAATCGCGCGCGGAGACAATCTTGAGTTCTTGATCCGCCGTCTTGGGAACCAGCAACCGTCCCAAAGCGCCTTTTTGGCAAGATCAGAATTTTGCCGATAGAACAGAAATCCCAAATTCCTTTAGTCCAAGCCCCGTGTTCGCCCTGCCGGAGGCGAGGTCGAGGGGTAATGACGGGACGCGCCCCGCGTCCCGACACTTGGAAGTGCGCCAGAGCGTGATGGGCAGGTCAAGGTGGGCAGAGCCCCCTTCAAGAAGGTTACCTTGACGCACCCAAACGCTCTGGCACTTGGCGAAGATTGGTAAGCCAAGAGCCTACCGCCCATATTGGCTGGTATTGGCGAACATGCGTTCCTGCGCCCACACATCAAGTGTAGTGACGAGGTAACGCACCAAGCGTGGGCCATATTTGATGAAGGGAGGGCCTTCACCGGTTACACGCCAGCGGTTCAGGGTGTGCTTGGAAATCTTCAAATGGGCTGCGGCATCTTCGACGGTCATAAGTGTGTCGGTATTCATGTGTCTCATCCTCTATCAGGCTCGACAAGTATCGTGGAACTGCGATCTCGCAAGACAAAGAGAACTCAGAAAAACCACACTAATCCAGCATGTTCACCAAAATCGGGAAGCCCAAAAAACGGGACTTATCCATCTGTTATCCACAGATGGATCAATGTGTTTCGATGAGTGCCAGCACACACCAGCTTAACCCAATATGACCCGCCATGTCCCATTGCCACAATACACTTCAGAGGGGAAATTGGGGGTACGACGGGCCAGACTAGGGCTGTCAGAAGTAAAATTTGGACGGTGCGACTGCAAAAATGTTTGCCTAGGACCATAAAATGCTGACGGGTGCTGTGAAAATACGCTCGCTTACCTCTTGGACTGTATCACCGTCATGAAGAACAACGCCAAGCTTAAATTGGTCTTGAGCTGTATCGCGTAGTTTTGTCAGACCTTTGATGTCTGCAGGTCTGATTGTTGCGCTCGCTTTGACTTCAATCCCAATCAGATGCCCTGGAGACCGCTCTAGTACAAAGTCCACTTCCACCTGGTCCTTGTCCCGATAATGACTGATCGAGGTGTGGCGGGCAGTTAAGCTCGCAGCCTTGCGCAATTCACCAAAGACGAAAGTCTCCAACAATGGGCCAAAGAGTTGTCTGTCGCGTTCCAGTTTCCCATGATCAATATTTTGCAACGCTGCAACCAAACCAGAATCGAAGAAGTGTACCTTGGGGGCGCGCACTAGCCGCTTCAGGGCATTGGAATGCCATGCTGGCACTCGTGTTAAAAGGAAAAGGCGCTCCAATAGGCCAAGCCATCTTTCGATAGA
>CALRXH020000006.1:0-123511 GCA_943372135.1 Maricaulis salignorans | reverse complement strand
TGCTTGCCATTGAAGCTGACCGTCACCGGTGTACCGCCCACGTTTTGCGTGAATGTGAAGTTCTCATATTCTGGGTTTTGCCAAGACACGGCGACAGACAAATCTGCCCAATCCAAAGGCCGAACCACGCCTTCAATTTCGACACCGTAGGTCTTAGTATCAGCATAACCGATCCGTGTGGTGAACGAGTTTGTTGTGGAGTTGAAGACATTGTCTGTGAAGCGGACGTTCTCAAACTTCGTGTTGAAGACGGTGGCATAAGCATCGAACAGATCAGATTGGAATTTGATGCCGCCTTCGGCCATGGCAACAGGGGTTACCTTAATGTCCGTGCGGAGTGCATCACCTGCGCTACCTTGAAACTCCGATGGCGAGGGAAGTCTGAATGTATCGGTATAGCGGGCAAACGCACCTAACTTGTCGTTGATTTGGTAGTTAGCACCCAGCGTGAAGCCTGTATCATTATAGTCCCGGCTGATGGGGGTGAACACACCCGTGCCAGTAATAAACTGATTGTCAGCCAACGTGCCAGCAACGCCGAGGTCGATGGTTTGCTTGCCTTCAACGGACCCAGTGAACTCAATGCTCTCATAGCGCAGGCCAGCGTCAATGCGCAGCTTTGGCGTGACTTGCCATTCATCTGAAACATAAAACGCCGTTACTGTGGCATCGATGGCTGCGTTGTCATAGAGCGACCCATAGCGCAAAATGCCGTTATCGGTGACGCGACCAAGGATTGCACCTGCTGCATTGACGGCAACAATATCCAACCGCTCTGCTTGGTCCTTCACGTCCAAGTTGGCTGTCGCCATGTAGCGATCATAATCATAGGTGAAGTTGGAGAAGTATGCGCCGAATGCAATGTCATGCGTTTGGTTGCCGATTTCAAACTTACGCACCACGCGCACGTCATTGGTAAATTCATCCACTGGCACCGACACGCTCAACAAGTTACCGCTGACGACCAGGCCGTTGCCATTTTGATTGGCGACGTCAAACGTGGTTCCGCGGGTGGTATATCGATATTCAACGTTGGTGGCACCAGGGAAGGCCGCGAGTGCAGACGCGCGAGCGCTATTCAGACGGGCTTGGGCGGTCTCAAGATTGCCGGTTGGGAAGAGGCCATTGCGCACAATTTCACTTGTGCGGAAGCGCGCAATGTTCTGTAAGCGCCAGCCAGCGCCGATATCGAAGTCCGCTTTAACCGTTGCCGCTGTCAGCTTAACATCGGTGCCGCGGGAAAGATCAAAATCTTTTGGACCGTTCGGGCTACGAAAGCTGAGCAGACGATTGTCATTGCCTGCAAGGGTGCCATAATTTGCATCGAACCCCGGCACAGCCGCGACGTCGCCGCTGCCATCAAAAGTTAGGGGGACTGGCAAGAGGAAGCCGACGTTATCATCGATATGTTTTACATTGATATCGATGCGACCGCTTTCCCACACACGACTTAGGCCAACGCGAATTTGACCGCCCTTGTTCTGGGTAAACCCTGGATCGCGTACGCCTTGGTCGGCGCGATAGAAGCCACCAACTGTGAGGCCCCAATTGTCGGAAAGCGGGGCACCATAGAAGAAGTCGGTGCGATACATGCCGTAATCGCCAACTTGCGCTTTGATCGTGCCTTCAGGCTTGCTGCCTGCTTGACGCGTGATGAAGTTTACCGTTCCGCCGGGCGAATTTGAGGCAAAAATGGAAGCTGGGCCGCCACGAACCGCTTCAACGCGCCCGATTGTTTCGTCAACTCGGAACGATTGGTCCGCATTCAACCAGCCAAGACCGCCATCATGTTGAACGGTCAGGCCGTCTTCTTGAATTGTTACCGAGGAATAGCCGTCAGTCGGGATGCCGCGTGTGCGAACATTGTTAGAGGCCTCGCCGCCGGAAGCTTCAACCCAAAATCCAGGAATAGCTTTAAAAACTTCTGCCGTGGAGATCGGGGCTTGCAGCCTTAGGGCATCAGCGCTGATGGAGGTGATGGCATACGACACGTCCGCTTTGCGCCGCGCGGTGGTACCAGCGCGCGCCGTCACCACAATTTCCTCAACCGAAACTGTGTCAGTGTTCAAAGTGACGCTTTGTGCAAAAACAGGCACAGACAGGCATAATGGTAATATAGCTGTGCTCAAGAAAATTAAATTCTGTGTACGCATCGTTTTTTCTCCGATCATGACTACCATTCATTTATAGATTGGCACGAACTTGACGGGTTACTAAACGGTCACATTAAAATTGTTGTGACATATATTTGATACTTTTATTTCTTGGGCAATATGTACACAGGGTTCGAAATGAGCATCAGCTTGCCATCCCCATCTCGGACATTCACGCGTACCCAGTAAGGTGCCGGTGCATAAGGCAGTTTCAGTTTGCGCAGCCGATCCTTTCCATCAATCACACGGTCCTGCAGAACAAGGTCGGGAGCGCCGCGCCCAAGGACTAATTGAACTTGACCGCTTGCGAGGTCGCGGATGTCGATGGTCAACTCACCGCTCTCGCCCTGCCGCAGCGAAAGTGCTCCGCCCATGGAGACGACTGACCCTGGCCCTGCGGCACTGAGGTCTAGGTGCGCATTGCTTTGACCGGTCAGATCGACAAACACGCGACCGCTTCTCACGCCATCCAGAATGCCTTTTTGCGACAGCTCAGTTGCGTAAACCACTGTCGTAGGGCGACCAACCGGAAATTGGCGGGTGATCGGCGCATCTGGATCGTGGCTATCACTGCCACCAAGCCCCGTTATGCGAATTCCTTGATTAAGCAGGTTTTCCCAAAACGGAATATGACTGAGCTGTCCTTCAGCTGAACCAACAAAATGCATGGTGCCGCCATTGGCGATTTCAACCGCATCAAAACGGCTATAGTCAACGTCGCGCACAACATAGCCGCAGCCCATACACTCTTCACCAGAAGGCATGCCTGGGTGATTGATGGAGATTATGCCGCCCTGCTGCCGCACCTTGTCTACAAGACCACCAACCTTAGGAAGACGATCGCTTCCAAGTTGAAATTCTAATGGTTCTGTTGGTCCAATGGCGTTCATGTGACCGAAAAAGGTGGTGATCTCGCGCCCCGGAATAATCAGGAGGGTGTCATAGTAAGCTTGCAGTTCACGCAAAACGCTGTGGTGAGAGGCGGCATTATGCTCGGTTACCGAGATGAAATCGAGTTTTGCGGTACGGGCTGCTTCAAGCGTCCGAAATGCTGGGCACGGGATGCGCCGACCCGACAGGCTATCACACGTACCATCACTATGGCCTGTATGGCTGTGGAAGTCGCCACGATACCAACCCGCGGTCGCCTTAGTGGGCTCCGCCTTAAAGGCTGAACGGGGTAAAGGGTCGCCTGCTTTGCCAAAAGTGATGTGTGCCTTATAGTTCGCTGTCACGCCGGACCGGATGTTAGGCACCCCGAGGATGAGCTTCCATTGGCCGGCGACCACTGGCCCTGGAACATAGGAAGGCGTGGCGTCGCTGCTTGCAATCGTGATGGTGGATTTATTGCCGCCACTCCACCCGCGTAGACCATTGGGATCGGAAAGGCCAAGATCAATGACGGTTCGGGCTTCTTTGCCGGAATATTCAAAGGCAATTGTTAGACGCTCGACACCTTGAGGTACATCAAAAGGCACCTCGACATAGGTTTGATGATCTTTGCCGCTAATGGTGCCGTTCAAGATCAAGTCTGGCGGGGCTGCTTGTGCAGCGGCAATCCCAGTTGTTGTGAGTGATGCCAGAATTGCAATAATCAAACCAACGAAAAATTTCATCGCGCCGACTCCAAAGCCCGTAACCAGCCGTGAGCGGCGGGTTAGCAATCAACCATGACATGGATGTGACCTTTGCCGCAGGCTTAGTGATATCAACGCCAACTTTTTAACGCTCAAAGGAAAGTGCTTGCAAAAATTGCATACCTATAATAATTATAGGTCATGAACGATCCGGTGCCGATGCGAATGAACGACGCAAATGCAAGAGTGCTGCTGCGAGAAATCGCTCAAGATAGTGGGAATGTGGTCTTCACAGACCATGCTCGCAAGAGAATGAAAGAGAGAAAGTTTACCAGCACTCAAGTTTTAGCTTGCCTACAAGCAGGCATGATAAGCTAGCCAGTTGCGCTGGACATTTATGGGTGCTGGAAACTGACCCTGACGCATCGCGTCGCGGGTAACACCATGGAGGTAGCGGTGGCGATAGATTTGCCAAAAAGAGCGATCATTATCACCGTGATTTAGGAGAGAAAAATGTATCATTATCAAGAGTGCGGGCTGCGAAATGTTTGGCTCGTAAACGGCTTTGATAGGCATAAAACACCGTATGGCGATGGCGTCTCAATTCACGACATCTATGGCTTACATCGCGCGATTGCCCGTGGTCTTGTGAATAAAACGCGTAAGCTAAATGGCTCTGAGTTGCGGTTCTTGCGCAAGGAAATGAGATTGAGCCAATCAAAGTTGGCGTTGATACTTGGCAATGAGGATCAAACAGTTGCTTTGTGGGAAAAACGAGGCACCCAGCCCAAAATAGCAGATCGCTTTGTACGTGCCCTTTACCGCGAATTCGACGAAGGAAATGCGCATATCAGGGATATGATTGATATGCTCATAGACGCTGATCGTGAGGACCGTGATGATCGAATTAATTTCGAGCAGGGAGATCATGGCTGGAAAGTTGCCGCCTAAAAAACTAGGCTAACGTCCAACCTATCCCTTCACCCGATCCATTACCGCTCCTAACCGAGCTCCGACCCCCTAAGCCGCGATTTCGACGGTCCAGCTTTCGATGACTGGATTTGCCAAAAGCTTGGCCGCCATTTCCTTAGCGCGAGCGGCACCACGCGCAGGGTCGGTCTCGTCTAGCTCAATCTCAATCACTTTGCCGACGCGGGCATCTTCGGCCTCGTGGAAGCCCAAGCCGCGCAGGGCTTCGGCGATGGCGCGGCCTTGAGGGTCTAATACGCCCTTTTTCAGACGGACATTCACAATGGCTTTCATCGGTTGGTTTAGCCTTCTACAAATGCGCTGCGAGGATCTTTGAAAATGCCCAGGCGCTGGGCGACTTCGGCATAGGCTTCCGAGACGCCACCCAAATCTTGCCGGAAGCGGTCTTTGTCGAGCTTGTTATTGGTGCGTGCATCCCACAATCGGCAGGAGTCGGGGCTGATTTCATCCGCCAAAACGGTGCGGACCATGTCGCCTTCATAGAGACGGCCAAATTCGAGCTTAAAGTCCACCAAGCGGATGCCGACACCGGCAAACAATCCTGACAAATAGTCGTTGATGCGCAGGGCAAGGGCCATAATGTCATCAATTTCTTGTGTGGTGGCCCAGTTAAACGCGGTGATATGCTCTTCCGCCACGATCGGATCACCCAGACCGTCATTCTTATAATAGAATTCCACGATCGAACGAGGTAGCAATTCGCCCTCGGGAATACCCAAGCGCTTGGAGATGGAGCCTGCCGCCACATTGCGAACGACGACTTCAAGCGGGATGATTTCTACTTCCCGGATCAATTGCTCGCGCATATTGAGGCGGCGGATGAAGTGTGTGGGTACGCCAATTGCATTTAAATTGGTCATGATGAATTCTGAAATTCGGTTGTTCAGAACCCCTTTGCCTTCAATGATAGCATGTTTTTCAGCGTTAAAGGCGGTCGCATCGTCCTTGAAATACTGGATCAGGGTGCCAGGCTCTGGGCCTTCATACAGGACCTTTGCCTTGCCTTCATAAATTTTCTTGCGGCGGGACATGGTCGCGCTCTCCTTTGAGGTCAGGTGGCAAGGCACGCACTCGCAGCCAGCGTGGTGCGAGTCGAAACTCCTAACGACCACCTACCCTAACAGGCTGCGCGATGGGTCTCAATCATGTGGCGCATCCCCTTGCGCTTACTTGCGCAGAGACCTATCCAGACATCGTAGCTGTTCCCGCTTGGGAACCCGTCCGCAGACGCGTTTTTGAAGGAAATCTGACCATGAGCCAGTTCGATGAGCGCAAGAGCGCTGAAGAAGCCAAATATGCGCACGATAGCGAGCTTTCATTCAAAATTACCGCCCGTCGCAACAAGCTTTTAGGTGTATGGGCTGCTGGTCTTCTTGGCCTCGAAGGCGATGCTGCGGAAGCTTATGCCAAGTCTGTCGTCATGGCGGATTTTGAAGAAGCCGGAGATGAAGATGTTTACCGCAAAGTCAAAGCCGATCTTGATGCCAAGGGTGGAGATGTCAGCGAACACCAGATTCGCCGCGAAATGGAGCAGCTCTTGGACGTCGCGCGCCAACAGCTGACGGCTTAGGCTGATGGGCCATGTGCTAAGCCTGTGCGGCTTCGCCTGCGCTCTGGCTCTTCTCTCCGCCTGTGCCTTGGGCCCGGTTGAATCCGATCCTGCCCAAGCCGAAGCTCGCGCAGCTTCCATGCGCCAGGATTGCTATCGCCGCGGCGGGACGTGGAGCGAAGAGACCCGCTCCTGTGTGGGTGCTGATCCCATTCGGCGCTGATAGGGGTAGACAAGGCCGACTTGACCCGCCCACTATAACGCTAGTGTAGCGCAGTTTGGTGGGGGACAGATAGATGCAGCGGCGGGCCTTTGTTTCATTGTTGGGTGCAAGTCTGGGGGCAGGCCTTGTTGGTCCAGCTTGGGCAGCCAAGCGCAGACCCGATCCCCTGCTAGGCTTGGACGAGGAACTCGACCTGGCCCGCCAGAATTGGCGCGTGCCGGGTTTGGCTGTCGCGGTCATTAAGGATGGTGTCCCCATCTATGCCAAGGGCTTTGGCTGGCGCGATGGGGCGAAAACCCTAGCCGTTACGCCCGATACCTTGTTTGGCTGTGCGTCCCTCACCAAGGCCTTCACGGCGGCGACTGTTGCGCTCTTGGTCGATGAGGGCACGCTTTCCTGGGATGAACCCGTCACCACCTATCTGCCCGAATTCAAAATGGATCGCGGGACAGAGTATGCGAGTTTGAGCCTTCGCGACATGCTCTCGCACCGCACCGGCCTTGGAACCCATGACCTCATATGGTACAATAATGAGAAATTGACCAAGACTGATTTGCTCGCACGTTTGCCTTATTTGGAAACATCGACGCCCCTTCGCAGCCAGTACCAGTACAACAATCTCATGTATATTTTGGCGGGTCTTGTCGTGGAACGAGTGACGGGCCAGTCGTGGGAGGCCTTTACACAAGCCCGATTGCTCAAGCCTTTGGGAATGGGTCGAACAGGTTTCAGCCCAGGCCAGATGGCTCAAGACGGTAACTTCGCTTTTGGCCATAGACTCACTCCTGCCAAGCAAGTAGTGCAAATTCCATTGCGGCCCGAAGATGCGATTGGCCCAGCAGGACAGCTTTATAGTTCGGTCGAACAGTTTCTTGCGTGGATGGAATTGCAGCTTGGTCGCGGCCAATATCGCGGTCAGCGCTTGATCTCCTTGGCGCAAAGCGAGGCGATGTGGGCGCCCCTTGTCTCCACTGGTGGTCAACCCGAGGCGGCCGAGTTAAGCCGGGGTCTCTATGGCCTTGGCTGGCGGACGGATTTTTATCGCGGCATGCGGCGGGTCGCCCATGGCGGCAATCTCAATGGCTTTTCTTCCCGCGTGACCCTGTTTCCGGAGCAGAAGGTCGGCATTGTCGCCTTTGCCAATATGCGCGGCACGCCTTTGCCCGGCCATGTGAGCCTGGATCTGTTTGATCGCCTCATGGGGCTTGAGCCTGCCAATTGGTCGGCCCGTGGCCTTGCCCGCCGCGACGCCAATGAGGGTAAGGCCGCCACCCAAACCCCACCCATGCCTATCCCCAATAAGATGCCCTCGCGAGAACTCCTCGACTTTACCGGTATCTTTGAGCACAAGGGCTATGGCATGTGGACAGTCACGCTCGATGAGGCAGGTTTGCGCGGGACTTACAATGAGATGCCGATCCGGCTAAAGCATTGGCATTATGATGTATTTAATGGCCAGCCCGAACGAGCGGATGATGACGACCTCCTCGATGTCAAGTTCGCCTTTCAAGCCGATGTGGATGGAAAGATCAGGTCTTTGGAGGTGCAGATGGATAGCGATTTCCCGCCCAGGATTTTCGTTCGCACTCAAAAACAGGACTGACGCCTCATGCCTGTTCAATAGCAGCTTTAGGGTCATGGATTTGTCATAACGACTGATCCAGACAGCGCTCCTGCGCGTAAGGCCAATCAGCAAAACAAATGCGGACAAGGATCGGGGAGATCAAATGGCCACGTATGAGACAGCCGAAGCCCAAAGTGCAACGCGCCGGTTTGTCAAACAGGCTATGAAGATGCCCTTGCTGGAGCATGATCACGAGCGCGAGTTGGCTGTGAAATGGAGGGACCACCAAGATGAGCGCGCGCTCCATGAGCTAACAAGTGCGTATATGCGTCTTGTGATCTCCATGGCTGCCCGCTTCCGCAATTATGGCCTGCCGATGAGCGACCTTGTACAGGAGGGCAATATTGGTTTGATGCAAGCCGCCGCCCGCTTTGAGCCAGAGCGCGACGTGCGCTTCTCCACCTATGCTGCGTGGTGGATCCGCTCAGCCATTCAGGATTATGTATTGCGCAATTGGTCGATCGTGCGCACGGGCACGACAGCGGCGCAGAAGTCTTTATTTTTTAATCTCCGCCGGTTGCGCGCTCTAGTCAGCGACACTGGCGAAGCCATGATGACACGTGAGAATCGCGAGATCATTGCCACGAAATTGGGCGTGAGTGAGCGTGAAGTCGAACAAATGGCTTCCCGCTTGTCGTCTAATGACCGCTCCTTGAATGCCCCGATGTCGGATGGTGTCGATGGCGGTGGTGAATGGCAGGATCTGTTACCTGATGAAGGTATTTTGCCTGAACAGGACGTGATGGAGCGCACCGATACGGAGCGGCGCTCCAATTGGATCCAGGAGGCGCTCAAGTCGCTTAATCCGCGCGAGCTGGCAATCATTCAGGAGCGCCGCTTGAGCGATGAAGGCGCAACCTTGGAATCCCTGGGCGTACGAATGGGTATCTCGAAAGAGCGGGTCCGACAGATCGAGCATCAGGCCATGAAAAAACTGAAAGCTGCCTTGATCAAAAAAGTCGGGGACCCAGAAGATAGCGGCCTTCTGCCAGACGTTTGATCGCTGCATTAGGGCCCGCCCAGTTTAACTTACGCTAGGTTGCGCTTTTATCTTGTTTCGCAGGTTATCAACAAACAAGACAGAGCCTAGCGGACAATTGCCCGGTCTGCATAGAGTACGGCCGTGTAAATGCCTTTAGACCCGGTCATACGCACGGGGACGGATACGCCCATCTTGCCAACATCTGCCAGCCAGATTTCAAGGCGGATCGGCTCGCGCGTCTCGCCAGGCTTCTTTTGATTAAAGCCAGCTACTTCGGTATAAGTGCCCTGGCAATAGGTCGCTGGACCCTTATAGGCGGGGGTGGAGACATGCTCGATCCCGACATATTGGGTGCGAATGTCATAGCGCCGCTTGCCATCGAAAATCTTCACGGCGCCACCACATGCCCGCCCGGCATCCCGGCCCGTCACGAGTGAAAGCTCCATCAAGCCTGTGACGGGGTCGACTGCTTCAAGTTTTTGGGCAAGTGTTGCGGGTGGTATGCCCATACTGCTCCACATGGGCGCAGCCGTCACATCAACCGAGCGGCCCGCGAAGGTCATTGTGATACGGCGCTTTTTACCATTGGTTTCTTGATTGACGAACGACCGTGGTTTCAGCTGACCATCGTCAATTACGCCCCTCACGGTTGCGACTCCCGCATCATTGTTGAACGAGGCTGCGATGCCCGACGTGCGGTAGGTTGCTTCGCTGGAATAGCTATCTTGTGTCAGCGTGACTTTGAACGAGCCGCGAGCCAGTTCCAGAGGACCAATTCTTGCTCGTAAGGAAATATCGACCGACCGGCTCTGCCCGGGTCCCATGGTGGTGAGAAGGCTTTGGGAGGGATTGTTCTGGGCGATACTGGGGGTTGCGATCACACAAAGGGCTGCAATCGAACGCACCAGCGTGAGTTTTGACATTGGAACTTCTTTCATTTCGGCTCTCAGGCAAGGCTCATGATAGGCATGACTTTCTGAACGCAAGGTGATTGCTTATGGTCGCAAATGTGGCGCTGTCTAGCCGCCCGCTGCACCTGGCAACAGCCAGCCGGTCACTGTCACAGTTCGGACGGCAGTGTGACGGTTCCGGGGTTCTTCCTTACATTCTAACACAATGATTTATCGATATATTTTTCATAATTCTCGATAGTGTCGTTTAAAAGTCATATAAGTGTCATATTATTGTTGTCATAACGTCATTTTAGTGTCACATTAAAAAAACGGGACAGATTGGGTCGCGCAATTTTGTGGGTCATTGAGGAGAGTGTCATGACACATCGTTTTGTTGGACTAATTGCTATTACGGTTTTGGCCGCTGGTTCTGCACAGGCAGAAATTTTGGACCAGAAAGTGCCTGCCAATGCTGCACCTGATGTGGTTTTCAAGCAGATTGAGCAAGCTGCAACCAAAATGTGTGCCGAGGCTGCGCGTCGTGACCGGGTGGTGAATGAGGCTCAGTGCGTCAACACGCTCATTGCTTATACAGTGGCCGAAGCCGATCGTCCGAGCTTAACGGCTGTCGCCTTGGCAGAACGTCCCGCCATCGCAACCGTTGGCGTGCAAATGCCAGCGGCAAATCGGCGCCTTCAGACCACGTCGCTGGCCCAGTGATGTAGGCCAGTGATTTAGGCCAGTGATTTAGGCCAGTAACTTTGCCGCGCGCGGCGGGCAAGTCTTCTCTAAAGGCCCGCCAAGGTCGTGGCTCAGGGTCAGCGGTGCGCGGGCGGTTCCGGTCGGCTTGCCCGCCCTCCAAGCTGAAGACTTTCTGCCCCGGAAATATCATCGGCTTAACGGGGACAGATCGTCCAAACCCGTCACCTCTCTGACGACCTCTCCCAGAACTGGGCGATGGCAACGCACGTGCTCAAACAACATTTTCTCCATTACAGTCATTTCCGCAGACGCACCGCCAGCCCTCTACTGGGCGCGTTCAGGCTTGCCTCCGCCTAAGCAAAAGCCCCCCAAAATATCTGCCTATCTTCTGGCGAACATGAGGATCGGAAAATTGCACCGATCTTAGGACCATCTGCTACAAATGCGCCCATTCTGGCCCCCTTCCACGTTTAAAAGGAAGGAGCCAATTGCCCCGTCCACCCTCCACTCGCTCCTTGGGGAAAGGAGAGTAAACTCACCCCCCTACCTTTTGCTCAATTGCGCCAAAGATAGAGTGGCCTTTAGAATCGTCGGCCCAGATGCGGACGACTTGGCCATGTTTCAGGAAGGGTGTTTTGGCGCTGCCGTACAGGATGGTCTCCACCACGCGTACTTCTGCCAAACAGGAATAGCCAAGGCCGCCTTCGGCGATGGGCTTGCCGGGCCCGCCTGCTAAATCGCGGTTTGAGACGGTGCCGGAGCCGATGATGGTGCCAGCGCACAAGTTGCGGGTGCGCGCGGCATGGGCGATCAATTGACCAAAATCGAAGGTCATGTCCACGCCCGTTTCTGCCCGGCCCAGTGGATTGCCATCGAGATCGACGCTCAAGGTAACATGCAGCTTACTGCCATCCCACAGCGGCCCAAGGCTTTCTGGGGTAACTGCGACCGGGGAAAAAGCGCTGGCAGGTTTGGCCTGGAAGAAGCCAAAGCCCTTGGCCAATTCGTCGGGGATCAGATTGCGCATGCTGATATCATTGACCAGGCAGACCAGTGCAATGTGGTCTCGCGCCGCCTCTGCACTGATGCCCTGGGGTACGTCGGTCGTGATGACGGCGACTTCGGCTTCAAGGTCACAGCCCCACGCCTCATCGGGGAGTGGAATCGGCGCGCGAGGCGGCAAAAAGTCATCAGAGCCACCTTGATACATCAAGGGGTCGGTCCAAAAGCTCTCTGGCATTTCCGCCCCACGGGCCTGGCGCACCAGCTGGACATGGTTCACATAGGCCGAGCCATCGGCCCATTGATAGGCGCGCGGCAGAGGTGAATGGGCCTCGCGCTCATGAAACCGCAGGGTCGGGACAGCGCCGCGTTCGAGGGCTTCGCTTAAGGTCTGCAAGGCAGGGCCACAGCGCGCCCAGTCGTCAAGGGCTGCCTGCAGGGTTGGGGCAATCAGGGCCGCGTCTGTGCAATAGGCGAGGTCGGATGAGACCACGACGAGGCGACCATCGCGGCCGGACTTTAGGGAAGCAAGTTTCATCGGCGTTTCCTAATAACTGGGTGGACCCGGCGCGTATCAAACAGGGTTGGTTATTT
This sequence comes from Maricaulis salignorans, assembly GCA_943372135.1. Lineage (GTDB taxonomy): Bacteria > Pseudomonadota > Alphaproteobacteria > Caulobacterales > Aquidulcibacteraceae > Aquidulcibacter. The sequence continues at coordinate 111,222 of CALRXH020000006.1, read as the reverse complement.
TGTGGCTTGCGCGCGCCTTGGCGTGCAGCCAGTCGGCGTGGCGGGGGGCTTTCTTGGTCCTGGACCATTCCTCCAGCATATCGGGCGCGACGCGGCGCAGTTCGGCAATTTCCTCGGCTGTGCCGGTGTCGCAAGCCAGTTCCAAGCGATGGCCATTGGGGTCAAAGAAGTAAATTGAGCGAAAGATACCATGGTCGGTCGGGCCGATGACGGAACATCCTGCGGCTTCAGCGCGGGCTTTGCCTGCTAACAGCGCACCCTCACTTTCTACTTTGAAAGCAATGTGCTGAACCCATTCGGGCGTATTGAGGTCGCGGCCCATATCGGGCTGTTCTGGCAGTTCAAAAAAGGCCAAAACATTGCCACCGCCGGCGTCGAGAAACACATGCATATAGGGGTCATAGGCTCCGGTAGATGGAACATGGTCTTCCGCAAAGGCTATTTGGAAGTCCATGCCCAGCACGTTTTGGTAGAAGTCCACCGTTTGTTTTGCATCGCGACAGCGATAGGCGACGTGGTGAATGCCTCGTAGCTGGCTCATATCTCCTCCTTTAGCCTAGTTCTCGTCCGCATAGATCGCGACACGCGCGGGACTGATTGCACTCATCTGGGCACGATACATGCCCGGCGTGTTCATGCTGGAAACGGTTTGCCCGCGCGCATTGACCACAATGATACCGCCATCGCCACCCAAAGCCGTGAGGTCTGTTTTCATGACGGCGTCAGCTGCGGCTTGCAGGTCCATGCCAGGTTGGGCCGCCTTGTCACAGATAGCGCGGGCGACACCTAAGCGGATGAAGTATTCGCCCGTTCCGGTGCCAGAGACCGCACAGGTCGGCGTAGCATAGGTGCCAGCCCCAATTACGGGCACATCGCCGACGCGACCCCATTTCTTGCCGGTCAGACCGCCGGTAGAGGTGCCTGCCACCAATACGCCTCTGGTATCGCGCACCACAATACCAATCGTGCCAAAGCGCGCTTCACCAGACTTGGCGGCATTCGCACCGGAGCGTAGGGGGCCATCATTGCTCAAACCCGCTGGTTTTGGCGGAATGGGCATCTTTTGTTCGGTTAAAACTTCCTCCAGGATTTGCCAGCGCCGGGCCGTGAGGAAGAAGGTGTTCGGGACTTGCTCAAGACCTTGTTCGCGCGCGAACTGATCTGCACCATCGCCGATCAGAAACACATGCGGGGTCCTTTCCATCACGGCGCGCGCCGCACTAATGGGGTGGCGGGTGGTTAGCATGCCGGCGACCGCGCCTGCCTTCAGGCCCGGCCCCACCATGATGGCGGCATCCAAAGTCGCCTTGCCGGAAGCATCAATCGCCGCGCCGCGGCCCGCATTGAACAAGGGATTGTCTTCTAGATAGTGGGCGGTGGCCTCAACCGCGTCGATACCATGACCACCCTTGCGAAGGATATCGGCCCCGATCTCAATCGCCTCAGCCATAGCGGCGCGATAGGCTTTGTCTTGTTCTGGTGTGAGGTCTTTGCGTTCAATGACGCCGGCACCGCCATGAACCGCAATTGACCAGGCAGGAATGGGGGCGGGCGATGTTGTGAGGAAGGCGCGGGTTTTTTCTGGCCCGTCGCCAATTTGGGTGGTCATGGTGCACGCACCTAGTCCCACACCCAAAACAGCGACTGTGCAAAGCGCCAATAATTTGCCCATTCTAAACCGCTCCCGATACTGGCCTTAGCCTTGCAAAACCCCGCGCCGAATTTGGTCCAGCTCGATGCTTTCAAACAGAGCCTTGAAATTGCCTTCGCCAAAGCCCTCGTTTCCTTTTCGCTGGATAAATTCGAAAAAGATAGGCCCCACGGCATCCTTGCCGAAGATTTGCAACAAGAGACCTTGGCCTTCACTGGGCGCACCGTCGATCAGGATCCGACGCTGGCGCAGGGCTTCAACATCATGGCCATGGCCAGGCAAGCGGGTGTCGATCAAGTCAAAATAGGTATCGATTGTGTCTTGCAGCTCAACCCCCCGGGCGCGCAGCTGATCGACCGTGGTCAACAGATCGTTTGATCCCATGGCGATGTGCTGGATGCCTTCGCCTTTGTAACGCTGGAGGAATTCTTCGATCTGGTCGGTCTTGCCTTCCTCGCCCTTGCTTTCGTTCAAGGGGATGCGGATTTTGCCGCATGGACTGGTCATGGCCTTGGAGAATAGGCCCGAGACTTTGCCCTCAATGTCAAAATATCGGATTTCGCGGAAATTGAAGATGCGCTCGTAATAATCTGCCCAGACATCCATCTTGCCGCGGAAGACATTGTGGGTCAGGTGGTCAAGATAGGTAAGGCCGGTCGTATTACGTACCTCTTCTTCTGCCGCGCCTGGGATGGGTTTGAAGTCCACATCATAAATGCTCTGCGCGCCATAGCGGTCGACCAGATAGATAAAGGCCCCCCCAATGCCCTTGATGGCCGGGATATCGAGTTCCATCGGCCCGATGGGGCTGTCGACTGCTTCAGCGCCGCGCGCAATGGCTTCGCGAAAAGCGTGTGCGGCGTCTTTTACCCGAAACGCCATTGCATTGGCAGATGGTCCGCGCTGTTCGCGAAATTCTGCCGCCTGGCCCATGCGTTCCATGTTCAAAATAAAGTTGATGTCGCCTTGCTTGAAGCGGACTACATTCTTGGAGCGGTGCTGCGATACCGCTGTGAAGCCCAACTGGCGGAAATAGGTTGCGAGTGCATCCGGGTCTGGACTTGTGAATTCAACAAACTCAAAGCCATCGGTGCCAAGTGGGTTTTCAAACAGGTTCGCCATAGGGTGCTCCAGCAAGGAAAGGCCCTAGTATAGTTTCATTTGTTACTAATTGCCAAGGCGGGTTGGTGCCTATTTGCCAATTTCTCGGCCTGATCTTCCAGCTTGCGCAGCATGGCTTCGAGGCGCTCAGCAGCTGGACCGCCAATGGCTTCGATGAGGGATTTCTCAAAGGCGAGCGCAACTGGCGCCACTTCTTGCACGATCGAAACACCAGCGCCTGTGAGGCTCAATTCTACAGCCCGGCGGTCTTTCTCGCTAGGCCTCGACTGGACCAGACCGCGTGTGATCAAGGCCTGCGCGGCGCGGCTGACGGTTACTTTGTCCATGGCCGTGCGGCTGACCAAGGTTTGCTGCGACAGGGGTTGGCCTTCTGACAGAATAGCCAACAGCCGCCATTGCGGAATCGTCAGGCCAAACCGCGCCTCGTACGCCTTGGAGATTAGCGCGCTGACCTTGTTGGAGGCCACGCTCAGCCGATAGGGCAGATAGGATTCCAGATTAAGTGGTTTCATGATCGTGGCGTGTGTCCCCTCAGGCTACCTATTAGCCAGCCTGTGTTTCAGGTGCGGTAGTGACAAAGGCTGGATGAGCGCGGGCTTTGGCGTCAGCGGCTACCAATAGCGGGAAGGGGGTTAACTCGACCCCGTAGCGACGCGCGTTATTCATTTGCGGCACCAGACAAATATCGGCCAATGTCGGGGTCGGCCCAAACAAATAGCCCTGACTTTGGTGCCAGCCACGCTTGACTGTCTCCGCTTCAAGGGCAGCAAAGCCTGTGGCGATCCACTGCGCACACCATTGGACGGTTCGGGCCTCATCCGCACCAAAGTCAGCGGTCAGTTTGCGTCGCACACCAAGGTTTTGAACCGGGAAAATATCGCTCGCAATGGCATGCGCGAACGCCCGACACAAAGCGCGCTGCCAGGGATCGGCCGGGTAGAGGCTCGGCTGCGCGATGGTGTCTTCCAGCCAATCCATAATGGCGAAGGACTGTGTTAAAACGCCCTGCTCGGTCACAATCGCTGGAACCCGTCCTTCCGGATTAAGCGCGCGATAGGCTTCTGACTGGTGATCATTGGCAACCAGAGAGACCGCGTGGCTTTCACTTGCCACCCCTTTCAAAGCCAGGGCAATGCGGACGCGGTAAGACGCTGAGGAATGGGAAAAGGTATGTAGCTGGAGCATAAGCCTCGCCTAGCATAATGCGCGCTTGGTCACCACATCGGATGTTGGAAAAGTCTAAACGTGTTGCGATCGTGACAGGAATGCTAAAGCGCACGCACGGTCAGCGACATAAAATAGCTCTGCACACAAAATCGTGTAGTAGAATTGTCTTGCGTCGCCTGCCAAGCAGCATGATATATAGGACCGGTAACGAAGCAGAATTCTGCTCGCACGTTTTAAGGGAAAGAAAATGAACGACCAAAATAGGTTTCAAGCTCAAGCGATCCCAGCCGGGAACACGATGGATATGTCCATCGACGCTGGCCTGCGGAGCTTTATGTTGGGCGTCTACAACAAGATGGGTCTTGGCTTGGTGCTTTCGGGCATCTTGGCCTATATCACATCATCGGTGCCCCCAGTTCGCGACATGTTGTTCACCGCCAATGGTGGGTACACGGGCGCAGGTATGATCCTCAGCTTTGCGCCGCTTGGCGTGATTTTGATTGGCATGTTTGCCATGCGCAACCCGTCAAAGACTGGTGCGAATTTGTTCTACTGGACGATTGTTTCGCTGATCGGCGCAGGTCTGGGTGTTTTGGCATTGCGCTATACCGGCCAGTCGCTGGCTTCGACTTTCTTCATTACGGCCTCGGCTTTCGGTGCGCTGTCTTTGTGGGGCTATACCACCAAGCGTGACCTGACGGGCTTTGGTACTTTCTTGATCATGGGGATGTTCGGCTTGCTCTTGGCCAGCATTGTCAACATCTTCCTGCAAAGCTCCATGATGATGTTTGTCATCTCGGGCTTGGGCGTGTTGATTTTCTCGGGCCTGATTGCCTTTGATACCCAGCGCTTGAAGTTTGAGTATTATCATCTCAAGGGCGACCACACCGCGATGTCGGTTGCCACCAGCATGGGTGCGTTGAGCCTCTACCTCAACTTCATCAACCTGTTCCAATTCTTGCTCACCTTCTTGGGCGACCGCGAATAGGCTGAACGCCTTGTTTAAAGACAAAGCCCGCTGACGCAAGTCGGCGGGCTTTTTGCTGGAACTGACCTCTGGAATTACCCCTCTGCCTCATCATCCAGCATGTCGTCGAGTAAGTCCTGCGACTGGGCGAAGGGTAGGGTGGCGATAGGCGCGCTACCGGGCAGGGTTTCGACGGCTCGCAACTGGCGGCCCAGCACATTCTCGCGTGTGCGGGCTTGTTGCACCACCGTCTTGGCCTGATCCAGCTTGTCCTCCACCTTTTTCAGGACGCCGCCAAACTTCTCAAACTCCTGCTTCACTTTGCTGAGTACCTGCCATACCTCGCTGGAGCGTTGCTGGATCGCCAGGGTTCGGAAGCCCATGCGCAAGCTCGTTAAGGTCGCCATCAAGGTTGTCGGGCCCGAGACCAGAACCTTGAAGTCGCGTTGCAGGCTGTCCACAAGGCCCGGCCGGCGCACCACTTCGGCAAACAGGCCTTCAGTCGGCAGGAACATGATGGCAAAGTCTGTTGTATGGGGTGGCGCGATATACTTCTCGCTTATGTCCTTTGCGGCGATCTTAATCGCTTTTTCGAGGCCCTTTTGCGCCGCATCCACGCCAACCGTGTCGGCCCGCTCTGAAGCATCGATCAGGCGCTCATAATCTTCCACGGGCAGCTTGGCATCAATCGGCAACCAGACTGGCGTATCGCCATCATTGGGCAAGCGGATTGCAAATTCGACCCGCTGATTGCTGCCCGGTTTGACTTCCACATTCTGGGCATATTGCTCCTGGCTCATAGCCTGTTCCAATAACATGCCCAAAGTGGCTTCACCCCATGTGCCGCGTGCTTTGACATTGGTGAGAACCCGCTTGAGGTCGCCGACACCCGTCGCAATGGTCTGCATTTCGCCGACAGACTTGAACACCCGCTCCAATTGTTCGTTCACTTGTGTGAAGGACGCGCCCAGGCGTTGCTCCAACGTGCCTTGCAGCTTTTCATCGACTGTGACCCGCATCTGCTCCAGCTTGGCTTCATTTTCCTGCCGCAGCACATCGAGGCGACCTTCAACGGTTTGGCGAAGCGCAAGCGCTGTGCGGTCATTGGCCTCCATCATTTCTTTGATCTGGGTTTGCGCCTTGGCGAGGCCTTCAGCTTGAGAGCGGCCTTGGGTGGTCATGCCATCGAGCAATCCTGACGAAAGGGCGGCGATGGCCTTGTTTACCTCTTCACGCAGGGCGCGGCTGTCTTCGCTGGTTGCCGCCCGGTATTCCGCTAGGCTGACACCAAAGGCGTCGAGGCGTTCCCGTTGGGCGGCCGACATCACATCAATCAGACGTTGCAGGTCTTGAGCAATCCCCGCCATGCGGTTGGCCATTTCTTCGCGCGCTTGACTGTTTTGCCGCGCTGCCTCTTCCCGGACCAAGGCGATGCCCGTCTGCAGGTCTTGACGGTAATCCACAAAGCGAACATTCATGTCTTCGATCCGCCGACCGAGCTGGGTCAAGGGGCGCCTAGACCGCGTCAGCACAAAATAAAGCGCGACCAAGAGGATCAAGAGATAAAGGCCAATAATGGCCATTAGGTTCAAAAACTCTGGAGTCAACGTGAAGGCGCTCGTGGAAGGGGCCATGTCGTAGATGTCCTTGCGACTCAATCTCGAAATAGTCTGACGCGTTTGTGCCACAGCTAACGCCGGGCTCACACAGAGGCTGGCCGTCTCGAACAACCCCAGCTTGATATCGATCAGATAGAGCGGATCGGTGGTTGCTCCAAGCTAGTTTTGTAGCGCACCTATGATCGACTTGGATCAGAACACTGTATGGACCAATTCTTAGTCATCTCGCGATGCAGTGCAGCTGTCAGAGCGGGAGTCCGGGCAAGTTGGGAGATAAAAAAAGGCCGCGCCATGTTTAGGCGCGGCCACCCTCTCGCGAGAGCCAGAAGGGCGTCTCCTCCCCGAAACGCCGCCGGACCGAGGTCCAAGCCTCTTTTTTTTGACAATCTGTCACCTTTCTGTCAAGTCCTTTGAACCCTCTGTTGCAGCAAGGCCAAGTCTAAGAGCCTTCCAGGCGCGAGTTAGCGAACCTCGTAGTCCGCCCAGTTTACCGAACTAACGGCCTCCGCATAGGATTTACAATTCCCGCCCCAATTCTGGGTTATCTGGCCTTTATCGTTTTTGTACCAAGAGTTGCAACTTGGATCAGCCCAGACAGTGTGACCCAATGCATTTTGCAAGTCGGCGATGAAGCGGGCTTGTGCCTCAGGCTTCACTGTGGCGGCGGTGGCCTTTTGCTCGGCCAGTCCTGCCAACATCGAACAAACATAATCAATCTGGCGCTCTAGCATGTAGGTAATTGAATTGTGGCCTAGATTGGTATGGGGGCCATAGAGCATGAAGAAATTGGGGAAGCCTTTAGTCGTGATGCCAAGGTAGGCTTCAGGGCCGTCTGCCCATTGATTGGCAAGGTGGGTCCCATCCTGGCCCACCACGTCGAGGCTCCAGTGCCACCTAGTTGTTTCAAAGCCAGTGGCATAAATGACGACGTCCAAATCATAATGGGTTCCAGATCCGACGCGGATACCCGTCGCATCAAAGCCTTCGATCCGCCCGGTTTCCAGCGTCACATGGTCTTGGGTGAGGGAAGGGTAGAAGGTGTCGGTAAACAGAAACCGCTTGCAACCGACTGGATAATCGGGGGTGAGTTTGAGGCGCAATTCCGGATCGGGAATCTGCTTTTCCAAATGCCGTTTGGCGATGTCCCCATAGGCTGCGCGGCCTTCAGGTGTCCAGCTGAATGTTTGCCAGAAATAGGTGTCGGCCGTGTCAAAGATCATCGCACGATTGCGTGCACCGAGATCCATCGCCGCCTCTGGATTGCTGAGCAACAAGGCGAGTTCGGTGGACGGAATTTCCCTGTCACCACGTGGCCCGATATAGTTTGCAGAGCGCTGAAACACGACCAGAGACTCTGCCACTTTCGCCACCTCGGGAATCAATTGCACCGCGCTGGCTGCAGAACCAATGACGCCGACACGTTTGCCCGTCAGATCAATATCATGGTTCCACGCTGCCGAATGCATGCTAGCCCCCTGGAAGCTTGCCTGCCCCGGGATTTTCGGGATCGAGGGTCGATTCAACTGGCCGAGCGCGGAAATGATTGCCCCAACTTGGCGAACTTGCCCGTCGGAGGTAGTTAGGGTCCAGCTTTGCGCTGTCGCATCCCAAACTGCAGAAGTCGCCTCGCTATTGAGGGCCAAGAGCGGCTCCAACCCAAAGCCTGCCACCAATTGCTCACAATAGTCTTGGATCTCTGCCGAGGTTGGATAGGTATTGGTCCAGTGAATTGATGGCGCAAAACTATATTGGTAAAGCGCAACAGGCACATCGCAGGAACAACCTGGATAAGTGTTTTGTGCCCAAGTGCCGCCGACTTTGGTCCCTTTTTCAAGCAAGACCAGATTTTGATAGCCCGCTTGTTTGAGCTGTATGGCTGCCGCCAAGCCCCCCAAGCCGGCACCAATGATGGCGATCGGTGTTGCGTGATCCATGGCGTGTGCTCCCTCGTTTTCTTGTGGAGAACACGATCACCTAAAACGACTTGGCTTTCAATGGCTGAATCGTCACGGCGCTAGCCGCGTTGCAAACTCTTGATGTCCAAGGTGGTCGACGCCGCCAGCTTCCCGCCTTCGCCAACTAGGTTTAGCGTCAGGGTTTGGACCTCCCAGCTGATTTCGACAAGACCAAAATTGACGGGGGCATAGCTATCGCCAATACGGGTTGTAGCAGGCTCATTGACAGCAGTAGTCCCTTCAGCGACCCGAAATGGCATATTGATGGCAGAAGCGGTTATGTCTGTTAGGGGGTAGGCAACACCTTCGCGAACCTGATTGATCGACCCGTAGTGGCGATCTCCAGATGCAAACACGACACCATTGGCCCCCGTTTGTGAGATCAAATCATAAAGGCGCTTCTGGGCATCGGGGAAATTGCCCCAGCGCTCATAACCGTGGCCGTCTGCCACCACTTGAATCGACGAGACGATCAATCGCACATCGGCTGGCTTTTCCAGTTCAGCTTTCAAAAAGGCCCATTGCGCTTCACCCAAAATATCCGCTCCAGAGCCAATTGGGTGAGGTATATAGCGTTCCTTACCGGGGGCATTGCGTTGATCGGTCAACAAGAGGGGGTCGCGGAAATACCGGGTATCGAGTAAAATGACTTGCAAGACTTGGCCCTTCGGGCCCGCTCGAAGCGCGCGGTAGATACCAGGTCTTTGGCGCAGGGGACTATTGGCTGGCACATTCCAAAACCGATTGAACATGGTCTGGGCCTGTGCTTTGTAAGCAAAATCGCCACCGCCATCATTGATGCCGTAATCATGATCGTCCCAGACCGCCAGGGTGGGAATCCTGGAGACGAGAGACTTAAAGGCTGGTGCTTCTGCCAACTTGATATAGGCCTCGTTGAGGCTTGCCAAGTTCGGATCTTCTGGCGAATTGGAGCCATAAACATTGTCGCCCATCATAAGTAAGAGGTCGGGTTTTATGGCTTCGACTTGACCAAGGAAGCCCAGGTCCCTGGCAGGATTGGAGCAAGAGGTCAAAGCTATCCGGCTGATCCTATGCCTCGGGATACCAGGGCTTAACGGCGCACGCGCAAACGCAGACAACGGCGAAACTGGGCTTGGGGATAGGGCACAGCCAGCCAAGGGTGAGCTCGCTAAGGCTGTTGATGCGGTGGAAGTCAAAAAAGAGCGGCGGTTTATCATGAGGAGGCCTATAGCATGTGCATGCGTCAACTTCACGACGAATTTCGGGTTCAGCCAATGCCAAACGCACGCGACCAACGGCTGAAGCAACGTCATTGCCGGATGTTAGATTTAGCGCGCAACCTCGTTCAGATTGAACCAGACGCTTGGTTTTTGATTTAGCGCGCAACCTGGTTCAATCTGAACCAGACGCTTGGTTTTTGATTTAGCGCGCAACCTGGTTCAATCTGAACCAGACGCGCTAGCTGACGCACCGGTCGGAGGTGGATTTTCCTTCAAGGTGAAGGTCACCGTGTTAATGACCCGGGTATAGGTCCGGCCAAAACAGAGGCTCTTGTTGCAAAGCTGGGACGGAACGGGGCTTTTGGCACCGATCCAGATGCAAAAAGCCCTTCACCACAATGTGTGGTGAAGGGCGAAAGGATTGCGTCACGATTTAGGCGAGATCAAAGCGATCCAGGTTCATCACTTTGGTCCAAGCTGCCACAAAGGCATGGATAAAGCGGGCTTCGCCATCTTGGCTGGCAAAGACTTCCGCCAAGGCCCGTAATTGCGAGTTGGATCCGAAAATCAAATCCACCCGTGTTGCGGTCCATACGATAGCCCCGGTCTTGCGGTTGCGGCCTTCGTAAATGTCTTGGGCCTGGGCAGAAGGGGCCCACACCACGTCCATATCGAGGAGGTTTACGAAGAAATCTGCCGTCAAGGTCTCTGGCCGTTGCGTAAAGGTTCCATGGCTCGCGCCGCCAGTATTGGCACCTAGTACCCGCAATCCAGCAACCAGCACTGCCATTTCCGGTGCGCTGAGGGTCAGAAGTTGTGCACGGTCCACCAGGAGCTCCTCGGCGGAGATAGAGAGGCCGGACTTCTGATAATTGCGGAAGCCATCCGCGACCGGTTCCATGACTTGGAAGGAAGAAACATCGGTCTGAGCTTGGCTGGCATCCATTCGTCCAGGGGTGAACGGAACGGTGACAGCACGACCGGCTTTTGCGGCAGCCTGTTCGACACCGACTGAGCCTGCCAGAACGATCAAGTCCGCCAAGGAAACTCTCTTATTCGAGGCAGGTTTTGCATTGAACTTGGCCTGAATGGCACGCAAGTGATCCAGAACCTTGGCCAATTGGTCTGGTTGGTTGACCTCCCAGTCCTTTTGCGGAGCCAAGGCGATGCGGCCTCCATTGGCCCCACCGCGTTTGTCAGATCCTCGGAAAGTGGAAGCTGAGGCCCAGGCCGTGGAAACCAGTTCCGAAATCCGCAAGCCCGATGCCACTAGCTCTGCCTTCAAGGCTGCAATGTCGGCTTCATCCACCAGTTCATGGTCACAGGCTGGAATTGGATCTTGCCAGATCAATTCTTCGGCAGGAACCCATGGACCTAAATGCAAGGTACGGGGGCCCATATCGCGGTGGGTCAATTTATACCAAGCTCGCGCAAAGGCATCGGCAAACTGATCCGGATTCTCATGGAACCGCTTGGAGATCGGTCCATAAATCGGATCAAACCGCAAAGCGAGGTCGGTCGTGAACATGACCGGCGCATGGCGCTTGTTGGGGTCATGCGCATCTGGGACAATGCCATGGGCGTCGGCTTGCGCGGGCACAAATTGGATGGCCCCGGCTGGGCTCTTGCTTTGCACCCAGTCATAGCCAAACAGATTATCGAAGTAATTATTGTCCCACTGGATCGGGTTGGTGGTCCAAGCGCCTTCCAGGCCACTGGTGATGGTATGCACGCCTTTGCCAGAACCAAAGCTGTTTGCCCAGCCAAAGCCTTGTTCTTCAATCGTCGCACCTTCCGGCTCTGGGCCGACATATTTGCTGGGGTCAGCTGCGCCATGGGCTTTGCCGAACGTATGGCCACCGGCGATCAGGGCGACGGTTTCTTCGTCGTTCATGGCCATGCGGCCAAAGGTCTCGCGAATGTCAACGGCCGAAGCCAGGGGGTCTGGCACACCATTGGGGCCTTGGGGATTGACATAGATCAAGCCCATTTGGACAGCAGCCAACGGATTTTCGAGGTCCCGTTCGCCCGAATAGCGCTCATCGTCCAGCCAGCCCTTTTCTTTGCCCCAATAGATGTCTTCTTCAGGTTCCCAGACATCAGCGCGGCCACCGGCAAAGCCAAAGGTTTTAAATCCCATGGATTCTAGGGCGCAATTGCCGGTAAGGATCATGAGGTCAGCCCAGGAAATCGCGCTGCCATATTTCTGTTTAATCGGCCACAATAGGCGACGGGCCTTGTCGAGGTTGCCATTGTCGGGCCAACTGTTCAAAGGCGCAAACCGCAAGGTTCCAGCCCCTGCACCACCGCGGCCGTCGCCGGTGCGATAGGTACCCGCACTATGCCAGGCCATCCGGATGAAGAAGGGGCCATAATGGCCGTAATCGGCTGGCCACCAATCCTGCGACTGGGTCATCAAGGCCATCAAGTCTGCCTTCAGGGCGTCAAGGTCCAAGGTTTGAAAGGCCGCGGCATAGTCAAAACCGGGCGCCAGCGGGCTGGACAGGCTGGTATGCTGGTGCAGCATTTTCAGATTTAGTTGGTTCGGCCACCAATCGCTATTGGATTGGGTCCCGACTTTGGCGGGTTGGCCGCCGCCATGTATCACGGGGCATTTGCCTTGAGCTTCCATTATCGTATCCTCATCTTTAACCTATCGAATTCGTTTCGCCGCTCTAAGGCAGTAGTCCATATTTGTCCAATCGATTATCTGACGACAATCAATAGTTTTAATCTATGTTTGTGCTTGTCGAGCAAACCGGCATCGCGCTAGGTCGTTTTGTGCAGGCGGCTCTGGTAAAAGCTCGGTTTGTTCATGACGATACCGGCCGCTTCATCTAGAGCCACGACCGCGCGCGACAACGCCATATATTCCGCCCCACCGGGCCGATAGGCTTGCGACATGGTCAAAAGCTGATCGCGATAGACGCGCAAGCGCTCGAAATCCTGCTCTGGGGCAAGGAGGCCAAGATAAGAACGAACAACCATATCCTCTAGTATGTTCCTATTTTGTTCTTAGGCAAGGCCGAAAAGCGCTGCTTGGGATGTTCTGTGACATCTGGATGTGGAAAGTACGAGCAACGCCCGCTCTATCTGGTTGGGATAGAGCACATCAGCGGTTGATCAGTTCTGGATTGAGTGCGCAATTTTGATCCAAACGGTTCCAAGACTGCCCAAACACAGGGTAGGTAGGCAATAACCGACACTTTGCTTGACGCTGCCCTCACATTGGCTTTCTATGTTGGCAAGCTGGCCCAGAAGGACGGCTTACCGGGGAGGGAAACACATCATGACACCACTTTTGACCGTTTTGGCATGGACGCTGGTTTTAGCTTTTGTCCAAATTCTCTTGTTTGATGTTGCTCGGACGGGGCAATATGGCTTGAAATGGAATATGGGTGCCCGCGATGAGACTATGCCACCGCTCTCGCCGATGGCAGAGCGTTTGCGTCGTGCGCAAGACAATCTTTATGAGACTTTACCCCTGTTTATTGCTGCCGTTTTGATCGCCTTTGTGGCAGGCAAGGAAAATGCAAGCACCGTTCTAGGTGCGCAGATCTATCTGATCGGACGGATCATTTATGTCCCGCTTTACGCTTATGGTGTGAAAACAATTCGCTCCTTGGTGTGGGTCGGTTCCACGATTGGTCTTGGCATGGTGATCGTGCCCTTGCTCCTGGGCTGAGCGATCCACCCCATCTCTTCACCATCCAGCGGCCTTTAGCCAGGCGCTGGATGCGTGCTTCACCGCCTACCGCCTGTTCTGGCCGAACAAACCTTACGGGACAGGCGGGATCACCTTTGAAGCCTTGTTTCGATCAGATGACGGAAACCCGATGATGCGCGCCACTGCCTTTCGCCAAGCCGGCTTTGTCCTTGTTAGCTTCAGCCTTGCAGCCTTTGCTTGGGAGCCAGCATTTGCCAAGAATTTGCCCTCCGAGCGCGCTGCACGCGCCTTGCACGAGCGAATTTTGACGCTCGACTCACATCTCGATACCCCAGCTGTCGTCGCCCGTCCGGGCTTTGATATTCTCAAGCACAATGACTGGAAGACAGCCTTTGCCCAAGTCGACGTGCCGCGCATGAAAGAAGGCGGTCTCGATGGTGGCTTCTGGGTGATTTATACCGCTCAAGGTCCACGCACACCCGATGGCCTGAATGCGGCCCGTGATGCAGGCCTCATGCGCGCCGTAGTGATCCGCGAGATGCTGGCACGCAGTCCCAAGCAGTTTGGTCTTGCCCTAAAAGCGGATGATGCGGCCAGAATCGCCGCTGAAGGCAAGCGCGTCGTCTTTATGTCGATTGAAAATTCCTATCCTTTGGCCAGGGATGTTTCGCTGCTACAAACTTATTACAAGCTGGGCGTGCGCCTTGTTGGCCCGGTCCATTTTTCCAACAATGACTGGGCTGATAGTTCAACCGATAAGGCCGAATGGGGCGGCCTTAGCCCGCTTGGCAAACAATTGGTAGCAGAAGCCAATCGTTTGGGGATGATCCTCGACCAGTCACATGCGTCCGATCAAGTGTTGGACCAAATGCTGGAGCTGTCGACCGCTCCCATCATCGCCTCGCACAGCGGCTGTAAAGCGATTTATGACCACCCACGCAATTTGGATGACGACCGCCTCAAAGCCCTAGCCGCTAAAGGCGGGGTGATCCAGATGAATGCCCTGGGTGCCTATCTGAAAGCTCTGCCCCAAGCACCAGAGCGCCGTGCCGCGCTCGCTAAGCTCGCCGCTGCTTTTCCTAATTTGGCAAACCTCAGCGCCGCGGATCAAGACGCGTACCGGAAAGCCCGCTCGCGCTTGGATGGGGAATTTCCTGAAAACCGCGCGACCTTGGATGATTTCATGGTTCATCTCCTGCATGCCATCAAATTGATGGGCGTCGACCATGTCGGCATCGGCCTTGATTGGGATGGTGGCGGCGGTGTCGTCGGTCTTGAAGATGCATCCAAAGTCTGGAAAATCACGCAAGCCTTGATGGCCGAGGGCTATTCAGAAGAAGATATCGCCAAGATCTGGGGCGGCAATGTGCTGCGGGTTATGCGGGAAGTCGAAGCTAAAGCCCAGAAATAGGGCGATGAGGTCAGACGCCTTGGCCAAACTGGCCGAGGGGGTTAGAAGGCCCTCATGACCCACTTGAACAGCCAATTCCTAACCGCTTTACGTCTCCAAGTTGATTTTCCCGCCATGGCGCGGATTGGCAAAACCCCTCAAGGCAATCGCCTGATCGCCCCGGTCTTGGGTGGGCGGTTTGACGGACCGCGTCTCACCGGCGACGTTTTGCCCGGTGGAGCCGATTGGGCGCTCTATCGCGGCGATGACCGCATGCTGGTTGATGTGCGTTTGACGCTGAAAACCGATGACGGGGCTTTGATCTATCTCACCTATCAGGGGGCGCTGCGGACGACGGCAGAGGATATGGTGCGCTTCAAGATGGGCGAGACGCTGTCGCCCGAAGCTTTCAATCTGCGCACTGTTACGCGGTTTGAAACCGGTGCGCCCCAATATGAGTGGTTGAACGACATGATTGGTATTGGCGTCGGTAACCAAGAGGCTGGAGGCGTCATCTATCATATTTTTGAAGTGCTATAGCCCGCGCCGGAGCGATGGCTTTACAAGCCGACGCCAATGGCATTAGCGAGGCGAAATAGCGGTGTGTGAGGGGGCTGGACATTGCCAACAGATATTGAAATTGCTCAAGCCGCGATACCAAGGCCCTTGGCCGAAGTGGCAGCTAAGATTGGCATTCCAGCCGACGCCCTCATTGCCTATGGCCGCATGAAGGCCAAGTTGGATACAGCCCGCTTGGTGGCAAGCCAGCGCTCTAAAGAAGCGGCCTTGATTCTGGTCACCGCGATGAGCCCGACGCCGGCTGGCGAAGGCAAAACCACCACCACTATCGGTCTGGGTGATGGTCTGGCGCGACTTGGAAAGTCGGTCGCTATTTGTTTGCGAGAGCCTTCGCTTGGTCCCTGTTTTGGGCAGAAGGGCGGCGCGACAGGGGGTGGCCATGCCCAAGTCATCCCGATGGAGGAGATCAATCTTCATTTCACCGGTGACTTCCACGCCATCACCGCCGCTCATAATCTGCTGGCGGCCATGGTCGATAATCACCTTTATTGGGGCAATGCGCTGGGGATTGACCCGCGCAAAGGGATGTGGCGGCGGGTGATGGACATGAATGACCGCGCGCTTAGGTCCATCGTCACCTCCTTGGGCGGCAATGGCCAACCGGTTGAGACTGGCTTTGATATCACGGTTGCGTCGGAAGTGATGGCAATCTTTTGTTTAGCAAAAGATTTGGCGGACCTTCAGGCGCGCCTTGGCGCGATCATTGTGGCTTACCGGAAGGACCACAGCGCCGTCACTTGCGCGGATTTGAAGGCTGACGGGGCGATGACCGCTTTGTTGAAAGAGGCGTTTGAGCCCAATCTGGTGCAAACGCTGGAAGGCAATCCCGCTCTCATCCATGGCGGGCCCTTCGCCAATATCGCCCATGGCTGCAACAGCGTCGTCGCCACCAAGACGGCGATGGGCTTGGCCGACTTTGTTGTGACTGAAGCAGGCTTCGGCGCTGATCTGGGGGCAGAGAAATTCTTCGACATCAAGTGCCGAAAGGCGGGCCTCAGCCCCAAGGCGGTGGTGGTGGTTGCTACCGTCCGCTCCTTGAAGATGAATGGTGGGGTGGCGAAATCGGATCTTGGCCAAACCGATGTTGAGGCTTTGATTCGGGGCTGCGCAAACTTAGGCCAACATCTGGAGAATTTGGCTCGCTTTGGCGTGCCGACTGTGGTCGCAATCAACCATTTTGTTCAGGATTCCACCGATGAGATTGCCGCCGTGGAGGCGTTTGTGGCAAGCCACGGTAGCCGCGCGATTCTGTGTCGGCACTGGGCAGACGGGGGTGCGGGCACGCAGGCCTTAGCCCAAGCCGTGATCGAACTGGCGGACGCTGACAGCGCACGCTTTCAGCCGCTTTATGAGGACCCTTTGCCCCTCAGTGACAAGATCGAGACGGTCGCCAAAGAAATCTATCGGGCAGCAGAGGTTGTCATCGACAAAGCCGCTTTGACCAAATTGCGCCGCTGGCAAGCGGCGGGCTTTGGCCATTTGCCTGTGTGCATGGCCAAGACCCAATATAGTTTCTCGACCGACCCCACGGTTTTGGGCGCGGCGAAAGGTCATGTGGTCACTGTCCGCGATGTGCGCCTGTGCGCCGGGGCGGGCTTTGTTGTGGCGCTGTGCGGTGACATCATGACAATGCCGGGCCTGCCCCGAACCCCGGCCGCCGAAGCCATCGGGGTGGACGCTGACCGTCACATTACCGGCCTATTTTAAGGGCGCTGTTGTGATGGTGAACGGACCGATCGCGTCCATTATCTTGGGGTCATTGGCAGACTTAGCGCCCCCGAAAATATAGGCTCCGGCTGTGGGCTCTAAGCTGCGATAGGCCGCATCATAGTCCCAAGTCGTTAAGTAGAGCTTCGCACCTGTTAAGTCGGCCTGGTTGCCAAACGACGAGCTCGCGAAGATGAGCGTGATGCGCTTTTCGTCCTTGTCCACAGCGATGCTGGGGGCAGGGCCTGTTTTGGTGCCTTCTTGGGTGGCGCTGGCCCCGATCTGGCTGAAGAGCGTATTGGTCCAGCCATGGGCGCGGAACCGATAGTGCCACCTCATGTCATCAGGTAGATCGCCGCGCTGGTTCGGCATGACGCGCGCGCCTGCGTCCAACTGACCGGGCAACTGGATGAATCCCGTCAGGCTTAAATGGTCAAAGCCATTTTGTGGGCTCCAGACCTGGCTGATGGCACCCATGTCCATTTCAAGCTTTAGCGCGCCGCCAGCGGTTGACACCCTTACCCCGCGAAAATCCATCGTCGGCGTGGCAAAGCTCGGGTCGGTTGGATAGATATAGGCCGCGCCCGCTGGCCCAGTATCGTCGCCAGCAGGGTCAGAAATCTCGTTGCGAACGCTCCAAGATGGGCGAATTTTAAAGGTTCCAGCTAACGAGGCTTGCCCAGATTTTGCAGAATAGGCCGCCACCCGGTGGGTGATGGTTTCGTCCACAAAGGCGGCGGTGGAAATCTTGGCCCGCCAGTGGCCCGTCATATCGGCTTGAACCGTTTGGGCATCGCCTAAATTGCCGTTCACTACCAGCTTGATCGCTTCCCCGGGAGTTGCCTGCCCGCGTACCATCAAGGTGGGCTCGGTTACAGGCTCTGTCGGCAAGGCGTCTAAACTTAGTCCAATTGGCGCAGCCTTGAGGTTGAGGGCGGGAGCTTTCGAGACACGCCATACCGCGCCAGCATGTGGAGCTAGCTGTGTCGTCAGGCGCTGGTTTTGGCCGACGACTAGGATGGGTGCTTTCCCATCCATCGCAAACAGGGGCTGCAAAACTGTGCCGGATCCTTTCCCTATGTCGAGATTGTCCAGAAGCACACGATGGTCTGCTGTATTCATGGCAACCAACAAGGTCTCGCTCTTATCCTGCATCAAATAGACCAAAGCCCCGGCACCAGCGGCTTCGCCAGCCAGAACTTTTGGCGTGCCGCGCGATAGCACCTGGTTGTCACGGCGTAACTTGGCCAGACTGGCAATGTAGCGGTACAGAGGGCTTGTGGTGTCGAAATGGTCCCGCCCGCCAGAGCCCCAGCCTTTGGCAAACATAGCCGCTCGCTGCACGGTGAAACCCTGCTCGGTGCCATAGTAAATCACCGGGATACCGGGCAGCGTCATTATCATGAGCAGGCTTTGACGCAGCCCTGTTTCGGTTCCGCCATTCAAGAAGCGGTCGACATCGTGATTGTCGAGGAAGTTTGCCATCAAATGGGGCTGCTTGTGCAACGCCATCATATTCTCGATCCGCCAGGCTAATTCTGCCGGCGGTCTGCCACGCGCAAAAACATCGGTCGCTGTACCATAGAGCGGGAAATTGAGCATGCCGGGCGCGCGGGCCTCACCTTGTTGGCCGACCATATAGCTGTTGATCCGCCGCGCGGCCTTGTCTTCATAGCGACGGTCCAAGCCAAAGCCTTCGCCAAAGACATGGAAATTCTCGCGGCCTGTCCGCCGCGCTACTTCGCTAATGCCCGGCGCTTTCTGGTCCTTGCTGAACAGGAAGTCGGTAATGAGGTCTGGCGGGACATAGAAAATCGTATCGATACGGAACCCGTCGACACCGGCTGCCTTGATCCAATGGGCGTAGGACTCACGCAAGGCCCGCTTCACGACTGCATTTTCGGTGTTGATGTCATCTAGGCCGCTCAATTGGAAATTGAGCTCCTGATTGCGCTCTGAGAGGTTCTTGATGTCCGGCGTCCAGTGGTAGATCCCGGCTGCACGGTCTGCTTTTCGGCGGGGGTCATTCTGGGAGAAGGGGTATTGCGTTGGTGCGGCCATCGGCACGGAATTGGGATAGGGCACGTAGCCCTTGGTAGGGTCTTCTGGCTCATAGTCCGACCCATAATTGAAGAAATTGCCGGTATGATTGAGGACGATATCCTGGATCAAATACATGCCTTTCCCGTGCAGCGCGCGGGACAGATTCTGATAGTCTTGCAGCGAACCCAAATGGCGATCAATCGCTTTGAAGTTGCTGGCCCAATAGCCGTGATAGCCGCCATAGCCTGTCGCGGGATCTAGCCATTGGTTCTCCACAGGCGGTGTCACCCAGACCGCCGTTGCGCCGAGGCCATGAATATAGTCGAGGCGCTTTTCAACACCTTTGAGATCACCGCCCGAAAACCGTCCCCGCTGTGCGGGATCAAATTCACCCTTGCCTTGATCATTATTGCTGGGGTCGCCGTCCTCAAAGCGATCGGTCATGACAAAATAGATCACCTGATCGCGCCAATCTGGCGACGGCACATGCAGGGGACCCCGCGCATGGGTTTGTGCCATCACATTGGTCCCTGCCAGCGCCGCACAAGTCATGGCTGCGACGCTCAGGCTTTTGAGGATCGAACGAAAGGTCATGCAGATGTCCTTATGGGCTGAGGTAAACTGCGGGTCTGGCCAGCCTGTCGATAGGCGCGCGGGGTTAGTCCGAACCTCTGCTTGAACTGGAAGGCAAAATGGGCGGGGCTCGCAAACCCTGCATCTTCGGCAATGATGCCAATGGGCTCACGGCCTTGGACCAGGCGACGGGCGGCCAAATGTAGACGGTAAACCCGCACATAGGCGGTCAAGCTCATGCCCATGATCTCGCCAAAGCGCCGCGAGAAATAATTGGCCGACATGTGACAGAGCGAGGCCATCTGCTCTAACGTCCACTCCTTTCCCGGCTGGGCGCGGAGCGCCTCGAGGGCAGGGCGCAGCCGATCAACAGGCAAGGCCACATGTTGGCCCTGGCGTTGCGCCGCAACTGGGGTGACCCGCGTTGCATGGGCAGCCCAGACGATCAGCTCGGCCGTCCGGGTCACAATCGCGGACTGCGGGTTTGACTGGCTCGCTTCCAAGAGGAGGTCGCAGAGGGTGTCGAGTTGTTTGGCTTGGCTCTCGGTTGGGACGCCATAGAAGGGCTGCGTCAAATCCAGTTCTGGCAGAGCATGTGTGAGGGCTTGAACCGTATCGCCATCCAATTGCACCAGTACCCAAGACTTCTTGCCCGGTTCAAAGACGTAATCATGGTGACACATGGGCGGCACATACACCACAGCGCGCGGGTGTAGAGGCGTCTCCTCGCCATCCAACCAGAACGAGCCGTGCCCGGACTCAAAGATGACCAGTTCTGCCACGCCATGATAATGGGGAAAGCGGTCTAAGCCCGGCGCTTGGGGGCCATGCTTGACTCGTTCTGCCCAAACACTCATGCCCGGGGCTAATTCAACGGGTTCACAAAGATGACGTAGCGGCATAGGATCACCATGGCTTGAAATGAGGCGGGGTGCAAGATTGGGAGGGCTGACGAGGTATTGAACCCGTAGAGCTTTTGCGGCTGTAACTTAGCCCATCAACTGCCGGGCCAGATGGTCCCCTACCCGCAGTGCATTGGCGACAATGGTCAAGGTCGGATTGACGGCGGCAGAGGAGACAAAAACACTGGCATCAACCACGTAGAGATTATCCAAATCATGCGCCTTGCACCATTTGTCGACGACCGAACTTGTTGGGTCATCGCCCATGCGCACAGTCCCGCATTGATGGGCGGTGCCATAGAGCGGTAGCTCTTGGTCGATGGTGAAATTGTTTTCAAACAGCGACGAACGCTCGCGTGTGAAGCCCTGCAGACCGGCCTCTAGTTTTTCGACCAGTTTCTTATGCGCGGTCAAATCGCCTTCGGTATAGGAGAGTTTGATCCCGCCATTCTCGTTCAGTGTGACCCGATTGTGGGGCAAGGGCAGGTCCTCGGATATCACGAGGAAGCTGACCATGCGTTCGGCCAGTGCGTCTGTAAAGGAGTCCGGGATCAGATTGGGGCTGATGATGTCGGCCAATTGCCCTTCCAGCGTCTGACCAGACATATATTCCAGCATCTGAATCTGACCCATGGGGTAGGAAAATTCTTCTTCCAAGTCGCCATAATAGAAATCATTGACGCACAAGGTCTTGGGAAAGCTGGAATCGAAATGCGACAGCGCCACCGAAATCACTGCCGATGTGGTGTGATACATATAATTGCGCCCAACTTGATCGGAGCTATTGGCCAAGCCATTTGGGTGTTTTGGGTTAGCAGATTTCAAAAGGAGGGCCGCGGAATTGGCAGCCCCCGCGGCCAAAGCGACATAATCGGCTGAAAAGGACACTTCACCATCTGGACCGGACGCCACCACTTGAGTGACTTTTCTGCCGCTCGCATCGGTCTTTAATGCAAGCACTTTATAGCCGGGCAAAAGCGTGACATTGTGTGCAGCTTCCAAGGGCTTTAGCGCCGCCGTCCGCGCATCCGCTTTGGCCAACCGGCGACATGGAAAGCCGCCACAAGTCTTGCAGCGCACGCATTTGCCAGCACGCGGATTCGCATCGTTGCGGCGAATACCCAAAGGCAGAGGCGAGGGTGTCCAGCCCAAGTCTTCAAAATGTTCTTTCAGCCGGATCATGCCTGGATCGTGCGTCAAAGCCGGGAAAGGGTAGGGCGGGTCATTGGGGTCATCTGTTGGATCAATGCCGCGTTCGCCATGCACCTCCCAGATACGCTCGGCCACCTCATACCAGGGCCGCATGTCTTCATAGGTGACGGGCCATGCCGGGCTAATGCCGTCAATATGCTCCATCCGCTCAAAATCCAAGGACTTGAAGCGCATCAGGGCCGCACCATAAAAGCTCGTATTGCCCCCAACCCAATAGTGGGTATTGGGCGTGAATGGCCTATCGTGCTTATCAGTCCATCGCTCGTCCGTGCGATAAATCCGGTCGACAAAGACCCGCCTTGCATTCCAATTCTCAGGACCAATGGGGAGATGTTCGCCGCGCTCGAGGATCAGAATAGATTTGCCGGTCTCTGCCAAAGCTTGGGCAAAGCTGGCACCCCCGGCACCGGAACCGATGATCAGAATGTCATAATGGGGCATAGTCGTCTCGTTAGGCTGACGGGTCGGGCAAGACAAATTTCTTGGCTTGGGGGCGGATAAGGGCCGCAGTCCAACTATCTGGCAGGATTTTCATGACTATAACCGCAAGTTTATTTGGCCAACCGGGCACGACCACTTCTTGACCGGCTTCATTGGCGGCCATGGCAATCGCAACCACGTCTTGCGCTGATTGCTTGTAGAGATTGGACTTGGCGATCAATTGGTCGGTACCATTGGCTTTGGCAAAATCGCTTTCGGTCTGGCCCGGACAGATGGCAGTTACCAACACGCCTTTGTCTGCGACTTCGGCAGCCAGAGACTGGGTCATTTTCACCACAAAGCTCTTGGCGGCGGGATAGAGCGTATGGCCTGCCGCGCCGGACGAGAAGGCAACCATGCTGGCGACATTGATGATGCGGCCATAGCCGCGCTGCACCATGCCCGGCAAGAGAGCATGGGTAAGGCTGACGACGGAGGTCACCAGAACCGCGACAAAATCGGTTTGCTGTTGGGCGTTGGTAGCCAAAAAGGTCTGGGGCAGGGAATAGCCCGCATTATTGACCAGAATGTCGCAAGACCGGCTGCGCTCGGCCAAAGCTGCGACGATCAGGCCCGTCGCTTCAGGCTTGGACAAATCGGCCTGCACCGCAAACGCCGTGATCCCATGTTCCTGTGACAAAGCGTGCGCCAAGGCCTCCAGTCGATCGAGGCGGCGCGCCACGAGGCAAAGGTCTGCCCCCTGCTTGGCATAGGCGCGGGCAAATGCTTCGCCAATGCCTGACGAAGCCCCAGTGATGACGGCAAGGCGACGCATCGGTGCAGGCTGGGTCATGGTGGGTCGCCTCTCGGGATTAAGCGCGACCATCCTAAAACGAATTGCCAAGGCATGCACGGGCTTGCGTGCGATTGAGGTGCAAGAGGCTGGCTCTCCACTGTTTCGATGTGAGGTCTTTGGGTCCAGCTGGCAGCAGATGTCCGGCAGAATCAGCTTCACCTTCCGGCAGCAAATTACATTGTCTTTGGTTGGCAAGTCGGGGAAGGGGTGCAACAAATATGCGTGTATGTGCTGAAAGCTGACTGGAAACCTCGAGATCAGTGTTTGGCATAGGGACCATTTTGGGGGGCCAAAACCAATGTCTTTGAAATCTAATATGCTGTGTTGCACCATTCTGGCGACACTTTCCTTCGCCGCGGTGCCACCAGCTTTCGCACAAACAGCACCGGCATCAAGCCCATCTGAAGCCGCAAAAGAGGCCGAAGTCATCGTGGTTGTTGGGACGCGGATTGAAGGAGCAAAAGCCGCTGGCGATTTGCCCGTTTCGGTTTTGACGGCTGAGCGGATTGCCGCAGTCGGCAGTGTATCTGGCGATGATCTGTTCCGCTCTATTCCGCAGGCTGGTGACGTTCAATTCCAAGAATCTCGCACGACCGGTAATCTCAACGATGCCCGTGGCGATAATTCGTCGATCAATTTGCGCAGCGTCGGTACCGGCAACACATTGGCCCTGCTCAATGGTCGCCGCATGATCTTAACACCTGGTACGCAGACAGAAAACTTTGTACCGGTGCAAACTGCCAACACCAACTCCTTACCCGTTGGTGCTATCAGCCGCGTGGAAGTCTTGCGTGACGGTGCTGCGGCTATCTATGGCGCTGACGCGGTTGCGGGCGTTGTCAATGTGGTTCTGGACAAGCGCTATAAAGGCGTCCGCGCCGATCTCCGTCATGCCTTTGCAGACGGCATGGAAGAATCGACTGCGTCGCTCAAGTCGGGCTTTGAGACCCCGGGCGGTGGTCGCTTGATGCTGTTTGGCAGCTACACACATCGCACACCCTTGATGGCGAGCGAACGGGAATTCTCCGCCAGTGAAGACCATCGCGCTGCGTTATTCGGAACGCCTTGGGCCGGCGATACCGGGTTTGACAACCGTTCCACCTCCTCGCCCTGGGGCTCTTTCACGGTAATTCCGACAACGACTATTGTTCGCCAGGGCACGACGGCTCTAACGGCGTCGGGTGTCTTCCACGTTGAACCCACCAATAATTTCGCAGCTGGCTGCTCGAGCACTGTCTATAACAACAATCTTTGTCTGCGCAGTGGCACGATCACAGGCGCAAACTCCCGCGTCTTGCGGTATGACGAAAACCCAGATCGCAGCATTCGTGGCGGGCTGGATCGAGCGACCATGTTTGGTACCTTCAGTCAAGATATTGGGTCTATGGAGTTTTTCTCCGAGCTAGGCTATTATCATGCGGAACTGGAAGGTCAGCGTGAGCAGTCGGCTCCGATTTCAAGTGCGGTGATATCGATCCCCGCCACCAATTATTACAATCCGTTTGGTGCCACCACGATCAATGGCGCTGCCAATCCGAACCGCTTGGCCAATTTGACCGGTGTGCCTACGACCGGCTTGGCGCTGCGTATTACCACCTATCGACCGGTGGACACGGGTCCGCGTACCTTTGTGGTGACCGATGACATGGTGCGCGGTCTTGCAGGCTTGCGCGGAGATTGGCGTGATTTCAAATGGGAATCAGCGGTCACCTATTCTTGGGCTCGTACCGATGACGAGACCCGTAACGTTATCAGCAACACCTTGTTCCAACAGGCTTTGGCTAAGTCCACCCCAGATGCCTACAACCCCTTCAACGGCGGTACGCAGCCATCCTATTCCTTTGGAGATGCGACACCGAGCGACGCGGCAACGATCAAGTCCTTTCTGGTTGATGCCAATCGCATTGGCACTACCTCTCTGGCGACGTTCGACTTGAAGGCTTCCAAGGCTGAGTTGTTTGCTTTGCCAGCGGGTTCAGTCGGCTTTGCTGGCGGTGTCGAAGTTCGCAAAGAAACCTACCAAGATGATCGTGACTCCCGTCTCGACGGAAAAATCACCTATACCGATGTTGTCAGCGGTATCATTTATGGTACCGACATTATGGGCGCGAGCCCGGCACCGGATGTGAAGGCCGATCGTACGGTCGCCGCTTTGTTTGGCGAACTTTCCGTGCCGGTTGTGTCGGAAGAAATGGGTGTGCCCCTGATCAAGTCGATCGACTTGCAATTGGCTGCGCGCGGCGAGAGCTATTCGGATTTCGGCGATGTGGTAAAGCCCAAAATCGCTGGCAGTTGGGTGATTGTCGATGCGATCAAGCTGCGCAGCTCTTGGTCGCAAAGCTATCGCGCGCCAAACCTCGCGCAATTCTATAGCGCTGGCACGCAAGTGGCCAACACGCGGACCGACTTTGCCGCCTGCCGCCTGAACAACACAACCTGTACTGGAGTTAGTACGCTGGAAGTGCGCGCGGGCAATCAGAAGCTGAAGCCGGAAGATGCTGAAACCTTCTCCTATGGCCTTGTGTTCCAACCGATTAAAGGCCTCATCTTCACCGTCGATTCCTGGTCGCTGAAGTCGGATGGCGTGATCGGGATCCAAGGGGCACAGAACCAGATTCTCTATGATCTGTTGTTACGCCAGGGTGGCAAGTCCAATCCAAACGTGGTGCGCTTGGCCCCAGTTGGCACCCAGGTGGTGGGCGACCTCTCCTTTGTGCAGGATGATTACTTCAATCTCGGGCCCCGCACCTTGGAAGGGATCGACATTGGCTTGAGCTATGACCTTAAGACCAAGAAGTTTGGTAACTTCAGCTTGGATTTGGCAGGCTCGAAACTGACCGAGTTCCAACAGTCTGCTTCACCCTTGCAGCAAGAGCTGATCGACGCCAATGCCGCGGGCAAGTTTGGTACTGGTGTCACGATCACCCAGGCCGGCAGCCAAATTCAGGCGAATGGTAACCCAGAGTGGCGTGCAACCGCGAACCTGACTTGGCGCAAAGGCCCGATCAGTGTGGGTGCCCTGGTTAGCTATGTAAGTCCTGTGTTTGATACGGGCACCTTGCTGGTTGATGGTCAGAACTATCAGTTGGACTCCATGACCACTGTCAACACCTATGTCCAATACCGGAAAGATGGCTATCGGGCTCGCTTTGGTGCGCGCAACGCGTTTGACCAGAAGCCCCCGCGTAGCTCGTCCAATTACGGCTTCTTGGGTGCCTTGCATGATCCGATCGGTCGAATGTTCTATCTCGAATTGTCCAAGGACTTCTAAGGACAAGTCACCAGCGTAAAGGGCCTTTTTCAAGTTCATAGCTTGAAAGAGGCCCATGCATGCCAAGCTGATTGTCGATCAAAATTTAGGGGGAAAGAACCGGCGATGAAGCAAACATCTCACCTGATACGTTTGGTTGCGGGGGCGGTTGTTGCGGTCTCGCTGGTAGTCTCACCCGTTTACGCCCAGCGCAAACAGCTTCTTGAATATCCCAGCATTCACTCCCCCGTTGTTGGCCAGGCCGGCATGGTGGTGACGCAGAACGCCACCGCGTCCAAAGTCGGGGCAGACATTATCGCGCAAGGTGGCAATGCGGTAGATGCTGCGGTTGCGATTGGCTTTGCTTTGGCGGTGACTTTGCCGCGCGCCGGCAATATTGGCGGTGATGGCTTTATGCTAATCCACGATCAAGCCACTGGGAAACAAGATTTCATCGACTTTCGCTCTGTCGCCCCAAAAGCTGCGACTTTGGCTATGTTCATCGATAATGCGGGCAAGGAAAGCCCGATTGCGGGCCGGGGCTATCTGGCCCCCTCGGTCCCCGGGACAGTCGCCGGCCTGCATTTGGCCCATCAGAAGCACGGCAGGCTGGCGTGGGCAGCCGTTGTGGCTCCAGCCATTGCTTTGGCGCGCGATGGTATCGCCATCACTCCCGACGAAGCCTTTGTGTTTGAGTGGGCGAAGGAACGTCTTGCCACCAGCGAAGCGGGCAAGCGCGCTTATTACAAGCCAGATGGCAGTCTTTACCGCGCCGGTGACGTCTTAAAGCAGCCGGATCTGGCTTGGACACTCACCCAGATATCTGAGCGCGGCGCGGATGGTTTTTACAAAGGGCCTGTCGCGCAAAAATTTGCTGCCGATATGGCGCGCCACAATGGTCTGATCACCGAAGCAGACCTTGCCGCCTATCGCCCGGTTGCGCGCGAGCCTTTGCGTGGCAGCTATCGCGGGATTGAAATTGTGACTGCCCCTCCAGCGAGCGGTGGTGGTGCCACCTTGCTCAACATCCTCAATATACTTGAAAATTTTGACCTAAAAGCTTCAGGGGCGGGATCTGCACGTTCATTGCATTTGATATCTGAGGCCATGAAGCGCGGCTACATTGATCGCGCGGAGGTGTTGGGTGACACCGATTTCGTCAAAGCCCCCGTGCAAGGTTTCATTTCCAAGCCCTATGGCCAAGAGCGGGCAAAGAGCATTGATCCAAACCGGGCCTCCGAAGTCAAAAAACTGACCGTGGGCGATCCCTTTCGCTATGAAAGCCCCTCTACCACTCATTACTCCGTGGCCGATGCGCAAGGCAATGTCGTCAGCACGACCTATACGTTGGGGGCGGACTTTGGCTCTGGCGTGATGATTGAGGGTACAGGCGTCCTTCTCAACAATCAGATGAATAATTTTGACCATGAAGGAGCGTTTCAAGCGCAAAAGAATGGGATACCGCCACCTTTGAACGCTATGGCACCGGGCAAGCGCATGTTGTCGACCATGATGCCGACCATTGCCTATAAGGATGGCAAACCTTGGTTGGTGGTCGGCACACCCGGCGGGAGCACCATTATCACCACCGTGACCCAACTCATCGTCAATATGATCGACTTCAAGCTCAATGTGGATGAAGCAACCCATCAGCCGCGCATCTATCAAGGTGCGACCGATACACTGCGGGTGGAGCCAAACTTTAATCCAGACACGGTCGCGCTTCTGGAGCGCATGGGCCATAAGGTGACATCTGATGAGACGATGGGCAGCGCTCAGTCCATCATGATTGAGAACGGGCTTTTTCTTGGCGCGCCGGATCCCCGCCGGCCGGGCGCATTGGCTGTTCCAGTAATGGCGCGACACTGAGCCTGATCTTCGACAGGTGATGGCTTGATTGTTGCAACCTATGCCATAGGTTGGCTCCGATCGAGCCGACGGATGTTTTTATGCAAGCCACGCTATCTCCTTTGAAATTCCAAGATCCCTTGCTGACCGCGAAGGGCGAGAAGCGGGCCTTTGTGGACTTTGAGAGCTTCCAAACGCTCTGGTTCAATACCGGGACCTTGTGCAACATCACGTGTGTCAATTGCTACATCGAAAGCTCGCCCACAAATGACCGCTTGGCCTATCTGAAACCCCAAGACGTCGTGCCCTTTCTGGAAGAGCTGGCAGCCCTGCAGCCAGGCTCTGTGGAAATTGGCTTTACCGGTGGTGAGCCGTTCCTCAATCCCGATATCATTGAAATCCTGACCTTGGCTTTGGAGCGCGGGCACCCCGTTCTGCTTTTGACCAATGCTATGCGCCCGATGATGCGCCCGCGTGTGCTGGAGGGCGTCAAAGGGCTTATTGCCCGTTTTGGCGATCAATTGACGTTTCGTGTCAGCCTCGATCATTGGAGCGCGAGCTTCCATGACCAAGAGCGCGGTGAGGGCGGGTTTGACGAGACGTGTCTGGGCGTTGATTGGCTAGCATCTAGGGGGGCAAAGCTCGCCATTGCCGGTCGGACCTTGTGGGACGAGAGCGCGCAGGCCAGTCGGGCAGGCTTTCGGGCCTTGGTTGCAGAAAGGGGCTGGCCGATCGACGTTGAGGAGCCTTTATCGTTGGTGCTGTTCCCGGAAATGGATGCGCGTGTCGATGTGCCTGAAATCACCCCGGCATGTTGGGAAATTTTGGGGGTCGACCCAAAAGGTCTAATGTGTTCGAGCTCACGCATGATCGTGAAACGCAAACATGGCAAAGCACCGGTTATTTTGCCCTGTACTCTTTTGCCCTATGAGCCCGGATTTGAAATGGGTGAGACCTTAGCGGGAAGCCTTGGACAGGTGCGATTGAACCATCCCCATTGCGCCAAATTCTGCGTGCTAGGCGGTGGTTCATGTTCCGCTTAACCCCAAGCCCGACCCAAAAGACTGCCGAGCTCCTGGAGTAATTGTGCTTCAGAGGTAACCTTGATGGTCGCCATCCCCATGGCTTTGGCCGGCTTTAGGTTGATACCGAGGTCATCGAGATAGATGCAAGCCGAAGGTTCGACCCCGAGCGTCTCACACATCAGTTGATAGATGCGTGGATCAGGTTTGCGGATCCCGATCTTCGAGCTTTCAATGACATGGTCGAAGATAGCCATGACCTCGCCCACGGCTTGGGCTTTTTCTTTCGTTCCTGCCATTCCAGCACCATGGCCCACGGGCACATTATTGGTGATGCAGCCCAAACGATACCTGTCTTTTAATGATCTGAGAGCCGCTATTGCGCCCGGCCTCAAATCGCCGGCCAGCAAGCCCAAGACATCGCGTCCAGCGACTTGGTAGCCTAAAGCGGTGCTTTCTTCCGTGAACAGGGCGTCAAAGGTTCTGGCGTCAACCTCTGCCCGCTCGAACAAGGCCCAAGCATTGGTGTCGGGATTTACGCTGTTGACTTGGCGAATGAAATTTTCAGGCAGACCGTGCTGGCGCTCATACCGCGCAAAAGCTTCAAAGGGCGATGAGGTCAAGACCCCGCCAAAATCCCAAATTACTGCCGCTGTTTCAACCATTTTGCCCGCCTTCTGCTGTCACCACAGCTTAGGCGCTTTTGCGCACGCTATTCAAGCCAGACCTGGCCGTTGGCAAAACCACGCTCTATTTCAAAGTGCGATAGCGACTTGATTTCGCCCAGTTGGGCGAAAAGCGCTTCAGAGGCTTGCCGACATTGCCGGTTGTTACCTGCCCTGTTGCAATAAAGGTCGACCAATGTGTTCAGCAATGGAGTCCCGTTTAGGCGCTAACTTCGCTCCAAAGGCGAAGATTGGGGTGAATATTACGCCATTATCATGTATATACATGATTTTTATTGACTTTATATTTTTCCGATGGCTCCTTAAATGTTAAAATCATCCCCTGGATATCTGCACAATCGCACGCAGTCAGGCTTATAAGGCCGCATCTATGAAACGAATCGCCCTTTGCTCCCTATCGGCCTGCTTGATGGTTCCCACACTTGCAGCTGCACAACAGCCAATGGATTCGGCCATGCCGGCACAAGCCAGACCCGGTGACTGCTATGCACGCATTCTTGTTCCTGCGACCTATCGTATCCAAGCCGAGACAGTGGTCATCCGCGATGCGCATGAAAGCCTGCAGGTGAGCGAACCCGTTTTCCAGACCGAGGTTAAGCAATTCCAGGTTAGCGACGCTTATAAGAATTATGTCGTAACCGCCCCGACCTTCCGGACAGAACAGCACACGATCGTCGTTCGTCCTGCCCATGAGCGCTTGCGTGCTTCCCCGGCCGTGATTGGAACCCGTCCCGTAACAGTGGTGATCCGCGAGCCACGACTGGTTTGGCGTCCCGGTAGCACAGGCTCAGATGTGCGCCGCACTGATGCGGCCACGGGTGAAGTTTTCTGTCTGGTCGAAGAACCAGCCAAGACCGCAGTGATCCAGCGCGAGGTGCAAATCACGCCAGCACAAGTCTCGCGCGAGCGCGTTGAAGCAATTGAAGAGACCATTGAGCGACGCATTCTTGTGACGCCGCCGTCGGTGAGGGAAGAATTTGTGAAGGCCGAGAGCAAGGAGATAAAAATCCAGTCCCTGGTTGCGCCCGCTCGCGAGATCTTTACCAAAGTCGAGCCGCGCACCGCCACCATAGAGCGCCAAGTGGAAGTAACGCCGGAGCGCTATGAGTGGATGCAAGTTGTGTGCGTGGATACGACGCAGGGCAAGCATTCCATCCAGGCTGTCCAGCGTGCCTTGGCCGCGCGAAAACTATATGGCGGTCCGATCGATGGCGTGATTGGTCCTAAAACCAAAAAAGCATTGACAGCGTTCCAAAAAGCCAATGGTCTGCCCGGACAAGGTAGTTTGACGATAGCAACAACACGCGCACTGGGCCTGTGATCAATCCTTCACTTTAGACAGTTTGAGGGTCTATATGACTGGCTCACTGCTCAGTTGACCTGAGCCCAGACTCTTGCGCTAATTTTTTCTTAGGCTATCAGTTCGGAGTATTTGGAGGACTAGTGCTTTGGTTGCCTCAACTTCGATTCCCATTTCTATCCTAATTGTCGATGATAATCAGCACATGCGCGGGATTTTGAAGGAGTTGCTCCGCTCTGCAGGCGTCAGCGATATCAAGGAAGCCGCGGACCCTGTCGAGGCATACACTTATATGAAGTCCAGTGTGGTAGACTTGCTTTTAGTGGATCTCGCCATGCCGCTGATCGATGGTGTTGAGTTCACCAAAATGATCCGGACCAATGAAGACAGTCCCAATCCTTTTCTGCCGATCATCATGATTACCGGCCATTCGGAGCGGTCACGTGTGAATGCGGCGCGTGATGCGGGTGTCAATGAGTTCTTGGTCAAGCCTGTTACTGCGAGAAGCTTGATGGAACGCCTGACGCTGATTGTGAACAAGCCGCGCAATTTCGTGAAGAGCCCGAATTATTTCGGGCCGGATCGCCGCCGTAGGTCCGACCCGAATTATGTTGGGAGCGAACGGCGCAAAGACCCGCAAGCGAAAGCCGGGTAACGGACTTTGGCTCGTTTGTGAGCTGCTGGTTTTTAACTCCAATTGCTCACGCCAGGTTGCCCTGCCAATCGAGGAGTGGATTTGCTGAAAAAATAACAGCAGAAAATCGGTTTTAATTTATTGAGTTATATATATTTTTTTATGATTTTTTGCGTGCTGTTTTTTGAGATGAAAAAAACGATTGCGTCATGGAAAAATAGCCTTATACGCGCTGCTTCCGGCGGACCTGGAAACAGCATCCAGTCCACTAACGCCCCCTCGGGCCCAGGCCACACGGCAGCGGCTTCCATCCCCGCTGCCGGCGTAAGCTTCCAAGGGCGGACCTGACTTACATCCGGGTAAGGATCGGGTTTCCGATTTTTGCCTAGCATGTCCGACTAACGCCGGCCTGGGTTTAGATCATAGGGGGGTCCGCATGGATCACTTCAATTCTGCGCACGACGCTGTCGTGAAGCTGCGTCCGGATGTGCCTCTGGCCATCAACCGTCCGCATCTTGTTCGGTCGGCTGCACGCTGGTTCCTCGACTCGTTTGAGGGCGATATTCTCTACGCGGTGAAGGCAAATCCTTCCCCGTGGGTATTGGAAGCACTGTGGCGTGAGGGCGTGCGTCATTTCGACGTCGCTTCGGTCAATGAGTGCAAGCTGGTGCGGGACATGTTCCCAAATGCGACCTTAGCATTCATGCATCCGGTCAAGAATCGGTCAGCCATTGCGCGTGCCTATCATGAATTCGGCTGCCGTATTTTTGCGCTCGATACTATGGAAGAGTTGCAGAAAATTCTCGATGAGACGGGTGGAGCACCGGACTTGACCTTTGTTGTGCGCTTGGGTGTCA
Source organism: Maricaulis salignorans (assembly GCA_943372135.1). Taxonomy (GTDB): domain Bacteria; phylum Pseudomonadota; class Alphaproteobacteria; order Caulobacterales; family Aquidulcibacteraceae; genus Aquidulcibacter. The sequence goes on along the minus strand of CALRXH020000006.1, from coordinate 78,593 downwards.
GCAATGCTGACGCCAGCTTAAAGCTGGAAGCGAAATTTGGTGCAGTGGGCCAAGAGGCTGTGACGCTTCTGCGACATGCCCGGGCCGCAACCCAAGAAGATCTGGGTGTGTCATTCCATGTTGGCAGCCAGTGTATGAACCCGGGTGCCTGGCGTGCCGCGCTTCGCGAAGTCTCGCAATTGATTATCCAGGCCGGGGTGACCGTTGATTTGGTCGATGTTGGCGGTGGGTTCCCCTCGATCTATCCAGGCATGAAGCCGCCGTCGATGCACCTGTTTGTCGATGAGATTCATCGCGTCTTTAACGCCATGCCGGTGACGATGAATTGCAAGCTGTGGGCTGAACCCGGCCGGGCCTTGGTGGCAGAAGCAACTTCCATCGTAGTCAAAGTCGATCTGCGCAAGGGCGATGCGCTTTACATCAATGACGGCTCCTATGGGAACCTATTTGACGCCACCCATGTCAACTGGGTCTATCCGGTCTCGATGATCCGTCCAGAAGGTGGCGCACAGTCCAAGCTGGCTGATTTCCGCTTCTATGGGCCAACGTGCGATTCGATGGATACCGCTCAGGGGCCGTTCTGTTTGCCAGCTGACATCGGCGAAGGCGATTGGATCGAGATTGGCATGCTGGGTGCTTATGGCGTTGCTATGGCCACCCGCTTTAATGGCTATGGTGAGAGCGTGGATGTTATCGCAGACGACGCACCACACGCGTCGATGTTTCCCCTTGAGGACCGGGGCGCAGAGCGGGTTAGTCTTTTCGCAAAAGGCTAATACAATCTGGTTCTTCGTTTAGACGAGGCAGGCCCTGTTCTTGGGCCTGCCTTTTGTTTTGCGGCCTGTGGATTTACTGTACTCCACCCCCTGGTACCCTTTGCCGAAGCTTGTGACATGGACTATGTCACACCTACCGCAGTCGGAATGAGGATACGCGTCTTATGGTCCAACTCACGCTTCCAGCTAATTCTCGGGTGACCAAGGGCAAGCATTACCCTGCCCCGGCCGATGCCAAGAAAGTGCGGACATTTAAGATTTACCGCTTTGACCCCGAGACGGGCCAGAACCCGCGCTGGGACACGTACGACGTAGCCGTCGATCAATGTGGCCCCATGGTGCTGGATGCCTTGATCCATATCAAGAGCACGATGGACGCGACCTTGACCTTCCGCCGTTCGTGCCGCGAAGGTGTGTGTGGGTCGTGCGCCATGAACATTGGTGGGCGCAACACGCTGGCTTGTACCAAGGGCCATGACGAGATTCCAGGCGATAATTTGTCGGTCAGCCCGCTGCCACATCTGCCGGTGATCAAGGATCTGGTCCCGGACCTCACAAATTTCTACGCCCAATATGCCTCCATCGAACCTTACATGCAGACGACGACGCCCGCGCCCGAGAAGGAATGGAAGCAAAGTCCAGAAGACCGCGAGAAAATGGACGGTCTTTATGAGTGCATCTTATGTGCATGTTGCTCCACCTCATGCCCATCCTATTGGTGGAATGGCGACCGCTATTTGGGGCCCGCTGTTTTGCTGCAGGCTTATCGCTGGCTGATCGACAGCCGCGACGAAGAAAAGGGCAAGCGCCTCGACAATCTGGAAGACCCGTTCCGGCTCTATCGCTGCCACACCATTATGAATTGCGCCCAAGTCTGCCCCAAGGGGCTTAATCCTGCCAAGGCAATCGGCGAAATCAAGACCATGATGGTTGAGCGCGCGCTTTAATCGCAGAAATTGGTCCGTTACAGGCCGATCGCGCTTTCAATTTTAAAAGCTATTTGTGCGGTTTGGGGATAATCCTCATACAGGATTTGCAGGAAAACGTCCCGAGGCGGGATATTGCTCATAGAGACTTGGCTTTAGAGACCCGCATAAGCGCCACTGCCAACGGCGTCAGTGAGGCCGCAACCGGGGGCTGTGCTGCGTTCGCCGCCTGCTGCGACCGATTGATTTCGTGGCCACATGATCTCTTCTCCAATCGACGTTCATTGTTGTACTGGCGCTGAATGCGTAAGATTGACTAATTTTGAGATCAAAAGACTAGATCGCGTCTCGTTTTCTTGAAAACGAGGTTGCGATCTAAATTTATGATTTAGGGCCAGTTTTACACCCTAATTAAAGCTGACCTTTGGAACCGCACTCACCGTACCGCGTTCATGAGGGTCAAGCTCGAAATAGGCGCGCTCCGCGAAGTTGAACATGCCCGCGAGCAGGTTGCTGGGGAAGGACTGGATGGACGTATTATAACTGGCAACAGCTGCATTAAAAGCGCGCCGCGAGGCACCCAGCTTGTCTTCAATATCGGCCAGCTCACCCTGCAGGGTTTGGAAATTGGCGCTGGCCTTCAGGTCTGGATAATTTTCGGCGACCGCCATGAGATTACCCAAAGCTCCGGAGAGAACTTTCTCCGCCTTCTCCAATTGGTCAGGCGAATTGGCATCCAAAGCCCCTGCACGGGCGGCAATCACGGCTGTTAGCGTGCTCGATTCATGGGTGGCATAGCCTTTTACCGTCTCGACCAAATTCGGCACGAGATCATGGCGTTGGCGCAGGGCTGCATCAATATCGGCCCAGCCTTGATTGCAATTCTGGCGCGCGGCCACGAGATTATTGTACATTCCGGCGACCAAGAAGATCAACATGACCGGGATACCGACCCAGATATACAATTCCATTGCATCTGCTCCCTACAGTTCGGCGCAAGCGCCTTCTACACTTCGCTTTGACACATTAGCCCCAAGCACGGCCCCTCAATCGCGCTTTCATGCCAGAGGAAAGCCTATAAATCGTTAAATCTGGTTCAGTGGCACTGATATGGCGCGAGTTCTTGGTTGCTTTCTGTTTACTTGACCGCGTTAGACTTGCCCCCAATGAGACATCAAGCTCTTTTTGACCACGTCATGTCCAATGGCCTGCGGGACTGGCTCGCTAGCCAAGCCAGCGCCAGGGAAGAGGCCAGGCGCCGAAACCTCCAGATTTTGATGATCGGGATGGGAATTGCGGCGGCGGCGGCCATCGCTGTTATGACTTTCATGCCCCGTCAAGCTGAGTACGGCTTTGTCATAGGGGCGGTTATTGGCGGGATAACCTGGTGGGTTGCGAATTTGCCTATTCAGGCCATGTCTGATCAGATCAAGGTAAGGGCAAATGAAGAATTGGGTGCCGCCCTCGGCCTGCGCTATCACCTGAACGGAACCCCTGGCAGCGACTATGAACTCGCGACCCGCTTGGGTCTTTTACCATCCAGTCCAGATCGGGCCGATTACCGGGATTTCTGGGAAGGCACATTTGGAAGTTGCGAGGGGATGCTGCACGAAGCCCACCTTCAGGAATATCAGGGCGAAGGCAAGCGCCGCCGCCTCGTCACCGTGTTTCTGGGCGTCGTCATGGGTTATCAGTTTGCGCGGCCCTTCACATCCACCACATTGGTGCGCCAAGATTTGGGTCTGCTCAATGGCCTATCCAATCTTGGCGCACGCCTGGCAGGTCCAAAATTGGAACCTGTCAAAATGGTGCATCCCGACTTTGAAAGCCGTTTTGAAGTGGTCTCGACCGATCAGGTGGAGGCCCGCTATCTGCTCCACCCCGCTTTTTGTGAGCGCCTGATGGAGATAGAAGCCGCCTTCAATGGCCACGATATGAGCCTTGCCTTTGATCAGGGCCGGGTCGTGGTGGTGATCGAGACCCGCAATATGTTTGAAAGTGGCGGCATCGACGCCGAAGGCGACGACGCCCGCTTTGCCGCCACCATCGACCAACTCGGCAGCCTCATCGACCTCACCCAAACGCTGAACGAACGGGCGCGGTGAGGGGGTGACTTATCCTACCCAATTAGACAGGTGTTACGCGCCGATTGGATTAGAAGCAGAAGCGTAAAGATATATCCTTGCCTTGAAACCTGCAGCTAAGCGGGGTTAGAGTGGGGTATGACCTTGCCGACAGATTATCTGACCTATCCCAAGCGTGGCTATGGCCAAGACATCGACCGTTATGGATGGCGGCAGGCAGATCAGCGGACCGCCATTGCCTGGCCTGGCGGCAAGACCGTGGCGACCCTGATCGTGATCCCGCTTGAATTCTTCATGCTGAACCCGTCGGGCAAACCTTTTCGGCATCCAGGCGCGATGGTAACGCCCTATCCAGACCTGCGCCACTATACCAGCCGCGACTATGGCAATCGTGTTGGCGTGTTCCGATTGTTGAAGGCGCTAAAGGCAACTGGTCTCAAGGCCACTTTTGCCGTCAATGCCGTCCTTCTGGAGAAGAAAAGGCTCTTGATTGAAGCGGTTCTAGCCGATGGGCACGAGATTGCCGCCCATGGCTGGGACACAGATTCAATCCATTGGGGCGGCATAGAGCCCGAAATTGAGGCCGGATACGTGACCCGCACGCGCGAGGCCTTTAAGGCTGTTGGGCTTACCCCGCGCACCTGGCTATCGCCTGCCCGCCAGCAAAGCGAGAGGACCCCAGATCTGATCAAGGCGGCGGGCTTTGATATCTGTCTCGACTGGGAAAGCGATAGCGTGCCATGGCCGATGGCGACCGCTTCAGGGCTTTTGACCTGCGTCCCGCTGGCCAATGAACTGGATGACCGTAAGCTTCTGATCGACCAGCGCCAAAGTGAAACCGAATGGCGCAATCAAATCCTGGCTGCCCGCGATCTATTGGTAGAAGAGGGGCCACGCTTTGGCGGCCAAGTCCTGTCCTTCACCCTAACGCCCTATGTCTCTGGCCTGCCGTTTCGCCTATGGGCTGTAGGCGAGCTATTTGCCGCACTGGCCAGCGATGAGCAGGTGTGGAGCGCCACGGCGCAGGAGATTGCCGATGTCGCAGGCTGAACCCTTCACGTGGGAGAGCCTGCGGGCACTCGCCCTCTCGCTCAACCTGCCCAATGTGGAAGATGCGGTCTCCTGGGGCCAGCCAAACCTGAAGGCGCACAGTAAAATGTGGGTGTGGTGGAGTCCGCAGGAGAATGTGCCCGTGTTTAAAACGACCTTTGAAGAGCGGGAGTTTCTGATCGAAGTCGATCCAGACACCTTTTATTTCACCCCGCATTACAAAAACTGGCCCTTGATCCTTGCCCGCCCGGATAAGGTCGATCCGGTTTGGGTGGTGGCGAACTTAAAACGTGTTTGGCGCGAGCAGGCAAAAAAGACTTTCCTGAAAAAATGGGATGCCGAGCAGGCGCAAGGCGCTAACATATGAACCGCCGCGACGTCTTATTGACCGCCTTTGCCGCTGGAGCCAGCTTAGCCATGACCAATGCCACTGCCCAAACCTCGCCCACGCGCTATTCGGCCTTGGCGCTGCAGACCCGCTGCGATGGGGTCAATCAGGACAGCACGAAAGAAGCGGCGCGTGCCCGCATGAGTGCCACGATGGCGCGCGTCTCCAGCCAGATTGGCGCGGCCAAAGGCTTTCTCAAAGGCTTTAATGGCTATGATCTGAAGATGGTGGTGCTGCCCGAATATTGGCTGACGAGCTTTCCCTTAGGCGAAACGCGCGAGCAATGGCAGGCCAAGGCCGCAATTGATATGCAGGGCGCAGAGGCCGACGCCATTGCTGCCATGGCGCAAAGGCACGGCCTTTATCTTTGCTCCAACCACTATGAAAACGACCCCCATTTCCCCGACCTCTATTTCCAAGCCAATGTCGTCTACGCGCCTACAGGCAATGTGGTTTTGCGCTATCGCCGGATGATTTCGCTCTATACGCCCAGCCCCTATGATGTTTGGGATAAGTATCTCGATGCTTATGGGCTCGATGCCATCTTTCCCGTCGCCCATACGGAGATCGGAAGTTTGGGCACGATTGCGTCAGAGGAAATTCTCTATCCTGAAATCGCGCGTATGTCTGTATTCAAGGGCGCTGAAATTTTGCTGCACCCCACCAGTGAAGTAGGCAGTCCTAACCTAACCCCAAAACACATCTCTAAAATGGCGCGGGCAGTGGAGAATATCGCCTATGTCGTCAGCGCCAATTCTGCCGGCATTTACGGTACGCCAATTGCGGCCAATTCTACCGACGGCATGTCGATTGTGCTCGATTGGTATGGTCGCACGCTGGCCGAAGCTGGCACTGGCGAGACGTTTAACGCCAACGCCGTCCTTGATATCGCCGCGCTTCGCGAGACGCGGAAAAAAACCGGCATGACTAATACTTTGTCGCGCTTGCCGATGGATGCGTTTGAAAAAACCTATGCCGATACCCGCTTGGCCCCCGCCAATAAAACGCCAGAGGGCAAGATGATTGAACGTGGGGAAGTCCTGGCTCGTCAACGCGCGGTAATTGAGGACATGGCCGCCCGCGGTATCCTGCGGTAACTCAAATCGGCGTGTGTAGCTGGCGGAAATGGTGTATTTGACCCTGGAATTCCGCGCCCTATCTGACCCTGCCGGCTGGTACCAAAATGGGGGGTGCATCGTCACGGATCAATTCAGTTCAGAGTGGGGTCTTCACGAAATCATAGATCGCGCTCAGCTTATTCTCACAAGTTGGCAAGCCTTTGTGGAGGAACATCCCGAAACACAGCTCCACCCGCTTTTGGTATCCATCTTAGATAAAGTCACTGATTTGATGGCAGCCATTTATCTCGAGGTGTCTGAGATCGCGCTAGATCACGCTCCAGTGTCTGGCCTTGCAACTGATAGGAAAATGGTCAAAAAGAACCAGACGATGTGAAGGTGGAGGACCTCGGCAAAAAGCTAGGTTCTGGCAAAGTCCTTTATATCCATGCGGGCGTAGTTCAGAGGTAGAACGTCAGCTTCCCAAGCTGAATGTCGTGGGTTCGATTCCCATCGCCCGCTCCAATTACGACAATAAAAACAGAATATTGCAAGAGATCTAAACTTCTGAATACGATTTCGGGATAATTGGGTGGGATCGGGGCACAGATTTCTGAACCGGAAGGCAGCCTTGTTTCCCGAGTTGGCTTCAGCTCCGGCTCAGCTTTAGCTCCAAGCTGACTGAATGCCGAGGCACGCTCCAGGTCCCAATAGGAGCGGATCTCATCCTTGCTGCGTTGAAGGGGCTCAGGCCGCTGCTTCATGCCCAGCGCAAAAGCGACACCAGCCTTGGAGCGTGTAACGAGCCCCATCCGCTCAAGATGATTGATCCGGCCCCGTGCGACGGCCGTTCCTTTCTCGCCTTGCTTCAAGACGAACGCTTTCTGGGCGTCCGTGAACTTCGATGCTTTCATGCCAACCCCCCTCGTCCAGCCAAGGAAAATTACGGCAAAAAACTCCAATTCCGAATGGTCCAAATCTCAGGTGGCAGAGCAGCAAAACGTGGCGTCGCTCGTCTACTCGCAGACTATGAAGATGCGTGAATTTGATAGCCCACAAGGGGGAGGGGCCTTACATCCCATTTTTTTGACCTCGAATGCGATAGCCTTGACCAAAGCGAGGTCAGAAGGTGTGTTTTTCGGCTGAGCGCCGAAAAGTCGCTAAACGTCACGTACCATGCGCACAAGGGCGGTAACGAGTTGGTCGATATCGCTCTTTGGCGTGAACATCGTGGGCGTCACACGAACGCAGGCCCCAGATGCCACACCATTGCGGTGAACTGTGAAAATATTGAAATCGCTCAATAATTTGGCAGCGCGTGCCCGGTTTGCTGCCGAAGTGGTTTCGCCCTTAAACCGAAATGACGTCAGCCCGCAGGTCAGTCGAGGATCGGAGGGTGTTAGGACGGAAATCCTTTCATGATCGGCAAGCTGGCTTGTCCACAAATCTCGCAGATAGCGCAGGCGGGCTTCCTTGGCTTTGACACCAATGGCTTCGTGGAAATCAAGCGCGTCCTTGAGAGCGAGAAAGGCCGCGAAATTGGCTGTGCCTGTATGGATTTTGGTCTCTATCTGACGGGTCGCGTGCGCATCAATGTCCATATAATCGTCAATGTCGTCGAGCCGGGCCTTTTTTATGTAAAGCACACCGACGCCGACCGGGGCGCCAATCCATTTGTGGGCGGAAAAACCCGCAAACTCGACCCCCAGATCACGCAAGTTAAAGTCTAACTGGCCCCAAGCATGGCCACTATCGAGAAGCACATCGACGCCGCGCGACTTGGCAAGCGCTACAAGCTCAGCGACTGGCATCACGAGGCCAGTTCGGTGACTGACATGGGTCACCAGCATGAGCTTTACTTGTGGGTTGGCGGTCAAGGCTGCACGATAGGTGTCTAAAATGCCTGCGACGCTCGCAGGTTCTGGTATCCCAATCTCAATGATCTGCGCCCCGCGCCTGACTTTGAGCCAGCGCATAGCCGTCTGCATGGCGTCATAATCGAGGTCGCAGATAAGGACACCGTCTCCAGCTTTTAATTTGTGATAGCCGCTGATCAGGGCTTGCATCGATTCCGTGCAGCCACGGGTGAAAGCGATTTCTTCTGCATCCACGCCCAAGGATGCTGCCACCCTCTGGCGGATAGGGACCAGCATTGGATCAAACTGACGACGTGAAAAATAGGAAGTTTGCTGATTAACCCGCTCAATGTGGCTTTGATAGGCGCGCTCTACAGGCCTTGCCATCGAGCCAAAGTTTCCTGCCTCCAATTGGATAAAGTCGGGATTGCGCGTGTAGTGCTGTCCGACAGCTTGGGTCCAATAGGTCTCGTCTTTAGCCAAAGCGGCAAAGTCAGCTGTGGGCTGTGCCGCTGATGCGGCATGGGCTGCCAGACCAATGAGCGAAGGGCTAGTTGCGACCGCTTTGGTGAAAGAGCGGCGGGACATTTGGCCTAAATGATTGTCGACCATAAAATGCCCCGCCTTGTTCAATCCCGGATTAGAACTTGGTTTCAACCCGGAAGTAATATTGACCGCCATCGGTGTCGTAGTTTGAGTTACGTGTGTAGATCAAACCACGGTTGGCTTGGAACGTTGCTTCGTCTGGATAGGCATCAAAGATATTCTCGCCACCGATGCGAACCGTCAGGTTCTCATTGACCTCGTATTGCACCGACGCATCGATAAAGGTGATCGCACCAATCTCTTGGAAAATGTCGCCTGCACCATTGGTGGCCGCGTCGGCAAATGAGCCATAATAGCGCGCGCGGGCTGAAAAGCGGAACTTATCGAGCGTGTAATTGGCACCCAAAGTCGCACCATATTTCCCCCGCCCCTCTTCAAGACGACGCTTTTGGTCGAGGCTTGTGACCACTGACCCTGTACCGCCTACGACTTCTGTCTCATTGAAGTTGAAGGCAGCGGTAACATCCAAGCGACCGGGGCCGATGTTGGATGCATAAGAGCCCGCAATATCAATACCACTGGTCTCAGTATCAAAGGCGTTGATGAAGAAAAACACCCCGGTATATTGGTTTGGATTGGGTCCAAGCGCCTCAATCTCCGCGCGTGAGAACACCCGCGATTCAGCAAATCGGTTGTCAACATTGATTCGATATAAATCGATCGTACCGGTCAGTCCGAATGCACTGCGCCATGTGATCCCGCCGCTGATTGTTTCAGACTCTTCGGGCTCTAGCGGCTTAACCCCTAACTTAGCGGCCAGCGGATCAGCGGATGACAAGCGGCCCCGGTTAAAGATTTGGCCTGTCAGCGTATCGAGGCCCTGCACAACAGTCGTTGAGTTAATCTGGCCAGGTGTCGGTCCACGGAAGCCCGTGGAATAGGACCCGCGGATCGCGAAATCAGAGGTGAATTCATAGCGGGTGGCAATTTTGCCGTCCACCGTTTCGCCAAAGGACGAAAAGTCTTCGTAGCGGATAGCTGTTCCAACTGTCCAAGCATTCGTCAGGGCAAATTCGCCATCGACATAGCCCGCAAAACTCTCAACATCCCATTCGCCCGCTTGTTTGGGATCAAAGCCCGGGAAGCCGTTTGATCCAGGCGCCAAGCCTGCAATTGCGCCCGGTCCTACGACCCAAGAGGCTCTTTCGCCTTCCTTGATTGTATAGGTCTCAATGCGGCGCTCAAGACCAAAAGCCAGATTGACATCTTTTGCGAGGCCGGGAACGGCCAACTGATAGACAAAATCAGCATTCACATTCAGCTCGTTTTGCTCCAAGATGCCGGGCTTGAAGCTCGTTGGGCTTGCGGGACCAAGCGACGCATTGACGGTGTTTGACAAATTATAGTCAACCGTACTGCCACCTTCAGACACACTAAAGTCCCATGTGAACTTGTCGCTGCCGCCGCGAACACCGCCAACAATCTGGCGGTCCTCGTCCTCATAGCCAAATATGGGCGAGAAGCCGACGGGGAAACGGGTCCGCAAATCATAGCCTGGGAAAACCGAGGTAATGCCATAGACGGCGGCATTGGCTGTTGGGCTTGGCAGGCGATAATTAAAGTCGGTCTTGCCTTCACCTGCCCCTAAAGTCGCAAATGCATAAACATCAATCGTGTCATTAATCGGCATTTGGAAATTGGCGCCAAAGCGCCAGTTTGACAACTCAGGTTGACCCCAGCGTTGCGCTGGATTTGGCACCACCAATGATGGATTGGCGGCTTGGAAGGCTGCTGCATCAGGGCGCTGGCGCGAGCGTGAGGTAATTTCGCCTTCATTCAGCTCTAAGCTGACGACCAAGAAGCCTGAATCGCGGATTTCAAAGCCAGCTTGGCCACCGATTTGGGTTTTCCGCCCGTCACCCTCGAAATATTCAGAAACCTGGGCATTGAGTTGAAACCCGGGAGTCGTATCAAGCACGATATTGATAACCCCAGCAATCGCGTCAGACCCATATTGGGCCGAAGCGCCATCGCGCAGCACTTCGATGCGCTTAATGGCAAGGCCTGGAATCTGGGCTAGATCAGGGGCCTGCGCACCACGGCTCCCCAAGACCGCAGAGCGGTGGAAGCGCTTGCCGTTGACAAGAACCAAGGTCTGGTCTGGCGATAAGTTACGCAAAGAGGCTGGACGAACAAAGGTCGCGCCATCGGCCATAGGCAAGCGCTGTTGCACAAAACCCGGAACCGTGGACGCTAAAGCGTCGCCGACTTCCGATGATACAGTCTGATCCAAAGCGGCAGCTGACAGCACATCAACAGGCGCCAATGTCTGGAATTGCGTGCGCCCGGCCTCGCGCGTACCCGTCACAACAACGACTTCGGCCTCAGGAGCGGGCGCAGGAGCTGGTGGCGCGTTTTGCGCAAAAACAGGACATGCGAAGGCGGATGCGCCCATCGCAAAAAGCAAAGCGCGTGCTGATACAGTCATGATAATATCCCCTTGGGCCTCTGGATTCCCCGTTAACCCGGGATAAATAATCGACATCTTGCCCAAACTCAAGGCAGAGACAGCTTTAGCCAAGGCTCCGAATCCGGGCTAACACAGTTTAGCACTTAGCAGGTTTGCGAGGTATTTGGGGTCCCATCCGGCGCGTTTTCGGCGTAATTTGAGGCTGGACTTATCTTTTGCCGTGCGGATGAGATTGAGGCTGAAGCGTCTGACGAGAGCCATGTTGATGGCTCCATGTCCATTTCGTGTTCGACATTGATCATCGTTGAAGGTGACATCAAGCACCCAATGGAAGCTGTTTTTGATTCCCATCACCCGCTCCAATTACGTTGGGTGCGAACCAACATAAACGACCTCCGGAAGTGCTTGACCATGGTGCATGCCAAGGTTGGAATGCATCCTACGGCGCGAAGGGCATTGTTAGAGACAATCATTCTGTGTTTGTATACAGGAAACTAAGCAACTTCGAGCCAGCCCATCGCCTTTTCTGCCGGTCGCCAAACGGCACCTAATAATGGCGGGTGGGAAGGTTCCTATGCCGCCTCGGTCGCCCAGCGGCAAGCGGCCTCTGGCACAACTGCGCCCCGGGGCCTTTGCCAATGGTGCGACGGTTGGCAAGCAGGAAGAGCAATTCTTGTCCATCTGGAAGTGATCAACAGCAAAGTGCGCGCCACGTTGGAAGCGCGTGGATAGAAGCGGACTGCTTACTTGTCGCGGACCTTTGAACAAGCCCGTTTTGATTGGGGCCGCCTACAAAACGGGCTTTATCTTCACGCAGGCTTTTAACACAGATGGTCCTCAACGAGCAGGGGCGTCTAGGCGTCTGGGAATAGGCCCGGCATCCAGCGGCCAGCAAGGCTGGCGGGGAAGGCGAGTTTCAGCGGAGCGCGGGACGTTTCAGACGTGACTGCACCGCTGGCTATCAGAGCATTTGTGACGCGGCCTGATTGGCGATCTCCGACGCCCAGAATTGAAGGAAGTTCGTTGCGCGGGAGCTCGCCGCGATAGAGCAGGGCATCGAGGATTGCGACGCTGCCTATGGGCAACCGGCGCAGCCGTGTTTCTTCCTCGGCCCAAACCCGTACTCGGGTTTGCAATTCTTGTGGTTTCATCAAGCTTTCCATGAATTGGACTTGATCGAGGCAGACTTGCAAAAAGAAGCGTGTGAAGTCAGCAAGCGCTTCTTCGCTTAGGGTTCCGCGGCCATCAAGGCCGTTGCGGCGCGGCATGTCGCAGCCGGCCAAGAGAGCCGTATAACGCGCGCTATTGCGGGCAAAACCTCGCGCGACCGACCATAGGCCGCCTGAGCCAACCACATCCAACAGCACGGCATGCGACATGAGCCGCATCACGCGGCCATTGCCGTCTAAGAACGGATGTATCCATGCAAGTCGATGGTGAGCCGCTGCCGCGGAGATGACGGTTTCGAGCTTGCCTTGCTTGGCATAATGGGCCTCGAACCGATCCATGAATCGTGGGATTGCGCCTGGGCTAATGGCGATCAATTGGCCGACTTGAACGTCTTGATCTCGCCACTCGCCACCTCTTACGCGCACACGTTTGCCAGTTTGTGGACTTTCGACCCATGCTAAATCATCTGGGATTTCCGCATAAAACCAGTGATGAATTTGCGCGATACCGGTTGCCGTCATCGCGCGACCACCACAAAGGCCGCCTTCATCCAGCCAGCGTTGGACATGGATATGGGCGCGGGCTTCAAGTTGGAGGTTGCGCTTTTCAGGGCTGGCGCTGAAGTCTTCGGCTAAAGCGCGCTCAATATCGATGGGGTGTGTATCATGGCCTTCGATAAGGTTGGAATAATAGCAATTCATCGAGCGTACGAGACCAGCAAGGCTGCTAACCATTGCAGGTGGTAAACTTCGCCTGAACCCTTCAGACTTGGCGACAAGCTCTAACGCAAGGTCTGCTAGCGGCGCGCGACGCGGGCTACTCTCCCCTATGGATAGAGGTTCCATGGCCCCTATGCTATCACCGCGATCAATGGTCATTTCCATGTCTACTTTCATGTCAGGAGTCATTAGACTTAAAAAGATTGTTTTTCAATAAATTATGTTGAATCTAGTAAAAAAGAGACTTCTTTGATGTCTGGTTTGATGTCTGGTTTGATGTCGGGTATGACCTTACGAGCCGATTTTATCCGAGGTTCACCCAAAATCTCGCACGGCTTGTTGTTATAGCGCTAACAAAACAGCGGGATAGGGGCACGCAAAGATGCTGCCGCGATCGGTCTCACGGCATGCGCGCGTATTCGGGTCCAAACAGTTTGAAACGCACTTTAGCTTCTCAAAAGACGTTTACAGCTCACGTTGACACCCCCGATTTTCTCGTACTGAGGCATCATCGGAATGAATAATGACCAACGCCTCAGAATTTTGTGATCGTTTGCCTTTATTCTTTTGGAAAAAATGGCGCATCCGATAGGATTTGAACCAGTGACCTTGGCCTTAAGAGCGTTTTTCGCCCAATTGGGCGAAATCAAGTCGCTCTCACACTTTGAATGAGTGCGTAGTTTTACCGATCAATTGATTCCAATTGATCGGAACACGCACTAGGGTGTCCGCTTTCATTATGAGAGTCGTGCGGGTTTGCGTATGAATGTGCTGGCCAATCCGGGCGTTGAGAAGGTCGACTTCGAATTGTGGAGCTCGGCGGTTTCGGCGATCAATGGCTGCGGCATGTGCCTCGACAGCCACGAAGTTGAGCTGAAGCAACATGCGGTTCCAGCCCCCAATATCCAAGACGTTTTGCGTATTGCATCGGTTGTTGTGCCGGCGAGCGCGGTCTTTCGCCCCATCCAATAGACAAACCACTAACTCGAATAGGGCCATCTACTCTTTCTTCTACGGCGTGCTGGTTGATTGCCGGCGCGCCTGTTTTTTAAAAGTCGAAACTGATCTGATCAGGGGCTTTAGAAGCTTTCTTGCGTGCTTTGGTTCTGGCTTCACTAATTTGCTTGATGCCAGACTTGCGACTGCCATGCTGTTCTTGAATGTGATTGGCGAGTGCACCGTGACCATCGCCCTTGCGGACGCGATGGATCTCAGCCCGGGCAAAGGCGGCGCTTGCAACATGGTCGACCAGCGGGGCCGGGTAAGTCTGCGGCACATCGTCTCCATAGGCTTTCCAAGGTTCATGGATAAGAGGGGTGGGCAGATGGGCCAGTTCCGGCACCCAAAGCCGGATGAAAGACCCTTCGGGGTCCTGATCAAGCGACTGTTTCACCGGATTATAGATGCGCGGCGTGTTGATCCCCGTGGTGCCCGATTGCATCTGGGCTTGGCTATAGTGAATACCGGGCTCAAAGTCGGTGAAGCGGCGGGCAAGCAGGGTGGCGGGCAAACGCCAGTCGAGCCAAAGATGATAGCTCGCAAAACTCATAACCATCGCGCGCATTCGGAAATTCAGCCAGCCCGTTGCCGCCAGCGACCGCATGCAGGCATCCACAAAGGGAAAGCCGGTCAGACCTTCAATCCAGGCCTCGGCTAAGGCTGTATCTTCAGATCGCAGCGGCCGCAGACCGTCATAGGCACTGTGCATGTTTTTGATCTGGATATCCGGCTCATCCTCCAGTTTCTGGATGAAGTGGCAGTGCCAGTGGAGGCGCGCCAGAAAGGACGAGATGGAGGCGGCATAGACTTTGTCACCGGCCGCGAGGTGGCGCGCTTGGGCGCGGCTGGCAGCCAGATAAGCCTCGCGCATGGATAGGGTGCCAAAGGCCAAATGGGCTGACAGGCGAGAGCAGGCTTCAGCCCCTTCAGCGGGATTGGACATGGCTTTTCGGTACGAGCGCCCGCGCACGCTCAAGAAGCTTTTCAAAAGACCCACTGCCTCGCGCCGACCGCCTTTCTGCCTGGCTGGGCAAGGGTCATGGGCGATGGCGAGGCTGTCGGGCTTTGGTAAGGGAGCGCTGGGCATGGCGGCAAAGCGGATGGTGTCAGGGGCGTTGGCAGGCGGGGCGGCCATCATGGAATCCCAGCGTTTTGCCCAGCCGTTTCGTGTACTTGGGCCGCGCCAAACGCCATGCTGACGGTATTCAAAGACTTGCACGCCCGCTCGCTTAGCCCAGGCTCGCACCGCCCTGTCGCGCCGATACGTCCACAGGAGGCCAGTCTCTTCATGGGCATGGATTGCGCGAATGCCAGATTGGGCATGCAGGCGGTCTAGGACTTCACAAACCTCGCCAATCTTGACTACTAGGCCTGCCCCACGCGACTTGAGCGCTTCGTCCAAGTCGGCCAAGCATTCTGTAAGGAAGTCAAAATGGCGACCGGAAAGTTCGGGTTGGGTCCACAGGTCTGGCTCAAAAACATAGAGTGGCAAGACCGGATTGCCGCTTTGCTGGGCTGCCAATAAAGGCGCATGGTCGTGCACGCGCAGGTCGCGCTTGAACCAAACCATGTCGATCATGGGTGCCCCAAGTCACGCACCAGATTGGGCAATTTATCTTTCAGCTTAAAAAAGCCGCCAGTCGCCAATGGCCACGTCCGGCCGTCCCAGGGCCGGCGCAGGCGCACGAGCCGCACGCCGCGTTCGGCCAGGGCCCGTTTTAAATCGGCTAAATGCCACGCGATCGGCCCGACCGGCGCATAAGGGGTAGCAATTTCTTGTACCTGCAAGCCCAAAGCCCAGTCTAAAGCTTCCTCTAATGAGGCCAAGATTGGTGCTGCAATGTCGAAGGCTTGCTCAAGGCGGGCACAGGCGTCTTGTTCAGCGTGGTGCAGAAATTTGTTCTTTGCCCCGTCTGCAGGGCCAATCTCGGGCACCTGTAACAGGCCAGCGCCCACTACTTTAGCCGTCAGGGGCAGCGACTCTGGATGCAGATCGTCACCATGCAGCAAGAGGCCGACGCGCTCTTCAAACAAAATCTCACCAGCGGGCAGGGTACCGGGGCCAGTCTCCAAGAATGGTTCACTCAACGGCAACGCTTTCTCGGCAAGTTGGCCTGCAGGGTTAAAGCGGCCCAACGTATGGGTCTCAATATTGTTGGCGCGTGCCATATAATGTTTGCCCTTGGTGTGCAGGCCCGCCACCCATCGCCACGACAGGGTGTTGGACGCTACATCGGCATCGAGAAGATGTTTGAAGAAAAAATCAGCTCCCAATTGCCACGGCAATTCCAGCGTAAAAATCCAAATACTGGCAAACCACATGCGCGCATGATTATGAAGCCAGCCCAAAGTCGTCAGCTCGCGCGCCCAAGCATCAAAACAGGCAATATCCGTATCGCCCGTCTTGGCTCGCGTAAGCCTTTGGACAAGCGCATGGTCTTCTGCGACCACTTGATTGAGGGCGAGGCGGTCCTGGTTGAAGCGCGCCAGCACTTGCGGCCGCATTTCCAGCCAGCCCTTCCAATAGCTGCGCCAATAGACTTCTTGGATGAATTTCTCTGCCTTCACAAAGCCATGGCTGGCCATGACGCGGCTGACGACCTCTTCTTCGGTAATCAGCCTGCGCGCTAGCCATGGTGATAGAGCCGAGACATTGGACCGGTCATCCGGCCCCAAGTCACTATTTCGGGTGCGGGCATAGGCTGTTCCTGATGCTGGCAAAAACGCTTCTAACCGCGCTAGGCCAGCCGCCCGCGTCCCGGTCCAATCAACGCGGCTTAAGGCTTGCGGGGTGGCGTCAAACGGTAAAGACAACATGGAGTTGGATACGCAGAGGGCGAAGCATCGGTTCAAAGATTGGTGTGAAAAGGGGGTGGCCCGGTTCTCCAGTTAATCCCTGCAATGTAGACCGGTTTAAGGGTGCTTTTGGTTTAAGCTATGGCTATGCTCGCCCAAGCCAAAGAACGGAATTGACCGTGAAAGACTTTATCCTGCTGATGCATGCTGACACGTTGCGCCCAGAGCGCGATGAAGACTGGGAACCCTATATCGGGCGGCTGATCAAGGGGGGCAGCTTTCAAGGCGGCAGCTCTCTCGGGCAGGGGCAGGCGTTTCGCAAAAAAGGCGATGCGGCCCCTCTCACCCGCCAGCTAACGGGCTATATCAAAATCCAAGCCGAGAGCCTCGAAGAAGCTAGTGGCACCTTGACGGGCAACCCGACCTATGAAGCGGGTGGTAGTGTGGAAATAAGGGAATTGGTGGAGGGGTAGGCGGCGGCGGCATGCGTATGCGAGGCCTCTTCAGTCCGCGTCGATGCCAGCTTCCCACGAGTGGGGATGCGGCGCTAGCCTATCGCTTCCCCGCTTGCGGGGTTTCGGCTCATGCGCCGATGCCGCTGAAGGCGGTGAAGGCGAAATCTCCCTTTTTGCACTCCGCCCAAACCCCTATGCCACAAAGGCCTTCGCCTATCCGACAGGTGGCTGATTGGCGAGCTTCCTAAAATTGTCGCTTGCATTCTCGGGCGACATCGTGTCTGTGCGCGCTGGGCCACCCGCTCCCACCGGCGGGCGCTCATCTGAAAGGATGGGAGTAACATGAACGCGAATACCCCTAAGCCGCATATGCGGCCCGCTGACCCTCGGTTTTCTTCGGGTCCCACCAAAAAACGCCCCAATTGGAGTCTTGACGCTTTGTCGGGTGCTGTCCTTGGCCGTTCTCACCGTTCCAAACCCGGTAAAGCCCGCCTCAAACTCGCGATCGATCTGACGCGCGAAGTACTGCAGGTGCCTGATGGCTATCGCATCGGCATTGTCGCAGGCTCGGACACGGGTGCTGTTGAAATGGCCATGTGGTCCATGCTCGGGCCAAAGCCTGTGGCGACCTTGGCTTGGGAAAGCTTTGGCGAGGATTGGGTAACCGATGCGGTCAAGCAATTGAAATTAGACCCTGTGGTGATCCAGGCTGACTATGGCCAATTGCCAGACCTCGCCGCCGTGCCCGCAAAAACCCATGATGTGATCTTCACTTGGAACGGCACCACTTCTGGCACCCGCGTACCAAACGCGGACTGGATCCCGGCTGATCGCGAAGGCATCACCATTTGTGACGCGACTTCGGCTGCCTTTGCCCAAGCCTTGGATTGGGACAAGCTCGATGTCGTCACCTTCTCTTGGCAAAAAGTGTTGGGCGGGGAAGGTGCACATGGCATGCTGATCCTCGGCCCCCGTGCTGTTGAACGCCTCGAAAGCTACAATCCTGCTTGGCCCATGCCGAAATTGTTCCGCATGACCAAAGGCGGAAAATTGGTTGAAGGCATTTTTGAGGGTGAGACGATCAATACCCCTTCGATGCTGGCCACGGAAGACTATATTGACGCGCTCAACTGGGCCAAAAGCGTCGGCGGTCTGGCTGGCTTGCACGGCCGTGCGGACGCCAACTTGGGTGCGATTGCCGAATGGGTTGAGAAGACCGCTTGGGTCGACTTTTTGGCTGCAACGCCTGAAAGCCGCTCCAACACATCGGTCTGCTTGAAAGTCGTTGATCCCCGCGTGACAGGCCTTTCGGAAGAGGGCCAAGCCGATTTTGCCAAAAAGCTCGCAGGGCTGTTGGACAAAGAAGGCGTTGCCTTGGATGCTGCAGCCTATCGTGCGGCCCCTCCGGGCTTGCGGCTCTGGTGCGGGGCGACCATCGATACAGACGATGTGATCGCTTTGACGCCTTGGCTTGACTGGGCGTTTGAAACGCTGGTCGCAGACCTTTAAGCTTTCAGCTTTCCCAAATTTTCCCCTCCCCCGCCAGAAAGGCGGAGGGGGCGCTTACCCCCGCCATTTTTGTTTTGCCTGTCGCTGGGGATCGGAAATCGACCCGCGACGCTTGCACCGAAGGACTAAGCCCATGACCGAACCACGCGTTTTGATCTCTGATAAGATTAGCCAAGCTGCCATCGATATTTTCAAGAACCGCCATGTCGCCGTCGATTATAAGCCTGGCATGACCAAGGCTGAGCTGATTGCCTGCATTGGCGACTATGATGGTTTGGCGGTCCGCTCGGCTACCAAAGTCGATGCTGACGTTTTGGCGGCGGCCACAAAGCTGAAAGTTATTGGCCGGGCTGGTATCGGAGTTGACAATGTCGATATTCCCGCCGCCACCGCACGCGGCGTCATCGTGATGAACACCCCTTTCGGCAATGCGATCACCACTGCAGAACATGCCATTGCCATGTTGTTTGCGGCCTCCCGCCAGATCGGGGCGGCAGATGCTTCGACCCAAGCCGGCAAGTGGGAGAAGAACCGCTTCAACGGGGTAGAACTCTATGCCAAGACCTTGGGTGTGATTGGCTGTGGCAATATCGGCTCCATCGTGGCCGATCGCGCCTTGGGCCTCAAAATGAAAGTCGTTGCCTACGACCCATTCCTCAGCCACGAACGTGCGGTTGAGATTGGTGTGGAAAAGGTCGAGCTCGACGAGTTGTTGGCGCGCGCCGACGCCATCACCATGCACGTACCGTTGACGCCCACCACCCGCAATGTGTTGTCGGCTGAAAATCTTGCGAAGACCAAAAAGGGCGTCATCATCGTCAATTGTGCCCGCGGCGGCTTGGTCGACGAAGCAGCCTTGGCAGAGCATTTAAAGACGGGCCGCGTCGGTGCTGCGGCCTTTGACGTGTTCGCCGAAGAGCCTGCGACCAGCAATGTCTTGTTTGGTTGTCCGAACTTCACCGCCACGCCGCACTTGGGTGCCTCAACCACCGAAGCACAAGAAAATGTCGCGCTGCAAGTTGCCGAGCAGATTGCGGACTATGTCTTGACGGGTGCTGTCACCAATGCGCTCAACACCGCCTCGGTTACAGCCGAAGAAGCGCCAAAGCTGAGGCCCTTCATCACCTTGTGCGAAAAGCTCGGTGCGTTTGCCGGGCAGATTGTTGATGATGGTCTCGATGCGATCGAAGTCGAGTATGAGGGCGAGGTCACAGGCCTCAATATCAAGCCATTGACCGCTTCCTTATTGGCTGGAATCTTGAAGCCGCTATTGGCAGACATCAACATGGTCAGTGCTCCGACGATCCTGAAAGATCGCGGCACGCCATTTAGCGAAGCCAAGCGCGATCTCTCTCCAACCTATGACAGCTTGATCCGCGTTAAGGTGCAAACCGGGGGCAAGTGGCGCACGGTTGCAGGTGCCGTAATTGGCGGTCAGCCCCGCATCACCGAGGTCAAAGGCATGGCTTTAGAAGCCGCCTTCCATCCCCGCATGCTGTTTGTCAATAATTCTGATACCCCGGGCTTTATCGGTGCCTTGGGCACGATGCTCGGCACCGCTGGCATCAATATCGCGACTTTCAACCTAGGCCGCGTCGCCGAAGGCGAGGATGCGATTGCTCTGGTCGGTATCGACCAGTCGGTACCTGCCGCCCTGCAGACAGAGCTGAAAGCCTTGCCACAAGTGCGCTATGTGAAAGTGCTTGAGTTCGTCTGATCGACTTTGGTCTGGACGCTGGCGGATCCCCGTCGGCGTCCAATTCGTTAACGGATTATGAATAAAAAGCCTGATTTTAGGCGATTTTCGCCCACTTAGGCCTAAATCGTCGCGCGATTGTCATGGTACGGACACGGGACTGTCGCCAAATCGCTTTAACGCGCAGAAACATCGCAAGCGGGGTGTTGGCAAATGAGCAAAGCAAGCGCATGGAAGAGGTCATTGGAGGTTACCATGGCCCTTACACGTCGAGCTGCCTTGGCATCGGGTGCATTTGTCGCCGCAGCTTGTACCGCATCTGCGGCTGCGGCTGAACAAGCCCTGTTTGCCCATGGGGTCGCCAGTGGCGATCCGTTGACCACCCAGGTAATTATCTGGACACGCGTCACCCCGCGCGTTCCAGGCAGTGACGTGACGGTGACGTGGAAGCTTGCCACTGATTCTGCGCTCACCCACGTGATCAAGCGCGGCCGCGTGAAGACCGGACCCAGCCGCGATCATACGGTGAAAGTGGATGTAACAGATCTCGAGCCCGGCACGATCTATTATTATGGCTTCTCGGTCGGCACCGAGGTTTCCACCATTGGCCGCACCCAGACGGCACCGGCAACAGGTGGAGAGCGTTTGAATATCGCGCTGGTATCTTGTTCCAACTTCCCGGCGGGTTGGTTCAATGCTTATCAAGCCATCGCCCGACGCGGGGATGTCGATTTGGTTCTCCATGTCGGCGATTACATCTATGAATATGGCCCCGGTGAATATGCTACCGAATGGGGTAAAACAGTCGGTCGCGTCCCCCAGCCGCCAAAAGAAATCGTGACCCTCTCGGATTACCGCCAGCGCTACGCCCAGTATCGCACGGATGGGGACCTTCAAGCGGCTCATGCCTGTGCACCTTGGCTGGTGACCTGGGACGACCACGAGACGTCAAATGACGCCTATAAGGATGGCGCGGAAAACCATAATCCGGCAACAGAAGGACCTTGGAGCCTGCGCAAGGCAGCCGCCCTTCAGGCCTATTACGAGTGGATGCCTCTACGTAATCCGGCGCCTGGCAAGTCGTTTGAGGCGATCAATCGCACCTTTGACTGGGGCGATCTGGCAACTATCGTGATGCTGGAAACCCGCGTCATGGCACGCACATTCCAGCTTGGCTATGAAACCGATCTTGAAATCGGCCTGTTTGACGTGAGTTCCGGCCAGCCCGTGAAAATTACCGATCCAGCGCGCCTGTCCGGTCTTGATGCCCGCAATTTACCCCAAGGCGTAATGGCTTTGCCCGATGTGGCGGGCTTCAAGGCACAAAAACTGAACGACCCAAACCGGGAAATGCTTGGTGTGAGCCAGCAAGCTTGGTTGGCTGAAGCCTTGGCGAAGTCGGTGAAATCGGGCAAGAAGTGGCAGGTCTTGGGCAATCAGGTCATTATGGGCCGCGTCATCTCGCCGAATTTCAGCGCAGGCCTGCCGCCCGCAGTTCTTGAGGCGATTGCCAAGGCGCGCCCCCAGACCAAGGCCTTCTTCGAGCTTTCCCAATTCAACGTGCCATTTAATTTGGACGCTTGGGATGGCTATCCTGCTGCTCGCGAACGTCTATATGCGTCGGCCAAAGCAGCCGGTGCGCGTCTCATCGTCTGCACAGGCGATACCCACGCTGCCTGGGCCAATACGTTGACAGATGCCGGAGGCGAAGTGCGCGGCGTGGAATTTGGTGGCACGTCGGTGACCAGTCCCAGCATTGCCGACACATTCGCCAATTTTGGCTTGGAAGGGGCTGCCCTGAACGAGCTCATTACCCGCGCCAATCGCGAAGTCGAATGGCATGATGAGACCAAGCGCGGCTATACGTTGGTCGCCATTACACCAGATCGTGTGCGCGGCGACTTCATGGAACTGGATACGGTGAAATCCAAGACCTTCCTGGTGTCGAAAGCGACGAGTTGGGAAACCGCCTATGGGCCCAAGCCCCAAGGTCTCGTCGCGGTTTAGGACTTGTCATAGGCTTCAAACCGGGCCTAGATTAGGCCATGAGCTTTGATGCATCTGCCCAGTCTTTGCCCCGCCGTGCGCCGAAAATCTGGTTTGAGCGGCGTGAATTTGACGTGATCCTCAACCTCTATGGGCGCGGCCAGATGTTGGGCGAGTGGCGCGACTATGCCATTGATGATGACCCAGATGCCGTTACCTTCTCCATCTTCCGCCGTGCCAGCGAGAACCCGCTCTATCGCATTGAAAAACGCCCCGCTTTGGCAACCAAACAAGGCCAATGGAGCGTTTTAGGCTCCGCCGGCCAAGTGCTGAAGCGGGGCTATGAATTGGCCGCGACCTTGGATGTGCTAGAGCGAAAATTGTTGAAAGTGGTACGCCCTTAGGGAGAGAACGACGCCCTAAATCCGCTTCCAAAAAATCGTCGTAGCGGCGAGCACCCCGTCGGGCGTCAAAGCATAATCGGGCAAAGGCGGCAGTGGCGTAAATCCTGCCTTGGTATAGAGTCGTTCGCCAGCAGAGCCGGTTTGGGTGTCGAGCACAAGGAGCGATTTTCCAGCAAGGCGTGCCCGGTCTTCGCCTGCCTCTAACAGCCGCGTGCCCAAGCCCAATTGGCGGACTTTGGTGTGGACAATCATTTTTGAGATTTCGCCGCGGTGGGGTTGGTTTTGCGGCATATCGAGAACAACTTGGACGGTGCCTAGGATGGCGCCGCCAATCTCGGCCACCAACAGGGCTTTTTGCCCTGCTTGAACCGCATTGGACACGCCTTCCCAATAAATGCGTGCTTGGGCCTCATCGAGAGGCTTGAGAAATCCCAAAGACGCCCCGCCTTCAACGGAATCAACCAACAGGCTCGTCAAATCGTCAAGCTCGCGACCCGACAAGGGGTCGGTAACTGCCCGTATCTGCATCAACAAAAGCCTGTCCCGCCAGTCGCGAGGCCACGGGCGCGAATATCGTTCAAAGTCTGATCCCAATAATGCTCGCGGTAATGGCCCGCGATCTCAACGGCGGTGGTAAACCACACCTCATCTGTGTGAGACGTGATATAGCTCAAAGCCCGCTCAAACGCTTTGATCCGATGGCTTTGGCTGACCAGATAGGCATGGAGCGGGATACACATGACTGTACCGCTGTCACCACCTTCTTCGAGTAATTGGTCGAAATGGCGCATTAGCACGTCGGCATAGCGCTCTGCACTCATCGCCAGCGCGCCATAGGTGATGACATCATTGACCTCAAGCGAATAAGGCATGCTTATCAGCTTGCCGGTCTTGGTCTTGATCGGCTGAGGTTGGTCATCTTGGAAGAGGTCGCACGTGTACCAGAAGTCATATTCAGCAATGAGGTCGAGTGTACGTTCCGTATGGGTCAGGGCAGGGGCCAGATAGCCACGAATGCGCTGGCCGGTTGCTGCTGCAACGGTAGCAATGGAGTCTTCCAAGACAGCGCGCTCTTGGGCTTCATCCATCTCATAGGAATAACGCGTGTTATAAATGCCGTGGGAGAAAAACTCCCACTTGCGTTCCACGCAAGCTTCGATGATCTCCGGGCAGTGCTGGCACATGGCGACATTGAGCGAGATGGAGCCGCGAAGACTGTGCCGGTCCAGCATCTCCATCAGCCGTTGATGGCCGACCCGATTACCCCAATCGCGCTGGGAATAGCCCACAACATCGGGTGACGGCTTTGGCCAGCCCGGCCGCTTTGGGTTCACCGGCGGCATGAATTCATAATATTCGATGTTGGGCGCAATCCAGAAGGCCAGCTTCTTATTGCCGGGCCAGATGATTTTCGGCCGGTTTAGATAGGGCCAGTCGTCGTAGAGATTTGGTTCAGCCTGCATAGGCAAAGTGTGCGCGAGCTATTGGGTTAAGGCAAGGGGGCTCTGATTAACGTCCTCAGACATGAGGTCGACTAAACTTGAAAACCGACGGAAATCAAGTATTGTAGTTACATGTGACTACTTTTTGTGAGCGGTGATGCAGACGATCAATCTTAAAGATGCCAAGGCAGGTTTTTCGAGCTTAGTCGACGATGCCATGAAAGGAGACTTCGTGACTATTACCCGTCATGGCAAGCCCGTTGCCGCTCTTGTCTCCATTGAGGCAGGTGAAATTGCCCGTAAGGCATTGGAACGTAAGCGTTCTGGCTTGATTGCCTATCTGCAGGCGATGCCGACCGATCTTCCAGACAGAAACCCCAGCCCATCGCGAGATGTGGTCCTTTGAGCGGTTATCTGCTTGATACAAATATCATTTCGATGCTTTCGCCATCTCGGCGGAATGCATCGCCTCAGTTCTTGGCTTGGCTCGACCAGATGGACGCCGAAGGCAAGCTCTTTCTGTCTGTAGTGACGATCCACGAGATCGAGAAAGGAATAGCGCTCCTCGAACATAAGGGAGCAGACGTAAAGGCCGCTGAACTCAGACGCTGGCTCTTGGGCCTTGTGGCCAATTATGAAGACCGGATTCTCGTGATCGATGTGGCGGCAGCAGCTATTTGCGGGCAACTTGAGGGAAGGGCCTCAGCGTCTGGGCATAATCCGGCCATGGCAGATGCAGCGATTGCAGGTATCGCCAAAGTCCATGATCTGACCATTATCACTCAAAACACCAAGCACTTTTTTCCCTTCGGGGTAGCAGTGCGCGCCCCGAATGATGCGCTTTAGGCTACTTGCGCGCATTTTTGTGGGGATGACAGCCGATCCAACCCGGCCCTATAGTGCTCGTCGAACAGCAAGCTGGGAGACTAAAGCATGCCCCAATCAGGTCAAAACTCACGCCGTACGGTTTTAGGCGCTTTGGGGGCGAGTGTGGCGGTGCCGCTCCTGCCCAGCGTCTTATGGGCCAAAGGGCGGACGGGCCCGGATGCTCGTTTCGCGAAAATCGCTGCAGACTGGCTCGACCAGTCGATGCGCTTGAGCCCTGTCTCGGCGACTTGGACTGGCGATCATCGGTTCGACCATTTGTTAAATGATTATACCCCGGCGGGCCGTGCCACCTCGCTGAACTTTGCCAAGTCCATCCTAACGCGTTTGAAAGCCCTCGCGCCCGGTACCCTTTCGCGCGCCAATCAGGTCGATCGGGCGATGCTAATCAACGCACTTGAGTCGCAAGTCTGGATGACCGAAACGCTAGAAGATTGGGCGTGGAACACCCTGCTGTGGCAAGATGCGGCGGGCAGCGCGCTCTATACATTAATGGCGCGCGACTTTGCGCCTTTGCCCCAGCGGTTGAGCAATGTGACCGCCCGTCTCAAGCTCCTTCCTGACTTTTTGGCCACCGCGCGCGCAACCCTCGTGCCCGCACGCGTACCCACCCCCCATGCGGTGACCTATGCCGCGCAAAATCAGGGCCTAAAGTCTATTATTACCGACATGATTGAGCCTGCGAAGGGCGCGCTCAAGGGCGCTGAGCTTGAAGCGCTAAATGCCGCGATTGCCGGGTTCTTGAGTGCCGTTGATACACATCAAAGCTGGATCGATCAGACTTTGGTGCCCGCTGCCAAGGCTGACTTCCGGGCGGGGGCGGCGCGGTTCGACAAGCAACTGACCTACACCCTCCTGTCACCCCTTTCACGACAAGAGATTCGCCGCCGGGCAGACCAAGCTGTGCGCGATGTGCGGGCCGACATGTATGCGGTTTCCGTCAAGGCCTTGTCGGGTAGGGCGGATGCCCCGCCATTACCTGCTGCGCCAACGCCAGCTGAACAACAAAAGGCCATTCGTGCTGCCCTTGATCTGGCGGCAGCGGATCGGCCCGCGCGGGATAAATTGGTGGAAGTGTCGACAGAGGCGACCGAAATCGCCCGCAAATTTGTTGCGCAGAAAGATTTGATCACGCTACCTGAAGGCCCTGTCCGAATCATTTTGATGCCGGAATTCCAGCGCGGCTTCTCCGTTGCCTATTGCGACAGTCCAGGGCCGCTGGAAAAGCACTTAGATACATTCTATGCCGTCTCGCCCATCCCGGACGACTGGACGGAAGAGCAAGCCATCTCCTTCACCCGCGAATATAATCGCCGTGGCATTCAAGACATTGCTGTCCATGAAGCCATGCCCGGCCACTATGTGCAGATTTTCCACGCTAATTCCTATCCGTCGATTCTGCGCGCCGTCTTGAGCTCTGGCAGCTTTGTGGAGGGCTGGGCGGTCTATGCTGAGACCGTGATGGTGGAAGAGGGCTTTATGGCCGATGATCCGCTCTATCGCTTGACCCAATTAAAGGTGCTGCTGCGCACCATCACCAATGCCATCATCGACCAGGGCATTCATGTTGATGGCTGGAGTGAAGCCCAAGTCATGACCTTCCTGACCGAGACCGCGTTTCAGGAGGAGCGCGAGGCAGCAGGCAAATGGCGGCGCGCGCAATTATCCGTCACCCAGCTCTCCACCTATTTCGTGGGTTTTTCTGAGCATATGGAAGCGCGTGCGGCCGCCAAAGCCAAACAGGGCGCGGCATTCAAGCTGAAGGCCTACCATAATGGAATATTGGGCTTTGGGTCACCGCCTGTGCGCTATGCGCGCGCGTTGTTGCTGGATGAGCCGATTGGGTGAGGGCGGGCGTCGCAACTGTCTTGACGAAGATCATGCAATTACTGGATTTGATGTGGTTTGAGTGCTCCAACGCTGCCCTTAGCCGATCATGGTGCTGAGGTGATTTCAGCGTTTTCTGGCGACCGCGCTAATGTTGGCTTTGAAACCACGTTGTTGGTTTGAGAGCTTGGCGCGGAACTCTTTGAGGACGGGATCGCGGTTGGTCGCGATGCATGCGGCATAATCCCAGCGCCATGTGGTATCGCTTTGCTGGTCGCGAGATGGGCATGATTACCAATAATGGTGGGTGGGAAGGCTCGAACGCCGCCTCGAATGCCCAGCGGCAGGCGGCCCCTGCAACAACCGCGCCTGAGGCTTTTGCCAATGGCGCGACTGTTGGTAAGCAGGAAGAGCGAGTCTCGTCCAATCTAGAAGTGATCAACAGCGAATGATCAGGCCGTGCGCAGCAGCTCAGCCACCACCGATGGCCGTCGCGCGATCATCGCCAGCAGTACTTGGGCGGGACCAGTGGGGTGCCTGCGGCCATGCTCCCAGTTGAGCAGCGTCCCCTTGGCAACACCGATGCTTTTGGCGAACTGGCTTTGCGACAGACCGGTCTGCGCCCTGATCTTGGCAACATCGATTACCGGCACCTCGATAACGTGAACACGCGCGCCGGTATCTCCGCCCTTGGCAAAGGCAATCGCTTCGTTAAGTCCCTCGGCCAACTCATCGTAAAACTTGCTCATCTTCGTTCTCCATAAGTTGACAGCAGCGTCTTGGCCAACTGTACGAGGTGGGCCTGTTCGGCCTTGGTCAGATTACCCTTATCGTTCTTGGCGAAT
Source organism: Maricaulis salignorans (assembly GCA_943372135.1). Lineage (GTDB taxonomy): Bacteria > Pseudomonadota > Alphaproteobacteria > Caulobacterales > Aquidulcibacteraceae > Aquidulcibacter. Next base: position 50,706 of record CALRXH020000006.1, on the reverse strand, counting down.
ACACCCACCAAAAACAGCGGGACATGTATTCCGCCAAAGACAAACAACGTCCGGTATCCACCGCTTTTGCCGCCGCCTTCGCGGGCCAAACGGACTTTGCGCAAACCACCACCGAGGGGCACGCCAGCCTCTGGGTTAGCCGCGATATAATCGACAATGGCCGCACGTTCTTCATCCGACATTATCGCTTTTGCTTGCCTCTCGAAGATAGCCAGTTCGACAACGGTCTGAGGAGGGTCATCGTGCGAAATTATATGCTAATGACGTATATGTCAATGGCACACAATTCCAATCAAGCGAGACGCTGCAATCCGCTTGGCCGCGAAGCAACTGGCTTGACGAAGATCATGCAATTACTGGATTTGGGGTGGTTTGAGTGCTCCAACGCTGCCCTTAGCCGATCATGGTGCTGAGGTGATTTCAGCGTTTTCTGGCAACCGCTCTAATGATGGCTTTGAAACCACGTTGTTGGTTTGAGAGCTTGGGGTGGAACTCTTTGAGGACGGGATCGCGACTGCTGGCGATGAAGGCGGCGAGAGAGAGCGCGTCGGATTTGGGCGCGACCGCCCCAGATATGGCGAGAGCCGCGTCGTTTGTCGCTCTCGCAAGCGTGTGGTGCGAGGCCTGCAAGGCTGGCGAGAGCTCGGTGGTTTGTTGTTCCGATTAAAGATAGGCTGGCGACCAAAGTGGCGGTGACGACAGGGCCGATGTCTGAAGCACTTTGCAGGGCTGCATCATGTTTGGTGAGTTGACCCCTCCCCAAAAGCACCCACTTCTTACCAAAAAAAAATGTGGGATCGTCACAAGACAAGCCGTTCCAAGTATTCTTCTGGCTTATGACGGAGAGCCTCTCTCCTCCATAGGGGGCGAGGGGAGAGACGCAGCTATTTGGGATCGCCCTCACCCCCGCCCAGAAAACCACGCATCAATCTCTGCCACGCCGACAACATCGGCATATTTCAACAATAGGTCCGTCAAATTCGCAAAATGATAGCTTTCATGCTTGTCCGCGACACATTCCTCCGGCACGATGGTGCGATAGCCGTGGCTGAGGCTATCGACGGCCGTGGCCCGCACGCACCCCGATGTTGAGCCGCCGGTGATCACCAGCGTATCGACCTTGTGCCAAACAAGATAGCTTGCAAGTTGGGTCTCAAAAAAGGCCGATGGCATGGCTTTGGTATAGGTTAGGTCAACCGTGTGATCGATCTCGCAGCGGGGGTCGAATTGGTGGCGCTCGCTGTCATATTTGATGTTTTGCAGGCTATCGGGCGTGTTGGTCCGCGTGCCCCAAACCCCGGCATCGCCTGCATCGGGCTTGTAGGCAACCCGTGTCCAGATCACGGGCATGCCGGCAACACGCGCCGAGGCACTCAGGCGATTGGTGTGCTCAATTTGGCGCGGATTGGTTACATAGGCGGTGTTGGGGAACAAATCCGGCCGCGTATAGGCCTGTTGGAAGTCGATATTGACGATGGCGAGCTTATGGCCAATGCCAAATTTGGCGCGGTTGGGATTAGCTTTAACGCGGGCATAGATTTGCCGGGCGGTCAGATCTTCACACACCATAGTTGGTTCAAACGTAAGCGGGGGCTGGGCCATGGAATGCTCCTAAACACAGGCGAGGCTGGGGAAAACTCATATCCTCTTTGGCCGCGAACTGGCAACCAGCCGCTCCTGCTACAATACCGCCTTGTTAAAGGTTCTTGACTGCCCGTGCGATAGAAGGCTGCGGGAAGCCCGCATCGCCGAACGTGGCGGCAATGGCTTTGTGGGTGTCATAAACCACTTGCCAATAATGATCATTATGACAGAAAGGCCTAACTAGAAGCTTCGGGCCTGCCTCTGTGAATTCAATAATCTCAATCACAGGGCTGGGGTCTGCGATCACATTTGGGATGCCCGCAACAGCTTGGCGCAGCAAAGCCATCGCACCATCTGGGCTGACACTGGCGGCCAATTGCACGCGAACGTCTGCCGCCCGATAGGGATTGGCCGAATAATTCTGAATGATGGCTGTTGAGACCGCATTATTCCCAATGATGGTGCGGACATTCTCGAGCGTGTTTATCGTTGTCGCAAACATGCCGATTTCGGTGACAGTGCCTGTAACGCCTGCCGCGGTGATGAAGTCTCCCATTTTGAATGGCTTGAACAGGATCAAAAACACGCCCGCTGCAAAGTTGGACAAAAGCCCCGACCAAGCCGCCCCAACCGCTAGACCCGCTGCCGCTACCAGAGCGGCCAGGCTGGTTGTTTCAATGCCAAAGACATTGAGGATAGCAATGACCAGAAAGATAGTCAGGCCGATGGTAACGATGGAGCCGATCCACGTCTTGATCGTGCTGTCCATAGCCTTGTGTACGAGGGCGCGCGCGATGGCCCGGCCGATCAGGCCAATCACCCAGCGACCGATAAACCATAGGGCGATCGCACCCACCGCCTTCAAACCGAGATTAACGACGGTCTCCATGCCTGTATTGATAAGGGTCGGCAGGATATCGGTTTCAATCTGGGTCATGGGGGTAAGGTCCTGGCCAATTTGCCAATTTGGATGACTATCTCGATCCGGTTTCTGGCTTTTGGCCGGGTGGTAAAGCGGGCGCGACACAAGCGTGCCGCGCCCACCCGAAAAAGCTATTTCTTCAAGCCAAACAGGCCTCCAAGAGCATTCTTCGCCATGTCGGTCAGGTCGTTGACGGGATTACCGTCGCCGTCTTTGTCGAGGCTTGCAACCATGCCCGACAGCGGGGTGTCTTTCAGTTTATCCAACATGTCGCCGACGAAGGTTTGAGCCGCACCGGTCAATTCAGCCGCCTTGGCACCGAGGCTGGTTGAAAGGCCTGCGGCCACACCTTGTACTTGCTCCAAGGGCAGGCCGGTCTTTTCGGCGATGATTTGGGCCGAACCCATGATGTCGCCCCCGCTTTCCTTGGCATGGGCCAAGAGGTCGGCAGCCAAGGTTTGCGCGCGCTCGGCTTCAAGGCCGACCTTGTCACCTAGGGTTTTGAGGAAGTCGGCACCGCCGACTTTGGTGAGTAATTCTTGGACATTAAACGACATCTGGCGTCTCCTCAAAGTGAAAGCCCTATTAGTTTACGGGCAAAACCGCCTTAAGGCCATGGCGCGACGGGTTGATGACACAGGTAAAACTTTGCGCAAACGGCTTCTTACTTCTAGGTATCCACACCAGCTTTGAGGACATGCTGCATGTTCTTGATATGACCCTTGCCACCACTTTGCGCGACGAAGAAATCCTAGGCCTCCCCCTGCAAGCGCAAATGGACAGATTTGCGCCCCAAAGGTTCAACAAGGACGGCATCTTCCCAAGAATCTGGGCGTAGGGATGGGCTAATTGGGGCGTGGGGGTCGTAAAAACGCTCGTCCCGATCCTGCATTTCTTGCAGTTGTTCAAGAGTATAGCTGATTAAGTTTGTTTCGCTCATTTTGACCGCCCTTCCATGCACTCGTGCAACGCCCGCGAGATCTCAATCAGAACTAGCGGGTAAGCTGTTGCTCCAGTTTGAAATGAGAGCGCAACTTTGACCCAAGCAGATCACAACGCGATCTAATGATCCTGACCTTGGGGCCTGTGATTGTGTGCACAACAATTAGATCGCGTCTCGCTTTCTTGAAAACGAGGTTGCGATCTAAATTTATGATTTAGGGCCAGTTTTACACCATTTTTCGATTCCGAAAAATGGTGAACGGCCCTAGGCACGCATCGTGAACCAACCCAACCGAAACGAAACGTGTCTCGTCATAGTCCTGCCGGAGATCGACTTTGGTACAGGTTGGATTTTTAAAAATTAAAGCTGCACACCCAAAGCCTACCCTATGCTTCACGATGTTCGCCTTATTCTTCTCGTCATCCCATTCGCTTGGCCGTTGCCCGATAGATTGCGCTCTCCACGACTTGAGTTATTGCATAAGCGTTTTGTGTACACACATTAACCCAAGTCCTTACCCCGCGCCGCCGACCGTCAATCCGCCGATGCGCAGAGTGGGTTGGCCGACGCCGACGGGGACGGATTGGCCGGCTTTGCCGCATGTGCCGACGCCATTATCTAACGCTGCATCATTGCCTATCATCGAGATTTTGGTGAGCGAGGTTGGGCCGTCGCCAATCAGGCTGGCGCCTTTGACGGGGGCAATAATCTTACCATTCTCAACCAGATAGGCCTCGGTGCATTGGAACACGAATTTGCCAGACGTTATGTCGACCGAGCCGCCGCCGAAATTCGTGGCATAGATGCCGCGCTTCAGGCTGGCGACAATCTCGGCCGGGTCCATCGAGCCTGATTCCATCGTTGTATTGGTCATGCGGGGCATGGGGCTATGGGCATAGCTTTCGCGACGGCCATTGCCGGTTGGCGGAACCCCCATCAGGCGCGCATTCATCCGGTCTTGCAAATAGCCAACCAGAATGCCGTCCTCGATTAAAACCGTCCGCTGGGTTGGCGTGCCTTCATCATCAATGGTCAATGAGCCGCGACGATTGGCCAGAGTGCCGTCATCAACAACGGTCACACCGGGCGACGCCACGCGCTGGCCAATCATACCGGCAAAGGCCGATGTGCCCTTGCGATTGAAGTCGCCTTCCAGACCATGGCCGATGGCTTCATGTAACAAAATGCCGGGCCAGCCAGGGCCCAACACCACATCCATCTCGCCAGCAGGGGCGGGGATGGCGTCCAGATTTACCAAAGCGACGCGCAGCGCTTCATCGGCCAGGGCTTTGAGATGACCTTCCTCGATCCATTGGGCATAATCAGCCCGTCCACCTGCCCCAGCGGAGCCACTTTCCCGACGACCTTCTTTTTCCGCGGTGACAGAGACATTGACCCGGACCAAGGGACGCGTATCGGTGCGCACATCGCCATCAAGGCGCACAATCGCGATTTCTTTGCGCGAAGCGGCCAGCGACACGGAAACTTGAACAACCCGTGAGTCTTTGGCCCGCACATAGGCGTCAATTTCGGCCAAGGTCGCAATTTTGGCTTCAAAGCTGGGCGCAGAAAGTGGATCGCTATCGCTGTAAAGCTTGGCATTGGTGCGGGCAGGGGCTTCTGCCAATGTCCCCGAATGGCCGCGCTTGGCGATGCTGGCAGCTGCTGCTGCGCGCTTAAGCGAGGCGTTTGATAATTCGTTTGCATGGGCATATCCGGCGGCTTCGCCGGCAACAACGCGCAAGCCGAAGCCTTCGTCTGAATCATAAGAGGCTGATTTCAAACGCCCATCATCCCAAAGGAAGCTTTCGCCACGGGCGCGCTCGAGGAATAATTCCCCATCATCTGCCTGGTGCAACGCCTCTGTGAGAACCGCCTGCGAGCCAGCCACCAAGGCCAGTTCTGAAAGGGGGGCTAAGGTTTGCTCTGTCATCTGCTCCGTCATGGGTATTCCTTCCAACACACAAGCAGACTTAAGCAGTGTTGGCGGCAATGCAAACGAGCGATACAGCCAGCCTGAAAGACGATCAGAGCCTCTTTTCGATGCCAAATCCTTCGCCTTCAGCTCGGTTTGTCAGATTTCTGCGTGCGGCCGGGCAAGGGAAACCGCGAGGAAAGGCGCGCGGGACACCGCGGGACCTCAGGGATTACTGAAAAGTATGGTGTTTCCAATGTGTCGCCCTACTTTCCCAGCGCGCCCGAGGCGTGTTATGCCCCTGTTCGATTGGGGCGACTCTTCGTTGCCCTGCGACAATTTGTACACTTCGATGCGCGTGACAAATGGTCTCAGAGAACTAGGTTGGTTCGGTGAGGCTACGCGATGTGTTTTGACGTGGTTAAGGGGAGCATCATATGCGTCGTTGGCAATCGGCAGGATTGGCAGGATTGGTCACTGCGGCATCGGCCGCAGGATTTGCTCGGGCCGCTCAGCCCGTAGACAAGGGCTATGCACTTCAGGCTCCAGTTACAGAAGTGGCACGGGACATTACGTTCTTTCACGATGTGATCTTGATGCCGGTCATCGTTTTGATCTCGCTATTCGTGGCGGGTCTGCTGGCTTATTGTGTCGTCCGCTACAACAAGCAAGCCAATCCCGTTCCTGCTAAATTCACGCACAACACCACGGTCGAAATCGTGTGGACCTTGATCCCCGTTTTAATTCTGGTCGGGATTTCGGCCTTCTCGTTCCCGCTTTTGTACAAGGAAGACCAAACCCCAGCAAAGTACGACATGACCCTGAAGGTTACCGGGCACCAGTGGTATTGGAGCTATGAATATGCCGATGCAGACGGTGTGGCGTTGGACGCGAACATGTTGCCTCAGGATGAAGCCAAAGCCGCCGGCAAGCCTTATCTCCTGGGCACCGACAATGCGGTCGTCGTCCCTGTTGGCAAAGTGGTCCGGGTGCAAATCACGGCTTCCGACGTGCTCCACTCTTGGTCCATGCCATCGTTTGGCGTGAAGATGGACGCTGTGCCAGGGCGTTTGAACGAGGCTTGGTTTCGCGTGGACAAACCTGGCCTTTATTACGGCCAATGCTCGGAAATCTGCGGCGTGAAGCATGCCTACATGCCGATCGAAATCAAAGCGGTGCCTCAAGCTGAATATGATGCGTGGATTGCCTCGCAGAAATCTGCTGATGCCGGCTCGACCAATCCTGCAGCGGCCCAGTTTGCTGCGATCCCAACTTCCACCGCCGCTTCGGCCCAAGCCAATTAAATCTCAGGGACATACTGAACATGGCAAGCACTGCTGCTCATCTTGAAGCCCCCGCGATGGCGGATTTGACCGACCGCCCGTCGGTCTTCAATCCCTTGCGTTGGCTGTTCTCAACCAACCACAAAGACATTGGCACCATGTATCTTGTCTTCGCGATTTTCGCGGGGATTTTTGGTGGTGCGCTGTCCGGTATGATCCGGATGGAACTGATGGAACCGGGCCTGCAATATTTTGGCGTGGCCGGCGATCCAACCGCTCAAGGCCCTTGGGGCAACGCCCATAATTACAACGTGGTTGTCACCATGCATGGCCTAATCATGATCTTCTTCATGGTGATGCCCGCGATGATCGGTGGGTTTGGCAACTGGTTTGTGCCGTTGCAAATCGGCGCACCGGACATGGCCTTCCCGCGGATGAACAACATTTCATTCTGGCTATTGCCATTCTCCTTTGCTCTGGGCGCGCTCTCTATGGTCGTCCCCGGCCAGGGTGCAGATCCTGGCTTCGGCGGCGGCTGGGTGCTTTATCCACCTTTGTCGACCTCGGGTCACAATGGCCCGTCGATGGACTTGCTGATCCTGTCGCTACATATTGCCGGCATCAGCTCGATCCTGGGCGCGATCAACTTCATCACCACCATCTTCAACATGCGCGCACCTGGCATGACCTTGCACAAGATGCCGCTATTCGTGTGGTCCATTCTGGTAACCGTTTGGCTCTTGTTGTTGTCCTTGCCGGTTCTGGCTGGTGCCATCACCATGTTGTTGACCGACCGTAACTTCGGCACGGGCTTTTTCGACCCTGCCCAAGGCGGTGACCCGATCATGTACCAGCATCTGTTCTGGTTCTTCGGTCACCCAGAAGTGTACATTCTTATCCTGCCTGGCTTTGGCATCATCAGCCATGTCGTCTCGACCTTCTCGAACAAGCCTGTGTTTGGCTATCTCGCTATGGCATATGCGATGGTGGCCATTGGCTTTATCGGCTTCATTGTGTGGGCACACCACATGTATACCGTCGGTATGGACGTCGATTTGAAAGCCTATTTCGTCGCAGCAACCATGATCATCGCCGTCCCAACCGGCATTAAGATCTTCTCGTGGATTGCCACCATGTGGGGCGGATCGATCGACTTCAAAACGCCTATGCTTTGGGCAATCGGCTTCATCTTCCTGTTCACCGTTGGTGGCGTGACCGGGGTTGTTCTGGCCAATGCCGGGGTGGATACCGTACTTCACGACACTTATTATGTGGTGGCACACTTCCACTATGTATTGTCCCTGGGTGCGGTGTTCGCGATCTTTGCGGCCTTTTACTACTGGATTCCAAAGATGAGCGGTCTCAAATATTCCGAAGTGCTTGGTAACTTGCATTTCTGGGTGATGTTTGTGGGCGTGAACCTTATCTTTTTCCCGCAGCACTTCTTGGGCCTGCAAGGTATGCCGCGCCGATATGTGGATTATCCTGAAGCATTCGCCTTCTTCAACCTGATCTCGTCTTACGGCTATTTCATCACCATAGCTGGCATGGCGGTCTTCTTCGTTATGTTGCTGGATATGTTTGTGCTGCGTCGTCGTCCTGCGGGTGCAAACCCATGGGGACCGGCCGCAACCACGCTGGAGTGGACGCTGTCGTCGCCGCCCCCGTTCCACCAATTCTCGGAACTTCCCAAGATTGAGGCCAAAGATCACCACTGATCCCAACCTCGGCATGCAACCGGACTTTACACGCTCCCGAAGGTCCACTTCGGGAGCGTGTTTGCTAGAAAGACATTATGACAGAAATTCCCGCTCAAAATCTACCCGGCCAAAATCCCGGTGATGTTCAGCCCAAACGGCGCATCGCTGACTGGAGCGACTATCTCGACTTGATGAAGCCGCGCGTCATGTCGCTTGTGATTTTCACGGCGGTGGTGGGTTATCTGTGTGCGCCCGGTGGCCACAACCCGATTCTGGGTGCGCTGGCGATTTTTGCTATTGCTATGGGGGCAGGGGCAGCAGGTGCGCTTAATATGTGGTACGATGCAGACATTGATGGCCTGATGAAGCGCACCCGTATGCGTCCTGTGCCGGCCGGGTTTGTTCATAAGGACGAGGCCTTGGCAATGGGCATTGTGATGAGTATTTTGTCGGTGTTGTTGCTGGCGCTGACCGCGAAAGGCTATCTGGCTGCAAGCCTTTTGGCCTTCACCATCTTTTTTTATGCCGTGGTTTATTCCATGTGGCTGAAACGCTCCACCCCGCAGAACATCGTGATTGGCGGTCTTGCTGGTGCTTTGCCGCCTTTGGTGGCCTGGGCTGCTGCAACCGGGGATATGCCTTTGAATGCTTGGCTGTTGGTTGGGATCATCTTCTTGTGGACCCCGCCACACTCCTGGGCCTTGGCCTTGTATAAGGCTGGCGATTATGCGTCGGCTAATGTGCCGATGATGCCGGTCGCCAAGGGTCCGGCTTCGACGCGCTTGCAGATTTTTCTTTATTCGATCGCCCTGGTGATCGTGGGCGTTTTGCCGGTTTGGACAGGCTTGGGCGGTCAGATTTATGCTTGGGTATCGGTTTTGACCGGTCTTGTCTTCCTGTTGTTGGCTTGGCGGGTTTTGCGCTCGCGCGCTGGGGATGCCGACGGCCGTGAGGAGGGTCGCGCGCTCTATTCCGACAAGCAGATCGACAATCGCCCCGCGCGTGACCTGTTCGCCTTTTCGTTACTTTACTTGACAGCGCTGTTTGCCGCATTGCTGCTCGAACATGGGTTCGCCCTGCATACACCCGTTTTCGGCTGAGGCTTTAGCGATAGGCGGTTGGAGCAGAATTGTTCCGCTATTGAGACTCTTTCACAGGTTTTGAAGGCAAATATGATGAACGACAAAGCGCCCCTCGATCCGATTGCCGCTCGCAACCGTCGCAGTCTGGCGATTGCTCTTTGCCTCTTCGGCTTTGTCGCGATCGTGTTTTTGGTCACCATGGTCCGGCTACAGGGCCATGCCCTGAACAAGCCGTTTTAGGAGAGCCTGATGGCCATGACCAAGACAGCACGTTTCGGCTTGATCGCAGGTCTGGTACCTTTGGCCATGCTGGGCGCGTCTTATGCCGCGGTGCCGCTTTATCAGCTCTTTTGCCAAGTTACAGGCTATGGCGGCACCACCCAAGTCGCAACCGCGGCTGCCAGCCAAGTGTTGACCCGCACAATCCAGGTACGCTTTGACGCCAATGTTGCCCCTGGCGTGCCTTGGTCATTCAGGCCTGAAAAGCCGGTCGTGTCGCTGAAGCTCGGCGAGAATGGTTTGGCCTTTTATACGGTCAAGAACGAGTCCAACCGGCCTGTTACAGCGGTAGCCACCTACAATGTCACGCCACACAAGGTTGGCCCGTATTTTCAGAAGTTGGAATGCTTTTGCTTTCAAGATCGTACGCTGCAGCCGGGCGAAAGCATGGAATTGCCAGTGATCTTCTACGTGGATCCAGCCCTCGCCACCGACCGCAATGTCGATGAGGTCACCGAAGTCACCCTGTCTTACACATTTTTCGAGGCGGGCGATAAAGCGATCGCGCAAGCCCAAGCGGGTGGGGCTGAACCCACCGTGACAAAGCAGTGAAGGAAGCTGAAGTAAAACGGCTTTCTGTGGTTGCCTCTTTCGGCAAGAACGCGCTAAACGACTAGATGAACTTGGAGATTCCCGCGCCGATAGCGTCGGAACATAGTACAGGGCCAAAACATGGGTCACGCCGCCGTAAAACATGATTACCACCTCGTAGAGCCAAGCCCTTGGCCGATTGTATCGTCACTGGCACTTTTCATGCTGGCCCTTGGTGCCGTGATCTTCATGAAGGGCTTTGTTGATGATCCTTTGTCGGTCATCCAAGGCTATTTCGCCAATGAGGAAGCCGCCAAAGCTGCTTTAGCTGGTGGCTGGAAAGCCGTTGAGGCTGGCATGCAAGCCAATTCCGGTTTCCAAGGTCTTGATCCTGCACTTCAGGCCAAAACAATTTCAGATTTCAAGACGTCGCAGCAATGGTACTGGCTCTTGGGCAAGGGTGACCCGATTGTTTTGGTCGCGGGCTTCCTTTTCACCCTCTTTTGTATGGCCTCTTGGTGGCGCGATGTGATCAAGGAAAGCCATAAGGGCGACCATACGCCAGTCGTCGGCATCGGCCTGCGTTATGGCATGATCTTGTTCATTGCGTCAGAAGTCATGTTCTTTGTGGCCTGGTTCTGGATGTTCTTTGAAGTCGGTCTGTTTGCCGATGAGCGCACCCTGTCGACCATTCCCGAAGTGGCTACGGCTTGGGCAAAATGGCCGCCAACGGGCGTTGAGACGCTCGATGCATTCCATCTGCCCTTGATGAACACGCTGGTTCTCCTTCTGTCGGGCACCACAGTGACTTGGGCGCACCATGCGCTGCAAGAAGGCAACCGTAAGTCGGCTCAATTAGGTCTGATCATCACGGTTCTATTGGGTTTGAGCTTCACCGGCTTGCAGGTTTTCGAATATCAGCATGCGTTGCATGAAGAATATTTCGGTTTTGGTGGCGAAACCGTTGGCGTTTATGGTTCGTCCTTCTTTATGGCGACTGGCTTCCACGGTGCCCACGTTATTATTGGTACCATCTTCTTGGCTGTTTGCCTGTTCCGCCTGATGGCGGGCCACTTCACGGCGCAGAAGCATTTTGGGTTTGAAGCTGCTGCCTGGTACTGGCACTTCGTCGACGTGGTGTGGCTGTTCTTGTTTGCCTTCATCTATGTGGCCTTTTCTTAGGTCCCCATCACAACAAAGGCTGAGAGGGCGGGAGGCAACTCCCGCCCTTTCTCGTTTCAAGCTGTTGTTTCTGCAAAACCTGTCCGCGTACCTGATCGATTGTGCTAAGGTAGGTCCTCTCAATCAAAATTGACGCACGAGAGTGACTGGACAGGAATAGATGGCGGTAAGTGTGTGGAAAGCGGGGTTTCTTAGCTTGTGTCCCAATTGCGGGCAGGCACCTCTGTTTGACGGTTTGTTGACGATCAAACCCAATTGCCCGTCTTGCAAAGCTGACTTTTCCATCGAAGATGCCGGTGACGGCCCTGCCGTTTTTGTTATACTCGCTGCGGGTGCCATCTGCGTGCCGTTGATCCTGATCGCCGAATTGGCCTTTCGCCCGCCTGTTTGGCTCTTAATTTTGATCGCTTTACCTTTCACCGCAGCGGTTTGCATTGCCTTGTTGGTCCCCTTCAAGGCGATGATGTTTGCCATGCAATGGCGCCACAGGGCTGGAGAAGGCCGACAGGTCGGGAAGACCCTGCATGAGTAAGCCGCCTTTGGTTGAAACCCCTGAAGGCTGGGTTCCATCTGGCTTGAAAGTACGCGGCAACGCGGGCGGGGAGCCGACACCATTGCCCGCTATTGGCCAGCCCTCCATGACGCCACCTGCCGCCTCCATTGACCTGGAACCGACGCCCATTGAGCCGGGTGCCGAAGGTCTGGCAGCCAGGGCAGCTAGAAAGTCCAAAGCCAGTTTTCGTCCCATGCCTGTTTTGACCATCCTGTCGATCATCTGCCTGGGCATTTTGTACATGTTAGGTGACTGGCAATGGACCAGGTTTGTGGATAAGTCGCGCGCGCCTGCCGCCATTGCCACAACCAGCCCAGTATCTGTCGCAGCGGCCTTGCAATCGACCCAGCCTGACTATCGCCCAGTTGAGCTGACCGGCTTGGTTGATCCTCGTAGCATCAAAGTGCGCGCCTTGCGCGATGGTATCAGTGGCTATCGTATTTTCACACCAGTGGTTCTAGAAGATGGCTGGATCTTTGTTGATCGCGGTTTTGTTGCTGAAACTGATAGTGACAAAGTTCCAGTTTTGTCTGGGCAGATTAGCTATCGTGGCGTGCTGCGTAAAGGTGCCAAGGCCAATAGCTTCACCCCAGATAATGATCCGATCCTCAAGGATTGGTATTGGCCTGACTTGCCTGCTATGGGTGCTAGCTTAAGGCTCACAGGCGGGTCGCCAGCCTATTATGTTGCCCTCAATGTGGTCGATCCATTGGCAACCGGCCAGATGCAAATCAACCCGTGGGCCGATAGCAAAGGGGCCAATCAAATCCCACCCGAACGGCACTTAGGCTATGCCCTAACATGGTGGGGGTTTGGCTTCGCGCTCATCGGGGTCTATACGGGCCTGCATCTGCGTACCGGCCGTCTGCGTTTTGGGCGTTCCCCATCCTAAACCTAAATACGATAAAGCAAAATCATGCGATATATCTCGACCCGTGGCGGGTCATCTTCGGTTTCCTTCTTTGACGCGCTTCTAACCGGGCTTGCACCCGATGGCGGGCTTTATGTACCTGAGAGCTGGCCGAAACTGAGCGCGGAGCAAGTTCGCGCGGCAGCAACCGCCCCCTATGCAGATACTGCTGCTGTCATCCTGTCTTTGTTTGCAGGCAACGACCTCAACATGAACGAAGCCATTGGCCTCACCGAAGAAGCCTATGGCGGCCAATGGGCCAATCCAGGCGTGACCCCCGTGCAGCAAGTAGGACCGGGCGACTATATTTTAGAATTATTCCACGGGCCGTCGCTTGCCTTCAAGGACATTGCGATGCAGCTTTTGGCCGGGCTTTATAGCCTTGCGCTGGAACGCCGCGATGCGCGCTTGACCATTGTGTGTGCTACCTCTGGCGATACAGGCGGGGCAGCGGTAGAGGCCTTGAAAGAGACAGACCGGGTGGACTTGTTTGTCCTAATGCCCAAGGGCCGGGTCTCCGATATTCAGCGGCGCTTTATGACGGGTTCGGGGGGCGACAATGTCCATGCGCTGAATATTGATGGCGATTTCGATACGGCCCAAGCCCTCGTCAAATCCATGTTCGCCGACACGGCTTTTGCCCGCGAAGTTGCGCTCTCCCCGGTCAATTCGATCAATTGGGCCCGCATCATGGCGCAATCGGTCTATTTTGTAGTGGCGTCTGCGGCCTTAAGTGCGGCAGGGCCTGTGAACTTCACCGTTCCATCAGGCAATTTCGGCGATGCTTTGGCAGGCTATGTCGCCAAGATGATCGGAGCCCCGATAGGTCGAATCATGATCGCCACCAATGCGAATGACGGCATCGCCAAAGCGCTTGAGACCGGCACGTATGCCAAGTCTCAAGCAAGCCTTGCGACCTTAAGCCCCGCGATGGACATCAGCGTCGCCAGCAATTTTGAGCGCATCGTCTTTGAAGCGCTTGGTCGCGATGCCGGCGTCCTCAAAAAGCTCTATGACGGGTTTGCCCATAATGGCTCGTTTGATCTACCAGCCTCCGCACTTGCCATGCTGAAGCAACATTTTGATGCGTTTGGCGTGGACGACCAGGAAACCCGCTGGGCTTTGGCGGATTGTTTTGAGCAGACGGGCGAAGTTTTGTGCCCACATACAGCGGTGGGCTGGCGTGCCCGCTTTGGCGAGGATGAGATCACAGGTGCCCGCGTGCTGTTGGCAACCGCCCATCCTGCAAAATTCCCTGAAACGGTTGAGGCCATCTTGGGCCAAGCACCCGGTCTGCCGCGCCATTGCGCCGATCTTCTCGACCGCAAAGAATTCATGGTGGAATTGCCGGCAGATGTCGCCGCTGTCAAAGCTTATATTCGCGCCCATATCGGCACCTCAACATGAGCGCTGCGAGCCTGACGACCCTCTCCAATGGTGTCCGCGTCCTAATGGACCCTATCCCGGGCTTGGCCAGCACGTGCGTGGGTGTTTGGGTTAAGGCAGGCACCCGGGCCGAGACGATACACGAAAATGGCATCGCACATCTTCTCGAACATTTGGTTTTCAAAGGTGCTGGTGGACGCGATGCGCGCACCTTGGCGGAGGAAGCCGAAGGTCGTGGGATCTATCTCAACGCCGCAACAGGGTATGAGCGCACGGGCTTTTTCGCCCGCTGCCTTGCCGATGATGCTTCGTTTGCGCTTGGTTTGACGACAGACCTCGTGTTGAAGCCACACCTGCGGCCGGAAGATTTGGCGCTCGAAAAAGGGGTGGTGCTGCAGGAGATTGGCGAAGCCTTTGACGATCCTGAAGATCGCTGTGGGGTCTTGCACCAGTTTGCAGCCTTCCCGGATCACGCCTTGGGTCGCCCCATTTTGGGCGATGAAGCCAGCCTTGCCGGGATTGATCAAGCGGCGATCCATGCTTTCCGCGGCCGCGCTTATGCCCCCTCGACCATGCTGGTCGCCGTATCAGGGGCCTTGGATGAGGCAGAGATCGAAGATCAAGTTGAACGCGCCTTTGGTGACTTAGCGCCGTTTGATCCCGCCGCGACTGAGCCCGCCAAAGTCGGTGGTCGGGCTTTAAGCGAGGTGCGCGATGCAGAACAAGTCCACCTGACCTTCTCTTTGCCAGGCCCCCGCTCGGGCAGCGATGAGGCGATTGCCGCGCGCGTGATGTGCGAGATTTTGGGCGGTGGCATGGCGTCGCGTCTCTTCCAGGACCTGCGCGAGACCCGTGGTCTCGTCTATTCGGTTGAGGCGTTCTGCGACCTCTATGAGGATTCGGGCCGTATTTGCGTCTCCGTCGGCTGTGGTCCGGCCGACGCTGGC
Organism: Maricaulis salignorans; assembly: GCA_943372135.1. Taxonomy (GTDB): domain Bacteria; phylum Pseudomonadota; class Alphaproteobacteria; order Caulobacterales; family Aquidulcibacteraceae; genus Aquidulcibacter. Next base: position 35,489 of record CALRXH020000006.1, on the reverse strand, counting down.
GATGTCGCACGCCGCACGGCAGATCATTTGGTGCAAATGGCCGAGCATGGCCCAACCCCAATTGAGCTTAAACGCGCGGTTCGTATTCTCGAAGCCAGCATGATGATGGCCGCTGAAAGCCCTGCCGCCCGCTGTGAGGCCGCTGTCAGCCAGACACTTCTCTATGGTCGCCCCTTGCCGCTCTCTGACGTTTCGGCACGGATTAGGCGCGTTGAGGCACCAGCGGTGCAACAGGCTGCCCGCGCGGCAATTGCTGCTGCCGAACAGGGTTTAGCTGCCGCAGCAGCGATTGGTCCGGCTTCAGGGCTTGCGGCGGCCCCCCTTTTCACGGCAAGCTTCGCCTGACTGCACAAAAGGACCGAAGCAGGGTGTTTCTCAATCTTGTCAATCCAAGCGAAAGCAAATTGCGCCTTGAAGGTGAGGGAGTCTATTTGCGCGAAGCAACCAAGGGCGACTATCAGGCTTGGGCGGATTTGCGGGCGGCGAGTGAAAATTGGCTGGTGCCGTGGGAGCCTGAGTGGCGGTTTGATGAATTGTCGCGTGCTTGCTATCTCTGGCGACTGCAGGGTTGGCGACATGATATCAAACTAGGTTTGGCTTCGCCGTTTCTGGTGTTTCGGACCAGCGATGATGGACTGGTCGGTGGGGTGAACATCTCCAACATTCGCCGCGGCGTGGCGCAAGATTGCACGATCGGTTATTGGGTTGGCCAGCCTTTTGCCCGGCAAGGCTTTACCCGCGCAGCGGTCCGCGCTGTTGTTTCTTATGCTTTTGGACCGCTCGGACTTCACCGTGTGCAAGCAGCTTGCGTGCCGTCAAATTCTCGCTCACGCGGACTTTTGGAAAGCATCGGCTTTCAGGAAGAAGGTTTGGCGCGTAGCTATTTGAAAATCAATGGTGAGTGGAAGGATCACGTCCTTTATGCCATTCTGGCCAACGAGTTTCACGAAGGCTTGTTGAAACAATAGGTAGTAGGCGTTGCAAAGCGCGTCTGGGTCAAGTTGAACCAGGTTGCGCGTTTATCTTATTGAAATAGAGCGCGTCTGGGTCAAGTTGAACCAGGTTGCGCGCTAATTCTAGAACGGGGCCACAGCTGGTCGGCACTATCTGACTTGGATAGTCAAGACATTGCTCTAGGCCCGCCCGGCGTTCTGAGAAATCTGCCAAGGCTCCAGCCCGAAGCGGCTAATGGCATCTTCCCATTTGTCGTCCAGATTGGCCGTGGCAAAGACCGCGTCAATGTCGCCTTCCGTGACGAGCCAAGCATTATCTATGATTTCCGCTTCAAGCTGGCCCGCATCCCAACCCGAATAGCCCAGAGCCAGAGTGGCGCGGCTGGGCTTTACGCCTTGGGCGATGGCCTGCAAGACATCGCGTGTGGCCGTCATGCGCAAGCCCCCCATGATGGGGCTGGTTGTCTCGTCGCTCGACCAGTCATCGGTATGGAGCACAAAGCCACGATCCCGCTGGCAGGGCCCGCCATCGAGTACCGGTATCGATGGTACCCGGATTGCGCAATCGATACCTAGTTGATCGAGTAAGTCCGGCAGCATCAGGCGCGGCATCGCCCGGTTAATCACAATGCCCATGGCGTGGGTTTCATCATGGTCGCACACCAATATCACCGAGCGTTTAAAACGACGGTCAGCCATAGAAGGGGTGGCAATCAGGAAGCGTCCGACCAGCGAGTTTCTCATAAATGTAACGTGTTGCCAAAATCTCTTGCTGTCTAGTCTGAATTTTTGATTTTGCCTCACTCGCTTCGTCCAAATTGACGCTTCCTGCACCTAGAGAAGGAAAAAGCTTGGAAATTTTGCAGAGAGTTTGCGCATGGTCATATCTTTGAATCACCTAGTCGATAGACTAACTAGGGGACTTGTGGCTTGCGCTGCCGCCCTTCGGCGGCGGGATGGCTTGGCCGCTATGATGGAGAACCACAGATGACAATCAATGTAGGCGACAGCCTTCCCGACGCAACATTCATGGTCCCTGGTGCTGAGGGTCCCGCACCACGCACCACCGCTGATATTTTTGCCGGCAAAAAGGTCGCTTTGTTCGCCGTACCTGGCGCTTATACACCGACGTGTTCAGCCAAGCATTTGCCGTCCTACAAGGAAAAGGCTCAAGAATTGGCCGCCAGGGGTGTCGACTCGATTGCCTGTTTGTCGGTCAATGACGTCTTTGTCATGGGCGCTTGGGCGAAAGACCAAGGCGTTAGCGATGAAATCATCATGCTGGCTGATGGCAGCGGCAATTTTGCCAAGGCGATCGGTTTGGAAATGGATGCATCCAAATTTGGCATGGGTATCCGCTCACAGCGTTTTTCTCTGGTGGCCGAAAATGGTGTCGTGACCCATTTGTTCATCGAAGCGCCAGCTGAATACAAGGTTTCAGGCGCTGAATACATGCTTGAGCATATGTAGGTTTTGCACCGATCGCCTTGGCTATCGGGACTTTTGAATTTCCCCCGCCTTTGTCGTCCACGAAGGCGGGGATTTTGCCTTAGGATGCAGGCGTCCACATTTGGCCGATACAAATAGGTCCAACACAGCCCTTGACCTCTAGTTTGCCATCGCGCTTGAGGCGAAACTCGCTGCGATAAACCTTGCCTTCGGTGGGATCATAGATTTGGCCACCGGTGAATTTGCCGTCGGCCTGAGCCGTGAAACCGCTCAAAATGCCAAGGCCGACGATAGGGCGCGTCCGCAATCTCGGGTCAGGATTCTTGGTGTCTGTGGTGGGTGCATTCTTGTCTGTCTTGGGTCCAGGGCCGACGATCCGACCACAGGTCTGCTTGCCGCATGCTTCAATGCGGATGATACCGCTGCCATTGGCGGTCAACCAGCGCGTACCATGCAGTTCGCTCGCAGAAGCGGGCGTGGCAACCATCAAGGCGAGTAAGGTAGGCGCAATCAGTTGGATCGAAGTCTTCATGGCTTTAAACCTATCATGTTGGGCGTTTCTTTGCAGGTCGTTTGCCTCTAGCCCTCCTCAAAACACAGTTCAAGTCTGCCTGAAGCCGCGTATCGAAGTCCGCATCTCTTGCGATGGGCTGCGGACTTGATGATTCGGGTTTGAAGCCTCATTGTCTGATGTCATGTCCCGCTTTGACCGCCCCTTTATCGACGAAGTGCTGACGCGCGTATCCATTCTGGATGTGGTTGGTCGCAAGGTCACGTGGGATAAGCGCAAATCCAATCCAGCACGCGGCGATATGTGGGCCTGCTGCCCTTTCCACAATGAGGCGACCCCCAGTTTTCATGCGGTAGACGCCAAGGGCACCTATCATTGCTTTGGTTGTGGCCAGCATGGCAATGCGCTCGACTTTGTGATGGCGACAGAGAATGTGCCGTTCCCCGAAGCGGTGGAGCGTTTGGCACGCGATTTAGGCATGCCCTTGCCCGCACGTGACCCCCAAACCATCACCAAGGATGATCAAGCCAAGCGCCTGACGATGGCGCTGGATGCGGCGCGGGCCGCGTTTGCTGGTGCCCTGCGCAGCTCTGAAGGCGCAAAAGCGCGGGCCTATCTGACACGGCGTGGCTTAAATGAGGCCGATTGGGATCGCTTTGGTTTGGGCTACGCCCCCAACAGCCGCACATGGCTGAAAGACCGCCTCACCCAGGGTGGCCACCAATTGGCAGATCTGGTTGAGGCTGGCCTGTTGAAGCTGCCAGACGATGGTGGCCCGGCTTTTGATTTTTACCGGGGGCGGGCGATGTTCACCATCGCCGATACGCGCGAGCGTACGGTCTCATTCGGCGCGCGCACGCTCGACCCCGACGGTCAGCCCAAATATCTCAACGGCCCCGATAGTCCGGTCTTCAATAAGAGCCGCAACCTCTATCGCTATGCACAGGCGCGGTCGGCGGCGAAGGACAAGCCTATTCTGGTTGCCGAAGGCTACATGGATGTCATCGCCTTGGAACGGGCAGGCTTTGCCGCCGTGGCCCCGCTGGGAACTGCTTTGACAGAAGAACAATTGGGACTGATCTGGAAGGCGTCCAAGCGCCCGGTCCTATGCTTTGATGGCGATAAGGCCGGTCTAAAGGCGGCAGAGCGTGCGCTCGATCGCGCTTTGCCGTTGGTATCGGCTGACAAGACTTTGGCCTTTGGCTTTTTGCCCGGGGGTCAAGACCCGGACGATTTGATAAAAGCCAAAGGCGCAGCGGGGATTGAGGAAGTGCTGGAAACAGCTTTGGCACTTGGCAGCTTCCTGTTCCAGCGCGAACAAGAGCGTGAATCCTTAGGGACGGCAGAGGCCCGTGCCGGCCTGCGCAAGCGCTTGCGGCAGCTGACAGGCCAAGTCACCGACCCTGATTTGCAGCGAGAACTCAATGAGGACATGCGCCGTAATCTTGATGCCCTCTTTACGCCCGCTTCAAGGCCGGCTTTTGTACCCAAAGCTCGCGGCAAGGGGGCTGATACAGGACCCATTGGTACCGCGACGGCAGAATTACGTTTGAAGATCAGAGCAGGAACAGTGCGCCCAAAACGTATTTTGCTTGACCTCGTCACGGCCCCTTTGCTGCGCTCTGAACTTCTTGAAGGCCATGAAGAGGCCTTTGCAGCCCTTGTGCTCGACCATCAAGGCCTGAATTTACTGCGTCACGGCCTTTTGGACTTACATCATGCGGGAACGACTATTGATTTTGAGAGCGTTCGTCTCCATCTGAAGCAATTAGGTCAAAGCGAAGCTGTACGCGTTCTCGATGAAGCGCGGCGGTCGCCGGTCAACCCCCATGCTCGGCGTGAGCTGAGTGTGGAGGAGGCCAAGCGCGCTTGGCTTATCGCGCTTCAACGCCTAGAGACCCATCGGGCTCTGGCGTCGGACGCAGCCGAAGCCGTATCGGCGGCAGGCAGTGGCGATGAAGCGGCGTTTGAGCGGCTCAAGCGTCTTGTAGGTGAGCGCCGTGCGCTGCGGGCCGACGAGACCAGCTCTGCTGGGGCACCCATTGTCGGGGGGGAGGGCTTCTCTCTGCCGACAGAAGATTAGAAAATCGGCGCGTGCTCCAAGCAGCACGGGCTGGCTGTGCCGTTTTTACAAGCGGCGAACAGGATAGGCACCACTAGCTGACCTTTTTAACAAGGTCAGCTATCGGGGCCGGGAATTCGGGTCCGTGCCAGATTGTCATAGAAAGACAGGCTGGCGGGGATTTATTATGGCAATCAGGTGCGTCATGTGACGACATGACGGAACCAAGAGGCGGCATATTCATGGTAGAAAAAGTTGAAGAAGCGCAATCCGCAGAGGCCCCCGATGCGCCACTTCTGGACTTGAACAATGCCGCGGTGAAGAAATTCATCAAGGCGGGTAAACTGCGTGGATGGGTCACGGTCGACGACCTGAACAAGATTCTACCGTCGGAAGACTTCACGTCTGAGCAGATTGAAGATGTGATGGCGCAATTGAGCGAAATGGGCGTTAATCTGATCGAGGCCGAAGAAGATGCGCAAGAAGAGGGTGGCGAAGTCGCAACTGTCTCTTCGTCTAATTCGGCTGTCGTCATTCAAACCGGTAATACCAAGGAAGGCCAGGACCGTACCGACGATCCCGTGCGTATGTATTTGCGGGAGATGGGCGCGGTAGAGCTTCTCTCGCGCGAAGGCGAAATCGCCATTGCAAAGCGCATCGAGGCTGGCCGCGACGCGATGATCCGCGGCTTGTGCGAAAGTCCGCTGACGTTTGAAGCCATCATGGTGTGGCGCGACGAATTGCAGACCGGCCGCGTTCTCTTGCGCGAAATCATCGACCTTGAAGCGACCTATGGTGCTGAAAACGCCCCACCCGTGGTCGAAGAGGAGGAAGAGGAGGAAGAAGAGGTTCTCACCAGCAATGAGGATGAGGATGATGAAGAGGGGGCTCGCGCAGCGCGCGCCGCCCGCGCCGAAGCCGAAGAAGATGAGGGTGCTGCCTTGTCGATGTCAGCCATGGAAGGCGAATTGCGCGACGGCATCATGGGCATCCTGGATACGGTTGCTGCCCACTTTGACGCATTCCGTGCCTTAAAGGACCGCTCGCTCGATGCCCGTATTCGCGGTGTTTCTATCACTGACGATGATCTGGCAGCTATGGATGCTTTGCAAAACAGCATCATTGACGAACTCAAGAGCCTGAAACTCAACAATGCCCGGATCGAGGCTTTGGTGGAACAGCTCTATACCATCAACAAGCGCTCCATTGGTTTGGAAGGCAGATTGATGCGTCTTGCCGAAAGCTGTGGCATTGGCCGTCCTGATTTCGCTCGGGCCTATCAAGGCCACGAAATGGATCCGAGCTGGCTTGACACCGTCAAGGAAAAGACCAAGTCTTGGACACGGTTTGCCATTGATCAACGCGACCGTGCGGATGAAATTCGTCAGGAGATTTTCACCCTCGCGCAAGAAACAGGCGTTCCCATTGATGAATTCCGGCGCATTGTTCAAACCGTTCAAAAGGGTGAGCGCGAAGCCCGTCAAGCCAAGAAGGAAATGGTGGAAGCCAATTTGCGCTTGGTGATTTCCATTGCGAAGAAATACACCAATCGCGGCCTTCAATTCCTCGACCTTATTCAAGAGGGCAATATTGGTTTGATGAAGGCGGTCGATAAATTCGAATATCGTCGTGGTTATAAGTTCTCCACTTACGCAACGTGGTGGATTCGTCAGGCGATTACCCGCTCTATCGCCGACCAAGCACGCACCATTCGTATTCCGGTCCATATGATCGAGACGATCAACAAGCTGGTGCGCACCTCGCGCCAGATGTTGCACGAAATTGGCCGCGAACCAACGCCAGAGGAATTGGCCGAAAAGCTGGGTCTTCCATTAGAAAAAGTCCGCAAGGTCATGAAGATCGCCAAAGAACCGATCAGTCTTGAAACCCCTATCGGGGACGAGGAAGACAGCCATCTGGGCGATTTTATCGAAGACAAGAACGCGATCCTGCCGGTTGAAGCGGCCATTCAGTCCAACCTGCGCGAAACCACCACCCGGGTTCTGGCCAGCCTGACGCCACGGGAAGAACGCGTGCTACGCATGCGTTTTGGTATCGGTATGAACACCGACCATACTTTGGAAGAAGTCGGTCAGCAATTCAGCGTGACGCGCGAACGCATTCGCCAGATCGAGGCCAAAGCTCTGCGCAAACTGAAGCACCCATCGCGGTCACGCAAGTTGCGCAGCTTCCTCGACAATTAGTCTAGCCTGCATTGACCTTTGATCCCTCGCATGGCGGGGACGTTGCTTCAGTTTAAAAATTAGGGTGCGTCTTGATCTGGTTGGATCAAAATGCACTCTAAAGGTTATGGGCTGACCCAATGGTCTCCCTCCGTCGGCTTGCCAAACGCACGCCTCGCGAAGCGCAAATTATGTCTAACGATTACCGCTCGACGGCAAGGCATGATCCTGGTCAACGAAAACGGGCATGCAGCCCCATCAACCCAATCCTAGGATTTATAGGGTAACAGTCTTGGATTGTTCAGCCCATAGATGGGCTGCAAGACGGAGTGCGCCGTGAAAGTCACCACGATTTCTGCTGATGCCCTGATTGAGGGTCAGATTGCCCGCTGGGCAGCGCTGCAGCAGGAGACGCCTGAATTCGGGTCGCCCTTGGTTGGGCCCTACTTTGCGCAACTCGTTCAGCGTCATCGCGGAAATGTGCAGGTGGCGATTGCCGCTCACGATGGGCGGGAGGTGGCTTTCTTTGCATTCCATAGGGCCGGTTATGGCTATGCTCGTCCCGTTGGTGCACCTTTTTCCGACTACCAGGCCATCGTTAGTGAGCCGGGCCTAAAGCTCGACGGCACAGCGTTTTTGGCGGAAGCTGGCATTGAGTGCATGGCTGTCTCGGGTCTTATGGACCCGCATGGCCTGTTTCAAACTGTCCCGTTAGAGCCGACCTTGGGCTATCGCATCGGTTTGAAAGATGGCGGGGCGGCCAAACTGGAGCAACTTCGTCAAGCCAACCCCAAGTGGGCGAAGAATTTGCGGCGCCTGGCCAACAAGATGGACCGGGAACTGGGCCCGATCCGTTTTGTTTCGGGGGACAGGGGCTCTGACGCGTTGGAAGCTGTTCTGCAGCTGAAAACTGATCAGTATCATCAGTCAGGCCTTACCGATGTGCTGCGCCCGCAATGGGTAAGGGCGATGATGCAGGATTTGTTTTCCCGCACTGACCCGTTGTTTGGTGGCTGTTTGATGACGCTTTATGCAGGCGATCATCTGGTTTCCGGGCAGTTTGGTGTGCGTCAAGGAAGATGGTTTCATGCCTGGATTGCCTCGTCTAGCCCAAAGGTTCGCCCTTATTCGCCTGGAATTGTTTTCCTTGGCCAAATGGTCCGCTATGCTGAGGATGTCGGTGTCGAGACCATCGATCTGGCCCAAGGCCACACCCGTTATAAATCTCAGTTTTCGCGCAATCCGGTCACGGTCCAGACGGGCCAGATTGGTTTACGCGCGCGCCCAAGCTCTGCCATCAGGAAGGGGCCTGTTGGCTTGATCCAGCAACGCCTGGACTTAATTGCCAGTTTAGAACCTGACTTGGCAGGGCGTTTGCATGCTGGCTGGGCTGCGGTAATTTCAGCCCCTCGTCGCCTCATAGCGCGGCGCAGGGCAGAACAAACGGATAGAGTGTCCTTTGATGACTAAACCAGCTTCGATCGTTTCCTGGCCAGTTGATGTGTCTCAGCGCTTCGGGCGTGAGACCCTGGTAGCGGCGCATCATCTACACACGCGGCCGATGTTTTCAGACGCAGGCCTCGCTTCCCTCTTGGACACCTATCCCCGCGACAAGTTGGGGGTGTTCACCATGGGCCATGATCCGGTGGATTGGCAGTCGTGGCAGGTGGGCAAGGCAGGCGATTTGAGCGGCGCCGAGCTGATGCAGAGGGTTGAAGAAGGTCGGATTTGGCTGAATTTGCGGGCCGCCAATCAATATCTGCCTGAATATGCGGCGTTGTGCGACGAGATTTTTCGCGACAAGGAGGCCCGGGTCGCCGGCTTGAAAACCATGAAGCGCGACCTCGGCGTTCTGATATCTTCACCGAATGCACAGGTCTTTTATCATCTGGATTCGCCGCTTGTGTCGCTCTGGCAAATTCGTGGCACCAAGCATGTGCGTGTCTATCCTCCCAAGGCACCCTTTGCGCGCCCCGAACAGATTGAGGCGGTGGTACTGCGCGAAACGGACGAACAAATTCCCTTTGATCTAGCTTGGGACCAAGAAGCGCAAGATGTGGCGCTGGAACCTGGCATGATGGTGACGTGGGTGCAAAATGCCCCGCATCGCATCGTTAATGGGGCGATGGTCAATGTCTCGCTGTCGGTCGAGTTTATGACACCGGCTGCGCTTGTGCGGGCGAACGTCATTTATGCCAATGGCGTCCTGCGTCGTAGGCTACAGATGCAGCCCGAGATTCAAGACGGTCTTGACCCGCGGGCACTGGGCAAGCTTGTTTTGGCGCGCGCGTTCAAAGCTGTCCAGATCCAGAAGGCGCACGAACATAAATTGACGCCCAGCTTTGACTTGCGCGAAGCCATCCCGGGTGCCTGTAAGAAAGTCGACGCCTGATTTTTCTACCCAGTAACAAGGAAGCGGTAGGCGCTTTCAAACTCGCCGGCCCAAAAGCCTTCAAAGTGCGTACCGTCAATGACAATGCGTGAGCGCACATCCCGTTCTGGCTTGAAACCGACGGCAATCAGTGCCTCGACCATGGCAGGCTGATCTTTTGCGAAAATGCCTTTGGGTTCCTCGCCCACCGTCTCATCGAGCCCGCTGACCAGAAAGACACGCGCGCCGCGCCGGTAAGGCTTTTTCTTGCGCGCCAGCTGGTCTAAGCGGGGTTCTAACCACAAGGGCGTAGAAAATGCCCCGACGCGGCCAAATATGTCTGGCCGCATCAGCCCGGCATAAAGGGCCAGTGTGGCACCGGAGCTTGCCCCCATAATGATGGTATGGACGCGATCGCTTTTAGTGCGAAAGCGGCTGTCAATAAGGGGCTTAAGGGTATCTGTCAGGAAGCGGACATAGACATCGGCTTGGCCGGGCTGGCCTGACCCGGGCAAAAGGGGATGATATTCGCTCGTACGGTGCTCACCGCCATTATCGACCCCTACGACGATCGCGCCCGTGTCGCCTGATAAAGCCAGCCGATCAAGGGTCTCATCGATTTGCCATTCCCCGGCATAGGAGGTTGCACGGTCAAACAGGTTTTGGCCATCCTGCATATAGATTACGGGATAGCGGCGCCATGAGCTTTGATAGTCTGGCGGTAGGTAAAGCCAGATCCGCCGGGTGCGGCCCAAGCCGGGTATAGCCATGGCTTCATTCAAGACACTTACATTCGCGCTGCGTGTGAAGGTCTCTGTTTGCCCAAGTGCGATAGATGGCATTGCGATCAGGGTCGCCAGACCCCCTGCGATAACCTTCCGTCTACCAAGGCAATCAACGTAAGTTGAACTATGGGTTCTGTGTTTCATTTGTTAGATCGCCATTCCTGTGCTAGTTATTCTCTCGATCGACGAAACTGGTACTGCCGTCGCATAGTATTCTTGTCGGCTTTTGCAAGAATACTATGCCTGCTTCCATTCTTCTAAGACGCCGAATGCCGTGCCGGATAACGCACGGTCACTGTGGCTGTGAGCATGCGAAGCGGCCAAACTATGAGAAAGGGTCCCACGATGGCGACCGGAGTTGTTAAGTGGTTCAACGCGACCAAGGGCTATGGCTTTATTCAACCTGATGCAGGTGGCGGCGACGTGTTCGTTCACATCAGTGCAGTTGAACAGTCTGGGTTGAACGGTCTGAACGATGGCCAGAAAGTTAGCTTTGAACTGAAGACCGAGCGTGGCAAGACCGCAGCGACGGAATTGCAAGTGATTTAATCTATTTGTAAGCAATAACTTTGGAGGGCAGGGGCGGTTGCTCCTGCCTTTTTGTTGCCCACGGTCTAGTCTTCACCTACCCGGCTACGCAGCTTCTTGACAGTGCTGCGGATGGCCTTGCCTTCCAACCTTTTCTCGCGCGCGGCCCGGCTCGGCCGGGTCTTTTTGCGTGGTTGGGGAGGCGGCACACTGGCACGATCAATCAAGCCTTGCAGCCGCGCGCGTGCATCTTGGCGATTGCGCTCTTGGGTACGAAAGGTCTGGGCCAACAGCACGATGACTCCATCCTTGGTAGCCCGCGACCCTGCCAGCTTGATCAGGCGATCGCGCACATCTTCGGGTAATGATAGGCTGGCAGCTGCATCAAAGCGCAACTCGACAGCAGTTGACACCTTATTGACGTTCTGGCCGCCGGGGCCGGAAGCGCGCACGAAGGTCTCGCCAATCTCGTCTTCATCAAAGGGGTAAAGGGTCGGTAGGATCATGGGCTTGCCCTAGACCCACGCATAGTTGAAGCTGATTGAAACCCGCTTGGATTTGGCGCGATTGAGCACCACTTCATGACGCAACCAGCTCTCCCACAAGATCACTTCGCCTTCTTCAGGACGCAGGAACACAAAAGGCTGCAAATCTTGGCCTGCCCCGGACAGGCGCGTGGGTGCGGCCATCATCATGGCAAGACGAGGGTCTTCCAGCTTCAAGGCTGATGCGCCGTCTGGCAGGGTAACATAATAGGTGCCCGAAATCACGCTGTGGGGGTGGATGTGGCCGGTATGAACGCCCCCGGGCGGCAAACAATTGACCCATAGGCTGTCAAGCTTCAGTTTGCCCCCCGCCAGATCAAAGCTAACTTCTTGGGCAAAAGCCGCTGCATGTTTGTCGAGTTGGCGTCTCAGGTCCCCAAAGGCGCTGATCCGGGTGGGCAAGTCATTGAGGGAAGCATAAGACGTATAGCCCTTATAGCCATTATCCCGGCACCAGCGTCGTCCAGCCGCATCGTCGCCTTCCAGCAAATCGCAAGCATCTGCCAGACTTTGGCGCAACTCATCGGGTGCCCGCCCGCCCAAGGGCGCGCGGTAGAGCTTTGTTGCAAAGAGGGAGAGCGTTTCAGCCATGCGCGCTCTTAGCCTGATCAGCCTGGGAAGGGAAGTTTGGCGCGGGCCGCCTTACCTTACTTCAGGCCCGCACAGAAGCGCTGGATACGTCGGCAGGCTTCTTCCAGCGTCGCGGTTGAAGTTGCATAGGAAATGCGGAAGGCTGGGCTGCCGCCAAAGGCTGCGCCATGTACCACGGCTACGCCTTCGGCTTCGAGAAGCTCTCGCGCAAAATCCTCGTCATTCTCAATCACCACGCCTGTTGCCGTCGTCTTTCCGATCAGGCCTGCGCAGGATGGATAGACGTAAAACGCGCCTTCTGGCTTCGGGCAGCTGAGACCTGAAGCCTGGTTAAGCATGCAGACAACCAGATCGCGACGATCCTGAAACACTTTGTTGCGAGTTGGCAAAAAGTCTTGTGGCCCGTTAAGGGCCTCGACCGCTGCATATTGGCTGATCGAGGTGGGGTTAGATGTCGATTGGCTCATGATGCCAGCCATGCCCTTGATCAGCCAAACCGGTCCTGCCGCATAGCCAATGCGCCAGCCGGTCATGGCATAGGCCTTGGAGACACCATTCATCGTCAGGGTACGCTCATACAGGGCAGGCTCTACGGCTGCGATGGTGGCAAACTTAAAGCCATCATAGAGCAAATGCTCATACATATCGTCGGTCAGGATCATCACATGGGGATGACGCAGCAAAACGTCGGCTAACGCGCGTAGATGGGCAGCGCTATAGGCGGCTCCGGTGGGGTTAGATGGCGAGTTGAGGATCAGCCATTTTGTGGCTGGCGTGATGGCCGCTTCCAGCTTTTCAGCCGACAGACGGAAGCCTTCCTCGGCAGAGGCTTCCACGATTACAGGCGTCGCACCCGTCAGATGGACAATGTCGGGATAGCTTACCCAATAGGGGGCCGGTACGATCACTTCATCCCCGGGGTTCAGTGTCGCCATGAAGGCGTTATAGATGATGGGCTTACCGCCTGGCGCGACACTGACTTGCTCTGGGGTATAGGTCAGATTGTTTTCGCGCTTGAACTTGGCACAGATCGCAGCCTTAAGTTCAGGGATGCCGTCGACATTGGTATATTTGGTTTTGCCTGCGCGGATCGCGGCAATGGCCGCTTCTTTGATATTGTCGGGTGTATCAAAGTCTGGCTCGCCAGCGCCCAAGCCAATGGTATCGCGCCCGGCTGCTTTTAACTCGCGTTCCTTTTGGGTCACAGCCATGGTTGGGGATGGCTTGATGCGGGAGAGGGCGGCTGACTTAAACGGGTTCATTGGGAAACATCCTGTGGATGGGCAGATAGGCTGGCCTCTTTTACGGCGCTGCGCGGTGCGTGCAAGGGCAGGCGGTGCGTCTTTTCATCATCAATGCTCAGCGGCGCGGGCCAGCCGGTCGGCAATGGCCTCGCCAAGGCCAATGTCGGGTATGGGCGCGACAACGATGGCTGTCGGGGTCAGAGCATCGGCGGCACGCAGCATGGCAAACAAGCGGGCCGCCGCTTCAACCAGATCGCCCGCAGGGGACAGGTTGAAATCCGCCCCGTCATAGCCCGGACCGAAACCGATCATCACTTCGCCGGCTGCGGCGTAACAGCCATTCAAGCGCACAGGCGCGCGCGGTGCGTAATGGCGCAGCACCATGCCCGGCGACGCGGGTGCGGCCCTGGCGGATGCATCTGGCGCAAGCAGAGGGCCGGCAATGGCTTCTAGCTCGGCCCTGCTTAAGCCTCCAATCCGCAACAGGGTTGCTTGGTCGCCAAAAACCGCGACAACCGCGCTCTCTAAGCCCACAGCACTTGGCCCACCATCGAGCACGAGTGCCAGTTGGTCGCCAAACTCATCACGCACATGGCCTGCTGTCGTCGGCGAAGGTCTACCCGAGACATTGGCAGAAGGGGCGGCCACGGGCTTAGCGAACGCGCGTAACACGTCTTGCATGAGCGGGTGGGATGGCACACGAAGCGCAATCGTATCGAGCCCTGCACAAGCGAGGTCACAGACCGCACAATCAGGCTGGCGTGGCACCACGAGACTTAAAGGACCGGGCCAAAAGGCTTCCGCCAGCTTGCGCGCCAGCGGCGAGAAGTGCCCAAGCGCTTGTGCTGCTTCAAGGCCGACGACATGGGAGATCAGCGGATTGAAATGGGGTCGACCCTTGGCGGCAAAAATCTTCGCAACCGCACCTGCATTGGTCGCATCGGCCCCGAGCCCGTATACAGTCTCCGTTGGCAGGCCCACCAGCTTGCCCTGTGCCAGCGCTAGTGCGGCTAGCGAGACCTCACGCGCGGGCGGTGCAGAGTTTTCCAAAGGTATCTGATCCATGGCTTGTCCTGTGACAGCTTAGCCCAGAAAGTCAAAATTGGTGCGCAGCGGACCCAATTCCGGTTGTGCAACGCTCAGGTATCCATCAGCTTGACTAAATTGTCCCTGCGTGCCGGGATCTTGGCTGTGATGTGAAACACCACATCTTTTATTGCGTTTCGCATCCTAAATGAGATTGCCTAGCTGACCCTTACGTCTGAGGCCATCGTGGCTGCCTTGGCCAATACCCCATAGACCATGCCAGAAGCCATCAAGGCTTATCTTGTCAGCTTCTTGAAGAACATTCAGGTTTGGCACCATCCAAACCGGCTGCATCCGGGCAACTGGTCTGTGTCCCTCGGATATGGTTTTGATCCATGCAGACACCTAAGCCGTCACTGTCGTAAAGGCCTGCTATTCCTTGATCTACAAGATCGAAGATGGCGCTTGGAAACTCTGCCATAGTCACTCGTCGACGATCCCCGAACCAACCAAGTAAGTTCGAAGCGTCGGATCAACGCAATCGGGCTGGAGCTTTTAGGCTCCGGCCTTTTTTGTGGCTATTTTCGTGTGGCGCGGACGACGACATTAACGATGGTTTCGCGTGCCACCCATTCTGCGCCCGCGTCCGACTCAAGGCCAAGCTTTAGGGCTATACGGTCGAGTTTCACCTGGCCTGTCATGGTGGCAACATTGCCAGAAATGGCGATTGTGAAGGGTAGAGGCACGCGGTAATTCATGCCTTTGACGGTCAAAACGCCATCCGCAACATAGCGGCCAGGGCCGAGCGAGCGGATGGACTGGGTCACATAGCGGGCGGTTGGGAATTTGCGCGCGTCAAACCAGTCCGAAGAGGCCAGATTATCATCGGGTTCTTGCACACCGGTTAAAGCACTACCTGTCATGATGGTGATCACGGCTTGGCTGCCAGCCAGATTGGCGGGATCGAACCTGATGTCGCCAGACCACTGCCGGAACGTACCGTTAACGCCATTTCCTGCCCATTTGGTGGAGAAAGCAATTCGGCTTTGCCGCGCATCGATCGTCCAACCCGAGGCAGCGGCCTTGCTGGCCGGTGCTTGTTGTGTGGGTTGCGCATTGAGCAAGTTTGGGGGCGCATTCAAGGCTGCGAGCGCCAGAGCGGCGACCGTGAAGACTTTCAACATGGGTTTGTTTCCTTACTTCGGCCGCATGAAGGGGAGCATTCGGGTCATGACATCATCGTCATCCATGAACATATGCTTTAGCGCTGCGCCCACATGGATGACGGCCAGCACGATGACGCCCCAAGCAGCAGCGCCATGCCCGGCTTTAGCCATGCCATTAAGCTCTTTGCGGAATGGCAGATCGGCGAGGGGAAGGCGGGGCCACTCAAAAAGGCCCCACCAATTGGTCGCGACATTATAGGGCGAAGTGGAGATAATCACCCAGCCTCCCAGCGGAATGCCAATCATGAGGGCATAAAGGGCAAAATGGGTGAACTTGGCGGCTGAAACTTCCCACCCTTTCATGCCCTCGGGCAAGGGGGGGGGAGGATTGGCCAGTCGCCAGAACAGGCGAAACAGCGAGAGCAGGAGTATGGTCAGCCCGGCACTCTTATGCACTTGAAAAGCCTCGAACTTCTCAGGCCCTTTGAGGTCTTCCATCGCCCAGCCACCCAATATTTGCACCAGGATTGCTGCTGCAATTACCCAGTGCAACACAATGGCCACAATTGTGTAGGATCGGCTTTCTTTAGCCCCGGCCCAAGTTTCGCCTGCCATGTTCTAGTCCTTTTTCAAAAACTCAGCTTCGATGATAAGATCTACTTGATCACCAATTCCAAAATTAATCCAGTTATTCATGCCCCATTCGGAGCGCTTAATCGAACCAGTGGCGGAGAAGCCCACATTTTGGACGCCTCGGAAGGGGCTTTTGCGACCAGCATTATAGGTCACATTCAAGGTCACAGGCTTTGTCACGGCTGCTACGGTCAAATCACCGGTCATGGTGCCAGTTATGGCCGAGGTAGAAGTCAGCTTGGTCGATTTGAACGTGATCGTTGGGTTGGCTTCAGCCTTGAATACCTGTTTGGCGATTTCTGCGTCAAACTTTGGCAGGCCGGTATTGACCGAGGTAGCATCAATCGTGATGTCCGCGCTGGAAGCCGTCGGGTTTTGCGGGTTGAAATTGATGGTGCCGGAGATTTTGTCAAAGCGGGCGGTATAGATGGACAGGCCGCTGTGATCGAGGCGCCAGTGAACGGAAGTATGGGTTGGCTCAACTTCATAAAGACCTGCAGGCTGAGCGGCTAGGTTGGCGGCCTTAGCTGCATCGGCAGCAGGGGTTGCAGCGCCAGCTGGCATAGTAGCAAAGGCGATCAAGGCAATGGGGGCTGCGAAAGCGAGAATGAAGGTTCGACGCATGGTTAAAATCCTTTTAGATGATTGTCTTGGTCAGCTTGTATCATGGCAAGTTATCCGACACTGCGTTAGATAGACGGTAACGGCAGACTTGCCGAGTAGCAAAACCCACAATATCTGAAACAGTCCGTTGCTTGGATGGATGAAGTTCGACACCTTGTCACAAACAACAGCCCCCCGGGAAAAACTTCAATGACCTATGCTTCCCCCGTCCGCGACATCCGCTTTTCTTTGGAAGAGATTGCAGGACTTGGCTATTTACGGGAACAGGGCCTGTTTGTGGAGGCAAGCTCGGATCTGGTTGAGCAAATTTTGGTTGAAGCGGGGAAATTGGCCAGCGATGTTTTGGCTCCTTTGAATGCACCGGGTGACCGTGCAGGCACCCAGCTTCAGGCCGATGGCAAAGTGGTTTCACCCGAAGGTTTTGCCGACGCCTATCAACAATTTGTTGCAGGCGCCTGGCTGTCGGTGCCGTTTGATCCAGCTATTGGCGGCATGGGCCTGCCCAAGGGCGTAGCTTTGGCTGTGCATGAAATGGTGCATGCCGCGAATATGAGTTTTGGCCTGTGTCCGATGCTGACCTTGGGTGCCGTGGAGGCGCTATCCGCCCACGGCACGCCTGAACAAAAGGCGCTTTATCTGCCGAAGCTGGTGACCGGCAAATGGTCTGGCACCATGAATTTGACCGAGCCACAGGCCGGATCGGACGTCGGCGCGCTGACCAGTCGCGCCATCCCCCAACACGATGGCACGTATAAAATTTTCGGCCAGAAGATTTACATCACCTGGGGCGAGCATGAGATGGCCGAGAATATCGTGCATCTGGTTTTGGCGCGCCTGCCCGATGCACCTGCCGGCGTGAAGGGGATATCGCTTTTCCTTGTGCCCAAGTTCATCCCTGATGCAGAGGGCAAGCCCGGTGTGCACAATGATGTGCGCTGTATCGGCCTTGAGCATAAGATGGGCATTCATGCCTCGCCCACCTGCACGATGTCTTATGGCGACACGGGTGGGGCAATTGGCTGGCTGATTGGCGAGCCCAATAAGGGCTTGACCTATATGTTCACCATGATGAACTCGGCCCGCCTCAATGTGGGCTTGCAAGGTGTCGCGGTTGCCGATGCCGCTTTTCAGAAAGCCTATGCCTATGCGATGGAACGCAAGCAGGGGCGAGCCGAAGGCTGGACAGAGGCTGGCCCCAGCCCGATTTTCCATCATGCCGATGTACGCCGCATGTTGATGACGATGAAGGCCAAGGTCTCTGCTGCTCGCTCGATCTGTCATATGACGGCCTTGGCGTCAGATGTCGCCGAACACGGTTTAACCCCGCAGGCGCGCAAGTTTGCCAAAGCCCGTGAGGAATTATTGACCCCGATCGCTAAAGGCTGGTCGACCGATATGGGCGTGGAAGTGGCTTCCCTTGGCGTGCAAATCCATGGTGGCATGGGTTTTGTCGAAGAAGGTGGTGCCGCCCAATTCTACCGCGATGCCCGGATAGCTGCGATCTATGAGGGGACCAATGGTATTCAAGCCATTGATTTGGTGAGCCGTAAGCTGACAATGGATGGAGGCGCGCCCGTGGCGGCCTTGATTGAAGAGATGCGTGCGACCGCCCATGCTTGCGAGCAGGCCGGAAATGAGCAAGTAAAATGGATTGGCAAACGCCTGAGCGAAGCAGTCGACATCTTCTCGGATGCCGCCAATTGGTTGATCCGCGCACAATCGGGCAATGCCAAGCGCGATGCATTGGCCGGCGCGACGCCGTTTTTGAAACTCGCTGGCGATGTTACGGGTGGCTGGACCTTGGCAAAGGGGGCGTTGGCGGCCCTCAGTCATCTCAAGGCCAAGTCCGGTGACGCTGCTTATATGACGGCGCGCATCTCGCTGGCGGGCTTCTTTGCCGAAAACGTGCTGGCGCAAGTGCCGGGTCTAATGGCTTCGGTCACTGCGGGCTCCGATGTCTTGTTTGAGCCAGAGATGGACGCTTTGGCGGGCTAGGGCCGTTCACCATTTTTCGGAATCGAAAAATGGTGTAAAACTGGCCCTAAATCATAAATTTAGATCGCAACCTCGTTTTCAAGAAAACGAGACGCGATCTAGCCAGAGCGCGTTTCGAACTTTTTGAACCAAAGTTGCGCTCTCAATCCAGAATAGAGCAACCGTTTATCCGTTTGATCCGGGACAGACAGAGACTGCGTCGCCCTAGGCTGCCGTCTTGGCCGCCAGTTTGCTAGGGTCTTGTACATAAAGGCCTCGGCTACCGGTTACAGGCTTGAAGCTATCGGTGACGCCGAGAATGGTTTCCGCACCCCCTAACAAAAGGTAGCCGGCCCCCTCGACTTGTTCAGCCATCCGCTCAAGCACCATTTTTTTGGTTTGCAGATCAAAATAAATCAACACGTTACGGCAGAATATCACATCGAATTTGCCGAGTGTACGAAAATCATCCAGCAGGTTCATCGTGCGATAGCGGATGTTGGCTTTGAGACGGTCATCAATCTTCCAGAGGTCGCCATCCTTTTTGAAATGCTTCAGCAGCATTTGTACCGGAAGACCGCGTTGCACTTCAAATTGAGTGTAGATGCCAGCCTTGGCCTTTACCAAGCAGCGCTCGGAGATATCGGTTCCCAAAATCTCAAGCTTGCAGCCTCCCAGATACGGGACCATGGCTTCCCCAATCATGGCCAAGGAATAGGGCTCTTGACCGGTTGAGGCTGCAGCGCACCAGACCCTGATGGTGCCGCCACGCTTGCGGGCTACCAGTTCGGGCAAAATCGACTGCTCAAAAATATCAAAAGGCGTTTTATCGCGGAAAAAGAAGGTTTCATTGGTGGTCATGGCGTCCACAACCGAGTCAATGAGTTTTGCATCGCGGCGCACACGGATGGCGCTGATTAGATCATCGATAGAAGCAAAGCCATCCTTGCGGGCAATCGGGGCCAAGCGGCTCTCAACCAAATAGGTTTTGTCGGCTGACAGGACTAAGCCTGACCGTTCCCGTACCATGGTCGATACAAACTCAAAATCAGCGGGCTTCATACACTTACTCCACGCATAATATTCAAGATGGCCGGAGCAATCTGCTGAATAGGCTTACAGGCTGTGGCCAGACCCGCTCGGGCAATCGCGCCAGGCATGCCCCAGACTACGCTGGTTTCTTCATCTTGGGCAATTAGCTGCGCGCCTGCAGTCACCAAGGGCTTTGCCCCATGCAGGCCGTCTTGACCCATGCCGGTCAGGACAACGGCCAGGGCTTTTTCGCCATAGGTTTCAGCTGCCGACCGAAACATGGGGTCCACTGCGGGGCGGCAGAAGTTCTCGGGCGGGGCGTCGCTCAAGTTGATGCGGGTGACGCCCAATTTTTTGTTGATAATCATGTGGCGATCACCAGGTGCAATATAGAAGATACCGGCTTGGGCTTGCAGGCCATCGCTGGCTTCAACGACCGAAGCTTTGGTTTGCTTTGTCAAATGATCCGCGAGAATTTTGGTGAACATCGGCGGCATATGCTGGGTGATGAAGACCGGCACATTGAGTTTGCCTGCCAAACCTTCAATGATTTCACGCAACGCTTCTGGGCCACCGGTCGAAGAACCTATGAAAACCGCTTCTGGAATAAGTCTATGCGAGACGGCACGCAGCGCCGGTGCTCCTGGTGCTGCCGCACGCGCGTCAGCCGAACCCAAAAGAGCGGTACCATAAGCGTAGTTTGGCTTGGCGGCGGCACCTGTCCTGGCACCCAACACACGGATTTTTGCCAATAGCTCGCGCTTATAGTCGGCAGCGCCCGCCAATTGGCCCGCGTCGGGCTTGGGAATATAGTCAGATGCCCCAGCAGCCAAGGCCTTGATGGTGACTTCAGCACCACGCTGGCTCAGCGTCGAAGCCATTATCACCCGGGCATTGGGGGCAGCTTTGCGGATTGCCGGAAGCGCCGTAACCCCATCCATGACAGGCATCTCAATGTCGAGAATAACCAGATCTGGTTTGAACTTTTCTGCTTGATCCACCCCGTCCTTACCGTTAATGGCGGCCCCGACCACTTCAATGTCAGCTTCCCCTGACAGCCAGCGGCTTACAAGACTGCGAATGACTGCGGAATCGTCGACGACCAGCACGCGGATCTTGCGCGTGGGGGCTTGGCTTGGTTGAGGATATGCGGGGGAAAGGCTCATAGAGACGACACTAACCCAACTTCAGCAAATTTGAATTGCACAATTTCGCTGTCGAACGGCTTCATAATGTATTCGTTCGCTCCAGATTCAATGGCTTGGGCGATAGCCGCGAGATCGTTCTCGGTGGTGCAGAACACCACCACCGGCTGATCGCCACCTGGATCCGCGCGCAATTGCAGCAGGAAATCGATGCCATTCATCACGGGCATGTTCCAGTCGAGCAAAATCGCTTCGGGCATGGCATTTCGACAGAATGACAAAGCTTCCGATCCGTTACCCGCTTCTTCAACACGGAACGACAAATCTTCTAAAATACGGCGTGCGACCTTACGGATAACGCGGCTATCATCGACAACAAGGCAAGTCTTCATGATCTTATTTCCTGTTTTGGGCAGTGGCGACGCAGAGGAGTTGGTCAATGTTCAAGGTCATCAAAAGGCGGCCATCCAGCCGGTAAACGCCTTGGCTGACGTCTTTCCATCTCGGGTTCAAATTTACAGGGTTCGGCTCAAAGTCAGAGTCCGAGAGACGCAGAACGTCCCCTACTGAATCCACGAGGATTGCGTAAGCGTCGCCGTGATACTCAACGCCTACAGTCATCATACCAGCAAAGCCTTGCGGGCGGCTCGGCAGACCCAAAAGGCAGCGCGCATCAATCGCTGTAACGATCCGGCCGCGCAGGTTAAGCACACCTGCAATTTCAGGCCGTGCGCCCGGGACAGGGGTTAAGCCCTTGAGGGAGAAAACATCTTGAATGTCCAAAACTTCGACGCCGAACATTTGGTCACCGACATGGACCGTCACAAGCTCTTTGGCTTCGGCTGCTTGGGTCAATTCGCGTTCTTGGTAGGATGCGAGGGCGGTCATGCGGCAAATTCCAACTTGGCAGCATTTTCGACAGCGGCAATCAGACTGGCGCGATCGGACTTTCGAACCAGCGAGGCAAAACCAGTCCCGTCAGCATCAGGTGAGCCCGACAGAGCCACAATGCTCGTGCCGGCGAGGCGGTCATCACTCAGCAGGCGCCGCGCGGAGGCAACATCGAGGTCAATGTCGGTGAGCACAGCCGAGGGCTTTCGGTATTCAGCGCAGACCAAGGCGGCTGAAGCCGTATCGACGGCTTCAACTTCAAAGCCGGCTGAGCGCAAGAGCGGTGACAACAGGTCTCGGAAGAAAGGGTTGCGCTCAACCAGAACGATATGCTTGGCCGGTTTGCTGACGCCTGGATCGTCCCAATTGGTCAGAGCAAGGTTCAGATAATGGCTGACGTCGAGAACTTCTGTGGCTTTGCCCTTAAGGACAGCAACACCTAGAAGGCCTGCGCGGTCGGCCGCCAGTTCAATGTCCAGCGCTTCTTCAACGATGTCGACAATCTTGTCGACGGCCATTCCCGCTACCAAACCATTATAGGTAAACACCAAGACTGGCTGAACGCCAGTGCTGGCGATGGGGGTACAGGGGTCTGCTGCAATGATCGGCATCAACTCGCCGCGATATTGCACCAAGGTGCGGCCATCGCCTTGCTCGAAGCGGGTTGCGTCCAGTTCTTCCAGACGCGTGACCAAGGATAGTGGCACAGCTTTGGGCTGTTCACTTCCGGCTTGGAACACGATCATCGAGGTGGTTTCAGGGCGCTGGCTATGCTCTTTGTGAACGACTTCAACAATCTCTTCGGAAAGTTCTTCAGATTTGCCAACGCGGCGATAGACTGCGCCCGGCTCGATGATCATAATGACCGAGCCGTCGCCCAAAATGGTCGCGCCGCAGAAGGTGTCCACATCGCCCAAAGCCTTGGACAGGGGCTTAACCACGATTTCTTCTGTGTCGAACACTTCATCGACAACCACGCCAAACAAGTGACCTGAATGCTGCATCACCACGACAAAGGCGGAACGGGCTTCCTCATTCACAGGATCGCTCGGCGGTACTCCCAGGACTGCGGAGAGATCTACCAGTGGCAACAATCGGTCGCGCAAGCGCAAGACCCGTGTGGAATTTAGAACTTCCACCTTGTGCTTGGAAGCACTACCTTCACCCACTAATTCCACAATCGACAATTGGGGGATGGCAAAACGTTGCTGGCGCGAGCCCACAATCAGAGCAGAGACAATGGCCAAAGTCAGCGGGATCTTAATGAAGAACTTCGTGCCCTGCCCGTCGCTCGATTGCAGGTCAATCGTGCCGCCGATCAGCTCGATATTGGTGCGCACCACGTCCATGCCGACACCTCGGCCAGAAATGCTGGTTACCGCAGCCGCGGTGGAGAAACCCGGCGCGAATATAAAGCGATGGATTTGGGCGTCTGACATGGTCCAGGCTAGCTCTTCGCTAACCAAGCCATTCCTGATGGCTTTGTCTCGGATTTGCGACGTCGACAAACCAGCCCCGTCATCGCAGACTTCAATCACAATCTGACCACCCTCATGATAGGCCTTCAGGCGGATCGATCCCATTTCGGACTTCCCGGCCGCGACCCGGGCTGAGGGAGGTTCAAGACCATGGTCGCACGAATTGCGGATCATATGGGTCAGTGGATCCTTAATCAGTTCCAAGACCTGGCGATCCAGTTCCGTCGCCTCGCCCTCCATAATCAGGTCGATTTTCTTATTCAGATCACGGGCTGCATCGCGCACAATGCGGGGCAGCTTTTTCCAGGCAGAGCCGATCGGCTGCATACGTGTCTTCATGACGCTGTCTTGCAATTCAGCCGTGACGGCGGACAGCCGCTGCAAGGGGCCTTTGAACTCACTGTCATTGGTGTTTCGCGCCATTTGCATGAGCTGGTTGCGGGTCAGCACCAGTTCTGAAACCATGGTCATCAGGGTTTCAAGTACTTGGATATTGACGCGAATGGTCTGACTGGAAGCAACCGCGCCACTTCTTGTGGCCCCATCGTCATCGTCATCGTCATCCTTGATCGCGCGCAGGACAGGGTTTGCGCGGCGCTCTGTAGCGTTTGCAGGGGGGGTAGGAGCGGTTGTGGCATTTGGAGAGGCAACGCTGGAAACGGGCTCATACTTGCTATCTGGGGCTGCCGACAAGAAGGCCGCTTCCAGTTCGGCAAGCGAGACTTCGCCGGGTCGCAATTCGCGACCCAACTCAGGGTCCCACCGCCGGCCGGAAGCGGTTGCGGGGCGCACTTCGGTTGTAGAGGCTGCCTGTCCGTCTGCGGCCAGTTCAAGCGCACCGATCAGGGCGCTGTCATCGCCGGCGGGTTCACAACCGTTGGCTTCGAGTTCTGCCAAAATTTCCTTGATGCGGTCGATACTTTCGAGAACCAACTGCACCTGGTCTGGGGTGGCCACCGAGATCCCGTCGCGGAATTTACCCAAAAGTGTTTCCCCAGCATGGGCAACACATTGAAGGCGAGGTAGGCCTAAGAAGCCGCAAGTTCCCTTGATCGTGTGAACCAGCCGGAAAATGCTATTAAGGGTTTTGCCGTCGGTTGGGTCCGCTTCAAAAACAACCAGCTCAGTATCGACAGCTTCGAGGAATTCATTGGTCTCCGTTATGAATTCACCCAGTAGCTCGTCCATAGAACCCGCCCTTTGCCATCGCGTTGAATTCGACGCTCTGCGCCAAACCGTCTCATACAATGACGGTCTACGGTTAAGACAGGACTAAATTTCGGGTAAGGGCGCAGTATTTATGTGGCGATACGAACAATCAGCTCAACGCGTTCTTCACTTTCGCGCGCGGCGAGTTCTGCGCGTGCTGCTGAGGCTGTTATAAAGGCTAAATAGGGCTGGACAGAGCGGCCATCAAAACCACCCTCGGGCATCTCGCCTGCCAGGCCTGCACGCACAGCTGGCTTTAGACTCGCTCGGGTCCCGGTCGAAATGACATTAAGTGTCAATCTGTCCTCTTCTTGTCCACCAGTAACCTCCAATTGGCCGCCGCGGGGGAGGCAATCGAGGCCAACAAGTATCAAATTCATCAGTATTCTGGCTGCCGCCCGGGGGGCAGTTTGTACGGGCAATGTCCAGATGAGTTCAGGCTTCTGGCTTTCCAAAAAACGCTTTGATAACTCGTGCAGCTCGCCCAGGTCTGCCGTGCCAACTCCGGTGGTGCCCGCTCCAAAGGTGGCACGCATGAATTCAAGCTTAACAGCGGCTTGTCCGGCAGACGTCCGGATTAAATCCATCGCCTGCTCGCGCATGTCTGCACCGTGGTCATCATCGAGAATGTCTAGCGCCGTGGTCAAAGCGGAGATAGGCGAAACAAGGTCGTGGCAAATCCGCGAGGAAATGAGCGCAACAAGGGTTGAGGCATCCAAAAGCATCCTTGATCTCTGCCCCGATTCGCAGCCTTGCGCTCACAAGAGCGCACAAGAGCTCCGAGCGCAGAATCTGGAACAGATTTTCGCGGCAGCTAAGCCCTTGATCAACCTGCTAGATCGATAAGTTGTGCACTCTGTCGGGCGCAGAGCTAACGAGCCAGGCAAAAAAAGCGCAGGATGCGACTAAGGACCGCTTCCTATATATGGTATTGTCTAGATGTAGGGGGGAGCCCATATATGTGGAAAACCCTATCACTAGCTCTTGTGTTAGTATGTCATGCAGCTACTATGGGTGGGCACTCAATTAGCTGGGCTTAAAAGCTGGGCACAATATATGGGGATACTCATGACTAACGGATGGACGGATGATCGCGTCACCCTACTCAAGAAGTTGTGGACAGATGGGCTTTCGGCCAGTCAGATCGCCAAGCAGCTGGGCGGTGTTACCCGCAATGCCGTGATTGGTAAGGTCCATCGCTTGGGTTTGGCGGGGCGGGCAGCTCCATCACGTCCGATCAAACGTATTGCGGTGCCAACCGCGCGTCCGCGTCCGGTTTTGGTCGTGCCATCCCATGTGGCGGCCAAAGTGGAGTCAGCGGTTAAGGCTTTGGACTCCGGGGCTCATGGGACCATCGTCAAGCCAATCGCGAAGCCTGTTGCCCCACCGCAAAAACGCGGTGATTTGATTGGCGTGCTACAATTGGGCGCAAATATGTGCAAATGGCCGATCGGGGATCCAGGTGATCCAGAATTCGGTTTCTGTGGCGCGCAATGCAGTTCCGGTGCGGTCTATTGCACCGAACATGCGGCTATTGCTTTTCAGCCCGCCCTCAGCCGTCGGCAGGGCAGCAAGGAAGATCGCGCTGCTTCAGAAGTGCGCCGCCTTGCCCGATTGGCAAACTTCTAGGGTCTGTATCTTTCTATCGCAATGGAGCGCACCTGTTTCAAATTGAACCGGAAGTGCGATAGATCTATCTGAATCTGGTCAGCCAAGCCGCTACCTCATTGGAGGGGGCGGCTTTATCTTCAGGGGTGAGGCCGCCCTGGGGGTGTTCAGTCTTCGAGCAGACGACGAGAGATTACCTGGGCTTGGATTTCGCCCGCACCTTCAAAGATATTTAGGATACGGGCATCTGCCAGCACGCGGCTGACGGGATATTCCAGCGCAAAGCCGTTGCCACCATGGATTTGCAACGCATTGTCTGCAGCAGACCAAGCTACGCGTGCGGCCAGTAGCTTGGCCATGCCTGCTTCCAAGTCGCAGCGCTTGTCTTCATCTTTTTGACGGGCCGCAAAATAGGTCAATTGCCGTGCACCCAGAAGTTCTGCCGCCATCTGGACCAGCTTGTTGTGCACCCTTGGGAACACAAAGATCGCGGCGCCGAACTGTTGTCGGTCGAGCGCATAGCCTAATCCCAGATCAAGGGCGTTCTGCGCCACGCCAATGGCGCGTGCGGCAGTCTGGATGCGCGCACTTTCAAACGTCGCCATCAAATGCTTGAAGCCCATGCCTTCGACACCCCCCAGAAGGTTCTCTGCCGGCACTTTGAAAGCATCAAAGCCCAGCTCATACTCCTTCATGCCGCGATAGCCCAAGACCTCGATCTCGCCACCGGTCATGCCATCGGCGGGGAAGGGGTTCTCGTCTGTACCGCGTGGCTTGGGGGCCAAGAACATCGAAAGGCCCGAGAAGTTGTCCGTCTCCGGCTTGGTGCGGGCAAGCAGGGTCATCATGTCCGCGCGGGCGGCATGGGTAATCCACGTCTTATTGCCGGTAATTTCCCAGTGGCTGCCCTTGTTTTCGCCGCGCGTACGCAGGGCACCAAGGTCTGAACCCGTATTTGGTTCGGTAAAGACCGCAGTTGGCAGGGTTTCAGCCGAAGCAATCCGAGGCAGCCAATAGTTTTTCTGCTCGTCAGATCCGCCAGTCAGGATTAGCTCGGCCGCAATTTCAGAGCGGGTGCCAAGCGAGCCGACGCCAATATAGGCGCGCGACAATTCTTCAGACACCACACACATAGCGGTCTTGCCCATGCCAGAGCCACCAAATTCCTCCGGGATTGTAAGGCCAAAGACACCCAGGTCGGCCATCTCCGTCAGAACAGACATCGGAATCAATTCGTCTCGTAAGTGCCAACCGTGCGCAAAAGGGGCAACTTTTTCTTGGCCGAAGCGACGGAACGTCTCGCGCACCATTTCATAGGTCTCATCGAGACCCGTGACTTCAATTGTGCCCTTGCCTTGGGCTCGGGCCACCAGATCGGCGGTGCGGGTTTTCAGCTCTTGGGTGGCTGCCCCCAAAAGCGCTGTACTGGCGGGTCCTGACAAAGCCTCTTCCACAATGGCTTCAAGGCCCAGTTCAGCCGGGCGGATGGTTTCGCCCTGATTCATCGAAATTCCGCCCTTGAGATCACCTAAATAGCTGGAGAATAACAAGCAAGAGAGGGCGGCCTCGGTTTCGCCAAACAAGCCCTCATCCTGCAGTTTTACGGCCCAATTAGCCACTTCGCGCAGGGTCTCGATATAGGTCGCAATCCAAGCTAGGCCGTGCACAATGTGTTGTTCTTGGTCGATGAGCTTGCGGTCAATCTTGCCCGCGGGCGCCACGCGCTTGCGCACAAAGGCCAAGGCGGCGGTCTTGATTGGCACCAGGGCTGCCGCGCTCTCTCCCAACAAGGCGGGAACAGTCTGAGGGGATAGGTCCAAGTGGAGCGTTGGGATGGAAGCGTTCATAGTTACACTCTCTGATTTCGCATGTGCAGCATGACATAGCGCACGCACGTCAGAAGGCAAAGGCTAATTTTAGCCCTATGTGCGCAGTATTCTTCCAAACTGAGAGCTCACACCCCCTAATTGGGGATATCATTTTCCAGAAGAGCGGGGTCTGCCGTAAAAATAACCCTGCTGGCCCATTACGCCAATCTCGCGGAGAGCTTCAGCTTCTTCGGCCGTTTCTACCCGCTCAGCCACCGTTTCCATGCCAAGGCCACGGGCAAGTTGGTCAATCGCGACCACAAAGGCGCGATTATCCTGCCTTGTTTCGATGTTCTTCACATAAGTGCCATCGATTTTGATCTCATCTAGCGGTAGGGCGCGGATCGAACGGAAGGAGGTATGGCCTTCGCCAAAATCATCCAAGGCCAAGCGGGCGCCCGCAGCACGAACAATCTGGCCAAATCTGGTGGCGGCGTCCAGATCATGGATCGCGATCGATTCCGTAATCTCTACCGTTAGCCGGTCTGAGAGGGACCGATTGTAATTGAGGATATCGAGATAATCTTGACAGGCTGATGAATCCGCTATTGTGCCGGCTGAAACATTGATGGCGAGCTTTATCGTGTCTTCGCGAGTCAGGGCACTTAAGGCGAGGTTCAGCGTTTCGATATCCAATTCCCCGACAAGGCCTGCACGTTCTGCCGCAGGGATAAAATCGATTGGTGCGACGATGCGACCATCGACTTGGACTAAGCGGGACAGACATTCCCACCGAACGATTTGATTATCTGCCGTGGAGATTATGGGCTGGCGAAACAGGCACATGCGCTTGTCTGCCAAGGCAGATTTCAACATGATGGTTTCGGGATCATTGATCGCATGCGCGACAGGCGGCACAAATTCCGGGGTAAGCACCATAATCTCGCGGAACACAATAATCTGGTGTGTCGCATTGGCAATCACTTCGAGATTGCTGGGTCGCCGGATCGTTACAGCGTGACCTCGGCGCAGCGCTTTGAACGCCGCTCCTTCAACAGCCAAATCCAGTTCATCAAAATGGGTGGGTGGTCGATCCACTTGCAGAAAAACTGCTGCCTTAATGGGGTCAACCCAGGACAATCCGCCATTTTCATCAATCTTGCAGGCCGTTGCATGCAGCAAGCTAAGCGCATCTTCAGCAGGGCTGATGGAGCCATCAAACAGAGGTTCAAGGTGGTTTGGCTGGACCATCTCAATTCCTCTGACCTGTTTTCCCCAAAAAGAGAAGTCCCAATTTGCTCGGCGGCCGCTCTTAGCGCTTGGCTGCCGGCTTGGGCCGTCCACCCGCACGCTCTGCGGCTTTCACAGATACCCGGCTGGGTAGTGGCAGGATGCTCAAGGCTGTTTCGACCGCTGCCAAGGGCACTTCAGGCGGTGTCAGCCAAGGAAGCCCAGTCTTTCTTACTTGTGCGCCGGAAGCCTCGAGGTCTGAGGGCTTCAAATTTCCGGTGATGGCAGACAGGGCGATGGTGGCTGCTTGCAAGTCGTGCACGGCTCGGGCTTGGGCCAATTGGGCCTCCAACAATTCCTGCTGCTGGATCAACACATCCAAGGTCGTGCGAAGACCAACAGATTGTTCAAGCTCTGCCCCTTCAAAGGCAATTTGGGCCGCTTTGACTTGTTCCGAGGAAGCGTTGACCGCGATACGGGCTACTCGAACTTTGTGCCAAGCATTGGTCGTGCGCTCAGAAATCTGCCGTTCGGCATCGACGGCAGAGAAACGCGCCGCATTGGCATTGCCCAAAGCCTCTGTGAGGCGGGAGTTTGCAAGACCCCCTGTGAAGATAGGCACAGTAAGGCGCGCTGTGACGGCCGTATTGCCGCTACGGTTACCATCAAAGCCTGAGTCAACTGCCCAGGCTTGGCTGGCCTGGAGGATAATCTTGGGCCGGTTCTCGGTCTCAATAATTTTGGCACCAGCCATGGCAATCGTCTCGCCGATGCGGGCAGCCGCGAGGTCAGGATTGTTCGCCCTAGCCAAAACAAGCGCCTGATCGAGGCTCGCAGGGCCTGCAATTTCTTTGATCTCCGGGGTCAGTTCGCTCGGTGTTTGCCCGATCAAACGCTCGATTGCCGATCGGCTGGCATCAACTGCAGCTTCGGCTGCAGCCAAAGCTGTTTTGCTCGCTGCTTGGCGGGCTTCGACTTGGGCGACATCCGTTCTGGTGACGTCGCCGACTTCAAAGCGCACACGCACCGCTTCAAGCTGACGGTTTAGGGCAGCCAAATTCTGGTGACGGATTTCCACGGTACGTAAATCGCGGCCAAGGTCTGCATAGGCGATGACGACATCGCGCATGACGGCCAATTCACTGCCTGCCAAACGAGCATCGGCCTGGGCAATCTGGGCTTCTGCTAAGTTCATCGCGGCCCTTACGCGACCGGCGAGCCAAATTGGCTGCGAAGCAGTGAGGCCGTAGGTTGTGGGGGTGGCGTCATTGGCCAGACGGCTGGAGATCACACCAGTGGAGCTGATGGATCTGGTCCATGATTCTTGTTGGCCATAGGTGGCTTCGCCGCCGATCTGCATCCGTCGTTGAGCGACAGCTTGGACCCGGCGCTGACCGAGCGCGCGCAAACTGGCGCGTTGGCTTTCAAGGCCGGGATTGGTTTGCAGGGCCATGGTGACGGCTTCGGGCAGGGATTGAGCGGAGGCGGGGCTTGCAACCGCTACCAAAATGGCAAGCAATAAACTGTGGCCGAAAGCGTCTTTTACGGTGGTCATGGTTCGAGCGTCTTTGCATTTTTTGTACCACACATAGTGGCGGGGGAAGGAACACATGCGGCTGGTTCTTGTGCCGTTACGATGCGTGCTAAACATGGATGTGTATCTTGTCATGCTTTAACCACAAATAGTTGACAATTGTGGATTGCTTGGATTGCCCTTTCGTTTTGTTCACAACTAATTGAGCGCAAAATCACGTGTTTGGCTAGATGGCAATTGACCTGCCGACCGGACTGGTCACACAATGAAGCCTCGGTCATCTGAAAATGGTTTGAGCAAACAAAGCAGGCCGACATGATTACGTCGAGTGAGGGCTGATTGTGATCCATGATGGATGATAAGATTGTGAACATTGTGGCACCCATGATCGCAGGCAAAACAGCCGACAAACAAACATCTATTGGCCTGCGGCGCCGTGATATGATGGCCGGCTTTGCTTGGCCAGTCGTGTGCGTAACAGGTCTGTCAGGCTTTTGCGCAAGCTCCGCTTTTGCTCAGGCACGGGGTAAACCAGAAGATGTCGAACGCGGCTTTAATCCGATGGCTTGGCTCAATCGGGGGCGGGATAGTTTCGAGATTGCTTATGAAGCGTCAACCGGCGCTGTGGCTGCCCGAACCCGTGATTTTTCGATCCGTGCGCCTGACGGCAATTTGTGTCAGGCACGCATCGCCTATCCGGTGACCGCTTATGACCGAATGCCCCTTGTCATTTTCTGCCCTGATGCGGGCTGCAAAGGCGCGATGTATGATCTGTTGATCGGTGCGCTTGCCGCAAGTGGCTATTTCGTTATTGCGTTGGACGATCCCCGCGCCATCAGCCTGAAAGCCGGTGACGGCACAACTCTACTTTCCATTTCCCAACAAGTGAGCCGCCAGAGCCTTGCTGAAGCCCGCTTCCTCATCGACATGGCCGGTGAGGCCGCGCAAGTGTTGGGGCTACGCGCTGATCGCGTCGATGCCTCGCGCGTCGGCGTAGTGGGCCATGGGGAAGGGGCCTGGATGGCACTTAGCCTCGCTGGGTGGGGCCCAAGCAATTCCAACGTTTCAACTGCGCGCGATGGGCGCGTTTTGGCCGCCTTTGTTCTCTCGCCAAGTCCGCTGGAGGCCAATGTGCGCATTGTCAATGGCTTCCCGGACGGCGGCGCGTTGGCTCTCCTAGCCGGACAGCAAGGTGCTTTGCCTCCGGCCTTGCCCGGCAGTGGTTTGATTGCGCTGAAACTGCCGATGCGCTCTGGGAATTTTGGCGGGTTGATTGGAAACCCTGGCACGACTCAGCGCTCGGGCCCGCGTCCGGCAACAGAGCCCAGGCCCCTTGCTGCAGCTGTCGCCGCCGCGTCGATCTTCTTTGATTGGGGTTTGAAGAGACAAGGCGATCGCAAGCGCACTTTGCTGGGACTTGATGGACGGTTGGTTGAAGGTCTCAGTCAGCCGCTTCATCTTAACCGTACTTAAGGTAATTTCGGCTATCCCTGCACCGGGGAGATCATTGGGGAGATCATTGGGGAGATGGCGCGGCACCATGCTTTTAACGGCAAGGTCGCACGAACGAAGTTCACTTAGATTTTAAGAACTGCAAAAATTCCCCTTGGCTAGTGCGAAAGCAAGGCAAAGCCCTTAAATATAGAGGTCTTAACCTGATGGGTGAATTGTGCCGGCGAAGGTTGACGGGGAGGCTTTAGGCCAATGAGTGATGATGCAAATGCCACCAAAGCACCAGTAACCGATGTGGTGTCGGCTGAAGCCGTGCTGCCTGAGATCAAAGTTGAATCCAAGGATTTAACCCGCATTCGTGGCCAATTATCCTTAGACGACCGGGCGTCGATCGCCACATTTGGCGACAATGCGCAGCGCAATGTGGTTGCCTATGCCGACCGGATCCTCGCCCAAACGCAAAACCGTGAGTTAGGCGATACGGGCGGTTTGTTGACCGACATTATCGCCAAAGCCAAAGGCCTTGATCCCGCTGCCATGCAGAAGAAGAGCTTCTTCGGTAAGTTGTTTGGGGGTGCCAAGGCCGAGATTGAAAAATTCAAAGGCAAGTTCGAAGATGTTGCCAGCCAGATTGATGCCATCGGCATTCAATTGGAAAAGCGCAAGGACGGCTTGCGGCGCGACATTGCAGTTATGGATGATCTGCATGAGCAGACAGCTGCTTCGATCGCGCAACTCAGCGCCTATGTCGAAGCAGGCGAAGCTTTTGCGGCGGAGATTAAAGCAACCCGCCTGCCAGAACTGAAGACCATTGCCGATGAAGCCTTGCTGACTGGCGATGGCCTGATTGAGGCGCAAGCCTATCGGGACGCCCAGCAAGCCATGGAGCGCCTCGAGAAGCGCATCTTCTATCTGAAGCAGGCCCGCCAGATTGGCATTCAACAATTGCCGCAAATCCGGATCGTGCAGGCGGGCGATGAGACTTTGGTCGAGAGCTTGCAGGCTTCAACCCGCCTTACGATCCCGTTGTGGAAGCAGAAGATGGTGCTGCTGTTGGGGCTGCGCCGCCAAGAAGACGCGCTGGCCATGCAAAAGGCCGTCACTGATGCCACCAATGAGATGCTGCGCCAGACGTCATCGATGATGAAAGAGCAAGCCATCGCGATTGAAGAGCAGTCTCAACGCGGTATTGTTGATCTTGAAACCTTGGAACAAGCCAATCGCGATTTGATCGACACGATTGCTGGCGTCCTTACGACGCAAGAGGAAGGCCGTCAGAAACGCGCCATGGTCGAAAAGCGGATGGATGAAATGACCCAGGAGTTGCGGCAGGCTTTGGTACAAGGGCGCGTGACCTAATTCATGTCCCGTCGCCGCCAGAAAGATTCGCTAAAGGATGAGTTCGCCGTTCGGATGCGGTCGCCGCAGTCCATAGCGGTGTTTGCCTTCTGGTTCTTTATTTGGGCTATGTGCAGCTTTAACCCTTGGGTCGGCATCGGCTTGTTTTTCGCTGCTGGCGGGTCGCTAGGCTTTTTTGGTGGCAAGCGCGATACCGCGGATGAACTGTGGGGTTACGGCAGCCGTGACGATGACGATGCTGAGGAAGACGAGGATGACGATGGTCGTCGGCGTCGGCAGGGTGGCGAGTCGGAAGCCGCAGCACGCGCGCGCGCAAAGGGTGAGGCCTTACCCGTACCAGAAGCCCCTCCTATGCTGCATCAAGCCGTCATTGCCGATGCTGAGCCTGCTTTGGTGCGGTTAGAGGCGGCAGCAAGTGTAGCTGAAGGTGAACTCGGTCTGCGGCTGCGAAATATGGTCGCGCGCGTCAAGGAAGTAGAGATGGGCCTGAGGCAAGATCCATCCAAACTGTCCGATGTCCAGCGTCTCTTCATCTATTATCTGCCCGCCACCGCTGACCTTTTGGGTGCGCGTGGCGCGGTTGCCGGAGGCGCTGATCCGGTACGCTTGGCTGAAATTGATACCATGATTGGCAAGCTTGACCTTGCCTATACCGATTTCGCCAGCCGCCTGCGTGGCCATGATGCCCGTAGCATAGAAATTGATATGCGCCTGCTGGATCAATCCTTGGACGATGAGTTCGCGTACAAGAAAGAGGGCTAAAGGATGGCAAAGCCGCCATCACGTTCGGACAGGCCTCGCCGCGGTGGGGCTGGAATCTCTTGGTGGGTTATCTTTGGCTCCATGGCCGCTTCATTGGCGTTTGGCGGCGCACTCCTTGTAGAAGTCCGCACCGGGCCGATCGTGGCAGGGCTGGTGGCGCTGTCGCTCTATGGGTTTCTAACCCATGCGCTACCCCGATTGTTTCAGGGCAAATCTGCGGCTGATGTGCGCAGCCCAACCCTACTTGACCCGGAACATGACGATCCCCGCCACGCGCTTCTGGTCGAGGCCCATGAGCGTATCATGGTTTTACGTGCGGCAATGCCCGTTGTGCCGCTTCCTGTCGGGCAGGTGCTCGACGCTTTAGCGCATCACGCTTTGACCATTCTGGACACGGTGGCGAGCCACCCTGAAAAGCTGACCCCGATCTTACGCTTCTTTACTTATTATCTGCCCGCAACGGCCGATCTTGTTTCTGATCGACTGAAGCTGGAGGCTCATGCAGGCCAAGCCCGCTTGCAGGAAATCGACCATACGCTTGGCCGCCTACAAGAAGCCTTTGCCGGCTTTGAGCGCGCGGTGGTGGAGCCTGATTTGGCCTCTGTCGATCTGGATATGGAATTATTGGACCGCGCCTTAAGGGATGATTTGGCTCCGCGGTGAGGTGGGTTTGGCCTCCCCCTCGCCCGTTGGGGGGCGACCAATTGGTCGAAGGGACTTAACGGTTTTGCCAAAAGAACACGTAGAACGGTTCAAGTCCGCACTTTGCTTGCCCGCATGTCGTAGAACCGTCCATTCCAGCCAAATCAATTGCGATCGCGAGCAAAGTTGAAAATGCCGATAGCCTTCTCCCTGTCGGTGGTCACACCGGCGCAGGCCTCAACTATGGCAGCCTTCATATCTTTGTGGTCGTGATCGAGATATCTCGTCGTCATTAATGATGATGACTTTTCCATTGGCTTCGCTATCGCCAAAGGCGTGCTCAACTTGGCCACAGTCATACCGCTCAAACCCATGCTTGCCTTTCTAGGGCGCATCTGCGCTTCTCTTTCTTTGAGCATATGTGACCAATTTTAGATTGGATCAGAACAAGTGATCTGAACGGACACACGGGTAACTCATTACTGCAGCCTGCCTCGGGTCGTCCCGCCTAGGGCCGTTCACCATTTTTCGGAATCGAAAAATGATGTAAAACTGGCCCTAAATCATAAATTTAGATCGCAACCTCGTTTTCAAGAAAACGAGACGCGATCTAGCAGCCTGTCGCATAACTCGCAAATCACTGTATAGATTGGCATGTCCAAATTCATCTCTGACGACCGTAGCCAATCGTTTT
>CALRXH020000005.1:0-128530 GCA_943372135.1 Maricaulis salignorans | reverse complement strand
CACGGCTTTGCGCATGGGCTGGCATGGCGGCAAGTATCGCTGCGACGCTCAAAGTTGCAGCCGACAATCCAAAAGCGGCACGGGCAAAGCGAGAGCGATCAAGCTTCACAGGGCTGGTTGGATGGGCTTCCTTCATATTCTTCGCTCCTTTAGGACGAACACGGCATCAAGGTCTACAATGGACGTGCCAATCAAAATTGGCCTTAACCCCTCAATCGAGGTCAATTCTCGTGTTTGGCCAACCATCCCGCATCAAACGGGCTTTACCCATTCAGGCGATAACGTGCCGTTTGTTTCATTTTGAGCCGGTTTCTCTTCGTAACCCGCAGTGCTTTTGTCCCACTTACAAAATGAACTAACCAATAAATCGTGGATAATTCATGAATAATGAGATGAGTTGACTTGTATTTTTGCGGAAGACACCTTTGGAACCAGTTAGAGATCACAACGCGATAGTTCGACTATGCCTTGCCAAGTTTAGTCCACGGGTCGAGCCGAATTCATGCGACGTTTCAAGGGACCCAGCAATGCGGCCTAAATTCTGAGAGACAAAAGGTCGGGCATCGATAACGGATGAGGCTTTAGGGTTTGCTATAATTTTGGCCGCAGATCTGGTCCGCGGCCTTGATCCCCAAACCCGAAAAACAGGGCAACGGGAAGAAGAATAGGTCACATACTCATAAACGGGGTCCACAATTCTTTGGAACGCTGATCCCCTCCTGCAGAGGAGGACATGTCATGACCTGTCGCCGTTGAGAGCTGACGGATTTTGCGCGTCGGCGAATGCTGCTCTTGACGCCCCATCTTGCGCGCTGAAACTCGAATACGGCCACTCTAGAGGCATAGCCTGCAGCAAAGTTTGACCACGTGAAACGAACAATGAGCACGAAAAGTGCTAATGGGTTGGTGCAATAAGGCAGAATTGCACTCGACGGGGCGGAGTGCATTGCTCTGGACTATGGGCTTGTCGCGCTGTGTGAAGAGGACATATATCAATTTGGAGCAGGCTGACGTCAGACCGTCGCGCCTTGCCAAGGAAACTCTAGAGCCATGCAGCTGATCAGTGACAATGTTCTAATCGATATCGGACAGATAGACCCAATCCATTCGGCGGCCTATCCGCTGTTTGGCGGGTTTCAGCTGGGCAACCCGGCGTCTTGGACAGGCGGGCACCCATGGGAGTTCTACCGGAGCCTTCGCGAGGAGGCGCCGGTGCATTGGAGCCCTGGCTATCGTGGCATCTCCGGGTTCTGGTCGGTCACCCGCTATGAGGATGTGAAGTCGGTCGAGCTCAATCCGCAGGTTTTCTCGTCCCAGCGCGGCAGTATTAATTTGGGTGTTCAGGCGCGGGACAAATGGAAGCCAAAGAAGCTGATCCCGGCTGCGCTCAACTCCCTGATTAATATGGATGCACCCCTGCACATGGAAGCACGCATCCAGCAGAAGGATTTCTTCATCCCGGCCTATGTGGCCAAGATCCGCGACAAGGTCAGCGCCCATATCGACGGTTTGCTGGACGAGATGGAGCGCAAGGGACCGGAGGTCGATTTCGTAAAGATGTTTGCCGAGCAGGTCCCGCTATTCACTCTATGTGAAATGCTAGGTGTCGATGAAGCAGACCGGCCGCGGATCGTTCAGTGGATGCACTACCTCGAAATGGCCTCGCAATACTTGGCAAACCCGTGGCAGACGATCCTGAAGGAACCACTGTTTCCGTTCCGGTTTTTCAATATGGTCGATGCCATGTTCGCTTATGGTGAGGGGGTAATGGCTGACCGGCGCGCACGTCCTCGCGAGGATCTGCTGACTGCGATTGCCCGCTCACGACTCGGCGGTGAGGAGTTGCCGCAAGAACATCTCGACGGGGCATGGCTATTAATTATCTTCGCTGGGAACGACACCAGCCGCAATTCGCTGACCGGCACAATCCAGCTGCTCCACGAGTTCCCCGACCAGCGGCAGATGGTGCTGGATGACCCGCAGCTGATCCCGCGCATGGCGGAGGAGGCGCTCCGTCTGGTCTCCCCTGTGAAACACATGCGCCGCACCGCGCTGGAAGAAACAGAGTTGAACGGTCAACGGATCGCCAAGGACGAGAAAGTGGTGATGTGGTATGGGGCAGCCAATCGTGATCCAATCGTGTTCCCCGACCCGGACCGGTTCGATATGATGCGCGATAATTATGACCGGCACCTCGCTTTCGGCCATGGAGTGCACAAGTGCCTTGGCTCGCGGATTGCGCAGATGCAGCTGCGGTTGTCGTTTGAAAAGATCTTGGATCGCTTCCCCAAAATTGCGCCGGTGGGTCCGGTGGTTTATGCGCCCAACGCCCTCGTCAATGCGATGTCGAGCCTCAAGGTCAATCTTTATGGCGTGGGCGGTCGGCACCCGACGATGGTGGCAGCGCGTAAAGGCATCTGATGGCAGAGAGTTCAATCCATCCTGCTCCGCGTCAGCACCAATGGCACAGAAACGGGGTTGTGAATTGAAGAGTAAATCATAGTTAAATCTGTGCCGAATGTTTTGATGACGGACACCCCATTGCTATGATCCGCCTTTCTTTATTTTGGCTAAAATCAGTTCTGATTGTTGCGCCATATTTCATGTTGTTGAGTGGATGCAGCATCGTGGATAAGGCACAAATACTGTCGCCTGCGACGCAAACGCCAATGAGCGCTATAGTATCGCCAACATTGTTTAATGAGCCAGCTCTTGTGTCTTACGATTACAAGGCAAAATACTTTCCGCAGAGGCTGATCCTTCGTTTCGATCAGGCAGAAAGTGGGCGCGCCGCCGCAAAGTTAGTTTCAGTTTCCGCAGTCGGCTGTGGCGGCCCTGCTTTTGAGGTTCCCAAACCATCGTATGAGCAAATGCGAGGTCGCTTTTATTTGGCTAGCGTGGTGGCGGACGTTACTAGGTCAGGCAAATGCGATACGCGATTTCTTTCTATAAATTTGAAGCAAATATTGCGAAATGAGAATGGCGAAAGTGTTATTTTACAATATGTGCTCAGCTATGAGAATGGAGCTTTCATTTTATCGTTAGATGAAAATCAGAATATGACGTTGTCATTTAAGTAGCCGCGCTAAAGTGAACCGGTGCCCCGAAACGCATATAGGGTAATGTTCAATATGGGAGCATATTTTGTTGTGCCTAACAGTCAGATGGACTGCGATTTAACAATGTTTAGATATCTTATCTGATGTCAGTTTACACTCTCGGATGATCGTGTCGCGGAGCCTCAATTATCGAATTGGGGAGAGAGATTATGAAGCCGCTCGACATCTCAACTGCCAAGAACCCCTACTTAGCTGCATCTCCGATAGCCATGTGGAGAGCGGCGGCTGCCGCCTGCAAGATTGCCATGCAAACTGGGACTGGAATTGTTCTAAGCGAAAATGGAAAGGCGGTGCGCATCTTAGCCGAACAACTGCGCAATCAATATCCAACCGAGAGCGCCCTTTGACCTAATCGTCGGTGCTTTATGACTGGCCAAGTGAGTGTGGCTCAACGGCTGCAGGTATTTTTCCTGCACGAAGGCTAAGTCAGACCTTCTAGAAGGCGGCCGTCCCCCGGCTTGCTCTGGCCTGGCGGTCTAAAACAAATTGCCGCTGGTTACTTCTCCCGATGCCCTGTCACCAAAACTTTTACATCTGACTGAGTTGGAAGTGCGCAGAGCCACCCTGAATTGGCGGGGTCATCTATAAATGCCGTTGTGTCTTCCAACTATGCGACCGTCAGGATTTTACCCACAGGTCGCCACAGCTTGCCATAATTGGTCTATTTTCCACGGACCATACACGGACCTAAAATCAAATTTACTCCGTAAAAGGAGCAAAAAACCGGCTGATTCTATGATTTAATGGTGGGCGCGACAGGGATTGAACCTGTGACCCCTACGATGTCAACGTAGTGCTCTCCCGCTGAGCTACGCGCCCGCCGTTACGGCGTTCAGACTGCTTATAGGAGCGGTCTGTCAGGAAGGCGGGTTCATAGCGGACGGGTGGCGGGCCTGCAAGGGGCGCCAACAGGCGCGTTGCAGGGGTCAGGCTGCTTGGCCCAAGGCTCGGTTCGGTTCATAAGTCGGGCTGGCAGGTTCCGCCATGAAACAGGGCCGTAAGATGATTTCTG
Organism: Maricaulis salignorans; assembly: GCA_943372135.1. Classification (GTDB taxonomy): domain Bacteria; phylum Pseudomonadota; class Alphaproteobacteria; order Caulobacterales; family Aquidulcibacteraceae; genus Aquidulcibacter. The sequence continues at coordinate 124,399 of CALRXH020000005.1, read as the reverse complement.
CACTAGATATTTTCCGCGTCGGCATCGGCCCGTCGAGTTCGCACACCGTGGGACCCATGCGGATCGCCGCGCGCTTTCTGGCCGATCTAGATCGGGCAGGGTCACTAGGCCAAGTCGCGCGTCTGTCTGTTTCTTTGCAAGGCTCGCTCGCTTTTACCGGTGCAGGTCATCGGACTCCAGAGGCAGTCTATTTGGGTCTTCTGGGCTTTAGGCCCGAGACTACAGATCCTGAAGTGGCTGAGGCGGCCCTTAAAGACTTTTTGGAGAAAGCCGCATTGCGCCTCCCGTCAGGACAAATAATTGCGTTTGATCCTAAGGGCGATTTGATTTTTGACTATGAGACCCCGCCTAAGCTACATCCAAATGGCATGACCTTGAGGGCGTTTGATGCGGCGGGCCAAGTTCTCGCCGATCATACTTACTATTCAACCGGCGGGGGCTTTATTGCCAGTCAGCGGCAGTTAGAAATCCCTTTGGTCAATGATCTGGTAGGCGGTGGCCCAGAAGGGCCATTTGCATTTACCTCAGCCGCGCAGCTTTTGGGCCTTTGCCAAGAACACGGCTTGTCGGCGGCCGAAGTCCTGCTTGCCTGCGAAGATCGCAAGCGCGACCGGGGTGAGACTTTAGCTGCCCTAGATGTAATTGCCGAGGCCATGGCGGGGTGCATCGCGCGCGGCTTGGTGCAAAAAGGCATCTTGCCAGGGGGCCTGCAGGTTCGCCGCCGGGCACCCGATCTTTATGAGAAGCTGACAGGGTCGCCTCAATCCAATGAGCGGGAAGCCTTATTCGACTGGCTCAACGTCTATGCCATGGCGGTGAATGAAGAAAATGCGGCCGGTGGCCGGGTGGTGACGGCCCCAACCAATGGTGCGGCGGGGATTATTCCAGCGATCTTGCGCTTTTACTTGCTGGATGCGAAGGCCCCCTCATCTGCCGTCCATACCTATCTTTTGACGGCTGCAGCGATCGGCATTCTATATAAGCAACGTGCATCGATCTCAGGCGCTGAGATGGGCTGTCAGGGCGAGGTGGGCGTGGCTTGCTCTATGGCGGCAGGCGGACTGGCGGCTGTTTGGGGCGGCAGTCCATCGCAAGTGGCCAATGCTGCCGAAATTGGGATGGAGCATAATCTGGGTTTGACCTGTGATCCCGTGGGCGGGCTGGTGCAAATCCCCTGCATCGAGCGTAACGCGCTTGCGGCGGTGAAAGCGGCCAACGCCGCCCGTCTCGCGCTTCAGACAGATCAACCAGCGCGCGTTACCTTGGATCAGGTGATTGAGACGATGCGGCAAACCGGGTTGGATATGTCATCCAAATACAAGGAGACCAGTCTGGGTGGTCTTGCCGTGAATGTCGTTGCATGTTGACTTGGAGCTCTGGTCGGGCGTGAGTGTCGGGGAAACGAGAGGCAGGACAATGCGATGGACTTGGATCTACCAGATAGCATGAAGCGGGCAGTGGCCGCAGATTGGCGGCAATTGGGCGCAATCACGGCTGAAGCTTTTTATGAGGACCCGGTCAATCGCTGGATATTTGGCACACCAAAGACCTTGGATGCCGTCTTTCCGCTGCTGGCACGTACACACTATCTCAAGCACGGCTTCTGCCACATGATCGGGGATGCTGGAGCAGCCATGTGGTTGCCGTGGGGGGTGTCGTCAGAGCTTTCAGTCTCAGCCATTGCTCAGGTTGCTTGGGCCTTGCTGGCGACAGGATCACCCGGCGCAATTACCCGCGCTTTGGATGCCGGAGACCGCATGCAGGCACATCACCCTAAAGAGCCGCATCTTTACCTTTTTACCTTGGGCACGCGGCTAGCCAATCGCGGCAAAGGCGTTGGCAAAGCTTTGCTTGCCCCGGTGTTGGCAGAGTGTGATCGAACCGAAACATCCGTCTATCTGGAGAATTCTAACCCGAATAATGAGGGCTTCTATAGATCTCATGGCTTTGAGTCACGAGGATATTTCCCGTGTGGTCAAGATCAGGGTGACCAAGAGGCACCGCCGCTGCAAATGATGTGGCGGGCACCGCGCACCTCTTCTGTTTGAGGAAACTGGTGGCACTGACCGGTGGCACTGACCGGTGGCGCTGGCGGCTTTGGCCTTATACCATGCTTGTCTATGGGGAGATTTAACGCCTTTGTGATCGCAAAAATCGTAAGGATATATCATTTTAAGTTGAAACCGACGGGATTTCTGTTAAAAGCAAAGCAAAAGCGTCGGGTTCGACTCAGGTGTAGCGTGCCCTCAAACTTGCGCTTTCACGCGGCCCCGTCGGGGGCCTTTTTTGTGAGCAACGGGGGAATTTGAGTACATGTTGAAGAACAACCACAAACTAACGCTTGCCGTAACGGCAAGCACCATCGCATTACTGACTGGCGCGCCAGGCTTGGCCTTTGCGCAGACGCCAGCCGCTGCGCCGGACCAAGCCCCCCGTGTTGAAACCATCATCGTAACAGGGTCGCGTATCCAGACGGCTGCGAACCGTGCCATTTCTCCAGTACGTGTGATTGATTCAGAATCGATCCGCGCGACAGGTCTGATTGATATCGACGAAGTTTTGAAGCAGCAGAACCAATTCCTGCCGTCAAACGGCGCTACCACCAACCCCACCTTGTTGGAATCCCATGGTGCCTCCACGCTGGACATGCGTGGCCTGGGTCAGAACCGCACTTTGGTGTTGGTCAATGGTCAACGCGTGACGCCAAATGGCTTCCGTAACTCGGCAGACGTGAACTCCATTCCTTCAGCATTGATTTCGCGCATTGAAACGCTAACCGGTGGCGCTGCAGCCGTTTACGGTGCAGACGCGGTTGCAGGCGTGACCAATTACATTTTGCGCGACAATTATGAAGGCTTGGAAGTCGCCGTGAACGGTGGCATCTCTGAGCAGGGTGATGCTGAAAGCTATAGCATTGGCATCACAGGTGGCATGAACTTCTTTGAAGATCGCGCCAATATTGTGCTGCACGCCAGCTATGCGGACCGGGGTGACCTGAAGCGGGAGGACCGGAGCTGGGCTCTGCCTGAACTGAATGACGCAGGTCAGTTCATCCAAACTTTCCCGACCGCAGGCGGCGCGTTCACGCGTTGGACCAGCGCCACCACCGCCCCTGCTGGGACCGCTGCCCCTACATTCGCCTATGCTGCTGATGGCACCTTGGGTACCACGGCCGGCACGCAATCCTTCTCGCAATTTGAAGCCTTCCAGAACCCAAATGACCGCACAAATGCGGCCATTTTTGCAACGTTCAAGCTGGCAAAATGGGCTGAATTCTATGGCCGCGGCACCTATTCGCTGATCAACAACACCAGTCAGCAGGTTCCCGTGCGCTCAAACGGCAACACAGCAGGTGTGCTGCCTGCGGTGTCGGGTGGCGCTAACATCGTCACGCAAGGCGATGTGTTGATTCAGCGGACTAACCCATTCCTGACTCCTCAGATCCTGTCGATTCTAAACCCGGCTGGCGGTACTTCGCTATTCAATTTGAACGCAGCCGGCACAGGTCCAGGCACCGATGCGGCCCGCTTCCGCGTGTCCAAGACGCTGTTGGAGCTGGGACCTCTCATTGATGAGACAGAGCGGACCAGCCACCAAGTCGTCATTGGCGTCCGCGGTGAGCTGACCGACACCATCAAATACGATCTGTCTTATGTGACCGGCAAAAGCATCGAAGAAGTGCAGCGTATTGGCTGGGGCTCGTGGAGCCGCTTCCAGCAAGCAACCAATGCCACCAGTGTTGGCGGCCAAGCTGCTTGCGTTAACTCAGCCAATGGTTGCGTACCCTACAATCTTTTTGGCCCATCGGCTGCCAGTGCTGCTGCGGTGGCTTGGATCAATGGTGACACCAGCGAACTGTTCAATAAGCGCAACCGTCATCAAGACATTTTGTCTTTGAATATTTCTGGCGACACCACGGGCTTCTTCACCTTGCCCGGCGGCCCCGTTGGCTGGGCCGTGGGGGCAGAGCGTCGCGAAGAATTTGGTAACTCGGTGTTCGGACCACGTGCCTTCACTCGTGACACGCTGCATGGTCAAGGCGCACGCGCCAATCTGGTGGCTGACTTTGAACTGACCGAGTATTACGGCGAACTGCGTCTGCCTGTCTTGTCCGACAAGCCATACTTCAAGCAATTGGATGTGGAGGCAGCTGGGCGATTGAGCGAACATTCCCGTTCTGGGGACTATGATACATGGAAACTCGGCGTGAACTGGGCTGTAAATGACACGGTCCGTTTGCGCGGCTCAAAGCAAACAGTTGTGCGCGGCCCGAACATTGGTGAATTCTTCGGCGCAGCTGTTGAAGCCCCCATCACCGGCACTGGCCGCCCAACCGATTATTGTTCCGATCCCGTGCGCTTCAACGTGCCAACCGCTCTTTGCTCAGCACTTGGTGCCCCCTCGACTCCGGGCTACATCCCGGTCATCGGTACCGCCCTGCCGCTGATTGATAATGCGGTTGCGGTTCAAGGAGGTGGAGATGCGATTAAGCCCGAATCGGGGGAGACTTTCACCTATGGTTTTGTGTTCACCCCACAATTCATCCCCGGCCTATCGGTCGTGGTTGATTTCTATAACATCCAGATTGATGATGCGATTGGTACGATCAACCCGATCCAATTGATGGATAGTTGCTATCTGGTGTTGCAAGACCCCAATAGCGCGCTTTGTAAGAAGATTACCCGTGATGCCAGTGGTCGGGTTGTAAAGTTCGACCAACGCGACACCAACTTGACCTTGCTTAAGACCTCTGGGGTCGACTTCTCGATCTATTACAATGCGAAACTGCCAGAAGCTTTGCCGGGCGACCGGATCAACATCACCTTCCAGGGTGGTACAGTGGACAGCTTCATCCGTTTGTTGTTCCCATCCGACAATCTGTTTGATTGCGCCGGGGACTTTGGCGGTGGTGCCTGTTCGGACGCTGGTACTGGGATCCGTGCTATCCCAGCCTTCCGCTCCAACCTTGCAGTGGCGTGGATGGATGGTCCTTTGACCATTCGCGGCGCTTGGCGTTACCAAGGTCAGGTCGATGCTTTGATCAAGCGCGTGCCTGAGCCACAGTGGCGCAACGTGGCGGCGAACACGAACAATGTCCAGCATATTGATGCTTGGGATTACTTCGACTTGGGCTTCTCGTACAAGATCAACGACAATTTGCGGGTTGGCGGCACAATCAGCAATCTCTTTGACAAAGAGCCGCCAATCTTGGGCTCGGCGCAGCAAGACGCCAATACATTGCCAAACCAGTATGACATCATTGGTCGCCGCTATGCGATCAATCTGGTCTGGAAAATGTAGTTCAGTCTTAAGTGACGAACATGAAAAGCGGCCCGCCCTTGTGGCGGGCCGTTGACGTTTGCGGGGTCCCGATGTCAAACAAATGGTAGGTAAGAAGGACTGAATATGAGACGGCTTGTAACCTATGCTCTTCGCGGCTTTTTGGCCGTAGCGCTTGTTTTGGCCTTGGCGATTGGCTGGTCGAGTTGGCAGGGCAAGCAGCGCGCAGGCTGGACGGACGTGACTTGGCAGCTTCCCGGAACGGACATGGACCTTGTCTCGCCCATTCAGGCCGAACTCAATCGCGAAACAAAGGCCAATGCCAATAGTCCCGGTCAGCTTCTCTATGTCCGTGCGCCTAGTCTTGGTCTAGATCGGGCCTTTGCATCCGGCGATGGCCTGCGTCCAGACGATGACGTGCGGGTGGCATCCAACACCAAGACCTTCGTCGCCGCCATGGCCTTACAACTGGTTGAGGCGGGAAAGTTGCAATTGGATGGCCCGATTGGCCCGGCGCTGTCCCCTGCGGTCAAGGCGTTGATGGAAAAGAGTGGCTATCAGATTGATACCATCACCTTGCGCCAACTTCTGAACCACACGTCAGGCATCCCAGATTATTTTCAAGTGCCGTTGTTTGAAGTCTTAGCGTTGGTGCCCAACGCTTATGGCCTATCGGCCCATTGGACCGCAGAGACCGAGATCTGGTTTGCTGTAACTTTCGGTCGTAAAGACGTAGTGGGTGAGAACTTCAACTATGCCGATACCAATTATTTGATCGCAGCAGACATAATTAAGCAAGCAACAGGATCACCGACGATTGGAGTGGCGGCGCGCAAAATGTTGGCTTGGCCAAAGATTGGCGCGGATGAGACCTATTGGGAAGCGATGGAGCCAGAGCCCGCAGGCACGCGCCGGGTTGCGCAATATCGTGGTGCGATCAAAGATTCCGACATAGACGTGTCCTACGATCAATATGGCGGCGGCGGCCTTGTGATGAGCATGGATGATCTGGGCCGTGCCACGCGCGCTGTTGTGCTGGGTGAGGTGTTCGCCAATCCGGTCGCAACCCGCACGCTGATGCAAACATCTGGGCTGGACCCAAAAGGCGAAGGCTATGGGCTTGGCATATATCCAACTAAGTTGCATGGGGAGCTGTGTTGGGGGCATGGGGGCTATTGGGGCACAGCGGCTGTCTATTGTCCGCGCTTAGACCTCACGCTCGCGCGCTCTGCTGGCCAAGCCAACGCTCAGCAAACCGATCGCGAGGGTTCGGGTGCCTTGTCAGCCTTGATCCTCGCGGCTCAAGCGGCGGAACGTGCGCGCACCAAAGCAACCAACGACTGACGGGCTTGGTCGATTTCATAGCGGCTGGTGCAGCGCAGGACCTGCCCACCTTGGGCTTGGATTTTTTCTGCGGCGGCGACATATTTGTGCCTGCGACTATGGTGGGTCGAAAGCGCCCAGCGGATTGGATGGTCGGCGCGGATAAGGCGCGGCCAATCCTCACGACAGCCCTCAAACACGTCTCTATCTTTTGCTGCCGCCCGGCGGATGGAGCGCGGGATCACTTGCGCCATTACCAGCCACAAAGGCAAATCCATCCAGACTAAATGGGTGACGCGGGGCAAAACCACGGGGCGCGTAACCGAATAATTGCCGGCCAGCACCCAATCTCTTTGAGCGGTGGCTTGATCGACATCCGCGATAAAGGCCTCAGGCTCCTCCGCTGAACGATTGTACCAGCCAGGGCGCCAATTGATCAGGTCTAGCTCAAGATGGGCGATCCCCGCCTCGCCCGCAAGCTTTTCAGCAAAGGTCGACTTACCAGAGCCGCTGGTGCCGATCACAAGGACGCGGAGACCTGGTTGGGTGGTGTTGAACTCGGTCATGGAAGTTGCAGACTCTTTTCAAGTTGACATTTGAGTCGACAGCTTACGCGGCTTTTATCTCAGATAAATCTAGCGAGCCACCGGAGCGGTGAACAATTCCAGAATTAGTTGATATCAGCAAATCGAAAGCTTATCGACGCGGAGTTGCCCTCGAATTCACAAAAATGTGATCAGTATTTCACAAAAATGAATCCTAATTGACTTCGATCTGTCACTTCCAAACAGTACGCGACGCTCGGGACAGGTGTTCTACACCTGCGAAAGGGGATTCCGATGACCACTAAGTTTACGCGCGCTGCCCTCATGGGCGCAGTTTGCTCGATTGCATTACTTGCAGCGACCGCAGCGACCGCCCAAACTACGGCAACCACAACTGCTGCAACAGCGGAAGAAAAAGCCGCTGAAACCATTGTCGTGCGCGGCGCTCGCCCAATTTTTGAGTCCGACCGCGCCGCACTGCAGGTCCAGCGCAACGCGCCCGCTCTTGTCAGCGTCTTATCTGCCGATGAGGCCGGCCGCCTGGCCGACCAAAATATCGCCGATGCAGTCAGCCGTCTGCCCGGTGTCGCCGTCGAGAAGGATCAAGGCCAAAGCCGCTATGTGAATTTGCGCGGCCAGCCCCGTCGCTGGGTGACGTATTCGATCGACGGTATGAGCGTTGTGTCTCCAGAAGGGCGCGACACGCGCTTTGACAACATACCTACCGCCATCGCCAGCCAAGTTTCGGTCAACAAGGCCATCACGCCTGATATGTCGGGCGATACAGTCGCTGGCAACATCAACATTCGTACCCGCTCTGCCCTTGACTATCGTGGGCGCCGGATCATCGGTGGTCTTTCGCTTGGCCAAGTTGAGTTGGGCGGCGGCCGCGAAATTGATGCGTCGTTGGTAGTTGCGGATCGCTTCTTCGACGGCAAGCTGGGCATCTTGGGGCAGGTGTCCTTCTATGAGCGTGAAATGGTCACCGATAACTGGGAGACCGACCCCTATCTGAGGCCTGGTAGCGCGACGTCTGGAATTGATCGCCGTCCAGGTTCCGAGACTCGCCGTTGGGCCCGCGAACATGAGAACAAGCCCTACCGTTTGACCCGCGGCAATATTTCCGGCTCGGTCCGGGCCGACTGGCGACCAACTGAGCAAGATACCTTGTTCGCTCAATCCGTATACAGTCAGTTTACTGATATTGAGCTGCGCAACAACTACATTTTCCGGTTTGACAACGGCGCAACAAATACCCCCAATGCCGCCTGCACTGGGACTGTGACCACGATCGTAACCAGTGCCGCCAATGACATTTGCACCGGCAACCTGCCGAACAAAGGCACCGTCTATGGCGTCCGGATGAACTGGAATTTTCGCACGGGTGACATCAAGGAATACATCTTCACCAATACGATCGGCGGGAAGCATGCGCGTTTTGGTTGGGACGTCGATTGGCGTTTGAATTTCACAGAGACCGAGGATGGCCAAGACTTAACCGGGACACCGTCGTTCGAGAGTCCCTCGACAATCACATCTCGACCAACTGTCGATTATGACTTCACGGATGTGACCAATAATACGGTGCGTCTGTTCAACACAGTCTTGACAGGCACGACCCGCTCAAAAGGACCCGCGGTCAGTAGCGTCGAAGCCTTCCCCATGCTGTTCATCGATATCATAGATGCCGAGGGTGGCGATCTGACTGCGGCCTGGACGGGTAAGTTCGACGCCAGCCGTGACATCAGCCTGTTTGGCTCTGAAGCGACTCTAAAGGTCGGTGGCTTGTACACCACGCGCGACAAGAAGCGGCGCTTGACCCAATACCGTGCCCGCGCAGCTGACTTCACGGCTGCCGGCGTGGCCCTTCCGACCTATAATGACTTTGCCATCGATACCGCTTTCAAGGGCAAATATGCGCTTGGCTATACATTCCGCTATTATTCTGGCGATAAGGTTGGCGACTTCATCCAAAGCCTGAAGGATCGCCGGATCGGTTCCTATCAGGATGGCTCGGGTGAGTATTTTGAGGTGACAGAAGATATCTCGGCCGCATATGCCATGGCGACTGTCAAGCAGGACTGGGGCAGTGTCATTATCGGCGGCCGCGTTGAGCGCACTGAGAATACGTCAAAGGCCCTGCCAATCATCGGCGGCACGCGCGTCCTAACGCAGCTCAAAAGCGATGACACGCTGTTCTATCCCAGCGTCCATGTGAATTATGACCTGAATGAAGAGATGAAGGTCCGCCTTAGCCTGAACACCGGCGCGGCGCGTCCTGACTTTGATGATTTGGCGGCAAACTTCTCCATTGATGATGCTCCCGGCCTCATCACAGGCGGCAATCCTGAGGCTAAGCCTGAAAAGTCGGTTGGCTTTGATGCGTATTTCGAATGGTATATGAAGTCACAGGGCTACTTCCAAATCGGTTTCTATTACAAAGACATCAAGGATGCCTTGTTCACCCAAAGCGGCACATTCGGCAGCACTATCCTGAATACGCCTGACCGCGATCGTTCTGGCTACAATTTCACCACCATACGCAATGGCGGTGATGGCAAGTTGATGGGGGTTGAGGTTGTCTTCAATCATACGATTGAGGAGTTGGTGGAGTCCATGGGAGGTCCAGATTGGCTGGAAGGCTTTGGCGTCCGCCTGTCTGCCAATTTCAATGATAGCGAGATCAATGTCCCAGCAATTGGCACAGCACCCTTGCGCGTTGTTGATCTACCCGGTGCGTCTGATCTGGTAACCAATGTTGGCCTGACCTATGAAAAGTATGGCTTGTCAGCCCGCATTGCCTATCAATACCGCACCAAATGGCTGCAGTCCGTGGGCGGCTATGCCACCGTCAATGGTGCTCTGGTTCCAGACGGCAATGGCGACATTTACTGGAACGACTCTGAAAGCCTGTCGGTCTCGGCACGCTATCAGTTGAACGACAATTTCGAACTGACGTTCGATGGCATTAATCTCGCCGATAGCCCAGGTCGCCGCTTTGCGGACAGTGAACTCTATCCGATTGAGTATGAGACCTTCGGTCCTCGCTATATGATTGGCGTTCGCTTTAAGTACTAAAGTGCAGGCCCGCTCTATGTGACCGACATAGAGCGGGCCAGGCAGTGCTTTGAACGAAGCTTGGCTCAGCCACGCATCACTTTGGTGCAAATGTTCAACTGACTAGCCGTGAAGCCTATATGCGCTATGGTATGGCCGTTGTGGCGTGTGTCGAAGCCGTCGGCGGCAAAGCGCATATAGGCTTCACGGCCGGTCAATTAATGAGTAGACAAGGCCCAGCGAATGGGGTGGTAGGCGCGAGTAAGATGCGGCCATTCCGCACGACAGTCCTCAAACACGTCTCTATCTTTTGCCTCAGCACGGCGGATCGAGTGGGGGATGACTTGCGCTATCACCAGCCACAAAGGCAGATCCATCCACACCAAATGGGTGACGCGGGGTAATATGAAAGGTTGGTTTCGGAATTCCCGGCCAACACCCAGCCTCTTTGAGACGTGACTTGATCCACATCGGCAAAAAAGGACTTGATCTCTTCTCTAGAGCGATCATTCCAGCCAGGCCGCCAGTTAATTGGGCCAAGTTCCGCTTGTGCCATCCCGGCCTCGCCTGCCAGCTTTTCCGGAAAGGTCGACTTGCCGGAGCCACCGATGCCGATCACAAGGACGCGGAGAGCGGGTTGGGCGGTGTTGAACTCGGTCATGGAAGGTGCCGACTCTTTTTGAGCTGGCATTTGGGCAATTAGCTTATGCGGCTTTTGTCTCAGACAAATCAAGCAAGCCACCCGATGCGCTAAACAAATCTGGAAGTAATTGAAATCGTCGCGCCAAAAGCAGAGCGCCGGAAAGCGGCCTCGGAATTCGCAGAAGTGTGAGCATTATTTCACAAAACTGAATCCTAATAGACTTCGATCTGTTACCTCCAAACAGTATCGCCGCCCACGGAACAGGTGTGTTGCACCTGCGAAAGGGGATTCCAATGACCACTAAGTTTACACGCGCTGCCCTCATGGGCGCAGTTGGCTCGTTTGCACTGCTTGCGGCAACCGCAGCGACTGCTCAAAATGCGGCAACCACCGCGCCTGCACCAGCAGAAGAAACGGCGGCTGAAACCATCGTTGTTCGTGGTGTTCGTCCGATTGCGGACTCTGAACGCGCAGCGCTTCAAATTCAGCGCAACTCGCCATCCTTGGTCGCCGTGGTTTCGGCTGACTCGATTGGCCAGCTGCCAGACCAAAACATTGCTTTCGCAATTGGCCGCCTGCCTGGCGTCGCGATTGAGCGCGACCAAGGTCAAGCGCGTTATGTCAACTTGCGCGGCCTGCCAAACAACTGGGCAACGCTGTCGTTTGACGGCGTCAACGTTGTATCACCCGAAGGTCGCTCTTCGCGCTTTGACAATATTCCATCGGTTTTGGCGGCCCAAGTTATCGTAACCAAGGCGATCACTGCCGACATGAGCGGAGACACAGTCGCTGGTAACGTCAACGTCCGCACACGTTCTGCATTCGACTATCCTGGCTTCAAAGCCAATATCAAAGCATCCGCCGGCATCATGACTTTGGGCGGTGGTGCTGAAATCGACACCTCTTTCGTTGTTGCGAACCGCTTTATGGATGGCAAGCTCGGCGTTTTGCTGCAAGGCTCGTTCTATAGCCGTGACCAAGTCACCGACAATTGGGAAACCGACCCCTATCAAACCGGCGGTGGCAGCGTTGACCGTCGTGCAGGCTATGAAGACCGTCGTTGGGCACGTGAGTATGAGAACAAGCCTTATCGCTTGACCCGTGGCAACAAGTCCTATTCGGGCCGCGTAGATTATCGCGTAAACGACACCACCAAAGTGTTCTTCAGCTCGATCTTCACCAACTTCACCGACGTTGAATTGCGCAGCAACTTCATTTTCCGCTTGGACAATGGTGCTACCGCAACCGGCACATCCGCCTGCCCAGCCGTGCGCGCCCCACAAACAACCTCTGGCGCGTTTGACATTTGTAACGGCAACACACCCGACCGTGGCGTTGTTTATGGTGCGCAAATCCAGTCGAACTTCAACTCCCTCGATTATGAGCAATCGATCTTCACCAACACACTTGGTGCAGACTTCGAATTTGCAGGTTGGGACGCGTCTGCCCGCTTGAACTTCACTGAATCAGTCGACGGCTTGAATGCGCCAGGAACGCCAAACTTCGCCAGCCCCTCGACGATCACGGATCGCCCAACCGTTGAGTATTTCTTCGGTGACGATGACTTCAACATCGTTCAACTGTATCGGACTGTGGTGACTGGTACTGGTGCAACAGCCGTTCGTTCGCGTGGTGAGCGCGTTAACTCAATTGAGGCTTTCCCAGTCACCTTCCTCAACATCAGCTCGCGCGAAGCTCAAGACGAAACCACAGCTGTGACGGGTCGCTTTGATGCGAGCCGTGACTTCACAGTGTTTGGTGGAGAAACAACCTTGAAAGTCGGCGGTGCTTTCACCGACCGTACCAAGGAATCATTCTCCACAGTCTTCACGACCACAGCCGCACAAGTGGCGGCCGCAGGCCGTGCACCGATCACCTTCAACGACATTGCAATTGACCGTCCTTATTTGGGCCAATTGCAACTGGGTTATCAGTTCCGTTATCAGGGCAAGACACGGGTCGACTCCTTGGCGGCAGATTTGAAGGCGAAGAATATCGGTTCGTTTGTCGATCAAAGCTTGAACCTTTATGAAGTCAGCGAGAACATTGTGGCCGGCTATGCTATGGCCACTTGGAAGCAAGACTGGGGCAATGTCATTGTTGGCTTGCGCGCTGAGCGCACCAAGAATGAAGGTCAAGCCCTTGTTGACTTGACGCCATCTGTCACGACCGACGCGTTCAGCTTGGTCAAAACGGAAGCCGAAGACACGCTCTTCTACCCAAGCGCTCACGTTAACTTTGACCTGAACGATGAAATGAAGCTTCGTTTCGGCCTTACAACCGGTGCATCACGGCCAGAGTTTGACGATATTCGTCCAAACTTTGTTGTTAACGATGTGACCCAAACGATCTCTGGCGGTAACCCAGATGCAGGCCCAGAGCGCTCAACTGGCTTTGATGCTTACTTCGAATGGTATCAAAAGAGCGGCGGCTATTTCATGGTTGGTGCCTTCTACAAGGACATCAAAGATGTGTTGTTCACGCAAACCGATGTATTCGGCCGTACGGATCTCGACGTTGGGACGAATTTGCGGTCGAACTACGCATTGACCACCATTCGCAACGGCGGCAACGGCTATCTCAGCGGCTTCGAAATCGCTGTGTCGCAAAATGCTGAAAAGTGGGTTGAAGAAGCAGGCTTGCCTGATTTCTTGGGTGGTTTTGGCTTTGGCGCCAATGCAACCTTCACGGAATCTGAAGTCGAAATCCCAGCGGGCACGAATGCCGCTGTCGTCCCAGCGCGCAAAGTTAGCCTGCCGGGCACCTCAGATTATCTCTACAATCTGTCCTTGATCTACGAGAAATATGGCCTCTCGGCTCGCTTGACCTACCAGTTCCGTACGACTTGGTTGCAAGGTGTCGGCACCTACAACGTCATCAACAGCAAACTTGTGCCAGTGACCAATGGCGATGTGTTCTGGGATGACGATGGCGAGATGGACTTGTCGATCCGCTATGAAGTCAGCAAGAACGTCGAATACTTCTTCGACGCGGTCAATCTGACCAATGAGCAGGCCATTCGCTACGGCGACACCCGCGCCTTCCCGATCGAAGGCGAAACATTCGGCCCACGTTATATCATGGGTGTACGGATCAACTTCTAATCTAGCCGCCCTTCTGGGGCGCTTGACGATCTGATCTAAAAGTTGGGGGCCTGCTGGTTTGAACCGGCAGGCCCTTTCTTTTTGATGATCGCACGAAACAGGGGCCGCCAATGTCCCACAAATCGGCTGTAGGTTGGGCGGGGATCGTTTCTTTCCGTCGCGCGACTGACATGATTTTCAGGCAGTAAGGCTTTAAAGATAGTGGGGGTAAAGCAGGTGCAGATATCAACCTGGCTCAAGTCGCTTTGCGTCGTGCTTTTCCTTTCAGGGCTCTCTGCTTGTGGCTCTGATAAGCCAGATACCGAGCTCACAGGCTGGCAGAAAGAAGTCGGCCAATTGCGCATCGGTGCAACGTCGGGCGAAGATAGTTCCACCACTTTGGCGCGATGGACGACTTACCAAAAATACCTCAACCGCATCACTGGGCTAAAGGTCGAAGTCTTCCAAGCTGCAGACTACAATGGCGTTATTCAAGCCATGGCGTCTGGCCAGCTAGAGCTCGCGCAAATGGGTGGCGCTGCCTATGCCAATGCGCGTGAGCAGATGGGTGAGAAGGTAACACCGTTTCTGGCTTTGCGCACGGCAGAGGGCTCTTCGGGATATTACTCAGCGCTAATTGTCAAGGCAGACAGTCCTTATCGCACGATTGAGGACTTGCGCGGCAAGTCCTTGGGCTATGTCGATTTCAATTCGACCTCTGGCTATTTGTTCCCGCGCTGGGCGATGCGCCAGCAAGGGAAAAATCCTGACACGTTCTTTGGCAAAACCGCCATGAGCGGTGGCCATACGCAGTCGGTTTTGGCTTTGGCGAACGGTCAATTTGACGCAATCTTTTTGATCGCCAGTGGCGGCACGCCAGAAACCGGATTTACTTCGGGCTCTCTCTACACTTTGGCGCGAAAAGGCGCGGTGAAGGTCTCTGATTATCGGATCGTCTGGACAGCAGGGCCAATGCCCAACTCGCCCTATGTGATCCGCACAGACCGTCCGCAAGCCTTTCAAGACATCACCCGTGGGGCGATGGCCGCGCTGGCTTACGAGGATCCGCAACTATGGGTCGATATCGGGCTTCTAGAGGGATCTGATATGCAACCCATGACACCTGCTGACTATCAGGCCGTGGTCGAAATGCGTCGCACGGAAATCGCCGAACGCCGTGCTGCCCCGGCCCAGAAGCCAAGCAATGGGAGTGCTAAGCCATGATCCGCGTGCTTGGTTTCATCCTTATTCTGCTGGCCTTGATGCAGCCCGCCACAGCACAAACACCCCCGGCAGGCTTTCGAGTGGGCATCGCGGGCCTTACTGAATCAGGTTGCACCGCCACGCCAAGTGACGCGGCAGCAGCGGCTTACCGCAAGCATCTTGAAGGGCGACTGGGTAAGCCTGTGGTGCTCTGTGGCTATGAAGACGGCAAAGCAGTGGCTACTGCCTTGCAAGAAAGTCAGTTGGACTTGGCTGTTTTGGATCAACCCTCTTTTGAACCGGTCAACAAAGTAGCTCGCCCAATTCTGGCACCTCGGGCTGACGCCATAACCGGTCGTGTTCTGGCGGTGGCCTTGACGCTCAAAACTTCTGGCCGAGATACGCCAGTTAAGCTTGCTGGCAGTCGACCGATCTTCATTTCTAAACTAGCGGCCAGCCATCAGGTGCCCTTGCAAGGCTTGGCCGATTTTGGCGCGGATACCAAGAGCTTTAAGCCAGAACTGTTTGTCGCGGACGAGCAAGCAGGTCTTGCGGCATTGCGTGCCGGACAGGGCGATGCATTGATTCTCACGGCAGGCGCACGCCAAAGGCTCTGCCGTGGCGATGATCCCAAAGTCGTTTTGTGTGGCGATGTGGTTGAGGCGTGGCGCGGACGACCGACGGCGTTAGCGGGCCTTGTCGTCAGAAATGACCTGCCGGAAGCGGATCGCTATCAATTGGTAGGCATCCATATCGCGCTACATCAAGAGCGCCCGGAAGCGATGACCTTTTTGGCCGCAAAACTTGGCGGTGGGATAGCCTTAGATCCGACAGAGGCCGCTGCCATGCAAAGGGGTGCTCGCTAACGTGCCGCAGCAAGAAGCGATTAAGGCGCAAGTCATTCGGGAATTTGAAGCGCAGCGGCGGGTGACCCTGCTGCGCCAGCGCACCCAGCAAGTCGTCGTTTTGATTGGCTTCAGTGCGCTGATTGTCGTGTGCTTCCATGTCAGCGGGTTCTTCTCTGGCAGCCAAGGCAGCGACCCTTGGGGGCGGATTGCCAATCTCCTCAATATCATGATCCCAGACCTTAAGCCCGAGGCGCTGTTTGAGGATCGTGGGACTGCTGGCTCACTGTCCTCTTGGTTCTATGATATGCCAACGTGGCTGGCCCTATTGTGGGAGACGGTTCAGATCGCCATTGTTGCGACCCTGTTTGGTGTTTTCGGTGGTTTTTGGGCCTCACTCTTGGCTTCGAAGAACCTCTCGCCATCGCCCTATATTTATTGGCTGACCCGCCGCACGCTAGAAGTCATCCGTACCCTGCCGGATTTGATTGTGGCGCTGATATTGGTTGCAGCCTTCGGCGTAGGCCCATTGCCCGGTGTGATTGCTATTGCCTTGGGGACCATGGCAAGTCTCGGGAAACTCTATTCGGAAGCCAATGAAGCCGCAGATATGCGACCGGTTGAGGCGGTAAAGGCAGTTGGTGGCTCTTGGTGGGCGCAGGTGCGCTTTGGCGTCCTGCCGCAAGTCTTGCCCCATTATGCGTCCTACGGGCTGCTGCGCTTGGAAATCAATGTCGGCGGTGCTGCTGCCTTAGGCGTGGTCGGGGCTGGCGGCATCGGGATCGAATTGTCGCGCGCGATTACCTACACCGAGTTTGATACCTATTTTGCCCTTTTGATCTTGATCATCGGTCTGATCATCCTGATTGATCTTGTGTCTGAGGCAATCCGCCACCGTTTGATCGGCTTGGAGGCGACGGCATGACAACCAGCGCAGCCCTTGCCACGCCTCCCCAAGTCACCGCCCATCAGATGCAGGTTGCGCGCGCAATCGCACCGCATCTGGTGGACACGCCATTCGCTGTCCACGCGCGTCGCCTTGCCCTGTGGATTGGATTGAGCGCTGTGTTCGTCGCCCTGTGTATCGGGGTAGATATGACGCCTGCCGCCTTTGCCAAAGGCCTCTCGAAACTGGCTGATTTCATGGGTGGCATGTTTCCGCCTAACGCCGCTGGCGAGGAAGTTCGGATCCTGCAAGCCTTGGCCGCGACCTTTGCAATGGCGGTCGCTGGGACCTTCTTGGGTGTTATGGGTGCCATACCCTTGGGGTTGCTCGGCGCTAAAACCTTTGTTTCGAACGAGGCGCTGCACTTTCTCATCCGGCGCAGCTTTGACGTCTTTCGTGCCATTCCCGCCCTTGTGTGGGCGCTTATTCTGATCGTCGCCTTTGGGCTTGGACCTTTTGGTGGTGTCATCGCGCTAGCGCTTACCGATATCCCGCGCATCGCTAAACTATATGCCGAGGCAATCGAGAATAGTGACCCGCGCCCGCAAGAAGGCATTCGTGCGACAGGTGGCCAGCGCCGTGCGGCTATTCGCTTTGGCCTGTTGCCAGAGGTTTTGCCGGTGATGGCCAGCCAGTCGCTCTATATGCTGGAGTCCAATTTCCGCAACGCTGCCATCTTGGGTATCGTCGGGGCAGGGGGCATCGGGTTTGAACTGGAAGAGCGCATCCGCATCTTTGCCTTTGACCAAGTCGCTTGGATCGTCATTGCCTATGTGCTCTGCGTTATGGCTCTCGACTACGTCTCGGAGAATATCCGATCAAAATTAGTGCACGGCTGAGGAATCACCGGTGCTCCCGACAAATCAGCACCCTAATCGTAAGAGTCAGGCCCGACCGTCACATAGGTTTCACGAGCCAGCTTTAGCCTCAACTGATCAATAGGAGGCATACGTGCTGGAACTTAAGTCGGTGACAAAGCACTTTGGTTCAACCCATGCGGTGCAGGATGTATCCTTACAAATCCCTGCTGGCTCGATGGTTGGCATTATTGGCCGTTCCGGGGCTGGTAAGTCTACGCTCCTGCGATTGATTAATCGCCTGTGCGACACGAATGAAGGCGCAATCACATGGCATGGCAAGCCGGTGACGGAGTTGCGCGGTAAAGCGCTTAGTCAGTGGCGTGCGACCTGTGGCATGGTGTTTCAGCAGTTCAATTTGTCGCCGCGTCTCGATGTCCTGACCAATGTTTTGATTGGCAGCCTCGCCCGCCAACGTGGTGTGGCCCCGATGCTCAAGCTCTTCCCAGCAGAAGAACGCGCACGCGCCATTCTGGAATTGCACGCCTTGGGCATGTCTCATACGGCTTTGCAGCGGTGCAATACCTTGTCCGGCGGGCAGCAACAGCGTGTCGCGATCGCGCGGACCTTGATGCAATTGCCTGAAATCATTTTGGCGGACGAGCCTATTGCCTCCCTCGACCCAGCCAATGCCCAGACGGTGATGGAGACGCTATCCACCATTAATCGTGAGCGCAATATCACGGTTCTGGTTAATCTGCATGCGCTGGATATTGCACGCCGGTTCTGTCCACGGATTATCGGCATGGCAGATGGGCAGATTGTGTTTGATGGCACGCCTGATGACCTCAACGCCTCTGTGGTCGACGCGATTTACGGCCGCCACGTCATCGAGGGATCAGGTGCACGAAACGAGGCAGAAGAGCTCTTGGAGGCTGTTGCGTGACGGGCAGGCTCGCTGGGCGGATTTTGCCGCCAGATTATCGCTATTTTGAACATTGGAAGCCTGATCCAGCCGCTGAAAAGCCGGCAGAATCTGAACCGGGTATCTCGCCTGAAGCCCATGTCCGCGACTGTATCTTAGGTCCTTGGACTCGCGTCGGGGCCCGCACATCTTTGATGGAAACAGAGATGGGTGCTTATAGTTACATCGTGACGGACTCGAGCACGGCTTATACCACAATCGGCAAATTCTGCTCCATCGCGCGCGACACACGCCTTAATCCCGGCAACCACCCGACGTGGAAGGCGGCCCTCCATCACTTCACCTATCGCTCGGTCTCTTATCAATTGGGCGACCAGGACGATGATGACTTCTTTGAGTGGCGGCGCGCAGACGATGTAACGATCGGACATGATGTCTGGATCGGGCACGGGGCAACCATTCTTGCAGGTGTTAGCGTTGGAACGGGTGCAGTTGTCGGCGCCGGGGCAGTTGTGTCAAAAGACGTGGCCCCCTTTACGATTGTTGGCGGGGTACCGTCAAAGCCCATCCGCGAGCGGTTTCCTAAAGCGGTTCAAGACGGCCTTCTTGCCCTAGCTTGGTGGGATTGGGAGCACGAAAAGCTGGCTGAAGCGCTACAAGATTTTAGGGATATGGATGCCGATGCCTTTGTTGAGAAACATTCCTAATCGGCGTTACAGACCATGACGGGAACCTTGTTCTTGATCGTCGGGCCATCTGGTGTTGGCAAGGATTCGCTACTTGAAGGGGCTAAGGCCGAGCTTTCAAGCGACCCTATTTATCACTTCCCCCAACGTTTCATCACGCGGCCACAGGATGCTGGTGGGGAAGATCACATTGCCATTGAGTCGTCTGAATTTGAATTGAAGCGTCAAAGAGGTGAATTTGCGCTTTTCTGGAACGCCCATGGTCTTTCTTATGGCGTTCCAGCTGACATTGCGGCTCGCCTAGAGCGAGGCCAGCAGGTGGTGGTCAATGCCTCACGCGCGATTCTGGATGAGGCGCGTCAGCAGTTTTCGTCCTTGGTCGTTGTTTCGATTGCAGCCCCCAGTAAGGTCATCGAACAGCGTTTGATGGCCCGTGGCCGTGAAACACCCTCTGAGATTGCTGACCGCATCGCGCGTGCCGCAGCCTATGAAGTGACGGGCCCGGACGTTTTTTTCTTGAACAATGATGCGAGCTTGGAAGCTGGTGTTTCAAAGTTGGTTGAAATCCTGGAGACATCATGATGGGTGTGTTTGAAGCGTTTCTGGAAGCTCCCGTTGAAGATGCAGGTCTCTACCTCTTCCCAGTTGCCCCCGACACATGGGAGCAAAAGATTATGGGCGTCACGTTTGAAGGCGCAGAACCGCAATCCATTGTGCAAGACACACAAGGCCGAATTGCAGCTTATCAGTTCGCTCTGAAAGCTGGCGATCAACCCATGGTCAAAATAGCTTTTGACGAGCCCGGCCCCGGGCTAAGCGACGAGGCATTCATGCCCGGTCTAAGCGCCTTTGAAAGACCGTCGCAGGCTTTGATGGATCAAATCGCGGAAGAAGTGGCGGAGGCACCCTTACAAATCCGTGTACCCGCCCTCATCCAATATGTAGGGGACCACTTTACCTATGGTGCACGCGAGACGCATTTGGGGACGGGTGAAGACGCCATGCCCGCTTTGGAATGCGGCCTTACTCCCGGCACCTGTGTGGATATGCATACGTTAGCTGTCGCGGCTTTGCGCGCGATTGGCGTGCCGGCCGCCTACATCATTGGCGTGCACATCGCCGAACCACGTGAGCAGTGGTCCACCGGGCATTGTTGGCTTAATTTGAAGTGCGAAGGGGTGTCTCATCATTGGGACATCTCGCATCATGTCCAATATGGCGTTCGCGAAATCACGCCAAAGCTCAATCCAAAACCCGGCCGCCGCTTCGCACTTAGCATTGGGCGTGGGCCTGAGTTTTCTGGACCAGACGGTATTGTAAGCTATCCATCCTTGTCAGGCTTTCATGGTTTGACAGGGCCAAGCGCCGGTCAAAGGTTACGCACACTGGCCCGAATTCTGAACTAGTTTACGACTTATCCAATAAATTGGTCTTCCGCGTGGACGGCATGAAGGCGGGCATAGGCACCTTCTGGGATCGCCAAAAGGGCTTGGTGGTGCCCTTGCTCGATAATCCTGCCGCGTTCGAACACCAAAATTCGATCCACATCCTTAATGGTCGACAGGCGGTGCGCCACGATGATTGTGGTCCGATCGACCATCAGGTCTGCCATGGCCGCTTGAATCAACCGCTCTGTGACCGTGTCTAGGCTGGAGGTTGCTTCATCGAATATGACGACATTGGCGTCCGCTAAAAAGGCACGGGCAATGGCGACGCGCTGACGTTCTCCGCCAGAAAGCTTCACGCCGCGCTCGCCTACTAATGTCTGATAGCCTTCCGGCAAGGCGTCAATGAAATCATGGGCGTAAGCACGCTTTGCCGCTTGGATGATGGCCTCCATCGGCGCTTCAGGGTGCGCATAAGCGATGTTGTCGGCCAGACTGCGGTGGAACAAGATTGGTTCTTGGGGCACAATTGAGATGGCACGGCGCAAGCTTGCCTGCTGGACTTGCGCAATGTCTTGTCCGTCGATCCAAATAGTGCCGGACTTGAGGTCATATAGGCGCTGGATGAGTTTGACGAAGGTAGACTTGCCAGACCCCGAGGGGCCAACCAGCGCAATTTTCTCGCCCGGCGCGATGCGAAGATCGAGATTTTGATACAGGGATGCTTTGCCGCTCTGTGAGCCCGGGTAGGAAAACTGGACTTGGTCGAAGATGATCTCGCCCAGACCCGGCTGAAAGTCTGGCGCTTGCTCGACATCTTCGACGCCCAGCGGCGCGCGATCAAATTCGATGATATCGGCCAGCTCTGCGCTCGCCCGCTGAAGCATGCGGATGTGATCGCCGACTTTGCGCAAACTGCCGCCGAGTTGGAAGTTAGCGGTGATGACAAAGGCAACGTCACCCGGCGTAGCCTGTCCACGCGTTGAAAGTCCGATCAACAGAACCAGCATGGCAGCTTGTAAGCTCAACCACAGAAAATGCTGGATCAGGCCCATATCCAAAGCTTTGCGCCAGGAAACGACCGCTAAGGACCGCCATTTGCCTGTCACTTGTTCAAAACGCTCGGTCTCGCGCGCCTCCGCCCCAAACGCTTTGACCGCATTATTATTGGAGACGGCATCAGCCACCGCCGCACCAATGCGAGAGTCAGCGGCCGCTGCCACGACGTTGGCTGGACGCACATAACGGATGGCGATCACAAAAGAAGCGACCACATAGACAACAACCATCACCAAAAACACGATCCCCACTGCGGGAAAGCGAACCAGCATCACGCCAGCAAGGCCTAGAATGACCAAGCCGAGTGGGAAGAATTGCTGCCACAAGATATCGGAGATATGCTCATACGACCAACGGCCGCGCGTCAGTTTATGGACCGTTGCGCCGGCAAACGTATTCGCATGCCAATCTGAGGAAAAATGCTGAATCCGCGCGAAACCGTCTTCAATGACTTTAGCCATACAGCGCGCGGCAGCCCGGTGGTAAACACGGGTCGAGATATTGCCTAGCACATAATAGACGGCAGAAATCCCAGTCATAAGGCCGACCGCCATCACCGCTGCTTGCCCGGCGCTTTGGTCGCGCAGGCCACCCGCTGCAACCTTCGTCAGCGTATCAACCAAATGGCCTGCTGATAGCGGGATGCAGACTTCGGCTGCGACCATCACGAGCGTCAGCCCGACGACGACGGACAAAAGTGGTCTTTCTTGCGCCCAATAGCGGGCGCAAAATCCAATGGTCTCGCGCCATGAGTGGCGCGCCTGATTATCTTGTTGGGACATGGAATTGGCTTATGGCGCTTGCACGACAGGCCCGTGACATGGCCAAACAAAATGGTGCCGTAATCAGAGGATTTGTGACAGTAAATCGTGGTCCGCTTCAATCAATTGGATCAAAGCTGGCCAGAATACCGAAGTGGTCGCTGGCAAAGCATCCGCTTTTGGCATCAACTCCTGTAAAGCTAAGCTCTGCGTCGCTTAACTGCCAGGCACCTTTCCCTGCCAACGCGATGTGATCGATCAGAGCATTGGGCTGATGGCGCAAACTGGTCGCCTGCGGCAAAAGGCTGTCGGTGCCAGTGATCGTGCTTTGATGAGCCAACCAGTCAAAGCATGCGGCTTTGCGCGTGGCGTTGAAGTCGCCAGCCAGAATAAGGGGGTGATCCCGGCCTTGGTTCGCCCAAGACCAAATCGCCGCCAATTGCTGGCTGCGCAGCATGTCACCTTCTTCTGCCTTTAGATGAGATAAGTGGAGAGAGACAACGCGGAGCGGACCCTTGGAAGTTTCAAAATCACCATAGAGTGCCTTTCGGCCGCCATCGGCGGCACTTGTTGGCAGGTCTAGACTTTCTTCCGCCAAGAGCGGCAGTCGCGATAAAATAGCGAGGCCAGAGCTCGAAAGAACCCCTGATCTTTGCTTTGTGCGCGCTGGGACGCCGACCCGGGTCAAGCCCAATGCGTTGGCCAGCCATTTCCCTGCATCCATCATCGAGTCCGCATAGACCTCCTGCAGACAAATCATGTCTGGCTGCAGGAGGCGGCATTCTTCTGCGATCATCTCTAGGCGGGCTGCTAAGTCGCCCTCGTCTTTCCAGATATTGAGGGTGAGAACATGCATCAGCCGACGCGGACGCCCCCCGTCCAGACGCCGCGCACAAGGGCGTGGCCATCGACAACTTTTACGCGAACAACATCGGCAAGTTTGCCCACTTCCAGTGTGCCACGATCATGGAGGCCAACAGCCCGAGCAGGCAGGCCCGTTACCGTGTTTACCGCTTGTTCGATCGGCCATTGCCACGGGCCAGCGGCAAGGGCAAAGGCGCACTCAATCAAGCTGCGGGGCACATAGTCAGAAGCAAACCCAATCGGCAGACCTGCGGCGATCAAATCCTTGGCCGGCACATTGCCAGAGTAAGAGCCGCCCCGGATGAGGTTAGGCCCGCCCATGACGATATGCATTCCGCGGTCCTGGGCCGCTTGTGCCGCTTCCATCGTCACTGGGAACTCAGCAATGGTGGCGCCAAGATCTGCTGCTTCGTTGATATGGGCGACGGACTCGTCGTCGTGGCTGGCGATGGGCACACCACGAGCTTTAGCAACTTCGACCACGAGACGCCGATTAGCCGCATCATGGCGGGCAACATTGGCGCGGCGCTCTGCTAATCGGTCTTCAATTGCTGCTTCGGTTAGTCCTTCCCGCCGCCACATATCGAGGAACTTATCGATGTTGCGATATTGGCGTTGGCCCGGCGTGTGATCCATCAGCGAGAACAAGCCGGTCAATGGCGCATCGGCAAAGTCAGGTAGCCAATCCGCCATCACGTCTGAAGGGGCCTCGCATCGCCAATGTAGGCGGTGGGTTGCTTTCAAAAGTTGTTTGTCATGCGCTTCGTGCAAGGCATCGGTCAGCCGGATCAAATTGTCGGGCGTACGCGCCGAGCCTGCGCCAAAGGAGCCAATTGAGAGTGAGTCGAAGACGGTGGTCACACCCACGCTGATGCACAGGCCATCATGGACCACAGCGGCAGAAACGGGGTTCCAATCGATATTGGCGCGCGGGAAGAAGTGACGCTCCAAATTGTCGGTGTGAATATCAATAATGCCAGGGATCAACCAATCCCCATCACAATCCTCACCATGTTGGCTTGGACCTTCGACAATGTCTTGGATTTCTGCGCCTTTGAAAGAAAGGCTTCCTTGGATCACCCCAGTGGGCGTTACGATTTTGGCTTTAGAAAGTTGGATGGTCACGTTCGGCTCATTACTGTTGGAGGTTGAGAGGAAATTGGCGCGAGATTAGTCTAGGTCTGGCAGTCGTTCGTTTTCGATGGTTATTTCCACACGATCAGAGGCCATTCGGGCTTCGCCATATTCTAGCGGTCGGCCAAGGCCATCGACGTTCCAAGCATGTGTCACCAATAAAGGAATATGTCTGGGCACGTGTAAGAGCTGGGTTTCCTGCGCGGTCGGTAAGCGCGAACTGATCTTCGTGCGCAGCCGCGTATAATCCGGCACGCCACAATCAATCAGGGTTTGGGTGATCGACTTTGATCGCGCATAGAAGACAGCAAACGTAGGGAAACGTTCAAACGCAAACCAATGTCTAGCAACCGAGATGACTTGGCCGTTGGCAAATCCGAGGCGCTCCAAAAAGATTGTCGGGGACCCACCTTTCAACCCAAGTGCTGCCGCCACATGTGGCTCTGCAGGGCGGGTATCTAACGTCAATGTCTTGGTTTCAGGGTTAGCGGCTTGCTCTTGCAGGCCTGCAGAAAACCGGGTTCGTTTGCCGATACTGTAGATCAAGGTTGGTCGCCGAACAAAACTGCCGCGCCCTTGGGTCGATTCGACAAGCCCCTTCGACTGCAGGTGCGCCAGCGCGCGGCGAGTCGTATGACGATTTGTCGAAAATCGCTCACAGATTTGTAGCTCAGTTGGCAATTTGTCGCCCGGTACCAATCGACGCTCAGAAATTTCTACTTCGAGCCACTGGACGATTGCTCGCCAATTTGTTGTCGATTGGCTTTTTTCATCAATAATAATTGACATTTTATTGCCTTTTTACATGATAATCAACAAATTTATATTAAGTCACAGCAATGACACAATTAATCTGTTGAATTTATACTAATGAACTGATAGCATAATGCAAGTCCAATTACAATCAATTCAAAAGTTGTTCGCCATGACTCAATCGTACGCAGACGAATTTGTTGACAATGCCCTGACGGGCAGTACCGCCCGCCAGGGCTGGTTGTCGACCCTAGCAAAGGCCCCCGCATCAGAAGTTCTAAGGCTCTGGGAGGATGTGGTTGCGCCAGAAAGCCAGGTCCTGCGCCCTGCTGAAACCGGCATGGTGATGGTGCGCGGCCGCACGGGTGGCGCAGGTAATCCGTTTAACCTTGGCGAGATGACGGTGACGCGATGCGCGATCCGTTTGGCCACAGGGGAGACAGGCATTGGTTATGTCTCCGGTCGAGATAAGGCGCATGCTTTTGTCGCAGCTGTTGCTGATGCGATGCTGCAGTCCCCGGTTTGGCATGACCAAGTGCGCGACGGTCTGATTGAGCCTTTGCGACAAGCCGCCGATGAGCGTCGCGAAGCTATCAGCCGCAAGGCAAAGGCCACGCAGGTCGAGTTTTTCACCATGGTCCGAGATCGGAAGGCCTAGTCATGAATGCCCCCCTTAATCTTGCAGAACTGCGCCCCGGCTTTTCCGAGCCTGTCGGAGACAGCCAAAGTGTGTTTCGCGCGCTTTTGACCGCCACGGCGCAGCCCGGCACTCGGGTAGAAGTTGGCAAAGCTTTGACTCCGCCGATGGGGCTCAATGCGGCGGCGGCAGCTGTTCTTCTAACCTTGGCCGACCAAGACACGTTGGTTTGGCTAGAGCGAAGCTTGCGCGGCGGCGCGATCGAGAGTTGGCTTCGGTTCCATACATCCTGTCCGCTGACCGATCATGCTGAGGAGGCCGCGTTTGCCGTTCTGTCGCATGCAGGGCTCGCGGCTCAGATGTTGTCAGGTTTCAACCAAGGTGATGCCAAATATCCAGACCTAGCGACCACCGTGATTGTGATGGTGCCAGATCTTGAGGCGGGTCTGAATTTGGTGCTCGAAGGGCCAGGGATTGAAACGATCGCCGAAATTGCGCCGCAAGGCCTACCAGATAGCTTTTGGTCAGAACGTGCCGACCTTGTAGCCCATTTTCAATTCGGGATTGATGTGATGCTGTGCGCTGAAGCCACGCTTGTATCCATCCCGCGTACCACCCGCATTCAGACTAAAGGGGAATAAGCATGGCTTATGTAGCAGTTAAGGGCGGCGAACGCGCAATCACCAACGCCCACACTTGGCTGGGCGAAGTCCGCCGTGGCGATCCCTCCGTTCCAGAGTTGAGCGTGGCTCAAATTCGCGAACAAATGAGCTTGGCCGTTGATCGTGTAATGGCTGAAGGCTCTTGCTACGATCCAGATTTGGCCGCTCTGGCGATCAAGCAATCGCGCGGCGATCTCCCAGAAGCCATCTTTCTGTTGCGTGCCTACCGGACTACTTTACCGCGCTTTGGCGCTTCGACACCGATTGAAACTGCGAACATGGCCGTCCAGCGCCGCGTTTCTGCTGCCTTCAAGGACATTCCAGGTGGGCAGGTCTTAGGGCCAACGTTTGATTACACCCACCGTCTGTTGGACTTCAAGCTGGCAGCCGAAGGCGGCCATGAAGTCCCGCCGGCTCAAGTATCTGAAGAAGTTATGCCGACGCAATTGGCGACCATTGCCCAAGTCTTTGCCCATGAAGGCTTGTTGGAAGGCGACCCGGTTACAGATACTTCAGCACAACCCTATGACTTGACCCGCGAGCCGATGGCCTTCCCAGCCGATCGCGACCAACGTTTGCAAGCTCTTGCACGCGGCGATGAAGGCTTCTTATTGAGCCTTGCTTATTCTAGCCAACGCGGTTGGGGCTCCACCCACCCCTTGTGCGGCGAGATCCGCATGGGCGAAGTCAGTGTCGGTTTTACACCTGATGAACTTGGCTTTGAAATTGAGTTGGCAGACTTGCCGATGACAGAATGCATCATGTTGTCGGGCTTTGCAGGCTCTGCTGAGCAGGCACCACAATACACGCGTGGCTATGGTCTGACCTTTGGCCACAATGAACGCAAAGCGATGAGCATGTCGATTGTGGACCGCGCACTTCGCGGCCGCGAGTTGGGCGAAGAAGGCCAAGCGCCCTGTCAGGATGAGGAATTTGTGCTCTATCACTCCGACGTGGTGGAAGCGTCAGGCTTTGTTCAGCACCTCAAACTGCCGCATTACGTTGACTTCCAAGCTGACCTTCAATTCCTGCGTCGTCTGCGTCGGGAGTTCTTTGATGCCAAAGCAAAAGCCTTGGCAGAGCAAACAGCGCACATGAAGGAGGCCGCGGAATGACCGCTACTGAAGCACCCGCGCGCGCCAATGCCGCACCAGAAGACCGCTATTACACCTACGCCTATCTGGATGAGCAGACCAAGCGGATGATCCGCCGCGCTATTTTGAAGGCTTTGGCAATACCCGGCTATCAAGTTCCCTTTGGCTCACGCGAGATGCCCGTGCCTTATGGTTGGGGTACAGGCGGTATCCAACTGACCGCGGCAATCATTGGCCCTGACGACGTTTACAAGTGCATCGACCAAGGGGCCGACGATACCACCAATGCCGTCTCCATTCGCCGGTTTTTCGCGACAGTGGCAGACGTAGCCACAACCGAAGACACCAGCGAAGCGACGATCATCCAGTCGCGGCACCGCATCCCTGAGCAGCCCTTGGCGGATGGTCAGATCATGGTGTTCCAAGTGCCGCAGCCCGAACCTTTACGAGGCTTGGAGCCACGTGAAACCGAGACACGCGCTATGCATGCTTACGCCGAATATGGCCTGCAATATGTCTCGCTTTATGAAAATATATCCGCCTACGGACGGATTGCGGCCACCGCTGGTTATCCGGTGATGATTGATGAGCGCTATTTGATGAGCCCATCGCCCATCCCCAAGTTCGATAATCCCAAAATGCACATGAACCCAGCCATCCTGTTGTTTGGTGCCGGTCGTGAAAAGCGGATCTATGCGGTTCCGCCATTTACGCGGGTGCGTAGCTTGGACTTTGAAGATTATCCGTTTGAGACACAAAGCTGGGACGAAGTTTGTGCCCTATGCGGCGCGAACGACTCCTATCTCGACGAGGTCGTCCTCGACGACAAAGGCGAGCATATGTTTGTCTGCTCCGACAGCCATTATTGCGCAGACCGCCGTGAGAAGGGTCATGCAGGACCGATGGCTGGTCACGCGCTTGCACACATTGAGACCGAAATCGCGGCAGAGGAAGTATAGCCATGACTGAAGTTTTGGATCGGCCGACTTCTTCCCAATCTGTCGGCACAGTGGAACCGCTGTTGCGTGTCTCGAACTTGACCAAACATTACGGCCATGTCGCCGGTTGCTTGGATATCAGCTTTGAGATGCGGCCCGGTGAAGTTTTAGGCATCGTGGGTGAAAGTGGCTCCGGCAAAACTACCCTTCTAAACTGCATTTCCGGCAAGTTGGCCCCTTCATCTGGGTCCATTGCCTTCAACTCCCGTCGTCACGGCTTGGTCGACATTTATGATTTGTCTGAGCCAGACCGCCGCCGTATGCAGCGCGAAGATTGGGGCTTTGTGCATCAAAATCCGCGCGATGGCCTAAGAATGCGCGTGTCAGGTGGTGCCAATGTTGCTGAGCCATTGATGAACCTCGGACGGCGCCATTATGGCGACATGCGCCAATCCACGATGGATTGGTTGAGCCGGGTTGAGCTTGATTTGGGTCGGGTTGACGATAAGCCCCGGAATTTCTCCGGCGGTATGCAACAGCGCATTCAGATTGCCCGCAATCTGATCCACAACCCGCGCCTTGTCTTCATGGACGAGCCGACTGGCGGCCTAGATGTGTCTGTACAAGCCCGTTTGCTGGACTTGTTGCGCGAGTTGGTGCGTGATCTCGGGCTCGCTGCGATCATCGTCACGCATGACATGGCTGTCGCCCGCTTGATGGCGGATCGCTTGATGGTGATGAAGGGCGGTCATGTGGTTGAGACAGGCCTTGCCGATCAAGTGCTCGACGACCCACAACATCCCTACACCCAATTATTGGTCTCAAGTGTGCTGCAAATCTAACGCACCCTTAGTTCCATCCTCTTTGGCCTTTGTTTGAAGCGATCCTCCCATGACCCAAGAAGCCGCCATTCGCGTTGATGATCTAAGCAAGATTTTCACCCTGCATAATCAAGGTGCCACGTCGATTGGCGTCTTTGAGGCCCTCAAACTGGAAGTCATGCCAGGCGAGTGCGTGGTTTTGGCAGGTGAATCCGGTGTCGGGAAGTCGACCCTGATGCGGACCATCTATGGCAATTATTTGCCGACGTCGGGCGGGGTTTTCGTCAGCCACGACGGTGCGCCCGTGGATATCACCAAGGCACCGCCCCATCAGGTGCTGGAGATCAGACGACGGACATTAGGCTACGTCAGTCAGTTCCTGAGGGTCATCCCACGGGTCTCTACACTCGATCTTGTCATTGAGCCGCTTCTTGAAAATGGCGTCGAGCTGGAAGAAGCACGCGAGCGGGCGATCACCCTTCTGCAAGCTTTGCGTTTGCCAGAAGCCCATTGGGAATTGCCGCCGTCAACTTTCTCTGGTGGGGAGCAACAACGCGTCAATATCGCACGAAGCTTCATTCGCGAATATCCGGTCCTTCTGTTGGATGAGCCTACCGCTTCGCTGGATGCCGCCAATCGCGCCATCGTGGTGGAACTGATCAATGCGGCCTTGGCCAAGGGTGCCGCCATGGTCGGCATTTTCCATGACCATGATGTGCGCGACGCGGTGGCCACGCGTTTATTCAATGTGTCGGAATACAAGGCCGCTGCGTGAGCGCTTGGCGCGCCACTTCGGCAAGCCCTGTCTTGCCATCTTTCGACTTTGCGGCGACGGCGGCATTCTATGGTCGGCTAGGTTTCAGCGTGGCGCGAACCTATCCTGACCTATTGCTGATGCAGTCTGGCCAGGTAGAGCTTCAGTTTGCGTCTGTGGCTGATCCTCAAACAGGAGTTGGTCAGAGAGTTTATCTGCGCGGCGAAAACGTGCCCGCAGGGGCGAAAGAAGCTGAGGCGACATTATTGCACATGGACTGGGGCGCAGATGAGTTTCGGCTGGTGGACCCAGACGGGACGTTGGTCCGCGTCGGCGAGACACTGAAATGAACAAGACGCTCCGATGTTGTTGGCACGCTCTTGCGACCGTCATAGCGGCGTCTTGTGACATGTTTAGACTAAATCAATATACCGGAAACGGAGACTTCCGATGACGAACCATGCAATTTTTTCTCGGCAGATCGTAACACCGCAAGGCGTCCTCAGTGGTCATATTCACGTGGAAGATGGCGCAATCGCCGCTATTGAGGCTGCGACCGACGCAAATAGCGACGCGGTTGATTGCGGAGATGACCTTCTCATTCCGGGCCTTGTTGATATCCACACAGACAATCTGGAAAAGCATTATCAGCCACGTCCGGGTGCGCGCTGGGATAGTTTGGGCGCAGCCTTGGCTCATGATGGCCAATGCATCATGGCGGGTATCACGACCGTCTTTGACAGCCTCAGTCTGCATGGTCGCAAAGATGGTCTCGACCGCAAAGAGGCTTTGGCACCAATGATTGCGGCTATGGATCAGGCGGGCTCTGAAGGTTTGCTGCGGGCAGAGCATTTGCTCCATTTGCGCTGTGAGATCACAAATCCTGAGCTTTTGAGCTTGGTTGAGCCCCATCTCGACAACCCCCGGCTCAAGCTGCTTTCGGTCATGGATCATACCCCCGGCCAACGCCAAACGGCCGACCTCAATCGCTTTAAAGAGCGGCTCGAAAAAGCTGGTACGGCGAAGGAAGAAGTGGCCTCGATGCTCGCCACCGAGACCAATTGGCGCGACCCTTCGGTTGGACCGAAAAACCGCGAAACGATTGT
Source organism: Maricaulis salignorans (assembly GCA_943372135.1). Taxonomy (GTDB): domain Bacteria; phylum Pseudomonadota; class Alphaproteobacteria; order Caulobacterales; family Aquidulcibacteraceae; genus Aquidulcibacter. Next base: position 93,098 of record CALRXH020000005.1, on the reverse strand, counting down.
GGCTTTGGCCCAAGAGTATGGCATCGCATTGATGAGCCATGATGACGCGACGATTGAACACGTCAACGAAAGCCACCAAGATGGCTGTGTCGCCGCTGAGTTTCCAGTCAGTTTAGATGCCGCCAAGCGCGCCCGCGAACTCGGCTTGCTCAATGTGATGGGTGGCCCAAACTTTGTACGCGGTGCCTCCCACTCTGGCAATTTAAGTGCGCGAGCCTGCGCGGCGGAAGACTTGTTGGACATATTGTCGTCAGACTATGTGCCGTTGTCGATGATCCGGGCAGCGTTCATGTTGGCAGAGGCCCCGTTCTATTGGCCGATCCAACGCGCAATTGATACAGTGGCCAAAAATCCCGCCCATGTGTGTGGATTGACCGATCGCGGCGAGATTAAAGTTGGGCAGCGGGCTGATATGGTTCGGGTCTATCTTTCGCCCAACGGTTGGCCCATTGTGCGCTCGGTTTGGCGTGAAGGACAAGTAGTGGGATGATCCCCCGTTACGCGATTTATTATGCGCCCTCAGTGGCGCACCCTCTGACCATGGCAGCCTCTGCTTGGCTTGGGCGGGATGCGTTCACCAACACAGTCTGTGAGCGACCAGTTCTTGGCGGCCTAGATGGGATCGATCTCGATCAATTAACGCAAGACGCGCGTCACTATGGCTTCCACGCAACGTTAAAGGCCCCTTTTGAGTTGCACCCTGAGCAAGATGAGGCGGGCCTTCTGTCAGCCTTTAGCGCGCTCACAGCCCGCCATGCCCCTTTCCAAGCGGAAATTCAGGTCGCGGCTCTGGGGCCATTCTTAGCTTTTGTGCTGGCGGAGGGCTCGCCGCAGATGCAGGCGCTGCATACGGATTGTGTGGTCGGACTTGATAGCTTCCGCGCACCATTGAGCGAATTTGATCTCAAGCGTCGCTTACATGCGGGCATCAATCCTCGCCATGAAAGCCAATTACGGGAATATGGATATCCCTATATTTTTGATGACTTTCGCTTTCACATGACGCTGACGGAGCGCATCCCCGACCAATCGCTCCGGGCCCAAGTCTTGGCGGTCTTGCAGGACCACTTCCAAGACTTTGCCGGCCCCCATGATTTCGAAAGCTTGGCCATCTTTAAGCAAGAAGCCCGCGATCAGCCATTTACGATTCTAGACTTAAAGCCCCTCACGGGACCCGGCGTTTAGCCACCCATCATCTTGGTGCGAATATTCAACTGACCGGCAAGGCCTGCCATGCGGTGGACTTCGATGGCTTGATAATCTGGCGTTTTTATCATGGCCAACATGGCAGCTCGGGAAGGATATTCAGCAATTGCCACCATGTCCCACAGCTCTTCGACTTGGCCCAGCATCAGATCGGTGACCATGCCGGAAAAGCGCGCTTTGCCGCCAACGGCTTCGACACACGCCACGACGGCTACGCCATAGCGCATATAAGCTTCACGGCCCGTCAGTTCAGGCTCCGCCCCATCGGGATAGGTCGCCTTATCCTTGAACTTCAACAGATTGACCATACAGAATGGCCCATCATCTTGGCCGCCAAAGAAGGCTTTTGCACGTTCTGGGCTTGGAAAAACTTCATTGGTCACATTCATGATTTCGCTACTTTCAGGATAGAGGAAACAAAGCCTGCAGGATCGTCTTCTTGGATGAAGTGGCCCCCATGCAGCGTGGTGTGGGGTTGATTGGCTGTGCCTGGGACACGGCCCACGAACAAGCGCTGTCCGCCGCGCGTTACAGGATCGCCATCGCTAAAGCAGCAGAGGAAGGGCTTTTCCCAGGCATCTAATACCTTCCAGGCTTCTAGTTGGTCTGGAACTGCCACATTGTCGCCGATGGGCACAAAGGACGGGAAAATGCGGGCTCCTGCCTTATAGCGGGAATTGGGGAAGGGCGCATCATAGGCGGCGATCTCGGCAGGCGACAGCGTGCGCTTGGTGCCGGCTTGTACGATCTTGCCAATCGGGAAGATGGGGCTGAATTGGGAAAAGGCACGCCAGATTTTAAAGGCGGTGGGGCCACGTTGGCCTGCTGGAAGGCCGCCATTGGAAAGAACTACCGCAGAAAAGCGCTCGGGCATTTCAGCCAGAAGACGAAGACCAATCAGCGACCCCCAGTCCTGACAGACCAAGGTGATGTTCGTCAAATCCAGGGTCTCAAGCCACTGTCGCATCCAAGCGACGTGCCGGGCATAGCTATAATCCTGTTTCAAGGCTGGCTTATCTGAGCGACCAAAGCCAATCAGGTCTGGCGCTATCGCGCGCAGGCCTTGAGCGGTCACAGGACCAATCATGTGCCGATACAGATAGCTCCAGGTTGGTTCGCCATGCAGCATCAGCACAATCGGGGCGTTGCGCGGCCCTTCGTCAACATAATGCACGCGCAAAGGCGTTTGGCTCTCTGGTTCTTTGATGTTCAGATAGCGGGGCTCATAATTAAAGCCTTCAACCGCCTCAAATGCCGCATCTGGTGTCCGTAGAACTTTCAATGCCGCTCTCCCCTCGCGCCTTTTGCCTATTGGCACTTATCGTGTCAGATTTTCGGTAAGGGGTCAATCAAGTTGTTGATTGCGGGATGGGGCGTTTGGCCAACAGTCGAGCGCTCACCGACCAGCCCCCTGCCAGGCATGCGACGCCCAGTGCAAGACCGAGATCATGTGCCCCCAATGGGGCCATTTTAAAGATACGGCTCAACCACGGTCGATAAAGAATGGCTGCCAAGGTCGTTGAAACCAGCAAGGCCACAATCCATAACAATCGATGTCGGCGGTCAAACGGGCTGATTGAAGGCTCGTAGCCATTCACCAGCGCGAGGGTCACATTGCCGGTCACCAGACTGACATAGCCAATAGAGCGTGCTGCCGTTTCGGGGATGTCCATGTTGATCACCCAGAGATAAAGGCCCAGCACGCCGGCGAGCAGGATAAGGCCCTGAAGTCCGGCCCAAGCCATTTGCGTCATGCCAAACAGGGGCTCATTCAATGCGCGCGGGGGTTGTACCATTGCAGACGCTTCGCTCGGCTTTGCCTCAAAGACGAGGGGGGATATAGGGTCGATCATCAATTCCATCACCACAATATGCATCGGGAACAATAGAGGCGGTACACCCAAGACAATTGGGAGCAGGGCGAGCCCAGCAATCGGGATATGGATCGCGAGTACATAGCCCAGTGCTTTGCGTAAATTGGCAAAAATGCGCCGCCCTAAGCGGACGCCTGAGATGATGGAGGCGAAGCTATCGTCAAGCAACACAAGGTCGGCCGCCTCACGCGCTACATCGGTCCCGCGCTGTCCCATAGCGATACCGACATGGGCGGCTTCTAAGGCTGGCGCATCATTGACCCCGTCGCCGGTCATTGCCACCACATGGCCCAAGGCTTGAAAAGCCAAGATCAGCTTAAGTTTAGCTTCCGGCCTGACCCGCGCAAAGATGCGAGCATGGGCCAGGCGGGCCGGGTCCCGTCTTCCGGCTTGATGGGGATGACGATGACCAGCCCAACCTTGGAAGGGCATTCTGTGTCCATCGATGGCCGCAACGGCGTTCGAGTCAATAACGCAAATGTCGTGCAAGCCGATATTCCCGCTAGCAATGGCCTGATCCATGCCATTGATACCGTGTTGATGCCGGCAGACCTGCCCTATATCCGCTAAACCAAAGCGCCCGACCTCTGTGACCCCATTGGGCACAGAGGTTTGGCCCAGAACTGGAATTTGTTTCCCACTGCGTTTATTGCAGCACGCACCATAGTCAGCATGGGCATATTTCAAATTCAAACCATGCTGGCGAAGACCTGATTTTCTCGCGCTGACACGGCTGCGCCGCTGGCGTGGGCCGTCTTGAGCCGACGAACCAGATTTGCATCCGATTGACCCACAACTTGTAGAGCCATCGCCCCAAAAACATGCAGGGTGAAGTGATGTCTTGCCTTGCACGTTTTCCTTCCAAGCGCGACCTTGATGAGAGCTCATTTTTTGCTCAAGGGGAGCATGCGCTTCATGGCCTATCGCACTATGCTGACCGATTATTTCGCGGCAGCCATTGCAGCCGCAAGCCCTCGGCTTGTGCTACCGCCTGCTTTGCCGAAAGGCTTGGTCAAAGGCAAAACCTTGGTCTTGGCCTATGGGAAGGCAGCGGCCGAAATGGCTTTGGTTGCTGCAGAAACCTTGGACGGGCCGGTGACGGGCCTTGCCGTGACCCGCCATGGCCATGGCGTCGATTTGCGTCACACCGGGATTGATTTGATTGAAGCCGGCCATCCTGTTCCAGATAACAATGGTGTGCAGGCCGGCACAAGGATGTTGGAACTGGCCGCAACCGCAGGCCCCGATGACCGCGTGATTTTTCTGGCTTCTGGCGGCGGCTCAGCCCTTTTATGCGCCCCAGCAGCGGGCATTACTTTGGCTGAGAAGCAGGCGATCACTGATGCCTTGGTGCGTTCAGGGGCACCCATCCAGGATATCAATTTGGTGCGCAGACATTTATCGCGGGTAAAAGGTGGCCGCTTGGGCGCTGTTGCAGGTGCCTGCGGCGCGCAACTTTTGACTTTTGTGATTTCAGATGTCGCGGGCGATGATCCAGCTCTTGTCGCCTCTGGCCCAAGTATCGCGTCAACATTTGACCCTGGGGGTGCCTTGTCGGTATTGCGGACGGCGGGCGTTGATGTGTCAGAGCCTATTCGTGCCGCAATATTGGCCAATCAGCCTGCAACCCTTGCCGAACATCGTGTGCAAGTTGTTGCCACCAATGGGGACGCACTGAGGGCGGTTGAAAGCCGCGCCCAAGCCGATGGCTGGCATGTGATCGATGCCGGTCAGGTTTTGACAGGCGATGCGGCGACCTGTGGCAAGGCCCATGCCTTAAGAGCCCAGATTCATGCCCGCGCGCCCGGTCGTCATCTGATGATTTCGGGTGGAGAATTGACGGTCACCAAAGCCCGCAAGGATGGCCAGGGCGGACCTAATCTTGAATATCTGGTGGGTCTGATGTCGGCCTTGCCAAAGATGGCCAAGATCGAAGCCCTTGCTGGCGACACAGACGGGATTGACGGGACGCAGCACAATGCCGGGGGCTATTTGCACGCATCCTGGATGCAGCCGGGCGAGGCGCTCCACGCTTTGGAGACGAACCGCACCTATCCTCTCGTCGAGCGCTTGGGCGGCCTTATCCTGACCGGTCCGACCCGCACCAATGTGAATGATGTTCGTCTGATCGCCATTGAAGGACCTTCGACGTGACGCAAATTTTGTCCCAAATCATGCCGGAGATTTTGCTTCGCATGGATCGAGGAGATCGGTTTCGCTAGCCACCCTTGCCAACGGTCCAATTCCCGATAGAGGGGGACCTGATAGGAGCGGTTTACAAAGAAAGGCAGGCGCTTGAGCAAGTTTGGCGGAATTGATGCGGGCGGAACCTCGTGGCGCTGCGCGGTCTTTGAGGGCAAAGACACCATCCTCGCACGGACTAACTTTCCCACCACTACGCCAACTGAGACTTTGGCGCGTGCGATAGCCTTTTTCAACAGCCATAAAGAGCAAGGCCTTGGGGTAAGCCGTATCGGAATCGCCTGTTTTGGTCCTTTGGCGGTTAATCCCGCCAGCCCGCGCTGGGGCCATATCCTTACCACCACCAAGCCGCATTGGTCAGGTACCGATGTTGCCGGTCAACTGGCGGTCGGAACGGGCTGTCCGATTGCGTTGGAGACGGACGTGACCGCCGCTGCTTTTGCCGAGCGGGCTTGGGGTGCGGGCCAAGGTTTGGACGATGTGGCTTATGTGACCGTGGGCACCGGCATTGGTGCCGGCATTATTTTGGGTGGCAGAGCGGTTTGGGGCACCATGCATCCAGAGGCCGGCCATATGCGTGCGCCCCGGCATCCAGACGACTTGGCGTTCGCCGGCGTGTGTCCCTTTCATGGCGATTGCATTGAAGGCTTGGCCTCGGCACCCGCCCTCCTCGCGCGCTGGGGCATGGATGCGGCAGACGTGCCCGATGCTCATCCAGCTTGGGAGATTGAGGCGCATTATTTGGCCCATCTGGCGGCCAATCTGGTGCTGACTACCGCCGTCAGAAGGGTGATTTTTGGTGGCGGCGTCATGGCGCGCGTTGGCCTTGTTGAGCGGGTTGCAGCCAAGGCAAAGGCCTTGATTGGTCCCTATGGAACCGCGGCACCCGGCGAAGGTGGCTTTGAAGTTGTTGGGGCGGGCCTAGGTCTAGATGCAGGTATCTTAGGCGCGCTTTGGTTGGCCGAACAGGCGCAAGTTTAGGACAAGATCCGCTGTAGATAGTCTTTTGACAGCAACACCCGCCCCATCTTCAGCGCCCACACTCGAACCCGGTTTTTGCGGTGGCAGAGTCTGGGGCAGAGGCGTTACATTGCCACTATTGCGGGCTAGTCTGGGAGCTTGCGTGCGATTTGAGGGCCCCGCCTGATCCAAGTGCCCAGCGCGGCCACAAGGCAGCCCATTGCGATCCCGGTGGTGAGGTCGACCAAGACCACCAAGGCCAAGGTAACCACCATTGCGAGAGCTTGCACCCGCGCGCCTGTCGCCACAAGGGTTATCTCGTGACGCTCGATCATGCCCCACGCCACGACCATTAAAATGCCTGCAAGTGCGGCGAACGGAATGTGGCCAGCCAGCGGCATCAGGGCCAGAAAAGCGATCAAGACAAAAACGGCATGCATAATACCGGCGACCGGACCATGCGCCCCTGCGCGAATATTGGTGGCAGTGCGGGCAATCGTGCCCGTGACGCAAAAACCACCAAATAGGGCTGCGGCCATATTGGCTAAGCCTTGCGCAACGAGTTCGGCTTCGGGTCGATGCTGCCGGCTGGCCATCGTATCGGCAACGGTGGCTGATAGCAGGGATTCAATGGCCCCAAGAAGCGCAAAGGATGCTGAGGCGGGTAAAAGTGTGATCATGAATGCCAAGTCCAATTTGGGCAGGCTTGGTGAAGGCCATAACCCCTTCAAGGTGCCAAAGCGATCCGATATGGTTTCGACCGGTAGCTTCAAAGCAAACGCTGCGTAGGTCGCAAGGGTTATGGCGACCAACATGCCCGGAAAGGCGGGCTTCCAGCGCCGCAGCGCAAAAATCAGTGCCATAGTGCCCAGCGCGACTGTAAAGGCCGATGCGTTAAAGCTCTGGCGCGCCGCCAGTAGCGTGGTCAATTTGTGAACTAATTCGGTAGGCTCGTTCTGGACTTGCAGACCCATGAGGTCATGCAACTGGCTTGCCGCAATGATGACGGCAATCCCGGCGGAAAAGCCCAGCACCACGGCTTTGGGGATCAGGCGGACAAACCGGCCGAGGCGCAACATGCCTGCCAGTAGTAAAAACAGGCCGGAAAGAAACGTGGCCGTAATCAGACCCGCCATCCCATGGGTGGCAAGCGTGCTGGCTACGGGCACGATGAAGGCACCGGCCGGGCCACCAACTTGAAACCGGCTGCCCCCTGTTACCGAGACAATAAGCCCACCGACAACGGCGGTGATCAGGCCTTTTTCTGGTGGCAAACCGCAGGCTATGGCAATGGCCATGGAGAGGGGTAGGGCAACCACGGCCACCGTGGCTCCCGCTAAGCTGTCTTTTCGGAACGCCACTAGGCCATAGCCTTCTTGTAAGACGCTAATCAGTTTTGGCTTAAATGTTTGCACACGATCAGGTGGGACCTCAGTCATCGCAGTCTAACGCCCCTGCCGCGCGCGCTGCTCGGCTGCTCTGGCCCGACCACCTCAACGCCCAACCGTTCAAGCGCGCTTAATACCTTCATGAGGCTGTCGACTTGGGCGCGGACGATGCCGTCACTGGCCTCCATCCGTTGGATCGTCGGCAAGGATACCCCGGCCGCAGTTGCCAGTTGGCTCTGGTCGATACCCAAAAGGGCCCGCGCTGCTTTGAGTTGGGCAGACGATAGCATCGTGATTGACCCTGTATGATGTCCTGAACATCATATATCATTTTTAAAAATTGCCTTCTACTATTAAAAATGTCAACGTGGCTGTCGTAATGACCCAAGGATTGCGCGATGACCACGAGTGACGACGACTATGTCTATGACGAAGCCAGCGGCGACTGGATGCTGGCCTCAGAACTCGCCGCGCGGACGCAAGCGGAAAACGCCATTGTGGTGCGCGATGGGGTTGGTAATATTCTCCAAGACGGCGACGCCGTAGTTCTCGTCAAGGATCTCGACGTAAAGGGAGCGGGCCAAACCTTGCGGCGCGGCACAATCATTCGTTCTATCCGTTTGACCGGCGATGCCCAGGAGATTGACTGCAAGCATGACACCATTCGCGGTCTGGTGTTGCGGGCGGAATTTGTGCGCAAGCATTAAGTTTGGGCAGGAAGTGAAAAACTCGTAGTCACCTGATGTTTTTTCCAGCGTGCAAGACCCTTACCTCTGAAGCCTCGGTCTCCATGCTGGATTGGCAGGATCATCGCCTAATCAACAGAATCACCATATTGTTTTATCTGTTTGATTTTTATAATTAAAAATAAGAAACCAGACTGCAAAAAACGCATTATGTATAAAAAGCTGCATTTCTGTATTAGTAAGATTTTGTTTACCACGTTTCTGAGGGCTAGCTTAATAACTGCCAGGTAAGCAGGTTAGGTGTTCAAAATGAATACCGCTCGCTCGTAGCGAGAGACAACCAGTATGGATGAGGGCTAGAAATGCTCAGCGTAAACACGAATCGAGGCGCCATGGTTGCGCTTCAGTATCTTATTGAAACCAATCACGACCTTGATAGAACCCAGAACGCGGTTTCGACAGGTTTGAAAGTTGCCTCAGCAAAAGATAATGCCGCATTCTGGGCTATTGCCAATAAAATGCGCTCAGACGTGACGGCTTATGACCGGGTCCGCGAATCAAGCGACCGTGCTACTTCCATTCTCGACACGGCGATTGCAGCCAGTGAAAGCATTATGGAACTACTGAACGAAATGAAGGGCAAGGCCTTGGCCGGCTCACTGGCCGGTAATTCGACAGCAGCCCAGGCCGCTTTGGCAGCAGATTTTGTGCAGCTCCGCGATCAAATTACCAACGTAATATCCAACGCTTCGTTCGACGGTGCCAACATGATTGGTGCCGCGCCAAGCAGCGCGGTTGGTTTGGGTGACGCAGCAGGTACTGTTGCGAACAACATCACAATCGCTGGGACCAACTTGAATTTGGGGGCCGGACTTTTGACCGTTACTGCGGCAGAAGCTTTGACCACCACTGCCAGTTCAGCCACTGCTTTGACCAATGTGAACGCTTCTATCACCGCTCTGGGTACCCAATTGGCGACCTGGGGTGCTGGTGCACGGCGCCTGGAAGTTCACAAAACCTTTATTGGCAAGCTGCAAGATGCTTTGACCAACGGGATCGGGTCCATTGTCGACGCCGACCTCGCCAAGGAAAGCGCCAAGCTGCAAGCTCTGCAAACCAAGCAGCAGCTTGGCATTCAGGCGCTGTCAATCGCCAACACCTCGTCGCAGTCGGCTCTGTCGCTGTTCCGCTAAGCGATTTAGAACTTCCACTATTGAAAGAGGGGCCCGAACCAAACCGGTTTGGGCCCTTTTTGCTTGGCCCGTATCCAAAGCGTCTCACGGGCGCAAAAAAATCGCAGAAAACTTGCCTAATCCCAAAGGTTTATGACGATAATTTAATTATCTAGGGGTCTTGCTGCCCTCAAATCTGCGCGTTAGTTTCCCACAAACTGGGGGACAGCTATGTTGAAGATTTCCGGCCTGACGCATGTGTATGGCAATGGTGTCAAGGCGCTTGATAACATCAATCTTTCGATTTCTCCTGGCATGTATGGCCTGTTAGGACCCAATGGCGCTGGTAAATCGACCTTGATGCGCACAATTGCCACCCTACAAACACCGACGTCTGGTGCCATTGAGTTTGGCAAGATTGACGTCCTGCAGCAACCAGAACTCTTGCGAGAGACTTTGGGCTATTTGCCACAAGACTTTGGCGTCTACCCGCGTGTGACGGCCAAAGACATGTTGAACCACATGGCCATTTTGAAGGGCTTTGCTGGTGCCAAAGAGCGCAAGGAAGTGGTCGAAGGTCTCTTGAACCAGGTCAATCTTTGGCAAGTGCGCAATAAAGCCATCGCTGGTTTTTCGGGCGGGATGCGGCAACGTTTTGGCATTGCGCAAGCGTTGATTGGGGCCCCCAAACTGATCATCGTCGACGAGCCAACAGCAGGTCTTGACCCTGAAGAGCGCAACCGTTTCTTGAATTTGCTCGCCGCGATTGGCGATGAAGTGGTGGTAATCCTCTCGACCCATATTGTGGAAGATGTCGCGGATTTGTGCCCGGCGATGGCCATTCTTGCCGGTGGGCGGATTGTGGCGGAAGGGGCACCGAAGGACCTAACCAACGCTTTGTCCGGTCGCGTTTGGCGCAAGACCATCGGACGCACCGCTCTGGCCGACTATCAAGCACGGATGCAAGTGATTTCCTCGCGCCTCTTCGGCGGCGAGACCGTTATTCATGTGTTGGCCGAACAAGAGCCAGAGCCCGGCTTTATTGCCGTCGAGGGTGGGCTGGAGGACGTCTATTTCTCAACCCTAGCCGCTATGCGTGCCGCAGCTTGAGATCAGGACAGCCAACATGAAATCTTTGCGCCAATTCCTGTCTGTGGCCGGCTTTGAGTTCGGCTACCAGCTTCGTAACCCGGTATTATGGGTCAGCTTTACGCTCTTCTTTCTGCTGACTTTCGGGGCCGTCACCGTGGATGAAATCCAGATTGGTGGCACGGGTAATACGAATATCAATTCCCCCTTTGCCATCAATCAAACTACGATGGTGATGGGAATTTTTGCGCTATTTGCTGTGACGGCCTTTGTGGCCAATTCGGTGACCCGGGATGATGAGACCGGCTATGGCCCCATTCTGCGTGCTACCCAATTGGGCAAGGCTCCCTATCTCTATGGCCGCTTCGCCGGGTCCTGGCTGGCTGCGGCGGTGGGCTATTTGTCGGTGCCACTGGCGATCCTAATCGGCTCTTTGATGCCGTGGCTGGATCAAGAGAAGGTTGGCCCCTTCATCTTGGCCCATTATGCCTTTGCTTATTTCATCATCGGCCTGCCTATGTTGTTTGTGTTTGGGGCGATGCTGTTTGGCTTTGCCACCGCGACCCGCTCGATGATGGGGGCCTATCTTGGTTTGATTGCCATTTTGGTTGCTTGGGTGACTACAGGCATCATCTTCGACAAGCCAGACATGAAGGATTTGGCCGGCCTTTTTGACCCAACAGGGGTCAGCGCTTTGTTCCGCCAAACTGAATATTGGACGGCCGCAGACCGCAACACGCGCCTGCCCGAGCTTGTCGGCACATTCGTGCAAAACCGCGCCATTTGGCTCAGTGTGGCTCTAGCCTGTTTGGGGCTGTCCTTGGTCATCTATCGCCCTGGCGGTAAAGGCGCGAAGGCCGATAAGGCAGCTAAGGCTGGTAAGGCTCTCGCTGCCCCCATTGTGGCTAGTGCCCCCGTCATTGCGCCAATCCTCAGCGGTCAGGTCCGCCGGGCACAATTGTGGGCGCGCACAACCTTTGACGTGAAAGCCGTGATCTTTAGCCCAGCCTTTTTCGTGCTGTTGGTCTTGGGCCTTTTCAACTCGATGGGTGCCCTGCTGTATGCCGATGAGGTACGCAATACCGCGATTGAGCCGGTCACGCGCCTGATGGTCGTGGCCTTACAAGGTTCTTTCTCCATCATCCCTATCATTATCGCGGGCTTTTACGCCGGTGATCTCGTGTGGCGCGACCGCGAGCGCCGCATGGCAGAGATCATCGATTCCACGCCGGTTAGCGATTGGGCCTTTGTGTTTCCAAAAGTCTTGGCGATCTTTCTGGTTTTGTTGGCGACTAATTTGGTGGGCATGTTGGCCGCCATGGGCGTGCAGTTGTTCAAAGGATATGCCGGCCTCGAACCCATGGGCTATTTGCTCTGGTGGATTGTCCCGGGAACCATTTCTGGGCTGCAGATTGCTATTCTGGCCGTCTTTTTCCAGGCGCTCTCGCCCAATAAATATGTCGGTTGGGGCTGTCTCTTGGTTTATCTTGTGGCCTCGATAACGCTGGCCAGCATGGGCTTCCAGCACAATTTGTACAATTATGGTGGCAGCCCCGGCACACCCTTAAGCGCCTTTAACGGCATGGCGCATTTCTGGATCGGCAAAACGTGGTTTGACCTTTATTGGGGGGCCTTCTGTCTCGTCTTGGTGATCGTGGCTTACGGTCTGTGGCGTCGGGGGGCAGAGACCCGTTTGATGCCGCGGATCAGACGCTTCCCGCGCCGGATGGTTGGCGCGACAGGGCTTGTTTTGGCTTCGGCAATTGTTGTCTTCGCAGGCCTTGGCGGGTGGATTTTTTATAACACCACTGTGCGCAACATCTATCAGTCGAGTGTCGCAGGTGAAGAAAGCCTGGCAAACGCCGAAAAAGCTTTGGCCCAATATGAGGAAATGCCCGGCCCCACGATCACGGATGTGAAACTCAGCGTCAATTTACGCCCCAAGGATCGCCAAGCCGACGTCACTGGCAGCTATGTCATCGAAAACCAAACGGGTGCACCCCTGACGCGCACGATTGCTGCACTGCCTGACAGATCGACGGTAGAGCGGGCCAGCCTGTCGGTCCCCGGCGTAGTCGTTGAAAAGGCTTGGCCGGACCATAATGTCACACTTTATCGCTTCGAGACGCCCATGGCCCCGGGCGAAAAACGTATGGTGACGTTTGAAACCACCTATGGTCGTAAGGGCTTTACCAATGGCAGCGGTCAGAGCCGTCTGATCGCCAATGGCACCTTCTTGAACAATTTCGAGCTCACGCCCATCCTTGGCGTTTCGCGCGGCAATTGGCTGACTGATCGGTCAAAACGGCGCAAATATGGCCTCGACCCGGACCGCCGTCCCTATAAGTTGGAAGACCCCAAGGGTGACGCGCACCATTATTTGCGGCCAGACAGCCATTGGGTTACTGCCGATATCACGGTCAGCACCGATGATGATCAAATCCCCATCGCACCAGGTTATCAGGTTTCAGAGACGAAACAGGATGGCCGCATCACCCGTCGGTTTGTAACCGAAGCGCCGATCCACCACTTCTTCTCGATTCAGTCGGCCCGCTATGACGTGAAGCGGTCGCAAGTGCAGGTGGCGGGCAAGCCGGTCTTGGTAGAATTATACCATCACCCCAAGCATACAGCGAACCTCGACCGGATGGAGAAAGCGGCACATAGGTCTCTGACGCTGTTTTCAGAGCGCTTCTCGCCCTATCAATTCCGCCAGTTCCGCGTTTTGGAATTCCCGGCCTATGAAACTTTTGCCCAGTCGTTCGCCAATACAGTCCCATTTAGCGAGGATATTGGCTGGCTACAGGCCAATCGTGACCCCAAGAAGATCGATCTTGTCACCTTCGTGACGGCGCACGAAATTGCGCACCAATGGTTTGCCCATCAATTTGTCGGTGGCGATAAGCAGGGCTCGACCCTATTGTCGGAGAGCTTCTCTCAATATGGCGCACTTTTGGTGATGGAAGATATGTTGGGGCCAGAACAAGTCCGCCAATTCCTAAAGAATGAGCTCGATTCCTATCTCGGAGCACGCGGCAGCGAAGTGGTCGAAGAATTGCCACTCAATCGGGTCGAGAACCAAGGCTACATCCATTATAATAAGGGTGCTTTGGTGATGTATTTCCTGCGCAACGAAGTGGGTGAGGCCCCGGTGAATGCGGCCATTCGAAAAGTGATCGCCCAGTTCGCCTTCAAGGCTGCGCCCTATCCCACGAGCGCCCAATTCATAGCGTATTTGCGGGCAGAAGTCGGGCCAGACCCGGTAAAGCAGCAATTGATTACCGATTTATTCGAGAAGATCACCCTCTTTGATGCCAAGACAACGGCGGCCACCCGGGTCAAGCTTCCCGATGGTCGCTGGCAAGTGACTCTGACGGTGGAGGCCAAAAAACTCTATGCCGATGGTGAGGGTAAAGAGACCGAGGCCCCGATGTCGGAAGCTTGGGAAGTAGGCATTTTTAGCAAAAAGCCCGAGGATGAGGCCTTTACTAAGGCCAATGTCTTGGCCTTTGAACGCCGACCCATTCGCAGTGGCCGCCAGCAAGTGGTGCTTACCTTGCCAGCAGGCACCGAGCCAAGCTTTGCTGGGGTAGACCCCTATGTGAAGCGGATAGACCGCAACAGCGACGACAACCTCATCGCCATCGAGGCAGCTATCGGGGGTAAATGAGGGGCGCTCAAAAGCCTCAATCGCTGTCATCTCCGACGGCGTCAGCCGAGTCCCGGACCTTGTGCCGCAAAGTCCTTGGGGATCCCCGTTCTGCGCTTCGCTTCGGCGGGGATGAGGGGGTTGGTACAGCGTAGTTAAGCTTATTTCTGCTAAAGGCGCTCTCGCCGCAGGCTATGCCTTCACATAGACCCAAGCCTTGCCGCCCGAGACAAGGCCTGCTTCCACGCGATGATAGTCCGACACTTCATAGCGATCTGCCGCAGCGAGTTCATCCGGCGTGATCCAAAAGACAGTTCCAGCCACCGTGTCCATGGGGTCTGAACTTGCCATAACAATGGGGTGAAAGCGCTCGCCGCTGATCTTTAGAACCTCTGGATCCGTGATCTCTAAAAGGGTCTGTTTGAAGCCCAAGAGCGCGTCTGCTTTTCCCTCAACCTTGCGGCCAAACGTCTCTCGCTGCACCTGTTCAAGCTGCAGCGTGCCGTAGGAAAATAGCCGAACATGTTCCGTCACCTTATTTCCTCACCCGTTCGATCACCGGATCAGTCACGCAATCATTAGCGGCTTCTGCACAAGTGGGTTGCATTTTAGCAAGGAAAAATGGCGCACCCGACAGGATTCGAACCTGTGACCTTTGCCTTCGGAGGGCAACACTCTATCCAGCTGAGCTACGGGTGCAGCGCAGATGTGTCGGTAGCCCAGATGGACGTTGGATTCAACATCGCTTGGGCAGTCGGGTGGGCCGTGTCTATGGCTTGTTATTCTTGGCCTGCCACGCCTTCATCTGGCTGATTTCGCGATCTTGAGCGGCGATGATGTCTTCGGCCAACTTGCGGATTTCAGGGTCCTTGCCGTGCTCCAGCACAACGCGGGCCATGGCGACTGCGCCTTCATGATGGGGGATCATGCCGGCGATGAAGTCTTTGTCGGCATCGCCTGAATAGGGGATGGCCATCTTCTGGTGCATGGTCGAATTGGCCGCTTGAAAGGCCTTGGTTGAGGGCGTTGCGGCAACAGCCGCATCGCCTGACCCCATCATGTTACCCTGATCCATTTGGCTATGATCCATTTGGCCATGATTCATTTGGCTATGGTCTATGCCGTCCATCCCAGCTGCGGCCACCGTGTTGGTGGGGCCCGGTTGGCAGGCAGATAGGGCAAAGGGTGCCATCAGGCAGGTCGCGACGAAGAGGCTGGTCTTGATGGAAGTCATGGCGTTGCTCCGGGCTTAAGGCGGCGGGTGAGGCGGGAAGTGGCTAACCGAAACGCGAGAAGGTATGTGCTTTGATCGGCAGAAAAATTATCGTCTGACAAGATGAAAACGAGATTGCCCCCGGTTTGTGGGTCTTTCATCATGGCCAGGCCCTCATAATTGTCCATCGGAAAGGGCGGAGAGAGGGCGAGTTTCAAATTACAGACTGGCTTGCCTGCTAGAACGGTTGAGACGTCGCATGCTTCCAATCGAGATAAGGTGATCTTGCTTGCGGGGTCATAGGAACGTTTCAGAACCCAAACATCCTGATCCAACACCCGGATGTCTGTGATGCCAAAGCGGCCTTGATTTTCAAAGCTGCCGAAGGGCGCGGTGACCGCGGTGCTGGCCTGATCAAATATCCAATAAGGCGCTTTGAGCTTGGCAGCAGGATCGCCCAACCGATCTGGGCCATATTCGGCTGAGGCCAAAAACTGGCCATTGGGCAGGCGGGTCAGCGCCTCCATCCCACCATTGGATTCAAGTCCCTCAAAGCCCGACAGGGTGGGGCCAATCTGACTTGTGTAGCCCTCACCTGTCTTGACGAGTTCGAGAAGGCGGTGGTCGCGCTCAAAGCTGATGAGAAAACCGGTGTCGGTGGGGGCTAGGCCCTCGCTATCGACCTGATTGGCCCCGCGCAGCGGTTTACCTGCCGGATCGGTGAGTATGGTGAGGTGAACTTGGCTGGGCGCAGGCGGGCTTGCTGCCCAAGTTAGCGGATTGGGAGCTGAGAAGCGGGCAAGGTGGCCTTGGTCGGTCAAAGCGTCAAAAACGATTGTGTCGCCTTCAATCGCTTGTACTGAGAGGGAGGAGAGACCGCCAAATTCTTCTGGGGTGCCCGGGTTTTGCCGCTTGGTATCGAGCTGCAGGGCATATATCAAATCAGCGGGGCTAGTGCTGGTGATCCCTGTCATGTTTTGGGGGGACAGGCTCAAAGCGCTGATGCGGGTCGAAAATGTTTGGTCTTGTACCGGGACAGCCGGCCCCGGTGCCTGCCCGCACGCGCTACTACTCAAAAGACATAAGGCTAACAGCTTGAGCACCTGCATCGTCTATCCTCGTTTAGATAATCCCTGTCCCACCTAAGCCGCTTAATCCTTTTGGTCCATTGGGGCCGATCGCGGTGGGCGTGAAAGCATACTTCTTTTTGACATTCTGTACGCCAAAACATAGGTTGGTCAAAAATCAAGGGGGGCGCGCAATGTCACTGAAAACGCTAGTGGTTTCACGGGTGGCAGAGGCCATCACCAGCGCGCAGCGCCAAGATGGGGCCCGCGACAAGTTCGAAAAAGAACGTCAGCGCCAAGGCGCGCGCCACCGTGTCGACTATTTTCATCAAATTGATGATCCCTATGGTCATTTGGCGCTGCAGGCCTTGGACCTGTTCCGCAGCCGCTATGATCTTGACCTCCACGTCTGGCTGGTTGGGCCGCCCGATGATTGGGCAGCACCAGAGCGCGATCGCCTGATTGCCTATGCCCGAGAAGATAGCGCGCGTTTGGCGAAGAAGTCCGGCTTTACCTTCGTCGATCAAGGCGTGCAGCCGGCACCCGAGGCCGTTCGCGCCGCGCAAGATCAGTTTGCGCAAGCTTTAGGGGCAGAAGACTTCTGGCCCCGCGCCCTCTCGATAAGCAAGGCGCTGTGGGCCGGCACCTCCCAGCCACTTGCAGCGCCCTTGTCGGGCGGGCCTTGTGCCAAAGGTGACGCTGAACGGGCGCGTTTAGGCCATTTCATGGGCGCAATGCTGCATTATGGCGGCGAGTGGTATTGGGGTATTGATCGCCTCCATTATCTCGAAACCCGCTTGCGCGGTGTTGGCGCACATGTCTCGGGAGCACCCTCCGCTCTGATCTTCCCTGCGCCGGATTTGGAACTCAAACCAGCCAAAATGCAAGCTGGTGCACAGCCAGTGCTGCATTGGTATTTATCCTTCCGCAGCCCCTATACTTATTTGTCAGCCCATCGGGCAAAAGCCTTGGCTGATGCCTATGGTGCACAATTGCGCTTGCGGTATGTCCTGCCCATGGTGATGCGGGGTTTGCCTGTGCCGCCGATGAAGAGCCGCTATTTCACGCTCGACAATGCGCGCGAGGCCCGACGGCTTCATATTCCGTTTGGGCGTATTGCCGATCCGGTCGGCAAGCCGGTTGAGCGCGGCTACGCCATTCTGGCTTGGGCCATGCAGCAGGGGCGTGGCTATGAGTTTGTTGAGTCGTTTTTGACTGCCGTGTGGTCGCAAGGCGTCGATGCGGGCTCTGATGCCGGGATGAAGCAGATTGTGGAAACCGCGGGCCTGCCATGGCCAGAAGCGCGCGAACAGCTGGCTCGCGAGAGCTGGCGCGAAGAGGCGGAGGCCAATCGGCTGGAGCTTTTGGAAATTGGCCATTGGGGCGTTCCGTGTTTTCGTGTCAACGATGTGTGCGTATGGGGGCAGGACCGCTTATGGGTGATTGAAGACGCCTTGAAAGAACTGACATCGTGAAACGAGCTATTTTGATCCTGCTGCCATTCTTCCTCGCCTCTGGCTGCACGCCAGCGCCAGAGGCCAAAAAGAGTGCGGCAAAGGTCAGCTGCGGCCTGCCTGCTGCGCAACAGGGTGGCTGGGTAAAAATTCCTCCAGGCTCAGTTCTTTTGGGTCAGGATCCTTCCTTTCCAGAAGAAGGCCCATCCATGCGCATGCAGGTAAATGGGTTTCTGATGCAGGCGCACGAAGTGACAAACCGCGAATTTGCAGCCTTTGTCGCCGCGAAAGCCTATGTCACGGACGCCGAAAAGTCGCTGACCCGAACAGATGGTGGAGCAGGCTCGGCCGTGTTTGAAAGTGGCAAGAATGGCCGACCCGGATACTGGAGATTGATACCAGGTGCGACATGGAAGGCACCTTCAGGCCCCGGCAGCACCATCGAGGGCCAAGAGGATAAGCCCGTCATTCATGTATCCCGCCAAGATGCGAAAGCCTATGCGGCATGGGCTGGTGCGCGTTTGCCCAATGAGGTGGAGTGGGAGTTTGCCGCCCAGTCCGGCTTGCCGGATCAGGCAAACACGCGATCTGGCGCGTATGATCCCCAAAAGAAGCCGATTGCCAATACATGGCAGGGGCTGTTTCCCCTTTTGGATGAAGGCTCCGACGGCTTTCAATCTACGGCACCTGTCGGCTGTTTTCCGCCCAGCAAACTAGGCCTCTATGATATGATCGGCAATGTCTGGGAATGGACCGAAACACCCTATCTGGACGGGGTCTCGGGGACGGTCAAAGGCGGGTCTTGGCTGTGTTCAGATAACTTCTGTGGTCGGTATCGTCCGCAAGCCCGCCAGCCGCAAGATGTTGATTTTTCAAGTAATCACATCGGGTTCCGCCTGGTGCGCGATGTGCGATAGGTGGGAGCAGCAGGGCCTCGAGAAAAAGGCCGTGGCTGTTTGACAGGTTGATTATTGCACTTATAGTGTCAATAGAGCGTTTACCAACAAGCCGCATATGGGGTCGTGATGAAAGCCAAGCCAATTCTAGCCATTCTAGCGGGGCTCCTTGTTTGCGGGGCTGCAGTCGGGATTTTAAATCGGGACAAGATTGCTTTGGCGGTTCTGGAGCGTGGTGCCGATCAAGCCCTTGCGAATCCGACCATCGAAGGGTTGAAGACCGGGCTGCATGCGGGCTTTTGCGGGACCGGTTCCCCAATGCCAGACCTTGATCGCGCAGGCCCTTGTTTGGCGATTATCGCTGGCGGCAAGCTTTTTGTGTTCGATGCAGGCGAGGGATCGGCCGAAACCCTCAATCTGATGGGCTTGCCAACGGGCCAAGTGCAAGCTGTGTTCCTGACCCATTTTCATTCCGACCACATTGATGGACTGGGTTCTTTGGGTCTTCAGCGCTGGGCGTCGAGTTCGGCCAAGGCACCGCTGCCGCTTTATGGGCCGACGGGGGTTGAGCAAATTGCGGCAGGTCTTACCCAAGTCTACAGCCAAGATCGCGGTTACCGGGTTGCCCACCATGGTGCCGCGATTGTTCCGCCCTCTGGTTTTGGATTTGAGGCTAAGCCCTTTGCTGCCCCTGCTATCGGGGCAGAGGCTGTCGTCTATGATCAGGACGGGCTGAAAATCATTGCTTTTGGTGTCGACCACCGCCCGATTGAGCCGGCTTTGGGCTATCGAATTGAATATGGCGGGCAAAAGATTGTCATCAGCGGGGATACAAAGGCGTGTGACTGCGTGACCAAGGCGTCACAAGGGGCCAATCTATTGGTACATGAGGCCATCGCGACAAACCTGACCCAGATTATGGGCAAGGCAGCCAAAGATTCCGGGCAGGCGGGTGTTAGCCAAGTCTTCCATGATATTGAAAATTATCACGCGACGCCGAGCCAAATCGCCGACATTGCCAATGCCGCCAAGGTTGGCGGCGTGGCCTTGACCCATATTGTGCCCGCCTTGCCACTCAAGGCGCTGGAAGGGCCGTTCTTGGGCGATGCCAAGCAGAAGTTTAAGGGAACGTTCTGGATCATGGAGGATGGCGATTTGGTCTCGCTGGACAGCCAAGGCAAGCTATCCAAGCGGCGTGTCTTGCGCAATTGAGGCGGGCCGTGATCGTGATTGGATTTGTCTTGACCCCTCGCACCTCCAATGACAATCATCGTGTCAAAACAATGAAGTGGTTTGGGGGCGAGCGTGGGCAAAACTAACAGACACCTGTTTGGATTGATGCGCTCTGTCAGTGTTACGCTGGGTGCATTGGCTCTGGTGATAAGTGCCGGGCCCTCCTTTGGGCAGTCAGATCCCAAGGTCGCTGCACCAAAGGCCAAGCCCAATGTTGTGATCATTTTGTTTGACGATGCCGCCTTGATGGATCTGGGCATTTATGGCGGCGAGGCTAAAACCCCGACTATCGATGCCATCGCCCGTCGGGGAGCGCGCTTTACCCGTTATTCAACCTCGCCTTTGTGCTCGCCCTCGCGCGCCATGTTGCTGACGGGCCTGACCAACCATCAGGCAGGCGTGGCAACGATCAAGGAAGTTCTGCCGAAAGAGCATGTTGGCAAGCCGGGCTATGGCCTTCATTTAGAGCCCAATGTTGCCACGTTGCCAGAGCGGTTGCGCTTGGCGGGCTATCACACCTTCATGAGTGGCAAGTGGCATTTGGGCGACGGGCCTGGGCAATTGCCAGGCTCACACGGCTTTGACCGATCCTTCGCGCTTGATGCTTCGGGAGCCGATAATTGGGATGATAAGCCCTATATGCCGTTTTATAACGAGGCACCGTGGTTTGAGGATGATAAACCCACTTCGTATCCCAGCGGCCAGTTTTCCTCGACCGTGATCGTCAACAAGATGCTAGCCTATCTGGACGCAAACCCCAAGGACGATAAGCCCTTTTTAGCCTATGTCGCCTTGCAAGCCGTCCACATCCCGGTTCAGGCGCCGCGTGCCTTCACTCAAAAATACGCTGGCCGCTTTGATGGCGGCTGGGACCAATTGCGCAAAGACCGGTTTGAGCGCGCCAAAGCTTTGGGCTTCGTGCCGAATGACGCCAAAGCACCTGCCATGCACGCCAGTATGCGGGCTTGGGACAGCTTGAGCGCGGATGAAAAGAAGATGCAGGCCAAGGCGATGGAAGTCTATGCCGGGATGATCGAGGCCACCGATGCCGAGATCGGACGTCTGGTTGTGCATTTGGACAAAACCGGTGAGCTTGAGAATACGATCTTTGTCATCACCTCGGACAATGGGCCAGAGCCGAGTAATCCCGGCGGCGAGCGCGGCTTTAACTTATGGATGAAGACCCATGGCTATACGCGCGAGTTGGCAAATCTCGGAGAGCGCGGTAGCTACAACTGGATTGGTCCCGAATGGGCGAGTGCGGTCGCTACGCCTGGCCATTTGTTCAAGTTTTATACTTCCAGCGGTGGTTTGCATGTGCCAATGGTGATGGCAGGTCCTGGCATTGCCGCCGACAAAGCCGTCACTGCTGCAGCCTTTGTGCAAGACATTACGCCTACTTTGATCGATCTTGTGGGTGGTGCGCCTGCTATTGCCGGTTCCAAGCCGATTTCGGGCCGCAGTCTGGCTTCGGTACTGTCAGGCAAAGCGCAAGCGGTTTATGGGCCCAATGACGCGGTTGGGGTGGAGGTTTCTGGCAATGCCGCCATCACCAAGGGCGATTTCACGCTGGTGAAGTATAACCCCCCATATGGCGACAATCAGTGGCGGCTCTATCACGTCGTGAAGGATCCCGGCCAAATGACAGACTTGTCAATGCAATTGCCCGAGGTTCGCGCCGATCTGGAACGTGCCTATGCCGCTTATGCGAAGGCCAATGGCGTCCTTGACTTACCTAAGGGCTATAAGGTGCAGCGTCAGGCCGCGCATAACAGCATCATGCGCCAGGTGAGCTTTTATGGCTGGCAATTGGCAGGCCTTGCTCTGGTTCTTGTCCTGATCTTATTCGCCCTCATTCGCGGTGCCCTTGCACTCTTCTCTGGCAATAAGAAAGCTGTCTGATGTCTGATGCTCCAGCCCTGTCACGCCTCCATGTTTTAGGGGCAGCAGGCTCGCCTTATACCCGCAAAGTCATTGCGGCCTTGCGCTATCGCCACATTCCCTATGCCCTGCATTGGGGCAGTCATCGCAGCCCCATGTCGGGCTTTCCAGAGGCCAAGGTGAAGCTTCTGCCGACCGTCTATTTTCCTCAAGCCGATGGCGGTTATGAAGCGCAAGTTGATTCCACCCCCATCCTGGCGCGGCTTGAGCAGGAATATGCGGGTCGCGGCTTGGTGCCGAGCGATCCGGTTATCGCGTTTCTCGATCATCTGATCGAAGACTTTGCCGATGAATGGCTGACCAAGGCCATGTTCCATTATCGCTGGGCGCGCGAAGCCGATATTGCCCATGCGGGGCCGCAATTGGTGTTCTGGCATGATACCACGACGCCGGACGCAGACGCCAAGGCCGCCTCAGACTTTATCTCCAAGCGCCAGATTGATCGCCTCTATGTCGTGGGTTCCAATGCTGTCACGGCTGCGACAATCGAGCAGTCCTATGAGCGTTTGCTTGGCGTGCTGGAGGCCTTGATCCAGCCAGCTGGCTTTGTGATGGGGGCAAGACCCGGGACCAGTGACTTCGGCCTTTATGGTCAGTTGACCCAATTAGGTGTCGTCGATCCTACCCCAGCAGCGCTATGTGCTGAACGGACGCCGCGGCTGCGCGCCTGGATCGACCGGATGGAAGACTTATCGGGCCTCGACCCTAAAGATGGTGACTGGCTGACGCGAGATCAGGCGCAAACCCGCCTCGCGCCGCTTCTAGCTGAGATTGGCCGCGTGTATGTGCCATTCTTAGTCGCCAATGCCCAAGCCGCCCAAGCTGGCCAAACGAGTTTTGAGACCATGATTGATGGGCGGGCTTGGACACAACCAACTTTTGCCTATCAGGCCAAATGTCTGGTTTGGCTGAAAGATCATGCAAAGTCCTTGTCTGGCTCAGATGCCGCGGCTTGCCGCGCGATCCTGTCGGGCACAGGATGTGAAGCCCTATTCGATGCGAACTGAGACAATATTTTGGGGGAGACTGACGTCATGATGAAGAAAATCCTGTTGGGTGGCCTCGTTGCCATCTTAGGCTTAGGGGCACTGGCCTATGTGAAGCGCGTGGATTTGGTTCTGGCGCTGGCTGCTTCCCAAAAGCGCACCGATATTCCTGAAAACAAGCCTATTGCCTGGATGCAGGGCCCGGCTGCTGCCGAGACCACATCTGGCGACCGTCCGCCCAATATCATTTTTATTCTGGCCGATGATCTGGGCTATAATGACATCTCGACCTTTGGCGGCGGCCTCGGCAATGGGAAAATCAAGACCCCCAACATCGATGCCTTGGCCGGCTCGGGCGTCGCATTCCGTCAGGCCTATTCAGGCACGGCCAGCTGCGCGCCGTCGCGCGCGATGATCATGACAGGGCGCTATCCAACCCGCACAGGCTTTGAATTTACCCCGACGCCAGACGGTATGAGTCGGATCGTGAAAATGGTGGCGGACTCCATGCGGGGACAAAGTGGCATGCCGCCCGCCATTTATCATGCCGACCGCGTGGCCGAAATGCCGAAGTATGACGAGCAAGGCCTGCCGGGCTCAGAAGTGACCATCGCCGAAGTCTTGAAGACGCGCGGCTATCACACCGTTCATATCGGCAAGTGGCACACAGGACTTGGCCCGGAGTTTGGGGCAAATGCCCAAGGGTTTGACGAAAGCCTGTTGATGGCTAGCGGCCTTCACTTGCCCGAAGATGATCCCAATGCCGTCAATGCCAAGCTCGATTTTGACCCGATCGACAAATTCTTGTGGGCACGGATGGAATATGCGGCCTCCTACAATGACGGGGAATGGTTTAAGCCGCGCGGCTATCTCGCCGATTATTGGACCGATGAAGCGATTGAAGTCATCAAGGCTAACAAAAACCGCCCCTTCTTTATCAATCTCTCGCATTGGACTGTTCATACGCCCCTACAGGCCACGAAGTCTGACTATGATGCGGTGGGGCCGATGAGCTCCGAGCGCGAACGGGTTTATGCGGCGATGATTGTGTCGTTAGACCGCAGTGTAGGCCGGATTGTCGCGACCTTGAAAGAACAAGGCATGGCCGACAATACCTTGATCGTGTTTTCGAGCGACAATGGTGGGCCAGGCTATATTGGGCTGCCAGAGATCAACAAGCCTTTCCGGGGCTGGAAACTCTCTCTCTTTGAAGGGGGCATCCGCGTGCCCATGTTCATGTCATGGCCGGGAAAAATTCCAGCCGGCACCCAGGTGCAAGCCCCCGTCGCCCATATTGATTTAATGCCAACATTGGCGGCAGCGGCAGGGGCAGCCCTTCCCAAGGGCGTTGCGATTGATGGCGTCAATATCTTGCCGAATGCCCAAGGCAAGGCAGGCAATGCGCGTCCCCATGAGACCATCTTCTGGCAAAGCGACGGCTACCGTGTAGTGCGCCATCTCGATTGGAAGCTGCAAGTGATCGAAAAACCCAGTACTGTTTATCTTTATGATCTAGCCACAGACCCGACAGAGAAGACCAATCTGGCTGTGGCCCGTCCCGACATGGTGGCTAAGCTCCGCAAGCTGTTAGACGACCATAAGGCCAGCGGGCGCAAGCCGCTTTATCCCGCCACGCTGGAGGGTCCAATCGCCATTGACCGGGCGTTAGGAACCAAGGTCACCAAAGATGACACCATTGCCTATTGGCCGAATTAGGGATGGGCAATGGTCTGAAACCCTTCTCCATCCATATCCCGCAAGCCAAGCTGGATGAGGTTCAGCGGCGGGTGGCGGCTTTCCAATGGCCAGATGTACCAGCCGATGAGGGGGTAGATGATTGGTCGCGCGGCGCGTCCACCACTTGGTTGAAAGAGCTTCAGGATTATTGGCTTAACACCTATGACTGGCGGGCAGTCGAGGCAGAACTCAATCGTTTGCCCCAGTTTACGGTCACGATTGACGGCCAAGACATCCACTTTCTCCATGTTGTGGGTGAGGCTGGTGGTAAGCGGCCACTCTTGCTTAGCCATGGCTGGCCGGGTTCGGTATTTGAGTTTCACAAAGTCATTGGCCCTTTGGCGTTTCCGAGCCAGCACGGCGGTAAAGCTGAAGATGCATTTGATCTGATCATCCCCAGTCTGCCTGGCTATGGTTTTTCCGGCAGGCCCGCGCGCCCGATCGGACCGCGAACCACGGCCACGTTGTTCACCAAATTGATGGTCGATGTCTTGGGTTATAGGTCTTTCATCGCCCAAGGGGGCGATTGGGGGTCGGTGGTTACGGCTTGGCTGGGTCTAGAGCATGGAGATGTCGTGCGCGGCATTCATCTCAATATGCTGGGGCTGCGCCCGGACATGTCGACGCTGAACACGCCAGAGCGGGGCGCTTGGGCGCAGAATTCGCAAGCTATGATGCAAATGGGCGGTGCTTATTTTCAACTTCAGACCACGCGACCGCAATTGCTGGCCATGGCTGTAACCGACTCCCCTTTTGGACAGGCAGCTTGGATTGTTGAGAAGTTTCAAAACTGGTCCGACGCCTCGCGCGGGTCGCTCGACACCATTTTTGGCAAGCAGGAGCTTTTGACCAATATCATGCATTATGTGCTGACCGACTGCTTTGCGACCTCTGTTTGGTTCTATCGCGGGGTTTTGGAGGAGGGCGGTGGCTATTTCCTCAATCCCGGTCAGCGGATTGACGTGCCTACAGGCTTTGCCAATTTCCCTGGTGACAGCATTTTCCCCAACCCACCCCGGGACTGGGTGGAGATCGGCTATAATCTGCAGCATTGGACGGACATGCCCCATGGTGGGCACTTCGCCGCTTGGGAAGCTCCAGACCTGTTCGTGCAGGATTTAGCCAGCTTTGGTCGGTGTATCGGTGGCTGAAGGCAAGTCCACCAATGAGCGCCCAATTCGATAGAAACGGTCTGCGCGGTGAGCCCTTAAGCCTTCTGCATCTAGGGCTTCTAGCTGGTAGAGTGCTTTTTCAATGCTATCGCCAACTGACTTGATGGCGTTGGCGCGCCCCCGATGTGCGCCACCCAACGGTTCTGGGATAATCCCGTCAATCACCCCAAAGCCCAAAAGGTCTTGGGCGGTGATTTTCATGGCGGTGGCAGCATCCTTGGCCCGATCGGCCGAACGGTAGAGGATCGAAGCCGCACCCTCGGGTGAAATCACCGAATAGACAGAGTTTTCCAGCATCAGCACGCTATTGGCCGCGGCAATTGCAACCGCCCCGCCAGAGCCACCTTCACCGGTAATGACCGAGACCATTGGCACGCCCAACGTCAAACAGCGTTCCGTCGCACGCGCAATGGCTTCGGCCTGGCCGCGCGCTTCGGCATCAAGCCCGGGATAAGCCCCGGCGGTATCAACAAAGGTGAGGACGCTGAGCCCAAACTTCTCCGCCATATCCATCAAGCGCACAGCCTTCCGGTAGCCCTCGGGTCGGGCCATTCCGAAATTATGCTTGAGACGTTGCGGGGTCGTACGGCCCTTCTCATGGCCTAGCACGACGACGCGGCGGCCCCGGAACCGGCCCATGCCGCCTAGAATGGCGGCATCCTCGCCAAACTTACGATCCCCCGCTAACTCGACATAGTCGGTGATCAGCTCGTCGACATAATCTTTAAAGTGCGGCCGGTCTGGATGGCGCGCAACTTGTGTGCGTCGCCAAGGATCCAAATTTTGATACAGGTCGGCCAAGGCGCGATTGGCCTTTTGCCGGAGCTTCGAGACTTCGGTGCGCACACCTTTCGCGCCACTCTTTTCCGCTGTCGCGTTCAACTCATCGATCTTCTTTTCAAGATCGGCAATGGGTTTCTCGAAGTCGAGAAATGCGGGACGGTCAACCATGAAAACCCGATTAAGCCTCTGCGTGCGCTTCGGCAAGCCTGCGCGCCAGTAGCTTCTTGGTTAAAATTGCCCCAATTTTGCCCTGAAGCCTTCCAAACATGGCCTTGTTGCGCCCTCTCTATCGGGTCAAACGTTCAAAGAGGCGTTTGGAGGCAAGCAACATGATCGTGAACCACCCTTACTTCTATTCGCGCAAGACTTGTATGAATTCTGCTGCCAAGCGGGTCATTGCGGCCCTGTCCCTCACCGCTTTGGTTGCAAGCTGCGGGTCAAACCCGGCTAGCTACACCCAGTTTGCAGGGACAGTCAGCCGGACGACTGCCACAGATGCAACCGACTTTAACTGCCCTGCAGCGTCCGAAGAGATGGGGGGTGCCTATCCGCGTCGCACCCGAATGGCTGTTGGCATGCCGGCACCAGCGAGGATGCCCACACCCCCGCCCATGATGATGGCCCCACCGCCGCCAACGCCACCACCCCCGCCCCCTAAAGCGCCTGTGCTCGCTGGGGTATCAGCTCAATCCTATGCCGCGCAGAGTAAAGTGGCTGATGCGTCCCGGCAGAGCGTTATTGTCACGGGAACGCAGACTTCACCTGCCCCGCAGATCCAATCGACGGAAAAGTATCCTCTTGCGGCCATCAATAGCGTCAAGCAGACGGCGGAAAATCCGATCTCAACCTTCGCCATGGAAGTGGATACAGCGTCCTACGCCAATGCGCGCCGATTTGTCCGCGACGGCAGTCTGCCGCCAGCTGACGTGGTGCGGGTAGAAGAGTTTCTGAATTATTTTGACTATGGCTATGCCAAGTCGAAGGACCGCAGCTTGCCATTCTCCACCACCGTGGCCGTCGCGCCTTCCCCTTGGGCGGGGGAAAAGCAAATCGTGCATGTCGGGCTATCAGGGTATGATATCCCCCGTAGCGAGCGGCCACCTTTAAATCTCACCATGCTAATGGACGTATCTGGGTCGATGACCGCAGACGACCGTTTGCCCTTGGCCAAGCGCGCCTTGGCCTTGTTGGCCCCCAACCTCAATGGACGCGACCGTATCTCTATCGTCGTTTATGCCGGGGCTGCTGGCGTGGTGCTCAAACCCACCGCCGGGAACCAGACGCGCGACATTGTCTGTGCACTTGAAATCCTGCAAGCTGGCGGCTCAACTGCTGGCGGGGAGGGCATCCGCCTTGCTTATGAAACAGCTGCTAAAAACTACAATAAAGATGGTGTCAATCGGGTGATCTTGATGACGGATGGCGATTTCAATGTCGGCATTTCTGATCCCCGCGCGCTCCAAAGCTATGTAACCGACCAGCGCAAGAAGGGGATTTATCTCTCCGTGTTTGGCTTTGGGCGTGGCAATTATAATGACACGATGATGCAAAGCCTGGCCCAAAACGGCAATGGCGTTGCGACCTATATCGACACCATTCAGGAAGCCCGCAAAGTGTTTGATACCCAAATCAGCGGCACGTTGTTCCCCATCGCCGATGATGTGAAGGCGCAGGTGGAATTCAATCCAGCGCGCGTCAAGGAATGGCGCTTGATCGGTTATGAGACACGCGCCCTTAACCGCGAAGACTTCAATAATGACGCGGTTGATGCGGGTGAAATCGGTGCGGGCCACCAAGTCACCGCGCTCTATGAGATCACCCCGGTTGGTGCACAAGGCAGTGTTGATCCCCTTCGCTATGGGGCCGCCACTGAAACTCCTGCAACAGGTAAGGCCAAGGAGCTGGGCCTATTGCGCTTGCGCTACAAAGTACCGGGCGAGGCCAATTCCCGTTTGATTGAACGGCCCATTACCGACGCTGACCGCAGCGCCAGCTTTGACCGCGCGCCAGAGGCTACCCGCTTTGCGGTCGCGGTGGCAGGATATGCCCAACTCCTTCGCCAAGATCCTTGGGTTGGAAAGGGATTTGGCTATGCTGACGTAGCCCGCATCGCCAAGGCGGCCAAGGGCGAGGACCGATTTGGCTTCAGGGACGAGTTCATTGATCTCGTCTCGCGCGCTAAAGGCTTGGAACGCTTGCCAAACCAAAGCGAAGAATAAGATGTGAGCCCAGGCCAGAAATGGCTTGGGCTTCTTTACTCTGCTTCGACCATTTCCCCTCGCAACTTCATTTCCGAACCCTTGTGTATTAACCGCCGTCCTCTAGTCTGAATGCGATCGGGGATTTGGATGACAAACAAGATTTTGGCTTTACTGGCACTACTCCTCGTCGCTGCCGGCTGCGGCAATACGACTGAGGGGTCAGATAAAGCCACTACCTTGCGAATGGGCAATGCGGGTGAGCCTTTAACGCTAGATCCAGCCCGCGCCACCATTGTGACCGAAGACCGCATCCTTGAAAGCCTGTTTGAAGGGCTGACTGTTTTGAACGCTGCTGCAAAGCCCGTTCCCGGCGTGGCTCAAAACTGGACCATCTCGGAAGATAAGCTCACTTGGACCTTTAAGTTGCGCGACGCCAAATGGTCGGACGGGGTGCCGGTTACCGCAGAAGATTTTGTGTTCTCGATACGACGTCTGATGGATCCTAAGACACGGTCCAATTATGCCTCTTTGTTTTATATGATCAAAATTTCCGAAGCGGTGAATGTGAAGGGTGCACCGCCGACGAGCTTGGGGGTGTCCGCGCCAGACCCAAAAACGCTCGTCATTGAACTGACGAACCCCACGCCATTTTTGCCCGTGTTGATGTCACATTGGCTCGTTTATCCTGTTCCACGCCATGTCATCGAAAAACTTGGAGAGGATTGGGTGAAGCCGGGGAATTTGGTCGGCAATGGTGCCTTTGTTTTAAAAGAGTGGCAGCCAAATGACTACATTCGTTTGGAAAAGAACCCACTGTTTCACGATGCGGCCAATATCTGTTTGACCAAGCTATTGATCTTCCCAACCACAGATCCGGCCGCGGCAGCACGCAGTGTGCGGGCCGGTGAGCTTGATACCAATGCGACCTTTGCCGGTCAGAACCGCAATATCCTCAAAGAGGAATTGCCGGGCTATGTGCGCGAGGCGCCTTATGCCCTCATTCAGTATGAGCTGTTCAATCTCAAGAACCCAAAGCTGAAAGACGCGCGTGTCCGGCAGGCCTTGTCACTTGCGATCGATCGAGACTTGATTGCTAGCAAGATCATCGGTGGCGCAAGCAAGCCCGCCTTTAGCATCGTACCGCCCGATACGCTGGGTTATAGTGGCGGACCTGTTGCGGGCATGTTCGAGGCCGACTTGTCAAACAGGCTGGCATCCGCTCGTGCCCTTTTGATCGCAGCGGGTTATGGGCCGACTAAGCCATTATTGCTGACTTTATCGCATGTCACCAACGGCGACACGCCTCGTTATGTGCCGATCTTGCAGAACACGTGGCAACAGATCGCACCTTGGGTTAAGATTGAGCTTTTGGGCCAAGACGGGCAGATCCACTACTCGCAAGTCCAGCGCGGCGACTTCGAACTGGCCAATATGGGCTGGTATGCCGATTATGACGATGCCAAGTCCTTCCTCTATATCCTCGAGTCTCGCAGCGCCGAAATGAATTCCGGTCGCTATGAAAATCCAGCTTATGATGCCTTGCTAGCTAGAGCAGACCAAGAGCGGAATGAGGCGGTTCGCGCCAAGCTTTTGCGCAACGCCGAAGAGCTTGCCGTCAAGGATGGGGCCCTTGCGCCCGTGTTCTTTGATACAGGTCGGTCTCTGGTCAATCCGCGTGTGACCGGTTGGGTGGACAACAAGCTCAACACCCATCGAACGCGATGGCTGTGTACCAAAGAGGCAGAGGCCGCCCGCAAAGCAGTTACGCCTTAACCTTCATCACCCCAACAGCTTCAGGAACTTAACCAATTTGCGGGTGCGGTCCGAGAACAAGGTCGCCGTGAAGTAGGCACCTGCCGCGCGTTTGACGATTTCGCTGCGAGTTGGGTAGGGCGATATCAGGCTGGTTATCGCGCCTACACTCTTCTTATTGGCCATGGCGAGCCCCACCAGCTGGATCGCTTCGCCCGCACCTTCGCCAACGATTGTCGCCCCCAAAATCTTGCCGCCTTTGCCAATGACAAGCTTACAAAATCCCTCGGTAGACCGTTCGGTCTGGGCGCGGTCATTATCCTCAAACTCGGCCTTGGTGATAGTGACTTCGCTGCCAAACTGGTCGCGGGCTTGCGCTTCGCTCAAGCCGATCTTGGCGACTTCCGGGTCGCAATAGGCCACAGCTGGCATATAGGGAACACTTGCGGTGGCCGGGGCTTTAAACACGGCATTGCGGATGAAAACGCTGGCGTGGAAGCCCGCTGCATGGGTCAGTTGTTCTTTGCCCGCCACATCCCCAATCGCCCAGACGCGCGGATTAGATACGCTGCGCAGGCGATCATCGGTCGCAATGCCTTTGCGGCTATAGGTGACATTGGCCTTGTCCAAGCCGATGTTCTCGACCCGCGCGGCGCGACCAACGGCCACCAACAGGCGTTCAGCGGTGAGCAAGCGGCCATCTTCGAGGGTGACGGCCACTTCTGCGTGATCGCCCGAAACCGCGACGGCTTTGGCTCCTTCATGCATGGTTACACCATCTGCACTCAGGCTGGCGCGCACAATTTCCACCGCTTCAGGCTCTTGCGGGCCCATGATACTCATGGCCTCAACCACGGTCACTTGCGTGCCCAAGCGGGCAAATGCCTGGCCGAGTTCCACCCCGATGACGCCGCCACCCAGCACGATCAGGCTTTTGGGTTGGGTTGCTAGGGCGAAGATAGTCTCATTGGTCAGGAAGGGCGTATCGCTCAAGCCCGGGATGGGCGGCACAAAGGCGGTTGCGCCCGTGGCGATGACAAATTTCTGTGCGGTGACTATGGCAGAGGCGCTCTCAACCGTGCGCGGGTCGATAAAGACGGCATGTTCACGAAAGACGGTGCAGCCCAAGCCTTCAAAGCGCTCTTGGCTGTCGATGGGCGCGATGGTCTCAATCACGCCGTCGATATGACCGCGGAGCCTGTTCCAGTCGACGACCGCTTGGGTATTTTCGATACCAAAGCGGCTGGCATGTTGCATCGCGTAGGCGGTCTTAGCTGCAGCGATCAGGGCCTTGGATGGAACACAGCCCGTGTTGAGGCAATCGCCACCCATCTCGCCTTCTTCAAAAAGGACAACCGAGAGGCCAAGCTGGGCAGCACCCGCGGCGACCGAAAGACCTGCGGCACCCGCACCAATGACACAAATATCGACGTTGAGTTGTTTTTGGCTCATGCTTGTTTCAGTCTCGATTGGACGAATTTCCATGCGCTGGGTAGCAGCGCCAAGACCGCCAATCCCACCAGAGGTCCCATCACTTCGGGGTTGTAGATGATTTTCAAGTCCGGTGTTTGGCCTTGGGAGATCAAATACTCAATCCCATTGCCCAACGACGCGTAGACGTAGCAACCCGGCAGAATGCCAATGGCGGTTGCCAGAAAAAAGGTACGCAGCGGCACGCCCAAGAAGCCCGCTGCCAGATTGATGCCAAAGAAGGGGGCGATGGGCAGAAGTCGTAAGGTTAGAAGATAGCCAAAAGCATTCTCCTGAAAGCCCTTTTCCAGCCGGTCAATAATGCCACCAGCCCGTGCGCGTAAGCCCCCGCCCAAAGCAGATTGGGTGGCCATAAACAAAAAGGTGGCACCGATGGTTGCCGAGGTCGAGGCAATAGCCGTCGCGAAAATCGGTCCAAACAAGGGCCCAAACATCGGTCCAAACAGGAATCCCCCTGCAATCGTGATCCAGATCGCGCCAGGCAGGGCGATCGTGGTGGCGAAGATATAAATTCCCATGTAGCAGGCGATTACCAACAACGGCTTGGTTGTCACCAAGTCACGCAAGACTTCGCTCTGCTTGGCCAGTACGTCGAAGGAGAGGTATTTGTGCCAGCCCATCGAAATGGCAAGAATCAGGCCCAAGGCGATGGCCGCCAACGGGCCGTAACGTTTAATGGCTTGCATGGTTAAGAACCTGACGTCGCATTGATGGACCAATCATAATCATCGCCCACAATTCTGGCATTGGTCATTTGGGTCAAAAGGGTTGGTGCCGCAAAGCGGCGCAGATGGGTGAGAATGCCCGCTTCATTATTCCCAAAATCAACTTTGAACCATTGATAAATTGACGAGACGCGCAGTTTTTGCGGTCCAATCACACGGACCCCGCGCGGGGAATTGATGAAAGCGCGCGCGGCCGCATCAAGATCCCCATCCAAGGTCTCGGCCCGCCAGCCGCGCCGGCCCAAGTTTGGGCAGCCGATTGAGGCGCAATTGACCGCATAATGCACGCGGGGGTCGCGCCATTGTTTGCGCAGGATGTTGTGTTCGATGTCGTCGAGCGAGAGCTGCTTGCCCTCAACCCGCACGCGAGGCTCTTTCCAAGGACCCATCGCCAAAAGACTTGGCTTGATGTCGCGGATTGATTTTATGGGATAGCGCGACAGCACGACTTGAATGGTGATGGCGTTATATAGATTGGCCCACGTGGCAAATTGAGTGGCCTTGGGTAGACTTGAGATCTTCAATCCCGCAAGCCCAGCCACAACAGCATCCAGTGCGCGCATGTCCGCTGCACTGGCCTTCCAAGCCGCATAATCGACCCGGTTCAAGCCGGTAGAATCAGGGCGTACGTAACGGCCTAAAAGCTCATCCCACAAAGCTTGCGGTGTCTTGCCGGGGGCTGCGTCTAAGGCAGGCGGGGTTAGGGTCATCAGGGCCGCACTTCCAATCATTAGGCTTCTGCGCGAAATCATGGTCACTCCTAACCTATTCTTACCTCTCAATACGCTCTTTTCTGCAGGTCGGTTGCACAATGGCTGCAGGTCTTGCTGCACTGGACTTCACCTCTGCGGCAAAACCGCGTAGGTGCGAAGCGATGAAAGCTGCCGTCATCATCTACCCCGGATCGAACTGTGACCGCGATTGCAAGGTCGCTTTGGAGCGCAGCGTCGATGCGCACGTCTCCATGGTTTGGCACAAGGAGACCAGCCTGCCAGACGGCTTGGACCTGATCGTGTTACCGGGTGGCTTTTCCTATGGCGATTATCTGCGTTGTGGCGCGATGGCGGCTTTGTCGCCTGTCACCCGCGCGGTGGTTGATGCAGCAAAAGCTGGTGTCCCCGTCTTGGGCATTTGTAACGGCTTCCAGGTCTTGTGTGAGACAGGGCTTCTACCCGGCGCTTTGTTGCGCAATGCGAGCTTGAAATATGTCTGCAAGCCTGTGGCGCTGGAAGTCACCAATGCAGCCACCCCCTTCACACGCGCCTTTGGCAATCGATCCGAAGCCATCATGACCGTTGGCAATGGGGAAGGCAATTATTTTGCCGAGGACGCCGTGCTCGACTCGCTTGAGCAAGAAAACCGCGTCGCCTTCCGCTATCGCGAAGAGATCAATGGCTCCCAACGCCGGATCGCTGGCATTGTGGACCCGACCGGGCGCATCCTTGGTATGATGCCCCACCCTGACCGTGCATTTGAAGCTGAACTGGGCAGTGCAGACGGGGCCCTGGTGTTCCAAAGCCTGTTGGTAGCTGCCTAGCCTGCACGTATCAGCCGGAAAAATGACGGGCAGGGGTCGACTCTGCTGGTTTTGCCATTAAGTCACGGCCATGGATTCCTTTGCTTATAAAATTGAAAATCGCGGCGCGTGGGTTAGGGCTGAAACTGCTGGGGCCTATACTGGCTCTGCCCTCGATGTGACGGATGGCTTCATCCATCTTTCGGCGCAAGATCAAGTGCGCGCGACTTTGGCGATGTGGTTCAAAGACCAGCCCAATTTGATCTTGGCCAAGATTGATCTCACCCCGCTCGGCGACAGTGTGGTGTGGGAGGCGTCGCGCGGCGGCGCCTTTTTCCCGCACATCTATGGCCCCATTCCCATGTCCGCCGTGCAAGAAGTAATCGACTTGCCTCTCCTGGGCGACGCCAGCCACGACCTTCCCCTGACCTTTCCATGATCGACCTCTATGCCCAAGCCACCGGTGCTCTGCGCGTCCTGCCGGCCGAGACCGCCCATCAAGCCACGATTGCAAGCCTGAAAGCGGGCTTTGGCCCAAAGGCCAAGCCAGATCGTCCCGAAGATTCGGTTCAACTCGCAGGCCTCACACTGCCCAACCGGATCGGCCTCGCCGCGGGTTTTGACAAGAATGCCGAAGTGCCCGACGCGATGTTGGCGGCAGGCTTTGGCTTTGTCGAATGCGGCACGGTCACCCCGCGCCCGCAGGTTGGCAATCCTAAGCCGCGTTTATTCCGCTTGGTCGAGGATCAAGCCGTTATCAATCGCATGGGATTTAACAATGAAGGTCTCACTTCTTTTGTAAACCGCCTGCGTGCCCGCGCGCACAAGCCCGGCATTGTTGGTGCCAATATCGGGGCCAATAAGGATAGCGAAGACCGCATCGCGGACTATTGCGAAGGCCTGCGGCGGGTGTGGCTACATGCCGCCTACATCACCATCAATATTTCCTCGCCCAACACACCTGGCCTGCGCGCGCTACAAACCCGTGCCGCGCTGGAGGATTTGCTGGGCCAGGTCATGGTTATCGGAGCATCACAAACCCGCGCCCATGGCCGCAGGCCAGTGTTCTTGAAAGTTGCCCCTGACTTGGACGAAGACGAAGTGCGCGCTATTGCCGAAACCGTTGTGGCGCAAAAGATCGATGCGCTGATTGTGTCTAACACAACAGTCGACCGCCCCGTATATCTGCAAGCCAAGCATAAGGGCGAACAGGGTGGTCTGTCGGGCAGACCGGTATTTGAGAAATCCACCCGCTTGTTAAAAGAGTTCAAGAATGCACTCGGCGATGCCATGCCTTTGATCGGCGTGGGCGGGGTAGCTTCAGCTGAGGATGCGCAAGCCAAGTTTGAAGCAGGGGCTGATGCGATCCAGCTTTATACTGCTTTGGTCTTTGAAGGGCCGGGCCTTGTTCAGAGAATCAAGGACGGGCTGAGGGCAGGCTGAGTCCATGCGTGTTCTTCCCATCATCCACCACCCCGATTACACGGCCGATACGCCGGACGGCCATCGCTTCCCGATGCAGAAGTTTGCGCGTCTGGCAGAGGTATTGCGCCAAGATGGTTTGGTACCGCATGGCTTTGTCACGCCAGAGCCGATCACGCGGCCAGACCTGATCCGCGCCCATACACCCGGTTATGTGGATGGGGTGTTGAGCCGAACCATAGAGCCAGCGGCCGTGCGGCGAATTGGCTTTAGCCTGACGGAGCGCGTTGTCTTGCGTGCACAACTGGCCACAGCAGGAACCTTGTTGGCCGCCCGCATTGCGTTGCGAGAGGGGCTCGCCTGTAACAGTGCTGGCGGCAGCCACCATGCCCGAGGCGATCAAGGCGCAGGCTTCTGCATTTTCAATGATGTTGCGGTCGCCGCCTCGGTACTGCTGGCAGAAGGCAGCGTAAGCCAGATTCTGGTGGTGGATTTAGATGTCCATCATGGCGATGGCACGGCCTTGATCTTTCAAGCTGAGCCCCGCGTCTTCACCTTCTCCATGCATTGTGATGACAATTGGCCGCTGGAAAAACCCCCTTCTGATCTGGATGTCGCTTTGCCCAAGGAGACGGGGGATGCAGGCTATCTGGTTGCCTTGGACACGCATCTGCCGAACCTTTTGGAGCAGGTTCGCCCGGATTTGGTGTTCTATATTGCGGGCGTCGATCCGCACCGGGAGGATCGCTTGGGCAAGCTCGCTTTGACCGATCAAGGCCTGATGACGCGCGAGCGACGCGTAATCGAAGCCGTGCGCGGCCGGGCGATTCCCTTGGTGACGGTTCTTGGTGGGGGCTATGGCCACGATGTAGACGCGGTCGCGCGCCGGCACAGCTTCGTGTTTCACGCGGCGGCGGATTTTTTGGTGGGGTGATTGGTGGTGCCTTTGAATGGGCTTTCCAAGCGGAAGCACCCCTTCACCGGCTTCGCCGGAGCTTCACCGCGAGCGGGGAAGCGGGAGCGGAAACTTTGGTGACACGCCGCTTCCCCATTCATGGGGAAGCTGTCCCGAAGGGACTGAAGGGGTTCAAGCGCAGCGTGGGGACCTCAACGGCCCTTGCAGCACAAGGTCCCGGATCGGCTTTCGCCGTCCGGGATGACAATGTGAATTTGGCCTAAACCTTACTCAGCCGCGACTGCGCCATAGCCCATGACGGCTTTGACTTCGAGGAATTCCTCGAGGCCGAAGTCACCCCATTCGCGGCCATTACCCGACTGCTTATAGCCACCGAAAGGTGCGACCGTGTCGGTGCTGGCACCATTGATGTGGATCATGCCAGCGCGGATTTGCTTGGCGACAGCGCGTGCATGGTCGAGGTTTTCCGACTGTACATAGCCTGACAGGCCATAGACTGTGTCATTGGCCATCGACACGGCATCAGCTTCGCAATCGTAGGGGATCATGGTCAGTACAGGACCAAAGATTTCCTCGCGTGCGATGGTGGTGTCATTGGTGTCACTGACAAACACGGTTGGACGCACGAAATACCCTTTGTTGAAGCCTTCAGGGCGACCCATGCCGCCAGCCACCAAAGTGGCTTCTTTCATGCCGATCTCGATCAAGGATTGCACCTTCTCAAATTGGCGACCATTAGCCAGAGGACCCATGGCAAAGCGCTTATCGCCGGCAGGGTCTGCCACAACAACAGATTCAGCCGTGGCTTTGGCAACAGCGGTTGCTTCGCCCAGTTTTGCGCGCGGCACAAACATGCGGGTAGGGGCGTTGCAGGACTGGCCCGAATTGGTCATGACTTGCATCACGCCCGCAGAAACAGCCTTTTGAATGTCGGCATCTTCGAGAACAATGTTGGGCGACTTGCCACCCAACTCTTGGGCGATGCGCTTCACGGTTGGCGCTGCACTTTTGGCGATTTCGATGCCAGCGCGGGTTGAACCGGTAAAGGACACAAAGTCAACTTCTTCATGGGTGGACAAGACGCTACCGACGCCCGGGCCATCGCCATTGACGAGATTGAATACGCCTTTGGGTGCGCCGGCGTCATGAATGATATCGGCCAGGATCATGGCATCGAGCGGGGCGAGTTCGGAAGGCTTCAACACCATGGTGCAACCAGCGGCCAAAGCAGGGCCGACTTTGCAGCCAATTTGGTTCATCGGCCAGTTCCAGGGTGTGATCAGGCTGCAGACGCCAATCGCTTCATAGCGGATGCGCGTATTGCCACGCGAATGCTCCCATGTGAATTCCTTGAGCGCATTCAAAGCACCCATCAGTTGGCCGAGGCCTGCAGGGGCTTGGGCGGCAGTTGCCAGCCACATGGGCGCACCCATTTCTTGGCTGATCGCATGGGCGATTTCAGGCAGCTTTGCGGAATAAAGCGCGATGATTTTTTCCAACAGCGAAATGCGCTCATCATGGCTGGTTTCGGAGAAAGCCGGGAAGGCGGCGCGCGCGGCAAGGATGGCTTTTACGGCGTCTGCCTCACCACCCAAAGAGATCACCGCAATTGGTTCCTCCGTTGCCGGATTGATGACGTAATGATCGTTCGGCGTAACCGGATCAACCCAAGCGCCGTCGATATAGAATTGTTTGCGTTCAATCATGGCAGACTCCCTTATTGTGTCTCTCAGCCCCGTTGATCGGAACTTATGCGTAGCGTTCTTCTCATACCAAGGTCCATGCGCCATGGCGAGGGACCTGGACATGAATTTTATCGGGTCGGATGCGAAGGAGTCGTCAGTAAAGGGCCTAGCGGCGGCGCAGCGACCCCATCAGCCCGCGCATCAATTCCCGCCCGATGGTTGAGCTGGCTTGGCGCACCATGCTCTTCATCGCAGTCTCTGCCAAACTCTGACGAGACCGACCGGAGCGGCCACGCGACGTACCAAAGATCGCTCCTATAATCCCACCATCATCGCGGTTTTCTTCCGTTTGGCGCGTCGATTTGGTACGCGCGGGTTCTGGCGGTTCCAGTTCGGCCTGCTGAGCTTCCAGCTCGGCTGCCTTGCGCTCCAGGATTTCAAACGCGCTTTCGCGGTCAATAACGCCATCATAGCGTGGCCCGATGGGGCTCGCCGACATCACGCGGGCACGCGCTTCGGGTGAACACGGGCCAACTTGGCTGATGGGTGGGCGGACAAACGTTCGTTCCACCATGGTAGGGATACCCTTCGCGTCGAGCGTGGAAACCAAAGCCTCGCCTACGCCCAAAGCAGTGATCATGTCTTGTGTCTTGAAGCGCGGATTGGGGCGGAAGCTTTCAGCGGCAGTGCGGACGGCTTTGGTTTCATTGGGCGTGTAGGCTCTAAGCGCGTGTTGAACCCGATTGCCCAATTGCGCGAGAACGCTTTCAGGAATGTCTTGCGGGTTCTGGGTCACGAAATAGATGCCCACGCCTTTGGATCGGATCAGACGCACCACCTGTTCGATGGTGTTAAGAAGTGCTTTCGGCGCATCACGGAACAATAAATGGGCTTCATCAAAGAAGAACACCATTTTCGGCCGGTCCATGTCGCCGACTTCGGGCAATTGCTCGAACAATTCCGATAGCATCCATAAGAGGAATGTCGAATAAAGTGTTGGGTTCTGGACCAGACGGTCTGCTGCCAGAATGTTCACGATGCCCTTTCCGGACAAATCGGTGCGCATGAAGTCGCGTAAATCCAGCGCGGGCTCTCCAAAGAAACCATCGGCACCGGCTTGATCCAATTGCATGATTTTGCGCTGCAGGGCGGCAATCGACTGGGGCGTCACGAGGCCATATTTCTTAGATACCACACCATCATTTTCGGCCATAAAGTTCAAAATGGCTCTGAGATCTTTCATGTCGAGCAGGAACAGGCCTTCTTCATCGGCCATCTTGAATGCCACCGCCAAAGCACCTTCTTGCGCGTCGCTGACTTCCATCAGGCGGGCGAGCAGAGTGGGGCCCATTTCTGAAATCGTGGTGCGGATGGGGTGGCCTTTTTGGCCATAGAGATCCCAATACACGACCGGGGTCGCTTCGCTTTTATAGTCGGTCAGACCAATTTGTTCGGCGCGCGCCTTGAAGGGGGGGGAAGGCTCCCACGATTGGCTCATGCCTGAAAGGTCACCTTTGATATCGGCCGCAAAGACGGGCACACCCGCACGCGAAAATCCTTCAGCCAACACTTGCAGCGTCACCGTCTTGCCTGTCCCGGTCGCCCCGGCAACCAAACCGTGCCGGTTAGCGCGCTTCAACAAAAGCTCTATATAGGCGAGCGGTTCCCCGCCTGCTCCGATCAGAATGGACTCACTCATGGGCGGCACCAAATCCTTCTAAAGACTCGAACAAAGATCTAAATTTACTTTATTGCGGTCCGATAAGCTTGTTAAGGGCACTCGAGTGATTTAACCGGTCACCAAGGGTCCAATCAGGCCAACAGCGGCAGCGATGGTTAGCACTCCGAACAGGTTCAACGCAAAACCAATTCGTAACATTTCGGCCTGTTTGGGGGCTCCGGTTGCAAAGGCGATGGCATTGGCTGCGGTCGCGATCGGCAACATAAAGCCAAAGCTGGCCGCGAAGGTCGCCGACGCTCCGATCATGAGTGGGTCTCCGCCGGAACCGGCCACCATGGCGGTCAAAACAGGCAACATGGCGGTAAGCGTGGCGACATTGGAGGCAAGCTCTGAGAGGAATACCGTCGCGGCCACTAGGATCAAGACCACCAGCAAAATCGGCAGAGCGCCAATGCCAGCCATATGGCTACCAATGAATGTCGACAGGCCTGTTGCTTCCAAAGCTGCGGCCATCGACAGGCCGCCGCCAAACAGGATGGCGATACCCCACGGAATGCGCTCGGCGACGTCCCAGCCCAGCAAGGCCTTATTGGGGTCTGCTTTATCGCCAGCGGGTACAACAAACAAAGCGACGGCTCCCAGAATGGCGATCACCATATCGGTTAGCCCTTGAAGGCCAGGCAATTTGCTCAAAGGCTCGCGCAGGATCCAGGCCAGCGCCACGCTAAGGAAGATAACCATCACACGCGCTTCTTTTTTGCTCATGGGCCCCAACGCGCGCGCTTCAGAGGCGATCACTTTGCGGGCTGTGTCATCGCCCAAATGGGCGGGGAGACGATAAGCGATCTTCGTCAAAATCAGCCAAGTTAGCGGCACCATAACGAGAATAATCGCGCCACCAATCGCCATCCATTCCGGGAAGCTCAAGCCCACACCATTTGCGTCGAGCCACTTGGCGCCGATCAGATTGGTGGGCGAGCCAATGGGCGTACCAACCCCGCCAATGGAGGCACAATAGGCCACCCCCAACACGCACGCTGAGATTAGTTTACGCCGATCGGGACCGGCCGGGGCCGCTGCGGTGCACACGGCAATGGCAATAGGTGTCATCATCAAGGCGGTAGCGGTGTTGGATATCCACATGGACAACAAGGTCGTCGCGATCATCAAGCCACCCACAAGGGCAGCGGGGCTTGATCCCACTGCTGCCAGTACATGGATGGCGATGCGGCGATGCAGACCTGATTGTTCAATAGCCGCGGCAATCATAAAGCCGCCAATGAAGAGAAAGATGATGGGATCGGCATAGGGGGCTGCGGCATCGACAGGCTTTAGCACCCCCAATAGTGGCAGGACGCCCAGCGGGAGAAGGGCGGTGGCGGCAACCGGGATTGCCTCACTCACCCACCACACAATCATCAAAGCCAATAGGCTGAGCGCTTTCCAAGCTTTGGGGTCAAGGCCTTCTGGGGCATCCACCCACAACATGACACCGGCCACCACCAAGCCTAAAGCAAAGCCAATCTTTTGGCCGAAGCCGGAGGTCCCATGTCCTTCTTCGAAATCTGTTTTATCGACTGGTTGTGGCATTGGGCTTCCTCAAATTGGTCACGCGTTACGACTGATAGTCGGGGTCTTGCGCCCTCGACAAGTGCGGGCGGTCTTGGCAGAGGTGAGCTATGACACACATTGATCTGATCGCCCGTGGCCAGTCGGCAGCCTCTGCCTCCTTATCAACCCTTTTGCTGGATCAGGCGCGTCACAAACGCTTGAACTTCCAAGCTGGCGGTTTGCATTTCGATTTTTCCCGCGCCCTTTTGAGTGAAGCAGACTTGAACGCGCTTCTGCTCCATGCACAAGAAATTGGACTGGAACAAGCACGATCCGATCTTTTCGTCGGGAAAGCAATTAATGTCACCGAGGATCGGGCCGTGATGCACATGGCCCTGCGTCAGCCAGAGCGGGATTTTCTGGCTAAGGGAGAAGCGATCAGCGCCGCTGTGCGCGAAGGTCGGGCGGCAGCAACGGCCTTTGCTAACGGCGTTCGCGATGGGTCAATTGCGGCCACGGATGGTCGCAAGTTCAAGTCGATTGTCCATATCGGCATTGGTGGGTCCGACCTTGGGCCGCGCCTTGTCTATGAAGCTTTGGCCCCAACAGCTGGCAGCGACATCAGTTTGCGCTTTGCCGCCAATATTGAGCCCGGTGAATTGGCTGCAGCACTTGTTAGCCTGGATCCGCGCGAGACCTTGATCCTGTGCGTCTCCAAAACCTTCACCACGCTGG
Source organism: Maricaulis salignorans (assembly GCA_943372135.1). Classification (GTDB taxonomy): domain Bacteria; phylum Pseudomonadota; class Alphaproteobacteria; order Caulobacterales; family Aquidulcibacteraceae; genus Aquidulcibacter. The sequence continues at coordinate 50,715 of CALRXH020000005.1, read as the reverse complement.
AGACTTTGGAAAATCTGAAAGCTGCCCGTGCTTGGCTACAGGCCACTATTGGCCCAGACGATAGCACCCATTTGGTTGCGATCAGTGCCGCGCCTGAAAAAACCAAAGCAGCCGGTTTCCGGACAGATCGCGTGTTTGACTTTAAGGAATGGGTGGGTGGACGGTTCTCGCTGTGGTCGGCTGTGGGCCTGTCGTGTGAAATCGCCTTGGGCCCTGACGTCGTGGCAGAGATGCACGCAGGCGCTGCAGCGATGGACAGCGTGTTTGAGGCTTTGCCATTGGCGGAAAATCCCATTGTCATCGCAAGTCTGATCGGTTGGTGGAACCGGACTTGCCTGCAGTTTAAAAGCCGCGCGGTTATTCCCTATGCCAAGCGCTTACGCCTGTTGCCGCAATTCCTGCAGCAGTTGGAAATGGAGTCGAACGGTAAGTCCGTTAATTTGGACGGAGAGGGCGTTCAAACTTCCGGTCCAGTTGTCTGGGGTGCGGAAGGCACAAACGCCCAGCATGCCTTCTTCCAGCATCTGCACCAGAGCCCGGATGTGACCCCGGTTGAGTTTATCGCCATCGCACAAGATGATGAGGACGCCCCCGTTCGCACGCGTATGACCTTAGCCAATGTTTTGGCCCAAGCCGAAGCCTTGACCCATGGCAAAAGCCTCGCGTCAGTAATCGAGACCATGCAAGCCGCAGGCGCGAGCGCCGACCAGATTGCCGCCATCGCGCCACACCGGGTTTTCAAAGGCAATCGCCCGTCCAGCTTTGTTCTGATGGACCGCTTAAGCCCGACCAATTTCGGGGCCTATCTGGCCTTCTGTGAGCACCGCACCTTTGTTGAAGGCAAGCTGTGGGGCGTCAATTCCTTTGACCAATGGGGCGTTGAGCTGGGCAAAATGATTGCCAGCGAGATCGACCTTGATCTGCAAAATGGCCCGAGTGACCAGCGTGACCCATCCAGCGTGGCGATGATTGCGCGGATCCGTGCGCTACGGGCCTAGCCGAACATGACCTTCGCAGCTGCAGCCTTTACCGGCAACGTCTCAATCCCCGCATCCTTAAGGGTTGTAATCACATCCTCAAGATTCTGCGGGGTGCAGCCATAGTCTGATGGGTCCGGCCCCACATCGTGGGTGAAGAAGATGATCCAAGCGTTGCGGTCTTTGGCCTCGGCTACAAGATCGCGGACCTGGCCCAAATCGTGCTGACGGCGCTCTATCCCAATGGCGCGCAGCTCTGCAAAATCAACTCTGCCTGTGTTCAGGCCGCGATAGACGCCCCGGCAGGTAAAGAATTGGCGCGCATAAAAAGCTTTGGCCGCCAAGCTCACCGCGCCATAGGGATAGGCGAAGCTGGTCATCATCACGTCACCCAGCGTGTCGCGGATAAAGTTCGCATTGGCCTGCCGATCTTGATCGCGCGTGGTGTTCGATAGCTTGGTGACAAAGGGGTGGGCAAAGGTGTGACAGGCAATCTCATGGCCCGCTTGGTGCAGGGCCAAAAGGTCATGGGCTTGATGCTGGGCGCGGTCTTCAAAGGTCTTCCCGGTATGGCCACCACACACGTAAAAGGTACCTTGGATTTCAGCACGCTCTAGAATGGGCGCACCGATGCGGGCAGCCGAAAACGGAATATCGTCAAAGCTAATCGAGGCAAGCGCTTGGGTCTGGCGCGATTGGATTGGGTTTAAGGGGATGGCGCGGGTTATGGCCCCTTCGATGCGCGTCAGAAGTCCAGTTGCCATAGCTACACAACCTCCGTGGCAAGGGCAGGAATGGGTTCATCAGCGGCGTGTACGACGCGCACAATGTCGCTACCCTCAAAGCCAGAAGGTAGGCTGCGCCGCAATTGGCCGTGGCTGTCATCGGTCGAGTCCAGCGTAAACCCTAAGCCCAAAAACAGGTCCAGCGCGGGGCCATTGCGGGCCGCTTTCTGATAAGAAATAGTGAGGGCAGGAGCCCCTTCCGTCTCATATCGTGCTGCCAGCCAAGCAAAGAAGGCAGCTTCCACGCGCTTGCGCTGCACGCGGCAGCTCATGAAGAAATCGCGGATGTGTCCAGTCTGCGGGGTCCCATAGGCAAAGCCGATCAGGCCGTAATCGCCAAACCGATCGGCACAGCGTAGCGTCCAAGCCTCAGACCCGTTCGAGTCTGACAGCATGGCGGCAACGTCGTCGCGACTATAGCGGGTTGCGGCAATATTGAGTTGGTTGGTCCGCTGCGACAATTCATAGACCCGCTCAGCATCATCTGGCGACAAGCGGGCCACGCTTAAAACGAGATCGCAACCGCGCAGGAATTGGTCCATATCGCCAGCAGCAGACTTGGCCGCCAGAGCGCGCACAGCCTCCACCGCATATAGGGCGCGCCGGCCTCGGCTTTCGGGCGTCACAGGCACGTCAAATTGTGGGCGCTCCAGCAAGGTAAAAGCGTCTGTATCAGCCAGTACAGTCACAAACGGATGGGCTTCACCAACTTCCCCGCGTTCAAACGGCTGGTCGTCGATGAAGACAAAGGAGTCGATCCCGAGATTGAGCGTCTCTGCAATATGAGACAAGGCCGCACTTTTCGGCCCCCAACTGATTTGCGGGGCGAGCATGAAATCGAGGAGCCCATGATGGGCGAGGGCAGCCACCGCCTCGTCATGATTATTCTTGCTGGCGACCGATTGCAGAATGCCACGCGCGTCTAGCGCTTCGATCATCTCGCGGATGCCGGGCTTTACGATCACGCCCTCTGGCCCATCTTCGAGCAAGATACCGTCCCAGATCGTATGGTCGAGGTCCCAGACCACGACTTTGGCTTTGGTGGCTAGCATGTTTGGCGCGGATGGAAGTGTCACCGCCTGTGTCCAAGTCACAAAGTCACACAGGCCCAAAAGGACCTCAAGACCCTCTGCCTCCCCGACTGGTTCGATCTGCACCAGATAGTCTTGGGCGAGGTCGATGGTGCGCGCAATGTCTGTGACCGGGATTGAGACCCGGGTCCAGTCTGCGTTCAATGAGAACTGGCTTTGGAACAGGGCCGGATTGGTTTTGTCGACGGGGACGATGGTCAACGTGAAAGTTATTGCCTTGGCAGAAAGCGCTGCACCTTCGATCAGAAATGCATCGAACGAGCCATGCACGCCTCGACTCGTCTCGATATGGCCTGCAGTGCGTTGACGCGCTTCCCGACGCGCCAAAAAGGCCAGACCTAAACCCAGGGCGGGCTGTGCGTAGTGTTCTTCGGCGGCGGCTTCTTGTTTAGTCATCGGACGGACGGGTCCTCGCCCCTCCAGCTTCCCCCAGCGGCGAAAGGCGATTCGGGTCAAAGGGGTCCTGTCAGAAGCCCCGTTGTCGATGGTTTCGATGCCCCTCGTAAAGCGGCGGCAATGGCCATCTAGGCGTGGGGTATAAAAGCTGCAGGCGGTATAGCAGGAGGGGGCGGCGCATTCAGAACAATGTTCGCTCCAAACGATCATGCTGCGTTCTTGGATGAGATCGTAGGTGGCGGCGCGTGCATCGGCCATGGCTTCAGGCAATCGCATCTGGGCCTGCGCATGATCCAACGCCACCGTCTCTTTCATCACCAAACCCCTTTAGTGGCTGTCTAGCATCTTGGCCTTAAAAAACCATTTTCCGCGTTGGTTCTGCACTGTCTGCAACAGGGCATGCATTTCGACTTCACTTGTGCTAGGGAAGACTTCAAATTTCTGAAAGGCCTACACCCTGTCGTCCGAACTAAGTGATACTCAAAACCCTGATCTGAAAGACATCATCCTCACATCTTTGGATGACGACCAAGCAGAAGATGTGCTATGCATTGATTTAACAGGCAAAAGCTCCATCGCAGACGCGATTATCGTCGCCTCTGGCCGCTCGCAGCGCCACGTCGCCGCGATTGCAGACCATATTGTGCGCAAGCTGAAAGATGCGGGCGTTGGTAAGGCGCGGGTTGAAGGTTTGCCCAATGCTGACTGGGTCTTGATCGACGCCGGCGATATCGTCGCCCATATCTTCCGGCCAGAAGTGCGCGCCTTTTATGCGATTGAACGCATCTGGACTGGGGAAACCCGTCACGCGGCAGGTGCTGCTTGAATGTGACTTTGGCTGCCATTGGGCGGCTTAAGGCGCAAGAACCTGAACAAGTCATGACCTTGGACTGGCTCGGCCGTGCCGACGCCATGGGCAAGCCATTGGGCATTAAATCGGTCCGTTTAGCGGAAATTGACCCGCGTCTGCGGGAGCCTGACCGCGACAAAGAGGCTGCTGCCCTTTTGGCCGCGATCGAGACCGGTAGTTTCATCATCGCGCTCGATGAACGCGGCGAAGCGCCTGGTTCGGTTGGTTTTGCCAACCGACTGGCCAGCCTACGCGATCAAGGCCAAAGGCACATTGTTTTGGCAATTGGCGGCCCGGATGGGCACGGCCAGGCTTTGACCCAAGCTGCTTCGATGAAACTGGCCTTTGGCTCTTGGACCTGGCCGCATAAGCTTGTGCGCGCTATGGCGGCAGAGCAGATTTATCGCGCCGTCTCTATCCTGGCAGGCACGCCGTATCACCGGGTTTAGCAGGCTCAGAAAGGCCTGTAACAGTAAGATGACCGCAGCCCCAAATCTGGCTATCTCTTTAGCCATGCGCAGATTTCGAGCGATCTTTCTGGTGTGTATGACGCTGGGCGCAGCCATGCCAGTCTATGGCCAAAGCTCTGCCGAGCAGGAATTGAAGCGCCTCGAAGCCGAACGTCAACGACGCGAAGAGCGGGTTGGCACCCTGGTCGATGATGCCAATCGCGTCGCCGGCGACGCTGAAGTCCTTCGCAAAAAGCTCGTTGCCGCTGGCGAAGATCGGGATCGGCTAGAGCGCGAAGTGGAGCGGTCGGAAGTGCGTCTGATCCAGTTGCGCGCGCAAGAGCGGCAATTGAACACGAAACTGGCAAGCAATCGCGCTGCCTTGGAAGATGTTGTCATTGCCTTGATCGCGATGGAACGCGATCGTCCACCCGCACTCGCAGTCCGGCCCAAAAATGCGGCTGAAGCGGCGCGCGTGGCCATTTTGATGGGCGAAGTTGCACCTCTTCTCGATGGTCGCGCCAAACAGGCCGCCGCCGATATTGCCAGGCTGCGAGCCTTGCGCGAGACGATTTTGATGCAAAATACCAATTATCGGGACAGTAACACTCGTCTCATCATTGCGCGGCAGACCATTGGCTCCTTGATCCAAGAAAGACGCATGGTACAAGCGCGTATCATGCGCGATGCTGATACCGAGCGGGCGCGGATTAATGAGATTGTGCGCCGAGCCAATGATTTGCGCGATTTGGTGATCCGGCTTGGTGGCTCTGTGCCGGGGCTTGAGTCCCTGCAACAACAAGATGGCTCTGATTTCGCGCGCGGCTTTGACCGCGCTTTGGGTAAGGTGGCCTATCCGGCCTATGGCCAAGTGGTCACAGGCTTTGGGGCTGCCTTGGAGAATGGAGGGCGGTCCGAAGGCATCACCATCCGAACGCGCCGTGCAGCGCAAGTCGTTTCCCCCTATGATGGCGAGGTGGAGTTTGCTGGACCCTTCCGTTCTTATGGACGGGTGATGATTTTGAATGTCGGCAATGGCTACCACATTGTTTTGGCGGGTATGGCGACGATTTATGCCGAGGCTGGCCAGGAAGTTCTGGCAGGCGAGCCGATTGGTGAAATGGCGACGGATAGTCGCATTGTCCCTGATCTTTATATGGAAGTGCGCAAGCAAAGTACGCCACAAAACCCCAATCTGTGGTTGAAGCGGCCCAACGGCACCTAAGCGCGTTCGTATGCGGTCGTCCCACTGTAGATTGAGGCACCGCAATCAACTGTGGTAGCTGGTGCTTAACCTCTTTGCTTGGACTATATAGGATGTACAAGTTTCTTGATGAACTTATGGCCTTAGCCACTCGGAGTAGCCACTTATGACAGATTCCCAAAAGACACAGCGCTGGTGGATTGCGCCAGTCTTGGCCGGGACATTGGGACTGGGGGCAGCGCTTGGTGCCACAGCGGTAGCTTGGTCGGCTGGTGGTCGCCCAGACAATGCGGCACCTGCGGCGAAGGGTGAGGATACGCTGCGCCAGTTAGAGATTTTTGCCGATGTCATGGCGCGCGTTCGCACCGATTATGTGGTTTCCACTAAGGACGATAAATTGGTGGCTGCCGCCATTGATGGCATGTTGCAATCCCTCGACCCGCATTCGAGCTTTCTCGATGCTGAAGCGTTCAACAATATGCAGGTGTCGACCAAGGGTGAATATGGTGGCATCGGCATTGAAGTGACCAGTGAAGATGGGGCGGTTAAAGTGATTTCGCCCATGGATGATAGCCCGGCTGTTCGGGCGGGTATCAAGGCTGGCGACAAATTGATTGCCGTCGATGGCGTTTCGATTCTGGGCCTGCCCTTGGATGAAGCGGTGAAGAAAATGCGGGGCCCCGTCGGGACGTCTATCGACGTGACGGTCGCGCGTGAGGGCCAGGACCCCTTCGTTGCTAAAGTCATGCGCGAAACAATCGTTTTAAAACCTGTGACCAGCAAGATTGAAGGCGATTACGGCTATATTCGCATCTCGACTTTCGTGAACGAGCGCACCTCTGAGGGCCTCAACAAAGCGATTGACGATATTCAGCGCCAATTGGGTGGCCGCCTGAAGGGCATTGTGCTTGATTTACGCAACAATGGCGGTGGCCTTTTGGATCAAGCCATCGAAGTTACGGATGTCTTTATGGATCGCGGCGAAGTCGTCTCCACCCGTGGCCGCCGTGCCGACGATATCCAGCGCTATTATGGTACACCTGGTGAGCGTTTGGCTGGGGTACCGATGGTGGTCTTGATCAATGAGGGTTCAGCCTCTGCGTCTGAGATTGTCGCTGGCGCGCTGCAGGATCGTGGCCGCGCGACTATTGTCGGCATGGCTTCGTTCGGCAAGGGCTCTGTCCAGACAGTTATTCCTTTGCGCAATGGCCGTGATGGCGCTCTGCGCCTGACAACGTCGAAATATTACACGCCCGCTGGTCGTTCGATCCAGGGTGCGGGTATTGAGCCCGATATTGAGATCGGGGCCGTACGCATCACCGAAGAGCAGTTGAAAGAGCGAAAAGCGCTCTTCCAAGGGGAGGAAGATTTGCCCCATGCGCTCGACAATGAAAGCGGCGTCAAGCGCAAGCCGCCGCACATGCCGGCGGAAATGCCACCGGTCGGCTGGAAGGAAACCGAGGATTATCAGTTAAAGCGTGCCTATGAATTGCTCACTGCTGGCCTGCCCAAGCGCACCCCTGCCATAACCACGCGACGGGCTGAAAACAAACCTGCTGACACTTCGCGTTCGCCCGTATCCGGGGCCCCTCTTACGCCGAACTAAGGGCAGTTGGTCGCATGGTGGCACGGGTAGCTCAATTAAGCCTGCCATCAGGGCGAAGCGTTGAAGCCTGCTTTACGGAACGTCGTGGTGCCAAGCGCCTGACCATGCGCGTCGACCCGATCAAGCGGCGCTTAGTGGTGAGTGGTCCGCTGCGTCTGTCTCACAAGCAGGCTTTGGGCTTTGTGCAGGAGAATGCGGCGTGGATCGAAGCGCGCTTGGATGATCTGCCGACAGCTGCGCCCTTTGTCGAAGGGGCTGACATTCTGTTTCGCGGCAGGCCAACGCACTTGGTGCGCATTCCTGGACGCGGGGCACCCATTTTTCAAGACGGGGTTGAGCCCCGTTTGGTGATTGCGGCCACGCCGGCCCGGTTTAGCGCCCGTGTCTCGGTGGCCCTCAAAGCCTTTGCGCAATCCGATGCCATGAATTATGCCCAGAGCTTTGCACCCCGCCTCGGGAAGGGGCCTGCTTCTATTGCGCTGCGTGACACACGCTCTCGCTGGGGGTCATGTACGTCGCGTGGTGACATTATGTTGTCGTGGCGCTTGATTGGTGCGCCGCCGAAAGTGTTCGAATATGTTGTCGCCCACGAGATGGCGCATTTGCTGGAACTCAACCATTCGCCAGCCTTCTGGAGCCATGTGGCGCGCTTGATGCCCGACTGGAAGCCGGCGCGCGCTTGGCTGAAGAGCCAAGGTGGCGAGCTTCAAGCCCTAGGTCGCCCGAGCGCGTTTTGATCCACCAGGATCAAAGTTGCGCTCAAATTAAGAATTGGAGCAACAGCTTATCCGATCAATCTGGTAGAGATAGATCGGGCGTTGCTCAGCCAAACTCCGCTGCAGCTGAGAGCACCTGGTAGGGCGGTCGCCCGAGAGCCGCAAATCCGATGGCGACACCTGCCAAAGCAAAGACCGCGACAGCGCCTCCAAGGATGGAGCCGACAAGGCTGATATTCAGCACCCACTCGGCTTCCAGCACAGCGGTGACGATCACATAAGCGGCCCCAAGGCCGAGGCCTGCGCCAATCAGCGCCGCGATCAAACCCGCACAGGCCTGTTCAATCGCCATCGCCCCGACAATGCGGGCGCGACTGGCACCCAGGCTTTTGAGAATCGCCGCCTCATACAGCCGTCTGCGGCTTCCTGCTGCCAAGGCCCCTGCCACGGCAGCGGCACCGGCAGCCAAAGCGACGGCGGCAATGGCTTGAATGGCAATGGCGAGGCTCTCGAACAAATCACCCGCCGCGGCCAAGGCATCGCGCACCCGCACAATCCCGATGGCTGGAAAGTCCTTCGCCATAGCCTTCGTCATTTGCGCCTCTTCGGTGGGCGTCAGCCGGGCAATGGCGAAATGGCGGAATTGCGCGCCTTCAAACGCGCCGGGGGCGAAGACCACGGCAAAGTTCGCGCCAAAGCCGCCCCAATCCACTTTGCGAAAGTTCTCGACCTTAGCCTCAATCTCCCGGCCGGACACCAGAATGCCGATTGTATCGCCGACTTTAGCCCCAATACCTTCAGCGGCTTCTGCTTCAAGGCTGATTTTGGCCTCAAACGGGTCGTTATAGTCCACTGGCCACCACTCACCTGCTGTCAGTTTTGCGCCTTCAGGCTGCTTGGCCTGCCACGTCGAGCCGATTTCTTGTTCGACAAACCAGCGTTCCGACGGCTTGACCTTGGTAACGTCAATCTCTTGCCCATTGAGCGAGATGACCCGGATGGTCATCACGGGCGTGCGGGCGTAATCCTCTGGCTTCAGGCGTGGCACGGTTGCTTTGACCAACGCATCGAACTCTAGGGCCTTGAGGTCCGGGATTTCGGTATAGGCCACGCTGGGAGCCTTTGCTGGGGCGGTATCGCGTACTTGGGCCACCAGATTGGACTGGATTTGACCGAGCGCGACCAATAGAGCGAGGCCTAAGCCTAAGGCCGGGGCGGCGGCTGGTGCGAGAGAGCCTGGGCCTCCTAGTGCCGCAAGCCCTAATCCCCAAGCGCCACCGGGGCGGGGCGCACGATGGGCGATGACTTGGGCGGCTTTACCGAGACCGTAAAAGGCCAGCCAACCAAGCCCCGCGCCAATTGCCAATAGGATTGCCATCACCGGATCCGGGCTCGTCAGCGCAAAGAGACCAGCCAGCGCAACCAGGCCCAGTATCGCCGCGATGCGCTCGACCAAAGGCGTCGGGCTATCGCCGCCGCCACCGCGCAGTAGATGGGAAGGCGGGGTTGCGCGGGCGGCACCCAGGGGCGGCGCGGCGAAGGCAAAGGCACACAAAAGGCCAATCCCCGCCGCAGAAGCGAGAGGCTTTGGAAACAGCGTCAGTTCAATCGGGATCGGTAGGGCACTGCCATAAGCCCAGGACGTCAAGAAGGGGGCTGCCCCACCAACCACGATACCTAAAATCGCGCCCAAAAGCGCCAAGCACAAAATCTGTAGGCCGTAGGCCAGACGTACATCGCCACCTGAAGCACCCATTGCTTTTAAGATGGCAATGGAGCCGCGCCGCGTTTGCAAATGCCCGCGCACGGCACCCGCAACGCCCAAGCCCCCGGCCAGCAGGGCTGCAAAGCCGACACACGATAAGAAGAGTTCTACGCGGTCGAGTGCGCGATCGAAGCCTTCAGCCGAGCGTGCCTTGTCGCGCAGGGAAGCTTTGTCATTCGGAAAAGCCTTTTCAAAGGCCGCTCTGGTGGCTGCTGGCGCACCTGCATCTTTCAATTTGACCCGCAGCGCGGAGGAGAAGAGCGCACCAGGTTGGGCCAGATTGAGGGGCGTTAGCGCTGCTGTTGACACCATCAGACGCGGCGAAAAGGCAAAGCCACGGCCCAGAGCATCCGGCTCTTTCAACAGAACGGCGCGGATTTGAACCTTGCCATAGGGCAAAGCGATCTCGTCACCGACTTTCAGCTTGAAGGCATCGAGCAAGGCCTGCTCAGCAACCGCACCCCACACGCCATCCTTCTCGGCAAGTAGTCCTTGCAAGGGCTGTTGTGGGGCCAAGGTAACACTACCTTCAAGCGGGTGGACTTGATCGACCGCGCGCAATTGGATCAGGCGTCTTATGTCGCCAGATGTGCCCATCGTATTGCTATCAATGGCAAGGGAAGTTGCGCCACGTTGTTTGAAGAAGGCCAGTTGGTCTGGGCTCGGCGTGCGCTGGCGTAAATTCAGCACAAAGTCGCCACCCAAGATGCGCCGCTGCTCGGCATCTAGGCCTGATCGAAAGGCTTGGGCCATACTGCCTGCTGCGGCAATGGCGGCAACCCCGATGGCGAGACAGACCAGAAACAGCCGAAAGCCCTTGATGCCGCTACCCAGCTCTGCCACGGCAATGTTGAACACATAGGACCAGCGCGTCACGAAGCAACCTTCCCATCTTCCAGGCGCACAATCCGGTCGCATGCGGCTGCAAGGCTGGCTTCATGGGTGACCAGCACCAAAGCCGCGCCTTGGCTGCGGGCGGCGTCAAACAACAGGTCGCGAACCGATTGCCCAGCGGCTTGGTCGAGATTGCCGGTTGGCTCGTCGGCAAAAATCAATTTCGGCTGGATCACCGTGGCGCGGGCGACCGCGACGCGTTGTTGCTCGCCACCTGAGAGCTGGCTTGGATAATGTTTAAGCCGGTGGCTCAGGCCTACTTTTTCCAGCGCGGCGGCAGCGGCATCGCGCGCAGCCTTGCCGGTCGAAATATCGGCGGTTTCAAGCGCGGTTGCGACATTTTCCAGCGCGGTCATGTTTGGCAGAAGGTGAAAGGCTTGAAAGATAATCCCGATCTTGCCGCGCCGAACAAAGGCCAATTGATCTTCAGTGAGACCCACAAGTTCTGTGCCCAAAAGCTTGACGGAACCGCCACTGGCGGGTTCCAGGCCGGTGGAGACCGCCAAGAGGCTAGACTTACCAGAGCCAGATCGGCCGGTGATGGCCACGATCTCGCCAGCCCGGACCTCGCCATCGATCCCTTTGAGGATATGGACCGGGCCGTCAGCTCCGGGGAGGGACAAGGTTACATTCTGGAGCGAGAGGACAATTTCGTTTTGGGTCATAGACTGCACATAATCTTGAAGGGGGCTGTCGCAATGGGTGCGAAGGCTTAAATAAGCGTCATGCTGCACTTGTCCCCTATTTTCACCACCCGTCGAGCCTTTGTGGCCGGTAGCGCTGCAGTGGCGCTAGCTGGCAATGACGCTGCTACGCAAACAGGCAAAGCAGCGCGGCCTAAGCCCTTTACGATTGTCGCCTTTGGTGATTCCTTGACAGCGGGCCTTGGCGTGAAGCGCAGTGAGGCTTTTCCCGCCCGTTTAGAAGCCCGTTTGAAGGCAGCTGGTTATGACTTGCGTATCGCCAATGCTGGTCTGTCGGGTGACACGACCGCAGGGGCTTTGGCGCGGTTTGATTTCGCCGTGCCTCGTGGCACCGATGCTGTATTGTTGGCGATTGGGGCCAACGACATGCTGCAGGGGCGCAGCCCGGACGATGCCAAAAAAAATATCGACGCGATGATCACACGCGCTAAAGCTCGCGGTTTGAAAGTCGCACTACTCGGCATGCGCGCGCCCAGCAATTGGGGCGCTGATTATCGGGCGCGCTTTGACGGGATTTATCCAAGCCTTGCCCGCAAACATAAGATCGCGCTGGACCCCTTTGTGCTGGAAGGCGTGGCGTTAAACCCGGCGCTCAATCAAGCCGATGGTATCCACCCAAACCCCTTGGGGGCCGATCGGATTGCCGCCCGCCTCGCGCCCTTTGTGGCAAAATCATTTGGTCTAAAGTCCAAGCGCCCCTAAACCCTGCTCGCCGTCTAAAGGAACTCACCCGTGCTCATGAAACCTCTAGGCCGCACTGGCCTGTCCGTCCCGCTGATTTGCCTCGGTACCATGACTTATGGCGAACAAAATACCGAAGCCGAAGGTCATGCCCAGATGGATTTTGCCTTTGAGCGCGGCATCAATTTTTTTGACACGGCGGAGCTTTATTCCATTCCGCCTCGGCCAGAGACCACGGGTTCGACCGAGCGCATCATTGGCACCTGGATGAAAGCGCGCGGCACCCGCGATAAGATTTTCTTGGCCTCGAAAGTGGCTGGCCGCTCGCCGATGAATTGGTTCCGCGACTCGGGCGAGGGCTCCCGCGTCAACAAGGCCAATATTGATGAGGCGATTGAGAAGAGCCTAAAGCGCCTTCAGACCGACTATCTTGACCTTTATCAAATCCATTGGCCTGACCGCCGCATCAATATCTTTGGCGGCTGGAGCTATCGAGATTACAAGGACGATTACACGGCCTTTGAAGACGTGTTGGCTGCTTTGGACCCCTGGGTCCAGAAAGGCGCGATCCGCCATATTGGCGTGTCGAACGAGACCGCTTGGGGTGTGATGCGCTTCGTCGAGGAGGCTCAGCGCAATGGCCTGCCGCGCATCGCGACGATCCAGAACGCTTATAATCTCGTCAATCGCACGTTTGAAACCGGCCTTGCCGAAGTCTCCATGCGCGAAGATGTCGGGCTTCTGGCCTATTCACCTTTGGCGCAGGGCTATTTGACCGGCAAATATTTGGGTGGCGCGCGACCACCTGGTGCCCGCACAACCTTGTTTGATCGAGGTCAGCGGTATCAGGGACCGGGCGCAGAGCCTGCCTTGAAGTCCTATGTCGAACTGGCAGCGGACCATGGCTTGACGCCAGCACAATTGGCTTTGAAATTCTGCGCGACCCGCGAATTCATGACATCCGTCATCATCGGGGCGACCTCGATGGAGCAATTAAGCCATGCGATTGAGGCATTCGATAAGCCTTGGACGCCAGAGCTTGAAGCTGCTGTCGAGACCCTGCACTCGACCATCCCCAATCCTTGCCCCTAAGCTAAGCCGATGTTGCGCCTCTTTGTTGCTTTGCCCTTGCCCGACGCGATTGCGGGAGCCGTGGGGAAAACCCAAAGCGGACTGGCGCGTGCCTCATGGAGCAAGCGGGACAATCTGCACATCACGCTGCGCTTTGTGGGCGAGGTGGATGAAGCCCAAGCGAGCGACCTTGATTTGGCTTTGGCCGATATCCGTGTTGCTCCGTTTGAGTTGGCGCTGCAAGGTTCGGGCTTTTTCGGCAATTCAAAGCCCCATGCGGCGTGGATGGGGGTTGCCCCCAATGAGGCCTTGAATCACCTGCAGCGCGCCTGCGAACGCGCGTGCAGGCATGTGGGCCTGGACCCCAATACCCGCGCTTTTACCCCCCATGTCACCACCTGCTACTTACAAGATGGCCAAAATCTTGAGGCGGTGATCGACTATCAAGCGCGCCATAATTTGTTCAAGGCAGGGCCTTGGATGGCGGATCGCTTTTTCCTTTACGCCAGCCATATCTCTAAAAAGGGTTCAAACCTATATGGGATCGAGGCGGAATATCCGTTGATCGGCTCGGTGCCATTAGTCGTTTCATCTTGCGCTTGAGCTTGCTTCCCTTTACGCGAGTGGCGTGCTTTTCTCACACTTTAGTGGCGGAAGCATCAAAAAAACGTCCCGAGTACAGACTGTTGCGTTTGCCTTACTTTGCTTTGCCCGGCGTGGTAAGAGGTTTAGGCGCGTCGTGGTTTCCTTGATAGACAGCGCGCCTTAGAAAGTAGCTTCCAAAACCCATGTCTTCTTCGGACAACTCTTCACGAAAGCCCTCAGCGAGCCCGATGGGGTCCAACAGCGGCAAAACCCCCGCGACATCGGGGACCTTGAGTGAAGGGGAACGCGATCGCTTTGCTGGTTTGATGGAAGCCGTGGCTATCCACAAGGATAAAGCAGCCTATGGCGAGCTGTTTGCCTATTACGGCCCGCGCGTGAAGGCCTATCTGATGCGTTTGGGAGCGGATAATACGCTCGCGGAAGAATTGGCCCAAGATGTGATGGTCACGGTCTGGCGCAAGGCCGATCTGTTTGATCGCACGCAAGCGTCGGTCTCGACGTGGCTATTTCGGGTCGCGCGCAACAAGCGCATTGACGCCATTCGACGAACGACCAAGCCGGAGCTCGACCCCAATGATCCCTTGCTTTTGCCGTCTGCACCCCCTGCCGCGGATCAGGTGATTACGGGTGCAGAGCGCGACCAATTGGTGCGGGCAGCGATCGTTGAACTGCCGGAAGAACAGCGCCAGCTCTTGCAGCAGGCATTTTACGACGGCCTCTCGCATCGGGAAATCGCTGAGCAGACTGGCACGCCCCTGGGTACGGTTAAGTCACGCCTAAGACTGGCTTTTTTGAAACTCAGGTCAAAACTGGACAGCCCTGACTGATCGATTGCGGCAAGGTCGCCTTGACGTTAGGAAATGGCAACCAATATCGCTTATCTTAACAGCGTAATCGGGCACCCGCTCTGCCGCGCCGCGATACTGTGACACGACTTGGAACGGGCCTTTAGGGTTTGGATTAGGGAAGATGATGATCAGCGCACATCCCGATGACTTCCTGACCGCAGACCCCTCGTTGCGTCTATTGGTCGAGACCCAAGCTGCATTGAAAGGTTTCAGTTCCTTCCCACTCTATTTGAGTGATGTGGTCGGTGGTGCCGCTTTGCAAGCTGAAAGCCCTGTAGATGTTTCCAGTCATTTTTTGGCAGATGTTTTAGCGCGCATCGACGCGTTGGAAGATAGCCAAGCCAAAGCCCGCGAAGCTGTTCATGCGGCTGGGCGCGCCATAGACGAACTCTTGGGCCTGCCCCAACCGTTGCGGGATATCAGCCTTGATTCTGCGGCCCGGGAGGGGTGGACCTTTGCAGGGCCGGGCGTCAAATCCATGGCGCTGGAAACGGGTGGGGCCTTGCGTGCCAAGCTGTTGCGGATTGAGCCCGGCCACGGAGCCCCCCATCATGACCACACCGGCACCGAATATACGTTGGTGGTCTGTGGTGCCTTTGAAGATGGCACCGGCATGTTTGGCCCCGGTGACTTATCGATTAAGCGGCCCGGTCAAATGCATCATCCAGTCGCGCTTCCAGGCGGGCTTTGCTTGGCCCTGACGGTGGAAGAAGGCGACATCGCTTTGACCGGTGCGCTGGGCATGTTGCAGCGGCTGTTCACGCGCCACTAGGCCAACCCAGCTCCTCAACGCCGCACCCGCCTCTTGACCCTTGGCTCGGACAGGGCAATGAAGCCCCAAATGTCATGTGACATCCACATGATTGGTATTAGTGTCAGCGGTAGGAGCTCTCATGAGCAGCGAAACAAAAGAAACTGGCTATCCAACCGGAACCCTGATGAAGGGTAAGCGCGGCCTTGTTATGGGCGTGGCCAATGACAAGTCGATCGCATGGGGCATTGCCAGCCAATTGGCCGCCCAAGGCGCGGAGCTTGCCTTTACCTACCAAGGCGAAGCGCTGGAAAAGCGGATGCGGCCTTTAGCTGAAAGCGTCGGCTCTGACCTAATTTTGCCGTGCGATGTCACCGATGATGTTGCCTTGGATACAGTCTTCGCAGCCATCAAGGAAAAGTGGGGTGGGCTAGACTTCTTGGTCCACGCCATCGCTTTCTCTGACAAGAATGAACTGAAGGGCTCGTTTGTGGAGAATACCACTCGCGAGAATTTCCTCCGTACCATGGATATTTCGGCCTTTTCGTGGGTGGCTTGTGCGAAGCGTGCAGCCCCCTTGATGTCGTCCGGCGGCTCGATGATCACCTTGTCCTATTTGGGGGCAGAGCGCGTCTTGCCATCCTATAATGTGATGGGCGTTGCCAAGGCAGCGCTGGAAGCCGCCACCCGCTATATCGCGCGCGACTTGGGCCCCAGCGGTATCCGCGTCAACGCCATTAGCGCTGGACCAATGCGCACCTTGGCCTTGGCCGGCATCCAAGGCGGCCGTGGCCTCGTCAATACGGGGCGCGAGTGGTCCTTGATGAAGGAAGACACCAGTATGGAAGGCATCGCAGGGTGTGCTTTGTGGCTCTTGTCCGACATCGGCCGATCCACCACTGCCGAAGTGGTCCATGTGGATGCAGGCTTCCATGTTGTGGGTGTGCCCGATGGCCTGAACGAGGGCTAGAACGCCTTGGTTAGACCAAACTGAATTTGGCGGGGTGCGCCGGGCAAGATGCCGCGGGAGCGGTCGACGATGGTGGTGGCGTCACCTGCATTTTTGACGGCGATATAGGCACCCAGTGGCCAGCTTTCGGGGTGGATGTTCAGCGTTAGGTTCCAGATATCGGCAGCCTTGATCAAGCCGCGTTGCCCATCCGCTGTTGGGGCGACCGTGTTGAGGTCATCTGTGAACATATCGTCGGTACGGACATATTCAACTTGAAACTCACCCATCGTGGCGAGGCGATAGCCGATGGCAGCATTGATCAGCCACTCGGGCGCATAGGGCAAACGGTTGCCAGTCACCGACCGCGTACTATTGCCCGAGACGCCCGAAAAGCGCGTGCCGACATAGCTGGCGTCGGCCACGTGGGTCAGCGCGGCGCGGAAATAGAGGTCATTGCCGGTTGTCATCAGCCCCATATCGGCGAGAGAGCCGCGTAACGAAGCCTCAAAGCCTTGATGCAGCGTTTCGCCAGCGCTTGTCAGCGTGGCACCGGACCCGCCAGCGACAGAGCTCGGCACGATCTGATTGTCGAAGTCCATGCGGAACCAGGTCAGATCGACGGCAATGCCCTTGGTCAGGTCGCCACGCACGCCCGCTTCCAAATTGGTGCTGGTTTCAGCGTCCAGATTGATGGATGAGCCCGTGGTATTGTTGATCGCGTCTTCGACACGCGGTGGGGAAAAGCCCTCATGTACGCCGACATAGGCTGCAAATCTGGGGCTAATCCGATAGGAGACGCCAAGGCCCGGTATCCATTCTTTGACTTGATCCTTGCCGCGCACGGGGCTTGCCGGATTGAGGCGATTGAGCCTTTGCAGATCAATATGCTCATAGCGAACGCCCGGCGAAATCGTCCAAGCCCCGAAGCTGGCCTTGGTGGTGGCAAAGCCTGACCACGCTTGAATGTAGCGCAAATTGTTTTCGCGAATGCCTGCATTGACGCTGGTGCCCGGCGTACGGCCCGTTGGGGTGTCGGAATTGATTTGCAAACGGTTCTGCCGCTCGTCGCTATAGCGGATGCCATATTCGCTCTCAAACCTAACAGCACCCAACTCGCCACTATGGCTCAAACGGCTTTCAACACCATAGGTATGATATTCGCGCAAACGGCCTTCATTGCCGCAGGCTGTCAAGAGGTTGGCCATGCTGGCGCAATTGGGGTCTGACGCATCATTGGGGCGTTGGGCCGAGTTTGAGGATTGCCGCCACCAGTCGCGATCAAACCATGAATAAGAGGCTGATGTCTTCAGTGTGGTATTGTCATCAATCGCCCAGGCCCACAAAATGGAAGTGCCAACTCGGACGGCTTCAAACCCATCATTCACAAAGGCATTCTGGTGGCGATTGGCCAGATATTCCGCTTGGGTGAGCCCCGAATAAGTAACTTGGCTGTCTTCGCCATAGCGGCTGGCGCGCAAGGTCAGGTCGTGATGCTCGCCCAAGCTTTTTTCGAGCTTGAGGTAGAAGTCATTGATCTTGAGGGATTGATTGTCGCGCACGCCATTGGACTGGGTCACGTTCGCGTGGAGGAGCGCGCGCACGCCTGCGATTGGGCCGCCGAGATTAAGGTCGGCTTCCAGATAGCCATCAGAGCCTGCTGCCCAAGTCGCTTGGCCTTCAAACGTTTCGGGTGAGGGTGGCGTCACATAATTGATGACGCCACCGACTGTATTGGGCCCAAAGCGGATCTGGCTCGCCCCTTTGAGGATTTCAATCCGGCTATAGCGGCGGATAGGTGGGTGGTAATAGGTGGCATTATCGCCATAGGGCGCAAAGCTTAAGGGTAGGCCGTCTTCCAGCAGCAAAACTTTGGAGGAGCGCGTCGGGGACAGGCCACGAATTCCAATATTGGGGCGAAGGCCCATGCCTTCCTCATCGCGTGCAAAAACGCCCGGCACCTGGCGCAGCGCTTCATTCACGGACAAGACACGCGCGCGCACCAGATCTGCTTGCTCAATCGTGGCACCAGAGCCTGCAATGGTCCTCAGACCATCTTTTTGTCCAATAACAATAATGGTCTCAACGGGGGCACCCGCTGCAGCTGATGCCAGTACAGGAGCAAGGGTAGCAACGCCACCGACGCACAGAGCGGTTGTGAGACGGGAAAGCAGGCGAGGTGCCTTGTTTATAGTGATACTCATTCTTAGTTTCATATTGCGAATGATTTGCAAAAACAACAAGTCTAAATCCTGAATTACAGCCATCACTGGATTTTCCAGGGGTTTCTCTTTATAAGAAGTGCCAACAGCAGGGGGTGACAAGCGCCCTTTTATCTCGCATTCAAAGGCAAGTTCGCCTCTTTTGGCGTCCTGACTCTTTGGTCACAGCAAGCTTTTTTGAAAATGAACGTTCAACACAAGTGACCCTAAACGTGCCTTCAGAGAGTCTTGAAGAGACAACTGCCACAGTTCCGTCGGAGTTTAAGCCCAATGATGGATTAACTGCGCGCCTTTTGGCCATTGGAGCAGGCTTCATTCTGTTGACGGAATCCTTGTTCTTCCTGCCGACGATGGCGAGCTTACGCGATGACTGGATCATCAATCGTCTGAACACGGCGGAGATCGTCGCTTTGGCAGTAACCGCGCCAGATTCTTATGGTCTGATGGGCGGTCGTACGTCTGAATTGGTGCGTGTGGCGGAGATCCAGTCGGTGACCATTCTGCAAAATGATGCCCGTCTAATAGTGCTGGGAGCGCCGCCAAAAGGTACAATCATCGATATCAATCCAGAAGCCCAAACCATTGGCCGCTCGCTTTCTGGCGTGCTGGAAGCTTATGCCGCGCCAGAGGGTCGTTATTTGCGGATTGTTGGCCGGCCCCAGACCAATGCGGCCATCAAGCTTGAAGTCATAGTTGCAGAAGCGCCTTTGAAAGACTCGCTGATGCGGTCGACTTGGCAGGTTCTTTTTTCCTCATTGGCTTTGTCTTTGACCATCGGGGCGCTGATTTATGCGGCTTTAGCAGATGGATTTGTGCGGCCGATGCGGCGTTTAACCCGGGCGATCGCCCGCTTCAGCGCGTCGCCGACAGATGCGAGCCGCGCCTTAGTACCTTCAGGGCGGAACGATGAAATTGGTCAAGCGGAAGTGGCTTTTTCAGCGATGCAAGACACCGTACGTCAGGCATTCATACAAAGGGATCGCCTAGCGCAACTGGGGCTTGCGGTCTCTAAAATCTCGCACGACCTACGTCACTCGCTTGGGGCTGCCCAACTGGTGAGTGAGCGTTTGGCTTCGGTGGACGATCCTGTCGTGCGCGCAACCGCTCCCAGACTTGAGCGCGCGCTTCAGCGGGCCGTCAATCTGGCGCAATCGACCTTGGCGTTTGGGAAAGCCCAAGAGCGCCCGCCTGAAAGTGAGCTCCTCTATCTGGCTGATGCGCTCGATGATGCGGCAGAGGAGGCTTTGGCAGGCTTGGCGGTCCCTTGGCACCATATTGTTCCCAATGATCTCGAAGTTGAAATGGACGGCGAGCATTTGCACCGAATCCTGACCAATCTGATCCGCAATGCGGCCCAGGCCATCGCCCAATCTGGCAAGCCAGGCTTAATCCATGCTTATGCGGTCGTCGAGGGCGACCGCATTGACCTGCATGTGGTCGATACAGGACCGGGCTTGTCCAAGCGGGTGCAGGAGAATTTGTTCATGCCCTTTGCTGGTAGCGGGCTCACGGGGGGGGCAGGTCTAGGCCTCGCGATTGCACGCGAGTTGGCCCGCCTAAACGGTGGCGACATTGTTTTGGCTGAGACCGGGCCATCGGGCACGGACTTCATCGTGCAGGTATCGAGGGAAAAAGCCGATCCGGCGGATGGTGACGCCTAAGCGCCATCCACCCTACACCTTGGCTTCACCCGCTTCAGCTTCTTCGCGTTTTTCACGCTCCAGAATGGCACGGGCAGCGCCGCGCGATATCACCAAAGCCATGATGATGCCGAAAATCCCGATCAAGGACGTATAGAAGAAGAAGGCTGTATAGCCCGCGGCTAGCGCCTGTCCTGATACGCCAATTTTGGCCCCACCTGCAGCAAAAGATTCAGCCGGTAGATGGTTGAAGCAAGGCTTCATGGCCGACAGCCATCCCGTCTCAGACGCCTTTGCAGCCCCTTCGACAATGCGCCCTGAAAGCGCGGTGATGATCTTGCC
This sequence comes from Maricaulis salignorans, assembly GCA_943372135.1. GTDB lineage: Bacteria > Pseudomonadota > Alphaproteobacteria > Caulobacterales > Aquidulcibacteraceae > Aquidulcibacter. Next base: position 30,168 of record CALRXH020000005.1, on the reverse strand, counting down.
AGGTAGGGCATAGAGAGAGGAAAACACCGCATACTGAGTGGCGGTGAAGCCCTCTTTTGTTAGCATCGACATATACATGATCAGGCACGTGCCCGCGAACATGCCCGACAGATTGTCGATGCCAATCGCAATATAAAGCGCAGGCACATTAGGGCCGGTTAGCGTAATCGCGATGAAAGCCAAGTTCGACAAAGGCTGCAAGAATGCCCCAATGACGAGGCAGCGGAAAAGGCCGAACTTCAATACGAGCCAGCCGCTAAGGCCTGCCCCAATCGCACTCATGGCAGCGCCAAAGAATTTTTGGGCAAAGGCGATGGAATCTTTTGAAAAGCCTGCATCTAGATACATGGTCGATGTCAGATTGAGTACGAAGTCTGCCATCCGATAGACGCATATGAATACCAAGATCAGGCTGGCCAATTCCTTATAGCGGCTGAAGAAGTCCGCCAATGGGTCGGCCAAAGCCGCTTTAAAATAGGCACCGGGGCGGGTTTTAAGGCGCGGGATCTGCAGACAAGCGACTACAACGAGACTAAGGCCAATCAGGGCATAGCCCACTTGTTGCCAAACGCCCCAAGGTTTAGCGGCCAAAGCCTCGCTCATTTCTTTGGTGCCGCCATAGAGACCGCCGACCAGCCAGGCCAAGGGCTCTGCCTTACCAGCCAGACCCACTGCCAGCACACAGGCTGCTAGAACCATCAGGGCGATGCGACCGACCCATTCCAAATAATCAACCAAGCCACGGTCGGGCACATCGGCGGGTGCAACCCATCGGGGCGCAGGAATTGTCGTTTCGCGCGGGGCCAACAGCGTTGAGACAATAGCCAGACCCATAAAGCCCGCCATGGCGACATAGGCGACCGCCCAGCCAAGCCAGCCATATTGATCGCCATTCAGCGCTTGGGCGACAAACAAAGGTAGGGCACCTGCCAACAGGATCGCGACCCGGTAGCCCCATTGATAGGTGGCGGTCAAAACGCCCAGGCGATTGGCGTCGCGGGCCACTTCGATGCGCCACGCATCAATCGCAATATCCTGTGTGGCCCCTGCCAAGGCAATCAGGACGGCAAAGGCAGCAAACGGAATGAAGGCCGAAGTGGCATCACCCTCCTTCGTAAAGGCAAGTGCTGGATCGCTCGTTGCCATCAACAAAAGTCCTATGATGACAATGGCTTGAGTCACCAGCATCCACGCGCGGCGGCGTCCCAAAGCCTTGTCCAGCACGGGGATGGCCACCCGGTCGACCAAAGGTGCCCATAAGAATTTCAAGGCATAGGTGAGGGTGGCGAGCCCCATCAAGCCGATCAAAGCCAGCGAAGCTCCCGCTTCGCGTAACCAGATGGCCAAGGCAAGGCCTGCCAATTGATTGGGCATTCCGGCTGCAAAGCCCAATCCGAACATGACCAGCGAGGGCCGCTCGAAAAAAGCCGCAACACCAACTTTATGATCTGCGCCAAGTTCTAATTCAGGGTCGTCAGCGGATTTTCCAGCCATGTAGGTCCTCACAAGGATCAGGACCTCAAAAAGGCATCCTGACTCAGGCGGCGAAAGTGGCCTGTCTGGCGGCATTCGTCCAGCGCTCTAATACAGACGACAGCATGGCTGGGTCGAGCGGCTTGGTGATGAAGTCATTCATGCCTGCACTCTTGCAGGCGCGGCGATCTTCTTCCATGGCAGCAGCGGTGAGCGCGATGATGGGCGTTTCCAAGAAGCGGCCACCCAAGGCGCGGATGGCGCGGGTTGCCTCAAACCCGTCCATAGCCGGCATGTGCACATCCATCAGCACCAGATCATAGGGGGCATCCTGAACGGCAGTGAGGGCCTCTGCCCCATTGCCAACCGCCACGACATGGCAGCCATTGCGCACCAAGAGCGATTTGGCCAAGAGCGCATTGATCTGGTTGTCCTCGGCCAGAAGCACGCGCAGCCCAATTGCCAGCGGGGTGGTATTGGCGCGCTCGTCATTGGCCACGACAGGGCGCATATCCGCACCTTCCCCTGCTGCTAGGGCAACCCGTTCAATCAAGGATGCGACGCGCAATGGCTTAATCAGATAGCCGATTGCCCCTTTCGCACGATAATCGTCTATCAGGTCGCGGCGCTCTTGAGGGATTAGTGCCACCGCGGGGCTGGCACATTTCAGCCAACGGGCTGCGTGCACGGGATCGGTATGGTGATCAAGCAGGATCACACTGGCCTCTTTAGCTTGGCGAGGCGTCGTCACGGACTTTACCCGCGCGCCTTCATCTTCCAGTGCTACTGTGAGAGCTTCGACCAGAAGCGGGGATTGGCTTTGGATCGCGATGGTTTTTCCCGTCAACCGCTGGCTGCTGGCCGGTGCCGGCTTGACTGTCTCGAAGGGAATATCGATATAGAACACACTGCCGCCGCCCTCACGGTTCTTAAGGCTAACGGTCCCGCCGAGAGCCGTGGTTAGTTTCTTTACGATTGCAAGGCCTAGGCCTGTTCCGCCAAAGCGACGAGAGTGCGATGAGTCTGCCTGCTGGAATTCTTCAAATACGCGTTCCATCTTGTCGACTGGAATACCGATGCCGGTGTCCTCAACGCTAAAGCGCAGGCGGTTAACGCCTGTGGCTTCCAAGCGCAGCAAAACCCCACCTTCCTCGGTAAACTTCACCGCGTTCGAGGCAAGGTTCAAAATGATTTGGCGCAAACGGCCATCATCGCCGGCCACTTCAATTGGTACATCTGGAGCTACAACGAGCACGATCTCAACGCCTTTCTCGTGTGCCCGTGGCGAACAAAGTTCAGCGACCGATTGCATTGTTTTGGCTGGATTGAAGACCATCGTCTCCAGCTCAATCTTGCCGCTTTCGAGCTTGGCGTAATCTAGAATGTCGTTGAGGAGCGCCAGCAAATGTTGGCCAGAATCGGTCACCGCACCCAACCAAGAGCGTTGGGAACTGGTTAGCTCGCTCATGGCCAACAGGCCCGCCATCCCCAAAATCCCGTTTAGAGGCGTACGGATTTCGTGGCTGAGGGTCGCAAACAACATGGTTTTGCCTCGGGCCGTCTCATCAGCATCTGGGCGGAACACACCTAATTGACTGCCGTCCTCGCGCTCTTGAATGGTCCAGCCAAAGCGCGCTTCATGCCAAGGGGCAAAGGCACCTAAGGCCACGTTCTCGCCAAACCGTCGCGAAGCAAGGTCGTTTGCTTCTAGAACGCGGCCATTTCTGCTGGCAAGAATGGCGCAATCGGGCAAGTCGCTTAGAGCGAAAGTCATGTTTGTCATGACCTTACCCTAGCAGAGATGGGTTAAGGAATGGCTGACCTGAACTCTTTCCCAGTTTCGGGGCGCGCTATTTGGGCCAGACATAAGGATGGCGGACATAGCCAAAGGCGGGCAGGACCTCATTGCCGCGCTTGAAATCAAAGAAGGTCGCATTCTCCCAATGCGAGCCCGCACCCCAGCGCGTCTTGCACGAGGTGGAGACCCACGCAGGTTCCCAATAAACCACGCCAGCCCCGCCATGGCTGATCACCCCTTGGGTCAGGTCGACCAGATAGCGCAATTGGCCATCCGGTGTGGCGGGATATTCCTTGATCAAAGTATCGGGCCCCAGAAGATTGGCGGCTTCATCGGCTCCGTCATTGGTCCAAGGATAAGAGGTTTCAACCACAATCACCTTGGCTTTGTAGGTGGCACTTAGGCGCTCGATGGCGGCATTGAGGCCGTCTAGCCCTTGGGTGGACCATTTCCGGTAATAGGACAGGCCGATGTAATCAAAGTCGGTCACGCCAGCCTTAGCGGCTCGTGCAAACCAGGGCTCGCCATTTTCGGGCTGGGCGATATGCAGCATGATTTTAGGGGCGGTGCCGGTGGCCTTGCCTGCGTCGCGTACCGCTTTAATCCCGGCATTAAACAGAGCCGCATTACGGATCCAATCGGTTGAACGGGTTTCCCATTTCCAATCTTTCCGTCCCATCAATTCGCGATTGGTCTCATTGCCTACTTGCACCATATGCGGCATCAGCCCTTCACTGGCGAGCTTACTCAGCGTGTCAAAAGTGAATTGATAGACGGCGGCAGCCAAGCCCTCTGTGGTGGGAACAGTCTCCCAGGTCTTGGGGATCCATTGCTTGTCGCCATCGGCCCAATCGTCGGAATAGTGAAAGTCTAACAAGACATGTTGGCCGCTGGCCTTGGCCCGGTGCATCGATCGGCGTATATCGTTGAATGTGCTATAGGTCGTCCAGTCTGGATTGTTCCACAAGCGCAGCCGAACCAGATTGTGGCCGGTGTCGGCAAATAGCTGGAAGGGGTCCACACGCTTGCCCCCTTGGCGATAGATGGCCCCGCAATCTTCCATCTCATTTACGTAAGACAGATCAGCGCCAAAATAGAAAGGTACCTGGCATTGTTGTGTAGCAGGGGCGGCCAGGCCCAAACGGAAGAGCCCGGTCCCACCGATGAAACCCAGCCCTGTGGCCAACGCCACGCGCCTTGAAAAAGTCATGCACCTGCTCCTTGAGGTGGCCACATGGCCATTTAAACCCCTTAGGGACAAGCGGATTAGGCTGCGATCAAGCCACGCTCAAGTGCCGCCTTTTTGATTGCGGCCTGCATTTTTTCAAAGGCACGCACTTCGATCTGGCGGATCCGCTCTCGGCTGACGCCATATTGATCGGCGAGGTCTTCCAACGTTACAGGGTCATCACGCAAGCGACGCTCGCGGATGATGTGCTGTTCGCGCTCATTCAAGGTCGACAAGGCCTGGTTCAGTAAGATCATGCGCTCGTCGTGCTCTTCGCGCTCGGCATATTCGGTCTCCGCGCTTACATCGTCTGAAGCCAGCCAGTCCTGCCATTCCCCGCCGCCATCTTCGCCAACACGCACGTTCAACGAGGCATCCGGGCCCGACAACCGGCGGTTCATCGAAATGACTTCGTCATTTGTAACAGCCAATTGGGTCGCGATGTAATTTACGTCTTCCGGCTTCAGATCGCCTTCCTCAATCGCCTGCATTTTGGATTTCATACGACGGAGGTTGAAGAATAGCTTCTTTTGCGCAGCGGTCGTGCCCATTTTGACCAAGGACCACGAACGCAGCACATATTCCTGGATCGAGGCTCGGATCCACCACATGGCATAGGTCGCCAAGCGGAAACCTTTTTCTGGGTCGAACTTCTTTACTGCCTGCATCAAGCCGATATTGCCTTCAGAAATGACTTCCGCCACCGGCAGACCATAGCCGCGATAGCCCATCGCCATCTTCGCCACGAGGCGCAAATGGCTGGTCACCAGCTTTTCAGCCGCACCGGTATCTTCATGCTCACGCCAGCGCTTGGCGAGCATATATTCCTCATCCTTGTGCAGCATAGGAAACTTACGGATCTCGGTGAGATACCGCTGAAGGCCCAATTCTGGCCCAACATTAAGCGCGAGTGCGCGTGTCATATATCCACTCCCCGAAAGAATTACCCTGTTAAGTCGGGTAATAGTAGGAGCGTCGGGGCAGGGATTTGGTTCCCGTTCCGGCGTTCGAGACTCCACTTAGGCGTGCGGTTTGGCGAAATAAAGGCCTGTCCTGATGAATGATTGGTAAGGTTTCGATATGCCTTGGCTTAGAAGTCCTGATACGACATGAAAAAGGGCCTTCTGACAGTGTCAGAAGGCCCTTTTTCAGTGCGAAATATGATGGATTAAGCCGCGCGGGCCAATTGACGCAACACGAACTGCATTATGCCGCCCGAGAAGTAGTAATCGAGCTCGTTGGCAGTATCGATCCGGCTGATAACGGGTGCAATCACCACCGTGCCATCGCCGCGGCGGATTTCGACTTCCATCTCTTTGCGGGGCACAATGTCGTTGATACCATAGATGCTGACCATTTCATCGCCGACCAGATTAAGGCTGGCCCAGGTCACGCCATCACGGAACTGGAAGGGCAGAACGCCCATGCCGATCAGGTTCGACCGATGGATCCGCTCAAAGCTCTCCGTGATCACAGCTCGGACGCCCAAAAGGTTGGTACCTTTAGCGGCCCAGTCGCGCGAAGAGCCGGTACCATATTCCTTGCCCGCAAAGATCACCAAGGGCGTGCCAGCATCCTTGTAGAGCATGGCGGCATCATAGATCGGCATGACTTCGCCATCAGGCCAATGCTTGGTGACGCCCCCTTCGACACCGGGAACCATTTGGTTCTTAATGCGGATGTTGGCGAAGGTACCGCGCATCATCACTTCATGATGACCACGGCGTGCGCCGTAGGAGTTGAAGTCGGTGGCCGAGACGCCATTTTCGGTCAGGAACTTGCCGGCAGGACTGGATGCCTTGATCGAGCCTGCGGGCGAGATGTGGTCGGTGGTGATGCTATCACCAAACAGACCTAGGACGCGAGCGTGGAGAATGTCTTCCACACCCTTTGGCGTCATGGTCATGCCGTCAAAATACGGTGGATTGGCAACATAGGTCGACTTGGCGGGCCAATTATAGGTTTGACCGCCCGAGACCTGGATCGCCTGCCAATTCACATCGCCCTTGAACACATCGGCATAGCGGCGCGCAAACATCTCAGCCGTCACATATTGGCGCATGATCGTTGAGACTTCAGCCGAAGTCGGCCACACGTCTTTCAGATAGACAGCCTGGCCATCACTGCCTGTGCCAAGCGGTTCTTTATTGAGATCGACCTGCATGGAGCCAGCCAGCGCATAGGCAACAACCAGGGGCGGAGAGGCCAGATAATTGGCGCGCGTATCTGGATTGACGCGGCCTTCAAAGTTGCGGTTGCCCGACAGCACTGAAGCTGCCACCAAGTCACCTGCCACAATGGCCTTGGTGATTTCTTCGGGCAATGGGCCAGAGTTGCCGATGCAAGTGGTGCAGCCATAGCCGACTAGATTGAAGCCCATGGCGTCGAGGTCTGATTGCAGGCCAGATTGGGTCAGATAATCGGTGACGACCTGCGAGCCTGGGGCGAGTGAAGTTTTCACCCAAGGCTTTACGGTCAGGCCTTTGGCGCGGGCCTTGCGGGCCACAAGGCCAGCCGCGATCAGCACCGAAGGGTTAGAGGTATTGGTGCAGGAGGTGATCGCCGCAATCACCACATCGCCATGGCCGAGGTCGTGATTGTGACCCTCAACGCCAACGCGCTTGGCCACTTCGCCAGCCTTGCCAAATTCGCCTTCAAGGGCGGACTTGAAGGCGGTTGCAGCATCCGTTACCAGGACGCGGTCTTGTGGTCGCTTGGGACCTGCGAGTGAAGGTTGGACGCTGCCCAGATCCAACGCCAATTCGTCGGTGAAGACGGGCTGACCGGCATCATGCTTCCACATCATATTGGCTTTGGCATAGGCCTCAACTAAAGCAACCCGGCCAGCATCGCGGCCGGTGGAGCGCAGGAAGTTGATTGTGTCTTCCGCCACAGGGAAGAAGCCGCAGGTCGCGCCATATTCGGGGGCCATATTGGCGATGGTGGCGCGGTCTTCCAACGTCATGGAATCAAGGCCCTGGCCAAAGAATTCCACAAACTTGCCAACCACGCCCTTTTTGCGCAGCATTTGTGTGACGGTCAGCACGAGGTCGGTTGCCGTTGCCCCTTCAGGCAATTTGCCGTCGAGCTTAAAGCCAACCACTTCGGGGATCAGCATGGAGATGGGTTGGCCCAGCATGGCTGCTTCAGCTTCAATCCCGCCAACGCCCCAGCCCAAAACGGCCAAGCCATTGATCATGGTGGTGTGGCTATCGGTGCCGACAACGCTATCTGGATAGGCGACTTCATCGCCGCCATCTTCAGCCGTCCAAACGGTCTGTGCCAGATATTCAAGATTGACTTGGTGGCAGATGCCGGTGCCGGGGGGCACCACGCGGAAGTTTTTAAACGCGCTTTGGCCCCAACGCAGAAACTCGTAGCGCTCGCCATTGCGTTCATATTCAAGATCGACATTCTTGGCGAAGCTGTCGCCCTTACCAGCATAATCTACCATCACCGAGTGGTCGATCACAAGGTCGACCGGGATCAGCGGATTGACCTTCTCCGGATTGGAACCAAGCGCTGCTGCCGCATCGCGCATGGCCGCCAGATCGACCACGGCGGGTACGCCGGTAAAGTCCTGCATCAAGACACGCGCCGGCCGGAAGGCGATTTCGTGTTCGATTTTGCCTTTGTTCTCCACCCATTTGGCGACTGCTTCGATATCTGCTTTGGTTACCGTTATGCCGTCTTCGGCGCGCAGCAGGTTTTCCAGCAGGATTTTCAAGGTCACCGGCAGTTTAGAAACATCGCCGAGACCGTTCTTCGATGCAGCTTCAAGAGAATAATAGACATAGGTCTTGTCGCCGACAGTTAGAGTCTGGCGAGATTTAAAACTATTGAGTGAGGGCATGATAAGCCGTCCTTTGTTCGAGCGAGTTGATTATCACTGGATTGCCCTTAACCAGGGGCTAACAAACAACCCAAGCTTCGCCCGCAAGGGTCGCGCGCTTGTGAGCGGCGTATCGACCGGCGGATTGCCACCGGGACTGGCAGCGCGCCTGATCTAGCGCGGAAATGGTTAAAGGTCTATGGCGGGTTTCAGGGTTTTTGGCCGCGCCATCATGGACGGCGGTAGCGGGAAAGCCGCTCTCCCGATGGAGGCGGCCCTTTTCATTTGGAACTCCTTTGTCACGGGCTTGCCTAAGCAAAGGCCATGAAGCCGCCCACCGACACACGACATTCTCGACCTTGTCATCAAGTCGCAGTATCAGGGCGCATGACCATACGAATCATCCAAGCCCTCGCCGATATTGCTGATCACTACGATGCCGTCCTGTGTGATGTTTGGGGGGTGATCCATAATGGCAGGGCGGCTTATCAAGAGGGCTGCAAGGCGCTTGCCGCGTTTCGCGCGCTGGGCAAGCCGGTGGTGTTGATCTCGAATGCGCCGCGCCCATCCAATGTAATCCCGAAGCAATTAGAGGCGCTTCATGTCCGCCGGGATGCCTGGGATGCCATTGTAACCTCAGGCGATGCGACGCGGGCTGAGATCGAAAAGCGCGGACCGCGGGGCTATAAAATTGGCCCCTCAAAGGACGAAGGCCTGTATGATGGTTTGCCGGTCGACTTCCGCCCTGCCGAGACTGCCGATTATGTCATCTGCACAGGCCTGCGCGATGATTTGAGTGAGCCTCCTGAAAGCTACCGCGGTGAGCTGGCAGGACTGGCGGCGCGCAATCTGCCCTTCATTTGCGCTAACCCAGACCGGGTCGTGCAATTTGGCGGACATTTGATCCCGTGCGCAGGCGCTTTGGCCGATATTTATGAAGAATTGGGTGGCCCCGTTATCATGGCGGGCAAGCCTTATGCGCCGATCTATGACCTGGCTATCGCCGAAGCAGCGCGTCTAGCCGGCAAGCCCGTCGCGCGCGACCGCTTATTGTGCATTGGCGACGGCGTGCAAACCGATGTTGCCGGTGCGCATGACCAAAAGCTTGACTGCTTGTTCGTCGCAGGCGGCATTCATGCGGCAGAGCTTTCTAATGCCGACGGGCTGGATGGCGGCAAGGTGGAAGCCTTTCTCGCTTCTTTCCGTGTTGATGCGCGTTGGGCGATTGCCGAATTGGCGTAAGCCATACGCACCCGTTCAAGGGGCGTAGAGAATGCGCCATAAACCCGCTATGCAGGTGACATGATCGATTCCATTGCTGACGGGGTTTTGCCCGACCACATCCTGCAGGCTTTGGCCAATGGCGGTGCCATCACGGCCGCCACGCCCTTTGGCGACAAACAAGTTCAACCTGCCAGCCTTGACTTGCGCTTGGGTGACTTTGCTTACCGCGTGCGCGCCAGCTTCTTGCCGGGGCAAGGCCGCACCGTGGCCCAGCGCTTGAGCGAGAGCGATTTGGTGCTGCATAAGCTCGATCTGCGCGAGGGGGCGGTTTTGGAAACTGGCTGCGTCTATTTGGCCCCCTTGCAGGAAAGCCTTGCCTTGCCCGAAGCCGTGTTTGCGCTGGCTAACCCCAAAAGCTCGACCGGGCGGATTGATGTGTTTGTGCGCGTGATTGCAGATGGGGCGACCAGCTTTGACCGCGTGAGACCTGGCTATCAAGGTCCCTTGTGGGTTGAGATTTGCCCGCGCACTTTCTCCATCCTTGTCCGCCCGGGTGACCGCTTGGCCCAGCTGCGGCTAAAGAAGGGGCAAACGCCGGCGCTGCAGCGGCTCGATTTGAACCTTGATCTATCCCACGAATCCTTGGGGTCGGTCATCGGATACCGGGCGCGTCGCCATGCGCCCTTGTTGGACCTCGCTAAAGTGGGCGGCCATACGCCGCGTGACTGGTTTGAGCCTTTGACCGCCCGTGATGGCCGTTTGGTGCTGGACCCTGGCGAGTTCTATATTCTGGCTAGTCAATCGGGCCTCTCGATCCCGAAAGACGTCGCTGCAGAAATGGTGGCGACCGCCGAGGATTTGGGCGAATTTCGTGCCCATTATGCCGGTTTCTTTGATCCGGGTTTTGGGGCTAAGGATCATGGCAGTGCTGGCGCGCGCGGCGTGCTAGAAGTGCGCGGCCGCGATGTGCCCTTTGTGTTGGAGCATAACCAGCCGGTGGCCCGCCTGATTTATGAGCCCTTATCTTCTCCGCCAGAAACCTTTTACGGCGATGTCGGTAGCCATTATCAGGGCCAAAGTCTGAAGTTATCGAAACTGTTTGAGCCATGGTCCTGACATGTTGATCACCTCCATCTCCCCCATTGACGGCCAGAAGCTGGGCGAAGTGCCGGCGGCCTCGGCCGAAGATTGCCGGGAAGCGTGCGAGACCGCACATGCCGCTTATATCGCTTGGAGGGCTATCCCGGCACCGCGGCGGGGGGAGTTAGTCCGGCTGTGGGGGCAGGAATTGCGCTCTCGCAAGCAAGAGCTCGCCGATATGGTGACGCTAGAAGCGGGCAAGACACGCTCAGAAGCTTTGGGCGAAGTGCAAGAAATGATCGACATGGCCGATTATGCGGTTGGCCTGTCGCGGCAATTGGCAGGACTGACCTTGGCGTCAGAGCGGCCGGGCCATCATCTGTTAGAGCGCTGGAAGCCTTTGGGGCCCGTGCTGGTCATCAGCGCGTTTAACTTCCCCGTCGCGGTATTTGCTTGGAACGCCATGCTGGCGTTGGTGTGCGGTGATCCCGTCATCTGGAAGCCGTCGGAAAAGGCCCCACTTTGCGCGCAGATCACCTGTGCCATCTTCAACCGAGCAGTGGCGCAATTTGGCGTCGAGGCGCCCGCTGGCCTGATCCAAGTGGTACAGGGTGATGCCAAGATCGGGGCAGAGCTGGTTGAACACCCATTGATCCGGCTGGTGTCGGCTACAGGGTCCACCCGCATGGGCCGTGAAGTGGCCAAAGCGTGTGCGACACATCTCAAGCGCAGCTTGCTTGAGCTGGGCGGCAATGGCGCGATGATTGTGCGGCCCAGTGCCGATCTCGACCTTTGCATGCGTGCCATTGTTTTTTCTGCCGTTGGCACAGCGGGCCAGCGCTGCACCACGCTGCGCCGCCTGATCGTGCATCCCGATATCAAGCAAGACCTGATCCAGCGCTTGGTCCGTGCCTACAAAAGTCTGCCGATTGGCGATCCGCGCAAGCCTGAAACCCTGATCGGCCCGCTGATTGATGCACAGGCCGTCGCCGCCATGACCCGCGCCTTAGAGATCGCCCAAGCCGAAGGCGGGCGCGTGTTGGTGGGTGGTCAGCGCTTGCAGGGTAATTACGTCCAGCCCGCACTGGTCGACATGTCAGCCCAGACAGCCATCATGGGGACTGAGACCTTCGCCCCCATCCTCTATGTGGTGGAGGCCGAAAGCTTAGCCGAGGCCATCGCCATCCAGAATGATGTGCCCCAAGGCCTGTCGTCTTGTATCTTCACGACAGACTTGCGAGAGGCTGAAACCTTCTTGTCGCAGGCAGGCTCTGATTGCGGGATCGCCAACGTCAATATCGGCACGTCGGGCGCGGAAATTGGTGGCGCTTTTGGCGGCGAGAAAGAGACAGGCGGGGGCCGAGAAGCAGGCTCTGACGCGTGGAAAGCCTATATGATCCGCCAGACCCAAACGATTAATTACTCCACGACCTTGCCTTTGGCCCAAGGCGTTGTCTTTGATCTGTAAGCAAGGGATGCACGCAAGCGCGATGGGCATTATAGGCAGGCCATGACCCAATATTCCGCCACAACCCGCGGTGTCCGCATTCAAGTGACGCCCGTTTTCCTCGACGATCAATCCGATCCCGCGGAGAATGATTTCATGTGGGCCTACACGGTCGAGATCGCCAATCTGTCGGAACAGACCGTGCAGCTTACCGCGCGCACGTGGAAGATTATCGACCGTCACGGCGTCACCCAAGTGGTGCAAGGCCCGGGTGTTGTGGGCGAACAACCCATCCTGCGCGAGGGCGACAGCTTCACCTACACCTCCGGCTGCCCGCTTTCGACGCCCTCTGGCCTGATGATGGGCAGCTATTTGATGCAGACCGACGACGGCGAAACCTTCGAAGCCCAAGTCCCCGCCTTTTCCCTCGATAGCCCGTTTGAAATCCGTAGTGTGAATTAAGAGGTGAGGGTAAAGCCCTTCGCCCTGAGGGAGAGGTTTGGCTACTTGCATGGCGTTCACTTAGAGGCGGTTTGGTGATCCTTCTGTCTCACCAAACCGCCTAAGAAGTTGTCACTGCAACCTCGACCCTCCATTTTTGGTGCAACACGCTGGGCACCAAAATGGGTCCAGACGCAAAGCCCGTGTAGCGCCACTCCCCAGCCTGGCTGACTACCCAAACTGCAAAAATTTTGCCAAAATCAATACCAATTCTTAAGGCGCTGGGTGAACAATCGGATGCATGGAAGCGTCACCTAAACCTGAGGGCGAGCCAATCGCCCTGTCCGACATCATGCCCATGCCCGTCCGTCTGATCTTTGGCGGATTTGGGCTGGCTGGGACGATTTTGTTGTTGGTAGAGCTTGGGCCATTTCTTTGGCCGCCTTCGTTTTTGACTTTGTTCTTTGGCTTCATTGGGCTGGCTGGTCTCTCGGTCACTTTGGCTTTTGTGTGGGGCTCTGTCTTCAGCCCGGATCAAATCTGGGAGATACGACCTGGGCGCTTGACCGTCACCTATCAGCTGTTCAACCAGATTTCGGTCCAAACCTATGGGCTGGACGATCTGTCTGGTGTCGAGGTGATGGCCTCATCCTGGGATTCCGGTGCGGACACATATCAACTGGTGTGCAGCCTGCCGCTGGTTAAGACGGCTCGGTTGGGGCTGGAAAGCACGCCCCTCTTGCAGGCAATCCTCGCATTCCTGCGCGCGCCCATAGCAACATTACGAAGGGTCTCCTATGCGGAAACCTGGCTCAGATCGCCTGATTTTTCGAAAAGAGAAGAAGCAGAGCGTGCCCTCGCACACCTTATGGCGCGCTAGGCCCGTACTTAGGCGAGCTCACCGAGCAGATAGCCGTTGGCCCGACCGGTCACGCGGGCTTGGATCAAGGCACCGTCCTGACCTCCCGGCACTTGGATTTCGGCAAAGCTATTCAGGCGGCCCTTGCCATCCTTTTCAATAAGCACGGTCTGAGTTGTGCCAATCTGGCTATCCTGGTAGGCGGCGAGCGCCTCCTGGCCCTTGTCTCGCAACAGGGCTGCTCGGGCCTTGATGGTTGCTTTATCCAATTGCGGCATACGCGCGGCCGGTGTCTCTGGACGCGGCGAGAAGGGGAATACGTGCAGGAAGGCGAGGCCTACTTCATCCACCAGAGCCAGCGACTCTGCAAAGTGGGCTTCGGTCTCGGTCGGGAAGCCTGCGATTAAGTCGGCACCAAAGGCGATGTCGGGCCGTGCGGCACGCAAGCGCTCTGCCAGCACAATCGCGTCATCGCGGCTATGGCGGCGCTTCATGCGCTTTAAGATCATATCTGCGCCATGCTGAAGCGAGAGATGCAGATGCGGCATCATCCGCACTTCTTCGGCAAACAGGCGGAAGAGGGTGTCGTCAATCTCAATTGCATCGAGGGAAGATAGGCGCAGGCGCTTCAGATCTGGCACCAGTTTCAAAATGCGCTGGACCAGATCGCCCAATGTGGGCTGGCCCGGCAGGTCCGCACCCCAAGATGTCATATCAACGCCAGACAAAACGACTTCTGGCACACCCTTGGCAACCAAGCGGCTAATCATGGCAACCACTTCGCCCGCAGGGACCGAGCGTGAATTGCCCCGCCCAAATGGGATGATGCAGAAGGTGCAGCGGTGGTCGCAGCCGTTTTGGACTTGCACATAGGCGCGCGCCCTGTCTTGCACACCATCAATCAAATGGCCTGCAGTTTCGCGTACGCTCATGATGTCATTGACCAGTACACGCTCGCTCTGCCCCCCTGCGAGGGCGACGAATGTTTTGGGCTCTGCCTTTTCGGCATTGCCAATCACGCGGTCGACTTCGGGCATGGCTGCGAACATGCCGGGGTCAATTTGGGCGGCGCAGCCAGTCACGACGATTAGCGCGTCAGGCTTTTGCTTGCGGGCCCGGCGGATGGTCTGGCGCGCTTGGCGGACGGCTTCGCCCGTCACGGCGCAGGTGTTGACGAGTACCACATTGGACAGCCCGGCATCTTCAGCCAGGTTCCGCATCGCCTCTGACTCATACAAATTCAGGCGACAGCCCAAGGTGATCGTCTCAATCGACCCACGCGGGTCGGAAACGGGCAAATCGGCTTCTGGTAGGACTTCGGTGGTCATCACAGTAAGGGTTATGCTTTCTTGGGAGGCGCTTGGCTGTTTGGCTATTGCGTCTGAAGTGGAAGGTCCCAATATCATAAGTCCAAGGCAATTGCAGGGCCTTGATGAAGGAGTAACTGACACATGTTCGGTATGGAATGGAATAATGGCTTCACCTTTGGCTTTCTGTTCGCCCTCGTTTTGGGTCTCTGGGCTGTGATCAACATTCTCCAGAATGATCGGGCGGGGCCATTTGGCAAAGCCGTTTGGTCGGTGCTGGTGATGTTTGTGCCCTATCTGGGCTTCATTGCATGGCTCTTGTTCGGTCCGAAAGCCACTAAAAACCGGATCGGCTAGACAACCGCGCCAGGAAGGCGATCTTGGTTGCTGCAAATGTGACCGGGTGCCATAGAAACGCCATCCGACACAGCCTATGGTCTCCAAACTCACCGGGGCGGCGTTCATGCAAGTCTATCTGCCCATAGCGGAAATGGCAGTAAGCCCGTGGCTCATGGCCACTTTGGGGCTGGTTGTCGGCTGCTTGTCTGGCATCTTCGGGGTTGGCGGCGGCTTTCTGATGACGCCGCTTCTCATGCTGATGGGAATTCCCGCTCCTGTTGCGGTTGCCGCCGGGGCCAATTTAGCTGCTGCCTCTTCCATGTCGTCCGTCCTGGGCCAATTTGAGCGGCGTGGCGTGGATCTACGCATGGGGCTTGTGATCTCCATTGGCGGGATCATTGGCGTCGGCATCGGCTCAATTCTCTTTAGCTGGCTGAAGTCGCAAGGTGCGGCAGAGGCCACAGTACGGATTGCTTACACCATCCTCTTGGGTTCGCTTGGTACCAGCCTCGTGTGGGAAAGCTTGCGCGCGATCGCCAAGACCCGCGCAGGCGGGCCCGTACCCAGTCTCCGGCGGTCCTCCACTGATTTCGCCCATCGCTTGCCTTTCAAGATCAGGTTTCCCCGCTCCAAACTGGTGATCAGCATCATCCCGCCTTTAGCTATTGGGATTGGCGTAGGCATTTTGTCTGCCATCATGGGTGTCGGCGGCGGGTTCATTCTGATCCCAGCCTTAGTCTATATCATTCATATGCCGCCGAACTTGGTGGTCGGCACATCGACCCTGCAGGTCTTGATCACTGCGTCAGCCACGACTTTCCTGCAATCTGCCGTGAATGGCAGCCTTGATCTGGTCTTGTCCGGGCTATTGATCGTGGGCGGCGTGATGGGCGCGCAGTTCGGGGTGATCATTGGCCGCAAACTAAAAGGGGAGCAATTGCGCGCGCTTCTGGGCGCATTGGTCCTGTTGGTGGCCTTGCGACTTGCGGCGGACTTGGTGTTTGTCCCCTCGACTTTGTTTGAGCTGTCTTCCCCCGGTGGTGGGCTATGACTGCGCGCATTTCTCTTTGGCTGGTCGTCATGGTTGGCCTCATCCTTGGCTCTGCCGCCCAAGCGCAAAGCACGCAAGTGTCGGCTGCCCTGATTGATGATGCAGTCTTGGTCACATCGAGCTTCACCGGGGCCAAGGTCACCGTTTTTGGCTCGGTACGGGCTGGCTCTGTCGGGCGCACCGACATTGTCGTGGCGGTGCGTGGTCCAGACCGCCCGGCTTGGATCGCCAAGCGCAAGCGCACTGCAGGGCTCTGGATTGGTAAGGATCAGATCAATTTCGTAGCCGCCCCAACTTTCTTCGGCGTGGCGAGCGCCCGCCCGCTAGAACAGATCGCGCCTAGCGACACGCTCTCGCTTTATGGGCTAAGACCCAAAGGCCAATTAGACATTGCCAAAACCAGTGCTAGCTCCCCCTTAGCGGAAACCTTAATTGACGCCTTTGTGGCCCAACGCCAGCGCGAGAAGCTCTATGTCGATGATTCCAACGGAGTGAAACTCTTGAAAGGCGGCCTATTCCGCGCTGATCTTCAAATGCCCGACCGCACGCCGCCGGGCCTCTATACAGCCAAAGTTATGGTTTTCCGCAATGGCCGACCGGCACAATCGACCCTAACTACTTTGGTAGTGACCAAAGTCGGGGCCGAACGTGCCCTCTTTGAATTTGCAAGAGATCATGCTGTATTGCATGGACTGGCAGGGGTCTTGCTGGCACTGTTGGCGGGGCTATCAGCCGCCGGCATTGTCAGACGCTTTGTACCGGGTTGAGGCCTAGATCGCCGTGCGTCAGATAGGACGCACATCAGGTCGATCTGGCTTTATAGTTTCGAGCCTACGTGCCGCGAAAATCTGTTTCAGATTTTGCGCGCGAGGCTCTAAGGCGCTGACATGGCGCAAGGAGACAAGCATGCGCCGTCGAGATGTTGCCCCAAAAGCCCCTTGGATCCTTGGTGTCTTGGGTCTTGTGCCATTCTTTGGGACATTGGCCGGCAGCGTTTTGGCCACCTCGCCCTATGACGGTGTGTCCACCACGTTGTTTTTTGCCTATGCTGGCGTGATCCTGTCGTTCCTCGGCGGGACGCGCTGGGGCTTTGAGATTGGGGCGCGGCCGGAAGCCCCAGGAATTTTAACCCTTTCCGCATCCGTCCTGCCCGCGCTGATCGCAGCAATGGCTATCGTTACTCAATATGTCGCACCGCTTATCGGCGTCGCCATGTTGGCAGGTGGCTTCATCCTGATGTGGGCTTGGGACTTTGCGTCGACTGGCGGCGGTACCCGCCGATGGCCCCTCTGGTACCGGCCATTGCGGGCAATTTTGACGCTCGGCGCACTTCTGGCTTTGGCGGCCAAAGCCTATCTGACCATGCAGCCCTGAGCACGCGCTTATTTTGTAATTTCGCAAATGCGGATAAATTGAGCTTTTTCTGGCAGATAGGGCTGGCTGCGCACGATGGTGTTTTCCTCGCACGCGCCCTTGCGAACGGCCTTAAGGCAGGCTCGTTCGTCTGCTTTCATCGGATTTGGGCCACAGCTATAGCCGTCCTTGGCCAGACCCGCTTCGACTTCGCCAGTCGGGCTGTTTTGGGGAAAGCGTGTCACCAGATCTTGTTTCAGGGCCAAGGTTGCGCGCCTGTCGACGTCCGCTGTTGCGGTTGCGTCGGGGTGCGCCTCAACTTGGGCCTCAGCTGCTGCCTGGGCCTCCTTGACG
This sequence comes from Maricaulis salignorans, assembly GCA_943372135.1. Lineage (GTDB taxonomy): Bacteria > Pseudomonadota > Alphaproteobacteria > Caulobacterales > Aquidulcibacteraceae > Aquidulcibacter. The sequence goes on along the minus strand of CALRXH020000005.1, from coordinate 12,382 downwards.
GGCTTGCAGCCAACCAGCCCCGCCTGGGCGAGCCCCAGCATCAGTCCAAGGACGAGTTGTTTCGGGCTTGCGATCACGAGATAAACCGCCAGGTTGGGCCATCTTTGCTATCTGTCACCTCAACTCCGCGAGCCGCCAGTTCTGCTCGCAGGCGGTCGGCCTCGACCCAGTTGCGGTTGGCACGGGCCTCAAAACGGGCTCGCACCATTGCCTCGATTTCGGCTGTGACATCTTCTTCCACTGCTGTGCCGGCGCGCGACAGCCAAGCTTGGGGTTCTTGGCCCAGAATGCCCAAAAGCAGGCCTGCACCCAATAGCTCCGCCTTCGCGCGCTTGCGGTCCTCAAAGGTTTCAGCCTTATTGGCTTTGCGCGCCAGCATGGAAAGTTCCGCAAGGGCCTTTGGTGTATTGAGGTCATCGCACAGTGCCGCCAAAATACCTTCCGGCAGGACGGGCTCCGCCCATTCGTTCCACACCCCCTCTAAAGCGCGATACAGGCGATCCAGCGTCTTCATGGATTGCAGGATTAACTCGTCAGTCCAATCCAGTGGCGCGCGATAATGGGCGGAGAGCAGGGCGAGCCGCAGCGCTTCGCCCGGCCAGCGTTCTACCAACTGATGTACCAATTCAACATTGCCCAGTGACTTCGACATTTTGTCTGCATTCATCGTCAAGAAGCCGTTGTGCATCCAGATCGTCGCCAGCGGGTTGCCGTCATGGGCACAGACCGATTGGGCGATTTCGTTTTCATGATGGGGGAAAATCAGATCGTGTCCACCGCCATGGATGTCGATTGTCGTTCCCAGATTGGCCTCAATCATGGCAGAGCATTCGATATGCCAGCCGGGACGACCGGCACCGAATGGTGCGTCCCAAGCGGGCTCATCGGGCTTGGCTGCCTTCCACAAGGCAAAGTCGGCCGGGTCGCGCTTATTGCCATCGACCTGGATACGGGCACCGGCTTCATTGTCTTCCAAATTTCGTCCAGATAGCCGCCCATAAGTCGGCATGGACGCCACATCAAAGTAGACACCGTCGGGGGTTGTGTAAGCATGGCCTTTATCCAAGAGGCGGCCAACCAGTGAAATGATCTCAGTCATATGGGTGGTAACTTTTGGCTCCAAACTTGGTTGCAGGGTGCCAAGTGCAGCCATATCCGCGCGATAGATTTTCGAATACTTCTCTGTGATTTGGCTTATATTGACGCCTTGCTCCAAGGCGGCAGCATTGATCTTGTCATCAACATCGGTGATGTTTCGCGCGTAAATTACATGGTTTTCACCATAAATGGCGCGCAAAAGTCGGAAAAGGGTGTCGAACACGACAGCTGGGCGGCCATTGCCTATATGGGCGAAATTATAGACCGTTGGACCGCAAACATAGAGGGTGACGCGTTTGGGGTCTTGAGGCACAAAGCGCACTTTTTCACGTTGCAGGGTATTGAACAGTTCTATTTCACGCATCATGTGATCCAAGTCAAAGAGCCAGCGTAGACTCGTTGGTGGTTTGAGTGTTTATTATTGCTTCGGTCCCTTAGACTGAAATGATGCTGACGCGAAGACGGCATTAACGGTGCGCCTACATGTGTAGGCGCATGATACGAAATCAGGGCGGGCGTTAAGACCGGATCACCGGCTCGACCTCCGACCCCTTTGAAAGGGGCACTAGCTCATGGACGCGATTACAGACCCGCGCCTCATCTCAGAGGCGTTACAAGTCAACCGACCAAGCCGGGATGAGGCGATGGCCGCTGTGCGCACCTTGCTGCGCTGGGCTGGCGATAATCCAGACAGGGAAGGCCTTATCGATACACCAAAGCGTGTGGTTGAAGCTTACCGCGAATTTTTTGCCGGCTATGAAATGGATCCGGCTGCGGAACTGAGCCGCACGTTTGAGGACGTTCAGGGCTATGATGATATTGTCATGTTGCGCGACATTGACCTTGAAAGCCATTGTGAGCACCACATGGTGCCGATCCTGGGCCGCGCTCACATCGCCTATATGCCAACCAACCGCGTGGTGGGTATTTCCAAGATTGCCCGCGTTGTAGAAATCTTTGGGAAGCGTTTGCAAACCCAAGAAACCATGACGGCCCAGATTGCCGATTGCATCACAGACGCGCTGCGTCCTGCCGGTGTAGCGGTTTTATTGGATGCCAAGCACCAGTGCATGACCACGCGTGGGGTGCATCACCCCAATGTCGCGACCATTACCACCCAATTCACCGGCGTCTTTAAGACCGACCGGGAATTGAAAGACCGTTTCTTGCGTCTGGCAGGTTACAACTAAAGCCACGCCGATTTGGTGTGCAGATGCGCTGGGCCCTTACGGGTCCAGCGTTTCTGTTGGGGGACTTGGCGGTTTGGGAGGGTGAACCTGTGTCACCAGCACAAAGCTCAACAACATCAAGAGATACCATGCGCCCAACTTGGCTAGGGGCACCATCTGCCAGCCACCGTTCTGGTGTGGGTAGATCCAGGTATTGGTGAAAGTCCCGATGTTTTCCGCAAACCAAATAAAGACTGACACCAATAAGAGGCCAATCAGCATGGGCATCCATCGCGTTTTTTGGTCGGGTGTAAAATAGACCCGGCACTTCGCAAAGATCAGGATTGAGAGGAAGTATAGGCCCACCCGGATATCTGGCCCAAAATGATGGGTGAAGAAATTGACATAGGCACCCAGCGCCAGAACCCAAGTGGTCCACATCGGCGGATAGTTGCTAAAACGCAGGTCCATCAAGCGGGTGATGCGGGCGATATAGCTACCCACGCAGGCATACATAAAGCCTGTGAACAACGGTACACCACCGATCTTGAAGAAGGCCTCGCCCGGATAGGTCCAGGATCCCATGTGGGTCTTGAAGAGCTCCATGACCGTGCCGACCATATGGAAGATGGCGATCACTTTGACCTCTTCCAGCCGTTCCAGTTTCAGGGCAATCAACAAAACCTGCAGCGCAATCGCTGCCAGAAACAGGAAGTCAAACCGGCTCAGCACGGCTCCCTCTTTGGGCCAGAACAGCATGGTCAGAATCAACAGCGCCAACATCGCGCCGCCATAGAGGCACGCCCAAGCCTGTTTGATGCCAAACATCACACATTCAAATAGCTCAGAACGCCAACACGATTGGCTCGCCCAGTTGCGGGCTTGGGCGTGCAAGGCAAGTGCCCCATTGCGGGTTTGATCATAGATGTGCAAGAAACAGGCCTCTCCAACACTGGGCGCACCCTTGGTTTAGCGTCTAAACCTTGATTTGAGGCAAACTTTTGGCCGCTTCGCAACCTTTCCCGCAAGCCAGCTCCACCAAAGAGCTAGAGCGCGGTCTTGCCTTGATGCCGCGCTTTGATCCTGACGGCCTGATCCCGGCTGTCGCGCAATCTGCGCAGACGGGGGAGGTCTTGATGTTTGCGTGGATGAATGCAGAGGCCTTGGCTCTGACTTTGGAGACCGGGATTGCGCATTATTGGTCACGCTCGCGCGGGACTTTGTGGAAGAAAGGTGAAACGTCCGGTCAGCTTCAGCAGGTGCAGGAATTGCGCATCGACTGTGATCAAGATGCCGTCGTGATGAAAGTGAAGGTTGATGGCGATGGGGGGTGTTGCCATGTCGGCTTTCAGTCGTGCTTCTACCGTGCCGTCGCAGATAAGGATGGGCGTTTGACCCAAGTTGCTCCAAACCCTTCGATTTAAAGCTGGCCTTGCACGTCAGCCTATTGCCCAAATCAACAAAGCCGATACTGTCGTCTAACATGACACAGAGATGGACGCGCCACAGGCGTGCCACCGGTCAGGGAGGATAGGATGAACAAAAGGCTCGTCGCAACTGGTGCGTTGCTTGTGGGATTGCTAGCTAGCGCTTGCGCACCCGATACGTCCAATAGTCCAGCCGCGAAGGTAGATGCCGCGCGTCTAACCGCCGCCGGGGCCAATGGCGACAACTGGATGAGCTACGGCCGTACTTATGACGAGCAGCGCTTTAGTCCGCTCGATCAGATCAATTTGACCAATGTCTCTAAGCTGGGCCTTGCGTGGAGCTATGAGTTCGACACCGATCGCGGCCATGAGGCGACGCCAATTGTCGTCGATGGCGTCATCTATACTACCACCTCTTGGTCGAAGGTCTCTGCCTTTGACGGCAAGACGGGAAATCTATTGTGGGCCTATGATCCCAAGGTTCCCGGCGAGACGGCGCATAAGGCCTGTTGCGATGTGGTCAATCGCGGCGTCGCGGTTTGGGGCGGCAAAGTCTTCGTGGGCTCGCTTGATGGTCGTTTAATCGCGCTGGATGCGCGCAACGGCAAGGAAATCTGGTCGAAAGTCACCGTAGATCAGGGCAAGTCTTATACGATCACGGGCGCACCGCGAGTTGTTAAGGGCAAAGTGCTGATCGGCAATGGTGGAGCCGAATATGGTGTTCGCGGCTATCTCAGTGCCTATGATGCTGAGACCGGTGAGATGGCTTGGCGCTTCTACACCACACCCAATCCCAAGGGTGTCGCGGATGGCGCGGTATCGGACAAAATCCTCAAGGAAAAGGCTGGTGCAACTTGGAGCGATGGCGCGTGGAAAGATTCTGGTGGCGGCGGCACCGTTTGGGACGCTATGGCCTATGACCCAGAGCTTGACCTCCTCTATTTCGGCGTCGGCAATGGCTCGCCTTGGAACCACAAGATCCGGTCGGGTGGTAAAGGCGACAATCTGTTTGTCTCCTCCATTGTGGCTGTGAAGCCCGATACCGGCGAGTATGTCTGGCACTATCAAACCACGCCGGGGGATTCTTGGGACTTCACCGCGACCCAGCATCTGATGCTGGCTGAACTGCCGATTGGCGACAAGCCGCGCAAAGTCATTATGCAGGTACCAAAAAATGGCTTCTTCTATGTGATTGATCGGGCAACCGGTGAACTCTTATCTGCCAATTCCTTATTCCCCATGCCGAAGGAAGCTGATGTGCCAGCGGGCATGCCCGTACCTTGGGCCCACTCAGTCGATCTGAAGACCGGCCGGCCGAACGAGAACGCCTCGGCGCGCTATGCGAAGGCTCCCGCCTTGGTCTTCCCCGCACCCTTTGGAGTCCACAATTGGCATCCGATGGCGATGAACCCAAAGGAAAATTTAGTCTATGTGCCGGCCATGCTGGTACCTGGCGCCGCTGGCGATCAGGTCGGCCCGTATAAGCAAGTGGCGGGTGCTTGGAACACCGGCGTCAATATGAGCTTGGCGGCGCTCCCCGATGATGAAGGCCAGCGCAAAGGTCTGCGCGCCATGCTGACCGGCATGTTGGTCGCGTGGGACCCGGTGGCGGGCAAAGCGCGCTGGATGGCACCGCGCAAATTCCCTTGGAACTCTGGCATCCTTGCTACGGCTGGCGGGCTCGTCTTCCAAGGCACGTCTGAAGGCTTCCTGGAAGCTTTTGATGCCGCAACTGGCAAGCAGGTTTGGTCCTATGAGACCCAAAACGGCATTATTGCGCCACCCATGACCTATCGAATCGATGGCGAACAATATGTCGCCGTCATGGTCGGCTATGGTGGGGCGATCATTGCGGCTCCCTTGGCAGCGCCTGATCGGCCGATCAGCCTCAAAGGCCGCTTGATGGTATTCAAGTTGGGCGGCACTGCCACGGCAGCGAAATATGAAATGCCTGAAAAGGTCGCGCTCGATTTGTCCGCCACCACCGTGGCAGCCGATCCCAAGGTAGGGTTTGACCTCTATATGCGCCATTGCCAAGTCTGCCACGGTCATAGTGCTACTGGTGGCCTGTTGCCCGACTTGCGCTATTCGCCTGCCATCCAAGATGCGGCGACATGGAAGTCGATCGTGTGGGATGGGGCCAATGCCAGCCGTGGCATGGTGTCCTTTAGCTCTTGGCTGAACCAAAAGGAGATGGAGGACATCCGCGCCTATGTGGTGCAGCAGGCCAAGGTGCATTACACGCAAGTGGGCACGGCTGATGGCGCATCGCCCAAATTGAAGGCCACGAAGTAGGGTTGACCTTGGGTGCGATGCAGGTCTTTTTGCACCCATGACAAAATCTGACTCTCCATCGAGTGCGTCGCGGTTGTTGGTGGCAGCCGCGGCAATCATTACAGGCCTTTATTGGTTTGCAGACTTGCTGACGCCCTTGGCCTTGGCAATCTTCTTATGGCTCACCATTGATGCCTTCGCTGAATCTCTGAGCAAGCGCTTGAACTTTCTGCCCCGCGTGGCGGCAGTGCCGTTGGCCATTCTCATAGTCTTCATTAGTCTTGCTGCCATTGTTGGCTTTGTCATTGAATATGCGGCGGTCTTCTCACGCTCGTTTGGGGCCTATCAAATCCGCTTGGATGAGTTGATCCGTCAAGCCCATCAAGTCGTCAACATGTCCGGTACACCGCCAACGGTTGGGCAGTTGTTTGCCAGAGTGGATCCTGGCTCAATCCTGCGCGGGGTGGCTGATGCGCTACAAAGCTTCGGCGGCCAGGCGCTTCTCGTTATCATCTATGTGGCTTGCTTGTTTGCGGCCCAAGCCAGCATGCCAGCGAAGCTGGAAGAGATATTCAAGGATGAGAAGGAGCGTGGGCGCGCTGCCAAGATCGGCAGAGCCATTGCCCGCTCAATGGAACAATATCTGTGGGTGCAGACGATTACTGGTCTGATGATTGCAGTTGCAAGCTGGGCCTTGTTTGCCGTTGTTGGCCTTGAGAATGGCCTGTTCTGGGCCACCATCATCTTCTTGTTGAGCTATATTCCAGTCGTGGGTGGCGCGGTTGGCAGCTTGCTACCGGCCCTGTTCGCCCTGGTGCAATTCACGGGCCCTGTGCCGGCCTTGGTAATCTTAGCCGGCACGCAAGGGATTGGTTTTGTCGTTGGCAATATCATTCAGCCACGCATGACGGGTGACAGCCTGAATATCTCGGTGTTGGTTGTGTTTCTGTCCTTAGTCTTCTGGGGTAAGCTTTGGGGCGGACCTGGCGCTTTCTTGGCGGTACCCATGACGGTGATGTTGATGATTGTGTTGGCGCAATTCCCATCCACGCGCTGGATTGCTGTGTTGTTGTCCAACGATGGCAATCCCGACTCCAGCGTCGATATGGCCGATCCACCCCCCCCTAGCGTTACTGCATCCGACCAGGTTGACGTTAAGGAAGAAACCACAACTTCCAGCGATGATAAGGTTCAAGCAGGGCTGAACCGGGCATAAAGCCCGCCGTGCCGGGATTGGGTTATGAGCAGGAAGTCAAGTATCGCCTGCGGGACGTTGACGGGAGGATTGTGATGTCGGTAGACGCAACGGATCGGCGGATCTCACCAGATGATCTGATTTCAGCGGCACTGGCTTTTCCAAGCTTCAAGTCAGGCGACCATCTCGAAGCGGCTGCGGAATCCTTCCTCACCCAAATTGCTCAAGATGCGACCGAAGATGATGTTCAGGGCTTGACGTCGGCGGATCTTGCCACCTTGGCCGACGGGTTCTGGCGCTGGACCTCTCACAAGCGGGCAGATGCGCAAGATATTCGCCTCATCGACGCCAAAGGCGCGCAAGGTCAGTCGCTCGGGCGGGATATTCTCGAGATTTGCGGCCCGGATATGCCGTTCCTCGTCGACAGCGTCATGGGGGAAATTGGTGCCCAAGGCGTTGAAGTGCGCGCCATGTTCCATCCGATTGTGTCGTTGAGCCGCGACCCCGACGGCATGCGCTTGCCCGGTGGGGTGCCGCTGAGCGAATCCTTCATTCAAGTTCACTTACCGCCTACGCCGCCGTCAAAGCGCGACGCGATCCTGATGGGTGTGCGCGAGACGTTACAAGATGTGCGCCTGTCGGTTGCCGATTATCAGGCCATGAAGAGCCGGATGAACAATGCGATCAAGGAATTGGCAGTGGCCAATACTAAGGCCACAGCAGATGAGATTGCCGAGTCTATCGCCTTTTTAAAGTGGCTAGCAGCTGATCATTTCGTTTTCTTTGGCGTGCGCTCTTATGATTATCCGCGCGACAAAAATGGCGCGTGGATCAAGGACGAACCCGATATTCGCGAAGAGCTGAATCTGGGCATTCTGCGCGATCCGTTGCGCATGGTGTTGCGGCGCTTGAACGAGCCTTCGGTCCTGAGTGATGCTGTCCGCGCCTATATTGAGGAACCTCAGCCCATCATCGTGGCGAAGTCGAATTTGCGCTCGCGTGTGCACCGCCGCACCGTCATGGATTATATCGGTGTCAAGCGCTTTGGCGAGAACGGCGAAGTGCTGGGGGAAGAGCGTTTTGTCGGCCTGTTCACTGCTGAGGCCTATGACCAGATGGTGCGCGATGTGCCTTTGCTGCGCGGTAAGACCGAGCGGGTGATTTCCCGGGCCGGTCTGGTGCCCGGTAGCCATAATGATAAGCGCCTGCGCAATATCGTGGAAAATTATCCTCGTGATGAATTGTTCCAGATCGAGGAAGAGGACCTGACGCGGATTGCCTTAGGCGTGCAGCATCTGATGGATCGGCCGCGGACGAAAGTGTTTGTGCGCCGTGACCGTTTTGATCGATTTATGTCTGTTTTGGTCTTTGTACCCCGCGACCGCTATAATTCCGACGTCCGCGCCAAGATCGGCACCGCTTTGGCTGAAGCTTATGGTGGCAGACTTTCTGCCTTCTATCCTTTGTTCGGTGACGCGCCCTTAGCGCGCGTTCATTATGTGATCGGCGTGACGGCCAATCAGCATGCCAATCCCGATGTGGAGACCCTTGAGGCCCGCATCGCCGACATTACCCGTACGTGGGAAGATGGGGTTGAGGCTTTGGCGGAAGGCATGTCTCGGGCCTTCCAACGTTATATTTCGGGCTTCCCCGCTGGCTATCGCGATGGCTTTGATGCAGCCGAAGCGCTGCGGGACATTGAGGAGTTGGAGCAAGTTCAAGGCGAAGATGTGCGCGTGCGCGCCTATCGCCGCGACGATGATCATGAAACCGTGTTGCGCGCGAAGCTCTACAAAATGGGTGATCCAACCGCCCTTTCAGCCGCCGTGCCGATCTTTGAGAGTATGGGGCTCTATGTCGTCACCGAAACCCCGCATAAGATTAAACGCACGATCGACGACAATGAAGAACTCGTTTGGGTCCAAGATGTCTCGATGCGGACAGTCAATGGCCGGGCGCTCGACTTTAAGGTGGTTGAAGGTTCATTTGAACAGGCCGTTGCTGCCATCTGGGCCGGTCGGGCTGAAAACGATGGCTTTAACCGCTTGATCTTGAAACTCGGCGTCTCCTGGAGGGAAGCAGCTTTGGTGCGCGCGCTCGCCCGTTGGCGCGGCCAGACGGGCCTTGATCCGTCCGAAGCAGTGCAGCAACAGGCGGTGGCCGAATATCCTGAGATTACGCGCGCGATCCTGAACCTGTTCAACATCCGCTTTGATCCCGACTTTGGTGCCAAGAAGACACGCGAAACAGCCGCAAAGGCCGAGATGGCCTCGATCTTGACGATGCTGGACGGTGTTCCGAGCCTCGACGCAGACCGCGTTTTGCGCCGTTTGGCGCAATTGGTCATGGCGATCCAGCGCACGAATTACTACCAGCCCGACGCTTCTGGTGGGCAAAAACCCTATATGAGCTTCAAGATCGCTACGCGAGAGATTGACGAAGTGCCCGATCCCAAGCCTTACCGGGAAATCTGGGTATGGTCGCCTCAAGTGGAAGGTGCGCACCTGCGCTTCGGCCCGGTTGCGCGCGGGGGGTTACGTTGGTCAGATCGCCGCGATGATTTCAGGACAGAAGTCTTGGGCTTGGTGAAGGCGCAACAAGTTAAGAATGCCGTGATTGTGCCCGTAGGTTCGAAAGGTGCTTTCTTCCCGAAAACCCTGCCACGCGGGGGTAATCGCGACGAGATCCAAGCCGTTGCGATTGAAGCCTACAAGACCTTCCTGTGCGGTCTATTAGACCTCACCGACAATATTGCGGGCGACGGTGGGATTGTGCCGCCCCGTCATGTGGTGCGCTGGGATCAGGATGACCCTTATCTGGTCGTGGCAGCCGACAAGGGCACCGCGACCTTCTCCGACATCGCCAATGGTATCAGTGCCGATTATGGCCATTGGTTGGGCGATGCGTTTGCCTCAGGTGGCTCGGTTGGCTACGACCATAAAAAGATGGGCATCACGGCACGCGGCGGCTGGGAAGCCGTCAAGCGCCATTTCCGCGAAATGGGCCATGACACCCAAACCCAGCCTTTCACCGTTATCGGTGTCGGCGACATGTCGGGTGATGTGTTTGGCAATGGGATGTTATTATCCCGGCAGATCAGACTGGTGGCCGCGTTTGATCACCGCGACATCTTCGTCGATCCAAGTCCTGATTTGGCCAAGAGCTTTGCAGAACGGGCGCGCCTGTTTGCTTTGCCACGCTCGTCCTGGGCCGATTATGATGCGAGCCTGATTTCACAGGGCGGCGGCGTGTTCTCGCGCAGCGCAAAGTCCATCCCGCTATCAGCAGAACTGCAAGCGCTGACTGGCCTGGAAGGCCAAGTAGCCTCGCCCACCGATATTATGAATGCGCTGTTGAAAGCACCTTGTGACTTGATGTGGTTTGGTGGCATTGGCACCTATGTCAAAGCCCAGGGCGAAAGCCAGGCAGAAGTTGGCGATAAGGCCAATGATATCATCCGCGTGGATGGTCAGGCCTTGCGCTGCAAGGTTATTGGCGAAGGGGCGAATCTGGGCCTGACCCAGCGCGGTCGCATTGAAGCGGCACAAGCGGGTGTGCGACTAAATACCGACGCGATCGACAATTCCGCGGGCGTCGATAGCTCTGATCATGAGGTCAATATCAAGATCCTTTTGAATGGTCTTGTTCGGGCTGGCAGCATGACACTTGAAGCCCGCGATGTTCTGCTGGCTGCAATGACCGATGATGTCGCTAGCCATGTTCTGCGGCACAATTACGCACAGACCTTGGCTATCAGCCTGCAAGAAGCCACAGCGCGTCAGGATATTGACGCGCACGAACGCTTTATCGAGCGACTGGAGGCATCAGGCCGATTGGCGCGAAAAGTTGAATTCCTGCCCTCAGCAGAGGAATTTCGCGCACGTCGATCCAATCGTACGGGCCTTACACGGCCCGAACTTTCGGTGCTGACCGCTTACGGGAAGCTTGCGCTGTTTGACGATCTGATTGCTTCAGACGCACCCGACGATCCTTGGTTTGAAGACACATTAGTAACGTATTTCCCGACAGGCTGTCGCCAGTTCAAAGATGCCATGGCCAATCATCGCCTAAGGCGCGAGATCATAGCCACAGTCGTGTCCAACAAAATGGTTGATCTAGGTGGGGCGGCCTTTATGGACCGCGTGCGCGAAAGTGCGGTGGCCGATACAGGCTCCATCGTGCGTGCCTTTGCCGCTGCACGGTCCATCTTCGGTCTGGATGACGCGATTGATGCGGTCAATAGGCTCGATTTAAAAGTCCCAGCCTCCGTGCAATTAGACTTGATGATGGAGATTCTAACCGTCCTGCGTCGGCAAAGCTTCTGGCTCGCCCGGCGGGCCAGCCGTGGCGATGGAGCAGGGCTGCGGTCTGTCGGTGATCTGGTCGTGACCTATGCCGCAGGCGTTCAAAGCTTGGCCAGCATGATTTATGAGGTTGTCTCGCCGTTCGAGAAAGCCCGCATGGAAGGGCGTTGCATGACGTTGAAGGCTGCAGGGGCACCTGAGGCCCTATCGAGGTCTATCGCAGGCCTTCTGCCCTTGACCTCCGCGACCGATATTGTCGATATTGCCGCAGCAAAGGGCTTGCCAGCCGAAGGGGTCGCGCGCCTTTATCATGCGTTAGGGGCAGCGGTCGGCTTTGATGAGATCCGCGCCGCTGCTGGTCAAACCTCTACACCTGATCATTGGGACCGTGTTGCAACCCGCCGCCTGATCGAAGAATTCATGGGCGAGCAGGCGGGTCTGACCGGCACTGTATGCGACCATGCCCAAAGACTCGGTAAAGCCGGCACGGATTCGGCTTGGGCCAGGGCCGTTGTCGAAAGCTGGTCGAAGCTGAATGAAGCCGAGCTCAGACGGACCAGCTCTGCCTTGGGGGAGCTGCGCGCCAGCCAAGGTGGATGGAGCTTTGCCAAACTCGCCATCGCCAATACACAACTGAAGGAATTGTCGGAAACCGCAACGGCTTAAGGTGCGGGTCTCGCATGGCTTGTGCCCTCCCGTTCCAGGCGAGGCAGCATCGAGGCCCTCTTTATCTGAACCAGATAGGGTGGATAGGCTGGTATTCTATCCTAGATCGCGTCTCGTTTTCTTGAAAACGAGGTTGCGATCTAAATTTATGATTTAGGGCCAGTTTTACACCATTTTTCGATTCCGAAAAATGGTGAACGGCCTTAGATCGCGTCTCGTTTTCTTGAAAACGAGGTTGCGATCTAAATT
>CALRXH020000004.1:0-173037 GCA_943372135.1 Maricaulis salignorans | reverse complement strand
TATTGAGATAGAACTCGCGCTCAAAGAACCAATTTGGTTGGCGGTTTTCTTTAATGCCGCGCGTCAAGAGGTGCCAAAATGCTGGAACGCCTGAGGCAGCCACGTCCGGGTTTTGTTTCAGATAGAATTGGCTGTCGAATAGCGGTGATGGGGAGTGGTTATCTAAAATCCCAACAGTGGCAAAGTGGTGGAGCGGTTGTGCCGCGCTTTGCCCGGTTAACCCATAGTGGTTAATGTACCAATCATGTGAGAACCAGCTTCCGATAGTTCGTGTCAGCCAAAATCGCTTCAACCTGTTCATTCGAAACCGGTTTGACCGCTCGAAATTCGGAGGTTCTCGAAGTGCTGGTATCCCATTCGGGCGGATGGTTCGTGGCGAGAGTGCACCCAAGCTTATTGCTGGTCTAACGACAGCTGGTCTGGGAGTTTCAGCCTCGGTTATGGCCTTTGCCAAAGTGGCTGTAAACCCGCTATCATCCTGTTTTTCAATCGCTAACTTTGTACTATCGGCGCTGCGTGTGGAAAATTCGCGATCCACGGGCAAGTCTGGCTTGTCCGGCTCTACCTCTTGCTGCTTCAGCAACATGTGTTGCTCGGCTCGCACTTTGTTCAGTGTCTCTGCCAGGGCAAGGTTCTGCGCTTCCGCGGCGGCCAGGTTTTTCAAAGCTTCAGCCAATTGGCTGTCTGCATCCGAGCTATCGTTTTGGGGATATGGCTCAATGCGCTTCAGGTCCTTGATTTGACCGTCAAGATCGCGGATGTGCTGGTAGGCCTTCAACATGCGCTGCTCCAACACACGCGCATAATCAGAATCGACCATTGGGGTTGAAATTGTCGCGACTTCGCCAGCGGGTGCCCCGACAGGTCCGGTTTGAGAAAGCGCCAATTTCAACTCGAAAACTTGCCCGCGAAGTGCCTTAGCTTCGTGCTCATGCGCCTTCTCTTGCGCGCGAATAATCTGGATATCTTCCAGCGCCGAGTTACAAACTGCGGCTTGGGACGCGACGCGCTTCTCAAAGATCGTGTCACAATAATTCGAGATTTCTTGTGCCGTTCCTGCTTGGTCAAATTTTGTGATTTCTGAGCGACCCTTCTCAATCACTGCACGGCGCAGCTCAGGGTCCTGAAGTGCGACCAATTTTTCAACCAGACTGACTGGGTTATTGATATCGAAATAAACTCCAGCCTCGCCTGCGACTTCTGGGATTGAACTGGTATGACCAATAATGGCGGGCGTTCCCACGGCCATAGCCTCGCCTACTGGCAGGCCAAAACCTTCCAAGGTAGATGAGCAAACAAAGGCAAATGCGGCCCCATAGGCTTGCCGCAACTCTTCATCATCGAGCTTCAAATGCAGCCAATCATCGCGATCCAGGAAGGCTTTGCCCTCTGGCTCAAGTTCGCTATTGCCGCCAACACAGACAAGGAGAGGTCTGTCTTCTTTCTTCATGCTCCCGAGCGCTGCAAAAACGACAGTGCCATTTTTGTAGCCTTCCCAGCCCATCCGCTCGCCCACAAGAAGTACAAAATCCCGCGTGATATTGAATTTTTCTTTGAACTGCTGGCATTCCTTTTCAGAAATAGGGCTAAAAATTGGGTCGATTGAATTATAGGCAATCAGTACCGATTTTGGATCAATGTAGGGGTGAAACCGGCACATTTCCTGGGCCGAATAGTTCGAGACCATGATGTGGCCGTCAGCGAATTGTATGGCGGCGCGCTTTTGTTGCCACCATACATCCTCTAGGTTCTTGCCGATGATTTCGGGAATCATGTCGTGGCCAAAAAAGATCGTCGGTGTCTTCGTCGGCGTTGTGTAATAGGTCGACATGAAGATATCGCCGCCGAGCAATTGGCAGGTTTCTTCCAAAAGCCGAGAGTCGCCCAGCATGTCGTCGGTGTCGTGTTTGGGGATTGTGTGATAGATCACCCCTTCAATTCGGGGAGCCGATCCACCACGATCCAGCATCACAACTCTGTCGGCGACCCCGGAGGCCACCCAAGCTTTCAAGAGATTGTTCCAAACCCGGGCGATGCCCGAGGCTGACATCTGGTGGAAGACCCCATCAACGATGATTTTAGGCTTTCCCGTCGATTTCGCATCCGGGCCAACTGCAGGCACGCGAGGAGCCTTTTTCGGTGATTGGCTGGCCTTTGGTTGCTTTCTGAAATGCCATGAATTGGTCTTCTCATCTAAGAACGCGAGAGGGGTCCAGCCAAGGCGCTCGGCGGTGTCGAACACAGTATTGTCGCTCACCCAAGCAAAATAGTCTCTGAGGAGACCCGAACCGCTCTTGTGAGCCTGAAGCGCCTGCCATTGATCGACTGCGTTCTTGTAACCGTAATAAGATTCCTTAAATCGCGCTTGCTCGGCCGTTACATAGGCAAAGTGATCAAAAACCAAGCCCTGACGCTCGGTTTCCTCATGTTTGAAGGGATTGGCATGGCCTATGTCGAGCATGGCACCTGTATCGGGATCAGTCTTTGCCAGAACTGGGGGTTCGTGCTTTTCCCATGTCATTCCTGGGTCAAATTGCCAAACACGCAGCCACTCGAAGCTCGGATTTTGCGCATAATTGTAGCGTGTGGAAATACCGCGCGTCGGTCCAACAAAATAGTTGCACCAGAAAAAAGCGGCTGTGCGATCGGGCTCGTTCAGGAACATGTCGCGCATGCGTTCGACTTGTGCTGCCGTCCACAACTCGTCCGCATCCATTTGCCACAAGAGGCAATGTTCCTTGATGAATGGGATAGGTGCGGCCACCATTTCTTGTTTGCCGTGCCAAAACACATTGTCTGGCTTGCGGTAAATCGTAACATTGCTTGGAAAGCGCGCTTTGAGATCGTCGAGATACTCGGTCGTCCCGTCATTAGAGCGGCCAAGGTGATGCAGGCTCGCTGGGATGTTCCCTCCGGCCGCGACGCTCCACGCAGTATCCTTCACCAAATCTGCAACGCCTTCAACAACGTGCCAATGCCACTCACAGCGCAGCTTTGACAGCATTTCCTCGTGATATCGGATGAAGGGCTCGCCATTGAGGACGATCGTGAAAAAATGGATCGGCAGTCGCCGCCGTTCGACGTTGGCGGCGACAAAAAGGCTTGTACCTCCGGCAAAGGTATCGTCACTATAGACCAGATCGTACAGAGGGTCGTTAAAGAGCTTTTCGAAGACCCAGTTGGGCCCCACTGCATCTTTAACCTGGGTAAGCAGAACAGCCTTAGCGCCCCATAACGCCTCGACAAGTCCAAGGCCTTCAAATCCTCCATCATCACAGACCAAGAGGTCGATCTGATCTGGTAGGACTTCATCTCTAATCGTATCGATTGGTCGGGGTGCTATATCATTGTTATCTCTGTCTAATGCCTTGAGGTAGTCGGTATAGGTGGCGATATTGCTCTCAATCTTTCCCAGTCTCTGGGCTGTCTTGAAAACATCGCCGAGGAGCGGACGGTCCTGGTAGGTGGACGTGCTTCCCTTCAGCCAGCGGCCGCCGACGCTTGGCGCAGGCGCATCAGGCGAAATGATGATCAACTCGACTGGATCTTCGGTGTTGGATTGAAAGCTTTCTTCAAGGTCCTGAAAAATCGTGCTGTTGGCGGAGGTAACAGCTACGACCTTTTTGACGCGCCTATCGGGCAAACAATCATTAAGCTTTGCCCAGATTTTAGACACCGTATCCTGTCCCATTCTACTCCGCCCGATCAAGTGCATTTTGCCTCATTAATTGCACGTGGTGCTTAGCCTTGTCGCCCCCTGACTGTCAAACCAAATAGGGGAGGTTGAAGATGTAAATATGGCCGGGCAGACTTCTATATAAATAAATGATATAATTGAATTTTTCATATTTAGTTGGATAGTTTGCATGTCTACCTCTTGCACGCCAGATAGGCCGCAGGTAACTGAATTTCCCTGAAACTAATTGTAAGGTCGCCTCGAAATGTCGGTATTAATTGATCAGCCCCATAATACTTCGGACACCATCGCCGCGGCCATTAAACTATTAACGCCAGTCACTGTAACGAACTTCAGAAAAATTCGGGTTGGAAACCCGTCGGGTGATGGCGGTTATGTGCTTTTGGATATGTTTGAAGCCATGACTCAGGCTTTTTCGTATGGCATTTCTGACGATGTAACTTTTGAAGAAGACCTTGCTGATCGCGGTATGACGGTCGCAATGTTTGATCACACGATCGATGAACTTCCAAGTCATCATGAACGTTTTGTTTTCGTCAAACAAGGACTTGCTGGTAGCCTTTTGAACGATGGGATGTTGGCGCCTTTGAGCCAGCAATTGAAGCATCTCCCGCCCAGTGATTCTATGTTACTCAAGGTCGACATTGAAGGTTGGGAATGGAATTGGCTAAAGTCAGAGTCAACTTCAGCGCTATCAAAATTCTCGCAGATGGCATTTGAATTGCATGGTCTGCAAAAGTTGGCTGACCCCATTTGGCGCGAGAATTTCTGCCTTTGCATGGGGAAATTACTCGAAAATCATGTCATTTTCCACGTTCATGCCAACAATCATAAGGCACCTGTGTTGATTGAAGGCATCAAAGTGACTCCAGTATTGGAAGTCGCGCTGGTCAAGAAATCACTTGTAGAGTTTTCTGAAAACTCGGAATTCTACCCAACTAGCCAAGATTTTCCAAACCTTGGGCCACGCGAAGATATTGTCCTGGACTTTGCGCCTTTCGAACCTATAGGGCTATCAGAGGCAGACCTAAGGGCCGGACGAAGCCAAGCGATCAAAAACTCGCGCCCACATCTTGACCGATTTGATTCCTTCCCGCTGATTGAAGTGTTTGGGGTCAATATTGCGGCGAAGGGAAAGGCGTCACAGAGCAGTTTGTCACCTTGGTCACACAGCGACACCGAGGCCCAACATGCAGTGTGCGGCGTAAGGACTGGCAAACCCGCATTTCATACGATGCTAGAGGATCAGCCTTGGTGGAAGCTAGAGTTTGATCAAGAAGAGCGGGTTAGCGAAGTGCTTATCTTCAATCGAATTGACGGTGAACTGCAAAGAACAAGATATCTAAATGTCGAGATCAGTACGGATGGCAACTCGTGGAACACGATCTATCAGCATGACGGTCGCTTGTTTGGCGGAATTGACGGCAATCCACTGAGGATAAGAATTGATCGCTTGATTAAGGCCCTCCGTTTGCGCCTTCCAGGTCGGGGTTACTTTCATCTCGATCAAGTTGAAGTCTATCAAGTTTAGTGGCCACTGGACTCGGTCTGGGATTGGACCCCTTGTCTTGGGTCGCGTTGGTGCCCAGCTACTCCAAGGGTCGATTCTCCACTTTGGTGTTTGTGACTTGTTGCCATGAGCTGCCATCGCTGAAGTTGACCCCACCCCTGAGCTTCTGCCGTTAATTCGGAGCATATGTTCGCCTTTGATATGCACTCAATGGTCTGGCCAGTGGACCGCGTGAAAGTCCTTGAGCCCACGAGCTATCCGAGCGACAGAATCTCATTTGCGGACACCTGCCGGGCCTCGAGGCTTTGCTTGACTTCCTCAATTAAGGATTTGGTCGCGGCATCTGGTTTGGTCTTGGACATGCCAAACCAGGCCGAATAAAAGCTGGCTTCTTGTGGTGTCAAAACGTTTCGCCAGCCACCAACGGAACCCTGGTGGACGGAATGGGTGTCTAGAATTTTCTTGTCGCCGAATCCACCTGCCGAAAGCGCGGTTCGATTAATCCCGATGATTGGCTTTTTGTGGCGCCGCTTGGTCAGGTCAAAAGCGCTGAGAATCTTATGAAGCTCACCATCGGGATTCTCGACCAAGTCTTCATAAAGCACATTTAACACGCGCGGTGAGCCTTGATGTTTGGCCGCAAATTCGGCGATGCGACCATGGGCCAGCAAAAAGTCGAAACTGCCCGTGCTGGTGTTGGCCACCAATTGATTGGGATCTAGATTATGCCCCCATGTGGTTTTGTGCGAAGCAAGGACATCCAATGGATTGCGATGCAAAATCAGAAAGCGGGCTTTTGGGAAAAGCGAATATAGCCAGTCGACGATCCAATAGTACCGCGGGGTTTTGTCCAGAAAAACAAACTTATTTTCCGGCAACATCAAAGAAAAATAGAGCTTTGCAAACTCGGCCAGCAAGAGATTCCGCTTTGGAGCAAAACTTTGCTGCAAAGCTTCATCGACGTGGCCGGCCCCAAATTGATGATCGGTCCGAATTTTTCCAAACTGTTGCAGCGCCAGCATGATCCA
The DNA here is from genome assembly GCA_943372135.1 of Maricaulis salignorans. Taxonomy (GTDB): domain Bacteria; phylum Pseudomonadota; class Alphaproteobacteria; order Caulobacterales; family Aquidulcibacteraceae; genus Aquidulcibacter. The sequence continues at coordinate 166,802 of CALRXH020000004.1, read as the reverse complement.
AGGCTCGGTTGGCGCGTGAATGTCCGGGTGATTTCCCAATAAATGGGCCAGCAAGGTTGAGCCGGCCCGAGGCGGTGAAATCAAGAACCAGATGTCTTCTTCTTCTAGTGAAGCGTCCATAGAACTTGTCATGCCACAGTCCTAGTGTGATTGAGTGACCAGAAAAAGACCAAAAGTGCAGAGTGGACTGGCGCTGAGGCGGCCAGAGACTGACCCCCTATTCGCGTGCGACTTAGCTCAATCGTCTTGCGCTAGGCCGAGCGCGTTTTCCGCTTTGTGAGCAATTACCTTGGTTGATAAAAATGCGAGTAGATGTTCATGCCGAAGAATGATGCTTCGTCGTTATGTCGCTTACGCATGAAAGACAGCACGTCAAACTTGGGATTGATGTCAGTTTTGGAAACCACTACTGGACTCCCAAGGTCGGTCATATCGCCGGAAAAACAGGTAAGGCAATAATTGATTAGGTCTTTGTGCTGGCTTGGTCTGCACAAAAACGCTTTGTTCGCGCCGGTTAGGAAAAAAGTAAAATGCTCAGGAAAAGCGGCCAAATATGAGTAAGCCGCTGCTTGAACTTGGGGGTAATTATGATTCCAAAAATCATCCAGGATAAGAACGCCATCTTCACTCAATAGTTTGTTGGCCAAAACCATGTCGCTGTAGACATTGTCATAATAATGACTGCCATCTAAATGCAAAACCATTGTCCTGTCGAAATACTTAGACAGGCTTGAGAAGTTTTGTTCAATTTTCTCGGACTCCGTTTCTACTGGGATAATTGAATCATGCAATGCACCCAAATGACCCCAAGTCTCGTGATGGGCAATATCGATTAGGACTACATCTTCACCTTTAGAGGCTGAGCCGCACAAGAGCGTGGCTGATTTACCCTTGTAGACCCCTATTTCAAACCAATGCCCTGTTACGCCTAGTTGCTTTAGCTGTTTGAATACAGCCAAGAAGGCCGCGGCGGCTGTCACGGACATCATTCCTTCAGCTTTTTCGAATGAAGAGATAAGCTTCTTTAATGGTTCCCTAATTGCCGCCTCTGTCATTTTAAATTCCCTAGCTTTAGAGAGGTAGCGAACGGCACCATGGTTTTTTGATTTACCGCAAGTGGTTCCCAAGCTTTCTTGACACGCTCATCCAAAGTGCCAGCACTCGCACGCGTATTGAAAGCTGCCGACCCAGTCAATGGCCTATGAGAACCGGTGTGACTAACCAGTGACCTGCCCTGATTCATCGGACCACGGCTATTTTGGGTGAGCGACCAGAACTACCTTTTCGATATGCCCCTGACGGAGCGGTTGAGCGACGGGCCGCGGCGCGAAGGCCCCACACACCGCAGCGTCCCGACCCGTCGCGTTAGCGGGCACTGCAATTGTTGATCTTCTGCTGGCAACAAACTCTGCCGGCGTCAGGTATCCGAGGCTCGAGTGAGGACTGACCTTGTTGAAATGGCTCCGCCAAGCTTCGATGACAACCTTTGCCTCTTTTCGGTACCGGAACCATTCGAGGTTCAGGTGATCGTACACGATCACCGTCCCGGAACTTGACATTGAAACTCTCGCACGCGCCGTTCTGCCCGGGCTTGCCAGGATCGATCAGGGCGGTCTCAATCCCTTCATTGACCATCCACTTGAGAGTGACGCGGGACACATCAAGGAAGGCTTAAAGACTGGCGCAGGATCGCTACCCGCTACGACCGACGCGCCGACGTCTTCATGGCCGCAATCACTCTCGCCGCCATCGTCATCTGGTGGCTCCAATGAGTCCTGAGCCTAGATGCTCATCTAAAAGGAACTGTAATTGTCTTGTTCTGCCAATAAAAATCCAAACGAAAGATATTTGGGCCTCAATAAAAAGCAGTGTGTCAATAAACTATCACTCCCCGAAATTGGAGAGCACAGTAACCGTTCAGCGAAAACGGTTGCTATGATTTTAGTTAGGCGTCGTCCTGCTTAAGGTCGCCCATCATCAAATAAGTGCGCTTCTCTACAAAATTGCCATATGAAATGAATGTCCAGCTGAAAACAACAGGAGCGGTCATTGAAAATGGAGGAAGATCAAAACGCAATGAGCGGCAGCCACCAGGTTCAATTTCAACGTTTGTCCATTGATCGGGATAAATATCATTAGTGATTAACATGTATTTTGACTTGGCTTTTAGGGCCGCCAAATTTGCATAAATGTCACCTAATGGCAGGTGCTGTAGCACGTCTTTGCAAATTACCAAATCACACTCGGGCAGATTAGCCAAGTCGGGAACGGTTTGGAACGATATGTTTTCATTGGCAAACTTCTCATTGTTGGCTTGTACCACGCTATCAACTACATCGACCCCGAAGTACTTAACTCCAGTCCAATCAATATATCTTGAAAACTGCCAGTCACCGCATCCAAAGTCGATGACACTTTTTATGTTATTCTTTTTCATGAATTCGGATAAATAATTCATATATACTAAATTATTCTCTGGAAGTGATCCGGTTCCAGAGCCGATGCCCCAGACATTATTTGTATAGATGTCGGTAAAAGCCGATTTTACAGATTTATATTCCACAATTCTTGATCCTTGTCCGCCGATTGATTGTCGCTCTCACAAAAACTCTAAACCCTAGGAATTCTAATCATAGCCACTTACTTTTACAATTTGACCTGAGTGAACTGAGCCTATTGGGCGCTGAATCCATGACGAGACTGCTGCGGCTAGATAGCGCCATCTTTCGAGTTTGGCTAGCACGCTTGGCTTACTGCTTTCACCTATTTTGCTCTGTGCCGTTGGCCTATCTCTACGAGTTAGAGGTCTAAAAGTACTATACTGAATCAATTAAACTGGTCGGGTTGTCATTCCTTCCGATCGTTTGGTTTCCCAAGCCATTATTGGATACGTTGGACAGCTGCGGCCCCAACCAATCCTGTCTATATCATATATGAAAGTGTGCGACCAACCGTCACCAAGCGCTTATTGACAGGTGCGTTTGACTTGTCGATAGGTTTCGTGGTCGATAAAGGGGCAAAAGGTGACGGTCACAGACATTTCAGATTTAAGATGCGTCCAATGCAACGGAACCAGTTTAAAACTCACTCCTGCGGCCAATAGTGATCGCCAGATCAAGCATGCTGCGATCGTGTGCCAAACATGCTTTAGTGGATCCGATATCATCTACGATGTGCCATTCATTGGCGGCTATGATGGGCACGATTTTATCGGCTTGATTGAAGTAATTGCCACGGCGGAAATGAATATTGGCGGGACATCGATTGAAACCGCCCGTTCGCTGCACCAATTGCTTCAAGAGTATCACAATGCCACTGACAGAGAGGCCTGGCTTGCTGAACATCCGAATGAGATGGTGCGCGCGCCTTGGTTCTCAAACCATCGTTATCACGAGTGGATTCAATCTCACAGTATTCTGGTCAATCGCGACCTAGTCGGCAAAAAAGTCCTCAATGTAGGTGCCGGTACGGGATCTGACACGGTTCCTCTAATCGATGCTGGCGCGAATGTCACGTGCCTTGACTACTCACCTACTCTGGTCGGAAACGGTGCTAAAAACCTACCGAATGCGCGCTGGTTTGGTGGGTTTGCCCATGTTCTGCCGTTTCAAGATGCAAGCTTTGATATGGTAGGGGCGAATGCGGCCCTGCATCACTTCAGATCGGTGCGCGAGGCGCTTCGCGAAATGTTGCGCGTGCTTAAGCCTGGAGGAATTTTGTTCACCACAGGCGATCCATTCCGGCCAGATGATTCAGACGATAGTTTGGAGTTCTCTGTTTTTAACCGGCATGAAGGTGTTTTGTCGGGGATCAATGAAGGCATTTTTAGGTTCGGCGAACTTTGGGACACCTTGACTGAGTTCAGGGACGAACTGGATATCGCCCTAATCGCGGATATTGCAAGCACCCATGAGTTGGAGGGTATTTCTGGGCTTGGTGCCGATGCGTTCAACGATTGCTGGGTGCCATGCTGGGATCAGAATATTGAAGTTCTGCGACGCAGTTCAGGTGGTATAGGGTGCGTCGTTACCAAGAAGTCAAATATTGATATTCCTGCCGCCACTCAAGGTCCGTTCGTATTGCCGGCTGGCATCTTGGCCACTTGGCTGTCCAACCAAGATGAGGCGTTTTCCAGCCTCATGGGATGGGCAGTGCCAGAGCTTGTCGACTTACCCTTTCCAGGAACGCAACAATCCTGGTTTGAACTCTTGAACGGTTGGATGGCTCCCGAACCGCCTCATGTGAGCCGCGTTGGATTCAAACGCGCGCGTTGGTTGTTGCGCACTGGTTCAGCGAAAACAATCGAGTTTGATGTGCGCACGGTTGTGGACGGTGATCGCGAGTTTGATTTGCTCATCGATGGCAAGCACATTGATCGTTCATTGATCTGTGGCGAGACGCGCCATATAGGCGTCGAGCTGCCGCCCTCGATGACGTCGAATCCACGTTTGTTTGAGCTTCGGTTTACCGACCAGTCGGACCATCCAAATGGATTTGATGGAAACTGCTTTGAAGTCTCCAACCGGGTCCTCCTAGATTAAGTTAGTTTCGCACGATGAAAATCTCGATTGCTACTGTCTGCTATAATGCTGACTCGGAAATTTTGCCGACGCTTGAGAGCATTGCCGCTCAAACCTACAAGGATGTCGAATTTCTGGTGATTGATGGTGCTTCAACCGACAATACGCTCGCGCTTCTTGAAGATTTTAAAAGCCATATTTCGGTTCTGGAAAGCACCCCTGACAAAGGCATTTATGATGCCATGAACAAGGCCCTTCGCATGTTCAAGGGCGATGCCATCATCTTTATGAATGCAGGTGACTATTTTCACTCCCCAATGGCCGTTGAGCTTGCCGCTGATTTCATGCGCGAGAACGCGAATGTGGATGTTGCCTACGGCGGTCTGGAAGTCCGTCCCCAGACCGGCAATGTTTCCCAATTCATGCCGCCGCCAGAGTCAGAAGCGCTTGAATTCCTCATCGAGGGCTCCCTTCCTCACCAAGCTACATTTGCCAAACGCTCTGCTTTTGCGCGCACCGGTCTGTTTGATACCGCCTATCGCAGTCACGCGGACTATGACTGGTTCTTAAAGGTCGCAACGGACCCAGGCTTGAATTTGAAGCGCATGCCTTTTGTCGTCGCCTCATTCGGCTTGGGCGGTGCCTCGAGCAATTTGGAGAAGGGCGAGCGCGAGCGCCATGCCGTTCAAAATAAGACACCATTATTGCAGCACGCTGATTGGCTTCAAAAACGCATTGAGATTTATCAAGAAATTTATCTGCGCCAGCGCCTCGAGCTGGAGAGGCTGAGAGGGTAGACATGGCCGCATGCGGCCAATTTGGCAATTTTAGAGCAATCCCACTCTATCAAGATCAGATCGAGTAGAGGCGCTGTTGTTCTATTTTAGGTTTAGAGTGGAACCTGGTTGAAGTTGGACCAGTCGTGCTATGGTCCGATTGGGGCTTGTGTCAAAGCGGATCTATGCCTGATTCTGAATAGCGGTCGAAATAGGGTGAAAACCAGGGATCTTGTTGATCACGCGTGTTCCACCGGGTCTGAAACTTCTCAATCTCAGCGGCCCGACGCGTTAGCTTGGCGATGTCGATGTCTGCCCCGCGTGAGCTACTTTCATCATGGGTCAAGACTGCATCGCCACGATAAAGGGTCTGATATCCCATGGCGTTCAACCGCAAGCAAAAATCAATGTCATTGAGCGTGACTTGCAAATCTGTTTCATCAAAGCCGCCAACTTCCTGATAGAGCGACCTCCGAACGGCAAGACAGGCACCGGTCACCGCACTTCTAAGGGATGGTGCAGTGATGGCAGGATAGTGCTGGGCTTCCGCCTCGCTCAAGCCGCGCCACATATGGCCGCACAACCCGCAAAGGCCCAAGGCCACGCCCGCATGTTGAATCGTGCCATCCTTATTCAACAAGCGTGCACCAACCGCACCCGTGCGGTCGTCCATGGCAGAATCCACCATGCGCTTAAGCCACGACGGTGAGATCGGGACAACATCATCATTGAGCAGGACAACTATTTCGCCCTGTGCTTGGGCCACACCCTGATTGACAAGATAGGAAAAGTTAAATGGGCCCGATCGGTCAATGACCTGGATATCCAGATGAGCTTGGACTTTGGCGATTACCGCCTCGAGCTCGGAGGGATCCGCACCATTATCGACAATGATTACGTCGAGTTTCATTGGACAATCAGTTTGTGTGGCCAAGCCGTTTAAGCACAATGCCAAAAGATCCAGCCTGATCTTGGTGGGAATGACGATGGATACGCTTGGCCAGTGCGCATGATCTGGACTTGGGATGCTAGGTCGTGAACGGTCGCCATCTGCGACTTCGGCGCGGCTAAGAGGAATTGGAATATGGCAGATCGCACCACTGCCGAAGATTCGTTCAGCAGCCTTTAGGGCCTCCATGCCCGTGGCCAAGCGAAGGTCTTTTGCGCTATCGCGCACGAATACTGCCCCCTCAACATAATCGGCCGTTGCGGCAAGGATTGGGTCCCAATCAGGCAGCCCACGCACAACTGCGCCGATAAGGTTATCGCCATAGACCGCCATGGTTTCGCTTTGAGTATCAAATACTTCTGAAACGAGGTTTTCTGTTTGCGAAAGCAAGCTGTGTCCGGCCGGGCTCAGGCTCAGAAACCCAGCTTCATGCGCCAACCAAGAACCTTGCTTGCCCACCGCAGCCTCTCGGGCATCGACTGAGGAGGTCTGGGCTTGGGGCGCAGATGTTTTGTTCTGGCTTGTCCCTCGAAGCAGCTTGCCCAAACCGCGGCGGAGCGCAAGGCTGATCCAGCCAGCGCTCGACATAGGGCGCAGGACGAGTTCCTCGAAAACGAGGTTTCCAGGATAGGCGTAAGGGGTTAGTTCAAACCGTACGCGGCCCCCAACCAATTCTATGAGACGATCTTTTCGATCAAGATCAACCCCGATCACATCGGTGTCAAAGGCTGTCTGACAAAAAATTCCCAAGCGTGGAGGACGCAGACAAGCGGCCTCCCGATAGCTGCAGTGCAACCAGTATAGGCCAGCAGGCAGATCGATTTCCTCACTCAAAAGCCGCATGTGTGGGTGGACAAATTCAATCCGTTGGGGCGTGTTTAGAAGCCTGATATCGCCACCCTGCCTCAGCAACTTTAAGCGATTATCGATTTGATCGGGTGGCGAGGCTCGGCGCATGCTTGCTCTTTTAATTGTTTGTCGGACCATGCGTTATAAAACGGTTGACTCGGCAAGTCTAAAGCTTGGCACAGGCGCACCGAGCCTCCTGCGACTGACACCTAGAACGACCGCGCCATCGAGAAGTCCCGCAAGAAAGAGTGCAATTGCAGTGGGTCTGGCTATTGTTGTTGTTGGCTCGCATCATTAAGAACCCATCTGTTTTTAGCTGTAACAGGCTCAAGCGCATTGATAGGGTCCAGCCTTGTCGTCCGCTCCAAATAATCCGGGGCATTTCATTTTAAGCCACAATTGGCTACGACCAATTATAAGTATGGAGCAAGGCAAACGATGTCGAACAAAGTTGCGCTGATTTCAGGGGTTACCGGCCAAGATGGGGCCTATCTGGCTCGGCTGTTACTTGACAAAGGCTACACGGTCCACGGGATCAAGCGTCGCGCGTCATCCTTTAACACGCAGCGGATTGATGACTTATATTCTGACCCGCATGAAAGTGATCCCCGCTTCTTTCTCCATTATGGAGACCTCACGGATTCGACCAATTTGATCCGTCTCGTTCAAGAGACCCAGCCAGCCGAGATCTATAATTTGGCTGCACAAAGCCACGTAGCGGTAAGCTTTGAAACCCCTGAATATACGGCAAATGCCGACGGGATTGGGACGCTTCGCTTTTTGGAAGCGCTGCGGATTTTAAAACTCACCGATAGCGTCAAATTCTATCAAGCATCCACGTCAGAGCTTTATGGTCTTGTCCAAGAAGTCCCGCAGAGCGAGACGACACCCTTCTATCCGCGTTCGCCTTACGCCGCTGCCAAGCTCTATGCCTATTGGATTACGGTGAATTACCGCGAGGCCTATGGCATTCATGCCTCAAACGGGATTTTGTTCAATCACGAGAGCCCATTGCGTGGGGAAACATTCGTTACGCGGAAAATCACGCGGGCAGTCGCGGCTATCGAATTGGGTCGTCAGAACACCTTGTATCTGGGCAATATGGATGCCAAGCGGGATTGGGGTCATGCACGCGACTATGTGGAAGGCATGTACCGGATCCTGCAACAGCCCGAAGGCGATGACTATGTTTTGGCCACGGGCGAAACGCATTCGGTGCGCGAATTTGTTGAGTTGGCCTTTGCTGAGATTGGTCGGGTAATTGAGTGGAAAGGTGAGGGCGTCGACGAAGTCGGGATTGACAGAAAATCCGGGAAAATACTGGTACGCATCGACCCACGTTATTTTCGGCCGACGGAAGTTGACCTATTATTGGGCAATCCAGCCAAAGCCAAAGAGAAACTCGGCTGGGTTCACACCACGTCTTTCTTTGACCTTGTGAAAGAAATGGTTGCCGGGGATCTGAAGACAGTTGCCAGCGAAGCTGGCCGTCTAGACATTAGCGGGTGAGATAGACCATGCAGATGCAGCGGTTTGATCTGTCAAAAAAGAAAATATTTGTGGCGGGGCATCGTGGCATGGTCGGTGCTGCGATTGTGCGCAGGCTTTCGGGGGAAGACTGCACCATCTTGACCGCGAGCCGGGCTGAGCTTGACCTCAGATCTCAGGCTGATGTGCGAGCCTGGATGCAAACCAACGCTCCAGATGCGGTGATCTTGGCTGCGGCCAAAGTTGGCGGCATTTTGGCCAATGACAGCTACCCGGCAGATTTTTTATACGAGAACCTGGCAATTGAGCTCGCCGTTATTCAGGCAGCGTACGAGGTAAATGTTCAAAAACTGGTTTTTTTGGGATCCTCCTGTATCTATCCAAAATTTGCAGATCAGCCAATTTCTGAGGATTCCTTGCTAACCGGGGCTTTGGAGCCAACAAATCAGTGGTATGCGATTGCAAAAATCGCAGGCCTAAAAATGTGTGAGGCTTACCGAAAGCAGTATGGCGTCGACTATATCTCGGTCATGCCGACCAATCTCTATGGCCCGGGTGACAATTACGACTTGCAAAACAGCCATGTTGTTCCTGCACTTATCCGCAAAGCGCATGATGGAAAGTTGGCGAATGCGGCCTCGATGCCCATTTGGGGCGAGGGCAAGGTGTTTCGTGAATTTCTCCATGTCGACGACATGGCTGACGCGTGCGTCTATCTTCTTCAGCACTATTCAGGCGACCAGCATGTCAATGTGGGTTCTGGGACCGATATCTCCATTTATGAATTGGCCAAGCTTATTGCGGAGGTAGTGGGCTTTCAGGGTTCAATCGCCACTGAACCCGGCAAGTTGGAGGGTACCCCCCGTAAGCTCATGGATTCCAGTCGCTTGTTTGCGATGGGCTGGAGGCCGCATTATGAATTGCGCGCTGGCTTGGAGCAGGCTTACAGCTCCTATCTGGAACAACTCGACCAAGGCCTTGCCCGCTTGAGTGTTCCCTAATGACAGTGTAGGCGACATGATTGGCGAGGGTTGTGCGCTCGGGGTCGAAACAGCATAGTCGCGCGATGAAGATTGTTATTCAACATCATTTGACCCGTGCCAATGCAGAACGGGAGCTGGCGTGCCGGCTGCGGTATGCGCTTGAAGGGCTTGGACATCAGGTCGCACATTGTGAGACCAGTCATCAAATTGAAGACGAACAGCCTGATCTGGTTTTGGCAACCCATATGGATTTCGCCAAGCTAACCGATAGATTCACCCTGGGCTGCTTGTGGAACCCGCCGACATTCTTTGTCGATGAGCCACAATTGATGAAGAACATCCTTTCTTACGATGGTTTTTTGTATGGCGCGCAGTCAATCCATCAGTTCTTCAAGCAAATTAGCTTTGGCCTAGGGCGAGCCAGCACGGGCGGTATCCTTTACCCAAGCGCGGGCGCTTCGCAATTTGAGGTGCATGACTTCAAAGCCGCGCGGTTGAGTTATGTTGGAACAAATTGGGATGGCCGCCGGCATGGCGAGATGCTCGCCGGTTTGAGCGCGAAAGACTGGTTCGATGTATTTGGACCGTCTCGTGCGTGGCAACATGCCCCTCAAGTCTATCGTGGGGAGCCTGCCTTTGATGGTCGCGCTCTGATTGCCACCTTGGCGCGAGGCGGCATTTGTTTGTGTTTGCATCGTGCCGAACATCTCGCCTGGGGCGTTCCCAACATGCGGGTGTTTGAAAGTGCAGCCGCATCCAATGTCCTCATCTGCGATGACCATGATTTTGTGCGTGCTGCGTATGGCGACAGTGCCTATTATCTTGACCACGAGTTGCCGTTTGATGGGTTGGTGGACCAGATCTCATGGATTGTGAGTGATATTCGAAGCAATCCGCAGCGGGCCACAGAAATGGCAAAGGCTTGCCATGAACGCTTTACGCAACGCTTTTCGCTGGAATCCTTGCTGGAGGGTGCTCTCTCGAGGCTGGATCTGGCCCCCGCAAACCACGGCAGTCGCAGACCTCGCCAAGAGGATCGCACGGGCCTTCCCCAGGTCGAAGTTAATGCGCCCACAAAGATCAATGCTCTAAGTGATGGAAAGGTGACTTGCATCGTGCGGGGCGGGTTTAGAAGCGCGAGCTATTTAAAGCGCGCCCTAGCCTCCGTCGTGGAGCAGACTAAGCCGATCTCCAAAGTGATCCTCGTCAACCACAATCACAATCAGGATGTCATCGATCTTTGCAAAGTCCTTAAGGCTGATCTGGACATAGAAATTGTTGATGCGCCATCGCCATCCAACAGAAGTCTGTCTTTGTGGGAAGGCCTTAAACACCTGCAAACAGAGTTTTTCTGCATCCTTGATGATGACGATACCTATTCGCCTCCCCACGTTGAAGTCTTACTTGGGGAACTTTTGAAGAACCCTCAGGCAGTGGCAACTTATGCTGGCTCGCTTCGGGTTCTGGAACCCGATCTTAGCGAAACAGGCCCAGTTCGAGCGGCCGAGACACGTGACTTGGCCTATTTGGAACCTTTTAACATCAGGCGATTGATCGCAGGTCCAAATTACATCCCGTCAAATGCTTTTCTCGCCCGCACATCTGGCTTGACTGAAGCGCTAATGGATTGTCCAGACCTTGATGCGTTGGAAGATTACGCCTTGCTCTTAGGGTTAGCAAAGGCCGGTTCCTTCATCTCAATCCTGGAGACAACGTCCCAAATCTATTGGCGCTCTGGCCAGAGGGATAATATTACCTTCGATCGGGACTTGTTTGAACGCTGTGCCAGTCTCGTAAGGGCAAGGTTGATGTTTGACAGCTTGACCCACCAGCATGATGTCAATTTACACCCGATCATTCGCGAGGATGCCCTTGCTGTCTGGCAGCGCGGCGTCACGCGCCGTTCTGCAGCACATAGGCGTACAATCGGCTGGAGCGCAGAACAGCGAAGTGGTGGGGTGCTCGCTGGCTGCATCGATAAACTGGTCCAGATAGGCCAGAGTGTGTGGGAGATTGAAGGGTGGGCACCTGTTACCTTGGCGCAGGAGCAGGCAGGATTTCGCGGTGGCTTGTTCAAGCGGTTGGCTGCAAAAGTCTCAAGCGGCGCACGGCAAGGAGCCCCCAGATGGACGCCTGCCCCAAATGGAGACGCTACGCTTCCCTTGGTTTTTTCCTGTCCATCAACTATTGAAATCGTCCATTTCGAGGTTTGTTTGCGGTCCGATGTTTGCCGGGCACGGAACGATTGGTCTTATTTTCGTAGCGGATTTAAGGCGCAAATTCGGGTTTCTGACTCCTGGCGGCCGGAGGATTTAAGGGTTCTTAGCAGTAAACCAGAGGGCAGCTAGGGATTAGCTAGGTCGTTTTGGCGACGGAAGGACAAGTCCCAAGATAAGAGGAAGTGCCGCTATTGCAATCGTGCTAGCCCTCAGATACTGGCCTTGACCAAAATGAGTGAGGGTCTGCTTTTGCCGCTTATTCTCTAAGGCCTCTTGTTAAGGCCCTGTTTTTATACGGTCGAAGGGGCGATATCTTGGGGTGCATTACTGTGTTGCACATTGGGCGTTTGGGCAACTCGTTGACATGTGCCGAACGCTCAAAACAGACTGAAAGTCATTGGCATATGATCGTCACCATGGCCTGTGCTTCGAGTCTCAACCACCTTGTTCAAGCGTTTAAATCACTTAATCCTGCAACGGTCATATTGAAGCTACGCCCACCTATCTTGATCGATCATGGAAACAAACTCAACCTAACTGAAAAGCACAGATATAGCTTCCGCTATTTTGGTGTAGGAAGACCGTGAAAACCCATTCTGATTTCGAGAATCAAGGAACGAGACAATGTATCATGCTAACAAGCGCGTTTTGGTCACCGGCGGGGCGGGTTTCTTGGGTTCGCATTTGTGCGAGCGTTTATTGGAGGAAGGCGCAGAGGTGATCTGCGTCGACAATTTCTTCACTGGAGCCCGTCGCAACATCGAGCATTTGATTGGCCACAAGCGCTTTGAATTGATGCGCCATGATGTGTGCTTCCCGTTGTTTGTTGAGGTAGATGAGATTTACAATCTCGCTTGTCCGGCTTCGCCCATCCACTATCAACACGATCCGGTGCAGACGACCAAAACCAGCGTGCATGGCGCGATCAATATGTTGGGCCTGGCCAAGCGGGTCCGTGCTAAGATTTTCCAAGCTTCTACGTCAGAGGTTTACGGCGACCCCAGCGTCCATCCCCAGCCAGAGGAATATTGGGGCAATGTGAATCCAATTGGTCCGCGCTCGTGCTACGATGAAGGCAAGCGTTGCGCTGAGACCTTATTCTTCGACTATAATCGCCAGCACAAAGTGCGGATTAAGGTCGCGCGTATTTTTAATACTTATGGACCGCGCATGCATCCAAATGATGGCCGGGTGGTATCAAACTTCATCGTCCAAGCCCTGCAAAATCAGGATATTTCAGTTTATGGTGCGGGCGAACAGACCCGTTCCTTTTGCTATGTCGATGATTTGGTCTCGGGCTTTATGAAGCTGATGGCAACCGGCGATGAGGTCATTGGTCCAATCAATCTGGGCAATCCCGGTGAATTTACCATCCGTCAGTTGGCAGAATTGGTGATCGAATTGACGGGTTCGAAATCGCGCATCGTGGAATTCCCACTACCGCAGGACGACCCAAAGCAGCGTCGACCTGTGATCGACAAGGCAAAAGCCCAGCTGGGATGGGAGCCAAAAGTGCAGTTGCGCGAAGGCTTGGGCAAAACCATCGCCTATTTCGATCGATTATTGAAGGAAGAGAATTAAGACAATTTGTGGCATCTCGTCAGCTTAAGCCGCCGCTGGCTACAAGATGCCGCTCCCACGCCAGGGCCGCAGCGACAATATCATCGAGTTCTTCAAACTTGGGCTGCCAAGGGACCAGGGATTTCAGATGGGCCGAATTGGCCACTAGGGAGGGCGCATCACCCGCTCTGCGCTGCGACATCTTTGCGGCGATGGGATGATTCAATTGCTTCTCTAAAGACGCCAAAACCTCCAACACCGAAGCACCCTTTCCATAGCCACAATTGGCGGTGACATTGGCCCCGCCCGCCAAAAGATACTGGGCTAAGAGCACGTGGGCATCCGCCAGATCGCTCACATGAATATAATCGCGGACACAGGTGCCGTCTGAAGTGTCATAATCAGTGCCAAACACTTCCATGCTCGGCCGTTGGCCTGTGGCAACTTGGCAGGCCACCTTGATGAGGTGCGTCGCATTCGGCGTGCTCTGTCCGGTTCTGACTTGGGGGTCGGCACCTGCCACATTGAAATAGCGTAGGACGCCGACTGGTAAGCCGTGGGCAGCCGACATATCGGCCAACATCAATTCGGTCATCAATTTTGATTGGCCGTAAGGGCTTAACGGGCCCTTCGGGGCAGCCTCGTTGAGCGGTTCTGTGCTGCCCGGTGCATAGACGGCGGCCGTGGAGGAGAAGATGAACGCCTTCACGCCTGCCTTTACGGCCTCCTGGATCAGCCCCAAGCTTTTGGCCGTATTATTCTCATAATAGAGGCCGGGGTTGACCACTGATTCCGGCACCACAATAGAGCCAGCAAAGTGCATGATGGCGTCGATCTTGTGGGTGCTCAGAACGTTTGCAACGGCTGCCCGATCACCAATGTCCATCTCAATCAGCTTCGCACTGGCAGGTACATTGCGGGCAACACCGGTTGACAAATTGTCGAGGACCACAATTTCAAAGCCCGCATCAACGCAGGCCCAAGCCGCATGGCTGCCAATATAACCAGCACCGCCCGTGATCAAAATCTTGGTCAAATTCTTCGCTCCCAGAATAATGCTTGGCCCCATAGGCTATAGGTCACCGCAAGTAAAACTAAAGTTGCGTCCTTAAATGCAACTGGTCAGCTCCAGCCTTGCGCAGCAAAGCGGCGTCCCATGCGTTCCTGGCCTGCGGCATTGGGGTGCAAGTGGTCTGGTAAGTCGCTCTCATCGTCTGGACCAAAGAGGGTGAGGCCATCGAGATGGGTGAGGTGCGCATCACCCCCACTTTGGCGTCGCGCCACGACATCGGCAATGCTGGCGCGCGCCTCGACCAAGGTCAGCGCGCCGTCAACAGCCCCATGCGGGCGATCGGTCGTGCTATAGCTAGCCAAACTGTCACGCATCAGCGGCCCAATATGGGTTTCAAGCAGGGGGCAGAAGATGGGCGAGATGACCAGTAAAGGCGTATTGGGCTTGCCCTCGCGGATGGTGTCGAGGAAATTGTGCAGGGCGCTCGAAAACACGCGTCTGCGCATAGTGTCTGCGCCAATAATATTGATACCGACCTCCAGGCTGATCGCGTCAAACGGCCCGTCGCGCAGGCTGCGGGCCACAAAGCCATCCAAATGGCATTGTCCTGCGAGCCCGATATTGGTCAGCTCATATCCCAAAGTTCGCGAGGCTAGGGCTGGCCAGGTCCACGACGGGCCTTTGGCTTCCATGCCATGGCTGATCGAGCTGCCGTAATGGGCCCAGCGCAGGCCTGTGGGCTCGGGACTGGCTTGGATTTCAGCATCGGGCGACACAGAAAGTCCGAGGATTTCCACCTGTGCGGATTGAGGTAGCCAAAGCTCGATGGCCTTTCGCCCAGTTCCAAGTGCGTCGAATGTGATTTCCGACGGGCTTCCGGGTGCAAATGACGGGCCTTTTGGATCAACCACAATCGTATGCCCGGCAATGGCCTCCGCGGATCCTTGCTCTGCCCCGTCAACATAGAGGTCAAAGGTAGACGGCCGACGCGGCGTACCCGCAAGTCGAATGCCTGTCTCCAGGACTTTCAGGCAAAGCGCCTCGGCATTGGTGGTAAAGCAGAGGCGCACGCCGCTGGTCATGCCAACCATCAGATCCACCGCAGGATCAGGTGATTGGGTCCAGGTCCAGGCGGGCAGGCGCCAAGCCTTCAGACTTGTCGGCGTTTGGACCACATGCATCGCCCCGCGAACGGCCAGGGCCGGGTGATCTAGGGCGACGGACTTCATGGTCATAATTTTCTGTGGTCCGCGGGCAGGGTTAGAGCGAGGTCAGGGCTGCGCGAATATCGCCCATTGCATCTTTGAGCGCAGCACGTGCTTCTTCAACTGCCCGTTGCAGCAACACTTCGCGCGCTTTTGCAGCGTCCAGTTCTTCTTGCAATACGGGGTTCAAATCGGGTGTCGCCCGATAGCCACGCGCTTCCTGGACTTCGCGAAGGCCGGTTTGATGGCCATCTTCAAAACCTGCACGGCGCGCCGCTTCTGTGACGCGAGCCATAGAGGCCAGTAGAGCCGTTTCAAGGCGCGATAGCGCACTGTCGAAACGGACAAGAGTTTGATCCAGCGGGGGCGGCTTTGCGGTGCTCATGACCTTTTCCATAGCTGAGTCCTGCCAAAACCCCAAATCATCGCCAAGCTTGCGCCAGCATTGGGTGGACGATTCGACAGATGATGGCTATAGCCACCCTATTAATGGCATGGGCCTCCCCCACATGCCATCTTCCAGCAAAATAAGGCTAAAGCGCCTTGATTTTGTAGTTTTACTACGGAGATTAGTATGAGCGTGCGCGTCGCGATCAATGGTTTTGGCCGTATCGGCCGTCTGGTTTTACGGTCCATCATCGAGAATGGACGCGATGATATTGAAGTAGTGGCCATCAATGATTTAGGCCCTGCCGCAACCAATGCGCACTTGCTCAAATACGATTCCGTGCACGGCCGTTTTCCGGCCACCGTTAGCGTCGAAGGCGACACGATTGTCGTCAATGGCAAGGCGATCAAAGTGACCGCGCTGCGTGATCCTGCAACCTTGCCTTGGGGTGAAAACCAGGTTGATATCGCGATGGAATGCACGGGCTTGTTTACTGCGCGCGAAAAGGCTGCCGCGCATTTGACGGCGGGCGCCAAGCGCGTCCTGATTTCTGCGCCTGGCGAACAATCGGATAAAACCATCGTGTACGGCGTGAACCATCACTCTCTCACCAAGGATGATTTGATTGTCTCCAATGCGTCGTGCACCACCAATTGCCTGGCTCCGGTGGTAAAGGTCTTGCATGACGCGATCGGCATCGACAAGGGCTTTATGACCACGATCCACTCTTATACGGGTGATCAGCCAACGCTCGATACAATGCATAAGGATTTGTACCGGGCGCGTGCTGCTGCCCTGTCCATGATCCCAACTTCGACGGGGGCTGCAAAGGCTGTGGGTCTGGTTCTACCCGAATTGGCCGGTCGTCTGGACGGGGTCGCCATCCGCGTGCCAACGCCAAACGTTTCCTGCGTTGACTTGAAGTTTGTTGCCAAGCGCGCCACCACTGTCGACGAGATTAACGCGGCGATCAAGGCTGCGGCAGATGGTCCGCTCAAAGGAGTCCTCGGCTATACCGCTGACCCCAATGTCTCGATCGATTTCAATCACGACAGCCATTCTTCGACCTTTGCCTTGGATCAAACCAAAGTGATGGATGGCACGCTGGTCCGCATCCTGTCTTGGTACGATAATGAATGGGGTTTCTCGACCCGGATGAGCGACACAGCCGTCGCCATGGCCAAACTGATCTGATGGACGTGACGGAAGCCAAGTCTGAATTTGCGCCTTCGCGCTTCTTCAATGCGCTGGTAGAGGCTTTACTTGTCTCGACGACCATCCTGCTGGCCATGCTTGGCGTGTCAGGGTGGGCAGCTCCGGTGATGATGGGTGTGGCTTTAATCTGGTGGAGCCTGGTGCACAGGCACCGGATTGTGGGCATGGTTCGCGCGGGCTTGTTGCAAACGATTGGCACCGTGGCATTGGCCTTGGTGTTGATCGTGCTGGCTCATGGGGTCGGATTTGGTTTTGGTGCGGCACTGCACGCACTCATAGGGTAGATATGACTTTTTTATCGCTTCAGACCGCAGATCTTGAAGGCAAACGTGTCTTTGTCCGCGTTGATTTCAATGTCCCGATGCAGGACGGCGTGATCAGCGATGATATGCGCCTGCGCGCGGCAGTAGCGACCATTGAGCTGTTAATTGAAAAGGGCGCGAAGGTTATTCTCGCCGCCCATTTTGATCGGCCCAAGGGGAAAGTCGTGCCAACCATGTCGCTCGCTCCCCTTGTACCGGCACTGGCCGCGCTATTGGGTCGCCCCGTGGCGTTTGTGTCCGACTGCGTTGGCCCTCTCGCCGAAGCTGCGGTGGCTGCCATGAAATCGGGCGATGTGCTTTTGCTGGAGAACACCCGTTTCAAGCCTGGTGAAGAAAGTAATGACCCCGAGCTTGCCAAGGGATTTGCCCGCCTGGCTGATGTCTATGTGAATGATGCCTTCTCGGCGGCACACCGCGCCCATGCTTCAACCGAAGGCATCGCCCATTTGCTTCCGGCCTATCCAGGTCTTTCGATGGCGCACGAGCTTGAGTATTTGGACAAGGCGCTCGGTAACCCGGCCCATCCGGTGATGGCGGTGGTTGGAGGGGCTAAGGTCTCGAGCAAGATTGATTTGCTCCAGAACCTTGTCTCGCGAGTAGATATATTGGCGGTTGGCGGGGGCATGGCCAATACGTTTCTTGCAGCCCGCGGGGCCCATGTCGGCAAGTCCTTGTGCGAGCATGATCTTCTCGACACGGCTCGCGCCATTGAAGCCCAGGCCACAGCCAATAACTGCCAAATCCTGTTGCCCTCAGACGTTGTCGTGGCTGAAGCCTTTGCGGCCCACGCCCCGCATCGGACCTGTGAAATCGACGATGTGAGCGATCAGGAGATGATCTTGGATGCCGGGCCGAAGTCGGTTGCTGCTTTTGCTGCGGCTTTGGAGACTGCCAAGACCCTGGTTTGGAATGGCCCCTTGGGCGCGTTCGAGCTGCCACCTTTTGATGTTGGCACGATGGAAGCAGCCCGCACTGCTGCAGCCCTTGCCCATTCAGGTCGCCTTGTGGCGGTTGCGGGTGGCGGCGATACTGTCTCTGCGCTCCATCAGGCCAATGTCGCTTCCGACTTCACCTTTGTCTCGACCGCTGGGGGCGCCTTTCTCGAATGGATGGAAGGTAAAGCCCTACCAGGCGTTGAAGCCCTTAAACATCCATCCTAATTCCACCATTTATCAAAGAGGAATGTTATGAATCTCGATCAACTCGTCGCAACTGCCAAAGCCATGGTCGCCCCCGGTAAGGGCATTTTGGCCGCCGACGAAAGCACGGCTACGATTCGTTCGCGCTTTGACGCGATCGGTGTTGACTCCACCCCCAATACTCGTCGCGACTACCGGGAATTGTTATTCCGGTCAGAAAAAGCGATGAAGGACCATATCTCCGGTGTGATCCTCTATGACGAGACGATTCGTCAGTTCGCCCGAGATGAGTCGCGTCTGGTGGATATTATCAAGGGCCATGGCGCTATCCCCGGCATCAAGGTCGATATGGGACCCCGCGAAATGCCGTTCTTCCCGGGCGAGCGCGTAACCGATGGTCTCGATAATCTGCGCGATCGTCTGCGAGACTATTATGTCCATGGTGCGCGTTTCGCCAAATGGCGCGCGGTGATTGATATTGACGCGCGTCGTCCAAGTGCCGGCTCGGTGAAGGCCAATGCGCATGCTTTGGCGCGCTATGCCGCCATGTGTCAGGAAGAGAACATTGTGCCGATTGTTGAGCCTGAAGTCCTGATGGATCTCGATCACGACATCAATCGCTGCTTTGAAGTGACTGAATATGTCCTGAAAGCAACCTTCCAGGCGCTGTATGAAATGCGCGTGCAATTGGAAGGCATCGTGTTGAAGCCCAATATGGTGATCGCCGGCCGCAAGGCGAAGGTTCAAGCCGGTGTGGACGAGGTTGCTGAAAAGACGGTCCAGTGTTTGAAAAATACGGTCCCTTCAACGGTGACGGGGATTGCCTTTTTGTCGGGCGGTCAGTCTGACGTTGACGCCACTGCGCATTTGAACGCCATGAATGCGATGCATGCTTTGCCCTGGAATTTGACCTTCTCCTATGGTCGTGCGCTGCAAGCGGCCCCGCAAAAGGCCTGGTCAGGCAAAGAAGAGAACATTCCGGCAGCCCAGGCTGCCTTCTTCAAGCGGGCTCATATGAATGGTCTGGCATCCCTGGGCCAATGGTCACCAGAGCTGGAAGACAAATAGGTCAGCCGCGTCATGGAACAATTGAAGGGCACCAGATCACCGGTCTGAAGCCCTTTTTATCTGCCCCGTCAGGCCCGCGATCTGCGTGGTGGTCGCCAGTCCTGCCGGATTAAAGTGTGTCTGGTTCAAATTGAACCAGGTCCACTCCAAAGCTGAAATCAGGCAGCAGCTACCCCGGTCTATCGCGTTGCGATAGCGTGGATAGCTCATGCTTTAGGTCATACGGCCAATTGCTTCGCGCCACGCTGCAATCGAAGAGGTGGCCTGATAATCATGCTGCATCTGTGAGGTCAGGACCTCGATCATGGTGGCATTCTCGATCCAGAATTCGATGACATCAAACATGCCGCCGCGCGAACAGCGCACCGACCGCCAGCCTTCGCGCTTGGCCAGGGCTTCAATCTCGTCCTGACTTTTGTGGCATTGGATAGCTAAGTGAGTCGCGCCGTAGCGCGCGGGATGTTCGAGCTCTGTGGTATCAAACATGGCGTCATCGACACCTGGGATCAGTGCCCGCCCGCGGGGATAGACTTCTATGCCAGAGCCGCGCGTATCGCCTGCCATGGCGATCCAGGCCCCTGTGACGGGCGCAAACGGTAGGGCCTCGCCGTCCCAGAGTTCGGCGAGCACTTCGGCCACATGCTTTGGATCGGAAGCAGAAATAGAGGCATGTAAAATCATCGCAAACTCCTACAAAGTGCCGTTACGCGCGGCGGTAAAGATGGCCTGGATCGCGCGGCGCGCGATGGGTCCGGATTGGTCGCCCGTGAGGTCCCAATAGTCGCGCATGGTCAGCCATGCGGTGGCAGATTGGAGAAGCTGCACGCTGGCGCAGACAGTCAGAAGCATTTCTTCGGTTGCTTCTGGGCCAAGCTCTTTTGCTACGGCGCGGCGGATGGCTGCCTGGCGCTCGTCATTGCGCGAGAGCGTCATGGCCCGACCTTGCGGCGACAGGACGGCGCCGCGCATAATCTCGGCCTCTGTATCAAAGGCGGGGAAGGCTTTTACGGGAAAATCGAGCAGCGCGGCAAGGCTGTCTGGGAAGGCTTCCTGGCCAAGACGTGCCTTATGCGCCCGCCACCAGTTATCGAGCAAAACTTCCTTATTGGGAAAATGGCGATAGATTGTGCGCTCGCCCAAACCGGCCATGCGTGCGACCTGGGTAAAGGTCAGCTCGGCCAGTTCCACATCTTCAAGGCACCGGCCGACAGCCGCCAAGATGGTCTCGGCGGTGGCGTCGCGCTGGCGTTCGCGGTGGGTTTTAGTCAAAGCATCTTTCATGACAGTGATACTGTCATCATGGCAGTATCACTGTCAAGTAAAATCTCTGCGGGCTAAGGTTCCTGCAAAAGCCGATCGATATAGTCGCGTTCATTCTTGTCGCGTTGCGGGTCGGCCTGGCGGCGGCGCAACTCATCGCGCACATCGCGCGCCCGCCGCTTTTCAACCCCGTCGGGCACTTTTGTGGCTTTCCCATCATCCTGCTTCGGCAAGGTGCGGCCCAATGGGTCAGTCCCGCCATAATTGCCAGCCGGGCCCTCTCCGCCCGATTCCGCTGCCTGCCGCAACGCTCGCAGGGCGCGCGACTGGGCATCACGGGCGCGCCCCAAATCGCCTTCGCGAAGTGCTTGAGCCGCTTCCCGCATGGCGTCAGCTGCCTGACGTTTGTTTTGTTCTTCTCCGTTTCGTCCGGACGGATCGCTTTGGCTGTCACCTCCCAAAGCATCTGCCAGGCCCTCTTGCCGGCTGGCAAGATCCTCGGCTCGACTGCGGGACTGATCAGAAGGCGGTGTTTCGCCCAATTGTTCGGTCTGATCCGACAGCGCCCTTTGTTGGCGCATGGCATCGTCGATCGGCCCGCCCTGACCTTGCCCGTTCGCTTGGCCAGGGGCTCCCGATGCGCCAGGCTGGAGGTTTTCGAGCAATTCATCCAATTGATCTAATTGGGCCAAAGCATCTGCGCGTGACCCAGAGCTGCCGGATTCTTCCAATTCCCGCAGACGGTCTTCCAGATCGCCAGCACTGATCTGCTGGCCGGATTGGCCTTGCTCGCCGCCTTCACCAGAGGCACCCTGCTCGGCCAATTCCTGTAGGCGTTCGCCAACCGCTTCGCGTAGCTCCTGGGTCAATTGCTGGATTTGTTCGGGCGGGGCCCCTTGCTCGAGGGCCTGCTTGAGGGCCTCGCGGGCTTGGGCAATTTTCTGCTGGGCGGGGGTCTGATTGCTGGCCTCGATTTGAAGCGCCATTTGCCACAGAAGGGGAGCAATGCTTCGAGCATCGTCGACATCGCGTGCAATGCTCAAGCGCTCCAGCGCATAGTGCAGGCTCAATTGCCCCAGATCGCTTAAGCCGAACTGGGCCATGGTATCGGCAATGGCTTCTAAATGGCGGGTGGCATTTGCAATGCCTGGCGGGGCTCCAGGTTGGGGGTCGCTCAGGTCAAGTTTTATGGGCCTGAGAGTGAGGACATCAGATAGCGATCCCTCTGCATCGAAGGCCTCAAACAGAGTTGCAAAACGCGGCAAAGTTCTTTGATAGGGGCGCGCTTCCCGCAGGATCATCAGGCGGACCTCCTGGATGGCCGCGGCAAGGCTGGCTTGCCAGGTCTGCTCGGGCATGACGAGTTTGGTGGCGTCGGACGCGGTTTCCTGGCCCAATCCATCGCGCACCACGACTTGTGCTTGAACCTGCAGGCCCGCCAAAGCATGGTCGGCCACCTCGACAAATACACGTCGTGCCCCGTTTTCCCCGGCAGCTCCCTCCAGCGGGATGGGGGTGTCGAATACCGGGTTACCCGCCAAACCTTCAGGGACCTTCACGGGGCGGATCCGCACATAGGCTGCTGCCAGTGCGTAATCATCACTGGCCTGAAAGGCGATATCGAGCCGCCCTTTGGGGTCGATCTGGATGGGCTTGGGCAAGGCAAGCCTTGGCTTTTGATCGCCGATCACCTTGACATGCCATTGCGCCCGCGTGCCGAGGCGATCGAGCTTGAGTGTGCCAGAGCGGGTGATTTCGATCTGGCCCTGCCATGCTGCTCCTTGAGCGGGCTCCAGGCGGGTCATGCGCGATGGGCCGCGCAAAACAGGAGCGCCGCGCGCGCCATCCACCCGTGCGGTCACGCGAGAACCGATTGGTAAGGCCACTTCGCTCTGGCCGCGGTCCAGACGGATCAAGGGCAGGCCGGTATAGCCTGGAGGCTCTGCCCAAACTTCAACGACCAGGTCGCTGTCACCCATCAAGGGTGACAGATCAAACGTCAGCGCGCGCGCGGACGCAACAGGATTGAGCCAGCATAAGACTAGAGCCGCAATCAACGCCAAGGCTTTGGCACCATCCTGCCAGTAGAGCTTAGCCTTGAGGGGTTGTGAGAGGGTGTTTGTCGCCTCGATGAGGCGCGCTTGGTGCCAGGACCACAGGGCATCATCGCCACTAATGCGTCGGTCCTCGCCTCCTGTCAGCGGGCGCAATTCGTGCAGGCCTGCCGCCTCTTCAAGAGCACGACCCGCATCCTGCTCGGTCATAGGGTGGAACAGCTGCCAGCCGCGCCAGAAGAGATAGGCGCTGAGGAGCCAAGCAAGGCCTGCCCCGGCCGATACCAGCGCTGCTGGCAGGGCCTCTGTCAGGCCGCCTGCTGCCCCGATAACAGCCATAAAGCAAAGGGGCGACCAAAGTGTGCGAAGCCCTTTGACCAGCGCATCGGCAGAAATCGTGCGCGCAATGGCGCGACGTGTCGACAGGGGAGGGGTGGTTGGCGCTAACACGACGTGTGTCTAACACAGTGGCGGCTGATTTGTGAATCGATTTGATCGCCAGATTTAGGCCTGCTTTAGGGCTTAGGGGCTACAGCCTTTGGCGCAGCCTCGATGGCTTCCAATTGGGCTAACAGACGGTCCGCATCAGGCGATGAACCTTTGGACACGCGTGCCCATTGCACAGCCAATTCAAGATTTTGCTCCGTGCCTTCGCCTTTGGCATTGACCAGAGCCCAATAAAAGGCCCCGTCCAGGTCACCCCCTTCAGCAGCGGTCTTAAACCATTGTGCAGCGCCTTTGAGATCGCGGGCAACGCCGCGTCCCTGATACAGCATCAGGCCGTAATCCGCTGAAGCATCAGCACGGCCCGCTTGCGCAGCTTGGCGGAGGAAACCGATGGCCTTGAGTGGATCATCCATTGGGTCTGGATCGGCATCGGCATAGAGGATGCCTGCTGCATAGGCGGCATCGGGGTCGCCGTAAGCAGCGGCTTGGGCATAGATACTGGCAGCGCGTGTGCGGTCCTTCGGCCCTGCGGCACCTGAAAGAAACAAGTCACCTAAGGGCGCCAAAGCTTCTCTGCGTCCATTGGCTGCGGCGCGTTGCAGCATGGTCAGCGCTTCACCTGGTGTCGATCCGCCTTTTCGGGCGAGCCCCAAGCGCGCCAGTCCCAACATGGCATCGCTATTGCCGCCGGTGACGGCACGGCGGTACCAGCGGACAGCGGCTTCTGGTGTGGCGGTTTCGATCAGGCCTTGCTCATAAATGGAGCCCGCAAGGGCTGCAGCCCTTGGATTGCCGCGCGAGGCGAGATTTTCAGCTTGGCTGAGCGCATCGCGATACTGGCCTGCGCGCAGGGCTGACACGGCAGCCTCCAAGGCGCGCTGATCGGCTTCGGCTTCTCGTGCCATGGGGCTGGCCGGGGCCGGGCTTTGTGCCACCCCGAAATTGGGCAGCGCAAGGGCACAAGCTAAAAGGGCGAAGTGCGAGATTGTCAGGCGCATGTATCAAAGAGTTTCTTAAAAGCTGCACTGGCCGCAACAGGGCCTTGTGGCCACGACCAAACTCCCGCCGATACAGCCAGGAAGTCAGCCCCGGCTTTGACGAGGTCTGCGCCATTATCCGGGGTGATGCCGCCAATTGCGACGCACGGGATTTCCATAATCTCCTGCCACCATGAAAGTATGTCCAGATTGGCGCGAGTTGGTGCCGCTTTTGTGGCGGTGTCAAAAAAGGCGCCAAATGCGACATAGTCAGCGCCTGCTTCGGCTGCTTCCATCCCAAGATGGCGGCTATTATGGCAGGTAACGCCAATGACCCCATCCTTACCAACCTGCTTTCTCGCTTCTGCCACCGTGCCGTCTGACTGTCCTATATGAACGCCGTCAGCCCCGGCGAGTTTGGCCAGATCTGCCCGGTCATTGACGAGGCAAGCAACACCTAAGTCCTGTGCCATGGGAAAGAGCACGGAGGCTGCAGCAAGGAGTTCGCCGTCACCTGCTTCCTTGAGCCGCAATTGCAGGCAAGCCACATCGCCAGCCTCGATAACCCCCTGCAAGGTCTTGGCAAAAAGGTCCAGATTTTCGATTTTTGGCGGCGTGATGAGATAGAGCCGCGGCTTTGGACGATCCGACACGAATGATTGGCTCCTCAAGGGCCGATTGGGTAGAACATATGAAGGACAAATGCCAACATTGTGAGCTGCACAACCGGGAAGAAACAGGCACAAGTCGCGCCTTCAACGAATTTAGAGATGTCTATGACCCAAGCCACGCCTCCCGCCAAGCCTGCCAACAACACCCAGCGCGGTTTCCTGGCCTGGGTCGAGCGGGTCGGGAACCTTTTGCCTGACCCTGTGATGATCTTTGTCTGGTTGATCGGCTTCTTGATGGTGGTGTCGGTGATCGGTTCGGCACTTGGATGGTCGGCTTCGCTGCCCTTCTCGGGCGAGAAGGCCCCTAGCGGTGGGGTCCTGAAAGATGGTGTCCTGACGTTTGAGGCCACCAGTCTGTTCACCGAGGACAATCTTAGGAAAATCATTGTCGATATGCCCCGCACACTCACGGGCTTTGCGCCCTTGGGCCTAATCTTGGTGGTGATGCTCGGGGCGTCGGTTGCCGAGCGGGCGGGGCTGTTCAGCGCTTTGATCCGCAATAGTCTGCGCGATCTACCCCGCGCCTTTCTGACCCCTGTTGTGTGCTTGATTGGCATGATGAGCCACCATGCGTCGGACACTGGCTATGTGGTTTTCATCCCGCTTTGCGGCTTGATTTATGCCGCTGCGGGGCGTCACCCGCTGGTTGGGATAGCTGCAGCCTTTGCGGCCGTCTCGGGGGGCTTTGCCGGCAATATTACGCCCGGACAGCTCGACGTGCTTCTGTTCGGGTTTACCCAGGAAGCGGCCCGCATCATTGACCCGACTTGGACCATGAACCCCTTGGGCAATTGGTGGTTTATTCTGGCGATCGTGGGCCTCTTTACACCCATCATCTGGTTTATCACCGACCGGATGCTGGAACCCCGTCTCGGGCCCTGGACGGGCCAGCCTGATGATGATCTCAAAGCTGAATTGACCAAATCTGTTGTCACGCCGGATGAGAAGCGGGGCCTCGCCTGGGCAGGCCTATCGGCCCTCGTCGTGATCTTGGCCTTTGCTGCTTTGTCCTTATGGCCCGGTTTCACACCTTTGATTGACGAGAGCCAGAAGGGGACGGCCCAGCTGCAACCCTTCTATCAGGGCCTGATTGCGGCCTTCACACTCTTGTTCCTGGCCGGTGGCATCGCCTTTGGTATCTCGGTTAAGTCGATCCGGTCCTCGTCGGATGTGGTGTCCATGATGAATGACGGGGTCCGTTCACTCGCTCCTTATGTTGTTTTTGCCTTCTTTGCTGCGCACTTTATCGCGATGTTCAACTGGTCGAATTTAGGCCCGATTGCAGCGATCAACGGGGCGGCTGCCTTGAAGCAACTGAGCCTGCCAGCGCCCTTCCTGCTTGTTTGCGTCCAAGCCTTTTCATCCTTCCTGGATCTCTTCATTGGCTCGGCTTCGGCCAAATGGAGCGCGATGGCACCGGTTGTCGTGCCGATGTTCATGTTGCTCGGTATCTCCCCTGAAATGACCACAGCCGCTTACCGCATGGGTGACAGCTATACCAATATTGCCACGCCCTTGATGTCCTATTTCCCGCTCGTCCTCGCCTTCTGCCGGCGGTGGGACAAGAATGTGGGCGTCGGCACGCTTCTATCGATCATGTTGCCCTTTGCTTTGGCCTTCATGGTTGCAGGCATGGTGATGACGGCGGCCTGGGTCTATTTCGACTGGCCTTTGGGGCCTGGCGCGTCGGTCCACTACACGCTGCCGGGGGCCAAATAGAGGCCTCCGATCAGCCGCGCTGGAACGGATAAAAGCCTGAGCCCAGTTTCATGATCCGGGTCAGTTCGTCCAAAGCGGTGCGACCTTCATTGAGCAGGCTTGGGTCTGCCAGATCATCGGGCCCCAGGGTCTCGCGATAATGACGGTTCACCCAGGCGACCAGATCGTCATAGAGCGCTGCATCGAGCATAGCCCGCGCGCTGAGCGCCTGTAGCTTGGCCTCATCGAGCACGACCCGCAGCCGCAAGCAGGCAGGGCCCCCGCCATTGCGCATGGATTGGCGGACATCAACAAACTGGACCCGACCAATCGGTCCATTGCTGGCAACGAGTTTTTCCAGATAGGTATGGGTTGCGACATTCTCGCGGCACTCCTCCGGCGCGATCAGGACCAAACGGTCTTCGCCCGGCATGGACAACAATTGGGTATTGAACAGATAGGATTTTATGGCGTCCGCAAGAGGCACTTCGGCCTCGGCCACTTCGACGATGGCGACCTCCATCAAACCGTCGCAGGCCCGTTTGATGGCTTCATAAGCGCCCAGCCGATCTGCAAACGCCTGCTCGTGGCAGAATAGGACCTGAAGGCTTGCCACGGCCACCACGTCATTATGGAAGGCACCGGCTTCGATGGCTTTAGGACTTTGTTGGAGATGCAGGACACGGCTTGGCGCGAGACCATGGCGACGCGCAATGGCTTCACCGGTCTGCAACGTTTGGCGGGCCGGAAAGCGGGTTTGATGTTGGCCAAAGCCATTACGACCCCAGACAAAAATCTCTACCCCTGCTGCCCCATGGCTCTCGCATAAACGCATGTGGTTGGCGGCCCCTTCATCGCCAAACAGGGGCTGATAGGGCAGGGCCTTATGGACGGCAAAGTGGCTCGTATCGGCAAAGATCGCTTGCAAGCTGCGCTCGGTCTGGCTCGCTTCCAGCGCGCGATGGGGCATGGTCAAAAGATTAGCCGGACTGAAGTGTAGACGGGCGTCGCTACAATCTGGAGCGGCAGATACGGTGGCTGCATTGGCCGCCCACATGTGCGCTGAGGAAGACACATTGCGCACCAAGGCAGGATCTGTCTTCCAGGCCTGGGTTAGAATTTCCCCGTCAGAGCCTGAAAATCCGATTGCTTTGAGGGTGGGTAGATGTGGCCGCTCGTGGGGTGGCAACAGGCCTTGAACCAAGCCTGCTTCAGCCAGCCTTTTGGCCTTGGCAAGGCCTTGAAGCGCGCCTTCCTTGGGGCGCGAGATGGCCGTTGCATTGGCTGCTGAAGCCAGATTGCCGGTGCTGAGCCCGCCATAATTGTGGGTCAGACCAACCAAACCATCGAAATTTGCTTCAAACGCCAATAACGACCCCTTTGTTGTCATCGCCACGGGCTATAGACATAGGCTTTGGTGTCAAGCCTGTTGTGCCAGCACCTTGGCTTGGTGTGAGCGATCGCCATGGACCATGAGCCAGAGGCCGATGACCAGATTGCTGAGCAGTGTTACCGAAAAAGCGATCGAACTGGGAATTTGCGTCCCTGGCCAACCCAAAGTCATGACGGAGCTTATCAAAATGAGTGTAGCACCCACCATGGCGATGGCGGATAAAAGACGCGGCAAGCTGCGCGCTTGGAACAGGAAGAAGAACCCGATCAGCGTCGCCAGTGCCAGTCCTATAGCCCCCAGATCAAAGGTAGCATTGGACACATCGCGCAGAGCCCGGTGCAGCGCTTCTGCACCCGGTACGCCCAGTAGGTTGGGCTGTGTCTGATTGTCGACCAGAGCAAAGCGAATGGCCCAAGCGGTGGTTGAACTGATGGCTTCAAACAGGCGCCAGCCCAGAACCAGGCCTGCGCCCAATCGGCTGATCGGCGCAATCCACAGCGCGAAACTGACCCCAAGCCCGACGCTTAAAATACTTGAGACCCCATAGCTCAGAAGCGCCAGGCGATAGAGGCCTTCGTTCTGGCCAATTTTGATGCCGGTGGCCACAAAGTCTGCGGATACGATAAAGCGACTGGTGATCTGAAAGCCTGCCATATGGGTGATCGTCACCACCAGAAGCAGAAGGCCTGTGAGCCGGGCGGCAGTCCAGAATTGAGAGCTATGGGGCATGGGTTTTGCCTTCGTGCAGGGAGCAAGAAAAAGGGCCACCGACGCGTTGTCGATGGCCCTGGTGTCGGGATGATTTATAGCCGCTTAGAGGGCCCGGCGGCGGCGGATTTCGCTGGCGGCATAGATGAAGCCTCCGGCAACCACCAGGCCAAGCCAGAAGGCGGGCTGGCCAAGGCTTCCCGACAATTGCGCCAGTACTTCAGCCACGGGGATTGTGGGGATATGATCGCTGCTGGGCTCAACGATGCGGCTCATCGCGTTGGTCATAGGTTCGCCGATCAGGCGGCCAGCAGGTTCCCACAAGGCTGTGAGAATTCTGTCATTGTCATCGCCGCGATACGCAATAGCCATGTAGATCAGGGGGACAACGAACAGGGGGGCAAAGGCTGCAATGAAGGGCATTTTGGGAGCCCAGGCGCTGACCATGGTGACCCACCCGTAAACCGGCAAAGCCCAGCCGATATAGATCAGGAGTGCCATCGCTAACACGGTCCACAATCTGATGGCATTGAGAAATACCGTCCCGGCGCTGATGCCGGTGATCCCGACATTACCAATGGTCAAGACGGCCAGACCTGTGATCGCCATGTGCAGGACAATCGTCACAGCAAGGGCAAAGAACAGACCAACGCCGACAGTGGAGACAAGCTTCGCACTTGTGGTTTGAAGGTCGCTGACCGGCATCGATTTCCAAAACAGGATGGTGCGGTCCTTGCGTTCGTCATGCAGGGCCCCTGCCAGGACAAACAGGATAGTTATGAGGGCGATGCCTAAGGGCAAAACCGCTGCCGCTGCCGTGCCGACGGGCAGGATGGCTTCAATGCCAGCCTTGGTTTTAGGATCAATCGCTTGATCCAGGGTCCTGGTTTCGCCATCGCGACCGGTGATGGTGATTTTACCGTCCAGACCACGCTTGACGGTGGCCGAGCCATTTTCAGCATCAATCACCATTTGGCCCTGCTCACCGCGATGCTGCTTTGAGACCGCATAATCCTTAGGGTCAAAGCCAAACCGCGCATTGCCGGTCAAAGAGGCAAACAGGGTAACAACCAGAAGAATGGCTGCGATCACGAGGGGGGTGATGATCAAGGCACCGCGATTATCGGCCATATCCCGCCGAATGAGGGTCAAAAACTTGTTCATGAGAACACTCCCGCAGGAAGGGTGAAGCTGACAACAGCTGTTTGAATGTTGAGGCCAATGGCGCGGTCAAACGACCCTTGAACACCGCCAACGCTTAAGAGAGCCAAGCCAACGAGCGTCAGAACCACACCCGACGTTCGGGCCAGTTTCACAACGACATCGCCACTTGTCGGGACTTGGGCCAGCTTTGGCGCGCTTGAATTGGCGTTCAAAGCTTTGCCTCTAAAGGCGCGACCTTCAGCGGGTGTCTGACGCTGGGCCAGGGTGAAGAGTAAGCCAGTAATCATCATGACCCCCTATTGCGCTAAAGCGACAAAAAGATCGGCAAGGCCGACGCGGCGGGGTTCGCCAAAGATCTTCAAGTGGTCTGGGGCGACGCCGTCGAATACGAAGGTGGTTCGGCCCAGAAGCGAGCGGCTATAAAGCGGGCGCAAGGCTTCTGCTTCGCCTTTTTGAGTGTCGAGGACATCCACCGCCAAAAAGCGTTCAGCAATGATATCCATCGATGCGTCCAGCGTAACAGCCCCGTCGCGGATGAAGATTGCATGGCTTAGAATCGGCTCGACTTCATCGACCTGGTGGGTGGTGATGATCACCGTGCGGGTCTCGTCAAAGAAATCTGACAGAATGGCGTCATAGAAACCGCGGCGGTTGACGATGTCGAGACCCAAAGTTGGCTCGTCCAGCACCAGGATGCGCGCATCAATCGCCAGAGCAATGGCCAGATGGACCTGCACGATCATGCCTTTGGACAGCGTCTTAATCTTGGAGTCCAGCTGAACACTTGTGGTCTTGAGGCGCGCAACCGCTTTGGCTTGGTCAAATTTGGGATGCAAGCCTGCAACCCAATCAAACAAGTCCGCTACTTTGGCCCAGCGCGGCAGGGTGGCGACGTCGGCGATGAAGCAGACTTGTTCCATCAAAGCCGCACGCTGCATCAAAGGGTTCATCCCCATGACGAGCAGATCGCCGTCATAGTCAGACAGGCCAAGAAGGCAGTTGAGAAGCGTGGACTTACCGGCCCCATTGGCCCCGATCACACCGACAATCCGGCCGGCTGGAATTTCGAGATTGGTTGGCTTGAGGGCTTGCTTCTTACCATAATTCTTCGCCAAACCCTTGGCCGAAATCAGTATTTCTGTCATTGCCCGTTCCCTTCAATATCTTTGAGTAAATCCTGTAGGCTCAGACCTAGGCGCTTGATGCGTGTCACCACGGCCGGCCATTCCTCTTTCAGGAAGGTGCTGCGTTCGCTGGCGCTTAATCCATTGCGCGCGCCATCGACCACAAACATGCCGAGGCCTCGGCGACGTTCGACCAGACCGTCATCAGCGAGTTCCTGATAGGCCTTTGAAACGGTCAAGGGATTGACCTGAAGGTCTAGAGCCACTTGCCGAACAGAGGGCAACGGCTCTCCTTCCTTAATACCGCCATCGAGAATGGCAGACAGGACCCGGTCCTTGATCTGCCTCCAGATGGGTTGATCGTCGCGCCAGGCTTGCGTCATAGACAACTCCCAAAATACTAGAACTTGCTGTCCTAGAGTTCTGGTGTGTTGGTATAGTAATACACTACCCTTGTCAAGCGACTTTTTTGGAGATTGTTTTGGGTGGACGCAAAAAAGGGCAGGCTGGCGCCAGAGTATGATGATTTTGCTTTGGAGCGGTTCAGGGCCGCGCTCCGCTTGCCCCGCCAGAAAATTCTTGTTGCATACTTAATCGACTGAAGCCTTTGCGGCGGCAGAGGCCGCGACAAAGGCGATTTTAATCCATTCAGCTTTCCCATCGTGCTCAGCGCACCGGGCGGGCCCGGGCTGCGCTGAAATAGATGGCGTTCATCACAAGCGAATCTAGGCCATCGGCCATGCCGCGATAAGTGGGGTCAATCGTGAAGGCAACCACATAGCCGCGCCCCTTGGATTGAACCGCCAAAGCCGGTTTAAAGGCCAATTGCTTGGCGATATCCTCCCATACAATACCGCTGGCCTTGACTTGTTCGGGTCCAGCAAAGCGCACGACATTGTCGCCAACATCGGCCGTTAGCGGGCGATAAATGTCAGAGCCAGCGACCATCATATGAAGGGTCGGTGCGATGCCAGCAGTCAGCCAATGATCCTTGGTGGTCTCGCCGCGCACAATCGCCCCGTCCAGTTCGGTTGGATCGCGGGTAGCTTCCACGATTGCCTGCTTATAGGCAGCCTCGTTGGGGAAATTGACGCCATCAACGCCGGCGGCACCGGGTTTGACTTTGGGTTCGGGCAAACGTCCCTTCGCCTCGGCTTCGCTAAGGGTTGCCTGTTCGCGCCGCAGGCCGATCAGATCAATGTCGGGGTCTGCCATCCAGGCCGTCGCTGTGCCCAGTGAAATGAGGACGCCACCGTTTTGTACAAAGCTGCGCAAGTTACGCGCGCCGGCCTCACCCAATGCGGCACCATAGCCGGCCTCGCCATCGGGCAGGATCACCACATCATAGCCACCCAGCGGCAGGCTGGCCAAACGCCGTATGCGAACAGGGGTGACAGGAACCCCAAACTTGCGCTCCAGCACATAGCGGGTGGCACCAGCGGAATTGCGGTCCGTCGGGCTATCCCAAGCCAGTAAAATACGCGGATTGCGCAGCTTGACCGCCTTGTCGGAACCTAAGCTCGGGCCGTTTGTGACCCAGGAGGAATTATAGCCGGTCACTGTCACCCCGGTTTCGGCCACGAGGCTCGCCAGTGTGTTGATGAGGTCTGGCCCATTTTCACTCCGCGCCACCACCAAGCTGCCGGCAGGATAGGTCTTGCCTTCCAGTGTGAAGGCTTCCTCCATTGCGCGCACGACCAGGCCCCGCTGCAAGGCTTTTGCCATAAAGCGCGACGTGGCAGTTGAGCCAGAGGCTGCCACAAAGGCGA
Source organism: Maricaulis salignorans (assembly GCA_943372135.1). Classification (GTDB taxonomy): domain Bacteria; phylum Pseudomonadota; class Alphaproteobacteria; order Caulobacterales; family Aquidulcibacteraceae; genus Aquidulcibacter. Next base: position 133,843 of record CALRXH020000004.1, on the reverse strand, counting down.
CCTTTGCATCGGGATTAATGACTTGGCCGGGCTGGATCATTGCTGTGCTGGCCTTTTGACTGGCCACAAGAGGATCGGTAGCACAGGCAACGACTTCGACATTATAGAGAAGCGGCAAGGACCAGCCCGTCACATCATAGATCTGATCGCCAAGACCTGCGCGCCGACGGCGTTGTTGCTCGGCCACGAAACCAGGCTCCATCGCCGTATCTTGATCCAGCAAGTTGCGGATCAGCCGTTTTGCAGGTTGTGCGGCTGAAACCACAAAGGAGCCCGCCGCATAGGTACGCCCGCATGCGGTGAAATTGCTGGTGGTGCGGTTCACCTCAATACCCTGCCGGCTTAAAAGCGCGGCCAATTTGTCGACACTGGCCTGATCGGTCTGGGTAGGCAGAATATAGGACTTCACAGTCTCGCTCTTGCCTTCGGCAATAGCGGTGCGCCGGAACTCGTAGAAAGAGCGGACGAAACGGCCGCGCTCGCGGGCAGCCACTTCAAGTGTCGACAATATGGCCACGAATTGACTTTTGATGGTGTCACGGAAGGCAAATCTTGACCCGTCACTGCGTCGTGCCACCATGCCGCGCGCCGAGCCTTGCTCGAACGTCATGGAGATGGTGCCCTGCGCCGTAGGCCAGCCATCGCCATACCCTGGATAGAACAAATCATAGCTCTCGCGGGTGAAATAGGGCAGGCCGAACTGGTCAAACCAGCGGCCATTATTCTGGCCAAGGAGAGTCTTGAGGGCGAGCTGTTCGCTGGTCACATTGGGATTGATGGGCTGGGCTTCTGGAGGGAAGAAGAAGCTGCGGTCGCTGCCCATTTCATGGCTGTCAACCATGACTACGGGGTAATAGTTCAACACCGCTGCGGTGTGGCCGCGGGTTTCTGGCTGGGTTAGAGCAAACCAGTCGCGGTTTAAATCAAACTGCATGTGGTTGACCCGCCCGCCAGGCCAGGGTTGGTCGCGCTCCGCTGACATGGGGTCAGGATCGGGTGTCATGCCGGTGCTGTTGAGATTGGTGGCGATAAAGCGATCGCGACCATCGGGATTTTGGACGGGCACGATAATCACCAAAGTGTTGCGTCTGATTTCGCCCATGCGCGGGTCGCCACGCGCGGCTAGTAAATGATAGGCGAGTTGCAGGGCTGAATCCGCAGGCCCAATTTCGTCACCATGGACCGAATAGGCTAACCAGACAACGGCAGGGTGACGGGCGATAATGGCTTCGGCTTCACCCGCACCCAATTTGCGCGGATCGGCCAGTTTCTGCGCATCGGCCTGAATGGCATCAAGATTGGCGATTTTTTCCGGGCTGCCAATGGCGGCATAAATCAGGCGCTTGCCCTGCCACGACCGGCCATAGTCGAAAATCTTCATCTGGTCGGGGGCATAGGCCGCCAAAGCCTCAAAATAGCGGATAATTTCTCGATGTGGCGTGATGGCTTCGCCAATCCGATAGCCCAAAACTTTTTCCGGCGAGGGAACTGCCGGGTCGTAATTGGCTCCGGGCCAGTAAAAATCGGGCTCTACCGGTGGGACGATGCCCACGCCACCTAGCTCTTCATGCGGGATGCTTTGACTTTGCGCGAAACCAGCGGCCGGCATTAAGGCTGTTGTGGCGATCAAGGCCATCATCAAGCGAGATCTGAACATGTTAAGCCCCCAATTTCTAAAACCTGTTTTGTTCCGATCAGGTCTAAAGCGCCCGCAACGGCGGTTCAAGTTGTCGCGGTGAGTCTTGGATCAACGCCCCCTCGATCTGGGCCGGATAGAGGGATGAGATTGTTGCTTCACTGCGGTGGGTTTACGCCACGTCTGACTGATTGGTGTGTTCAGGTGCTTCTGACAGTTGCGTCGCAAGCATGAGGGCGTTGGCGAGCGCTGCTGCACTGATCGGCTTGGCAACAAAGTCGGTCATGCCTGAGGCCATGCACAGGGCGCGATCTTCCTTGCGAGCATTGGCGGTAAGGGCGATGATGGGGGTGTTACGATTGATGCCCTGACCCTCCCGCACGCGACGGGTGGCCGTCATGCCATCCATGATGGGCATTTGTACATCCATCAAGATGACATCAAAAGCTTGAAGCTCCATCGCTTCGAGCGCCTCAACGCCATTGGTCGCCCATACGGTATGGACGGGCCAGAGGTCCAGCATGGCAGCGAGAATTCGCCGGTTGAGGGCGTTATCATCGACAGCCAAGATTTGCAGCGGCCGGTCGATCTCGCTCTCTGCTGTTACCTCAGGCGCCGCAGCTTCGTGCGCAAGACTTGCTTCGAACAATCCCTCGAACAAGAAGGTCGAGCCCTTGCCCGGCGCAGATGTTAGGGTGAGGTTGCCGTGCATCTGCTGGGCCAATGACTTCGCAATCGCTAAGCCCAGGCCCGTCCCGCCAAAGCGGCGCGTGATTGTATTGTCGACCTGAACAAAGGCCGTGAAGATCGAAGTCTGGCGCTCGAGCGGGATGCCGACGCCGGTATCTGCAACTTCGATGCCGAGTTGGCAGGCCTGCCCGGTAGTGATGCTGCTCAGCTTTATGGTCACGCCGCCCGAGACGGTAAATTTGACGGCGTTAGAGACCATATTGAATACAATCTGGCGCAGGCGCGTCGGGTCGCCAAAAACCATGTCCCAATCAAGCCGGGTTGTATCCACTTTCAAATAGAGACCCTTGGACGCCGCATGCGGCCCCCAAAGCGTTTCTAGCTCGCGCGCCAATTGCCTCAGACTGGTCGGCTGCTTTTCGATTTCCAGCTGGCCTGCTTCAATCTTGGCATAGTCCAACACATCATTGACCATCGCCATCATCAAGCGACCGGCCTCGTTAAACATGCGCACATAATTGGCTTGCGTATCGTCCAGCTGCGTCCGTGCCAGGAGTTCGGCTGAGCCCAACAAAGCATTTAGCGGCGTACGCAATTCATGGCTCATCATCGCCAGGAAGCTCGATTTGGCTTCATTGGCGTGTTCCGCCGATTGCTTAGCGATCTCAAGGGCCTCTTCGCGGGCTCGCCGCTCTGTCTCATCTCGCAGGGCAATGATGCGGAAGGCAGTGCCATCCACGGTACCCAAGCTCAATGTTGCCGAAATCGGCACTTCTTGACCCGTGCAATGACGGCCGTTGAAGGTGTTAACTTGGCCTTCTTTGAGGTGCGTGGGATCGATGAAGCGGTCAATCTTTGATCCCACAACAGCGCGTGCATCTTCCACGCCAAAGGCCTGTGCGGCTGCAAGGTTCATCAAAAGAATTTGATTGTCAGCGTCCAGCGTGATCAAGGCGTCGCGAGAATCCAGGATATAGCGCGTCAAGGTCTGGCGGGCTTCCAACGCGATTTGCCCATTGAGATCCGCCATTTCTTCAGACATCAAGGTGACCGAACGTTCTAAGCGATGGCGCGCGCGCGCATCATCATCATAGGCTGACGAGATCAACGCGTAAAAGCGCTCTTGATCCAGTTTCCCATGTTGATCGGTGCATTGTTCGATCTGGCGCGCCAGCAAACTGTGCATTAGGCGGCCTCAAACACCGTGACGGTCATGGTCTGATTGTGCAAATTGCAGGTTCCTTGGAAACCGTTGGGAGAAATCTCGCCATAGGAATAAAAGCCGGCGTGGGCGATGCCACCGAGTGCGTCGACGACTGCGCGGACTTCTTCGGTGGCCCTTTGGCCCAAAAGAAGGCGACGGCCAATGCAAGAAACCAGCATGGCAAAACCGTGGTTGTCGCCGCCTTTGGCAGCTAAACCGGCTTTGCCTGCACCTTCGATCAATCCATTGGTTTCCCCCACCATCAATTGGGCGGTCCAGCCTTCGGGCATATCGCCGGCAAAGGTCATGGCTCCGGTTGCTTCGTCAATGCCCAAAATCGTGCGCACCACGGTGTCGGCGGGGTTGGCTGGATTGCTGACTTGCAGCGGGTAGAATAGTGCAGAACCCGGCAGCTTTTCGGCCTCGTCGCCCAGGTAGCGCTTGTAAAGTTCAAGGGCGGACTTGTTGTCGAGTTGATAGAGGGTGTTGCCATCCGATCTGGTGATCTTGCGCTTCGGGCCGAACACTTCCCAGCCCCCGAACGATCCGGTACGAAGGCGCAGGCCCGTTCCGAAGAAGGCCACAGCCACCACTTTTCCAGGGCTCATTGGACCAGAGCAGCCGACCAGGGTTTCGCCGAACCGGTCGCCGTCTCCAGCGAGCCCGCCATTGATCGACGCATGGGTACCCAGAACGCTGCGGAAGCCTTCAACCAGGGCAGAGCCGTTCACGCGTGCGCCGTCGGAAACGATAAAGACGCCGGCCAATTCTTCGCCTTTGAAGCGGCTGGCCAAATTTTTCCCGATATCAAAGCTTTCACCGGCGGCATCAATGTCTGCCTCAACCACCTGGACGGTGACATTGTCAAAGCCCAGTAGGGCAGCAAAACCGTCGCCAACATAGGCCTGGCAATTGGCGATCTCGCCGCCTGTGGTGCAGCCGATGACTTTGGCGTCGGGAAGTAGAGCCTTCAGTTCTCCAAAGGCGTTGGTGGCGCGAGCTACATCTGGATCAAGAAAGGCGAAAACGACTTCAAAGGAGGCTGGCGAGAAGTCAGCTGGAATTTGCCAATGGCCGTGGTGAAAATGCAAAACTTGGTGGCGCATCTGGACCCTCCTAACCTGCTTGAGGGTCTATCTAACACCAAAGTGATTTATATTTCGTTGCGGGGTGCCCTTACTGACGAGAAACCTGGGCTCTATCTGGATCAGATAGATGTACTAAGCTCTTGACTAAATTTGGTTTTTTGGCGCTTTTGATCCAGATGGATCAAAAGCGCACTGTGAAGGAACGCACCGAAACCTAATAGGCGTTGAGTTTTGCCCATCGGTCACGATGGAAGCCACTTGAACCATAGGCAGTCTCCAAAACGCGCGCACGTTTCAAGTAAAAGCCGCTATCATGGGCATCGGTCATGCCGATCCCGCCATGCATCTGGATCGTCTCATTGGTAACCAATTGCAACGTGTCACCGGTCCGGGCCTTGGCGAGGCTGACGGCTTCGCCGACACCTTTGCCACGCTCAATCGCGTCAATGGCAGCCACCACGCAGGAGCGCGTCAATTCGATTTCCACGAGCATGGTCGCCGCGCGGTGCTGCAGCGCTTGGAAGGAGCCGATCAGCTGACCAAATTGCGTGCGGGTTTTCAGATAGTCATGCGTCATATCGAAAGTGGCACCAATCAGGCCCATCATTTCCCAACAAAGTCCAATCCGGCCATGATCGAGAATGAGGTCCAGTGTCGCTTCGTCCAGTGGCTTATCGCCCAGATAGGCACCATCACCGACTGACACAGCGTCCAATGTCACATCCGCCAAGTCGCGGGAATCGACGCCTGACAAGGCGTGGCGTGTAACCCCCGGCGCATCGCCTGCCACCAGGAAGGCCCCCAGGCCGGCGTCGGTTCTGGCGATGACGATCAAGATCCGGGCATGGGCCCCATCTTGAACAAAGCGCTTCTTGCCAGCAAGACTCCACCCACCAGCGGTCTTGGTGGCTCTGGTTTCGATTTTTTGGGGGGCATGGTGGGCCCCTTCGTCGAGGGCCAAGGCGAAGGTAAGACTACCGTCTGCAATTTTTGGCAGATAGTCGTCCTGCTGCACGGTATTTCCCTGCAGTTTCAGGATGGATGGGGCCATTAAACCGGTTTGAAACAAGGGCGAGACGCCCAAGGTGCGCGCCTGGGCTTCCAGCACCAGACCCATCGCGCGTAGCCCCATGTCCGAGCCGCCATGATTTTCGCCAATCATAGCACCGGCAAAGCCCATAGCTCCGATCTCGCCCCAGAGAGACGGGTCAAGGGTTTCTTTTGAATCGCGCAACTTTCGGAAGCCGGCGACGGGTGCCTTATCGGCAAAAAACCCGTCCGCGGCGTCTTTCAGGAGGGTTTGGTCTTCAGTGAGTGAAAAAGCCATCGGTCCCTCCTATTGATGGTCGCGCAAGCCAAGCACGCGCTTGGCCACGATGTTCAGATTGACTTCCGACGTGCCGCCTTCGATCGAATTGGCTTTGGCGCGCAGCCAGTCACGTGTGACTTTCAGGGCTTCAGGACGATAGCCTTCCCCTTCCCAGCCAAGACCCTCCATGCCCAAAGCCTCCACCAAAAGCTCTGTTTTGTCCTGGTTCAGCTTGGCGGCAGCAATCTTCAAGACTGATGCATAATGGGAGACTTCCGCCCCTGCTTTTGCTTCTTCTTGGCCACGACGCATCGTCAAGTGGAAGGCCCGCTCGTACATGCGCTGCTTTGTGATGCGTGAGCGCAGATCGCTATTGGCCAGCTTGCCATTTTCCAGGCCGATTGATTCCTTCGCGGCATCGACCAAGTCAAGTCCGGCCCCGCTGCCAAAGCCGGAAGCCGAGATATTGGTGCGCTCGAACTGCAAGATGCGCTTGGCGACGTCCCAGCCCTTGTTTTTAGGGCCCAGCATTTGTGACGCAGGAACCCGCACATTGGTTAGGAAGGTCTCGCAGAAGGGCGACGCGCCGGAAATCAATTTGATCGGACGGACTTCTACGCCGGGTGTCTTCATGTCGAACAGAAGAACCGAGATGCCTTCATGCTTGGGGGCGTTGGGTTCGGTTCGCACCAGGCACAACATCCAGTCGGCGTGATTGGCATAAGAGGTCCAAACTTTTTGCCCGTCGACCACATAGTCGTCGCCGTCAAGGACAGCACGCGTCTGCAGGCCGGCCAAATCCGAGCCAGCCCCGGGCTCTGAATAGCCCTGACACCACCAGGTGCGGCCATGTACCATATCGGGCAGATAGGTCTGCTTTTGCTCTTCGGTGCCAAACTCAAGGATCACAGGGCCAAACATCCAGATGCCAAAAGACAAAAGGGCGGGGCGGGCATTGATCCGGCGCAACTCATCTTGCAGAATGCGGTCCTCTTCTCCGGTCAGGCCACCGCCGCCATAGGCTTTGGGCCATTTAGGCGCTGTCCAGCCTTTTGAGGCCATCGCTTCGAGCCAGGCTTTCGAGTCCGGGTTTTTGAAGCTCGCGTTGCGGCCACCCCAGACTGTCTCGCTTTCTGCCATGGGGGTGCGCATAGAGGCCGGGCAATTGGCTTCCAGCCAGGCTCTGGTTTCTTGTCGAAAAGTCTCAATGTCGGTCATAATGCCTCCGCTCACCTGGAGCCTCGCGCCCGAAATCTGGAACAGATTTTCGCGGCACGTAGGCTCAAAATTATAAAGCCAGATCGACCTGATGTGCGTCTTATCTGACGCACGGCGATCTGGAGCCTCGCGCGCAAAATCTGAAACAGATTTTCGCGGCACGTAGGCTCAAACTTATAAAGCTAGATCGATGTGCGTCCTATCTGACGCATGTCGATCTAGATGGGTCGCCTCTTGTGGACGTTATGTTTTAATTAGAACGGGCTGGGGGCGATGACTAGCCCCCAAACTGGGCTGGTGAGGGGTGGGGAGCCTAGCGCATCGGGCCGGAAATAGTGCCCGTCTTGATCCCCAGCAGATTGACGGCGTGCACCATCATGAATAGGGCCACGACACCGCAGATCAGCGAAACGCTCGTCCAAGGGATCAGGCGAACTTTGCCGAACTCGGCAGGCCTTGAGGCGCGCCAAGAAGCAAATCCAAACCCGCAAAGACTGATCGTTAGAAACATCAAGGTTGCTGCCCAATCCACGTCTGCGACTCGCTTGTTGGCTGTTGACCTCCAGCAGGGACGCGCTTTTGGCGCCATTTCTCTGCTCCCTGCCTGCTTTTGTCCCGGATCGAGGGGGAAAGATAGGTGCGCCAAATCGCGCGAAACAGTGCGGGGATCTTGCAGGCTCGATCGATAGGGAAGGCAAGACAGGCGGTCTGAAGCGTTCTGAATGCACCGCGACACTATAACCATCGGCTCCCTGTCCGCGAGACCCGGGCAAGGCCGCTCTGCCAAGCCCGCAAAGACGCACCTTATGCAGTTACGATCGAGCTCGAGCAACGCCCGCTAGATCTGACTTAGCTCCAACAGGTAAGCTGTTGCTCCAGTTTGGAATGAGAGCGCAACTTTGATCCAGGCGGATCAAAACCCACTCTAAGTCCCCTCAAACCCAAAGCCGTCTGGAATGGCCCGGTCACCGATTGGTGGTCGATCCGGGCATTTGGTTTCAACCTGCAAGCGGGTGGATCAAGCGGTTGCGCCTGTGGGCATGGCTGGCTAGAAGCGCCTAACGAAATTTTGTGCTGCATAGGGGACATTTCATCCATGAACGTTCATGAACATCAGGCCAAAGAAGTCCTCGCACATTATGGTCTTCCCGTTCCTGCAGGCATTGCCGCTTTTTCCGCGGATGAAGCTAAGGCTGCCGCTCAGAAATTGGGCGGCTCGATGTGGGTAGTGAAGTCGCAAATCCATGCTGGTGGCCGCGGCAAGGGCAAGTTTAAAGAACTCCCACCCGAAGCAAAAGGCGGCGTGCGTCTTGCCTTCAATCTGGATGAAGTGGCAGCTCACGCGAAGGACATGTTAGGCAATACGCTGGTCACCGTGCAAACCGGACCGGCCGGCAAGCAGGTTCAGCGCCTTTACATCGCGGGCGGTGCTGACATTGCACGCGAGCTTTATCTCTCGGTTCTGGTTGATCGTGGCACGGGCCGCGTTGCCTTTGTTGCTTCTGAAGCTGGTGGCATGGACATTGAGGCTGTGGCCCATGATACGCCCGAGAAAATCTCCACCATTGTGATCGACCCAGCCATTGGCGTCACCCCTGCTGACAGCGCGAAGGTCGCCAAGGCCCTTAACCTCGACGCTGGCCAGGCGGACGAATGCCATGACCTCTGCGTGAAACTCTATACCGCCTTCACCAAGGGCGACATGGAAATGTGCGAAATCAACCCGCTGATCGTTGAAGAAGGCTCAGGCAAGCTCGTGTGCCTCGATGCGAAGATGAGCTTTGATTCCAATGCAGAATTCCGTCACCCTGAATGGGCCGCGATGCGCGACCTGTCGGAAGAAGATGACAAGGAAATCGAGGCTTCCAAATATGACCTCGCCTATATCGCGCTTGACGGCACGATCGGCTGCATGGTCAATGGCGCGGGCCTTGCCATGGCGACCATGGACATCATCAAGCTATATGGCGAAGAGCCTGCCAACTTCCTCGACGTAGGTGGCGGTGCGACGCGCGAAAAGGTGACAGCAGCCTTTAAAATCATCACGGCTGACCCTGCCGTGAAGGGCATTCTGGTCAATATTTTCGGCGGCATCATGCGCTGCGACGTCATTGCTGAAGGCGTGGTGGCTGCCATCACCGACGTGGGCCTTAAAGTGCCTTTGGTCGTGCGCCTTGAAGGCACCAATGTCGAATTGGGCAAGAAAATTCTGCGTGACAGCGGCCTGGCTGTGGTACCGGCCGATGATTTGGCCGATGCGGCACAAAAGATCGTCGCAGCGGTTCGCAAAGCGGCTTAAGGTCACATTCGACGAAACCAATGCTTCAAAGGCCTCCTAACGGGGGCCTTTTTTGGCTGGCGTCACCGTCTTTTTGGTCCGTTGGGCCTTAGTTAGCGTCTTTATGGAAGTAGACTTTCACAGCTTCTCCTGTTGTGTGCTGCACACAAACAGTGGAGGTCGATTGTGACCAAAAATATCACTTTGGCGGTTGATGAAGAGGTACTTCAGCGGGCGCGGGTTGTCGCCGCCAACCGGCGGACCAGCGTGAGCGAGCTTGTACGAGGGTTCTTGAAGGGGCTTACAGAGGCTGAAGTTCCCGTTGAAAAAGACGAAGCGCGTGAGGCTTTGTTGAAGCTAATCGATGAATCCACAGGTCGTATGGGCGATTGGTGGCCAAGTCGTGCCGAGACCTATTCTGGGGATCCTCGCTTTGACAGGTGAGGTGTTCTTGGACACCAATATTCTATTGTATGCCGCACTGGGAATGGACGATTCGCCTGACAAATGGATGTTCGCGCGTCAGATATTGTTGGAAGGAAAGTTTGTTACTTCAGGGCAAGTCCTTGCAGAGTTTTACAGCAACGCAATCCGGAAAGGCCGCCGCCCACTTTCCAAGCCCGAAGCTCTAAACTGGGTTCGTCAGTTGGCACAGAAGCCCTGCCAAGCGATAGACAGCCAATTGGTTCAGGCCGCGATTGGATTGTCGACACGCTATCAAATTTCCTATCGGGATGGTGCCATTATCGCTGCGGCAGAGCGGCTTGGCGCAAAAACTCTTTACACCGAAGACCTGAACCATAATCAGATTTATGGCACCGTGACCGCACGAAACCCATTCCTTTCCTGAGGCACCAACTAGCCCTTCTTGGCATGCCGCGCTAAAGCCGGTTTATGTCCACACCGAATCCATCCGTGCCCCGCTTAGAACCGCTCGACATTTCCGTTGTGGTCCCGGTCCATAATGAAAGTGGGGCTGTGGCCAGTCTGGTGCAGGAAATCGCGGCAGCCCTTGATGGCTGGGCCTATGAGATGATTTTCGTCGATGATGCGTCCAAGGATGATACTCACGCCAAGTTAGTGGCGTTAAAGGCCACCTATCCCGCGCTCCGTGTCCTGGCAAACCGCAAGAACGCCGGACAAAGCCGGGCCATTATGAGCGGCGTTTTGGCCGCGAGGGCCCCGATCATCGCCACGCTGGATGGCGATGGGCAGAATGATCCGGCAGATCTTCCAGCACTTCTCCAGCAGATTAATCGCCCAGACGCGCCGCATGGTTTGGGCTTTGTCGGAGGGCGTCGGGTGAAGCGTCAGGATAGCCAGGCCAAAAAATTGGCCTCCCGCTTGGCCAATAATGTGCGCCAGGCTTTGCTGCGCGATGGGGCTGACGATTCTGGCTGCGGCATCAAAGTGGTTCGCCGTGAGCTATTCCTGCGCTTGCCCTATTTCGATCACATGCACCGCTACATGCCGGCCCTGGTCCAGCGCGAAGGCGCTTTAGCAGAGTTTGCGGTCGTCAATCATCGCCACCGCTCAACCGGCGCGTCCAAATACACCAATTTGGGCCGGCTTTTCGCCGCTTTGACCGATTTGGGCGGCGTGATCTGGCTCAGGACGCGTCGTCGCGACTTCGGCCATGTGGACGAAACGTGAGTGTGGGTTCACTCTCGCCCCCAGGGCATAAAAACGTGGGTGATTCGAAGCCATGCTGGTGTTGAGACGTATCTTTGAGATGGTGCCGATCTTGACGATCCCGGTCTTGATCTATGCGCTATTTGGGGGGGTTACAGCCTCAACCCGAGGCCCCGATGTTTTTACCCAGTCGATCGAAAAAGGCGTTTTCCTGCTCACCATGCCATCGGGCGCGCCTTGGGCGCTGTCTGGTGGCGATTTGCTCTTGATGATGGGCCTGATCATCCTGTTTTTCGAACTGACGCGCGGCGTGGGCGTCAGCCGATTTGCCATCATCCACCATACACTAGCAGTTTTGTTGGCCTTATCCTGCGCCGGGGCCTTTTTATTGTTTGAGGCCTTTGCCACCTCGACCTTCTTCCTTTTGACCCTGATGTGCTGGCTCGACATGATTGGCGGCGTGATCTTCAACATTGCCAGCGCGCCTGACAGCCGACGCAGCTCTGCCAAATATGATTCATATGGAGACTAGGCGGCGTGGCACTATTTTTTGATGGGCCATGGTTTATTAAACGTTTGGCCATGCTCAACCTTCAAAAAGAAGATATGGCCCGCGCGGTGGGGTGGACGCGTGAGGAACTGGCTTGGGTTTTCAAGGATCAGAGGGAAGTCAGCGCGCTCGAAGTCGAGATGCTGTCAGCCCTTCTCCATGCCTCGCCTGGCGAAATCGCCAATCGATGCGGTATCTCCACGCCGGTTGCCGCTCAGCCCCTCAGCCCCGATCAGCTGAACGCTGAGGCTCGCATCGACCATTTGCTAAACCGTGTTGCCGCATTGGAAGCTCATGTCGCAGCTTTGGAAGAGGCCCTGAGAAGCCGCTAAACCACCAATTGGATGCGGCGCGTATGATACGTCCGGGCCCGATAGGCTTTTGCTCCGCGCAGAGCCGCGAACGGGTCTTCGCCCGTTAGCCCCGCTTCGACCAGAACATGAATGGAAAAACAGGCGGCAGCGCTGTTTGCATCGTAGCGACCCTTGCCGGCACGGGTTTTATTGTCACGGGTGGTGCTCGTATAGTCCTGACTTGACCCTCTAAGCGCGTCTGGGATCGGCTCTATCGCAGGCACGGCTGTGACTTTGTGCCGATATGGCACAGAAGCGAAAGCTGCATAGGGCGAGAGTGCGTTCATGGCCTGCACGTCGCAGGTCATGTGCCATGGCCGGTTATCGGGCGGGGATTTAGATTATCGCCCGCCTTCATGCGAGCGGGTTAGGTTCTTTGCCGCAATCGCGTGGACTTTGGCCGTCCCGCCTTCGCCACCGGGTATTAGAGCATGAACCGGGCCCTGAAAAAGTCCGTCAAATGCAGGGTTAAACAGGTTTAACCCACCCGTAAAGGCCCCAAAGGCGGGCATAATCAGCTTATGTCCGTCGGTCACGAAACATCGCCGGCGGATGGTGCCGCCGCGCTTGCCCGTCACCCGCGCGCAGGGGTGCAAGTGGCCGGCAACTTCGCCTTGAACCTGCCCTGTCGGCTCATGGCGAAACCAAAGGCCGTCATGATGCCACGCCGCCTCGCGCTGCCCTGCCAGCCAGGCCGGTGGTGCCGGGTCGTGATTGCCCTCAATCCAAATGGTCTCTGCCTCGCCCACCAAGGCTTCCAGCTTTGCCCTGTCCTCACGCGCCAGCCGCCCACCCGCGTCCCGATCATGGAAGCTATCGCCCAAAGCGACAAAAATTCTGGGCGATAGCCGCTCGAACAGGGCCTCGAGGCGGCGCAAGGTTTCTGCGGTATCAAAGGGCGGCAGCATCACGCCTTTGACGGCAAAGGCAGAGCCCTTCTCGAAATGCAGGTCAGACACAACCAGCGTCTGCGTTCTGGGCAAAAAGAGCGCTGCTTCCGGCAGGGCCACCGCGGGGGTTTCGTGAAGCTGAAAGGCATAACCCTGCATCAATGGCCTCTATTTGGCCAGTTCGCCAGCACCTGTTTTGGCGGCTTTTTCAGCCTCCTTCTTCAACTCATCGCGCTCGGTATCTAAAAGGCGTTGAGCCGGATGGCTTTCAGATTGCCGCCACACTTTAGGCAATTGGCAAACCCGCAGAGACTTTTCAAATACGCTACCCAGCACCAGGGTGGAGCCTGACCGGATGGCAACGGACGCGCCGGAGAAGCCATCTGTGCCGTCTTTGAGATAGATTTGATCAATCTTGCCACCCTTGCCCGTTGGCGAAGGCTCCAGGATCAATATCTGGCTGGGCGAGGGCTTGGCCGGATTGCCGGCATGTTGAATGAAGCTAAGCATTTTGGGGTGGGCCGCCATCCAAACAATGCCTTCTGGATCGACATCGAGATTATCAATGCCTGTACCCACCAGAGCCGCATCGCGGCGCGTGATCGCCCCGGTTGCCGGGTCGCGGTCATAGAGGAAGATGCTGCGGCTCAAGGTGGCGCTGGCATAAAGCGTCTTGCCGTCATTGGAGAGGGCGAGCGAGTTGGCAAAGCCAAGGCCCTTGTCCACCTTCCTGCCTGCATTGCCATCAAAATACCAAATGGCACCGCTGCGATCATCACCGGCAACAAAGCTCAGGCTTTCCGACAAGGAGCCCCGTTCCAGGTCACTCTCGCTGGTCGCATAAAAACTATTGGCACTGGTGGCCACGATGTCATTGATGCGGGTGAGGCCCGGGACCGTAATTGTGCGACGCAGCTTCAAGCTGCCATCGGCCCCCGCATCAAAAATCTCAACCGTTGTGTCGCGATAATCGGTTGCGCCTCTTTTATGGTTCACTGCCATCACGGTCACTTGGCCATCGGCTGCCCGGAACAGGGACGTCCCGTGGGGATGGAAAGCCGCCGGTTGGCCGCCGGTTAGATCTTTCAAGGCTGGCGGTGTGGCCAGGCTGTCGGCTGACAGGCCATAGATGGCACCCCGGACGGGCTTGCCTTGCGCAGCTGCCCGGCGGTCATCGGACGCAACAAAGATGCGCCCGTTGGCGCGATCAATAGACATATCCTCGCCGCCGGCGATGCCCGCGATGTCTGTGCAGGTGCCGTCAAAAACAGGCACCAAAGTGGTGAATTCGCCGGCGCGTGCTGCTGTTCGGAACCACATGTAGGAGAGGATTGCGACAATGGCGACACCGGTTAGAAGAATAATCTGGGAGGGTTTCATCACCTTGACTTTCAAGCCTGAGTTTGGGTTTCAAATTGCAGCTTTGCGAGATGGGCATAAAGACCGCCTTGAGCCACCAAATCGCTATGGGTGCCCTGCTCGGCGACTTTTCCCTCGTCCAGCACGATGATCCAGTCCGCGCGTTGGACCGTTGCCAGCCGATGGGCAATCACCAGGGTTGTCCGGTTGGCCATGGCTTCGTCAAAGGCCTTTTGAACCAAACGCTCGTTTTCCGCATCCAGCGCGCTGGTGGCTTCATCGAGAAGCAAAACCGGTGCATCGCGCACGAGGGCCCGGGCAATCGCCAGGCGCTGGCGCTCGCCACCCGAAAGTGCGCGGCCCCGGTCGCCAATGGCTTTGTCATAGCCGCCGAGACGGGCAAGGATGAAGGGCTCCGCCTCGGCGCGTTGTGCGGCTTCGTGCACCATGTCAGAGGTGGCACCCTCCTTGCCAAACAAGATATTATCCATGGCGGTGCCGGTGAATAAATCCGGGTTTTGCGACACATAGGCAAAGCGGTGCCGCCAGGCGACCGGGTCGGTGTCACGCGCATCTATGCCGTCAACCTCGATTACGCCAGAGGCAGGGTCGTAATAGCGCAACAACAGCTTGAACAAGGTTGATTTACCCGCCCCCGACGGGCCCACAATGGCAAATGTCTGGCCAGGCTTTACTTCAAAGCTCACCCCTTTAAGCGCGCTGCGTTCCCCGTCGCTTGGATAGGCAAAGGCGACGTCCTTGAAAGAGACAAGGCCTGGAGCCGCGGCAGGGAAGCAAACGGGCGTAGAAGGGGCTGCAATCTCGGGCACTTCATCAAGGATTTCCGACAAGCGTTGGGTAGCCCCCGCAGCCTTTTGCACATCGCCCCAAACCTCTGCCAAGGCACCGACGCCCGAGCCGGTCAGGACCGAGAGAATAACAAATTGGGTCAAGGCCCCAGGTGTCATCGATCCCGCAAGCACGGAGCGCGTGCCCTCCCATAACACAAACGAAATGCCACAAAATACGATGGCGATTGCAAAGGCCGTCATCATGCTACGGGCTGCAATCCGGCGTCGGGCCGCGGCAAAACTTGTTTCGATCGCCTGACGGAACCGCGCGCGCGCGTAATTTTCACGGCCAAATGCTTGCACCGTCTCCACCGCATCGAGGCTTTCCGACGCCTCGGCCGCTGCTTCTGCCACCCGGTCTTGCGCAGACGTCGAGAGCGTGCGGACCCGACGCCCGATGGTGAACAAGGGTACGAGGACCAACGGGATGATCAGCAACACCATGAAAGTCAGCTTCAGGCTTGTCACCACCATCATAGCCAGGCCACCAGCCAGCATCACCAGATTGCGGATGGCGATCGAGGCAGATGAGCCCACCAGGGATTCAATGAGCGTGGCGTCGACAGTGAGGCGCGATAGTGCTTCACCGGTGCGCACGCGCGCGAAATAAGAAGGCGACAGCCCGATCAGGCGGTCGTAGACGTCTGCGCGCAGGTCCGCCACAACCCGCTCACCCAATTTGGTCACGAAATAAAAGCGCGAGGCGGAGAATACGGCCATGCACAAAGCTACCGCCACCAATAGGACAAACCATTGATTGACAGCCTGCGGGGTTGCCGTGGCAAAGCCGCGGTCGACCAAAGCGCGGGCTGCGACCGGGAGAGCCAAAGTTGCGGCTGCGGCCAACAATAAGAAGATGGCCGCTGCTGCCACGTCTTTTGGGCGGCGTTGGATATAGGGAATCAAACGCGTCAGGGGTCGCAGGTCAGAGCTGCGGCCGCGCTTGGCGGCTGCTTCGGCAGTCAATTCGGCTTGCAGAGCTCCGCGACTGGGGCGATCCTCGACGACGCGGCTGGCAGGGGTATCGGTCATGGGCTGGGAGTTAGCACGCGCGGGCCTCGCGTGAAATATTGTCAGCAGTTAAATTGATTGTCCGGTCTCTGCGCACGACCTGCGCGCTACACTAGACTCTGAAGCGATTTTCCTCTAACCGCGCCGCTCTATTTGGTTCAAAGCCGCTCTCAACATCGCGCGCCCTCAAAGGGCCTGCGCGCAGGACACGAAGATGAAAGCCGATACACATCCTAATTATGATTTCATCACCATCGTGATGACCAATGGGACCACCTATCAGACCCGGTCGACCATGGGTGGCGAGGGCAAGTCCTTGTCGCTGGACATTGATCCGACTGTGCATCCCGCTTGGACCGGTTCGACCAACACGCTTCTTGACCGCGGTGGCCGCGTTGCCCGCTTCAAGGATAAGTTCGCTGGTTTCATCAAGAAATAAGTGTTTATCCGGTTTTTTTGACTGGATTAGTGCACAAATCGGTAAAAGCGCTCGGTACGTTCCGGGCGCTTTTTTCGTTTGTAACGTGCTCTGATGCACGCTGGCTTGCGCGCCAGGTGTCGCGCAGACTGCCAACGTCCTGCACGATCAGGTTGACGCACCCAGCGCCGCCTGAAGTCGCATCAATTGGGCATTGACCGGATTGTGCGGTGGTATTTTCCCCGCTTCAAACAAACTGCCTTCCATGCGGTCAACGCGCTCGTAAAGCCGCTTGGAACGTTCAAGAAGTTCCAGTAGACGCACCGGCAATTCCGCCGAAGGCTGCTTTTCGCCGCTACAGACCGTCCGCGCTCCCAGCCGATATTTTGGGTCTTGTGCGTCATGGGGTGTCATTTCGCCCTCGCGGACCGCACGATGTACCAAAAGCCACGAGGCCGATTGCATCAGTCGGGTTGTCAGGCGCATACTTTCAGACGCATAGGCGAGCGCTGCGGCGCGTTCGAGGCTACGTGCTTCTTGTCGGCCGTCGCCATCAAGATAGGCTGCGGTTTCCTCAACCAAGTCCATGCCTTCACGGAACATGCGTTCAAAGATGTCAGAATTCGCAAACTCAGCGATTCGATCAAACGCGGACATTTGACCCGAGGTCTGTTTTGAAACTTCCGTTAACATGGCGCACTCAGCCCTTCTTCAAGTTCAATCTGTAACCCGCAAACTGGCGCGGGCCAAGTGCTCGAACTGGAGAGCTCGCGTTTGGAGCCAATTCCAGTTCCATCCCGATTAGTCCCGCCCAGCCGAACCGAAGCCCCAGCCCAGAACAATGGTTCAAGAGGAAGAAGCACCACGCTTCCTGCTTTTAGAGACAGCAAAGGCCGTGCCGCAATTTCGGCTAGCTTGTCTTAAAAAAGGAATCCGCTGCCTTTTTGCTGTCTTCTTTCGCCGAAATTAGCGCATTTATATGCCGAATTTCTGCCTCGAGGTCGCAAATGCGTTCTTGAAGCTCTCGAATGGACAGATCTTCTAGGCGAACGGACTGGGGATTTGACTTGGCGAATGGATCATCGTCGAGCATGAATGGCCTCCTGATCCCATTTTGGCGCCGGAGTCTCAGTTTTGACAGCCCTTCGTGAACAAATGCGTGCGATTGTTGCATCTCCCGGAGCCCCTTTGCGGGTCGAGCTGATCGATCGGGCCGTGGCAGGGCCTGGCCAGGTCCTGATTAAAGTCGCCTATGCGGGTATCAATCGGCCTGATTTGATTCAGCGTATGGGGGCCTATCCGCCGCCAAAGGGTGCTCCTGACACAATGGGGCTTGAATGTTCGGGCGAGATTGTGGCCATCGGCCCCGATGTTTCGCGCTGGAAGCTCGGCGACAAAGTATGCGCACTTTTGCCTGGCGGTGGCTATGCCGATTATGCGTGGGCGGATGAAGGTTCTTGCATGGCCATCCCCGAGGGCATCGGTTTGCTCGAGGCGGCAGCCCTGCCTGAAACCGTGTTGACGGTCTGGGCGAATGTGTTTGAGCGGGCGGCTCTGAAACCTGGCGAGGCTTTTCTGGTCCATGGCGGGGCGTCCGGCATTGGCACCATAGCCATTCAAATGGCCAAGGCCCATGGCACCCGGGTCTTTGCAACAGCAGGCGGCGCGGAAAAGGCCGGTCTTTGTGCGAGGCTTGGTGCGGATGTGGCGATTGATTATCGCGCAGAGAGCTTTTCCGACATCATTAAGGCTGATGGCGGGGTCGATGTCGTCCTTGATATGGTAGGTGGCCCTTATGTCCAGCAGAACCTCGATTGTTTGAAGCCTGACGGGCGGTGTGTCCAAATTGCTTTCCTTCAAGGGTCACAGGTCGAGATTAATCTGATGGCTTTGATGCTAAAGCGCCTGACTTTGACCGGCTCAACTCTGCGGGCGCGCCCGGTGGAGGAGAAGGCGCGTCTGGCGCGTGCGGTGGAGGCCCATGTCTGGCCATGGGTTGTTCAGGGCCTCGTGCGTCCTGTGGTGGATTGTGTGTTTGATCTGGAAGGGGCAGAAGCCGCTCAAGGGAAAATGCAGGCCAATACCCATGCCGGGAAAATCATGTTGCGGGTCGCCGGCTAGCCTTCTGTCGGCTAGATATCATGCCTGTCCCCGGACGAGGTGAGATTCATTTGGCGATTACCGCCTCTTTCGGTTTGCAAGCGGGACGGGCTGCGCTAACACGGCGGCCAACATAACAGCTGTTAGCCGAGGGCCTCATGTCGATCCTGATCAATCAAGAAACCAAGGTAATCTGCCAGGGCTTCACCGGGAAGAATGGTACCTTCCACTCCGAGCAGGCGATTGCCTATGGCACCCGCATGACAGGTGGCGTCAGTCCGGGAAAAGGCGGGCAAACCCATCTGGGTCTTCCCGTATTCAATACGGTACAGGAGGCCAAGGATGTGGCTGGTGCCGATGCCACCGTGATCTATGTGCCGCCTCCAGGTGCGGCGGCGGCCATCATCGAGGCGATTGAGGCGGAGATCGAGCTGATCGTATGCATCACCGAAGGCATCCCCGTCTCGGATATGGTGCAAGTCAAGAGCCGGCTTGAGCGCTCAAAGTCCCGTTTGATCGGGCCTAATTGCCCCGGCGTTTTGACCCCGGATGAATGCAAGATCGGCATTATGCCGGGCTCCATCTTCAAAAAGGGCACTGTCGGCATCGTGTCGCGTTCGGGTACCTTGACCTATGAGGCGGTGTTCCAAACCTCTAATGCGGGCCTTGGTCAAACCACCGCTGTCGGGATCGGTGGTGATCCCGTCAAGGGCACCGAGTTCATCGACGTGTTGGAAATGTTCTTGGCCGACCCGGAGACCCAGTCGATTATCATGATCGGTGAAATTGGCGGCAGTGCGGAAGAAGATGCGGCTCAATTCATCCTCGATGAAGCAAAAAGGGGTCGTAGAAAGCCGATGGCAGGCTTTATCGCAGGGCGTACGGCGCCTCCGGGCCGCCGTATGGGCCATGCCGGCGCGATTATCGCGGGCGGCAAAGGTGGTTCGCAAGACAAGATTGCAGCGATGGAGGCTGCGGGTATTCGTGTGGCCCAGTCACCTGCAGCATTGGGTTCAACATTGTTGGAAGTTCTTAAGGGATGATGTGCTTTAAGCGGTCATAAAGCAGTCGCCTGAAAAGCGAATGACTATATAGAAGTAAATGTGTGACGGCCGGGCAAGGCCGACTTCCTTCGCCCTGACCGACCGTCCCGACGAATGGACGGTTGGCTTATGGCAGACGACATGCGCAGTGCGCAAAATTCAGCACTCCTCGACACTTCCTTTCTTTATGGCGGTAATGCTGTCTTTATCGAGCAGCAATACGCCAAATGGGCGGCCAATCCGGCATCGGTCGATGCCTCCTGGGCCAGCTTCTTTGCCGGGATGGGCGATGGGGCAGGAGATGCACAGCATGCGGCCAGTGGCCCGTCCTGGAAGCGGAACGACTGGCCCAAGTCCGAAATCGGCGAATGGGTTGCCACCCTGGACGGCAATTGGGCGCTGATCGAGCCCAGGATCGAAAAGAAACTTGCCGAAAAGGCCGCTGCCGCTCCTGCCAGCGCGGGCAAGCCCGTCTCTGAAGTTGATGTGATGCGCGCCACGCGTGACAGCATCAAGGCCCTGATGATGATCCGCGCCTTCCGCATCCGCGGCCATTTGGCCGCAAAGCTTGACCCATTGGGCCTTGATGAAGGCCGCGAGCCCCAGCCAGAACTGCAACCAGAATCCTATGGCTTTGGTCGTGAAGATATGGACCGGCCTATTTTCATCGATTTCGTACTTGGTATGGAATATGCCACGCCGCGCCAAATGCTGGACGTTTTGAACCGTACCTATTGTTCCACGGTCGGCATCGAGTTCATGCATATATCTGACCCGGCCGAAAAATCCTGGCTGCAAGAACGGATTGAAGGCCCGGACAAGAGCATTGCCTTCACCAATGAAGGCAAAAAGGCGATCCTCACCAAGGTCATTGAAGCGGAAACCTTCGAGAGGTTCCTGCACAAGCGCTTCCCTGGAACAAAGCGCTTCGGCCTTGATGGCGGCGAAGCACTGATCCCTGCGATGGAGCAAATCATCAAGCGTGGCGGCAATCTTGGGGTAAAGGACATTGTTCTGGGCATGCCACACCGGGGTCGCCTGAACGTCTTGTCCGCCGTGATGGGCAAGCCCTATCATGTGATCTTCCATGAGTTCCAGGGTGGCTCTTCGACCCCCGATGATGTCGGTGGCTCGGGTGATGTGAAGTACCATATGGGCGCTTCATCGGATCGCGCGTTTGATGGCAATAGCGTCCACTTGTCGCTGACGCCGAACCCGTCCCACCTCGAGATCGTCAATCCTGTCGTTTTGGGCAAATGCCGCGCCAAAATGATGACGCATGGGCCCGAGAAGGCCGATCAATTCCGGGCTGTTATGCCGCTTCTGCTGCACGGCGATGCAGCTTTTGCCGGCCAGGGCGTGGTGGCAGAGTGTTTTGCCATCTCCGGCGTCCGCGGTCACCGCACTGGCGGCACGGTGCACCTGATCGTAAATAACCAGATCGGCTTCACCACCGCACCGCGCTTTTCGCGCTCTTCGCCTTATCCGTCAGATGTCGCGCTCATGGTGGCAGCGCCGATCTTCCACGTGAACGGGGATGATCCAGAGGCCGTGGTGTTTGCCGCGAAAGTGGCGACCGAGTATCGGCAAAAATTCGCGAAAGACGTGGTGGTCGACATGTTCTGCTACCGCCGCTTTGGCCATAATGAGGGCGATGATCCAACCATGACGAACCCCGTCATGTACGCGAAAATCAAAAACCAAAAACCGACCCGTGAGCTCTATGCCGCCCGTTTGATCGAGCAGGGGATTGTCACCGCCGAGGAAGTCGAGGCCGAAGTCAAGGAGTTTGAGGCTTTCCTTGAAAGCGAGTTCGAGGCTGCCAAAACCTACAAGCCCAATAAGGCTGACTGGCTGGACGGCGTTTGGTCGGGTCTGGGTCTGCCCGAGGGAGAAGATCGCCGCGGCGACACCAATCTTTCGATGGAAACGCTGAAGGGCCTGGGCGAGAAGATCACGGCCATTCCAACTGACTTGACCATCCACAAAACCGTCGAGCGCGTGGTGCAGGCGCGCCAAAAAATGATTGAAACGGGCGAGACTGTGGATTGGGCTCTGGGTGAGCATTTGGCTTTTGCCTCCTTGCTCAATGAAGGCTTCCCTGTGCGTCTTTCCGGCCAGGATTCCTGCCGTGGTACTTTCTCCCACCGCCACAGCCATTTCGTCGACCAATTGACCGAGCAGCGATATACGCCGCTCAACAATATTTCGTCTTCCCAAGCCCAGTATGAAGTCATTGACAGCGCTTTGTCGGAAGAAGCCGTGCTGGGTTATGAGTATGGCTACTCCCTATCGTCCCCCAACAGCTTGACCATTTGGGAAGGCCAGTTCGGCGACTTCGTGAATGGTGCACAAGTCGTGATCGACCAATTCATCTGCTCGGGAGAGCGCAAGTGGTTGCGCATGAGTGGCTTGGTGATGCTGTTGCCGCATGGCTATGAAGGCCAGGGGCCGGAGCACTCCTCGGCACGACTGGAGCGCTTCTTGCAGCTGTGTGCTGAAGATAATATGCAAGTGGTGAATTGCACGACGCCGGCGAACTACTTCCATGTGCTGCGTCGCCAGATCCATCGCCAGTTCCGCAAGCCCCTGATTGTCATGTCGCCGAAGTCGCTTCTGCGACATAAGCGCTGCATCTCGACCTTGGCAGAAATGGGCCCTGGTTCCTCTTTCCACCGGATTTTGTGGGACGATGCGCATTATCGCCCGGACACCACCACCGTCGCTTTGAAGCCTGATTCAGAAATAAAGCGCGTGATCGTGTGCTCGGGCAAGGTCTATTACGATCTATTCGAGGAACGCGAGAAGCGCGGGTTGAACGATGTGGTTATCCTGCGCGTTGAACAGCTTTACCCATTCCCTGCCAAGGCGATGATTGCCGAATTGTCGCGCTTCAAGAATGCCGATGTGGTTTGGTGCCAGGAAGAGCCAAAGAACATGGGTGCCTGGAACTTCATGGAGCCCAATATCGAATGGGTTCTTGGCAAGACAAATTCTAAAGCCAAGCGTGCGGCCTATGTCGGCCGGCCCGCCTCGGCTTCCACTGCTGCTGGCTTGATGAAGAAGCATATTCGCGAACTTGAGACTTTCCTCAATGAAGCGATGACCTACTGATCATCAGGCTAAACTTGTTTTCGATCCGTACATCGGGGCCTGTTGCCCCTTCACCATTCTGACTCCGCTGGAGGTTTTATGCTCGATATCGTCGTCCCCGTCATGGGAGAATCCGTTGCCGAAGGCTCGATTGGTTCCTGGTCGAAAAAGGCCGGTGATGCGGTCAAAAAGGATGAGCTTCTCGTCGAGATCGAGACCGACAAGGTGGCTCTGGAAGTTGTGGCACCCACCGATGGCGTTCTGGCTGAAATCCTGGCGACAGACGGTGCGACTGTAACCCCCGGCATGGTGATTGGTCGGGTTCAAGCTGGTGGGGCCGCAACCCCGGCCGCGAAGCCTGTTCCTGTGGCAGCCCCAGCAGCCACACCAGCAGCCACACCAGCAGCCACACCAGCAGCCAACCATGACCCTATGCCATCAGCCGCGCGCGCTTTGGAAACTGCAGGCCTTGCGGCCAGCTCCGTGACCGGCAGCGGCAAGGATGGCCGGATTACCAAGAGCGATGCTTTGGCAGCTGTCGCTGCTCTGGCTGCCGCGCCTGCGCCAGTAGTGGTAGCTCCTTCGGCCCCTCGTGCTCTGGGCGCCCGCGAAGAGCGCGTGAAAATGACCAGGCTGCGTCAAACCATCGCCCGTCGCCTGAAGGACGCGCAGAATACCGCCGCCATGCTGACAACATTCAACGAGGTCGACATGACCAATGTGATGGCGGTCCGCAATAAATACAAAGACATCTTTGAGAAGAAACACGGTGCCAAACTGGGGTTCATGAGCTTCTTCGTCAAAGCTTGTCTGGTCGCGCTCAAGGACGTTCCGGCGGTCAATGCTGAGATTGACGGCACTGACATTATCTACAAGAACTTCTACGATATTGGTGTGGCTGTTGGCACCGATAAGGGCTTAGTCGTTCCTGTCTTGCGCAACGCCGAAGACCTGGGCCTTGCCGGCATCGAACAGGGCATTGCGGCTCTGGGCAAGAAGGCCCGCGACGGATCGTTGAGCATTGACGATATGCAGGGTGGCACTTTCACGATTTCCAACGGCGGGGTTTATGGCTCGTTGATGTCGACGCCCATCCTGAATGCACCGCAGTCCGGTATTCTAGGCATGCACAAAATCCAGGACCGCCCCATGGTTGTTGGGGGCCAAATCGTGGTTCGACCCATGATGTATCTAGCTTTGTCCTATGATCACCGGATCGTGGACGGCAAGGAGGCCGTCACTTTCCTTGTGCGCGTAAAAGAGTGCCTGGAAGATCCCGAGCGCATGTTGCTGGACATCTAAAAAGGCCGCGCTCGTTGTGACCATAGCTTCAGGGCCGGGATGGATTGAATGCTAACCCTCGCCGGGATCATCGTATTTCTCTACGCTGTCTCCAGCATTGTGGGCCTGTGGCTATCGTCGCACATCACCAAAGTGCTGCAGGGCGAGGGGCCTATCCCGGAGGCCCTGTCCCAATCCCCCCAGCATCATTTGGACCTTATGGCCAATTATGCCATGGGCTGGCGCGCGCTGGCGTGGCGCACCTCGATTGCGGCTCTGGTGACGAGCCTTGTTGCGGTTTTATTTTCAAGTTCGCTTGCCTTTTGGGCACTCGGTCTTGCGCTGGCCATTGATTGTATTCTCTTCATAACCTGCCGCGACATCCGCCGCATCCTGGAACAAACCACGGCGCTCGAACGTCTGGTCGATGCGGCCCAATGCGTGGCGCTATTGGCGAGCTTCACCCTCTTCTTCTGGCTGACGCTAACAGGGGCTCTGGTGTAAGCAACGCCCGCTCTATCTCGAACAGATAGAGCGGATCAGCTGTTGCGCCAATATAGAATTGGCGCGCCAGTTTGATCTGGATGGATCAAAATGCGCGCAAGCAACGCCCGCTCTATCTCGAACAGATAGAGCGGATCAGTTGTTGCGCCAATATAGAATTGGCGCGCAACTTTGGTCTGGATGGATCAAGCCGCCCCATAGGAAGAATTGAAAGGGTCAATTGCAGAATTTGGCCCATCCCTGTGTAGCGATTGCAGGGCGAGGGGCGTAAGAGCGTTTGTTATAACCATCCAATCAGGAGCTTCTACCATGGCAGAACAGTTTGACGTCATCATCATCGGGGGTGGTCCGGGCGGCTATAATTGCGCCATCCGGTCAGCGCAGCTGGGATTGAAAACCGCCATTATTGAAAAGCGCGGCCGCTTGGGTGGCACCTGTCTCAATGTTGGCTGCATCCCGTCAAAGGCGTTGTTGCATGCCTCGCAGGCCTATGAAGCCGCTCAGCACCATTTCGCCGATATGGGCATCGATATTACGGGTGTCTCGCTCAACCTCGCCAAAATGCTGGCGCAAAAAGACGAAGCCGTGGATGGTTTGACCAAGGGCGTTGAGTTCTTGATGAAGAAGAATAAAATAACCTATCTGGTTGGCACGGGCGCGATTGCGGGGCTTGGCACGGTGAATGTAACGGCCGCGGATGGTACAGTTTCGAGTCTTGCGACCCGCAATATTGTCATCGCTACGGGTTCCGACATTCTGTCCTTGCCTGGCGTGACAATTGATGAAGAGCGCATTGTCTCTTCCACCGGGGCATTGAAGCTGACCGCCGTGCCTAAGAAGATGATTGTGATTGGCGGGGGGTATATCGGCCTTGAAATGGGCTCTGTCTGGCGTCGTCTGGGAGCGGAGGTGACTGTGGTTGAATATCTAGACCGCATTACGCCCACGATGGATGGGGAAGTCTCCACCCAATTCATGCGCATCTTGAAGAAGCAGGGTCTGATTTTCGAGCTCGGAACCAAAGTGACCCAAGTGGAAAACACCGGCACTGGCGTTAAAGTGACGGTAGAGCCCGCCAAGGGTGGCGACGGGAAAGTGCTCGAAGCCGATGTCGTCCTCGTTTCCATAGGTCGCAAGCCCTATACAGAAGGCCTTGGGCTCGAGACAGTCGGGGTTGCGCCCGATGCGCGGGGCTTTATCCCCTCAACGCATTGGGCGACCACGGCACCGGGCATTTATGTGATTGGCGATGTGACCTATGGCCCGATGCTGGCCCACAAGGCCGAGGAAGAAGGCGCTGCGGTAGCTGAAATCATGGCGGGCAAGTCTGGCCATGTGAATTTCGATGTTATCCCGGGCGTGGTCTATACCAATCCTGAAGTCGCCAGCGTTGGCAAAACCGAAGAGGAATTGAAGGCCGCAGGGACGCCCTATAAAGTGGGAAAATTCCCTTTCATGGCCAATAGCCGCGCCCGCACCAACCATGAGACCGATGGTTTTGTAAAAATCCTCGAGCATGGTGAAACCCGCCGGATCTTGGGTGTCCATATGATTGGCGTCGGTGTCGGCGAGATGATTGGCGAAGCCTGCCTTGCGATGGAATTTGGTGCTTCGGCCGAAGACATTGCGCGCACCTGCCATGCCCACCCCACCATGTCGGAAGCCATGCGCGAAGCCGGCAAAGCCGTGGATGGATGGGTCATGCAAATGTAGCAGCTTAGGCCGAGCTTTCTGGTTCCACCGAGTTAAAGACGTATAAGCGGGAAAAGTTCATGACAACCACGACGATCCAATCACCTCTCACGCTGCCTTGCGGGGTAATTTTGAAAAACCGGCTGGCCAAGGCGGCTATGACTGAAGGTCTGGCCGATAGTCGCGGCGTGGCGACAAACGGTTTGGTGCGCTTGTATGAGGGCTGGGCGCAGGGCGGTTGTGGGCTGTTGATTACTGGCAATGTGATTATTGACGCCGACCACCTTGAGCGGCCGGGCAATGTTGTCTTGGCCGGCTCGCCAACGCCGGAGGCAGAAGCCGCCCTGCGGGCCTGGACGCAAGCTGGCACCGCGCATGGCACCCACCTTTGGGCGCAAATCAGCCATGCCGGCCGGCAAACCCAGAAATTGGTCAATCCCCATCCAAAAGCCCCATCTGCTGTAAAACTGGGGTTGCCCGGTGGCCAGTTTGGCGAACCCCAAGCCATGAGCCTGGACGAAGTCTCCGCAGTCATCCAAGCCTATGTGCAAGCGGCCCTGACTTGCCAGGTCGTGGGCTTTACCGGGGTGCAGATCCACGCCGCTCACGGATATCTCTTGTCCTCTTTCCTCAATCCTTTGGCCAATCAGCGCGAAGATCTCTATGGCGGGTCGCTCCAGAACAGGGCGCGACCGCTCTTGGAGGTCGTGCGGCAGACGCGGGCCGCAGTCGGCCCCGGCTTTGCCATTGGCGTAAAGCTCAATTCGTCGGACTTCCAGAAGGGCGGGCTGACGACAGAGGATTCTGTACAAGTGGCCAAATGGCTAGAAGAACTTGGCGTGGATTTGCTTGAAGTGTCTGGCGGCAATTATGAGGCCCCTGAAATGATGGGGATGGAGGGGCTTGACCCCTCGGCCCCGCGACCAAGCAAAAACGCATCGACTTTGGCGCGCGAAGCCTATTTCATCGACTTTGCCCGCGCCTTGCGCCGCGAAGTCACCATGCCCATCATGTTGACAGGGGGATTGCGCACCCTTGCCGGCATGCAGGCAGCTTTGGATGAAGGCGTGGATGTCATTGGCATTGCCCGGCCGCTCACCATCGACCCAGAAGCCGCCAATGCTCTCCTTGATGGTACACAAGATCATTTGCCGGCCTGGGAGCAACAATTGCAGGAGCGACCAGGCTTCTTTGGACCAAAGTCGCCCATCAAACTAATCCGCACTATCCAGGGATTTGCCGGCATCTATTGGTATTATAGCCAATTCTACCGCCTTGGCCGTGGGCAGCCTCCAGAGCCAGGCCTGTCACCCCTCAAAGCGATGGGCGAGGTGACCAGTTTGTCCGCTCGTCTGATCAAGGCCCGCCGGGGTGGGCCGCCCGTGTCGCCGGTTTGAGGGCTTGGAGCAGCAATCGTCCGGCCCGCCTGTTCTAGCGTGTTTTCATCCTATGGGCTCACCTTCCAGGCTGGGATCGATATCATGTTGGTTTCTGCGCTTAACCGTAAGAAATGCCTGTTAATTTCTCAGACAGAGCCCAAAGGTCGCCAGCCCCATCCTGGTCCACGGCGTGGTCACGCACGTCACCATGGGCTTTGCCGCCTGCGACATGGCGCCGGGCGATATCGCAATCCTCGCAATAGACCCCACCTAGGCCCTCAAGTTGGGGCGATGTTGCGCACCAGACACTGGTGGCTGCGCCTTGCTCGGGGGTTTTGAACAGGGGGTTCAGATTGCCTTCCTTGTCCATCCAGCCCATGGCGATCATTTCTTCTTGGGGTAAATGGCGCTGCAGATTTGTCATGATGCCACCTGGATGCAGCGAGAAGGCCCGTATGGCGTGGGCTTTTCCGCGTGCATCCAACTCCACTGCAAACAGACTATTGGCGCTTTTGGCTCGGCCATACGAAACCCATTTATCATAGGGTGTGGTCAGGAAATTCGGGTCGCCGAGATCGGGAGCACCGATGCGGTGACCGATCGAGGAGACAGATACCACCCGTGCGCCTTTGGCTGCGACCAGATTGTCCCACAAGCGGCCAACCAGTTGGAAGTGACCCAGATGATTGGTGGCAAACTGGCTCTCGTAGCCCCGGCTGTCGCGGGTCAAAGGGTTCGCCATAATGGCAGCATTATTGATGAGGATATGAACGGGTCCACTCAGGTTCGCGCCAAAGGCATCAATGCTGGCGGGGTCTGCGAGGTCGAGTGGGGCAACCTCAATCTCGCCAGCCAAGCCCGCAAGTTCGGTGGCAGCAATTTCCGGGCGGCGCGCAGCAACGATCACACGCGCTCCGGCGCTGGCGAGCGCCCGCACCGTTTCAAGGCCAAGGCCGGAATAGCCCCCCGTCACCACCGCAGTCTTGCCCTTAAGGTCGATGCCCTCAATGACATCCATCGCGGAAGACCGCATCCCAAAGCCGGAATTGAGCGGTTTTTGTAAGTCTGAAATGCGTGCCATGGTCGCCCCCGGATAGATTGTTTCGCCAAGTTTGTGGACCAAATCAGGGGCGATGCAAAGCCTAAACGTGTGTTAGGTCTGCGCTCAATGCCTGCAGTGTCTGATCACTTATCCATTGGTCTGGCCGAATCGTGGTGATAAGGTAGGGAACAACCAAGACAGGATCAGGACCCTTATGGCTGACGGACAGTTTTCCCCCGCGACAGAGAAGGTTCCTGCCACCCATGCAGACCGCGTCTATCAGGCGTTACTAGCGGATATATTGGAGAATGGCCAAAAGCGCGAGGATCGCACGGGTACGGGCACATTGGGTGTATTTGGTCGGCAGATGCGGTTTGATCTGGCCGATGGGTTCCCGCTTTTGACCACGAAGAAACTGCATACACGTTCGATCATCATTGAGCTGTTGTGGTTCTTGCGCGGGGAAACCAACATTGCCTGGTTGAAAGAAAATGGCTGCTCCATTTGGGATGAATGGGCGGATGCGACAGGGGAATTAGGCCCGGTATATGGCAAGCAGTGGCGGTCCTGGGTGGCACCCGATGGTCGTTGTATTGATCAGATTAGTCAGACAGTTGCAGCATTAAAGGCCAATCCCTGGTCTCGCCGTCATGTGATTTCAGCCTGGAACCCGGCTGATGTGGACGATATGGCTTTGCCTCCCTGCCACTGTTTGTTCCAGTTTCACGTCTCGACAGACGCCAGATTGTCCTGCCAATTGTATCAGCGTTCTGCCGATGTGTTCCTTGGCGTGCCGTTCAACATCGCTTCCTATGCCTTGTTGACCCTGATGATGGCGCACGTCACAGGCCTCAAGCCTGGCACTTTTGTGCACACCTTGGGTGACGCCCATCTCTATCTGAACCACCTTGATCAAGCCCGCCTGCAAGTCTCGCGGGAACCCTTGGCCTTGCCGCGCATGGACCTGAATCCCGAGATCAAGGACTTATTCGCCTTCAGCTATAGCGATTTCAGGCTCGAAGGCTATCAAGCCCATCCACACATCAAGGCAGCGGTCGCGATTTAGATTAGGGCCCGGCTAGATTAGGGCCCGGCTAGATTGACGATAACGGATACTCTAATCTAGAAGTTCAACCACGACTTCCTGGCCGGCGAAGGCTCTTCATCTGCGTCCGCGCCAAGGCCGTCAAATGCCCCAATACCTGGCCCAATACCTGGCCCAACACCTGGATCATCGGGCATCACTGGCTCAGTTTCCGAGCTGGCGGTGCCGGTGGCCTGCGTGCGCGCTGTCAGGGCTGCAAGTTCTGGGGCAACCAGGCGTTCGCTATCAGACCGTTCAAGGCGGGGGTGGATCAGAAGGCCCCGCTCGCCATAGGAATCGATCAGGCGGGCCCAGTCTCCATCCTCATAGGTAAAGGCGCTGCCATCGGGGTCGAGGTCCGACCAATCGGGCTCACGTGGCGCATTGGCACCCTTAGCCAGCCATTCGCGTGCACCGGCTTCATCGCCAGAGGCTTTGGCAGCCGCAGCACGCAAGCCCAGAATCCGTGATGTGGGGCGTTCGGCCAATAAAGGCTCAAGGCCTTGAATGGCTGTTACGGCATCTTGGATCAACAACGCCTGTTCAACGGCGAGGATACGGCTTTCACGATGATTGGGATTGAGGCGAACGAGGCCATCCAGCCAGCGCGCCTGGGTTTGAGGGCTCTCTTCGCTTTTCAGATCCTTGTAAGCGATAGCTAAAGCAGGGTGGGGTGCTGCTTCCCAGGCCGATTCCAGGGTACCTGCTGCCTGCCATTGCTTGCCGATAACGGCTTGCAACCGGGATGTCATCACAGCGGCAGGGGCAAAGCCTGCGGCGAACTTGCTGGCGCGTTGGGCCAGCTCTAGCGCCTGAGCTGGTTCCATCATGCGTTCCGCACGGTGAGCTGCTGCTGACAATACAACAGCGCGCCGTCGTGTGGCAGTCTTTTGGCCAACCAAGCCTCGCCTCTCCGCATCATCCAGGGCGGCCAAAGCACCATCCCAATCTGCGGCTAAAACACGACGGTTAAACAGGAACTCGGCAGGCCAGGGGGCCTTTTTGGAACTTTGCAGCGCGGCTTCGGCATGAGAAATGGCAGCGGCAATATTGCCGCGATTTAAGGCCAGTTCCGCCAAGCCGCGACGGGCCGCAACGCCATAGCCGGCAACATCTGTGAGTTCGCCATAAAGTCGTTCACCGGCGGCACCGTCGCCTGCCACAACGGCTGACTTGGCGGCCAGGAACTTGGCGCTTGCCGCATCGGGCGCAAAACCCAGGGCCTTTTGTGCCTGGCGGCGGGACTCGGAAATCTCGCCACTCTCAAATGCTGCCATGGAGAGGCCTAAGGTATCCAGGCATTTCTTGCGCGCATTTTCCTGCTGGGCGCGTTTCATGCGTCCAGGCAAGCTCCACAGCCAACTGATAAAGCCCCATGTCGCGGTCATCAAAATGGTGACGGCCATCAGGATCGCTGCCGCAACGCCAGGGCCGACACTGACCTTCTTCACACCGTCATTATAGACAATTTCACCGGGCTGAATGGCCAAAAAGACAAAGCCTGCCAGCAAGGCTAGTCCCAAAATGATCAGGACGATCAATCGGATCAGTTTCATGGCAGATTTCCTTGCTTTTGTTGGGCTGTGGGTGCTTTGGGAGAACCAACAGGGCCCGGTACAGCAGGAATTATGCCAACAGGGGAGGTTGTGGCCGCGGGTGATGTTGAGCCAGCTGCTTGGGGCGGCGGCGCGCGCGTGCCGCGCTCTACAGCCCCGCGCACAGCCGCCAATCGGCTTTCAAGACTCAGGCGGTTTTGTGCCCCCTCGATCCATTCGCCAACAACAGCGGGAGCCGGGCTGATGGCTTTGACTTCTTCAACTGCCGCAGCCAGATCGCCTTGATCCAGTTTGATTTTGGCGCGCAACAAGCTTGACTGGGCGCTGATGCCGTTGACATCGGCTACCGTCTCAACCCGAACCAGATCGGCAAAGAAGCTCTTGATCCAGCCCCACAAGCCGCCTTCCCTTTGGGCGGCACGGTCGCTGGCCACAATCGCGGGCTCAAGTGCTGCAAAGCGCTCCTGGAGTAGGGTACGGGTGGGAACGCCTTTGCGGGCAAAGTCTTCCAGTGCGGCCACTTCTGGTAGGCCCGGCAAAGCCGCGCGTATGGTCTCGAACTCGGGCCAAAAGGGCCCAGGCCGACTTGCAGCTTCAACCAGATTGATAACGGCAAAGGTCACACCCGGTGACGGGGCTTGAGCGGTTTGGCTTTGTAGGGTCTGAACCATGATTTTCAGGCCGGCAATTTCGGCTTGCAGGCTGGCGATGATGGCCCCACCTGCACCGGTTGGGTCTAATGCTGCCAGCCGGGTTTCAATCGCTGTAACGCGTCCTGAAACGCCTTTTAATTCTCCATTAAGTGCCGCGGTATCCACAAGCGGGGCAGGCACCGGGCCTGCAGGATCACTGCGGCTTGATGGTTCGGCTTTGGCGGCTTGCTGTGGCCCTTCCAAGCGGGAGACACGGCTTTCAAGCGCGGCCAGGCGCGCGGCAACAGCGGCGACTTGCGTTCCACCATCCCTCAGATTGGCCTCGTTTTGGCCACCCAGTTGACCCAGCCCGACTTGCCTCATCAAGGCTGGCTGGCCGAGGGCCACCAGCGCCAGTACGGCACCGCCGCAGGCAGCAGCGGCAGAACATATCAAAACGGTAAATAGGCCAACGCCCCCGCGCCGCGCGTCTGGTATGGCCGGTGTCGATGACGGTAAGGCAGGGCTGCCCGCATTGGGCTCACTGGCCTTGGCTCTCGCGTTACCGGCACCAACAGCGCGCAATTGGGCATCCAGAAACGGGTCTGAAACAGGCTTTCTCTTGACTGTAGGCTTGGGCGTTACAGTCGAATCAAGGCGGTCCGGGGGAAGGTTTTCATCAGCCATGATCTCGTTAAACTATGGCTCGCCCTTTCACTCAAGGCTTTGTTTTTCAACTGCGTCGCGCAAGGTCGCGATCAGCGCCTCCTCATCCGGGGAGGCGGCGATGCTGGTCGACATAAATGCTAACTCTTCCAATGGTTTAATGCATGCAGAGGATAGGCCAACCACGCGCCAAGCGCCCAAGTGGAAGTTCCGATCGCTTACAGCGGCACCAAGCCTGCGTGCTCCAGCAGGTGAGTGGATCAAGATAAACCCGCCCTGCCTAGCCAATTGGTCCAAGATAGTGGCTTTGAAATCAGGATGGTCGTGGGTCCTATAGACTTCCACATGGCGCGCTTCAAAGCCGCAGGCGCGCAACATGCCTGTGACATCACCGGCAACTTCGCGGCCCCGCAGATGCAATAAGGCGCCCTGCCTGGGGCTCATGCGGTCAGCGGCCAGAACGGCCAAGGCGGCCGCATCGCCCCCGGCGGAAATGACGGTTTCAAAGCCGGCGGCCACAGCTGCTTCAGCCGTCGCGTCACCAACCGCATAGAGCGGCAAGACCTTTAGCGTCTCGGTGATCTCGATGGCGCGGGCTGCAGCCGCACTGGTCATCAAAAGCGCTTGCACGCCATCCAGATCGAGGGTTACAGGGGTAATCTCGATCCGGGCAGCTGGGATGATCAACGGGGCCAGCCCAAGCGCACGCACTGCCTCTGCAGTGGCATAGGCTCCAGGTTCGCTGCGTGTGATCAAACAGGCTTTCATGTCATCCATGTGCTCCTGCAAAAGCATTGCCGGCCATTAGCCTGACCTTGTGACCGAGCTCTGTTCCAAGGGCTTGGGCACTGTCCTTTGTTGCCTGGTCAAGGAATTCCTCGCAGCGCCACCGCTCCTGTCCATCGGCTTGGAGCGCTTCGCCGATGAAGGTCAGGGTGCCTGCCGCATCGAGGTGCGCCAGTGCGCCAATAGCCGTGCGGCAGGAACCGTCCAGAGCTGTCAGGAAAGCGCGCTCTGCGGCAACTTCGATCTCCGTGGTCGGGTCGGCAATCTTGGCAAAGGCGGCGGCTGTTTTGATGTCGCCTGCCCGCGCTGTAATCGCTAAAGCCCCCTGTCCAATGGCTGGTGGCATAGCGACGGGGTCCAACAGCACATGGGGCACGTCGCTATAGCCTAGACGTGCCAGGCCTGCAGCGGCCAGAAGGGTTGCATCACAATGGCCGGCCTTGAGTTTTTCAAGCCGCGTACCAACGTTGCCGCGCAAGGACACGATGGTCAGGTCCGGGCGGGCATGTAGCAATTGTGCCGCTCGTCGCAGGCTGGCAGAGCCAATCACAGCCCCTTGCTTCAGGGCATCGAGACCTGTGCCCGCAACCGTCACCAGGGCATCGCGGCGGTTTTCCCGCTCTGGTCCTGGCAAGAGCACAATGCCGTCCGGCAATTGGGTGGGCACGTCCTTGAGGGAGTGAATGGCGCAATCGATCCGGCCATCGAGCAGGGCGTCATCCAGCTCCTTGGTGAACAGGCCTTTGCCGCCCGCTTCGCTCAAAGGCCGGTCCTGGATCCGGTCTCCGGTCGTGGTGATTGGCACGATGGGCAGCCGGTCTTCAATCTCGGTGCCTGGAATGCCCAGAGCTTCTGCCAAAAGGGCGCGGAGTTGGCCGGTCTGGGCCAGCGAAAGAGGAGAGCCGCGAGCACCAATACGCATGATAGGTTCCAGTTCAGAGCGTTGCATCTCTTACTAATCACCCCTAGTGGCAAGGCAGGTCAAGCGTCGGAGCCAGCATGAACGGACAGATACCACTTTCTGATCCACAAATCGTCCTTGGACTAGAAACAAGCTGTGATGAAACCGCTGCTGCAGTGGTGGTATTGGAGCATGGGCGTGGGCGGGTTCTCTCCAGTGTGATCGCCAGTCAGATCGACGCGCATGCCCCGTATGGCGGCGTGGTTCCCGAAATTGCAGCCCGCGCCCATGTCGAGGTGATTGATCATGTGGTTCATCAGGCGATGGCCAAGGCAGGGCTTGGCTTTGAGGATCTGACCGGAGTGGCGGCAACCGCAGGACCTGGCCTGATTGGCGGGGTGATGGTTGGCCTATTGACGGGCAAGGCCATTGCCTTGGCGCGCGGTCTGCCGCTGGTTGCGGTCAATCACCTGGAGGGCCACGCTTTATCCCCGCGTCTTGAAGCCGATGTGCCATTTCCCTATTTATTATTGCTGGTTTCTGGCGGCCATTGCCAATTGCTGCATGTGGCGGGCTTGGATGCGTGTACGCGTTTGGGGTCCACCATCGATGATGCGGTGGGGGAGGCATTTGACAAGACAGCAAAAGTTCTGGGTCTCGGCTATCCCGGTGGGCCAGCGGTTGAGCGTGCTGCACGGACGGGGGACCCCAGAAGGTTTGCATTGCCACGGCCTCTCAAGGGCCGGCCAGGATGTGATTTTTCCTTCGCCGGGCTTAAAACTGCTGTTGCGCGCGAAGCGAACGCATTGGGCACATTGAGGGCGCAGGACATTGCCGATCTATGCGCCAGTTTTCAGGCCGCTGTCGGGGATGTTCTGGTAGATCGCACCCGACAGGCCATGGAGGCGATGGTGCTGCCCGCACAACAGACCGGCCGGTTTGTTGTGGCAGGGGGTGTCGCGGCCAATTTGGTCTTGCGCGGCCGTCTGGAGGCTCTGTGCGAGCAGTTTGGCTGGTCCTATTTCGCCCCGGCTTTGGCTTATTGTGGGGACAATGCCGCGATGATCGCCTTGGCGGGGGCAGAGCGACTGGTGCAAGGCTTGTCAGACGGTCTGGATGCGCCGGCCCGCCCGCGCTGGCCACTCGATGCCGAAGCTGCCCGCGCCGCGCCTGTGTATAAGACCGGTCGTAAGGGGGCGAAGGTTTAGGCCATTTGGTTAGCGATCGGCTTCTTTTGTGCCGCAGCCCCGTAAAAGCCGACCCGGAAGGGGCCGAACCAGAAGATTTTTCCGAGCCCGCGCCACATCTTGTCATAGGCCCAGGCCAAGCGGTCGTGGCGTGCGATCCAGAAGAGCAGAACCAATGGGGCTAGTGCCAGAGTCTGGACGACACCTTTCAGCATCGAGATGACCATCCGAACATAGTCTTTGTCGGGCCGGTTATACCATTGGCCTGTGGTATTATGGCCAAACGCGAATGCGCGCTTGGTCAGATAAGCCCAGGTCGCGCGGCAGGGCGGCACATCTTCATACACCCAGGCATCGTGCGCCCAGCCGAACGAGCCCCCGCTGGCAACCACTTCCCGCCATAGAATATCATCTTCGCCACCGGTTTCGTTGGCGGCGGGGTTGAAGGGTTCTGCTTTGGTCAAAACAGTGTCGCGCTTCAACAGGGTGTTGCCGCAGCCATAGGGGGTGGCAATCAGACGCGTTGGCCCATCGAGACGGCGGGAAAAGAAGTTTTGAAAATAGGCGTGGGGCACTTTGTGCTCTGCTGGCAGGCGGGCCTCAATCGGGCCGAAGACCACGTCTGCAGCGGTTTCCATTTGAGCTTTGACAAGATTGGCGAGCCAGTTTGGGGTGGCAACTTCATCGTCATCTAAAAAGGCAATAAAGGTTCCGCGCGCCAGACCGACTGCTTTGTTGCGTGCATTTGCAACACCCGCTGCGGGCTCTAGGGCATAGGTGAAGGGCGTTTGGCCGGCTTCAAGGCTGAGTTGGTCGCTGGCAGGCTTGCAGGATTGATTGGCATCATTATCAACCAGAATGATTTCCAAGGATGGCGCATCTATTTGGGACAGAACAGAGCGCACCGCCGCCAATGCACCGTCCGGACGGTGAAAGGTTGGGATGATCACGCTTATGAAAGGTGCCTCCGATAGGGACTTGCTCACCACTAAACTGCCGTCCTTTATGGCGAAGGATGCAATCCGCCCTTCGGTCCACGCCACTTATTGCACAAAAGCGTCGCTCATTTCTTACCAAACCTTGGGTGTCGCAGACGAAAATGCCGCCAAAGCATGAAACTTTGGCGGCAGAGTAGCACGTCTGTTTGGGGGGGGAGACGTGGGGCTTGGAACAGGGTTCTCGCCGGATCGAGCCGGGTGAACCCCGGTTTTGTTGGCTTAGTAGCCGGCGGCCCGGGCTGCCAACTCGCCGATTGGGGTCACGATCGTGGCCACCAGGAAGGTTGCGAGCATCAAGCTCCAAAATTGCGGGTTTGAATTAAAGGATGTCATGGGGAGGATCCGTTTCTGTTACTTTGTTGATGCTCCCTATATAGAAAAACAATATATGCTTGTCAATGAACGATTTGCATATCATTCATTAATTATTGAAAGAATATGAAAAAGCCCGGGCTTTCAGGCCCGGGTCTTTGGTGGCTAGATCGCGTCTCGTTTTCTTGAAAACGAGGTTGCGATCTAAATTTATGATTTAGGGCCAGTTTTACACCATTTTTCGATTCCGAAAAATGGTGAACGGCCCTAGCGCTTGAGCAGACCTTTGAAAATCAGGTCCATCGTGCCTTCAAGCTCGCGTCGAAGCACATCAATGCGGAAACAATTATAGAGTTGTGGATAGCGGAACTTCATCGTCGCGCACTGGATCATTTCCGCCAAGTGGTCCAGATTGTCGTTGGAGCCGAACAGACCTTCTGCAATCCCGTCTTCGAGCATACGCACAAGATAGATGCGCTCGCTGGCGAGGCGGCGATTGGCATAGGCAGGTCGTTCGCGCGAAATAGCTTGAGCAAGCTCGAAAATCTTCCTGCTTTCGTCAATCAGCTTGAACGTATGTTCAAGGATCGCCCGATGAAAGTCGCGCAGGCGGACAGCGGCAGAGCCGCCAGATGCCACGATGCTTTCCATCATTTCGTCCTCGCCACACTCGTGAGCACGGGCGTGGGCCTCGGCAATGTCGAGCTTGGAGGGGTAGAATCTGTAAAGATTCCCCGTCGACATCTTGAGATCGGCGGCAATCTCCGACATCGTGGTTTTGCTATAGCCGTAATGCTCGAACCGCCGACCTGCGGCTTCCAAGATACGATCGCGGGTTTCTGCTTTCTCGTCCATGCGAACCGATTTAGACTGGAAATGATGAACAATCAACAAAATGTTCATTTTTTATGAACATGACGGCTGCGTCACAATTTTGGTGAAGGACAAGGCGTAACATGGCAGAAATTGGCATCCTCGGAGCAGGAGCTTGGGGCACCGCTTTGGCGCAGGTAGCTGCGACGGCGGGGCATGATGTCTGCTTGTGGGCGCTGGAGCCAGACGTGCTGGAAAGCATTCGGGCTTGTGGAGAAAATAGTCTTTTTTTGCCCCAAGTTAAGCTCTCCCCGCGCATCCGGGCGACCGGGCATTTGCCCGATTTGGCTACTGCGGACGCCATTCTCGCGGTTGTGCCGGCCCAGTTCATGCGACAAATGTTACAAGCGCTTGCACCCGATATTCGCGCCGGCACACCCATCGTCCTGTGCTCGAAAGGCATTGAGCAAGGCACGCAGAAACTGATGACCGATGTGCTGGCCGAGGTGTTGCCCAAGTGTGTCGGGGCTGTTTTGTCGGGTCCGAGCTTTGCAAAAGACGTCGCCATTGGCCTGCCAACCGCTGTCACCCTGGCTTGCAGTGACCCAAATATTGGCGCGCGCTTGGTGGACCTGATCGGCATCTCGACCTTTAGACCCTATTTGGCGACCGATCTGATCGGCGCGGAAATCGGCGGTGCTGTCAAGAATGTATTGGCGATTGCGTGCGGCATGGCCGACGGCCGTGGTCTGGGCGAGAGTGCGCGCGCTGCTTTGATCACCCGGGGCTTTGCCGAAATGACCCGCTTGGGTGTTGCCATGGGGGCCGAAGCCCGCACTTTGGCAGGTCTCTGCGGTTTAGGCGATCTGGTCCTGACCTGTTCAAGTGCCACCTCGCGCAATTTTGCCTTGGGCTATGCTTTGGGTCAGGGGCAATCGATCGAGGCCGCGACAGTTGGCAAGCGCAGCATTGCAGAAGGGGCCTCGACTGCCCCAGCACTTCTCGATCTTGCTGCCAGCAGGTGTGTGAGCATGCCGATCTGTGAAGCGGTTGCTGCCATTCTGGCTGGACGGGTGGATGTGGCGCAGGCCATTGGAAAGCTCCTTTCGCGGCCATTCAAGGTGGAGGCAGACTGATGACTTTATTTCTTTTGACGTGCCTGGATAAGGAGGGCGCGCTCGAGCAGCGCATGGCCACCCGCCCCGCCCATTTGGACTATGTCGCTACCTTTGGCGCATGCGTGAAACTGGCGGGCCCTGTTCTGGACAAAGTGGAAGGTTCGCCCGTCGGGTCGCACTTTATCTTAGATGTCGCCGATCAGGCCGCGGTGGAGGCCTTTGCCGCTAAGGATCCTTATGCTCTTGCCGGGGTTTTTAAGTCCCACACGATCCATCCATTCCGCGTGGTGGTCGGAAACCTTTAGGGGTCCCTCACCTGTTAAGCCTCGCCCCAAGGGGGCAAGGGGAGAGCAAGCTTGTCCATCAACAGGCAAGCGGCTTAGCGAACAGGTGTCGCTTTGATGATGTGTTCTGCTTCCTGCAAGACCCGGGCGCGCGTCCAGACAAAGGGCACATAGCTGCCGCTGGCCCATAAAGGGAACAGGTCGCGATAATGGGGGCTGGCCGGATCGCCGGATTGGCCGGGATTGTTGATAACAACGCTATTGTCCCAAGCACCCACATCCATTACCAAACGCACGGAGGGTCCCGAGGCGAATGTGTAATCGCTCGTCCAACCCGTCGCGTTCGGGGTTGTGCCGCTGCCACCTATGGGAAACGGCCCAACGCGGCGTTCGGAATCGCGGCCGGGGATGGCCAGGGCAGGCTTGAAATCAGCACGATGCAAGGTCCCCCACTGCCACTGGCTGGAATCTGGTCCCATCAGGCGTTCCGCTTCGGCCCAAGCAGCGCCAAGCGAGTCAAGCACGATCGTGCTTCGCACGTTAACAGGGTCTGCGCCAAGTAATGCGCCTTCTTCCAACACGGGGATGACGGAGGTAGCGGGCGGGCGGCCAAAACTGGCTCGCGCGGCTTCAGGGACTAATTGCTTCACCGCGCTCTCGCCCAGAAAGCGACCTGTCCAGACCTCGAACAAGGCTGCACTGGCAGATTTCTCGCCCATATAGCCATTCCAAGAGGCCAATAGGGACAGGGCCGAATCTTCGGCCGGGCTTCGCCCTTTGAGGTCTTCGAGAAGGGCCACCGCGCGCCGGGCAAAAGGCGAGGTCACATCATTTTGCAAAGCCATGGCATCTGTGATGGCAAACTTTGGCTTGGCTTGGATCACTTCCGATATCCGGGTCACCCGGCTGGGATCGGTCCATTCCAAAGCGAGGAAATGGGGATAGCCTGCGGGCACATTCATCTCATTGGCGGTCGCGATCCAGCCCTCTTTCGGATTGCGTTTGACGGGCATTAGCGTGGGGTCCAATAGGCCCGTCCAGCTATAGGTTTCTCCTGCGGGG
This sequence comes from Maricaulis salignorans, assembly GCA_943372135.1. Taxonomy (GTDB): domain Bacteria; phylum Pseudomonadota; class Alphaproteobacteria; order Caulobacterales; family Aquidulcibacteraceae; genus Aquidulcibacter. The sequence continues at coordinate 93,823 of CALRXH020000004.1, read as the reverse complement.
ACGGGCAGGAGGCCATCACCCGCCTTGCGCTTGGGAACAAAGCCCCCCGGTGCCCAGCCAATGTCGCCCTTCGTGTCTGCATAGAGCAAGTTCAAGGGCGGTGCGCCCCACTGATTGCGGGCCACCAGAAAGTCATCCCAAGAGCGTGCCTTAAAAGCCCAGGTGGCGTTGAAATAGGCAGAGCCGCCTGGCTGGCTCCACGTGCTGCGCAGGGCAAAACTGCGCCCGGTCGCAGGGTCTTCATAAAGGATGGGGCCGTCGGTGCTGAACTTCAAAACCGCTTCTTGGGACGCTTGGCCCTTGATTTCGATGGTTTCGCGGACTTGGGTCAGAGCGACGCTTGGGTTGTTGACGACGAGATCTTGTTGGTCAATCGCAAAGATCGTCAAGGCCCAGGCAATGTCTTCATTGTGGCCAAAGCTGATCCCGGGCAGCGCGGGCTCGCCTGCACCGGCAATCTGCAATTCGGGCGTATCAATGTGCGAGAGATACCGCAAATTAGGGATGGATTGCGCGCGATGGGGGTCATTGGCCAGAATGGGTCGACCCGTGGCGCTGCGTTGGCCCCCGATCACCCAATTGTTGGAGCCTTCTTGGCTCTCGTGATTTTGGCTGGCCAGAACCACAGCTTTGCCATCAAACTTCACATCGCTTGTGCCCAAAACATAGGTCTCAAGGACATTTTTGGGAATGCTGCAGGGGTCCAAGCCCTCGGGGATGGTTACCGCTCTTGCTGGCTCAAGCTTGCGTCGCAGCGGTTCTAGTTTGACGTCCCCGCCGCATAAAGCGCGAGCGCGGGCAACCTCGCTTGTCAGGTTTGATGCTAAGGCATTGGAGCGAATACGCACCACATCATCGCCCTGCCAGCGTTCGGGCTTTGAACCGGTTGCTACAAATTCAATTGGGAGCTTTTGTTGGCCGCGCTCGGTTTCGTCAATAAAGGCATTGATGCCGGCAACAAAACCTTCGGTCCAATCCTTGGCATCTGCTGGATAGGCCTTCCATTCCGCCACCATATCGCCGCGATAGAGAAGCAGCCGTGCCGCGCGATCTTGTTCTACATAGGATGGCCCAAAGCTGGCGGCGAGACGGCCCAAGCCCCGCTTGCGCCAAAGGTCGATCTGCCACAGCCGGTCCCGCGCAACAGCATAGCCTTGAAGGAAAAACCCGTCGCGCGCTGTGGCCGCATAGATATGGGGAATACCGGCGCGATCAATGACGACCTCGCCAGATTGGGAGAGGCCAGCTAGGTTCCGCATCTCTTGCGTGACGCTTGGCGGCACCATTTGCGCCTGCGCTTGACCTGCAAATAGCAGGGTCAGCAGGATTGGCCGCATCATCCAAGGCTTCATGGCAGGCTCTCCCTTATGGCTTCTTCACGCTCAAGCCGATTTGGCCAGCTGATCGGCGCACCGCAGATTTAAGGCTACAAGCTCGTCATTGTCCGGTGAAAAGGCCATCGGGCATCGCCTCATTGAGTTTGAAGTCGCGCCAGACGAGCTCATTCTGCTTGACCCCATTATAATAAAGGCGGATGCGACCGGGCTGAACCCAGGCCAGGCCGGGCTTTTGATAGAAATTGGAATAGATGCGTTCGTGCCAGCCGCGCGGGGTGGCAAAGCCGACCGAGAGAATTGAGTAATCCGCCCGCGCAATGCCAAACAGCGTCTTGGCCCCGGTGGGGTCCGTCACTTCGATGCGATAAACCGGTTGCCCATCGACCAGATCATCGGGCTGGCGGGCCAGTGTAAAGCCTTGGTCTAAGGCAAAACGGATGACACCAAAGCCAAAATTTTCCGCCCATTGCTTATCCGCAGCAGAAGGCGGCAGCGGCCCGTCGAGGCCATAGGTTCGCGCACCATCAAAGGCCAGGAAGATGACGACCTTGCCGTCGCGGCGGCTCTCGATCCGTACTTTGCCATCGGCATTATGGGCTTGGGGCTTAAATTCCGGATAGACCCGCCACATTCTGTGGCTCTGATTGATCAAGGGTGTGCCGTCTGGTGCGTAAAAGGTGCCATAGCCTTCCAGATACAAGGTCGTCGGCCGTCGCCAGCTTTCCCCGCCCGCATGGGCTGTCGCCCGTTCGACAATGGTGCGCGCACTCAAGGCGGGATTTTCCATCCGCGCACTTTGCAAGGGCTGATCGGGGCCTGGCGGTGGCAGGCCCTTGGCCGAGGCAGGTCCTGCCAGGACGAGTATCAAGGCGAATGTTACGAGCGCGCGCATCAGGCGACCTCCAGCACTTGCACATCAGCTTCCGAGATCGCTTGACGCGCGGCTTTCAGGGGTTGGTATTCGGGGCTGTTCCAAAACGCCTCGATTGCAGCCTTGTTTGGCCATTGCGACACCACAGCCGCAAGACCACTGGCGCGCGGGCCTTCAAAGCTCTCGCAGCCCGGCCCCCGCACAATGTAGGTACCGCCAAAGCGCGCAATCAAGGCCGCTGTGGGCTTGCCATAGGCTTCCAAAAACCGCTCGCGATCATGAACCCGCACGGTGACGATCATATAGGCTGGCATGGGTCATTCCTTGAACATTGCTTTGCTTGCTTCCAAATCTGCAGCAAAGGATATATCCATTGCTTTATAGGGAGGAAGCAAGTGAAACTTCTGCGCGCCGCGACATTAAATGTACGTGATCTCAACCGGTCGGAGGCGTTGTACCGCGATTGGCTGTTTTATCGCACGGTTGAGAGTGGTGTGTTGGCGCGCGACCTTGCTTGCTCCTGGGGGGCTCCAGAGAGTGCTGGCCTGCCCTATGTGGTGATGCAGCCCGAAAGCGGGGCCGATATCTATCTGCGCCTTGTCCAGGATGAGCCCCATCCCGATTATGAGGCGCTGAAGACCTATGGCTGGGCGGCCATTGAAATCTGTGTCGACGATGTCTTGAAAGTGCATGAGCGGATGGTGCAAAGCCCGTTCAGGATTATCGGTCCGCCGCGCGAACTGGACGGTATGCCCGCGATCTTCCCGATGCAGGTCCAGGGGCCTGATGACGAGATCGTCTATCTGACCCAAATTCGTGACGATCTGCCGATGTATGATCTGCCGCGCGCCACCAGCCTGATTGACCGCCAGTTCATCCATGTCTGCGCGGTTTCAGACCTCGTGGGTGCGCTAAACTGGTGCCAGAACGTGCTGGGCCTCAGTTTTGGACGCGATATGGACATTGTTTACACCATGCTCGCCAATGCCTTTGGGGTGCCGTTTGAGGAGAAATTTACCATCGCAACCCTGACCCATGCGCGCGATGTATTCTTTGAGTTCGATCAATTGCCGCCAGCGGGTGGGCCGCGCCCGGGGTGGAAAGGTCGCCTGCCACAGGGGGTTAGCCTTTCCACCATTGTGTTGCCCGATTTCAGGGAGCGGGTGCGCGAGCATGCCAAATGGTTGATCACGCCGCCGAGCGTGCATCAAGGCGAGATTTATCACGGTAAACGTGCTGCCACCATGCGCGGCCCGGATGGTATCTTGTTTGAACTGGTCGAACTATGAAGCAGGTCGTCCTCAAGTACGTCCTGACCGCCCGGCCCAGTGGGGATGATTTTGCGTTGATTGAGGTGCCTGCCCCCCACTGCCCTGAAGGCGGGGTTTTGGTGCGTGTGGTGCATCTCTCCCTCGACCCTTATGTCGGCTCGCGCCTGCGCGGCAAACATATGGGTGAACCGGCACCCTTGCCCGGCTTAGACGCCATTCCTGGCGCAGCGGTGTGCCAGGTGCTTGAAAGCAGGGCAACAGGAGTGAAGGCGGGCGATTGGGTTCATGCGATGGAAGTTGGCTGGCGCGAACTGGCTGATTTAGGGCCTGGAACCTTCAGGCTACTTGATCCAAAGACGGCACCTCTGGCCGCCCATGCGGGCGTACTGGGTATGCCGGGCCTCACCGCTTGGGCAGGCATGACGCAACTGGCCAGGGTCGGCCCCGATGATGTTGTTCTGGTTGATGCGGCTGCTGGTCCTGTCGGTGGCACCGTGGGCCAGATCGCGCGCATCAAAGGTGCAAAGCGGGTAGTGGGCATAGCGGGTGGGCCCCAAAAATGCGCTCTTGTCACCCAGACCTACGGCTTTGATGCCTGCATTGATTACAAGCAGGATGGATGGGAGCAGGCGCTGACAGAAGCCTTGCCAGAAGCCCCGAGCGTGTATTTCGAGAATGTCTCTACCGAAATGGCTTCCAAAGCACTGATGCGCTTGGCGCATTACGGGCGAATGGTCTTGTGTGGGCTTGTTGATCAGTATCATGCTGATCAACCCCCGCCCGGCCTCAACGCCGGGCTGATTGTTGGCAAGCGCGCGCAAGTGATGGGCCTTGTGGTCTATGATTTCTATCCCGTGTGGGACGCCTTTGTGAAAGAGGCGGGTGCATGGATTGCCGCAGGTGCCCTAGTTTATCATGAGGATCGGGTCACGGGCCTGGAGGCCGCCCCTGCTTTATTTGAGCGACTGATGCGGGGTCAGAATATCGGTAAGGCAGTTGTGAGCGTCTCGCCGGAATAGCGGCTGGTTCGTACTTTCCCGCTGCTTGTGTAGAAGGATATATCATTTAGAGTGTCGATAGCGGTTTGGGCCGGGCAGGGGGAGAGCAATGCCCGCTGTCCCTCAAGCAGGTAGAGTGGATGGACAGTTGCCCGAAGCCGGATTTGGAACGCAACTTTGATCCACATGGGTCCAAACGTGTTTTAGGAGGGGGAAGTCATGGTCATCAATGAAGTCGATGTCGTTCGCTGGCTACATATACTGGCCATGGTCTATTGGTTGGGTGGTGAATGGGGGGTGTTCCAAACCTCCTATCATGTGACCAACCGCGATCTGAGCCTGGATGAGCGACGCCGCCATATGGAAACAGCCTATCGCATCGATATCCTGGCGCGTACGGGCATCATTCTTCTTTTACCCCTGGGCTTGCATATGGGCCATTTATACGGTTTTACCCCCTTCCTGGATGGGCCGGGTCTGGCGATTATGTGGACTTTGGCCCTGTCTTGGCTGGCGCTTTGCTGGGCTGCCTTTTTCAAGCGCGAGACGGATGTAGGCATTGCCTTGACGAAACTGGATGAGAGAGTCCGTTTTGTCTTGATCCCCGCGCTGTTCGCGATCGCCATCCTGGCTTTCCTGGGCCATGGACCGCTGGCCATAGAGACGGGCTCCTATTGGTATCCTGCCAAGGTGTTCACCTATGCCTTGATGCTGGTATTCGGGCTTGGGCTGCGCTTCATCATGCGGGAGTGGACGACCTTGTTCCGCGTGCTCGCTGAAGGGCCAAATCAATCTGCCCAAACCCAGTTGGAGATCTCCATCGGGCGTGGTCGCATGATTGCCTATGGCTATTGGATCGGGATTGCGACTACCGCCTTCTTTGGCGCGGTTAAGCCGTTTTAGAGCAGGAGGCGCTTTGGTAGAAGCGCTGGAGCCTGCGACCAATGCTGAAGCAGGAGGCGCTTTGGTAGAAGCGCTGGAGCCTGCGAGCAATTAGATAAGGACATCACGCCGCCTGGAATCGTCAAACGCCCGACCATGAAGGCCGGGCGTTCAGACGATCAGCGCAGGGCACGCCGGGTCTGTGCCGGGGAGAAATCCGGCTATATGGACGCTGCACCGGAACTGAAAGCGGGGGGACGACGCCAGCCCGGACAAGTTGCATCCACGAGTTGCAGGATAGACACGTTTCAAAACAAAAGCAATGTTAAAAGTATTTAATGGTTGCTTGTGATACAATTGTCACAATTTCGCGAGCTTTATCGCTTTGGATCATACTTTTTGGTGGGTCCCGGGGTGTCGAACAGGGTTTGATTGATAGTGCCGCCCGTGGAGACATCGACCAGGCGGACCCGGGTAACGCGGCCTTGACGGTCCGCGATCGCCCATTCGCGCAATTGATTGGCTATATCGTCATAAATGATGGTCAGCTCGCCGTCGGCCTCACGGGCTTTGTCGCGGACTGCCATGATGGTCATGCCGCCCCGGTTTTCAACCCCGGTGACCAGCACGTCTTTTTCCAAACTCACATTGCCTTTGAGCAAGAAATAGAGCGGGGTTTTTCGCAGGGGATAGCGGTCGGTTGTACGCAAGCGGCGATCTTGCAGGCTAACAGTTGCGCCATCGGATATCAGCAAAAGTGGGGAGGGAACATCATACTCAAACCGCACCTTTCCCGGCCGCTGCAACCAGAAACGACCACCAATTGTGCTGCCATCGGGATTGGTCTGCAGGAACCGGCCCTGAATGCGCGTGATTGCATTGATCGATCGGCTTAGTGATGCAATGGAAGCCGCGCGCTGAGCCACCGATACCGGTTGGGCGTAGCTGAGGCCCGGCATCAAGCCCCATAGTGCGGCTAAGAGAAGGTGACGTCTATTCATAGGCATACGTTAGGTTTCCGATACGGCGATTTTGCGGCCAAGCCTAAAACGTGACTGCAAAGGGGGTAAGCCCCCAGCTCACCCATGATCGGGCAGCAGGATCTCGCGCTTGCCGGCATGATTGGGTGGACTAATCATGCCCTCTTGCTCCATCCGCTCAATCAGACTGGCTGCACGATTATAGCCCAGCGACAGGCGGCGCTGCAGGTAAGAAGTCGAGGCTTTTCGGTCGCGCGCCACGATGGCGACGGCGCGGTCGAACAAATCATTGCCAGAGCCCGTCACTCCGTCCAAATCGGCCCCATCGCCATAGGGATTATCCTCGTCTTCATCGGCGGTGATTTCGTCGAAATATTCCGGTGCGCCCTGGGCTTTCAGGCTGGCGACGATTTCCTCCACTTCCTTGTCGGCAACAAAGGGGCCATGCAGGCGGCGCATTTTCCCGCCTTGGGCCATATAGAGCAGATCGCCTTGGCCGAGGAGCTGCTCGGCACCCTGCTCACCTAGAATGGTGCGGCTGTCTATTTTCGATGTCACCGAATAGGAGATACGGGTTGGGAAGTTGGCCTTGATCGTGCCGGTGATGACATCGACCGACGGACGCTGGGTGGCCATGATCAAATGGATGCCGGCTGCACGCGCCATTTGTGCCAAGCGTTGAACCGCCCCCTCAATATCCTTGCCCGCTACCAGCATCAAATCGGCCATTTCATCGATGACCACGACAATATAGGCCATGTGGTCGAGCTCGAATGTCTCGGTCTCATAGATAGGCTTACCGGTTTCGCGGTCCCAGCCCGTCTGCATGGTACGCGAGAAGGTCTCGTTCTTAGCTTGTGCCTCGGCGGCACGCTGGTTGTAACCACCAATATTTCGCACACCGATTTTCGACATTTTCCGGTAGCGGTCTTCCATCTCGCGCACAGCCCATTTCAGCGCGGCGACCGCCTTCTTGGGGTCGGTCACAACGGGTGCGAGCAGATGGGGGATGCCGTCATAGACCGACAATTCCAGCATTTTGGGGTCGATCATGATGAAGCGGCACTGTTGCGGCGTCATCTTATAGAGGAGTGACAGGATCATCGCATTGATGCCGACCGATTTACCAGAGCCGGTAGTCCCGGCGATCAACAAGTGGGGCATGCGGGCAAGGTCGGCAACCGATGGTTCCCCGCCAATGGTTTCGCCTAGCGCCAAAGGCAGCTCCTGGCGGCCACTTTCATAATCATTGGTCGATAGGAGGTCGCGCAAATAAACCGTCTCGCGCCGCGAATTGGGCAATTCGATGCCGATGGCGTTGCGACCTGGCACGACGGCAATGCGGCAGGCTTGCACCGACATCGAGCGCGCCACATCATCGGCCAAGCCAATCACGCGGGCCGATTTCACCCCGGCTGCGGGCTCGAGCTCATAAAGGGTAACCACGGGGCCAGGCCGTACGTTGAGGATTTCACCCTTGACGCCAAAGTCGCTCAAAACTGTCATCAAGAGGCGTGCATTTTGTTTGAGGCCTGCCTCATCATGATGGGCGACGCGCGGCTTTGGCTTGGCCAGTAGATCAAGGCGTGGCAATTTAAAATTCGGGCCCACCGGATACATGGGCAGGACGCCTTGGGCCTCGCGTCCCGCACGTTCGGACTGCTTGGGGCTTTTGGGTCGTTCGATAGGGATATCGCCAGCGGGATAACCGGGCGCTTCATAGGTGGTGGTGTGGACTTCAGGTTCCCGCCAGACATCGCGCGCGACACCGGCTCTTGCGCCTGCTGGGGCAAATCGGGCAGCAATTGAAGCCACATCATGGGGATCAATCTCGCGCGAGGCGACATGACGTTCGCCTTTCCCCCGCCCGCTGGTTTGTGTCTTGCGCGTCGGGGCCTCTCCATGCCCGAACCGCTTCATCAAGCCATCCGCGCCAACCCGCATGCTGGCCCAACCATAGATGGCGGCATCCAGGGCGGCATCGAGATCGGTCCGCTTCAGTTGTAGCGCCACAAAGCCGCAAGCAAGAGCAATGGCAAAAGCAATCACCGCACCAAAGCCTTCTCCGCTTTGCGCGCCGGAGAAAGGCATAGCGAGAATGTGCACGATCGCGTCGCCAATCAGGCCACCAAGACCCGTTCGCATCGGCCAGGAAGGGGCATGGGGCAGGCCGGATACCGCTGCGGCGAACATGACGACGCCAAGGCAAGCCAGCCAGGCACGCAAACGCAGACGCGGTACGCCACCTGGGCCGCGGATCAATGCCATGAAACAAAATGCGATGAGGGCCAGAAGGGCCGGAATGACCCCGATACCCAGCATTTGCAGCACAAAGTCTGCCAAGGTCGCCCCGGGTTCGCCCAGCCAATTGGAGGTCTTGTCGCTGCCCGACACATTCCAGCTGGTGTCTTGGGCGTTGAAGGTCAAGGTCGCAAGGCTCATGACGGTACCGCCAATTATGCCGATACCCAACAGGCCGTCACGCGTAACGCGCTGGCGCCAATGCACTGTGTTTGGTTTTGACCGTGTGCGCGCACCCATGTCACAATCCTATAAGCCAAATGCGAGGGGTCGCAGTAGGACCCATGTCCGGGAGCAACGACCGCTCTATCTGACCCAGATAGAGCCGATCAGCCGATGCTCCAATTTACTTTTAGCGTGCAGCCTTGATCTAAGATCAACCCGCGCTCCAGAGGACAAAAAGGGTTTGCGTGGTTATCACCGAGTTAAATTAACGCTTTTTTTCTCAGATTAGGGTGCCGGTGTCTCAGTTTTTCGCACACGCATCCATGAAACTGGCCAGTTCAACGTCCAGGTTGGTTAAGCCACCTGCATCATGTGTGGCCAGAACGACATGGACCTTGGCATAGACATTGAACCATTCGGGGTGATGGTCCATCTGTTCCGCCTTCAAGGCGACGCGTGTCATCCAGCCAAAAGCCTGCTTGAAGTCGACAAAGTTGAAGGTCTTCTCAATGGCCGAGCGCCCGACAACTTCTTGCCAGCCGGCAAGGCCTGAAATGGCTTCTTGTGGGGTCATTTTGACAAGGTCGCGTGCCATGTATTTCTCGCATTCAGATACCAGGTCTTACAAAAAACCCCTCCCATGTGCAGGAGGGGTTTTGCTGGATCAGGCCGGAGAAGGTTCCGGACCGGTGGAGGTTGTTCCCCCGCTCTTTTTGCCAATGGCGGGCAAGGCGGAGGAAGGCCCTGAGGGCGGTCTTGTTACCGCATCATCGCGCTTGATGGAGCCACCATCGAGCAAGGTTTTGATTTCCTCACCCGACAGGGTTTCATATTCCAACAAGCCTTGAGCCAGGATTTCCAAGTCAGCCCGACGCTCGGTCAAGATGCGGGTCGCTTCCGAATTGCCCCACTCGACGAGGCGACGAACCTCTTTATCAATGGTCTGGGCTGTCGCTTCAGAAACATTCTGCGTGCGCGAAACCGAATGACCCAGGAAGACTTCTTCCTGGTTCTCGCCGTAAGCAACCGTACCCAATTCGTCGGAAAAACCCCAACGGGTGACCATCGCACGGGCCAGGCGGGTTGCTTGCTCGATATCAGAGGAGGCACCAGAGGTGATGGCGTCCTTCCCGAAAATCAATTCCTCGGCCACGCGACCTCCCATCATGACCGCCATGCGGCTCATCATCTGGCGATAGCTGAAGGACAGTTTGTCCCTCTCCGGCAATTGCATCACCATGCCCAGAGCGCGGCCACGGGGAATGATGGTGGCTTTATGGACCGGGTCAGTGTGGGGCACGGTCAAGGCTACCAAAGCATGGCCGCCTTCATGATAGGCCGTCAGGCTCTTTTCTTCGACCGTCATCGCCATCGTCTTGCGTTCAACGCCCATCAGGATTTTGTCCTTGGCGTCTTCGAACTCTTGCATGGTGACCAGACGGCGGCCACGGCGGGCAGCCAATAGGGCGGCTTCATTGACGAGGTTCATCAAATCGGCACCCGAGAAGCCAGGGCAGCCGCGTGCGATGGTCTTTGCATCAACGTCTGATGACAGAGGCACATTGCGCATGTGAACTTTCAGGACCTTTTCGCGGCCCGAGATATCTGGCAGACCGACGGTGACTTGACGGTCAAAGCGGCCGGGCCGCAGCAACGCAGGGTCCAACACGTCCGGGCGGTTGGTCGCGGCGATGATGATGATACCTTCATTGGCCTCAAAGCCGTCCATTTCAACCAGGAGCTGGTTCAATGTTTGCTCACGCTCATCATTGCCACCGCCCAGACCCGCACCACGATGACGACCGACGGCGTCGATTTCATCGATGAAGATGATACATGGTGCGTTCTTCTTGGCTTGTTCGAACATGTCGCGCACCCGGCTTGCGCCCACGCCCACGAACATTTCAACAAAATCAGATCCAGAGATGGTGAAGAAGGGCACATTGGCTTCGCCAGCAACCGCACGCGCGGTTAGGGTTTTGCCCGTGCCTGGAGGGCCGACGAGCAGGGCACCTTTGGGAATCTTGCCACCTAGGCGTTGGAACTTCGAGGGATCCTTCAAAAAGTCGACGACTTCTTGCAGTTCTTCTCGTGCCTCATCAATGCCGGCGACGTCTTCAAAGGTCACTTTGTTCTTGTTTTCGGTCAAAAGCTTGGCCTTAGACTTGCCAAAGCCCATTGCGCCCCCTTTGCCACCCCCGCCAGACATCTGGCGCATCAGGAAGAACCACAAACCAACCATGATCAATAATGGCAACAAATTCGCGATCAGCGCGCTCAGGAACGGCGTGCGGGGCACAGATTCGGCACGAATCTCGACATTGGCCTTCTCAAGGCGCGACACGAAGTCGGTCGCCTGAGCTGGGATCATGGCGACAAAAGCCTTGTCATCCTGCAGGCGTCCACGAGCCTGGTCGCCAATTATGGTGACTTCTTTCACCCGCCCATTGTCCACTTCGGCCAATAAGGTCGAATAAGCCATCGCTGTTGCCGAGGTCGATGGGGAGGGACGGTTCATTAGGGAGAACACTGTGACCAGTGCCAAAGCCAAAAATCCCCAGATTGCAAGATCGCGCAGCTTCATCATTATCTCTTTCTGAAATCATCACCCCTGCTGGGGGATGATGAAACGCCCTGCCTCATGTGTTTCGCGGCCGGTGAGTCTAACATAGTCGTTCAATCCAATCATGTAAGCCCGTCTTCTGCTCGAATTCGGTTTTATCGGCTTACAAATTCGTGTGGTTGGCGTGAAATGGCGAAAAGTCGGGCGTACTGGCTCGTTGCTGTCGGACTTTGCATCGCCAATTGTCCGCGCCGGACCGGGGCGAGAGCGAACAAAAGCTTGTCATCTTTTCGCGTGACCCAGACGCTGCCAAGGGTTCTGCGCCGGGTAGGATTTGCCATGAGGCTTGCCTGCAAGCGGGCGAGTTTGTCGGCTGCTGGCGGGCGATCCGCTTGGGTGAGGCTATAGATCAACCAGCCCAAGGCCCGCTCCGCGACGAGGGGTTGGCAATCACAGAAGGTGATGGCATCTACCTGCCAGCCCGCCTGGACCTGCCTCAGCTTGCACCGCTTCAAGAGGGCTAAAGTGGCCTGTTCTTGCGCGGCGCGCAGCGCGTCCGCAGCAGCTGCAAGGCCAATGATGCGCTCGAGGTTCACCCCCTCTGCAGCCATGTTCTGCGCGCGCTTACGGGTACGGATGCGGGCAAAGTCGAGATTGTGATTGCTCTCATCTTCAAGCCAGGCTTGACCTTCACCTGTGAGCCAAGTGCGCAAATCGGCTCGCTTTAGCCCCAAAAGCGGTCGACCCAGGAGACTTGGAGCCTCAAGCGGGGCAAATGGATTGATCGCCAGCTCCGCTATGCCTGCCAGACCATCCAAGCCGGACTGTCGCGCGAGGCGCCAGCAGACGGTCTCAACCTGGTCGTCCCAGGTGTGGCCAACAAGGATCAGCCCGGCACCCAAGCGCCGCGCCACGCCAGCCATAGCCTCGTAGCGGGCTTGACGGGCCCAGGCCTGCAGGCCGCCGTGAGCGGGCCTATCATCGAGACGAACGACCTCTCCCGAGAGGCCAAGCGCGTGCGCCCATTTGATGGCTTGGCCGGCTTCGCCAGCCGAGCTTGGCCGTAATCCATGATCAATCGACACGGCATGGAGCCTTGTCCGTCTGGCCTCTGCCCAGTGGCTTGCGATTCTGCACAAGGCCATGCTGTCGCCACCGCCAGACAAGGCAATCAGTAGGGGTGACCCAAAGTCCTGTTGCCAGCTGTCGAGCTTTCTAAAGATTTGGGGGAGAGCCTGACCGACGGGGCAAGGTACAGGGGGGGTAGGCGCGGGGTTTTCTGTGCCCCTGGCCGCTAGGTGGTCGGGCATGGCGACCGCGCCGCTTCGGCGTCTGCCCGCGCTTTCAGCGTTGGATCCGGGTTGGGCGTCCGGCGCTTGTACTCTAACAGGGCTGAGCATCGCATCTTAGCATTGCCCATTTGCCCAAAGGCCCCTGCCAAACGCACCAGAGACTCTGAAGCCCGACTGCCTTGGGGCGTGATATCCAAATAACTCAGATAAGCCTCGGCGGCAGGGCCCCAAGCCGATTGGACGAAGCGCGCCTCACCTAGAAGCCATCGGCCTTCGATTCCTTCCGGCGCGCTTGGAAAATTGGTAATAAGCGCGTTCAGATTGGTCTCGGCCGTCAGATAATCGCCTCGCTGCAGGGCTAGTTGCGCTGCATTGAACAAGGCTTCTGCCCCCGGTGGCATAACTGGGGCAGGGGCTAGATCACCGACTGACGCTTGCGCCTCTAGAGGGACAGCGGCACTCGTTTCCACCGTGGCAATCTCTGCGCGGCGCGCGCCGCTGACCTGTATAGATTGTTGACTGGCCCGCTCCGCTTCTAATTCCTGCACCAATTGGTTATGGACCACCTGCTGCTGGGCCAGCCGCGCTTCCAGCACTTCAATCCGCCCCGTCATTTCGGCTGCCTGGCGTTCAACTTGTTCGAGACGGATGATCAAACGGGCCGAAATCGGTTCCGCTGAAATCGGGGGCATGGCAACCGGGGTTGGACCGTCTGGTTTGCTCGCCACCACAGGCGGATTTGCATCGCGCGCCTGTGCCCGGACAGGCTCGGTTGCCAGCATCTGGCCTGCCCCTGCCATAACAAGGCTAATGCACACTCCGGTCCAGGCGCCATGTTGCGCCCTCCTGCCCGGGGACGCGCAAACTTGTCTCGCGATCATGGAGGAGACTTGAGGGGTGGTCATAACTAATCCAGCAACATGGTTTGCGCGTTACGGTTCACAGCCCAGCCGTCAGCGCTCGGCCGCTCATCGATTGGGCGTTCCTTTCCGTAGGAGACGGTTTCGATCCGGTCAGACTCGACACCCAGACCTGCCAGAAAGTCTCGCGCTGCACTCGCCCGGCGCGCACCCAGGGCCAAATTATATTCGCGCGTCCCGCGCTCGTCACAATTACCGGCGATCAAAACGCGCTTTCCAGGATTGGCTTTGATCCAAGCCGCCTGACGGGTCAGGATGGAACGGGCTTCATCGGTTAAGTCGAACCGGTCGGTCGGGAATAAAATGCGCTCACCGGCTTCGGCCAAGGAGGCATAGGGTGAAGGGCTTTGCAAAGCGCTCGACTTGTCGGACTGGCCAGCCCTGCCGGCTATCGTTGCAGGTGTCAAAGGGGCAGAGGTTACAGCTGCGCTGGCGGCAGGGGGTGTTGGTGCCACGGTTGGCGCGGCTTCTGGAATGGCGGCAGAGACCGGGGTGCTGGTATCGCCAATCGGGGGCTTTGCTGTCTTGGTGCTGGCGCAGGCGACGAGGGCCAAGCTTGAAACCAGCATCAAGGCCAGCGAACGGACCTTTAAGCCCGAGGCTTGTTGGGTGGAGATTTTGGAAGGGGTCATGGCAGGCTCCTGAATGAAGAGGTTGTTTCCAAAGGGTGAGGTTTAATGTGACACGGTTGGAAGCTTAGGGCAGGGTCGGGGACCAGCCGGGGTCCGAACCCGGAGCGGACCAGGGGGACTTGCGAAGATTGGTGCCAGATACATCGACCGTCCACAAGCTCGGTGATTGGCCTGGACCTCCTTCGCGCTGGAACATGATGACGCGGCCGTTGGGCGACCAGGTTGGACCTTCAACCAGATAGGCTTCGGCCAGGATCTTCAAGTTGGACCCATCGGCTGCCATCACGCCAATTTGGAATTGCCCCCCCAATTGGCGCGTGAAGGCGATCAAGTCGCCCTTAGGCGACCAAACGGCTGTGGAGTAACGTCCTTCGCCAAAGGTCAGGCGACGAACACCCGATCCATCGGCATTCATCGTATAGATTTGTGTGCTGCCACCTCTGTCGGAAGTGAAGATGATCTGGCTGCCGTCGGGAGACATATCGGGAGAGGTGTCGATGGCTGGATTGCGGGTCAGTTGGGACAGTTTCCCAGTGCGCAAACTTTTGATGAAAAGATCCACATCGCCGTCGCGGTCCGCACTAAAAATGATGGACTGGCCGTCGGGGGTAAAGCGCGGTGCGAACGCCATATTGCCTGGAATGGCAACGGCCTCTTTCCGGCCGGTCTCAATATCGACAACCCATATTTTGATACCCCGGTCAGACAAAGCCGAATAGACAATCTGCTGGCCTTGCACGTTGAAACGGGGATTTAGAACTTGCTCGGTCCCGTCTGTCAGATAGCTGGGATTGGCTCCATCCTGATCCATCACCGCGAGGCGCTTCACCCGGTTGGTACGGCCGCCACTTTCTGCAACAAACACAACCCGGCTGTCGAAATAGCCGACTTCACCTGTCAGCCGCCGATAGATGGCGTCGGAAACCTTATGGGCAATCCGGCGCCAATTTTCGTCTGTGGTGGAGAATTCCAGTCCCACCATCTGGCTTTCGCCATAGACGTCCCACAACCGGAACTCCACGCGCAACCTGCCTGAATTCACGCCACCACGCCCGATCACCAGGGCTTCGGTCTTGGTGATCCGCCAGTCGGCAAAGCGCGGCGCGACATTCACGTCCAGATCGCGTTGCAAAAAGGAGTCAGGGTTTTGCACCGCGAACAGTCCAGAGCGCGCCAGATTCTCGCGGACGGCACCGGCAATGGAGCCACCATGTGGCCCTGAAAAATCTGAAATCGCAATCGGCATGGGCCGCCGGTGCCCTTCGGTTACGCTCACATTCAATTGAGCGAGGGCTGGCGTCAGCCAGGCGAAGGTGGACAATAGTGCAAGCAGCGCGGGGCGAAGCACGCGGGAGAGAGCATGAAACAGGGGGCTAAGGGGTGTCATGGGTGTTTTCTTGACCCTAGAAGATGAATATTTTACGGCAAGGTAAAACAAATTTTCGTAATTGGCAGCTTCGCACCAAAGCGCGTCTGGTTCAAATTGAACCAGGTTGCGCGCTAAAACTAAGATCAAGCGCGTCTGGTTCAAATTGAACCAGGTTGCGCGCTAGATTTGAAATAGAGCAACACTCTGTTGCCCTAAGGCCGATCGGCCTTTCGCCCGTCAAAGTCAAAATTCACCATGCGCCATTGGGTATAGCGATCCCCGGGCAAGGAAAATGGCTCGCATTGCCGGACGGCGCGCCTGGCAGCTTCAATCGCCAACAAGAGCTTGTTATCCGCGCCTGCTTCGCTGGAAGGGCGGATCAGTTTCGGGGCTTTTGCCAAATGGCCGTCTGGCTTCAACTCTATTTCGAGCGTGACGATCAGGCGCGGTGAGGTGTCAGCCGGCCGTCGCCAGCATTCATAGATTTGTGCCCGCAGTGCTGACTCCAGATCGCCGGCCAGCAAGGTACCGCCTCCCGCGCGGCCTTGCCTAGCGGACTGGCCTGCTGCAGCGAGCTTTGGTGCTTTGCGCCCACCAGAATCCGCCCCGCTTGCTGCGGCGCTGGCGGCGGCAAAGTCAAAGGCCGGTTCGGATCTGACTTGCGCCGTCGCCTTGGGGGCTGCCTTGGATAGTGGGCCTGGCGCAGACTGGGCCGGTACGGCCTTCTGCGGGCTTGTTTGGGCCAGTGCAGGGGCCGGTGCCGCGACCTTTTGCGGACTTGCCGGGGCGGGCTTGGGTGGTGGTGCTTTTTGAGCCGGTTGCGGTGAGGGCGCTGCCGGTGGGGCCGGGGCTTGCTTCGGTGCGGGTTCGGGTTCGGGCGCTGCATCAGACACCTGGGCTTCTGCAACCGTCAACGGGCTATTTTCTTCTCCTGTCCGCACCGCCTCTGCTTCGGTCTCCGGCCCAATCACACTGGGTGTGTCGGCCACGATGGCAACCGGGATCACATCTATGGGCGTGAAAGCAGGCGGATTCTGCCAGACGAGGAAGCTCAGCCCGATAATCGAGCTATGCACGAAAGCCGATATGGCGACGCCAGGCCCAAGCGGGCTGGGCTCTTGCCATTTCAGACTGGCGATATGGGGGTCACTGGCGCGCATGCGCTCGGGGCCTATCCTATTGCTCGACCGTATCGGTCACCAAACCCAGATTGCGATAGCCAGCCGAATTCACCCGCGCCATGACTTGCATCACAATCCCGTAAGGGGCTTTTTCCGCAGCGCGAATAAAGATTCTACGATCATAGCCTTCGCCTGCCAGGGCCGTCAGACGGGGCAGCAATTGGTCATAGGCTACCACTTCATTTTGCAAATAGACTTGACCGTTCGCGAGGATTGTAACCGTGAGCGGCTCTTGTTCGCTTGGCAGGCTCTTGGCCTCGGTTTTGGGTAGATCAACCGGGACACCCACCGTCAACAGGGGTGCAGCCACCATGAAAATAATCAACAGCACCAGCATCACGTCGACAAAGGGCGTGACATTGATTTCTCCCATCAGGCGGCGGCTACGTCGACCGCGTTTGCCGGCTCCGCGTCGAGATCCAATCCCGATCGCCATGTTAGGTAGGGTCCTGCAAACGGCGGGAGACGCGTGCGATAACATCATCGCTCAAAGCGTCCAAGCGGGTAGCAAAGCGGTCGAGGCTGCCAGCCAGCCAATTGTAGAAAATCACGGCCGGGATAGCGGCCAAAAGGCCCAAGGCCGTGGCAAACAGGGCTTCTGCGATACCTGGGGCAACAACAGCCAGATTGGTATCCCGCGATTGGGCAATGCCCCTGAAGGCATTCATAATGCCCCAAACTGTTCCGAACAGACCAACGAAGGGCGCGGATGTGCCAATGGTGGCCAGAATGGCAAGACCCCGCTCTGCACGCGCCATTTCCCGCGCAGTGGCTGCCTGCATCACACGGTCCATCCGTTCGATGACGCGGCCGAGGCCGACTTCAGTCTGATTGGGAATGCGGCGGGCGAGGCGGGCCTCTGCCATCCCGACAGCTACGACGCGGGCCATGGCGTCACCTGGCCTCGCGCTTTCTTCGATAGCGTCAATGCCGCGCCCTTCGGCCAACGCCACTTCAACAAGGCGTGCGCCTGCTTCGAGCTTGCGGATTTGCAGCCATTTGTCCATGGCAACAGCCCATGACCACAACGAGGCCAAAGCCAGCCCGATCATCACCGCCTTCACGATCCAATCGGCTTTGAGGAACAAATCGAGGAACGAAAAGCTTGTTACTGTTGCTACCGCGTCCATGCACGCCTCACTATCGGGTTCAATGGTCAGCTCTGTTCGCACGAACAGATATTAGGAACGAAACTGTCTGAATCGAAGCCTAGAAAAGGAATACGGCCTCAGTGCGGCGATAAAGTTAATATCTGGTGAGAAAGCGGTAGAAAGTGGTCTGTTGGCGTCACAGGGCACAGCTGGCGAGCTCAACACCGGTTTGGCAGTTTGAAACCGCCCTTCGTCTTGACTTTATCTCTACAAACCCGTATCCGCGCCCCTCTTCTGGCTGGTCCAATCCTGTCCCGGCCCACGAGCGTGTGGGCATTGGGTTCTGGGCGAGGCAGAGTTTACGAATTCGCCGATGGACACTCTGATTTGAGGGTGACAGGGCTTTAGCAAGAGAGAACTCGCCATGTCGCGCCGTTGCGAATTGACTGGAACTGGACCTATGGTTGGCCATATCGTCAGCCACTCCAACATTAAGACCAAGCGTCGCTATTTGCCAAACCTGCAAGATGTCACTCTGGCGTCTGATGCATTGGGCCGCGCCTTCAAATTGCGCATCACCATGGCAGCCTTGCGTTCGGTTGATCATAATGGGGGTCTCGATGGCTTCATTGTGAAGATCGACGAGACCAAGATGTCCGATCGTGCGCGCAAGATCCGTCGCGACATCAAGGCCAAGCTGGCTGAGCAGGCGGCTGCCTAATTCTCGATACTGGCCGGTGGCTGATCTGCCGCCTATGCCTCGGGGGCTTGAGAGCGCGACCTTTCGGGGTCGCGCTTTTCGTTTAGGCCAAGCTGGCGCGCTAGGCCACCCCATTCGCGTGTGTGTCGATCCCTCGACCGACCGTCCCATGTCATGCTAACCGCCGCGGTCTCATGCGCCTGACCCAAGATCGCCTTTTTCGTGTTCTCGACCGCTTTGACGAGATTGATGCCCGTTTGTCTGTTTGTAGCGACGGCGGCGAGATCATGCGCCTGTCGAAAGAGCGTTCAGGCCTTGCTCCGGTTGCCGATGCGATCCGCGCGCTAGAAAAAGCGCGCGCAGAGCGGGTGGAGCTCGAACAAATGATCCTCGATCTGCCCGGCAATGATGAAATGGCGCAGATGGCGCAAGCCGAGCTGGAGATCTTGCGGGAATCTGTTCCGACAATGGAGCAGGAATTGCAGATCCTGCTTCTGCCCAAGGATAGCGACGACGAAGCCGATGTGATTTTGGAAGTCCGCGCCGGAACGGGTGGGGATGAGGCCGCCCTCTTCGCGGGCGATTTGTTTCGCATGTATCAGCGCTATGCGGCCACGCGCGGCTGGCGGGTTGAAGTGGAAAGCGTTTCGGATGGCGAAATGGGCGGCTATAAGGAAATTATCGCCTCGGTATCTGGGGAAGGGGCCTTTGGTCGGTTGAAGTTTGAAAGCGGTGTGCACCGCGTGCAGCGCGTGCCGGTGACTGAAGCAGGCGGGCGCATCCACACTTCAGCCGCCACGGTCGCTGTACTACCCGCGCGCGAGGATGTGGAAATTGAGATTCAAGACAAGGACATAAGGATCGATACCTATCGCTCGTCCGGGGCCGGTGGTCAGCACGTCAACAAGACTGATTCCGCAGTCCGTTTGACCCACATCCCCAGCGGGATCGTTGTGACGTCTTCGGAAAAATCGCAGCATCAAAACCGCGCCAATGCGATGCGCACCTTGAAGGCTCGCCTCTATGAACAACAGCGCGCCGCTCTTGCCGCTGAACGCTCGGCCAGCCGCCAAAGCCAGGTGGGTTCTGGTGACCGGTCAGAGCGCATCCGCACCTATAACTTCCCCCAAGGCCGCGTCACCGATCACCGGATCAATCTGACACTTTACAAGCTCGATACGCTTCTTGAAGGCGGCGGCCTGGAGGAAATGATCGAAGCCCTGATCGCCGATGACACCGCCCGTCGTCTGGCGGAAGCGGATGACTAATCTGTCTGATATTTGATCGAGCAGCCGTAGGCTGCTGTTGCCTTGACGGCTGGGGCTTGTTTGTTTTTGACCGCTGTAAGCGCTTCGCGGACATAATTGCGGGGCACTGCCCCTGCTGGGAGAACTGCGCGGGGTTGATCGTCTATCGCTCCAGCATAGGCGATGTGGCCTTTTTCATCGATCACGAACATATGCGGTGTTGTCCGCGCGCCAAAGGCTTTGCCGACAACGCCGGTTGGGTCCAGCACTTTTGCGGTGGGCTTTGCCCTTTTTTCAGTAGTGAAAAAATCTGCGCCGCGCGCATCTTGATAGCCTTGCTTGCCTGGTGCGGAAGAGAAAATCGTCAGCCACACCACGCCGTCTTTCAGGGCAGCGTCTTGCACCGCTTGCATTGAGCCGCTGTTATAGTGACGGGCAACATAGGGGCATTCAAAATTGGTCCATTCCAGCACAATAATTTTGCCGCGGTAGGCGCTCAAGCTAAACTTGCGCCCGCTGGTGTCTTGCATGGAGATGCCAGGGGCCATGGCACCAGGTACCGGGGGAACGCCCTTGGTCTTGGGGTGGGAATTTGGCTCAGTGGGAGAATAGATGCCCTGCGCGCGCGCGTCGATCCAAGTGAAGCTCGCAAAAGCAAGTGCGGCTGTCAGCCAAACAAATCTCATCGGCTCTTCTCCTGTTGCAGTGCGGCTTTGACCAGCCGTGCGCTGAGTATTTGGGGCAGGATCTGGGGTTGGGTCTCACCTGGCTTATAAACAAGATAGAGGGGTACACCCACGCGGC
Source organism: Maricaulis salignorans (assembly GCA_943372135.1). Classification (GTDB taxonomy): domain Bacteria; phylum Pseudomonadota; class Alphaproteobacteria; order Caulobacterales; family Aquidulcibacteraceae; genus Aquidulcibacter. The sequence continues at coordinate 73,219 of CALRXH020000004.1, read as the reverse complement.
CATGGCTTGCCAGCGCTTTGGCGATCACATCATCGCGACTGGTCCAATCCGCCACCAGATAAGCCGCCTTGTCACCACTCAGGGCAGCACGCACGGCGGGATCAGCAAAGACGGTGACTTCATTGACCTTGCAGGTCACGCACCAATCAGCGGTGAAATTCACCAAGACGGTCTTGCCTTCTTGCTGGAGTGCCTCAACCCTGGAAGGGGTCCAGGGCTCGCCCCCAAAACTGGACGGGCTTGCCTGCACGGCCTTTGCCGGGGCTTGGGTGACATAGGTGCCAGCGCCAACGAGGCCTGCGACTAAGATCATCACGGCGATGGCGCGCCCCTTATGCCCGGGCCATGTTCGCCAAATCCAAACGGCAAGGCTTGCGGCCAAGACAGCGCCGAGGGCCGCCAAGACCCCGGCTTGACCCGCCTGGGCACTGCTCACCCAGATCAACCAGATGGCGGTGGCAAACATCGGAAAGGATAAGGCTTCCCGCAGGCGGCTCATCCAAGGCCCGGGGCGTGGCAGTGCGCGCATGAGGCCTGGCAGAAAGGTGAGGGCGACAAAGGGGGCAGCAAAGCCCAGCCCTAAGGCCGCAAACACACACAAAGCCCCAATCGCGGGCTGGGTAGCTGCAAAACCCAAGGCCACCCCCATAAAAGGAGCGGTACATGGTGCTGCTACCACCACAGCCAGGACGCCTGTAAAAAACGATCCTGCATGCCCGTTTTTGCTGGCAAGGCCAGCGCCAGCGCCCTGCAGCGAGGTCCCGATCTCATAAAAGCCCAACAGATTGAACCCGATCAAAACCATCAAGACAGCGAGGCCGACGATGATTGCGGGTGACTGAAGCTGAAAGCCCCAGCCAACTGCCATGCCTGCGGCCTTCAGGCCGATAAGCAGGCCCGCGAGACCGAGAAAGCTTGCGATCACGCCAAACCCGTACCAGAGGCCGTGGGTGCGCGCTTCCGCCTTGTCCCTATGGGATGCTTCTATGAGACCCAAGGCTTTCATCGACAGAATCGGAAAGACACAGGGCATCAGGTTTAAAATTAGACCGCCCATAAAAGCGAAGAGCAGGGCCTGTAGCAGCCCAACCTCGGTACCACCCGCCATTCCTGCGCCTGATGTGTCCACAATGGGGGCTGACGAGATCAACGCGGCCTCAAGGCTATAGGCTTTGGCATTTCTGCCCTCACCAACCACCAAAACGCCACCAAACGGGCCAACAAAGGGATCTGGCAGGGATTTGGACTTCACGAGATTGAGACCAAAGCCGTCCTTGCCGCGCACGAATTCTTGTGGCGCTGCAAAATCAACAAGGGCACCCAGTTTCAGTTCATAGGGGAAGAAATAGGTTTTGCCCGCTGCTGGCATGCCAGTGACCACCAACTGCAACCCGCCAGCACCCAGGTCTGTCAGATGTGCCTTGCCGGGCAAAGGTGTGGGCAAGGCGGCGAGCACCGCCTGGATAGCCGAGGCGTCGCCAGAATCGCGCTTTTCGGCCTCGACGGGCAGAGAAATCGCCACGCTGCCGCTGCCTAGGATACAGACATCGGCGCATTCGAGCCAAGTGGCATCTACTGTCAAGGAGACGGTACTGCCGGGTTTGGCCGAAGCTGGAATTTGCACTTCGACCGGCAAGACCACCGATTTTGAAAAGCCGTAATTAACCAGAGGACCAAAGGGGATGGCGGTGGGGGCAGGCCATTTGATCTCGCCCGCTTCCACCCCATCGGGCAGCGTCCAGGTCAATAAAGTCGGCTCGCCGGAATCGCCGGGGTTGCGCCAATAGGTATGCCAGTCGGGCGCAATTTTTTGCTGGATGGCGACATGAAAGACGTCACCGGCTTTTACCACAGCGCGCTCGCTGACCAGCGTGATCTCGACATTTTGCGAGCTGGCTTTGATACCAAGCGGCGTTGAAACCGCGGCCGGGACTTGCGCCTGCGCGAAGCCAACCGAGGAAAGCAAGAGCCAGAGAGCCAAGAGGGCGCGTTTCATACATGGGGTCCTTTTCAAGGCCTGTTTAGCGTTCTTCGCCCTGCGATCCAATGGTGCACGCAATGGGCGCGCAGAAAAACACTGTGTTGAGTGACTCTGGGGCTGGAAAAACCGGGCGAAACAAACCACCCTCAGCCTCCTCTACCTAAAGCATCAATAGGACGGAGAACGGGAAGGAATTCTGTGTGAGCATATTGCCCAAGCAACCGGGCTGGTGGTTTGAGGATATCATCGTCGGGCGAACCTATGATTTCGGCGCAGCTTTGGTGAGTGCGGAGGATATCACCCTCTTTCACGAGCGCTTTGCGCCGAATTTGCCCTTGAAGACCAGCGAGAAAGGTCGCGAAGGGGCGGGGCCGCGCGCGGCTGAAAGCCACGTCTATGCGCTTTGGCGGCGGATGCTGTGGGAAGAGACCCGCGAATGGCCGGTGCTGCAGCGCATAGGCCAAGATGCGCTGCGCTATTATAAGGCGGTCTATGCCGGGGAAGAATTATCCGTCCGCTTGACTTTTTTAGCGACAGAGGACCGCAATGATGCCGAAGGCGTTCTCATTGCTAGCCATGACGTGCAAGATCGCGATGGCCTATTGGTTATGAGTGTGATGACCCGCACCTTGATGGCCAAACGACCACCGAAAGCGGGCTGATCAGTCTGTTCCGGTCACTTTGTCCCAAAAACCCTTGGCTTTATCAAAGAAGCCTGTGTGCTCGGGGTGGCTCGTCTCGCCACATTCGCCGGCAAATTCGCGTAACAGCTCTTTTTGACGCGCCGACAGGCTGCGGGGGGTTTCGACAAACAGCTCGACATGCATATCGCCGCGAAGTGCCGATTTCAGGGTGGTCATACCCTGGTGGCGCAGGCGGATGCGGCGGCCTGTTTGGCTGCCTTCAGGAATATCAAGCTCAGCCTTGCCGCCATCAATAGTCGGCACGTCGATCGTGCCGCCCAAAGCCGCTGTCGTCATGGTGACAGGGATGCGGCAATAGAGCGAGGGACCATCACGTTCGAAAAGCTCATGCTTTTTGACGGACAGGAAGACATAGAGGTCGCCGCGGGGGCCGCCGCGCGCGCCCAATTCGCCTTCGCCGGTCAAGCGCACTCGCGTGCCATCTTCGACGCCCGCGGGAATGGCAACCGACAAGGTGCGCTCGACCTGTTTGGTGCCGTGACCATGGCAGGACTTGCAGGGCTTTTTGATGATGGTGCCGCGCCCATGACAGGTGGGACAGGTCCGCTGCATCATGAAAAAACCCTGCTGGGCACGGACTTGTCCGGCACCGCTACAGGTTGGACACACTTCAGGACGGGTGCCGGGCTCTGCGCCAGAGCCGTCGCAAACTTCGCAGACTTGATTGGTGGGGATGTTCAGCTCGGCATCCTTGCCGCGGAAAGCTTCTTCGAGCGTGATTTCAAAGTCATAGCGCAGGTCCGCGCCCCGCGCGGGGCCCGCGCGTTGTTGGGTGCGACGACCGCCAAAAACTTCGCCGAAGATGTCGCCAAAGACGGATTCGAAAATGTCGCCCGCATCGCCCTGGAAGCCGCCACCGCCGCCGCCCATGCCGCCATTGAGGCCAGCCTTGCCATAGCGATCATAGACAGCGCGTTTTTGCGGGTCAGACAGCGCCGCATAAGCTTCATTAATATCTTTAAACTTCGCCTCGGCCTCGCCATTTCCGGGGTTTTTGTCGGGGTGCCATTGCATGGCCTTCTTGCGGTAGGCGCTTTTCAGCACGGCCTCGTCCGCATCACGGGCCACGCCCAGAAGATCATAATAATCGTCGCTCATAGGATCCCCGAATGTGAGCAGGTTAAAGGCTAAAAGACGCTCTGTGTCAGCTGGGCGTGTTGACCACGGGCATCAGCGAACACGTGGGGCTTGGCTTGAGGGAGGGAGAGGCAGCGCGTCCGTTAGCCAAGGCCCAAAGCGAACCCCCTTGCAAATAGGCCAGCTAGGCCAATCCACAAGGGGGTTGTTTTGATTACTTCTTGTCGTCTGTGACGTCTTCGAAGTCTGCGTCTACAACGCCGTCATCGCCCGCGTCCTTCTTGGCATCCGCTTCCGCGGCACCGGCTTGCTGTTCGGCATACATGGCTTCACCAATCTTCATGGCAGCCTGCATCAAGGCTTGGGTCTTGGCCTGGATGTCTTCGACATCTTCTCCCAAAGCGGCTTCCTTGGCAGCCGCGACCGCTGCTTCAATGGCTTCGCGATCTGCGACTTCCAGCTTGGTGCCAAACTCGCCCAATTGCTTTTCAACCATATGTACCGAGCTTTCAGCGCCATTCTTGGCTTCCACCAAGTCGCGCTTCTTCTTGTCGGCGTCAGCATTGGCCTCCGCGTCCTTGATCATTTGTTCAATATCGGCATCTGATAGGCCGCCATTGGCCTGAATGCGGATCGACTGCTCTTTATTGGTGGCTTTATCTTTTGCAGAGACCGACACGATGCCGTTGGCGTCAATGTCAAAGGTCACTTCAATTTGGGGCACACCGCTTGGGGCAGGCGGGATACCGACAAGATCGAACTGGCCGAGCGACTTGTTGTCGGCTGCCATATCGCGTTCGCCTTGGAATACGCGGATGGTCACGGCCGACTGGTTGTCATCAGCGGTCGAGAAGACCTGGCTCTTCTTGGTCGGGATGGTGGTGTTGCGTTCGATCAGGCGGGTAAAGATACCGCCCTTGGTTTCGATGCCCAGGGACAATGGCGTCACGTCCAGCAACAAGACGTCTTTGACGTCGCCTTGGAGAACGCCCGCTTGGATGGCAGCACCTAGAGCCACCACTTCATCCGGGTTCACACCCTTGTGTGGCTCTTTGCCGAAGAATTGCTTCACGGCTTCTTGTACCTTTGGCATGCGGGTCATGCCGCCGACCAACACGACTTCGTCAATGTCTGCTGCAGTCAGGCCAGCGTCTTTCAACGCCGCCTTGCACGGTTCAATCGTGCGCGAAACCAGATCATCGACCAAAGCTTCCAGCTTCGAGCGGGTCAGTTTCAGGTTCAAGTGGAGCGGACCGGTTGCATCCATGGTGATGAACGGCAGGTTCACTTCATATTGGGCCGTGGTCGACAGCTCTTTCTTTGCCTTTTCGGCTTCTTCCTTCAGACGTTGCAGCGCCAGCTTGTCATTGCGCAAGTCGACGCCTTTTTCCTTTTTGAATTCGTCAGCGAGGTAATCAACGATGCGCATGTCGAAATCTTCCCCGCCGAGGAAAGTGTCGCCGTTGGTCGAGCGCACTTCAAACACGCCGTCGCCGATTTCCAGGATGGACACGTCGAACGTACCCCCGCCCAAGTCATAGACGGCGATGGTGCGGTTGCCACCCTTGTCCATCCCATAGGCCAAAGCCGCAGCGGTTGGCTCGTTGATGATGCGCAGCACTTCAAGGCCCGCAATCTTGCCTGCATCCTTGGTGGCTTGGCGCTGGGCGTCGTTGAAGTAGGCAGGCACTGTGATGACGGCCTGGGTCACGGTCTCGCCCAAATAGGCTTCCGCGGTTTCTTTCATCTTGGTCAGGATCATGGCCGAGATTTCCGAAGGGCTGTAATCCTTGTCACGACCGGTTACAAAAGCGTCGCCATTTGGACCCTTGGTGATCTTGTAAGGAACCAAATTAATGTCCTTCTTTACCATCGGGTCATCGAACGTCCGACCGACGAGGCGCTTGATGGCGAAAAAGGTTTGTTCGGGGTTGGTGACAGCTTGACGGCGAGCTGGTTGGCCGATCAGGCGCTCTCCATCCGCTGCAAAGGCAACGACCGACGGCGTGGTGCGTGCACCTTCAGAGTTTTCAATCACTTTGGCCGATTTGCCGTCCATGATGGCTACACAGGAATTGGTGGTCCCGAGGTCGATACCGATGACTTTGCTCATGTTCTTCAAGTCCCTTAAAAGCGGACACCGGTCTTTTTGTCCCCCATGCGGAAGCCCAAAAGAACGGCTATGTTGTTGTGCCAGTAAAATGCCCGTGAAGGGCGCTGAGGCTCATATGGTGTTGCTCTGTTGGACCGCAAGGTTAGAAGGTGAAATGCGTGCGCAACCAATTGCATTCGGGTTTTGGCTTCTTTCCGGCCTATCTGGATCTTGCGGCGCAAGAAGCTCTGTTAAGCGCGCTTACCCCCTTGATTGCACAGGTGCCTTTCTTCCGTCCGACCAAGCCCAGAACTGGCAAACCCTTTAGTGTCGAGATGACCAATTTGGGTCCCTTGGGCTGGGTTTCAGACCGTGACGGTGGCTATCGCTATCAAGCCGCCCATCCAGTCACCGGCCAAGCTTGGCCTGCCATTCCAAAGGTGCTTCTCGATCTTTGGCGGGAGGTAGCCGATTACCCGGCCCTGCCACAAGCCTGCCTCGTCAATCTCTACCGCGAGGGGGCCAAGATGGGCGCGCATCTCGATGCAGACGAGCAGGATCGCGACGCCCCCGTCGTCTCCGTATCGTTAGGCGACAGCGCGGTCTTTCGCCTCGGCGGGCCTCAGCGCGGTGGTCCGACATCCTTCATCAAGGTGAATTCCGGCGATGTCGTCGTTCTAGGGCCGTTCACCATTTTTCGGAATCGAAAAATGGTGTAAAACTGGCCCTAAATCATAAATTTAGATCGCAACCTCGTTTTCAAGAAAACGAGACGCGATCTAGGCGGTGCCTCCCGGCATTTTTACCACGGCATCGACCGCGTCCTGTCTGGCTCCTCAACCCTGGTGCCAGGCGGAGGCCGGATCAATCTGACGATGCGGGTGGTGGGATAGGGGCAGCAGGCTCATCCCCACCTCGTTCGGCCGCCAGATACGCGCGCGAGCGCATTTCATACAGGCGCGAAGCGGTGCGCTCGAATTCAAAGGCTTGGTCACCCGTGCCGTAGAGCCGATCTGGTTCGACCTCAGCACTCATGATCAGTTTTGTCTTATTCTCGTAAAGTGCATCGATCAGGGTGCGGAAACGGGCGGCCTCGTTTCGTTTTTCGGGCCCCATAATCGGCACGCCGTCTAGCAGCAGGGTCTCAAACCGTTTGGCCAGCGCCAGATAATCGCTGGCCCCAAGTGCTGCGACGCATAAGTCCTCAAAGCTCATGCGCGCGCATCCGGCTGCGGCCCGCGCGATCTTCAACTCGCGGCCCGAAACCACCAGAGAGGTGGGTCGAGGTCGGGCACCCTGGGTGAGTGCTGCCCAAGCTTCATCCATGGCGGCAAAGGTGCTGCCATCCAAGGGGCAATGATAGACGGGCTGGTTTTCGAGCCGCGCGAGGCGATAGTCGCGCTGGCCGTCGAGGGCATGTAGTTCCAACTTCTCCTCCAGCATGGCGATAAAGGGCAAGAAAAGCTGGCGGTTGATGCCATTCTTATAAAGGTCGCGCGGGTGGCGGTTGGAGGTAGCAACCACGACGACTTGGCGCATCCATAATTGCTCGAACAAACGGCCAAGGATCATCGCGTCTGCTATGTCGGTCACTTGAAATTCATCAAAACACAAAAGCCAGGCTTCTGAAGCGATGGCTTTGGCAACCGGCGCAATGGGATCATCGCCAGCACCTTTGACAAAGTGAGGCTGTTGCTTGCGTTCCGCGGTGCCCATTGCCCGCCAAGCATTAACCTTGGCATGCACTTCGGCCATGAACTCATGGAAGTGTACACGCCGCTTTCTTTCAACCGGGGCCACGTCAAAGAAGAGGTCCATCAGCATACTTTTGCCGCGACCTACCCCGCCATAGAGGTAGATCCCTTCAGGCGCGGGCTCGGGCCGGCCAAACAGATAGCGTGCTTTGCCAGGCCGCCAGTCGCTTAAACGATTGGCCAGGACCCCAAGTAGTTCGATCGCCTGGGCTTGGGCCGGATCAAATTGCAATATCCCGGCTTGGGCCTTTTCACGGTAAAGGGCGGCAATGGCCGACATGGGCAGGCTTATTTCATCGTCGGGATAACAAATTCAGCCGCCCCGGCCCCCTCTGGCCAGCGCGCGGTCACGGTCTTGACCTTAGTGAAGAAGCGCACGCCTTCGCTGCCGTGCTGGTTGGCATCACCAAAAGCTGACCGTTTCCAGCCGCCAAAGCTGTGATAGGCCAAAGGCACGGGGATGGGCACATTGATGCCCACCATGCCGACTTCAACGCGGCTGGCAAACTCCCGCGCGGCGCGGCCATTTCGGGTATAGATGGCTGTGCCATTGCCATATTGGTGGGTATTGGGCAGGGCAATTGCGCTTTCAAAATCGTCAGCGCGCGCGATTTGCAAAACAGGTCCAAAAATCTCGGTCTTATAGCTTTCCATGTGCGGCTTGACCTGATCAATCAGCGAGCCGCCGAGGTAAAAGCCACTCTCATAGCCCTGGAAAGAGACGTTTCGCCCGTCGACGACCAGCTTGGCACCTTCCTCCACGGATTTATCGATCCAGCGGATGACATTCTGGCGGTGCTCATGGCTGATAAGTGGGCCGTAATCGACATCGGGGTCGAGGCTTGGGCCTATCTTTAACGCTTCCACGCGCGGCTTGAGGCGCTCAATTAAGGCATCCGCAACCTTGTCGGTCACGGGCACGGCAACCGAAATCGCCATACAGCGTTCGCCGGCACTGCCGTAGCCAGCACCAATCAGATCGTTGGTTACCTGGTCGAGGTCGGCGTCGGGCAGGATGATGGCGTGGTTCTTGGCCCCTCCCATGGCCTGAACCCGCTTTGCGTAAGTCGCCCCCTTGGCATAGATATATTCGGCAACGGCAGAAGATCCGACGAAGCTGACGGCTTTCACATCGCGGTGTTCAAGGATCGCATCCACGACCGCTTTGTCGCCATTGACGACCTGGAAGATGCCGTCTGGCAGACCTGCTTCTTGAAGAAGCTCGCCCAAGCGCATCGGCACGGATGGGTCTTTCTCCGATGGTTTGCAAATAAAGGCATTGCCGCAGGCAATCGCCACACCAAACATCCACATCGGGATCATGGCCGGAAAGTTGAAAGGGGTGATCCCTGCCACCACCCCCAAGGGCTTGCGCATGGAATACATATCAATGCCGGGCCCTGCACCTTCACTAAACTCACCCTTTAAGAGATGGGGAATACCACAGGCAAATTCGATCACTTCAAGGCCGCGCTGGATATCGCCCTTGGCGTCGGCAATTGTCTTGCCATGCTCGCAGGACAACAGGCGGGCCAAATCCTCCATATCGCGTTCCAACAAGGCTTTGAAGGCAAACATCACCCGCGCACGCTTTTGCGGGTTCGTGGCAGCCCAAGCAGGCTGGGCCTTCTTGGCACTTGCCACGGCTTCAGCAAGAAACTCGGCCGATCCCAGCTCAACGAGTGCCTGCACTTTGCCGGTGGAAGGGTCATAAACATTGTGAAAGCGACCTGTATTTGCCGCTTTTGACTGCCCGTCGATGAAATGATGGATTTCGCGCATCGTCCTGCCCCTTATCTAGGGATAGCCTTAGCCTGTGCCGAGCAAGAGATAAACTCTACCGGTTCATTCCTGGTCAGATCGGGGAGGACGCAAGTCGAAGAAAGCATGACAAACCGGCGATCATGAAGGTTTGACCGGTGCGGTCGGGGAGTTGACTGGCGTGGGCTACTGGCTAGTTGTGGACATGCAACAACCCTTTGGTGCTTGATTTGAGTTGGCCAGGTAGTTCTGAGTTGCAGGAGTTGAAGATGGAAATCTCAAGAAAAACCCTAACCAATAGTGTCGCGGGCTTTGCCTTGGGTCTGGGGCTAACAGCTGGCGCGCCTGCATTGGCTTTGGTTACACCTGCCACAGTGACGCCTGCCAGTGCAGTAGATAGTGCGAACTCGCGACCCTATTGGGTTGGACTTGGCATCCGAAATGAAGCGGGTAATGGCGGGGGCACATGTACCGGCCTATTGATTAATCCTCGAACCGTCCTGTTTGCCGCCCATTGCGTCGATGACCTTGACCCTTCGGCCTATGATGGCAATACACGCGGCAATCGTGCGCAAGTTGGCTACACCACTGACGCCACCTTTGGACGCACAAATCTTCGCAATTGGCTGTTCGGGCAAGACTTTCTTGTACCTGCTGGCGATGGCCGCAGGATGATTTCCTCCACCATGGTCTGGTATGATCCACGATCCCGCTTTGGGTCTGAAGCCGATCTAAATGCGGGGGCTTTTCTTCCTGCAGACATTGCTTTGGCGGGCTTTGACACACCGACAGAAATGTTGGGCAGGGACGCACAAAATGGGATTGGCCTCTTGTTCTCTCAAGTCAACGGCATCCTGCCAGTGACCATTGGCGGCTATGGAGCATCTGGGAACGGTTTAACAGGTGCGCGCACAGCCTCCAACCTAGAGGAAAGCTTCTTTCGTCGTCTCGGGCAAAACGTTGTCGATTTTCTGGGTGACGAACGCACTTTAAGAATCGGCATTTATGGTCAAGCCATCGGTGACATTTTGGATCCCAATGGCCTGCGCTATCAAGATTTATACTGGTTGGATTTTGACAATCCGAATTTTGCAACCCAGCCGTTTTCCTCCAGTGTTACGCGTTCAGCTGCCAATACGCTCGATTACAATACTTTGGGTGGGCGCGCGGTAGCTGGAGAGGCAATCACGGGGCCTGGAGACTCCGGTTCGCCTTTGCTGACATCGGCATTTGGGCGCGATGTTTCCCTGGGAGTCCTCAGTCAAGGCACGCGTCTGTTTTTTGATTCGGTCGGCAATCCCAATGATAATTTTGTCTTTGGGCAGACGTTTTCTAATTATGGTTCGCTGGCGGGCTATAATCCGCTTTTCCTGTTTTGGGACCAGATTCTTATCAACAACCCGTATAAATATGTGACGACACGGTCCGGCGACGGGGAGTGGACGGATAGCACGCGCTGGAACCAGGAGTTGGACCCGCTCTATTTCACCCTGGGTGCGGGTAATATTTTGGTCAATGCGGTGCCGACAGGCGCGGCTTTGGGCTTTAGTAACACCGCAACAGACTTTGGAACGATCAATCGCAGCCCGACACCGCCTGCGACGTGCGCGTTTCTCGAAACCTGCCCTTCAACGGGGGGAAACACAGATGCTGCTGTTCCACCGGCATTGGTTACTCAGGCGTTTTCCCAAAACCGCCTCACATTTGAAGGCGATGAAACTGGCTCTGACCAGGGGTCGCTTCATTATGGACAAACTGGCGGTTCAACAGCAGTGGCTGCAGCCGCTTCCAGTACGATGTCTTTGGGCCAAGTCAGCGCCACGCAAGTCGCCATCAATCCGGCTCCCATCGATGGCCAAGCCATTAGCGAAGCCCAAACCACGAAGGCTTGGACGGCGGGCCGTCTCGCCGTGAATTCCGGCGCGTTGACCGGGGTTGGCTCCAGCGGCTTCACACCCAACAATACCAATGGTGTGGCGGGCCTACAAAATTCCACGCGCTATTTTGAAGTCAATTTGCGCGTCGCTGGCACAACCTCAATGACGGGGGTGACCGCTACGATTGACCGCCTCAATCTACGCGGTGCCCAATCGGGCCTTAATATCAAAGTGGGCAGTCGCCTCACGACGACGATCTCGTCCTTTGTCGATGCCGGGACGCTCAACGTCGATGGCATTTTCGCGCCGCGCCAACTCAATGTTCTGGGTGGAACGGTTTCAGGGTCGGGCTCTATCCTGACCCAGTCCGGTGTGCTGGTTGCCGGGGGCATTTTAACCCCAGGTGGCTTTGGTGGTGTCGGCACGCTGTCCGTCAGCGGGGGGGCAGGCTTTGGTGGTACGGGCATGCTGGGCATCGATTTTGCCGCTCCAACATCGGCAGACCGCTTAAATGTCACGGGAAATCTCGTGCTAGGTGGTGGCTTTGCCGCTAACTTCTTGACTGGCTATGTGCCCGATTTCGGTTCTAGCTGGACGATTGCTTCAGCTACCGGCACGACCAGCGGCAGCTTTGCCATGATTGCGTCGAACTTGCCTGGCGTCCTGCGTGCAACACCGCGTGTGGCCGGCAAGGACCTCCTGGTTGACATTACAGCTGTGCCTTACGCATCCTTCGCAGCGTGCGCCAGCGTCCAATGTTCCCGCATCGCAGGTCTTCTCGATAGCAGCCGCGCCAACAATTACAGCGCATTGGCTTCAGTTTACCGCTATTCCGACCGTTTAAATGCCGCGGAGGCGGGCAATTTCTTGCAATCCTTAACCCCATGGGACAATGGGCTTGCTGCACAGTCTATGCTGAGGACGACTGAATCCATGAGCGCGATGGTGATGGGCCGGGTCGCCCAAGTCCGCCAGAGCGGTGCGCAAGGGGCCAATTGGGGCGGTGTCCAGATGGCTGCTATTAGCGGTGGCACCGGCGTCATGACGGATGGCGGCGATGTGTTGCCCGCATCGAGTGGCTCCAACACCATGAAACCGGGCTGGAGTGCTTTTGGTGAGGTCCGGGGCTTGCGGGCCAGTGCCGAGGCTCAACAGGGCTTTGTTGGCGCACGCACGCAAACCGTGACGGGTCTTGTCGGGGTCGATTACAGCCAGAAGAACTATGTCTTGGGTGCGGCGCTTCATTTAGCCAATGGCAGCAGCAAATTGTCCAATCGCGCTGCAAGGACAAAATCTGACGCTGTTGCGCTGTCGGTCTATGGCAGTGTGTCTGGGCCGGTCTTGGCCTTAGATGCCTATGCATCGCGGGGGGCTGGAAATTTGGATATGTCCCGTGCTGCGGGCCCCTTGATGGCGACTGGCTCTGCCGACAGCACCTTGACCAGCTTTGGGGCGGCCCTCAGCGCCACCAACAAGACAAGTTGGGGATCCTATGTACCCAGCCTGTCCATGGCCTATGATAAGGCGGAGATTGACGCTTACCGCGAGTCTGGCCCGATTGGTCTGACGATCGGGGAGCGCACGGTCGAATCGATGGTCGCGCGATTAGGCGTGACAGCCTATGGCGATTTTGGCTCCGCCGGTACCATTAAGCCGTGGGTTCGGGTCGCAGTTGCGCATGACTTCCAAGCTTCCGACACTGGCGCCACCGGTCTGGGCTTTGCCTCTGCCACTAACGCAACTTTGGCTGATGTGGCGGGCCTCAACCAAGATGAATCCTGGGGCGAAGTCGGTTTGGGCGTTGAGGCGAAGGTGAAATCGGCCACCTTGGGCCTTAGCTATGAGACCACCATTGACCGCACCGATGTCCGAGTCGAGCAAGTGCGCGCCCGCGTCCGCGTCGCTTTCTAATCAGCGTCACGTGTCAGGCGGCCAAGCCTAGGGCCGTTCACCATTTTTCGGAATCGAAAAATGGTGTAAAACTGGCCCTAAATCATAAATTTAGATCGCAACCTCGTTTTCAAGAGAACGAGACGCGATCTGGGGCGATAAACCCTAGGCTTGGCGTCAGGCAGCCTCGGGCTTGCCAAGCCCGGCCAGTCCATGGCAGCTTGTCTCCACTGGCCGCCTGTGTTGTTGGACTGTCTGATGTTTGAACAGCAAACCCATCCCGACAAGCATATTATCGATATTTTGATCGAGGAGCGGGCGCCCAGCCTCGCGAGCTCGGTATTCTGGCCAATTATACGGGCGTCGCTCAATAAATTGCTCGATTATGATCAGGCGGTCACCATGGCCGATACAATCGCCTCTTTGCCGGGCTTGCCAGCGCTCGAAGAAGTGGCCAGTCGGTTGTCCGTCCGCACACAAACCTACGGGTTTGAGCATATTCCCCAAAACGGACGGTGCGTGTTTGTGGCCAATCACCCCACAGGCATTGCCGATGGCATTGCGGCTTGGGATGCGATCAAGCCGATCCGGCCCGATTTGATCTTTTATGCCAATGCCGATGCCCACCGCGTTTCGGCTGGATTTACCGACGTCCTGGTGCCGGTTGAGTGGGAAGAGCACAAGCGCACGCGCGAGAAGACGCGCGAGACCTTACGCCTGACGCAAGGGGCTTTTCAGGCAGAGCGGGCGATTTTTATCTTTCCCGCTGGTCGATTGGCGCGTCATGTGAACGGCGTTTTACAAGACCCAGAATGGATGAGTTCGGCTGTTTCCATCGCCCGTAAGAACCATGCCCCGATCGTGCCTATCCATATGACAGGTCCCTGGAGCTTTTGGTTTCACTTCTTTGATGGCTTTTCCAAAGAATTGCGCGATATCACCCTGTTCAAAGAGCTTTTGAACAAGAAGGGGCAGCTTTTCACCCTGTCGGCCGGTCCTGCTATCCCGCCGGAGCATCTCTTGGGCGATGCGACTGAAGTAACCCAGCATCTCAAAGCCCATGTAGAAACAGTGATGCCGGATCATCCTGAGGCACCCTTTGTGCCTTTGGCTCTGCAAACAGCGGTTTGAGCCTCCCCGCCATCTTTTTCGCCCTGGCACAGTCTGAGTGGCTTGGCTTTCATTATGACGCGTTCCGCGCTAGTGGAGGGGGTTATGAAATTCCTTGATCAAGCAAAAATCTTCATCCGTTCCGGCGACGGCGGCAACGGATCATCCTCTTTCAGGCGCGAGAAATACATTGAATATGGGGGGCCTGACGGTGGTGACGGCGGTCGCGGTGGCGATATTGTGGTCGAAGCTGTCGACGGTCTAAACACGCTGATTGACTATCGCTACTTGCAGCACTTTAAGGCGGATCGTGGTCAAAATGGTATGGGCCGGCAAAAGCATGGGGCGTCAGCGGAAGATCTTGTGCTGAAAGTGCCTGTGGGGACGCAGATTCTGGAAGAGGATCGCGAGACACTGATCGCGGATCTGGCCAGGATTGGTGACCGCGTCGTGCTCGCGAGGGGCGGCAATGGCGGCTGGGGCAATTTGCATTTCAAAAGCTCGACCAATCAGGCACCCGACCGCGCCAATCGTGGTCTTGAAGGGGAAGAAAAATTCATTTGGCTGCGGCTTAAACTGATTGCCGATGCAGGTTTGGTGGGTTTGCCTAATGCTGGCAAGTCCACTTTCCTCTCGGCTGTATCGTCGGCCAATCCCAAAGTTGCTGCCTATCCCTTTACAACGCTGCACCCGAACCTTGGTGTGGTAATCCTGGGTCCCGATACGCGCTTTGTTTTGGCCGATATCCCGGGCCTGATTGAAGGGGCGGCTGAAGGGGCAGGTCTTGGCACCCGCTTCCTTGGCCACGTGGAGCGGTGCGCCGCTTTGATCCATCTCATCGACGGTACCGAAGAAGACGTCGCCCAAGCCTATCGCACCGTGCGCAACGAGCTTGAGTCATATGGTGAAGACCTTGCCCGAAAGCCAGAAATCATCGCCCTCAATAAGATTGATGCGCTGAGCCCGGAAGAAGTTGCAGAAAAACGTGCAGCTTTGTCGAAAGAGGCCGGACGCACCGTACTGGCGATTTCCGGTGTATCACATTCTGGCGTCCGCGGGGCTTTGGGCCTTTTGTGGCGTGAAATCGCAAAGTCCCGCGGGATATTGTCACCTGATCTGGATGATGTTGACTTGTTTGGCGAGCCCATGGCCGAGGCCAATGAGGACGGCTGGGCACCATGACGCAGGAGGCTTTGCGTCAAGCCAAACGCATTGTTTTGAAGTTTGGTTCGTCGCTCATTATAGATCCCGCCAGCGGGGAAGCCCGCGCCACCTGGCTTTCGACCGTGGCAGAAGACGTGGCACTCGCCCGCAGCCAAGGCCAGCAGATTATTATTGTCTCGTCGGGGGCGGTGGCGCTGGGACGAGGGGCCCTGGGATTGCCATCGGGCAAGTTGAAGCTGGAGGAAAAGCAGGCGGCAGCGGCGGCCGGGCAAGTCCGCCTGATGGCGGCCTGGGGCGAGGCGTTTGCGAAGCAAGGTATTGCGGTGGCCCAAGCTCTCGTTACGCCCGATGATACCGAACGTCGGCGGCGCTGGCTGAATGCCCGGGCAACCCTCGACACCTTGCTGGCTTGTGGTGCCGTGCCGATTGTCAACGAGAATGATACGGTCGCGACCGACGAATTGCGGTATGGGGATAATGATCGGCTGGCCGCACGCGTCGGGCAAATGGTCGGGGCCGATGCGCTGATCCTGTTTTCCGATGTTGATGGCCTTTATGAGGCTGATCCCCGACAGAGCCCTACTGCGCCTCATATTGGTGAAGTGCGCGAAATCACCCAAGCCATTGAAGCGATGGCCGGGGGCATCAATCAAAAGGCGGGCATTGGCTCTGGCGGCATGCGAACCAAGATCGAAGCTGCACGGATCGCCACGGCTGCTGGTTGCAGTGTAGCCATCAAGGACGGCTATTTGGACCATCCCTTTCGCCGTTTGTTGGAAGGTGGTCGATCGACCTGGTTCATTCCTGCCGCCGACCGAGAAAGCGCGCGACGTGCCTGGCTGGGTCACAGCCTTAATCCAGCTGGCAGTTTCTGCGTTGATGCCGGGGCTGCCAAGGCCCTTCAGGGTGGGGCCAGCCTGTTGTCGATCGGGGTGACTTCCGTCGAGGGTCAGTTCGAGCGCGGGGATACAATCTCCATCAAGGACGGTAGGGGCCGGATTGTTGCACACGGCATCTCCGCCTATTCCGCGTCTGACGCTTTGCAGATTCTAGGCCGTCACAGTGACGAGATTGAAGACATATTGGGCTATGCGGGTCGGCCGGCTTTGGTTCACCGCGACGATCTGGTGCTGGCATAGCGCCCTGGCTCAAGCCGCCCAGCGCTTTTCATTGAGTTCACGGTCAATGGCTTGGGCAAAGTCCTGCTTGCTCACAACCAGTTGATTCCGGTCCAGGCCCTGCTTGCCAATCTTGCGGGCGACATAGCGGTGCAATTGCCCATCCGCGCGAATACCCGTCAACCGCTTGAGATAATTGATCTGGGCAGACGTCGGCCGACACCCATCGGGCAGGGGCCCCTCTGGTTGGCGGCAGGGTGCCACGCGATTGGGCAAACTCTCCGCCAAACTCTCAGCTAAATTTTGGGCCAAGTTCTGGGTGTGGGGGCTTTCGGCCTCCAGGGCTGGCAAAAGTGACAATTGCATCGCCATTTCTCTTTGGTTGTGTTTTATTATATTAGAACAAGATAGGAACAAAAATCCGAGTTGGCAAGAGAAATCGCGCAAGTTCGGTCTAATATACGTCCGAAAATGACGTTGTGCTATGAACGCTTAGCTGGCCGGGCAGATCAGGTCTTGTTTCACAGGCCCAAATACGCCTTAAGCTAGTCCTCAGGTAGAGATGGCGTGCGTTTGGGAGCGGGCATGAACGAACATATGATTGTTGGCCATGACGGAATTAAGACTTTCGTCGCGGATTTTGACCCGGTCGGGGCCTATACCGGCCCTCCTGTCTTGTGTCTGCATGGCCTCACGCGCAACCACAAGGATTTTCTAGGTGTAATCGAACCGATTCGCCGGATGGGCCGCAGAGTACTTGCGTTGGATGTACGGGGTCGGGGTCGTTCGGGGTGGGACCCCAATCCTGCTAATTACAATCCCCTTGTCTATGCCCAGGATGTCATGACAATATTGAATCGCTTGGGGCTGAAGCGGGCGGTGTTCCTCGGCACCAGCATGGGTGGGATCATTACCATGCTGGTCGCCGCATTTTCCCAATCAACGGTTGCTGGCGCAGTCTTAAACGACATCGGCCCTGAAGTTGACCCTGCCGGGCTGAAGCGGATCCAGGGCTATGTTGGCAAAATCGGTCGGGCATCCAATTGGGAAGAGGCTGCGGCCATGATCGCCGTCATCGGTGAATCGGCCTTTCCAGGCAGGGATGCCGTTTTTTGGCAGGATTTCGCCCGCAGAACCTGCGTTGAAACCGCTGACGGCATTGTGTTTGATTATGATCCCGCCATTGCCCAAGTCGCCAGTTCAGGCGGCACAGAGGCGATTCCGGCCTTGTGGGACCAATATGCAGCCCTAGGCCCTATCCCGACCGCTGTGATCCGTGGTGCCCTATCGGATTTGTTGTCCGTAGAGATTGTCGAGCGGATGAAGCTTGCAAAACCTGATTTGATTACCGCTGAAGTCCCCAATGTCGGTCATGCGCCAACTCTTGGGGAACCCGAGGCATGGAACGCGATTGAAGCGATCATTCGCCAGACAAAATAGGTTCGATCACAGCTATACGACACGATCGTTGGAGAGAGCGGAGCTTCGGTCTTATGCTGCTTGGGCGCAACTTCTTGCCGGCAAGGCCCGCTGCGCCGGCCTAGATCGCGTCTCGTTTTCTTGAAAACGAGGTTGCGATCTAAATTTATGATTTAGGGCCAGTTTTTCACCATTTTTCGATTCCGAAAAATGGTGAACGGCCCTAGTCGAACGCCCCAGATCGCATCTATTCCAGGTCACATCTATTCTAGGGCTCAATATTTGTTGGCCAAGACAGCCCGGTCGCGGGCTGAAGCAGCGAAAGCTTGGCTCGAAATATCCGGTCGATCCAGCAACATAGATTGGAGCTGACGTGGCGGGGAAGCCAGCAACTATGAGAAAGGGCCCGCCAGGTGATCAGCGGGCCCTTTTCGTTCTAAGCCACCCGCCAATTGAGCGGCTGGGATTAGGCTCTTCTGAAATGCCATCAGAGCGATTTGCCCTTGCTGGGCCAGACTGAAGCGCTGAACAGAGCCCTTTTGGGCAAAGCCCAACGTGTCGAGCAAATGAAGGCTCGCGGGGTTCTCGTGATGGGCTTCCGCCTCAATCGTGGTGAAGCTGGACTGGCGGATTACCCAGTCCAGGACTGCTGCCATTGCCTCGTAGCCAAGGCCTTGACCCCAGAATTCAGGCAGGAAGGCATAACCCAATTGTGCCTTGCCCGGGCGAAGTTGTCGCAAGCCAATCTGGCCAACCACCTCGCCTTTACCGTTTTCAACAGCCCAGACAAATTCCAATCCGCGGGTTTCGGCTGCCCGGATCATCAAGATCATCGCGCTGGCATGGAGAAGGGTGAATGGCGTGGGGATGGTGCACAGGCTGCGCGCCACCTCCGGTCGGTTGAACAGCCCGGCCAGGGCCAGGCAATCCTCATGCTCCAGCGGGCGAAGCGACAGTCGTGGGGTCAATAGGCTTGGCGTCATGGCCCGGGTCTCCGTTCTGCTTCCCCGACATCACGACGCATCAACTGCGTGGGCGCGTGTTTGCCCGTTGCCAAGACGCGCATATCGCGCACCGCATCGACCTTATAGAAGCCAAGTTTTTCAAGCACGTGACCAGATTTTGCGTTTGCCGTGGCAAAGCCGGCAACCAGATAGGCGGGATTGAGGTCCTCGATTGCGGCGGCGATCAAGGCTTTTCCAGCTTCAGTTGCAAACCCTTGACCCCAGTAAGGAACGCCCAGCCAATAGCCGAGTTCCCAGGCCGAGCTGCCATCGAGCGTCATGCGGTCCATCCAGTGCAGACCCATCGCACCCATAAAGCCTTCGAGGCGATGCTCAAGCGCATACACATAGTTTTCCCCTCCAGCCCAGAGGTCTGGCTGTTTGGTCAACCACTCTTCACCATCTTCCTGGCGATAGGGGTGTGGCATTCGTGAGAGATTGCCCGACACCTTAAGATCATTGGCGAGCTGCACCAGAGGTTCGAGGTCAGTCATCTGCAAGGGGCGCAGGGTGAGGCGGCTCGTATCAATCTGGCTACGCATAGCAAAGTCTCCGTTAGGAAACCCGCGCGGGGTGGGGAGGAGTGGCCCAAACCAGAGACTGGTTCAAAGGACCCATCAGCATCAGGGACTAACGCAGACGGGGGGCCGGTGATCCGGCCCCCCGCGCGGGAAATGGTCTGTTTGACCGGATCAACCCTTTCAAGGGAGACGATCCGGAGTGGTTCAGGACCGCCTTATTCTGCTGCTTCCGCAATTGGCATAACGGATACAAAACATTTGTCGTCACGCTTGCGGGTAAATACAACCTGGCCATTGGCGGTCGCAAACAGGGTGTGGTCGCGGCCAAGGCCAACATTTTCACCGGCAAAGAACTTGGTGCCGCGTTGACGCACAAGAATATTGCCTGAAACTACCATTTCGTTGCCAAACTTCTTGACGCCAAGACGTTTGGAGTGCGAGTCGCGACCGTTGCGTGACGAGCCGCCGGCTTTTTTATGTGCCATGTGTCAGTCTCCTGTTCGCTTGGTTACGCGTTGACGGCAGTGATGTGAACGACACTGCCCCATTGGCGGTGGCCGTTACGACGACGATAGGTTGAGCGGCGGGTCTTTTTCATCACCATCACTTTGTCGCCCTTGCGGGTTTCCAGCAAAGTTGCAGCAACTGTTGCGCCAGCCACAAGAGGGGCACCAACGGTCACGCCAGCTTCACCGCCAACCATCAGCACATCGCTGAACGTGATGGCACTGCCTGCTTCGCCGTCTAATTTTTCGATCACAAGCTTGTCGCCTGCAGCGACTTTGTATTGCTTGCCGCCAGTTTTGATCACCGCGAACATCGCGCTGTTCCTTGATAAGGGGCGAGGCGACCAGACCGGGGATCGGGATCGGGCTCGCGGAATAAACGAAAGCGCCCGCCATGACGGCGAGCGTTAGGGAGGGTGTCCTTAAGGTCGCAAGCGCGCGAAGTCAATTGAGAATGCTGATGTTCACGGCGGGTTATGGCATCTCGAGACGAAGAAAATCCAGCGAACCTAATCAAAGGCACGGGGCACACCCACAGCGGAGAAGCCGAGCAGGCGCACCTGCCCATTGTCAATGCCAATTTCAATTGGTGCAGAAAGTGCAGGGACTGCCAAGCCGTTGGGCTTGAGGGCCCCTTGTCCGCGAATTTCGCCTTGCCATTGGCCCTGCGGTGTCGCACGCAAATGGCCTGTACCCGCATCAAAGGACAAAGGGCCCCAGTTGATTTGAGCTGCCATGATTGTGAACTCGCCCTGCGCCTTTGCCCACGCCTTGGTCGAACCCAATAAAGTCTGGCCTTGGCTGATCGGGCCTGTCAGGCGCAGATGGTCGATTGTGTTGCCCAGAATGGTTGCGGGGCCTTCTGGCACGGCACTTAACTCGAGGGCCGAAAGGTCCAGCGCGAAGGCAAGCCGGCTGGTGTCGTCGGGATCCGCGATCAAGTGAAGGGCCCCAGCACCTGTCCGCCATGACGCTGGCCCAAGGCCTGAAGGGTCGACCGAGCCTGCCTGCAAGCCCTGAAAGGTAAGGGAAAACCGTCCCAACTGGCCGTCTCTTAAGCGCAGGCTGGCTTTTAGATCCGTGGCTTGCAGCGGGCGTACTGGCCCGCCTGGTAGTTTCAACTGGGGCTCAAGCGCCCCTTCGAGCGCCCAGAGGTTTAGATTGAACGGCGACGCGGCAGCCACAAAGCGCGATGCCTGAAACACAAAGCCCGTGCTGGTCTGGACTTGCAACCCGGTGATCCGGGCTTCAAAGCGGTAAGGGAAGCCTGTGACGGTAACGCCATCCTTGGACAGGCCGGGCAATGCTTGGCCCACCTGGGCTTGGATCTGTTGCGCCGCTTGGTTCCAATAGACACAATAGCCCCCGAAAACGAGGGCACCTAAGGCAAGGGGAATGATGAGGCCGCTGAGCGGCGTAGACCGGGTTTCAGACATCAGTCGCTGCCACCCCCGCCACCGTCTCCGCCACCGTCTCCGCCACCGTCTCCGCCACTGTCACTATCGCCCTTGTTTGTCGACCCCCAATCAGGGTCACCTTCACTTTTAGATGAGGATTTAGAGCTAGATGCGCTGCCATCGGAACTGGACGTATAACTGACGTCACCACCCGATGGCTCATCGCTTCGCCGCTGGCGCAGCAAGGCTTGCTTAGCCTCGTGCTCGTCCAACAGCGCCTGACTTGCTTCTTCAATCCGGCTCTCGAGCATTTCCATAAACGGGCCGCGCTTTAAACCGGGCGGGATGACGGGCAGAAACTCAAACACCACTTTGCCCGGACGACGCCAAATACCCTTTGCGGGCCAAGATGTGCCAGTATTGAGGGCTAGAGGTACGCAGGGCACACCTAGCAACATATAGATGGCGGCGACGCCGGGTTTATAATCAGGCACGGCACCAATCATGTGGCGTGTGCCCTCGGGGAAGATGATGATCGGGCGGCCTTGGTCCATGCGTTCCTTGGCTTGGGCTACCAAGGCCTTGAGCGCGCTCATCTGGCCCGAGCGGTCAATCGCGATCAGACCCGCTTTACGACAATACCAGCCAAAGATCGGCAGGTTCAGTAATTCCTGCTTTAACACATAGACTGGCATATTGGTAAAAAGGGTCGGGAAAATCGTGTCCAGGACGCTTTGGTGTTTGGCCGCGATCATAATCTGGCCTTCGGGCAGATGTTCCAGCCCGCGCACTTCATAGGTAATGCCAGCGATCCACTTCGCTCCAAAGCGCATGACTTTGGCCCAAGCCTCCATAACGCGTGCGCCGCCCAGGGGCGACATGAACACATAAGGCGCGCCCAACGTGCCAACGATGAGTACGCTGCCCCCCATCCACACCATCAACAAAAGTGACCGGATCAAGGTCATAAGGTCTTTCCTTTTTGAAATAGGCCAAGCTGCTTCAACGCAAGTTCACCATCGCCTTCCACGAGCCCGCGCCCGATGGAGACAAGATACTTGCCATATTCCAGCGCCAGAGCCCGTGCAGAGCGCTCATTTTTCCACCACTCGCCATCCAATTCACGCGTGGTCTTCACAGGGTAGGGGATCAGGGCCACATCGGGAATAGCCCGGCGCATCTCAAACAAGCTACGCGGCATATGATAGGCGTCTGTGATGACAACCAGGGTTTTGATTCGGTGGACCTGCACCCAAATGGCGGCCTCCTCGGCATTGCCAATGGTGTCTGTCGCCCGGCGTCCCATATCGATGCAGCAAGCATAGGTTTCCTCCGCCCCGCCTGCTATGGCGCGGACTTCCTTAACCGAAGTCACGCGGTTGACGCCAGAGATCAATAGACGCGGCACGGCCTTGCTCTCGACAAGTTTGATGCCTGTAATCAATCGCTGGTCCGAGCCGCCGGTCAAAGCCGCTGCTCCGTCTGCGCGGAGCGGTCCCGCCGGTGCTTTCAAGGAGATTACGTGGTCGCCAAAGCGGATGTAGCCAATCAGGAGACCAATGCTTCCTATTAGGCTCAAGACAAAGATCAGGCGTGAGATAAGGGTGGAAGAGCGCACAACTGTGCCCGATGGCCGGTGCTGCCCCCGTTGACGTATCTTTTGCCGGAGCCGGGCCATCTCACACCAATTCCCTCAAAGTTGCCCGAGCGGCAAGGTCTGCTGCAATCGCGCTAGCGCTGGCAGTCACAAGGGGCGCGACCAGCAAGATCCAGATATCCGTCCAATTCAACAGTGGCGCGCCGCTTGTAAAGTCGGTTGCTCCGAAAGCAAAAAGGGTTGATCCGATCAACGTGATGACACCAGCCGCAGTGGCCCCCAAAAGGCCTGCGACAAAACCCAGCCGCAAAAAGCGGATCTGAACTTCGCGCGCCACAAAGGAATCCTTTGCGCCTACCAGATGGAGAATGCTGACCGCTTCCCGCCGTGTTTCCAGTGCGGCGCGCGCGGCAAAGGCAATGGTTGCAAGCGCTGCGACAACCAATGCAACCAAGGCCATCATGGCAAGAATGCGCACAATTGCGGAGCTGCGCAGCACTTCACCTGTAAAGCGGCTGTGGTCATCAACCACCATGGTAAAGCCTGCAGCCTTCAGGTTTCTTTCAATGTCGGCCTTCACATTGGCCTGTCCGGCCGTCACGCCCACTTCGATCAGGCGGGGCACGGGAAGAGCATCCAAAGTTGCACCCATATCGGTCCCATAGGTGCGCAACAATTCTTTGGCGCGCTCGCGGCTCATGGGTTCGCTGCGCGTGACACCTTGGACGCGTTGCACAATCTGGGCCGCCCGGACCAAATCCTTATCCGTACGCGGGCTTTGCACCACAACGCTCATCGCGCTATTTAGATCGCTGGTCCAGGTATTGGCAGCCCGGAACCCGGCCGAGGCCCCAAGGCCGGCCAAGCAACCCAGGGCACACATAATCGACACCACGATGGTCAAGGGCCGCACTTGGCGCGAATCAGCTGGTAAAAGCGCGCGATCTGATTCCCGGCTGACCTGTCTCCACAGCGATTTCAGTTTCTCCATCATCGAGTTGCCTTTGGCGCGGAGTCTAGATTGGGAGCCTGGGTCAATTCACCCGCTTCCAGCCTGAGAACTGGGGCTCCGGAACGGCGCACCAAATCAAGATCGTGGGTCGCGATCACGACTGTTGCACCTAGTTTGTGGAGCTCAATGAACAAACGGATGATCCGGGCACCCATATCGGGGTCAACGTTTCCGGTCGGCTCGTCGGCGATCAGGAGAGAAGGTTTACCAACCACCGCTCGGGCGATGGCCACGCGCTGCTGCTCTCCGCCCGATAAAGTCTCAGGCAAGGCATCAATCCGCTCACCAAGGCCGACCCAGCGCAGCAAGTCATCCACATCTTCCCCGTAGTCGGCCAAGGGCACGTCGCGCACGCGAAACGGCATGGCGACATTATCAAAGACTGACAAATGCGGCAAAAGCCGGAAGTCCTGAAACACCACGCCGATCTTGCGCCGCAACATTGGCAACTCGTCGCGTCCGGCGCTACCTACGTCCACGCCGAAAAGGTTGGCGCGCCCTTGGCTGGGTCGCAGCGCCAGATACATGAGTTTCAAAAGAGTCGATTTGCCGGCCCCCGATGGACCTGTCAGGAAATAGAAGCCACCGCTCTCCAGTTCAAAGGAGACATTGCGCAGGGCTTGGCTGCCGGGGCCATACGTGACGCCAACATTGTCAAAGCGGACGATGGGTCCGCCCTCTCGATAGGCAGGGGTGCGAGTTTTTTCATTCATGAGTAGACTCTCAAAGCGAATAAGCGCTTTTTTATGGTTGCGCTAGCCGGGTGATTCGTCTCTTTCATGCTACTCACATGCCCTCAATGTTCTGCGAAATACAATGTCGCTGACGGTGCGATTCCACCATCAGGCCGCACTGTCCGTTGTGCGGCATGTGGAAACTCCTGGCGGGCTATGCCCGCAGGGGTGATTGGCTACAACCCGAGTACGCCGGAAGCACCTAGTGGTGGCGAGGCAAATAAGACCGGCCAGCGGGCGAAACTTGGCCTTGACGGCCAAAATACCAAGCCCGGTAAGCTTGAGCCCCACGAGATGGCGCGCAAGAAAGCGCTGGACCAGATCAAGACCACCCATCGTTTAGCGACGGCTATTCCATGGGCCATCAGTCTAAGCCT
Organism: Maricaulis salignorans; assembly: GCA_943372135.1. Classification (GTDB taxonomy): domain Bacteria; phylum Pseudomonadota; class Alphaproteobacteria; order Caulobacterales; family Aquidulcibacteraceae; genus Aquidulcibacter. The sequence goes on along the minus strand of CALRXH020000004.1, from coordinate 48,124 downwards.
GTTGATCGGTGCTTTGGCTGCGGCTGCGATTTATCGCACCGATATTGTCCGCCTGTGGCCGAAGTCAGCCACTGCATTTGCCGCAGTGGGTATGCCTGCTAATCTCTATGGCGTTGATATTCGTGACATCACCATCACATCCTTCGCCGATGACAAGGGCCCGAGGGTTGAAGTTAAAGGCATACTACAATCGCTGTCCCGCACACCGGAATTCATCCCTTATCTCAAGGTCTCGCTGGTTGACGGGAAGGGTTTCGAGCGCCTTTCTTGGATGGTAGATCCCGGTATTGAAAAATTGGCCCCCGGCAAAGCACATCCATTTGCCAGTTCCCGCTCTAATCCTGTGCGCGGCAGCCTAAAGGCCGTGATCACCTTTGCCGACCCCCCACGCAGGGGCCCAGGGCGAAAGCTGGGGCCACCTGCAGGCAAATCCGGCCTGAAGAAATCAGAGCCTCCGGTATCTGCCCGGCCTGCACCTGGCCCCATGGTCGGCCATGGTGAAGGCCACGACGCCCCTGTGGCTGCACGTTGAGCAAGGGGATAGGGGTATGACGGCTCAATTGGATATTCTGGTTTCCGCGCAAGAAATCGACAGCCGTATTCAAGAGCTGGCCGGCCAGATTGCAGGCAGGCTGCGAGAAGATGCCGTCGTGGTCGGGCTATTGCAGGGCGCTTTTGTCTTTATGGCTGATCTGGTGCGTGGTCTTGCCCGCCACGGAAAAACGCCGCGCACAGACTTCCTGTGGCTGTCGAGCTATGGCGATGGCCATGAAAGTGCTGGCCGCATCAATATTGTGGCCGATCTGCAAAAGCCAATTGGTGGCCGCCAGGTTCTGATCGTGGATGATGTCTATGATACCGGCCGCACGATCCTGTTTGCCAAATCCTATCTGGCGTCGAAAGGGGCAAGCGAGGTTTTGACCTGTCTGTTGGCCCGCAAGCCCTTGGCGGCAGAACTGCCTGGCCCGGATTATCTGGGGTTTGACCTGCCGGACCGGTTTTTGGTCGGCTATGGCCTTGATGATGCGGGCCGCGGCCGTGGCTTGCCGGATATTTGCGCGGTTAGGAATTAGAGTCAGACTTAGGCGGTTCTGCCGGGGCAGTTTTCAAGCGCCCGAGAATCTGGTTCCAGCGCACGGCGACCCACACCAGGGACCAAGCATTGCCCAACACCAGGACCGGCAAAGCCCACACTAGCCGGGTTTTGAGGTCCTTCTCCACCACCCAGACCGCAAAGCCAAAGAGCAAGAAGCCCAGATAAAGATCGATCAGAGAGATTCGCCCCCAGGGCATGGCGGTAATGGCAGCAAACTCTGCCCCAAAGTCGCCGCGCACGCTCGCCCAGCCGATCAGGGCGGTGAAGATAATGGCAAGGCTCAAGCAGAGCAGTCGGATGGGATGGGTCATCTTAAGGGATTTAGCACGATTTCCGGCAAATTCGAGCTTTTTTGCTTTTGGGGAGACTGCTAAGTAAGCCAGACACTCAAACCTCTTTCTGCCGCTTTGCGTAATCTCGGCCAAGCCAATGAAAAAGGCGCTGAAAAAGCAGCATCAAACCATCAAACAGGCAAGCAGCGATCAGTCCCCCACCTAGATCGCGTCTCGTTTTCTTGAAAACGAGGTTGCGATCTAAATTTATGATTTAGGGCCATTCACCATTTTTCGATTCCGAAAAATGGTGAATGGCCCTAGGGCGATGCCAAAGCTTCCGGCATTAAGCTCATGACCTTTAAGCAACCGGACAACCAGCATCGCCGTAGAAAACGCAAGGAATGAAGTGATGGAGCGCTTCATGTTGGAATAATGCCCCCACAAAATCGCTGCTGTTGGTAAAACATCGCACCACTTTAAGTTAAATCTGGAGACCTTTTAGGGTGACGTCATGGCGCGGCGTTCTCGCAAATAGCAGCTTCGTGCTTTGGCAGGACAGCTTTGGACCTATAGTAAGGCTGAGACAGATTTACGGGATGCAGCATGGTCACGCTCAATAAGATTTACACGCGCACCGGCGATAATGGCACAACCAGCCTTGCCACAGGTGAGACCGTGGCGAAGTTTGATGTCCGTGTGGAAGCTTACGGGGCGGTGGATGAAGCCAATGCCGCTATCGGTGTCGCGCGCTTGCACAGTGCGGCCGACGCAGAGCTCGACGCGATTTTGGGCCGAATCCAAAACGATCTGTTTGATCTGGGGGCCGATTTGGCGACGCCCGAGCGCGGTAAGCCTTTAGCTTGGGAAGCTTTGCGCATTCTGCCCAACCAAGTGACGCGACTGGAAACCGAAATCGACGCAATGAATGCGGACATTCCAGCGCTAGATTCCTTTATCCTGCCAGGTGGCACCGCGCTGTCAGCCTATTTGCATGTGGCGCGTACGATCACGCGGCGGGCGGAGCGGCAAGTTGCAGCTTTGATGCAGAGCGAGGGCGAAGTTGTCTCGCACTCTGTGCTGCATTATCTCAACCGCCTGTCAGACCTGTTGTTTGTGGCGGGCCGTCGCGCCAATGCCAATGGGGCTGAAGATGTGAAATGGGTGCCGGGGCTAACGCGCTAAGCTGGCCACGCTGCGAGGGGCCTATTGGGCTTTATCTTCCACGATTTTGAATTCAATCCGGCGGTTTCTGGCATCGGCTTCGGCATTGCCGCTGGCGTCCTTGGGTTGGGTTTCGCCATAGCCAGACACACCTAAAAGGCTTGCTGGTACAGACTGAGAAACCAGATAATCAGCGACTGATTGGGCGCGCCGTTCCGATAGCGCCTGATTGGCGGTGGCGTCCCCGCGCGCGTCAGTATGCCCGCCCAGCTCGACCCGGTAGGTCTCACAGCGCTTGGCTACAGCCGCTAAGGCATCCAGCAAAGGCTTTGACTCCTCGGCAAGTACCGCGCTGCTCGAACCAAAATTGATCACCCGTCCATCCAAGAGTGTGTCATAAGCGGTCTGGCAGGCCTTGGCATCTGGAGTAATGCCCATGGTGGAGGCCGCATCCGGGGCCCCGGCCACCGGCTGCCCCTCCAGAGTGATCGCATTTTCAATCGCGAGGACCACACCGACATGGCTTGGATCACTCAAGATAGCCTGCTTTACCGCGTTAAAAGCGCGGGTCCGCGCTTGTGCTTCGTCGGTATCGCCCGATACAGTTACGATCCCTGACATGAAGGCAATCTCGGCAAAGGATAGCTTTTCCTTGTCCAAGGCTTGGCGGGAGATCTCGCGCCAATCGGTCTTTTTCGGGGCCGCATCAACGGCAGGGTTTTCCGGGGGTGGTGGCTTCAGCGGGCTGTAGAGAGACAGACCGGTTGCCGCCAAAGCTACGAAGATCGCACTAGCCACAGCTGTTCGCGAAGCAAGGGCTTTCCGGCGACGCTGCGACTTTTCGCTCATGACGCAAACTTTCTATCATTAGGCACGCTCGGGGCGTGCCCAAACAGGCCCCGGGCCGCTTTTCTAACCGTGCTCTCTCCAAGTGTCACCTTGATTCCTGTATCAAAACACTGTGTGCATTTGGCGATGGCACAGTGATATCAGGCAGATTGATTGCCGCCTGCGCCATGTCGCGATAAACACCGCCTCCATCTTGTTTCCCAACGGGCTTTTACATGACCGAAACGAATTCAAATGCGCAGAGCCGACCGCTTGCTCGTTGCCCGCGCGGCTTTGTCGATCGCCGGGCCGACGCCCTGTTGGCGGAGCGCAGTGTCGTGGAAAAAGTCCTGCGGGTCTATGAGTCCTGGGGCTATGAGCGACTTGAAACCCCCAGTTTTGAATATGCCGATGCTTTGGGCAAGTTCCTGCCCGACCAGGATCGTCCCAATGAAGGCGTGTTTTCGCTGGAGGATGATGACGGCCAATGGATGAGCCTGCGCTATGATCTAACAGCACCCCTAGCCCGTTTTGCTGCCCAAAACTGGGATAGCCTGCCCAAACCTTTCCGCCGTTGTGCCGCAGGCCCTGTTTGGCGCAATGAGAAGCCGGGCCCTGGCCGCTATCGTGAGTTCTGGCAATGTGATGCCGATTGCGTTGGCTCTGCCCGCCCGGAGGCTGATGCAGAGGCGATTGCTATGGGGGCGGCAGCGGTCGAAGCCGCTGGTGTGCCGCGCGGGCTTTATGTGGTCAATGTCTCAAACCGCAAATTGCTTGATGGGCTATTGGTCAAGATTGGCGTCGATGGTGCAGATACGGCCACCCGTCTGGGCGTGTTGCGCGCTGTCGACAAGCTCGACCGCTTGGGCCTGGAAGGGGTTGAGTTGCTCCTGGGGGCTGGTCGCAGGGATGAGTCGGGCGACTTCACCAAAGGGGCAGGGCTTGGCTCCAAAGCCATCGCGCAAGTCATGGCCTTTACCTCAACGCGCAAAGCAGCGCGCCTCGAGACACTAAACGCGTTGGACGCGGTGGTGGGCGATACCGAACTGGGCGCAGAAGGCGTCAAAGAGCTTGCTGCCATTGATGCGACCTTGCGCGCTTTGGATATTCTTGAAGACCGCGCTTTCTTTGACCCGGCCATTGTGCGCGGTCTGGAATATTATACGGGGCCTGTGTTTGAAGCAGAGCTCTTGGCCGAGACCTTGGATGAAAAGGGCAATAAAGTCCGTTTTGGCTCGATCGGGTCTGGTGGACGCTATGATGACCTCGTGATGCGCTTCAGGGGCGAACGCGCGCCCGCGACCGGTTTTTCGCTAGGTGTCTCGCGCTTGGTCGCGGCCTTGTCGGCATCGGGGCGTCAGCCGGAGGCAGCGCAAGGCCCAGTTGTCATTCTCTCCCTCGATGGCGATGCGATGGCGGGCTATATGCAGATGGCGAACGAATTGCGCCAAGCGGGCATTGCGGCGGAAGTCTATCTCGGCAGCTCTGGCATGAAGGCGCAAATGAAATATGCCGACCGCCGGAAAGCCCCGGTCGTCGTGATAGAAGGAAGCCAGGAGCGTGAGTCTGGCAAAGTGACGCTCAAAGACCTCGAGCTTGGTGCGCAAATGGCCCGGGCGATAGCCTCCAATGAGGCCTGGCGGCGCGAGCGGCCAGCCCAAGTCGAAGTGCCGCGCGCCCAATTGGTTCAAGCCGTGCAGGATATGCTGAAACCATGAACCAGGAGACTGGTCCCAAAATGCAGGCCGCTTGGGCTGCTTTAAAGGCCCGGGGTGGGCAGGAGGTGGCTTTGCCAACCTTGCTGCCAGCCGCTTTGGTGCTGGAATTGGCAGGCGAAGATTTGCGTCCCCGCCTTTATTTTGCGTCTGGCCCGGACGGGGCTGAATTGTGCTTGCGCGCCGACCTGACCATTCCTGCAGCCCTCCATTATGCCCAGACCGCTGCAGCAGATGACGAGCCTGTGGCCTGGGTGTGCGAGGGCAAGGTGTTTCGTGCGCCAAGGCAGGGTGAAGACCGCGCCCCCGAGTTCGTCCAAATCGGTCTGGAGCGCTTCGGGGATGGCGACCCGATAGCAGCCGATGTGACCGTGTTTCTTGCCGCTTGGGAGGCGTGCCACGCTGCCGGGGAGCGCGAGCTTTATGTCCGGCTATGTGATGGAGGGCTCCTGGCAAACATTATTGCAAAGGCCGATCTACCCGAACCCTGGGGCCAAGCTTTGGGCGAAGTTGCCAGCCACAGGCGTGCGCTGGAACGTGTGCTGGCCCAGGCCAAAGGCACCGGGCCAAGCCGCCAGATCAGTGCCCTGGAGCGCACGATAGCCGAACTCGATTGTGACCGCGCCCGCAACACCGTGGCAGAAGTGCTGACCCTGGCGAATTTGTCGCTGCCCGGCAACCGGCAGCTAAGCCATGTGGCTGATCGTCTTGCTGCACGGGCCAAACGCGCCATTGCCAAACCGCTCTCGCCAGAACTGGCTGAGACGTTGTCAAAGCTCATTCATTTGAGCAGCCAAGGCTCGCTCCCAGCCAGCTTGGATGAGTGCGTCAGTTTGGCTGCCAGACTCGGTGTCGATTTGATGGATTGGCGCCAGGCATGGGCCCTACGGCTTGACCGGATTCAACAAGATGCGCCCGGGGCCTTAAGCCAAGCCCATTTTGAAGCCTTAAGTCCCGAGGCTTTTGACTATTATGACGGGATGGCCTTCGATCTGGCCGCTGATCGGAGTTTTGCAAGGCCAGTCGCAACCGGCGGGCGCTATGACACGTTGGTGGGCGAGATATCATCAGGCCAGCGCAATGCCCGAGCGGTTGGCTGCGTGATCCGCCCGGCACGATTTGGAGGCCAATGAGATGGCAGTCTTGACCCTGGCCTTGCCCTCCAAAGGGCGCTTGAAGGAACAATGCGAAGCGTGGCTCGCCAAGAAGGGTCTTGTTGTGCGCCAGACAGGTGGCGAGCGGGGTTATAGCGCAACCATTGATGGTTTTGACGACATTCAAATCCGCTTGGCTTCAGCCAGTGAGATCGCCAAGGCGCTTTTGGCGGGGGCGTGTCACCTCGGCATCACGGGTGAGGACATTGTGCGTGAAGCCGCGAGCGACTTTGATGACCGCCTCGCCATCGAGGCCCGCTTGGGCTTTGGCCGGGCGGATGTGGTGGTTGCCGTGCCCAATGGCTGGATCGATGTCGAGACCATGGCTGACCTGGCAGAAGTTGCCACCGACATGCGTCGTCAAACCGGGCGGCGGTTCCGGATTGCCACCAAGTTTACGCGCCTGACAGCGCAATTCATGCGCAGCCATCATGTTGCCGATCACCGCATCGTCGATAGCGCTGGCGCGACTGAAGGCGCACCCGCTGCAGGCATTGCTGAAGCCATCGTCGACATCACCACGTCCGGGGCAACTTTGACGGCCAATGCGCTCAAAATTCTGGAAGACGGCATCATTTTGAAAAGCGAATCCTGCCTCATGCGTTCCAGGCTCGCGGATTGGAACAACCAGACCCGCGCAAGTGCCGAACAATTATTCAAGCGGTTGGATCTGGCCTAGCCGTCAGCCCGTGGGTGGCGGGCTGGCAAGGGTGTGGGTAGCACAGTCGATGTCGCGCGTGCCACGAGGCGGCCTTCTGCATCAAAAAGGTCGGCTTCCAAAAACGCTGCTTTATTGCCCCATTTGACAACGCGGCCTTCAGCTTCCACTGGCCCTGAAGGGCAGGGGCGCAGGAATGTGGTTTTCAGCTCTAAAGTTGGTACCGCAAAGGCCATTTGCCCCGCAACGATGCCGGCAATCGCCATGGCTTCATCCAGCATGGCGGTGACAAAGCCGCCCTGCAGGGCACCGCGCGGGTTACACCAGGCGTCTTGGCCGACCATTTTGATCCGCACGCGTCGGGCTGCTTGATCGATCAACAACACTTCTAGACCCAGCGTGTCTGAACAGGGGGGTCGAGACTTAGCTTGGGTGAATTTGGCCAGAACTTCCGCGTCGGTGCGGGTCTGGCTGGCCTCTGCGCTCACTTCTTGCGCCGAAATGCATCAAGGCTAACAACAGCACCGGTGCTCGGTGTTTTGACGACTGTTTCCTCAACTTCGGATTCCAGGACGTCATCATCCATGTCGGCATCAGGGGAGAGATCGTCAACCACATCAAACGGCAGGGCAAATCGTACCGAGGGGTCATAGAAACGGGTGATTGCTTCAAACGGGATCACAATGCGTTGCGGAACGCCGCCAAAATGCAGGGTTATGGCAAACCAGTCATCGCGCACTTCCAGCCCTTCATATTGGTGCTGGATCACAATGGTCATCTCGTCTGGGTATTTCGCCGCCAGAAATTGTGCGACTTGCACACCACGGGCGCGGGTACGGAAGCTGATGTAGAAATGATGGTCACCAGGCAAGCCGGTCAACGCAATTTTGATCGCGTCGCGCACGACGCCACGCAGGGCATCTTGGGTTAGCTTTGCATAGCCGATGAGGTCTTCCGACATCGAGGCCGTCTCCTGCTTTTGGCCATTTCTGGCGTTATGAATATGGACTTCTTCTTAATCATGCTTTCTCGCGTGTGCAATCGACTTCGGTGTCCAAGCGAACCAAAGCACCCAATGCGCGAATTGTCTTTATGCTGTCATCGTTACATGACTTCGGGCTGATCTGACTAGGTAAGGGTGCAGCTAATTAATATATTGTTTTTAAAAGAAAGGTGGAGGGGGTTGCTGTTGCCGGGCCCCCCTCCGTGCCCCGCCTTCGGCCGAAGCCTTGGGACTTAGTCGGATGTCAATCAGACCGCATTACGCAGCCAAACGGACTTCCTGTGCAAAGTTATCGTTTGCATTTGTGAAAATGGGCGGTTGACGAAGCCCACGCGGGTAAAAGTAACGTCTTTACACATCCGTCGATCCTGATCGGCCCCACACTCGCGTCGATACACGCAGAGAGCTTGGTGGAGCCGCGGGGAATCGCACCCCGGTCCGGCCTGCTTATTTCACGCACGTTTATCACCATAGTCCGGCGAACCGGACGCTTCCAATATAGGCTCTCTTTCTGGCTATGGGAAGGGGAGCGTCCAATCCAGCGCCTAATCTTGCTTCAACCAAGCCAAAAGGTCTCGACAGACGCGCGTTGGGTCTTCCAATTCGGGTGTGTGTCCGAGGTCAGGATAGTTGATATAATCAACGTGATCGGCCAAATAGCGCGCCCGTTCAGCGTTTTGCGCGGGGTGACTTCGGTCGGCTTGGCCCCAAAATGCCAATAGCGGCTGCTTGGGCTTATCCAGCTGAATCGATGGGTCCATATAGAGCTGATAGGCGCTGGCAAGGGACCACATGGCACCATGCTCAAACGACCGGCAGGCACAGGCCACAAATTCATCCAGCATGTCCTTTCGGCCAATCGACAGGCGGTACCAATCTGGCATGCGTTTGGATGCAAGCTGCTTCATCACCCACTGGCCTAGAAACGGCCGCGCCAGAATGCCCTTAGGATCACGGCCTTCCTTCCAAGTTGCGAAGGCTGCAACGTCGCCAGCCTGTAAAAGGGCAAGTCGGGATACCAGCTCCGGTCGGCGGCAGGCCAAATCAATCGCGCACAGGCTTGCAACGCAGGAGAAAGCCAGAATTGCGCCTTCTCCCGCCACGTCTTTCAAGAAGCGGGCAACGTCATCATTGGTCTGATAAAAATCAAATCGGTAAGCCGGGTCAACGGCGCTAAACCCCATAGCGGGGAGTTCGAAAATGATGACGCGAAAATGCGGGCTGAAGGCATCTAGCAGCGCATCGTAATTTTCCAGTGTCATCGGGGGGTCAGCGGAAAAAACCAGCGTGGGTCCGCTACCCCGCAGCCGGTAGCGGTATTGGGTCAAAGGTGTCGTGTAAAAGCCAATCTCAGGCGAAGTCGAAGCCGCCCATCCAGCCTTAAAGGTGGCCATCTTGCGACGGCCACCCCACGTATCCAGCTTGGTTCCCAGTTCACGTATCGTCTTCATGTTACGGCTTCTCCGATTTGACGGGTTGGATCATGCTAACGGGGGCTTTGAGGAAGGTGACTTTGCCGTCGTGACCATATTTCTTGGTGACACGTTCATGCCAAGCTGGTCCAAAATTGGCTTCCGCACTGGCCTGATCTTCCCATAGATAGATGCCGCCAAAGCTGCGATCGGTGCCTTGGGTAAAGTATTTATAGATCAGGTGCGGTGTGGCGGCATAAGTTGGGATGGCGTCTCGTAGGCCCTTCTTCACCAGCCCATCGGTTCCGTACCAAGGGGTTTTAATCTCAACAATCGTCGCAACATTGGCGGCTGATGGAGCCACTTTCGCAGCGCCAGCGGTGACTTCGGGGACGGAGAAATAAATCGGGTCGGCTTTGACTCCATAAGTTTTTTGAACCCGTTCCAGCCAGGCAGCATTGAAGTGGGCTTTTGCGGCGGCTTCATTTTCAAACAGATAGAGGCCACCAAAGCCCGCTTCGCTATAGGTAAAATATTTGCGCTCAAGTCCCGGTACCTTTGCATAAATGGGAATCGCCCGGGTGAATTCAGCCGTGAGGGCTTCGTCCGTCACCCCTGCAGGGCGCGTGATCGAAACATAGACCGCCACTTTGGTTTGCGCAGCTTCTGCGGCGGCACGTTGGGGGGCTAATCCAAACCAAGCACCCAGTCCAACCAGCGCACCCAGCGCGAGCAAAGAGAGAAAGAGTTTCATCCTGAACATCCTTTCGTCGGGGGAGCAGACCACCCGTTGACCCCAAATAAGGCTTGACCGATCGGTCTAGCTAGGCCTAAAAATGGAAAATGGATTTTCAAAAATGACAAATGAGCGGGCGATGGATTGGGAAGGGGTCCGGTGTTTCGTTGTGGTGGCGCGGCGCGGTTCCCTTTCTGAAGCGGCGGACGAATTGGGTCTGTCGATCCCAACGATTAGTCGGCGGATTGATGGGCTGGAGGCACAACTCGGCCTGCACCTCTTACACCGCGGTCCACGCGGCGCGCGATTAACCGAAGCTGGGCACGCCATTCTGCAAGTGGCAGAACCGGGTGCCCGTCAACTAAGCCAAATTGCCCGCCGCGCCCGTGCCCTTCAAGAAGGGCCGGATCTGCCTTCAGTGCGCATTTCGGCGACAGAGTCGGTGGTCGCCGATGTGTTGGCCCCACGCTTGGCGCGATTGCGGGCACAAGATGCGTCGATCAGTATTGATTTAGAGGTTTCCAATGACATCGCCAATTTAAACGCCGGGCGCACAGATATGGCGATCCGCATGGTGCGCCCGCTGGAAGAGACCTTAATGGCGCGTCGCTTGCCGATGATCCGGCTGGGCCTATTTGCTTCCCCTGACTATCTTAAGGGCAAGGCGTTAGACCGCTTGGTTCTACAGGATGAACATCTCCTTTGGCTCGACCGTCAGTATGGCGACATCGCTGAAAATCAGTGGCTGAAAGCACAAGGGCTAGATGCGACCATTCGCTTTTGTTCTTCCAGCGTTCGGTCTTTGCTCAATGCCGCTGTCGCGGGTGTCGGGATTGCACCGCTGCCCGCCTTTGCAGCCCAACAAGCGGGCTTGATTGAAATACCCTTACGCATCTTGCCGGATCGCCAGCCATGGCTGGTGTTCCATCGCGACACCAAGGCGAATGTGCGCTTGCAATTGGTCCGCGATTGGATCGTGGCCTGCTTCAAAGATGCCTTGGCTGAGGCTTAAGGGACAAAGCTAATCACGGGCGGGGGCTTAGTTTCCTGATGCAGCAGGCCGTCATAAATGTGGGCGGCAATGGATAAGAAGGCATTGGCCGTGTCGCTGCCAGGCGCGGCAACAACATAGGGCACCCCGCCATCACCACTTTCGCGAATGCCCACTTCCAAGGGAATTTCGCCCAGAAACGGCAGGCCCAACGCTTCTGCCGTGCGCTTCGCGCCACCTTCGCCAAACACATAGAGGCGGCTCCCATCCTGTTGTGTCAGCCACGCCATGTTCTCAACCACGCCCAGCACGGGGACATGGGTCTTTGCGAACATGCCGGCACCACGGCGCACATCGGCCAAGGCAACTTCCTGAGGGGTGGATACGAGGATGGCAGCATTTAAGGGAACACGCTGTGCCAAGGCCAGTTGGGCATCGCCTGTTCCAGGTGGTGTATCCATTACCAGCACGTCCAGGGGCTCTTGCGCTGTGCCCCATGTGACGTCCTCCAACAATTGCCGGATCGCACTTGTGACGATGGGCCCGCGCCAGATCATGGGGGAATCACCATCTACCAAATAGCCAATCGACATGGTTTTGAGGCCATAGGCCATGACTGGCAAAAGCTTCTTATCGTCGCCGACTTCGGGCTCCGCTGACACAGTGCCCATCATGGTGGGAATGGACGGTCCATAGATGTCGATATCGAGCAAGCCGACCCGCAGCCCAAGGGTCGACAAAGCTGCTGCTAAATTGACCGCTACGGTGGACTTGCCAACCCCACCCTTCGCTGACGCGACGGCTAAGATAGAGGTGATACCGGGAATGCCTGCTTTCACAGGCGGGGCTTGGGCGACGCCTTGGGCAAGGGCTGCATCGGTTAGCTTGGCACCTTTGCGTATGCGCTGTTGACCAGCCGGGGGTGCGTCGGTTGCCGGTGGCTTTTGTGCAGCACCGACATGGGCTGTCATCACCACAGTGACCTTTCCAGCGCCTGGCAGAGCCTTTATGGCGGCCGTAGCGGCCTGTTGCCACTGGCTAGCTGCACTTTCTTCGCCTTTTGGCACTGAAATTGTTGCCAGCACATCCCCCCCTGCAGAGACACGCACATCCTCAATAAGTCCTTTATATACAATACTTAAACCGTCAGACGCGCGCATGGTGTCGAGAATTTTCAACACATCCTCGCGATTGAGTGATCGTTTGATTCCTAACACCTTCTTGATCCCTTTGGCCGAGCACGCACATAAGGGACTGTAACGCCCGCTTGCAAGTCTCTGGCATGTGCCTTTGCCTAGGTTTGGCGGCTCTGGAATGGAAATACGTCTCTATGCCTTGGAATGATAACTCGTCTGGCGGCAGTGGCGGCCCTTGGGGCCCCAGTGGTGGTTCGAATGGCAATCAGCAGGGCGGTGGCTCTGGGCCTAAAAATCCGTGGGGCAATGGCTCAAACCCCCCACCCCGGCGTCCGGGTGGTCCTAGCGAGAGCGGCAATCTGGATGAATTGGCCAAACGCGTCGAAGATCGCTTGAAGAGTGTGCTGGGCGGCGGCGGCAATGGCGGCGGCGGCCTTAAAGGCGGCGGTGGCGGCGGTGAGCCCATTCAGTTTGACAAGCGCACTGTCGGGGCAATTGTGCTGGTCGCCTTACTGGGCTGGGCTGCAACAGGGGTTTATGTTGTTGATGCCGGTGAAGAGGGCGTGATCCAGCGTTTTGGCAAGTATGTGTATACGGTCGAGCAGGGCTTGCAGTTCCATCTGCCGGCACCGATCGAAACCCGCCAGATTGTTGACGTACAAAATGCTCGGTCCTTGACCGTTGGTGGCGGCTCCGAGGCCGGTGCCAATGATGGTCTGATGCTGACAGCCGATGAAAACATCGTGGATGTTGGCTTCCAAGTATGGTGGCGTGTTGAAAATTCCCGCGATTATCTGTTCCAAGTTGCCCATGGTCCTGAAGGTCGCGGCAATGCCGAGGAAACGGTACGCGCCGTTGCGGAATCTGCCATGCGCGAAGTCGCTGGCAAGTCGCAACGTGAGCAAGTTTTGTCGACCGGACGGGCGCAAGTGGAAGCTCAGACCCGGGACCTGATCCAGCGCACATTGAATGACTACAAGGCTGGCATTCGCATCACGCAGGTCAATTTGACCAAAGCAGAGCCGCCAGCAGCGGTGAATGATGCATTCCGCGAAGTGGCAGCGGCTAGCCAGGAAGCTGAAACCAAAATCAACCAAGCCCGAACTTACCGCAATGCGGTGGTGCCCCAAGCCCAAGGGGATGCTGCGCGCTTCAACCAGTTGTATCAGGAATACAAACTGGCACCTGAGGTTACACGACAACGGCTTTATCTAGAAACCATGGAGCGGGTTTACCAGGGTGCGAACAAGGTTTTGCTTGATTCTGGCCGTGCCGGTGCGAGCCCGATGGTGGTACTGCCGCCTGAATTATTGAAAAGCGCTGCAGGCCCCGCCGCTGCACCTTCCGCGCCATCGGCGCAAAATGCGAACCCACAGGGAGTTGTCCGATGAACGCGCGTACCCTTCCCATTATGGGTGGCCTGGCTCTTGGTGCGATGATCTTGGCCAATGCCGCTTTGTTTTCCGTCAGCGAGACCCAACAGGCGATCACGCTGCAATTTGGTCAGCCCAAGAACTTCTTCAATATTGATGGAACAGACCCCGGTTTGAAAGTGATGATTCCGTTTGTCCAGCAAAGGCAAATCTATGACCGGCGTATTCTGGATCTGGCACCCTCTGGCAAAAGTGAAGTGGTGACCGCCGACCAAGAGCGTCTCGAAGTCGATAGCTTCGCGCGCTGGCGTATTGTCAATCCGTTGCGCTTTTATCAGGCAGTGCGAACCGAAGCGCGTGCCCGTGATCGTTTGACCAGCTTGCTGGAAGCGTCTCTGCGGCGTGTCTTGGGCTCCGCACAATCGACTGACATCATTTCCGGTCGTCGTTCCGCATTGATGAGCTTGATCCGCTCGGAAATGAACCGTGAAGCAAGCGCGCTCGGCATTGAGGTTGTCGACGTGAAGATCCGCGCTGCCGATTTGCCGCCAGCTAACCAGGAGCGGGTGTTTGAGCGCATGCGCTCGGAACGCCAGCAGGCTGCTGCCAGTGTGCGTGCCGGCGGTGACCGCCAGGCACAAGAGATTCGCGGTGGTGCGGATCGTGAACGGGCCAAGATTATTGCAGACAGCTATAATCAAGACCCTGACTTTGCGGCTTTCTACCGCTCTATGCAGGCCTATGAGAAAGCCTTGCCGGCGGGCACCACCATTGTGACCACCCCAGACAGCGACTTCTTCCGCTACTTCAAGAGCCGCCGTGGCGGCAATGGTGAGTAACCGGGTTAGCCAGTAATCCTCCCTTAGCCCTTTCGGGGGAAGGGGGGGCTTTACCCCTTCACCCGCCTTCAGCGGAGCTTCCTAGGGCCGTTCACCATTTTTCGGAATCGAAAAATGGTGTAAAACTGGCCCTAAATCATAAATTTAGATCGCAACCTCGTTTTCAAGAAAACGAGACGCGATCTAGCTTATTTGGAAGCTGTCTTTAAGGGACTAAAGGGGCCTTACAAGTCGTTAGTAAGGAGCTTAAGCCGCGGCGCGGATGGCTTCAAGCCGGGCGAGCTTTCGCTCCGCTGCGACCTTCACGTCGCCATCCTTGGCATCGCGCACGTCTTCACGGGCATTTTGCAGGTCCTTTTCAAGGCCTGTTGCATCCAGATTTGCTAGGTCCACGGCATCTTCGGCCAGAATGGTCAGGCCTTGCGGCGTCACGTCGGCAAAGCCACCGCCGACGAAAATCTTACGCTCGCTCCCACCATCGAGAATGCGGATTGCGCCTTGCTGGATCACCGTCATGAATGGGGCGTGCTGGCTCAATACGCCGAACTGTCCATCCACGCCGGGCACCACCACCTGATCGACTTCACCGGAATAAAGGGCGCGCTCGGGGGAGACCAAAGAAAAGTGAAGTTTGCCTGTGGTGGCCATGGATATGCTCGCTGATTGCGGGAAAGAATTTGTTGCCGTGCGTTTAGCATTTGAGCGCTCACCATGCAAAGCACTGCAACAGTCGATACGACACCTCACCGTGATCAAATATGGCTCGCGTGGGAGCTGTGTTTATGTTTTACACCTTGCATCCGCCATATCGGGAGCCCGCTTATCACTGATGGGCCGCTCAGTTGCATCTGCAAGAAGCACCGCGACTGCAAATGGAACGTGCTCTTGAGCCAAGTCGATCCCTATTTTTCGGACCACCTCCAGTGTCTAGAAAACAAAAAGCCCCGCAGCATCGCTACGAGGCCTTATTTTGTTCTGTTCGAGAAAGCGCTTAGGCGGCTTCAGCAGCCATCTTTTGAGCTTTGGCAATCGCTTCGTCGATGTTGCCGACCATATAGAAGGCCTGCTCTGGCAAGTGGTCATAATCACCATTTACGAGGCCTTTGAAGCCACGGATGGTGTCTTCCAGTGACACGAGTTTACCGGGCGAACCGGTGAACACTTCTGCCACGTGGAATGGTTGCGACAAGAAGCGCTCCACCTTGCGGGCGCGCGACACGACCAATTTGTCGTCTTCCGACAATTCGTCCATGCCGAGGATCGCGATGATGTCTTGAAGAGCTTTGTATTGCTGCAGGATTTCTTGAACCCGTCGGGCGGTTTGATAGTGGTCTTCACCCACGATGCGTGGCTCGAGGATCCGCGAGGTGGAGTCCAGAGGGTCCACAGCCGGGTAGATACCTTTTTCAGCGATCGAGCGGTTCAACACGGTGGTTGCGTCGAGGTGGGCAAACGATGCAGCTGGTGCAGGGTCGGTCAAATCGTCAGCAGGCACATAGATGGCCTGAACCGACGTGATGGAGCCCTTAACGGTCGACGTGATTCGCTCTTGGAGGCCGCCCATGTCGGTTGCCAAGGTTGGCTGATAGCCCACAGCAGAAGGAATACGTCCCAGAAGTGCCGACACTTCTGAACCCGCTTGGGTGAAGCGGAAGATGTTGTCCACGAAGAACAAAACGTCTTTACCTTCTTCGTCGCGGAAATATTCGCACTGGGCCAAGCCTGTCAAAGCCACACGTGCACGCGCCCCTGGGGGCTCGTTCATCTGACCATAGACCAAGGTGCAGCGCGAACCTTCCGAAGAACCGTTGTTTTCCTTCGGATCGACGTTCACTTTGGATTCGATCATTTCGTAATAGAGGTCGTTACCTTCGCGTGTCCGTTCACCCACGCCAGCCAACACCGAATACCCGCCATAGGCTTTTGCGATGTTGTTGATCAGTTCCTGGATCAGAACAGTTTTGCCCACACCGGCACCCCCGAACAGACCAATCTTGCCACCCTTGGCGTAAGGGCAGAGCAAGTCCACTACCTTGATGCCGGTGGCCAAAACTTCTGGCGCTGGCTTTTGATCAACGAAGGCAGGCGCTGCCTGGTGGATCGAGCGCTTGCCCTGGGCCGACACAATTGGACCGGCTTCATCGATGGGCTCACCAATCACATTGATGATGCGGCCTAAAGTGGCTGGACCTACTGGCACCATGATGGGGTTGCCGGTGTCGGTGACTTCTTGGCCACGAACCAAGCCTTCAGTTGCGTCCATTGCGATGGTACGCACGGTCTTTTCCCCCAGATGCTGGGCGACTTCCAACACAAGGCGCTTGCCATTGTTGCTGGTTTCCAAGGCATTGAGAATGCTTGGCAATTCGCCATCAAACTCAACGTCGACAACTGCGCCGATCACTTGGGCGATCTTGCCTTTAACATGGATGCTCATCTGATTTGCCCTTCGTAGTCTCTTGCTGCGCGATCTGTGCGTGGCTTAAACCGCCTGCGCACCCGCGATAATTTCGGTCAGTTCGGTGGTAATCATGGCTTGGCGCTTGCGGTTCATTTGCAAGGTCAGTTTCTTGATCAGGTCGCCTGCGTTGCGTGTCGCATTGTCCATAGCACCCATTTGGGCCCCATAGAAACCAGCGGCATTTTCTAGCAAAGCGCCCAAAATCTGGCTGTCGAGATAGCGTGGCAGCAAGGCTTCCAAAATGGCTTCTTCGCCGGGTTCATAGCTATAGACACCGCCGCCTGTATCGGCTGTTGCAACGCCTTCAGGCGCCACAACGGGGATCAGTTGCTGTACAGTCGCCACCTGGCTGATGACGGACTTAAAGCGCGAGAACACCAGATGCGCGACGTCAAACTCACCGGAATCGAACATATCGACCAGTTTGTGACTGACTTGTGCGCTTTGAGCCGAGCCCAAGGTGCGGACGCCGGCAAATTCAATATGGCCAACCGATAAGGACGCATAGACGCGCTTTAACTGGTCGCGGCCCTTCTTGCCCACGGTCAGGATTTTAACCGTTTTGCCCTGGGCTTGCAGGGCGACAATTAGCTCGCGAGACTTCTTGACGATATTGGTGTTGAACCCGCCGCACAGGCCGCGCTCTGAGGTGGCAACCACCACCAGATGGACCTGATCATTGCCCGAGCCACGCAGAAGTTTGGGGGCGGCATCGGAGCCTTGCACCGATTGTGCCAGATTGGACACAGTCCCGGCGACTTTTTCACTATAGGGGCGTGCCGCTTCTGCTGCCTCTTGCGCACGCTTCAGCTTTGCCGCCGCCACCATTTGCATGGCCTTGGTGATCTTCTGGGTCGACTTCACCGAAGCGATACGCGTGCGAAAGTCCTTTAAGCTGGCCATGGATCGGTTCCTTCAGCCCCGCTCTTAAGCAAAGGTCTTGGCGAAATCATCAAGCGCTTCTTTGATGCGTGCTTCGATATTGTCGGCCTTGATGTCCAGCTTGGTTTTGATCGCGTCAGACAGGTCTTTGTACTTTCCGCGCAAAGCAGCCTTCAGTTCGGCTTCATAGCGCTTGATGTCGCTGACGGCGACGCTGTCCAAATAGCCCTTGGTCCCGGCATAGATCAGCACAACCTGATCTTCGACGGCCACGGGCGCGAACTGGTCTTGTTTTAACATCTCGGTCAAGCGTGCCCCGCGGGCCAGCAAGCGCTGGGTGGATGCATCCAGGTCCGAGCCGAACTTCGCGAAGGCGGCCATTTCCCGGTACTGGGCCAATTCACCCTTAATCGGGCCGGCCACTTGCTTCATCGCCTTGACTTGCGCCGACGAACCCACCCGAGAAACCGACAGACCGACGTTCACCGCTGGACGGACGCCTTGATAGAACAAGTCGGTTTCCAGGAAGATCTGACCGTCCGTGATTGAAATCACATTGGTCGGAATATAGGCGGACACGTCGTTGGCTTGGGTTTCGATGATCGGCAGAGCCGTCAGCGACCCGGAGCCATTGTCTTCGTTCAGCTTCGCGGCGCGCTCGAGCAAGCGCGAGTGCAGATAGAATACGTCGCCAGGATAGGCTTCGCGACCTGGTGGACGACGCAGCAGCAAGGACATCTGGCGGTAAGCCACAGCTTGCTTGGACAAATCGTCATAGATCATCAAAGCATGCATACCGTTGTCGCGGAAATACTCGCCCATGGCGCACGCTGAGAAGGGAGCCAGGAACTGCAGTGGCGCCGGCTCCGAAGCGGTCGCAGCTACGATGATGGAGTACTTCAACGCCCCCGACTCTTCGAGGGTTTTCACCAACTGGGCAACAGTAGAGCGTTTTTGACCGATCACGACGTAGACGCAGTACAGCTTTTGGCTTTCAGGCGCATTATTGTCATGGGCTTCGCGCTGATACAGGATCGCGTCGATGGCGATGGCAGTCTTGCCGGTTTGACGGTCGCCGATGATCAATTCGCGCTGGCCGCGGCCGATCGGGATCAGCGCATCAATGGACTTGATCCCGGTCTGCATGGGCTCATGCACCGACTTGCGGGGGATAATGCCTGGAGCCTTTACATCCACCTGCTTGCGCTCGGCTTCGATGTCAACCAGAGGGCCCTTGCCGTCGATGGGTTCACCCAACGGGTTCAGCACGCGGCCGAGCAACCCTTTACCGACAGGAACGGACACAATTTCGCCAAGGCGCTTCACGGTGTCGCCTTCTTTGATCCCCCGGTCTTCACCGAAGATCACGACGCCGACATTGTCGCGTTCGAGGTTCAGGGCCATGCCTTTGATGCCGCCGGGAAACTCGACCATTTCGCCCGCCTGGACGCTGTCGAGGCCATAGACCCGGGCGATACCGTCACCGACGGACAAGACGGTACCGACGTCAGCAATAGCTGCCTCGGCGCCAAAGTTTCTGATTTGATCCTTCAGGATCGCGGAAATTTCTGCGGCGCGGATGTCCATGCCTCAGGCCCCCTTCATCGCAATTTTGAGTGCGTCGAGTTTAGATTTGACAGAATCGTCGAACAGCCTGGAACCAACCTTGACGACGAGGCCGCCGAGAAGTTCAGGCTTTAGCGTGGTTTCTACATCAACCGGTGCCTTGAAGGCCCGGCCGAGTGCTTCAGTCAGGCTCTTGAGTTGTTCGTCACTCAAGGGCTCTGCAGTCGAGACTTCGGCCAGGACAGCACCACGTGCCTGGGCTGCTAGAGCCAGGTATGCCGCGAGCATGTCGCCCAAGTCCGCCGAACGACGGTTTTGGGCTGCAAGGCCGAGAAAGTTTTGCGTGATGGCGTCTGCCTTCATTTTTCTGGCGATGGCGCTAAGAGCGGCGGCCTTTTGTTCCACCGGAAATAGAGGGCTGGTCAGGGCCGCGCGTAAGTCCGCGCTGGTCTGCCAAGCGGCCAAGAGCGCCTTTGCGTCTTGCTCCACAGCAGCGACCTTCTTGGATTCGGTCGCCAGCTCGAACAGCGCCGCGCCATAGCGCTTGGCTGCTTCACTGATGGCGCTGCGATTTGATCCACTCAAAGGGTCTACTCACGTGCATGAAAGGCCCCGCGCTTTGACTGCGGCAGACGGTGCCCGTTCGATTAATGAAAGCAGAAACAGATTGTTCTCAGTTGGGAAACAAGAACCTCGTCTCGCGTGACGGGGCATCTAGCATGCGCCTTTCGCGACCGCAACATGAGGGCCGCACACACAGTGCAGGAAGTTACAACTATGGCGGCCATTGCTCGGTCATCATTCGCCGGATTTGACCTTACTTGGCCTGAATAATCTCGAACGTTAGGGCTGGGCCGTACGAAACTATACCGACAATCCAGCCAAAGGCGATGGTTTGAGGCTTAAATGGTTTAGTTTTGGCGCTCAAGAGCCAAACGATCCGTTTGTTCTTTCTCCCGTCTGTGGGCTGATCAAACTGACGTGAACAAGTTCTGTGTTCTTGATTGGCCTTCCGAAGTCTTTGCAGGGCAGCCATTCGAATCATGTGGTCGAGCTCAAAGGCTGCGCGATCTGAGACCTGAGGCGCTGACCTTTAATTGGGTTCCGTTCTTACTCTTTGTCCTGCCGTTGTTTTGAAAGCCACGACCAAGGATTGGAACAGGCTGAAGGCAACACTTACTCCAAACGAATTGAAGGCGAGAAATATGGATGTGATCCCTCTGCTTAACAGCTTCACTAAAGAAGTTTGCCGTGAAGATAGCCAAAGGCATGATAAACGGAAGGAGCAGTCCCCAAGCAACCCGGGAGTGTCTAACAGATCATAACATAAACCAGAGAAAGGCTCGTATCAAAATTGGCTTTTTCGCTTTTCGCAAAGCCGAAAGTAAAGATGGCGCGGTCACCTGAGCGAAAGAACAGGATTGTTCTAAACCCCCATCCACGAGGCCGCTTTTGCCCCACGCCACGTCTCTCGACAGTTTCAGATCGCTAATCTCATGTTGCTAAGCAAATTTTGCGAACCACACATTCTTGCAGACGCGCATGCCCGTCCTACCCCCGCCAAGAGTGAGAAATGTAACACCAAGTTTACGTGTCAATGTGGCTGAGGTGAGCCAGGATACCGTTAAAGCACCAAGGCGCTAAATCCCCTCGCCATCCTGGCCTTCGCGCTCATTTTTTCGTTTCACCGCGATATTGAGCGTCTCCACCATGACTGAAAAGGCAATGGCGGCATAGAGATAGGTACGCTCTATGTGCTGGCCGAAGCCGTCGGCCACTAGCACCATGCCCACAATCAGAAGGAAAGCGAGTGCCAGCATCTTGGTTGTCTCATATTTATCGATAAAGGCTGAGACGGTTTCGCTGGCAAACATCATCACGGCAATAGCAATCACGACAGCAGTGACCATGATGGCGAGATTGTTGGACATGCCAATCGCAGTGACGATCGAATCAATGGCGAAGATGACATCGATTACAGCAATTTGAGCCACAACAACCATGAGCTTGGACGACTTCGTTTTCGGGCCAGCATGGTCTTCCACGCTTTTCGAGCGCACAATCTCGTCGATTTCGAGAGTGGCTTTATACAGCAAGTAACCACCTCCGGCGATCAGGATCAGGTCACGGGCAGAGAAGCTATGTCCGAGCAAGGCAAAGAGTGGCTTTGTCAGGCCAGCCAACCAAACCAACATCGATAAGAGGATGATACGCAGGATAAGGGCGAGCGCCAAGCCCATCCGGCGCGCTACGGCTTGGTGTTCTCTGGGGAGTTTAGAAGCAGCAATCGAGATGAAGATGACGTTGTCGATCCCAAGGACAATTTCCAACAGGGTTAATGTCGCCAGCGACGCCCAACCATCCGCTGTTGCCATCCATGTAAACCAATCCGCCAATTCTCTCTCTCCTCGCGCTGGATAACCGCCACGCATGTGTGCCTTGGTTGCCTGTCTCGTCGGGGGCGGTCAAGCGCATAAGCGGGATCAAACTCACAAAAGTGTGAAACACTGCAGAGCTGCAGGATGTGAAGGCATTCGTTAACCACGTTTGTTTATCATGTTTGAGGAACTTGCGTTGTAGGTTTGCGTCATATCGACGCTATCCCCTCAGCGCCCATGGCACGCAGGAGCTGGAAATGCCGCTGAAACTATCCTTGAAGCCGAACGAGAAGATCGTGCTGAATGGTGCCGTTATCCAAAACGGTGACCGTCGAACCACACTTTTACTGCAAAACAAGGCGTCGGTGCTGCGAGAGAAAGATATTATGCAGCTGGAGGAGGCAAACACGCCTGTCCGCCGCATTTATCTACCTATCATGCTGATGTATTTGCAGGGCCATGAATCTTCAGAGCAGTATAACGAGTTTGCGCTGCGCATGACGGAGTTCATGGGCGTTGTTCGCGTTCCTGCTATCTTGGAAGAATGCGTGAACGTGTCGCGTGAAGTCATGTCGGGTGAATATTACAAGGCATTGTCAAGATGCCGGAAGCTTATGGATTACGAGGCCGAAAGGCTAACAGCGGAGGGTAGCGAGCATGTCGCTCAGAGCGTATCAGAAGGCGCAGCAGCGGGTCGAAACGCCGCGTGAAATAGAGTATCGGCTTTTCGGCCAGGTTACCCGCGCGCTGATGGATATCCAAGATCTGCCGCGCCATGAGATTACCCGCCGAATGGACGCGCTGGATTGGAACCGGCGTGTCTGGTCGTTTATGGCTGCTGACTGCGTAAACTCCGATAATGGGCTGCCAGAGAACCTGCGCGCCTCGATCATCTCGCTTAGCCTGTGGGTTGGCCGTTATTCTAGCGAAGTGATGCAGAAGGGCGAGGATGTTGAGCCTTTGATCGACATCAACCGCACCATCATGCAGGGCTTGGCCTCCCAGATTGAGCGCCAAAACGAAGCGCTACAGGCTTCCGAGGCAGGCTAAACGCGAAAAGCCGCGCGCCATCAGCGTTGATTGATGTGAAGTGCGGCCAAAGTCACCGACCGGATCAAGAGATCACTTGAGCGCGCCATACGGGCGAGGCTAATGCCGCCCTCTAGGCTCGCTAGTGCTAAGCATGCCTTATCATGGGCCTCTTGAGTGCCGCCCAAAGCCGTCTCAAACCGCCCAAGCCATCGCTTTTGCGCCTCGCAAATGGCTTGAGCCAGTGCGCTCTCGTTTGGACTGGCAGCTAACAGCCCCAGAAGGGGCGTCTGTGTGAAATCGGTGCGCTGCAGCCAAATGACACATTCCTGCGCCAGCTCCAGCAAGACCGCACCGGCCCGCTTGTTTTTGGCAAATTCAGCCGCCAGCATGGCATCGACTTCTCCGGCGATGAAGGCTACCGCCGCAATCGCTAATTCTTCCTTGCCGCCTGGGAAGTGATGGTAAAGCGAGCCTTTAGGCAGGGCGGTAGCATCGAGAATGTCGGAAATCGAAACACCGTGAAAGCCCTTGGCTTGAAAGAGCGATACCGCTGCGCCAACGAGGCGTTCCTTGGAACCCAATGGAACAGGGGGTGGTGCGGGGGGTGTTTCGATATCGCGAATTGTCATGGTCAAGTTTCTGAAATGAGGACTTTAAACGTGGCATTTGCCCGGGCAATGAGTGTGTCGTCAGCATAAATCAAAGCATCAATAAGACCTGTCCGTCGAGAAGCGGTGACCACGCGGGGCACAATTGATATCCATTGGCCGATTTGGGCCCTGTCTACATAATCAACATGTAGTGATGTCGTCACAATTCCCGACACAGCCTGTGCTTTGCCATCTTTCATTTGGTCGCTTTTCAAGCGTGCCATGCCAAGTGAGAGGCCCATGGCATTATCCGCTAAGGCCGCGATCACGCCGCCATGCAACAGACCCCGCCCGTTACAATGGCACGTATCGAGGATAAAGCCTAATTCATAAACGCCTTGATCGGTTCGGGCATAAAGGGGTTGCCACGGATCCGTCACGGGGCTCTTGCGGGTGTGAGGGATAAACCCTGAAGGAATGTCTGACATAAGTCCTTATTATCAAGCCTAGACCGATTGGTCTATGGTCAAGATGAAGGTGCAAGTCAGGCGCTATTTGGCCTTTTTTTCCTTTTTCTTTTTCTTCTTTTTGTCTTTCTTCTTTTTGCCGTCAGGCTTGGTTTTGTCTACTTCAGCAATTGGCATAGCCAAGCGGGTTAAAAGCTCGACAAATCCGGCCCGCTTACCGGCAGGCAGGCGCGCCAAGACAGCAGCATCGACGTCTGCAAGCTTTGGCATGGCCTCTTCATAGATGATACGACCGGTAGGAGTCAGCGTCACCGAATTGGCACGGCTGTCGGTTAACGACCTGGTACGCTGCGTCAGACCTTTGGCTTCCATGCGCGCGACCATCTCAGCCAAAGTCGATCGGTCAATGCCTGTGCGTACCACCAGTTCACTTTGCGAGACGCCGTCTTGAGTTGCCAAAACAGCCAGGACGGCAAACTGGCGTTGGGTCAGGCCATTGGCTCCTAAGGCAGCGGCATGGAGATCGGCTGCGGCTTGTTGTGCCCGATGCAAGAGATGGCTGGGTGAGGCATCCAGCGTGAAGGATGGTAAGGGCCCAGTGCGCTGCGCGGGCACTTCGCCGGATCCGGGTACCGGGAGAACCGGGTTCGCTTCTTGATCTTGACCACTCATCTCGTTACTCGCCTTCAATCCCCAGAAGTTGGTGAATTTCACTCCGTCGTCGTCCTATCATTGATTTTTGACGACTGCGCGACACCTCATCAGCTATACGTCCCCCTTTCAAGGAATAAGTCTTCCGATGACAGTCAGTTTCTCGTTACAAATCCCCGCCGGAGAGGACCGCATGCGGCAAGTCTGCGGCACCTGCGGCTTTATCAATTATGTGAACCCGAAGATTGTCGCCGGTGTTGTCATCGATGACGGGAATGGCCGCATTCTTTTATGTCGCCGGGCGATCGAGCCGCGCTATGGCTTCTGGACGGTGCCGGCTGGATTTATGGAAGAGGGTGAAACCACAGCCCAAGGGGCAGCAAGAGAAGCTTGGGAGGAGGCCCAGGCAAAGGTCACCATCAATGCGTTGATGGGTATCTATGAAGTGCCTCGAATCAGCCAGGTCCACTTTATGTTTCGCGGAACTCTCAGCGATGACAGCTTTGCTCCGGGGCCTGAAAGCCTCGAAGTTGCTTGGTTTGCGTATCAGGATATTCCCTGGGACGAGTTAGCCTTCCCAACCGGCGTTTGGGCCTTAAAGGACTGGGCAAAGGTACAGCATCAATCCGTTTTTGTGCCGTTTTCAAATCCGCCGGGCAGCGAGCACCTGACCCATCCGCGTTCGGCCCAAAGCGGGTGATTTGTCCCCTATGCCAGATATAGCAAAGGCCCGAACCTGTCTGGAGGCCAAAGGGCAGCTCAAGACAGGTCAGGCCTTTGGGGGAGCCTTTGACGCAGGGAGGGGCAGATCTGTACGGACTGATCAACCAATTCCCAGCTTTAGACTTTGCGCGAAATCTGGAACTGATTTTCACACCCTATGAGCCCTGGATGAGCTCTGGATTTCAAGGCTAGATCGACCCGGTAGGCCATTTTCGGCGCGCGGCGATCTAGACCCCTCAGTTCAAGGCATCTTTCAACGATTTGGAAGCCTGGAATTTTGCAACAGTTGCAGCTTTGATCTCCACAGTCTCCCCGGTCGAAGGGTTGCGACCCTGGCGTGCTTCCCGCTTTGATACCTTGAATTTGCCAAGCGGGGCCAGGGTAACTTCACCGCCCGCCTTCAGGCTCTTCACAATCGCTGCGGTCAGCGCGTCGATCGCGGTGTTGGCTTTGTCCTTGGTGATGTCAGCAGCTTCTGCGACGGCGTCGATCAAATCTTTTTTGCTCATTGTCGTTTCCTTGGTCAGTGGCTGCTCAACCTTTTGGAGAATGATGCAGCGTTGCGCACCCGTCTGTAACCGGAGGGATGCAATTGCGCCAAGCAATGGCGCTTCGGGTCCAAAGGTCAAGGCCACCTTGAGGTCCGAAGCCCCAGATTCTGCTGAGAATCATGGGGTTTTGCTGACAATAAACGGTGTTCAAGCGACGCAGGCGCGAAATCCAGCCTCAATTTCTGCCCGAACAAGTGGGTCAGCGATGTTCCGTCCGATCAAGACGAATCGGCTTTCCGGGACCGACCCGGCTGGCCAGGGCCCAAGATAGTCGCCTTCCAGCATCATATGAACACCATGGATGATGTAGCGTCGGGGGTCGTCGCCCATCTGCAGGACACCCTTGAGACGCAAAATATCAAGGCCGCGATTGGCTACAAGATCGGACAGCCAGGCATCAAAAGACGCTTCTGAAAGAGGGGCACTCACGCGCATCGCAATCGAGTCGATCCCTTCATAATGGCGGTGTGCGTGATGATGGCCATGCCCATGGTCATGTGTGTGCCCGTGATCGTGGTGGTGGTGATCTGACGGCAGAAAATGAGGATCCAGGCTCACCGCACGGTCGAGCGAAAAAGCTCCAAGATCGAGAATAGTGTCAAGGTCCACCTGCGACCGCGACGTTGTCACCACTCTGGCACCACGGTTGAGCGCCCTGATGATCGCTTGGGCACTAGCGAGTTGTTCTGGGGTGGCAGCATCTATCTTGTTCAGTACAATGACGTCGGCGAAGGCAATTTGCTCAGCAGCCTCCTGGCTGTGCTCGATCTGGGCGGCGATGTGGACGGCGTCGACGACGCTGACCACCGCGTCCAGATAGGCCCGGTTCTTGATCTCGTCATCGGCGAAGAAAGTTTGGGCGACGGGGGCCGGGTCTGCAAGACCCGTTGTCTCTATGATCACGCCGTCAAAGGTCTGGCCCCGACGGAACAGGGCACCAAGAATCCGGATGAGGTCGCCGCGCACCGAGCAACAGACACATCCATTGTTCAGCTCAAAGATTTCTTCGTCCACATCGACAATCAAATCATGATCAATGCCGATCTCGCCAAACTCATTGACGATCACCGCGTACCGCTTTTCGTGTGGCGCGGTTAGGATGTGGTTCAATAGCGTCGTCTTGCCCGCTCCCAAATAACCAGTCAGCACGGTCACGGGAACCTTGGCTATTAAATCTTGTTGCATGTATTTGATCGCCTTACCTCTGCCCTTCAGGGCGGTGTTTGGGTTGTTTATAGCCAGAAAAGCGTCAGTCGTCTTGGGGGCCTGATCACAGTGCGCTGGTTCAATTTGAACCAGACTTCGTTCTACATTTAAAGCTCTACAACTAAAATGGATGAATGCCCGCTCTATTTGATCCAGATCCAGCGGGCGGTGATCTATAAAGACGTCTGAGTTGGGCACAAGCGATGGTACACCCAATCTTGCGCTGCACGAACTCCAGAAAGCGCCAGCTCGGCGTGGGCACCATCTGTTTATACCTAAGTGAGGAAACGTGTGCCTTTGGAAAGTGACGCAAAGCTGCGCTTGTACATAAGCCCTATTCTAGGGCGCCTTTGGCCCAAATGGGCGAAACAAATTCCCTATAACACTCGGAAATACAATGTCTTTTTACCGATCAATTGATTCTAATTGATCGCAAGACGCTCTAGGGCCTGCAACTTGCATGGAGGTGCATCATGCGTCTCAATCTGGGGCAAAAGTACAGTTGATGAATAATGTTTCCGCAAGGCTAAATGCCGATCTTGCACGGATCAGTTTGTACCGGCCAGTACCGGTCAATGCACTGTCGAATTCTGTCCGTAGTGTGTCTAAGCAATTATTTGATGTGATCTGTTCATTTTTGGGTCTGGTTTTTCTCGCACCCCTTCTCTTAACAATCGCGATCTTGATCAAAGCAACCAGTCCTGGCCCCGTCGTGTTTGCGCAATTGCGGACTGGTCTGGGTGGCAAGACATTTGTGATTTACAAGTTTCGCACGATGACGACGCTTGAGAATGGTGAAGAAGTTGTTCAGGCCAGCCGTCAAGACAGCCGTATAACGAAAGTTGGCGCGCTTCTGAGGCGCTCCAGTTTGGATGAATTGCCCCAATTGTGGAATGTCTTGATTGGAGACATGTCTATTATTGGGCCACGTCCACACGCCCTCGCCCATGATCATTATTACGGGGCACTTTTGCCCGATTATCGCGAACGGTTTCGCGCAAAGCCAGGCATAACAGGCCTTGCCCAATGCTCTGGCGCGCGCGGGCCTACCGAAACCCTCGAAAAAATGAGTCGCCGCATCCGTTTTGACCTCGCTTATATCGAGCGTTGGTCGCTGGCGATGGAAGCACGTATTCTTGTTAAGACGGTCAAAATCATCGTCGCGGGGGACGACTGCGCCTTTTAAGGCAGTGTAATCTCCATTTACGCCCCCATAGGGTCTCGCCAGATCGCCTCGCTGCACTATGATAGAGGCATTGTCATAGGAGACTTGGCTTGATTTCTCGTCGCACCCTTCTTTCGGCCAGCTTGGCCTCATCCTTCGCCCTGTCAGCCTGTGGCCCGCAAAAGCCTGCCCAGACCAACGGGCGCGTACGCATCCGCTTTGCCACCGATTGGCGTGCCCAGGCCGAACAGGGTGGCTTCTATCAGGCGGTTGCAAAGGGCTTTTATGCCGATAAAGGGCTGGACGTGATCCTGATTCAGGGTGGACCAAGCGTGAACGTGCCGCAATTGCTGGCGGCGAATGCGATTGAAATGGGGTTGGGCTCCAATGCCCCCATCGTTCTAAGCATGGTTCAGGCTGGTGCAAAGGCCAAAGCGGTGATGGCTTCGTTCCAGAAGGACCCCCAGGTTCTCATCACCCACCCACGTGGCGACATCAAGTCGCTGGCAGATATGAAGGGTAAGCCCATCATGTTGGCTGACGCGTCGATCAATGCCTTTTGGCCATGGCTCAAAGCCAAATATGGACTCACCGATGATCAGGTCCGCAAATATACTTTCAACTCTGCGCCATTCTTGGCTGATCGCTCGGCAATCCAGCAAGGCTATGTAACGAGTGAACCCTACACGTTGAAGACTCAGGGGAAAATTGATCCGCAAGTCTATTTGCTCGCTGATTTTGGCTACCCAGGCTATGCCGCCATGACCCTGGTTTCAGACGCCTTTATTGCTGCCCATCCAGACGCTGTGAAAGGCTTTGTCGAAGCCACTATTGCGGGCTGGAAGGACTATTTGCGCGGTGATTCCTCCCCCGGCGATGCCCTCATAACCAAGGATAATCCCGATATGACGGCGGATCTCTTGAGTCAGGCGCGCGAGAAGCTGTTGTCTTATGGCATTGTTGAGACCCCAAATGGAGAGATTGGGTCCATGAGTCTGGAGCGCTGGAAAAGCTTCTTCGATATTATGACTGGTGCAGGCGTCTATCCCGCCGATCTGGATTGGGCCTCGGGTATTGATCTGCGCTTCTTGCCTCAAAAATCATGATGCCACCCGGGTCCCCCATCCGTTTGAGTGCGCGGCAAGCCTGTGTGCGGTTTGGCACCCTGGAGGCGCTAGGTCCGATCGAGCTCAGCGTCCGGGCGGGGGAATGCGTGGTGCTATTGGGGCCGTCTGGATGCGGGAAAAGTACGCTTTTGGCAGCCCTTGCAGGCTTACAATCGGTGGCAAGCGGCACTGTACAATCCGATGCAACGGGCAGATCGGATATTCCAGGGGTTGTATTCCAAGAGCCCAATCTGATGAATTGGGCAACGGCGCAGGATAATGTCGCTTTGCCACTGGCACTGGCCGGAGTTGACAAGGCTGCGCGCATCAGCCGCGCTCGGGAAGCCTTGAAACGGGTTGGCTTGGCAACCTTTGCCTCAGCCTATCCGCGGACGCTCTCGGGCGGGATGCGGATGCGGGTGGCACTGGCGCGCGCTTTGGTAAACGATCCGTTGGCCTTATTGCTTGACGAGCCCTTTGCGGCCATTGATGAATTAGGGCGGCGCGCGCTGGATGATTTGGTGATAAAGGCCAAAAAGGATCATCAGCTGGCTGTCTTATTCGTTACCCACTCGGTCGATGAAGCGGTTTATCTGGCAGATCGTATTTTGGTCTTGAGCCCCAGACCCGGGCGCGTGATGGCCGAGATTGCCGTCCCCGATCTGGCGCGCGATCCAGCCTTTTTAACCTCACCCGTTTTTGCCGAAGCTGCGGCGGCCGCAAGGCGCGTCCTGAGTGAGCAGGTGGCCGCATGAACCGGATCGACATCGCCCCCGTTTGGGCGGGCCTGGTCATGCTGGCCCTTTGGGAGGCGGTGACCCGCTTTTTCCTGGTCCCGACCGTAATTCTGCCTCCTCCCAGCGCGATTGGTGCGGCTTTGGTCGAGCGCGGTGCGCTTTTGTTGCCGGCTGCAGGTGTTACCATGGGATTGGCGCTCACGGCTTTGGCCATCTCGATCGGGCTTGGAACTTTGATCGCGCTCATTTTTGCGCGCGTGCCATTGCTAGAGCGAAGCCTTGGCCCCTATGCCTTGGTGTTACAAGCAACACCCATTGTTGCTATTGCACCCTTGGTGATCATATGGACCGGCATTGAAAACCCCCGCCGGGCCATTTTAATCCTTGCCGTCATCGTTGCGGTATTTCCGGTTCTGACCTCTGCTTTGGCGGGGTTGAAGGCGGTAGACCCCGGCCTCGACCGTTTGTTTCGCCTCCATAAAGCCGGCAGCGCACAGCGCTTCTGGCGATTGGAATTGCCGACAGCTGCGCCCTTTCTGCTGGCGGGGATTAAGACAGCAGCCGGCTTGTCGCTGGTCGGTGTTGTGGTGGCAGAATTTGTTGCCGGAACCGGTGCCACGGGCGGTCTCTCGTGGCGCCTGGTCGAGGCTGGCAATCGCCTGGAGACGGCGACCATGTTTGCCGCGCTCTTTCTCTTGGCCTTGATGGGTCTTGCCTTGCACGCCGCGCTCAGCCTGATTGAAAAGCAGATCCGTGCTTAGGGCCTTGGCAGGGCCTTACGATCCCGATAGCAATCGGCGAGGCCTTCGACATAAGTGGGAAAAGCCAAGTTCCAGCCTAGCTCTTCTTTGGCCCGGCCATTGGAAACCCGTTTGCATTCACTATAGAACCGCTTACCCATTTCCGATAGGCCGGCCGCCTCGAAGGGTATGAGGGGGGGTGGTTCTCGGCCTAACAGTTTGCAGGCCTCGACGATCACCTCGCCCGAGGCGCAGGGGTAGTCGTCACAAATATTGTAAATGCGGCCTGGATCGGGTTTGGCGATGCTGGCGGTCAGCGCCGCGACAATGTCAGTGCGGTGGGCGCGAGAAAACACTTGGCCGGGTTTATCGATCCGCCGCGCGGTGCCGGACATCACTTGCTCGAGCGCACTGCGTCCAGGGCCATAAATGCCGGGTAGGCGAAAAACATGGGCCGGCGTGGGCAAAGCACGCCAAGCAGCTTCTGCTTCTGTACGCCGTTTGGCTTCGATGGATAAAGGCGTGGGCTCGTCGTCCTCAAACGCCCACCCCCCCGCCCGGTCGCCATAGACCCCGGTGGTAGACAAATAGCCGATCCAGGTCGAGGGTGTCGGCACCCAACCTTGAGACAAGGCCAGAAGGGCTGGGTCACCATCTGGACCAGGCGGGATGGAGGCGAGGATGTGAGTGGCGTGCTGGGCTGCCTTAATCAGTTCCTCGCTCGCAGTCGCGTCAAACAGGATTGGCGTAACACCTGCTTGGTGCAATGCGTCGGCGCTGGCAGCACTTCGACACGTGCCTTGCACATAGGCACCTTTCTCTGCCATGGTCTGAGAGAAAGCGGTGCCGACATAGCCGCACCCTAGGACTAACACGCGCATTTCTTCCTGCCCTTTGCCTCAGTTTTGCCTTCTAGCCGCATAATTAAGATCAAGATGACCCTCTCTGTGACCCTCCGCTTCTTCCAGTTTACGACCCTGATCCCCTTTGCGCTATCGGTCTTTCTTTTGGCACCCCAAGCCCAAGCCGCTAGCGATCCGCGTAACGCCGCGCGCCTAGAGGCCTGTATGACCAAGGCCGAGGTAAAACCCGAAGAGGCTTTGGAAGACGGATTTGTCTGGCGTAGCAGGGGCGGTGGTACGTTCGCTGAACAATGTATCGCCATAGCGCGGATTGAAAGCGGTGATATTGCCGGGGGGGCAGAACGCTTGACGGCCCTGGCCTTCGCCCCCGATGCAGGCGAGACCGACCAGCGGGTTTTGATCATGGCGCGTGGTGCGAATGCGTGGCTGATGATTGAACAATTCAACGCCGCGCAAAAGGTGCTGGACGCGGCCTTGAAGCTAAAACCAGGGGAGCCAGATTTGTTGATTGACCGAGCGCGCGCCAAGGCTGGTCAAGGACTTTGGGCAGAGGCGCAAGTCGATCTAACGGCTTGCTTGTCGATGCGACCGCTGGATGTGCTGGCCTTGCGGCTGCGCGCGGAGACCTTGCTGCAGCAAAAACACTACGAGGCGGCGGAGCTTGACATCGCCCAGGCCCTTCGCCTTGCGCCAAAGGACGTCGATAATTGGTTGGTAAGAGGGCGGATACAGGAAGCGCGCCGCCTGGGTCGTGCACCAGATTGAGCTTCCTCTGTAACCGCCAAAGGCTCGTTACTTGAACAAAGCTTGAACTACGTCCAAGGATAGGCCCTTCAATCATGATTTAGGGGCTAATCGTGACACAACCTGCTGCTTCCTCGCCTGTTGAACCGCAAAAACTGAAGACTGTTGTTGCAGCCTCTGCTGCTGGTACCGTCTTTGAGTGGTACGACTTCTTCATCTTTGGCCTCCTGGCCTCGGTGATGGGGCAGCATTTCTTTGCAGGTTCCCCCCCAGCTGCCCAGTTTATCTTCGCGCTCCTGACCTTTGGCGTCGGCTTCGCTGCAAGACCCTTGGGAGCTGTTGTCTTTGGGGCGATTGGCGACACCAAAGGCCGGAAGGGTGCGTTTTTGGTTACGATCGTGATGATGGGGGGATCAACCTTTGCCGTGGGTCTATTACCCGACTATGACCAGATCGGCATTTGGGCTCCGATCTTGTTGGTAACATTACGGATTGCGCAAGGTTTTGCCCTGGGTGGCGAATATGGCGGTGCCGTGATTTATGTTGCAGAGCATTCTCCTGCCCACAAGCGGGGGTGGAACACATCCTGGGTGCAGACTTCGGCTGCTGGCGGTTTGCTATTGGCCTTGATGGTCGTGTTTATGACCCGGGTGATTTTAGGGGAAGAAGCTTTCCAATCCTGGGGCTGGCGCCTGCCCTTCCTGTTGTCGGTTTTCTTGCTGGCGATTGCTTTGTGGATCCGCCTGCAATTGGAAGAAAGCCCAATGTTTCAGGCACTGAAGGAAGAAGGGGCCGCCTCCAAAGCTCCCTTGTCGGAGGCCTTTGGTAATTGGGGCAATCTGAAGCTTGTCCTTTTGGCTTTGTTTGGCCTGATGATGGCACAAGGTGTGGTTTGGTATACGGGCTTTTTCTACGTTCAAGTCTTCTTGGAGCGTCAGTTGAAGGTTGACCCCCAGACCATCAATATCTGGCTGTTGATCATCACCACCGTCTCCGCATTTCTCTACGTCTTCTTTGGTTGGTTGTCCGACAGAATGGGCCGCAAGCCCGTTATGCTGGCTGGCATGATCTTGGCGGTGGTGAGCTTTTTTCCAGCCTTCCATCAATTGGCCAAAGCGGCAAACCCTGATCTTGTAGCTGCTCAAACCGCGACGCCAGTCATTGTCCGTGCGGACCCGGCCACCTGCTCGGTCCAGTTCAACCCTGTTGGCAAAACGCCGGACGGACGCGATGCTTTCTCGTCAAGCTGCGATGTTTCCAAAAGCTATCTGACCAATTCGGGTATTTCCTACGATAATGAAGTGGCTCCGGCAGGCTCAACCGCACAAGTCAAAATCGGGACCGTCGTTCTTGATAGCGTTGATATCTCCGCCCTCGATGCCAAGGCGCAAAAGGCCGCCAAGGATGGCTTTGGTGCCAAGTTGAAATCGGCCTTGAAGGCGGCAAACTATCCCGACAAAGCGGATCCGGCCAAGATCGATCATCTAGCCGTTCTGGCCTATTTGATGGTGTTTGTGGTCGCCGCGACGGCGCTCTACGGGCCATTGGCTGCAGCCCTGGTCGAGATGTTTCCAACCCGCATTCGATATACGGCGTTGTCTGTCCCCTATCACATTGGAACCGGATTTTTTGGCGGTTTTATGCCGGCAACAGCCGTCGCCATCGTGGCAACGACGGGCAATATGTATTCCGGTCTTTGGTATCCGGTGATTATTACAGCCATTAGCGTCGTGGTGGCCTTGTTCTTCCTTCCCGAGACAAAGGACCGCTCGATTCACGATCTTTAAGGAAAGATCACATCTGTTTGATGAACGAATCTGACGCACCCGTCATTTTTTGATTGATCCTTGGGAAATTTGTGTCATGTTGGGTCTGGAAGCGACACAGTCAGATGTCGTTCCAGGCTCATGGACCAAAGCTGGGATTCCAAAGACCCGGTAACCAGATCGTACGGGAGAGATTGAAAGCATGACAACGTCGCACATCACCAAAGACGCTCTGTATGACGCGGTCGCGCCAACAGACTTCGCTGCCATGTTGGAAATCGATCGGCACACAGGGCGTTCGACAGCGTTCGACAAAATCATCTCTGCCACCCATGATCATTTCTGGGACCCCACAGACAAGCGCTATATCGACTTCGATGAGCCGTTTGATATGGAAAATCAGGCCTTGTTGCCAGACCATATGGTTCCGTCCCTGGAGACGCCCTATGTGCAGGAATTCTTCAAGGATAAGCCCAAAGAGCTGGTCCGCTTCAAGAATGAAATGGCACGCTGGCAATTGTCGGCCATCCTGCATGGTGAACAGGGGGCACTGAACCTTTCAGCCTCTTTATGTCATGTTTTGCGCGATGCGGGAGCTCAAGAATATGCAGCCAACCAAGCGCGCGAAGAAGCTCGCCATGTTGCGGCCTTCGCAGCCTACATTAGAGCGCGCTGGGGCAGCCCATTGCCATGCGGCGAAGTGCTGAAGACATTGCTGGTCGACATCGTACATGCGCCTGAAGTTTACAAAAAGATCGTTGGCATGCAGATGCTGATCGAAGGCCTTGCCATGGGTGCCTTTGCGATGATCTACAAAGAATGGAATGACCCGCTGGCGCGCAAGTTAACGCAATTGGTCATGACCGACGAAGCCTTTCATCACAAGTTCGGCAAGATCTGGGCGGATCGCACCATTCCAAAACTCGATGCAGCCGAGCACGCCATTGTTGAAGACTGGGCGGCACACTGCTTCCAGACCCTGTTGTTCAACTTGGTGGCGCCTCATCAGATGCGCGCCATCTATGACCAATTTGGTCTCGATCCCGACATCGTCATGGCCCAGTTTCAGGAGATGGTAACCGATGCTGACCGTCGGGAGCGGATGAAAGAAGCTACCAACATTTTTCGCGTGTTGGTCAAGACGTTGTGGAATGCCAATATCATTACCGACCGCACCAAGGCTTTCTATGCCATGTATGTCGATTTCGCCGAGTTCGAAGCTGAAGGAGAGCATATGGTCGGCGACGACATTGCCGAAGATGGCATTCGCTTCTTGCAAGCCGTGAATTTCGGTGTGAACACCGACGCCCTGAAGCAGGTCAAGATTGCAGCCGAGTAGGTCTTTAGCCAGTTTGTCATAGCTTAGCCCCGCTGGTTATGCCGGCGGGGCTTTTCTTTTAGACTGCAGTCAAAAAAGTGACACACAAAGCTATGCTTAAAACCGGCCGGTCTAATCTGGTGAAGGCCTTATTGGGCGAAAGTTACAGGGTCAGACGCAGTCTGTGTTAATCCTTATTAACCGCTCATTTACCGTAACACCTCCAAGTCGAGCAAGATGAAGAGATGCGAAACCGAACTTTGGACTATTCAAAGTTTCCGAAGCAGTAAAAGGTTACTCACGGTGGCTGGATTTTTTCGAAGATATCTTGTGGGGCCGCACAACATGGCGGAAGTGTGATTCGAATGAGCGGACAGTCGCCATGGAGTGTGAAGGGCGTAGAGCCCAGGACACGCGAGGCTGCGAAGGATCTTGCGCGCCGCGAAGGTCTCACGCTGGGCGAATTGTTGAACCGTTTGATTGCCGAGACCGATGAACCCGCACCTGAGCCCGCTGCGAATGCAAGATCACCGACAAGTTTCGGTCAAGAAGCGAACCGTTTAACCGCTGCCCTGGAACATTTGAGTCGTCGCCTTGAGGCGGGCGGTGTGGAAATGGCGGCCCATCCGCCTATTTCGCCCGTTGGTGATCGTCTGTCGCGGAAGTTTGACGTGCCAGTGGCAAGTGGTGACACCGCCATAGGTCGCATTGAGACCCATTTAAACGATATGCGCGAAACCCAGGCTGTCTTGAGTGAGCGCTTGCGCCGCATGGAGTCGCAAGATCCATCTCATGCATCTCTCGCCGCCCTCAAATCACTTGAATCCGCGCTGATGCGCTTGTCCACCCAGGTCTTTGAGACAGACACCCGCGTGGGCCAGATCGAAAAACTAACCCAAGAGGCCATTCAAACTGTCGACCAAAGTCTGGGTCTTGTGGCCGAGCGCTTGGCAACGACCGAGGCACTGGCGCAAGAAACCAATCACCGTTTTGCCGAAGCCATGATAGACCTTTCTGCCCGTCTTACGGGGCTAGAGGCAGAGGGCGATAAGCCTGCAAGGCCTGACGTGAGCGCACTTGAAAGCCGTTTGAATCAACTCGAACACATCACTGCCCAAACCTTTGAGGGTGCCAATCAGGGCATCGATCGGGTAACAGAGCGGGTGAACGGCATTGAAGCGCTCGCTCAGGACAACGCTTCACGACTGGTCGAAGCCCTGGTCGAGCTTTCCGCTCGACTGACCCAGATCGAAGGCGCAGGTAAGACCGGCGACACGGTGACCGCTGTTGACGCGCTGGAGGCGAAGACTGTCGAGCTTAGCGCACGCCTGAATGATCTCAACGCCAAAATTGAAGCAACCCAAGCTCTCGACGCCCGTTTGGCGAAAGTTGAAAACCGCGAAAGCGCGTCAGACCAAACAGGCTCTATGGCGATGAAGCTGGAGCTTGCGCGCATCACGCGCGCCATTGATGAACGCTTGTCGTCGATTGAGCGTCACGATGCTTCGGTTTTGGAACAAGCTGGTCAGCACATCCAGCGTTTGGCTCAAAATCTTGGGGACCGGCTTGATGCGTCCGAGCGTCAATCGGCAGACTCGATTGCTAAGATCAGCAAGCAAATGCAGGAATTAGCTGAGCGTCTCGCCTCCAGCGCCAATAATGAAACTCAAGGTTTTGCTCCCAGCTTTGGCGGAAACGACGACAAGACGCAGCAATTGCTCGACGAGGCCTTAGGGCAGGTGCGTGCGGAAATTCAGTTGGTGGATGCGCGGGTTCAAGCCATGATCACGCCCTTGCAGCGCGATTTTGTTGCGTTGGGCGATCGCCTGGACAAGTCAGAGCAAGTTGCTGTTCAGGCTTTTGCTGAGCCCGTTTATGATCCAAACTACTCCGCCGATTTGGGCGACATGGGTCGCGATGACGCACGTCTTGTCAATCCTTTAGACCTATCCCAAGGTGAGGGCTTCACTTTCGAATCTGCTTTGGATTCGTTGGCTAAGCCGCAGTTTGACGATCCATTCACTACCGAGTCTTCCGCATCGAAATCTGCTGCTGCGACTGCCAGCCCAACGCGTCGCGGCAGTTTTGGTTCGCCTTTTCCCAATGGTGAGGGAGGCGAGTTTTTGAATGACTTCGCCGAAGTGCGCGATGATGTGACTGACCCGCTCGTTAGCGGCCTTGATCCATTCGGGATCGAGTTGGACCCCACTGTGCCTGATCGCACCACTCCCATAGATTTTGGTTCCGAGGCTGGTTTGTCCAGCCTAGACAATGACTGGGATGAACCAAACAATCATACCAGCACTGCCCCCAACTATTTGGTAACTGCCCGCCGTGCTGCCAATGAGGCCGCTGCTGCGCGCGAGGCAGCTCAAACCAAAAAGAAGCCAGCGCTGGCTCCAAAAGCCCAGGTTAGCAACGACAAAAAGACCGATGAGGCGACGCCATCGCCAAAATTACAGGCACCGAAAGGGGGTAAAAAGGCTGACAAAGAAGCAGGTAAGTCTAAGGGCCCCCTGTCACCTGTTGGCATCGCAGCAGCGGCCGCTTTGGTCGCGACGGGCGGCTTTGCGGTCTATAGCCGGTTGCAGCCGTCTTCCAATTTGGACGAGAAGCCGGCGGCTCTTAATCAAGAATCGGTACCTTTACCACCAGAACTCGCGTCGCAAGGTGCAAAGCCTGTGCCGGTTGAAGGCGCTGTCTCGGGATCGGGCACCCAAGCCGGTGAACCCTTTTCAGCAACCCCTGCTACAGCTCCCCCGACAGCCACCACGTCTCCTGTGGTGGTGCGTGACGCTACCCCGGCTGCAACAACCCCGCCAAGCATCGCGAGCCCGCCGTCCCAATTGCCCAAGGCCCAGCTGGTGCCACCGGCTCCCAAGGCCGTGACCCCGACTGTTGCACCAATACCCCTTAAGTCTGCGCCAACTGCCCAGCAGTTGGAAGCAGCCCGCATCATGGCTTCAGCCGACGCCCAAGCCCGGGCCGCAAAAGCGCGCGCCCAAGCCCAACGCGACCGGCTTCGCTCTGCGACCTTCAAGGCAGATCGGCCTGACCCAACACCAAGGCCGGTGCAACCTGCTACGCCACCTCGCATTGTCACCATTGCTAAAGGGCCTACCACCAGCTCTGCAGCTCCACCGATCGTTGCCTCGCAAGCCGCACAAGCATCGCCAACCAATTCCGCTGCCGCAGCACCAACCCGCCTACCAGCAACCCC
Organism: Maricaulis salignorans; assembly: GCA_943372135.1. Classification (GTDB taxonomy): domain Bacteria; phylum Pseudomonadota; class Alphaproteobacteria; order Caulobacterales; family Aquidulcibacteraceae; genus Aquidulcibacter. The sequence goes on along the minus strand of CALRXH020000004.1, from coordinate 9,581 downwards.
AATCCCGGCCGCTGACGCGCCTGCTACTCCCGCTGCCAGCACGCCGCGCGCAACACCGCCAGGGGCTTCAGCCGCCTTGCCTGCCACCCGCTCCTTGTTGGAGCAGGCCATGGCGCGTGAGCAGGCGGGCGACGTGGCAGGGAGCATCGCGCTTTTGCGCCGTGCTTCAGACGGTGGCGACACCCGCGCGATGAACCGCTTGGCAAGAAAATTCGAGAATGGCGATGGTGTTGCTAAGGACTTGTCGCAAGCACGTGCTTTGACCGAACGCGCTGCCGCGCGCGGTAGCTCCCAGGCGATGCATAATTTGGGTGTCTATTACGCCAATGGTGATGGTGTCCCCCAAAACATGGTTCGTGCCGCCGAAAGCTTCCGGCGCGCCGCCCAGCGTGGTGTGACTGACTCCCAGTTCAATCTCGGCGCCATGGCCGAGCAAGGCCTTGGCGGGCAAAAGTCTGATGTGCAGGCCTATTATTGGTTTGCCTTGGCTGCCCGTAGCGGCGATCAGGATGGGGCCAACAAGGTTCGTGAGATTGCAGCACGATTGACGCCGGAGCAACGGGCTGCTCAAGATCGGTTGTTAGCACAATTCCGTCCCGAAAGTGGATCCCAAGACTAGGTGCCCCTGTGTCGACGCCCAATTTAGGTATTGTTGAAGGTTATTTCGGCCAGCCTTGGTCCTGGGATGATCGCCGGGCGGTGGTCGAGGCCTTGGCCCCCTATGGCTACCGTTTTTTCCATTATGCGCCAAAAGGCGATTCCTTCTTGCGGCGGCGTTGGGCGGAACCCCACCCGTTGCAAGAAGCCGGGCAGATTTCGCAGTTTGTTGCTTTTTGCAAAGGGTTTGGTGTCCGCGTTGGCATGGGGCTCAGCCCTTATGAAGCCTTTACTGATTTCAATAGCGGCGTTCGCAACAGCTTTGTCAATCGTGTGGAAGACTTGGTCTCGCTCGGCATTGAGGACCTCGGAATTTTCTTTGATGACATGCATTCAAGCTTGCCCGACCTTGCGAGGCGGCAGATTGAAATCGTGCACCTGGCCCGCGACACGGTTGGCGATGTAAAGCTGTTCGTGACACCGACTTATTATTCGAGTGATCGCGTACTCGACCGTGTCTTTGGACAGCGTCCTGAGCATTATCTGCGGGAGTTGGGTATCGGTCTTGACCAAAGTATCGACATTTATTGGACCGGTGAAGAAGTCTGTGCACGCGAGATTTCAGTGGGCCATGTGCGCGAGATCGGGGCACTTTTGATGCGTAAGCCCTTGTTGTGGGACAATTACCCCGTCAATGATGGGCCGCGTATGAGCCAGTTCTTGCACCTTCGCGGGTTCACCGGAAGGTCTCATCGCTTGGCAGATTGGGTGTCTGGACACGCAATCAACCCGGCTCTGCAACCCTATCTGACCTGTGTCCCCGCAATTTCGTTGGCGATGAGTTATCAACTAGGTGATGACTATTGCTATGGTGCAAGTGGCTATGCCGCGGCGGTTAAAGTATTGGGTCCTGAATTGGCCGACATGGTTTGGGCCGACTTAATGAGCTTCCAGGATTTAGGCCTCTCTAAACTTGCCAGGCGGCGCGAAGCTCTGGTCGATCGCTATGGAGCGGTTAATCATCCCGCGGCACGCGAGATTCTTGCTTGGCTGCAGGAGGCGTATGCGGCCACGACGGAAATGGTCCAAACGCAATAGAGCGTCACCTGGCCGGGGTTGCGCGCTAGTTCTAGAGCACGCCCGCTCTATCTGAATCAGCTCGAGCAGATAAGCTGTTGCTCCAATGTAGAACTAGAGCGCAACTTTGATCCATAGGGTCAAAACGCGCTTTTTTATAATTAACGCGCAACTTTGATCCAAGGATCAAAACGCGCTCGAGAAGCGTGGTGCGTGTTAACGCCGGCTGCTGGCGCGTGCGCGGGCTAGTTTCCGGCGCGACAACAAGCTTGGACCTTCAGTCGTATCCGCGTCTGCCAGGACGGTCATCAAGCGCTCCTTCAAAATGGTGATCCGCCGGGCATCGGATAATTTCAAGCCACCTCGATCGCGAAGGTAGAAGGCATCTGTCGCCCGTTCCCCCACACTATCAATATGGGCAGAGGTCACGTTTAGACCCTCATCCTCAAAGACTTGTGCTAAATCCGCGAGGAGGCCCGTGCGGTCGCGGCCAGAAACTTCAACGATTGTATCAAAAGCCGCGCCTTCATTATCAATCATGATGACGGGCTCGATCGCAAAAGCCGCTGTGCGATTGGTCGGCCTTTTCACGGTGCTTGGCGAGGCTAGAACCGGGCCATCGCGATCAGCCTTATCTTCTGTATCCAAGGCTGCTTGCAAGCGGGTAAACAGACGCTCGATTGCGTCTTGTCTGCCTTCCCCGAAGGCAGCGCCGGACTGATCCTGCAGCGCAAAGACGTCGAAGGCATGACCACTTTTGGATGTATGGATGCGGGCATCAATGACATTCGCGCCAGCTTGCGCAAACACGGCGGAAAGGGCTGCAAACAAGCCGGGCTGATCGGGTGATAGCACCAACACTTCGGTTGCGCCGCGGCTAGGCGCTGGTCGCGAGGCCAGCCAGTATGGCGCTTTCTGGCGCAAAGCCTTGGCCACTTCCGCCCCATGCCATTTCTGCTGATCGCTATCAAAGCCCAGCCAATAGGCATCTTCTAGGCGGGTGAAGAATTCGGCAAGGATCGGGTCAATTAAAGCTTGGGCGCGGCGCTCATCGGCTTGCGCCTTCAACTGGCGGCGCACAAAGCCTTCATCGGACCGGCCGCCGCGCAAAGTGGCTTCCGTCAGCTTATAGAGGTCGCGCAGGAGTTGGGCCTTCCAATCATTCCAAACGCCGGGGCCGACGGCTCGAATGTCGGCTACTGTCAAAACCAGCAGCAGGCGCAACCGTTCAAGCGTGCCGACTGTGGCTGCAAAGTCTGTGATGGTTTTCGGGTCGCCAATATCGCGGCGTTGGGCTACCTCGCTCATAATCAAGTGATGACCCACGAGCCAGGCAACCAGCCCGACTTCGTCGGCATCGAGTCCGAGACGGCGGCATGCAATATGAGCGGCTTTGGCACCTTCAATCTGTTGGTCACCTTCGCCCTTGCCGACATCGTGCAACAGCATCGCCAGATAGAGCGCTCGGCGGTTTGCAATGCGGGGAAAAAGCTCGGTTGAGACTGGCAGCTCCTTGCTCAGCCGACCATGTTCAATGTCGGAGATATTGGCGATGCCGCGCAAGGTATGCTCATCCACCGTGAAGTGGTGATACATATTGAATTGGGTCTGCCCGACGATACGCCCGAACTCGGGGACGAACTTACCCAAGAGTCCGGACTCATTGAGCAGACCCAACGCACGTGCGGGGTCTTTCTTTGATGTGGCGACATCCAAGAAGCTGGCAACAGACTTCTGGTCGTCGCGCATAATCCGACCTTTAGCTGCCATACTGGTAACAAGAGCCAGCGCGGACGGGTCAATATCAAGGTCTAGACTGTCTGCCATTTTGAAGATGTCGATCAGGGCTGAAAAATCGTCCCTGACTTCTACTGGATGGGCAAAGCCAATGCGGCCATGATCCTCAAAAAAGCGTGGATCATCGAGTTGCTTGGCTTTTTGGGGACTGGCGAAGAAGCGCGAAAAGCCGCGAGGTGCCGCCTTCTGGCGATCTAGTTCCAGCCGTGCGGACAGGATGCGGGTCAAGGAACCCACTTGTTTGGTAACCAGAAAAAAGCGCTTCATGAAGCGCTCTACTGCCGGATTGTCGGCCCGGTCGCCATAGCCCATCCGGCGGGCCATTTCAGGTTGCAAGTCAAAGGTCAGGCGTTCTTCCGCCCTGCCGGTCAGGAAGTGCAAGTGACAGCGGACGGTCCACAAGAATTCTGCGGCCTGATTGAAGTGCTTCATATCTTCGCCGCTGAAGATGCCTTTTTCGACAAACTGGCTGACGTCATCGGTGCCGTGAATATATTTGGCGATCCAGAACAAGGTGTGCAGGTCGCGCAGACCGCCTTTACCGTCCTTGATATTGGGTTCGACCATATAGCGGCTTTCCCCCGTGCGGCGGTGGCGATTGTCGCGCTCGGCCAGTTTCGCTGCCACGAAGTCTGCAGCCGTGCCGTCAAACAAGTCCTTGCGAAGCCGTATTTCCAGTTCGCGGAACAATAGTTTGTCGCCGCAAACAAAGCGGGTTTCCAGCACAGAGGTTCGGATTGTCATGTCTTCGCGGGCGGCGCGGAGGCATTCAGAGATTGTGCGTGATGCGTGACCGACTTTCAGCCCCATGTCCCACAGCATGTAGAGCATGTATTCAATCACACTCTCCGCCCATGACGCGTCCTTGATAGGCCGTACAAACATCAGGTCGACATCGGAAGAGGGGGCCATAGAATTTCGGCCATAGCCGCCGGTCGCACATACACTCAGCCGTTCTGCCGCGGTCGGGTTTCGCGCTCTGAAAACATGCGTCACCGTAAAATCATAGAGAGCCGAGATCACTTGATCCTGGACGGCCGCCAGCAAGTGGGCGCAATCAAGCCCGCCCGCCCCGCTCTCCAAACGCTCTTGCGCGATCAGACGCCCGCGAAGCAACGCGCCCTTGAGTAGATCCAGCGCGCGGGCGCGGACCGCTTTTTCGTCTCCCAATTGATCGAGCGCTGCCGCGGACAATTGCACACGCAGGCGGTTGCCATCGACAACAGCTTCGATCGACCAGGGCTTCATGGTGGTGCGCTTTGGTTTGCTCATGCAATTCCATGTACGCACACTGGTAGATTTGTCATCAGGAAGCTTGTGGCTGAACTGCCAATCGCCTGTCCATACTCAAGCTGAGACAGGTTCGGGAGGCCAAAAGTGGCGCAGTTTAAACCCTGAAGATTGGCTGGGGTCGGCACAAAACCAAGCGACTCCGCTTGTGGGCAGGTGCTGCCGCAAGGAAGTCTGTCCATGGTCCTGGCCCGTATCGCTCTCCATCAAGGTGCGGGCCAGTTCCTGTAATCCCGGATCGTGGGCGATGATCATGACCCGACCAGTCTTAGCCGACTTGGCTGCGCCCAGATAAGCGTCGGGTGCAGCCAGATAGAGCTGGTGTGAAAACTGAACTTGAGCATTTGGGAAAGCCGGTTGGCAGGCCTCCCACGTTTCGACCGCGCGCAGGGCGGTGGAAACCAGCGCCATTTCAGGGAAGCAACCGGCCTGACCGAGGCGTTTGGCTTGTGCGGCTGCCTGGGCTTTGCCGAGCTGTGTCAATCCGCGGCTAAAGTCATCGCGCGCTTCCTTTTGGCGCACGGCCTTTCCGTGTCGAAACAGCACCAAATCTGTTAGCATGGCAATCGCAACACTCCTTTTGATCCTGGCTGGCCCGAATGGACCAAGACAAGACAGTCTATTTGTATCCCTATTTCTGTTTAGCCGGTTTTTGTGCTTGGACCATCGGCCTCAAAGGGTGATGGCTTGCACTCCCGGCCAAGGATCATCAAGGCTCGAAGAAGGCGTGGGTGCACCACCTAATGCAGTTTGAATTTTGGTCGGATGATTTGGTTGACATGGCCGATCATGATCAGCGTCACACCCCGCCACCAGCCGTGAATTGCGACCAGATGCATCCGGTATAGCGACAGATAAACTGTCCGTGCGATCCATCCCTCGACGCGCATCCGCCCGCCAACCAGATTGCCCATCAGGCTGCCCACTGTGGAAAAGCGGCTGAGCGACACCAGAGAGCCATGGTCGTGATAGACAAAATCCTGTTGTGGTTGGCCGCCCTGTGCGCGCACCAGATTATGGAATACATGGCTCGCCATCTGGTGGGCTGATTGGGCGCGAGGTGGGATCGGGCGATCCCGACCGGGCAGCATGCACGAGGCGCAGTCGCCCAGCGCATAAATGCGGTCGTCGGTGGTGGTCTGCAGGGTGGGACGCACAATGATTTGGTTGCCTCGCGTCAGTTCAAGGTCACCCATTGTGCTGATTTCGTCTGCGCCCTTCACTCCGGCGGCCCACACAATCAGATTGGAAGCGATGACGTCGCCGCTGCCGGTATGAACTTCATTTTTGGTGAGGCGCACCACTTGGGTGTTGTCGAGCACTTTGACGCCCAGTTTTTCCAGTTCGTGCTTGGCGCTCTCGGCCAGCTTTTCATCCAGGGCAGGCAAAATCCGAGGGCCTGCCTCGATCAGGGACACTTCGAGCTTCGATTCATCGAACACTTCCAGTCCATAGTGGCGCAGGGCCTTGGCGGCATTGTAAAGTTCGGCAGCAAGTTCGACACCGGTCGCGCCGCCGCCAACGATACTAATGCGCACGCACGCTTCCAAATCGCCCGTCTGATGGGCGTGGTTGGTCCGCAGGCATGCATTTAAAAGCTTTTGACGGAAGCGGTCAGCTTGAGGACGGTCTTCCAGAAACATTGCGTGTTCGCGTACGCCCGGTACGCCGAAATCGTTGGAAATGCCGCCCATCGCCAGTACCAGATAATCATAGCGAATGGTATGGCGACCGATAATTTCCTCGCCCCTCTCGTCGAGTAGCGGGGCCGTGGTGATGGTGCGTGCGGTTCGATCAATACTTTCGAGGCTGCCATTGAAGAACCGATAGCCCCAGCGCACCGCATGGCCGCCATAGCCAACTTCGTCGAGATTGGCATCAAGGGATCCTGCCGCCACCTCGTGCAGGAGCGGCTTCCAAATATGGGTCAGATTGCGGTCGATCAGAATGATGTCGTGAGCCTTCCGGCCATATCGCGATCCGAGCAGGCGCACGAGTTCCAGACCCCCGGCACCGCCGCCAACGACCACGATTTGCGTCTTTCTCTGAGCCACCCGATTCTCCCGTCACCACGACATTTAGCCATTGAGGCTTATCAGGGATTGGCCTGCGAACTCAAGGCAGAACTTGAGCACCATGCCGCGTGGTGGTGGGCGTGGGTGGGCAGGGCTGGGATTTGACCTCAAGGCCCGATTCCGTCACAAGGCGTGGCAACAACCTCCCACCCCAAGTGAAGAATGAGACGTGAATGGCGAACCGTGCACTTTTGGCAATTGAAGCCAAGGCTTGGCCCTTCGAACAGGCCCGTTTGCTGCTGGATCGGGTTAAGAAAGTCGGCAAACAAGGCCCAGTTGTTTTTGAAACGGGCTATGGTCCGTCTGGCCTGCCCCATATCGGCACCTTTGGCGAAGTTGTGCGCACAACCATGGTACGCCAAGCCTTTATCGCCCTTACCAATGGTGCGGTTGAGACCCAATTGATCTGCGTGAGCGATGATATGGATGGCATGCGCAAGGTGCCCGACAATGTGCCCAATCCTGCAGCACTTGAACCCTATCTGCAAAAGCCCTTAACCGATGTGCCTGATCCATTTGGCACGCATGAAGGCTTCGCCCAGCACAATAATGCCCGCTTGCGCGGCTTCCTCGACAGTTTCGGTTTTGACTATCAGTTCAAGTCTGCGACCGAGCTTTACCGCTCGGGCGCTTTTGACGCGACTCTTCTGCGCGCGCTTGAAAAGTTTGACGAGATTATGGGCGTAATGCTGCCAACTTTAGGCGAAGAGCGGCGCGCGACCTATAGCCCGTTTCTACCAATCTCCCCCAGCACGGGCCGCGTGCTGTATGTTGTGATGAAGGCGACGGACGCCAAGGCTGGTACGGTCACCTTCGCCGACGAAGATGGCACTGACGTCACGGTGCCTGTCACGGGTGGCCACGTCAAAATGCAATGGAAGCCAGACTTTGGCATGCGCTGGGCCGCGCTTGGCGTCGACTTTGAAATGTATGGCAAGGACCACCAAACAAATGGCCCCATCTATTCCAGGATTTGCCGCATCTTGGGCGCAGAACCACCACTGCAATATTGCTACGAGCTGTTTTTGGACCAAAACGGCGAGAAAATCAGCAAGTCCAAAGGTAATGGTATCTCGGTCGAACAATGGTTGACCTATGCGCCGCCTGAAAGCCTATCTCTCTATAATTTCCAGAAGCCGCGCGTCGCCAAGAAGCTCTATTTCGATGTCATCCCGCGCGCTGTCGATGACTATGTTCAGTTTCTCGACGCCTTCCAAAGGGAAGAGCCCGCCAAGCAGCTCGAGAACCCGGTTTGGCACATCCATAATGGCCATCCGCCGCAACATGGTTCGCCCATCAGCTTTGCGCTTCTTTTAAATCTCGTCTCAGCGGCGAACGCAGAGACCAAGGAAGTTCTGTGGGGCTTTATCAAGCGTTATGCGCCCGAAGCCACGCCAGCCGATCAGCCTTTGTTGGATCAACTCGCAGGCTTTGCCGTCGCCTATTATCGCGACTTCATTCAACCGATGAAGAAGTTCCGTGCGCCGACTGAGGCCGAGCTTGCCGCGATCCTGGACCTAAAAGCCCGCCTCGAAGCGATGGGACCAGACGCTCGCGACGGCGATGAGATCCAGAATATGGTGTTTGATGTCGGCAAGACCCACCAGTTTGAAAACCTGCGCGACTGGTTCAAGGCCCTGTATGAAGTGTTGCTGGGTCAAGAGCAGGGCCCGCGCTTTGGCGGCTTTGTCGCTTTATTTGGCGTGAATGAAACCATCGCCTTGATTGAGGAAAGGCTGGCTGCATGGTCTTGAAGCTGCGCGCGGCAACTCCCGACGATATGCCAGAAATGAAAGCCTTAATGGCCTTGGCGATTGGGCAATTGATGCATGACTTTCTGACGCCCGAACAAGTTGAAGGCAGTCACGAGACCATGGGGATCGACACCCAGTTGATCGAGGACGGCACTTATTTTGCGGTCGTGGAAGAAGACGGCAAAATCGTCGGCTGTGGCGGCTGGAGCCGGCGCGGCACGCTTTATGGCGGCGATCACAGTGCCGGGCGCGATAATCGTCTCCTCGACCCTGCGACTGAGCCTGCGCGCATCCGGGCGATGTATACTCATCCAGAGCATGTGCGCCGTGGCATTGGCCAGATGATCATTGATGCCGGTGAGGCTGCTGCCCGCGCCGAAGGCTTCAAGACAGCGCAAATGGGTGCGACTTTGGCGGGTGAGCCACTCTATCGCCGCTGTGGCTATGAGGTGATCGAAGTCATCGAAAAGCACGCCAAAAATGGCGCGATCATCCCTCTGAAAATCATGGGCAAGACGCTTTAGGCTAACAAGAAAGGTCGCTGGTTGCCCAGCGACCTTTCCATTGCCAGACCAGTGAAATGGCCCGATCTCAATTCGAAGAAAGGCTTACAATCGCTAAGCCTTCACCTCCGAAGGGATCCCGAAAGACATTTCACTAAGGCGCAGACAATGAGACATAGGATCACCTCCTTTCAGTTACTAATGGGATGACCATAGCGCCTTAGTTTGAGGCGTCTGTCTAGGGGTGTGGGCGAAGAATCTTCGGGAAGTCGTGCCCTGTCCTCCCTCGAAGCGCGGGGGAGGACGGGGTAAACTCTTGAAGTTCTGGCTCAGAGCTTAGCCTTAGAAGCTATAGCTTGCCGAAATGCGCCAGGTCCGTCCAAGAATTGGGCGAGCCAGATAGTAGCGTGCACCCGCGTCACCAGAGATAAACTGGCCCGCGCGAGGATTGCCTTCGGTCAGTCCGATCTCATTGGTCAAATTGGCCC
>CALRXH020000003.1:0-329190 GCA_943372135.1 Maricaulis salignorans | reverse complement strand
GCCCCAGCGCAAGCCAACATCAGCGTGGGTACCCCCGGGGGACGGAGACAGACGGTCAATCGTGTTGATCAATTGGGTCCGGTTCGCCGAAAGACCCAGCATTGGCATCGGGCAATTCAGGTTTGGTCCAGTGATACGGCGGAAGCTATTCCATGTCTCCTTCGGCACCCATCCGCACCAGGCCCCATTGGCGTTGTTCCAATTGATTTCGTTATAGTCAGCAGTGCAACCTGTGGCCGTGCCTAAATTGAGGTCCCACTGACAACCACCACCGTTGACGCAGCCTTGCGATCCATTGAAGTTGAAGAAGGCATTGCGAGTGCCGTGATTGTCATTTTGCCAACACGCGACAGTGGTTACGGATTGGCTGCCGCCTGGACAAGCACGGTAATAGCAAACATAGGGAGTATTGACACAAGATGCATTCGCTATGGGTTTGCCAAAGCTCAAGAACGCAAAGCTCTCCGCTTTTTTGCCAGGTAGAATTAATTTCCCCTGTGTAGTTGGTGGCGGCGGTGGCGGTGGCGGTGGCGGTGATGGTGGCGATGGCGGTGACGGTGGCGGGGGTGGCGGGGGTGGCGGCGACGGCGGCGATGGCGGCGATGGCGGCGGCGGCGGACATCTCCAGTTGTCGCACATTCTGCTTAAATTCACCCCTTTGGTCCGGGTATCATTGTTGACACGCGGCGGCACCTGCAATGCATTCCAGCTCATGCCAGTCTTCATATCATCGTTGGCAGAAAGGCTCTCGCCACTCCCCGAGATACAGCCGCGCCAGCCAACAGGGGCAAAAAGCGTGTTTAAACTGGACGGGTCCTGGGAGACGTTAGAAGCGCGGCTGACGAGATTCGTCGGCAGCGACCGAGTACCTGCATCAACAGGATTGATAGCTGGAGCAACAGCATTATTCCAATTTTGATCAGGTACTTCGCTACGAATGTTGACGGTCGTAGTCCAAGGAATAACCGCCACACGCAACCGATCAGGAACACTGATCGTGTTAAACAAGGTATTGACGAAGCCCTTGGCCGCGCTGCGCATTTGGGTAAAGCGCGTAGTTGGCCGTCCATCCGTTTGGAACATGGATGCCGTCGTATCCAAAAGGAGTGCAACTTCCAAACGACGATCAGCCCCCGCTGTCGCGACGCCAACGGCACTGAGAGCCACAGTGGATTGTCCCACCAAGCCGCCCAGAATTGAGGTTTGAGTACCAGTTGCAGTTAACCGCGCAGAACCATCCGCATCCCAAGTCACGGTAGACGACAGATTGCTCACGCCCTTGTCAGACCCTGGCGCGGAAGCCAAAAATGCCTTGGTGCCAACGCTCGCGCCTGCTGCGCGAGCTGCAGCAGCGCCCAATGAACTCTTGTCCATCTGCTCGCGTTTAGCGGCAAGAGCCCCAGCATCGGCCGCAGCGCCAAGCGACGCCTTGGCCGAAGCAATGTGGTTAAGCTCAACCGCAGCCCCAAGTACACCAATTGAAACGGAGGAAGCCAACGCAAAGATTAACGCCACGTTGCCTCGTTCAGCGCGCTTTTCCTGCGTTGCCATCAAAGACTTCGAAATTTTCATCTACGGCCTCCTCAAAATAGCTCGGCAGCAAAAATACCAACTTAAATATTAACCCACGACCTCCTAACAAGGACTTTAAAAATCCGGCAAATGAAGAATAAATCTGATCCATTCAATTCTATACACTGTGTTCTTCGCGGTTATCATGCATGGGGATTTGCATCAGGCAAACCCAGAAACAATGATAAAAGCAGCCAGAAGATCACAACAAATACCTCAGCATTGGCATCCACTAACAGTGCGAACTCTCTATGAGACAGTGAAGCTCTTTGGTATCATTCTTGCCCTATTCAATGCTCAAATCGCTTGCCCATCATCGATTTGAACAACCGCACCGCTGGTGAAGCGGGCCGCATCCGATACCAGCCACGCCATTGCCCCATCAAGGGCTTGATCGTCCATCAGTCGGCGGCGCGGAAATCCGGCAACCATCTTTTGACCGCCACTTTGACCAAGCCAATCGGTATTGATCTCGGTCTCAATATAGCCAGGACAGATGGTATTCACATTGATACCCTTGCGCATCCATTCTGCAGCCATGGATTTTGCCATCATCACCACGGCAGCTTTGGAAACACAATAAGGGACAAGACCGGGGAGAGGTTTAAGGCCCGCCATAGAGGCAATCAGAACTATTCGGCCATCGCCGCGTTGCGCACTACCGCTAGCGATCATGCGCTTTGCACCTTCCCTAGCTGTTAGAAACACCCCGCGTACATTTACCGACATCATGGCATCATACGCATCCATGGTAATGTCGGTCGCAAGGCCGATTTCATTTGTGCCGGCATTAGCAATTACAATCGACGGTAACCCCAAACCCGCTTCGGCGGCGTCAAAGGCTGCAACCAAGCTTGCCTCATCCTGCACATCGAGCTTAACCGCCTGAGCTTCCCCCCCTGCTTCCTGGATCGAGACAACCAAAGCGTCCAAGCGATCCACCCGACGCGCGCCGCACACGACCCTGGCCCCGAGCCCGGCCAACAGGCGGGCGAAATGCGCACCAAGACCCGAGGATGCTCCCGTTATCAAAGCGGTTTTACCGTGGAGGTTGAAATCGGGCCGGATCAAAGCAGGGTGGGCAGTCAAAACAAGAGGCCTTTCGCATTCGTTTACTGACGACTCAGTCTCCCCACGCTAAGGTGCTATCGGAATTTCGCAATGGCCCTCTAAATTAGGTATCCGATGGCAAAGCCACATATTCTTGTTCTCGCCGGCGCTGACGCAAGCGAGATACTGTCACAAGCTGGCTTCACCATCGCAGGCGAAGACCAAAAACACCACCAGATGGCAGCCATTGTTGTTGACACGCGTGGCTCAAGCGGGCCCAGAGCGGCTCAGCTGGTGCGTTCACTAAAGGCTGCCCTTGGCCCGCGTGCCGGTCTATTCATGGCGTGGAGCAATGGCGAAGAAAATTTCGACGCCAGCGCCTTTGATGGCGTTTTAGATGCTTTTGCAACACCTGGCGTCTTGGCAGCCCGACTCGGATCCAGCTTGCGCATCGCAGTCATGGCGGATGAAGCCAAAATGCGATTTCGGACTTTGGCTCGGTTTGGGGGGCCAGCACATCCGCCCATTGTCAACAACACCAAAGTGCCCCGGATTCTGATTTTTGGGCAGCCAGACCCTGATCTATTGCAGTTCTCGACCATTCTCACGCAGCTGGGCGCAGAGACGATCGCAGCCTTTACCTCCTTCACTGCTTTTGATTATCTCCATCAGAGCGAATTTGATGGCGTTGTCATTCTTGCCCGCGATGATCGGGTCACCGCTTTAAGTTTTTGCGCGGCCATGCGCCGAAATGCACGCCTGTTCCACATGCCATGCCTGATTTTGGGATCGCCTGATTTCGATAATCCCCATGAAGCAATTGAGCGCGGGGCAACAGATTTTGCCGTTGCTGGCGACGATGACCCTGCCGCCGCTGACCGCCTCCTCAATTTCGTTGAAGAAAAGCGTAGCCGCGAAGCATTGAATTTGGCTTTTGCCGCAGCCCGTGCACCGGCAGCGATGGAGCCAACGACCGGCCTTTTTTCGCCATCCTTTTTCTTGGCGCATCTGGAAAGCCTGGCTCACAAAGCCCGCGAAACCGACCGGCCGTTGTCGATCGCGTTAGCGCGTCTCGATATGGACGCTAGCATTGCAGTTGTGCATACACGTCAGGGGATTGAGCGGTTGATCGGCCAGTCGGGAGCCATGCTATCACGCTTGGTGCGTGCCGAGGACGTGGCAGCGCGGCTTGATCAAACGACGTTTGCCGTGGCTTTCCCTGGTTCGGATGATGAAGCTGCCCAAACTGCGGCCGAGCGCATTGCTGCAGTCATGGAATGCACCGCTTTTGACGTGCAAGCTGACCACACTGGTTATAGTAATGATCAGCCAACCCAGATCAAGCTCGCGATTGCGAGCGCGAGCCTATTACCGCAAGAAAATGCAACGATTTTGCTGCAGCGTGTTATCCGCCTGCTAGAAGAAGGCCACGCCTCATGATCTCCAAACCCATCGAAGCGATCGCCCTTGACTGCCCGATTACGATTGATTTTGTTTCCGACGTGATTTGTCCGTGGTGCTATATCGGGTTTCGCGCGCTCGAGACTGCTCGTATTAGGCGGGGAGAGATTCCCACCCATTTGTCGATGCGTCCCTTTGAACTAGACCCGACGACACCCAAAAAAGGCGCGGATCGTCGAGCTCGGCTCTTGGCCAAATTTGGCGGTGATGAAGCCCGCTTGAAGGAGATATCACAGGCCGTGGTCAATGCCGGACTTCGGGTTGGAATTGCTTTCAATTTTGACGCCATCAAGACGACGCCCAATACGCGGGACTGCCACCGTTTGCTGCGCTGGGCGCGCTCGGCCGGCGCTGAAGTTCACTGTGCCGAAGCCCTGTTTCAAGCCTATCATGTCGAGGGTGAAGACCTAAGCCAAGCCACCACTTTGGTGTCGATTGCCCGTGGGCTTGGCATGGACGGAAAACTGGTTGCGCGCCTCCTGGCCAGTGATGCTGATGTTGCACCGATTGAGCAGGAATTGGAAATTGCTCAGCGCATGGGCGTAACCGGGGTACCAACAGTCCTGTTTAATCAGAGCTTTGCCCTCGTCGGGGCGCAAGAGGTCGATACTTTTGTGGTCGCGCTAGACCGGGCTCAGGCCGAGCGTGCTGGTGTGCCGAAACCTGCCGCCTCTGGCAATCGCTGATGCCGATTTTGGACTATCCGGCTTTTTGTGAGAGTTTGCCCGCCCGTCAGGCGCTGATCGGGATTGACCCCGGATCGACCACGATTGGGGTCGCAGCTTCAGATGCAACCAGGCTGATCGCTAGCCCAGCCAGTGGGGTAAAGCGTACAAAAATTGCGGCCGATGCTCAGGCCATTTTCGCCATTTATGATAGCCGCTCCGCTTGTGGCCTTGTGGTCGGCCACCCGATCAATATGGACGGGTCTAAAGGCCCCTCTTCCCAAGCGGCGCGCGCTTTTGCCCGCAATCTTCTCTCCATGCGTGATGTGCCGCTTTTGATGTGGGACGAACGCCTATCGACCGCGGCCGTCCAACGCCAAATGATTGCCGCCGACATGACGCGGGCCAAGCGCGCCGCAATGGTTGATGCTGCTGCAGCCGCCTATATGTTGCAAGGCCTTCTGGACCGCTTGCAAGGCGGGTTCAGCCTCGACACGCTCTCATGAATGTTGCCTTCACAGCCATTTTGCCAGTCTTTTTGGTGATCGCCATCGGTTTTGTGGCCAAGCGCGCGAAGATTGTCCCCGACGCGTCTTGGGCTGCTGTCAATTCCTTTGGCTATTGGATGCTGTATCCGGCCTTCTTGTTTTCCACAGTGGCCAGCGCCGATTTTAGAGGCCCCGATACGGTCCACTTCCTCACCTGCCTTGTTGCGGGCTTTGCCCTAGCGGGCCTTTGGGGGCTCAGCCTCAGGCTCTGGTTTCGTTACGATGGGCCAGCTTTTACCTCAATTTTTCAAGCAAGTGTACGCTGGAATGGCTTTATCGTTTTGGCGGCCGCCCCAGCACTTTATGGGCCAGAGGGCCTTGCGCTTATCGCTTTGGGCTTTGGCCCAGTAGTGGCATTTGTGAATTTGATGAGTGTCTTTGTTATGGCCCGTTGGGGTAAGAATGACATTGTGCCCAGCCTTAAGGGCGCGCTGGGGGAAGTGATGCGCAATCCCTTGGTGCTGGCAAGCTTGACGGGGATCATCGCCAATCTCATCGGGTTGACAAACTATATCGGCCCGCTTGAACCAGCACTCACCCTCTTGGGCCGGGCTGCCATGCCGGTGGCTTTGGTCAGCGTCGGGGCAGCCCTGAGTTTTGAGGGACTGGGCAAAGTGCCATTGCGCTTGGCCGTTGGGGTTGTCTCGAAACTGGCCATCGCGCCGCTTCTCATGCTGATCGTCACACAGATGCTAGGCCTTGCGCCCTTGCCCAGTGCGGTGGCTATTGGTGTGGCCTCTATGCCGAGCGCTCCGGCAGCTTACGTATTGGCTCGCGAATTAGGCGGCGATGCCCCCCTAATGGCAGGTTTGGTGACCGCAACGACTTTGATCGCCTTGGTCACCATCCCACTCTGGCATGTGTTTACCATGCCTGCCTGAGCTAAGCCGAAGCAGGCAGCTCGTTGACTTAGTGATGCTTTGGAGAAGGTGGCATCAAGACCGTGTCGATCACATGGATTACGCCATTAGACGCAGCCACATCGGCAGCAATGACGGCAACGCCATTGACAGTCACGCGGCCATTGCGGCCATCAATCGTGGCCTGACGTCCTTGTACGGTAGTGGCGGGGGTCACTGTGTCGAGCAATTGGTTCGACGTGATCTTGCCGGGGACAACGTGATAGGTCAGAATTGAGATTAGTTGCGCGCGGTTTTCGGCCCTTAGAAGCGCTTCCACCGTGCCTGCTGGAAGTTTAGCGAAAGCCGCGTCGGTGGGCGCGAATACGGTGAATGGGCCAGTGGTCTTGAGCGTATCGACCAAGCCAGCAGCGGTCAGAGCTGCAGCGAGGGTGTTGAAACTTCCCGCCCCTACCGCCACCTCAATGATGTCGCCCTTGGCGACCTTTGCGGGCTTTGCAGCGTTTGTGGCTGCATGATAGCCGATAGTCTGATAGCCCGCCGCGCGGGGTGTGGCATCGGCATGGGGCTTGACACACTCTGCCATTGCCGGTGCTGTAGACAAAGCAAGGGCTGCTGCCGCCGAAGCGAACATTTTGAAGTTTAACATATTTTAATCCTAAAGATCGAGCGGGATAGCTCTTCGACAGTCTACGCAGGCTGGTTCAAATGGATGCGCGAGAACCCGATTTCGTGATGTTTCTCTCTGAATTGTAATTCTAGAGACTGTTTGAGAACCGATTGACACAAATACAAAGTCCCTTCCCCCAAGCCGCACATCGCTTTAGACAGAACCCATGAGCAAAGAGCCCTCAAACGCCCCGGAATTTTCTGTCTCTGAACTTTCAGGCGCGATCAAACGCCGCCTCGAGGATGACTTTGGCAATGTGCGCGTGCGCGGCGAAATGGGGCGGGTGACGCTGGCAAGGTCTGGCCACCTCTATGTTGATTTAAAGGACGCCAACGCCGTCTTGTCTGCAGTGATGTGGAAGGGCGTCGCGGCAGCGCTAAAATTCCACCCCGAAGAAGGCTTGGAAGTGATTGCCACGGGTAAAATCTCCACCTTCCCAGGCTCCTCGAAATACCAGCTAATTATCGAGAGGCTAGAGCCTGCAGGAATCGGGGCATTACTGGCGCAATTGGAAGAGCGGCGAAAGCGCCTAACGGCTGAGGGCCTGTTTGACCCCGCGCGCAAGCAGGCCCTACCCTATCTGCCCAGCGTGATCGGTGTGGTGACCAGCCCGACAGGGGCCGTCATCCGCGACATTCTCCACCGCCTCTCAGAACGTTTTCCCGTCCATGTTCTGCTGTGGCCAGTTCTGGTGCAAGGCGATAAGGCGGCAGACCAAGTCGCGCGCGCCATTGCGGGCTTTAATGCGCTGCCCGCAGACGGGCCTGTGCCGCGCCCCGATCTCCTGATTGTCGCGCGCGGCGGCGGCTCGATTGAGGATTTGTGGGCCTTTAATGAAGAAGTCGTGGTGCGCGCAGCGGCCGCCAGCACAATTCCTTTGATCTCCGCCATAGGCCATGAAACCGATACGACCCTCATTGATTTTGCCTCTGACCGGCGCGCGCCAACCCCAACTGGGGCGGCCGAAATCGCGGTGCCTGTGCGTCTGGAATTACAAGAGCGTATCAGCCTAATCGGGGCGCGGTTTTCGCGCGCCATGGTGCGGAGCCTAGAGCGGGCAAAGATCGAACTACGCGCAGCAACTGCCCGCCTGCCCCGCGCCGACACCCTGTTTGCCAGCGCCCGCCAGCGTATGGACGTGATCGACCTGCGCTTTGGCCCATCCTTACGCACTTTGGTCGCAGCCAAGGCGCATGGCCTTGCGGCAATTGGCGGTCGGTTACGGCCGTACGTGCTCCACCAAGAGGTGACGCGCAAGGCCCTGCTTGTTGCAAGCCTTGGCCAGAGACTGGGTGCCGCCCTCACCCGTCGTACAGCGCTCGAGCGGGACGTGCTTATGCGGTCCGAACAGCACTTGGCGATAGCCAGCCAACGCCTGAAGGCCGGCCTCACGCGCAGCATAGAGGCGAAGACACGCCATCTTGCTGGTCAAGCCAGCCTGCTAGAAGCCTTATCCTATCGCTCAGCGCTTGAGCGCGGCTTCGCGGTGGTGCGTACCGATAAAGGCGCGGTGGTGCGGGCCAAATCTGCCATCAAAGCCGACGCACGCCTGACCCTGACGTTCCTCGATGGCGATGTAAAAGTCCGGGCAATTGACGAGCCCGTTCAGGGCAGCTTGTTTAACTAGGGCCGTTCACCATTTTTCGGAATCGAAAAATGGTGTAAAACTGGCCCTAAATCATAAATTTAGATCGCAACCTCGTTTTCAAGAAAACGAGACGCGATCTAGGACTTGTCCAGCAGCTTCAGCAGGGCCTCGGCAGCGCGTTCTGCGGCCGGCGGGCCATGGCGGCCCATCCTGTCTAGGGCCAAGGCTTGGGCACTTAATTGGTCTTGCGCGGCTTTCGGATCATAGAGAAGCTTGGACGCAGCTTCTGCCAAAGCTTCTGGGCTCAAACCGTTTTGAACAAATTCAGGGATCGCCATCCGCCCCAGAGCGATATTGAGCAGGCAGATGAAGCGGCTTTTCAGTAAAAAGGTCAGAATGATAAATCCGCTGATGGTGCCTAGTCGGTAACCCAGGACCATGGGTGTTTCTTGTAGGGCAACTTCAGTGGTGACAGTCCCAGAACAGGCCAAAGCGACATCGCCCGCGGCGAATGCGTCCAGCTTTTCATCCTCCCCGACCAAAATGTGGGGAAAGGTCCAGCTGGCTGCGCACGCCTTCACATGTGCTGCCACAGAAGGAGCCAGAACGGCCACAATATGGACCTGCGGGTCTTTGCCGCTAATGAGGGCTGCAGCGCCTTCCAGCGCGGGCGCGACCCGCCGAATTTCCCCGCTGCGGGAGCCCGCCAGCAACAAGACAATCTTCTTGTCAACCAGACCGTGGCGCACCCGAAACTGTCCACCATCGCCTCTTCCGGCCCGCGCAATCGCCGGATTTCCAATGATCGTCACGGGCAGACCTGTGCCCTCATAGTAGGGCACTTCAAAGTCATGGATACAGAATAAGGCATCATAGACCTTGGCAACGGTCTTGGCGCGGCCGGAGCGAGTTGCAAAGACTTGCGGGCCAACCATTTTTATTAGGCGCGCCTTGGGAACCCGCGCGCGAATGGCCTTGGCGGCGCGCAGGGTAAAGCCCCATGAATCGATCAAAACGACCGCATCGGGATTGAAGGCTTGCGCAGCTATCCCGGTCTCTTGCGCCCGAGCATTGACAATCTTTAGCGCAGCCAGCCCTTCAGTCAGACCCAACACGGAAAGACCCTCAATCGAAACAGCGCTGCGAACACCTTGGCTGGCAAGCTTTTGGCCACCTACGCCTGCAAGCACCAAATCGGGCCTGCGGGCGCGAAGCGCTTGGACCAATTCAGCGCCAAGCTCATCACCTGATGGTTCGCCGGCTACGACAAAGACCCTGGAGGGGATCATGACCGGGCATCCACGTGAACACCTAAAATGAACAGCCCTGCTTCTTTGGCGGCAGCGACAACATTATTACGGTCAATGATTAGTGCGCCACCTGCCTCGACCACGATACCCGCTAAGCCCGCTTTAGAAGCCCCCTCCACAGTTTTGAGGCCTATGGTTGGAAGATCAACCCGGCGTTCTTGATCAGGCTTGGCTCGCTTGGCCAAGACACCTCGACGGGCCGCTTTGGTGCCCCGAATATGGGTTGAAAGCTCGTGTACCCGCGCCAGCATCCGGTCGGTTCCCTCTTGGGCCTCAACCGCCAACACCAGGCCGTCAACAATGATGGCACCTTGACCAATATCAAGCCGACCGATTTCGGCAGCTATCGCCATGGCCTTGGCCGAATCTTCAAGCTGTGTTTGGGTTGGTTCAGTGCCGGCGATCAAGCCCACTTCAGCCAACAATTCGGCCAGGACCTCATCCGTCCCGACGATGGCAAAGCCCTCGCGCTCGAACTCGCCCAGTACTGCACGCAATAAAGCATCATCGCCTTTGCGCATTTCGGCCATGATGCGCGGCAATGCCAGCGCACCGCGTAAGTCTGGCTTGAGGGTGGAAAAATTGGGCCGATTAACGAGGCCCGCAAACACCAAGGCATCAACACCATCGGCTTTGAGGGCTTTCATACGCTCGCCAAAATTGGCTAAAGCGGTGTCGCTTCCAGGAAACAGACTCAAGCGCGGGTCACTCATGCCCTTGATCCGGCTGACATGTACCGGCATGCCGGAATCACGACAATGTTGCGCCAGAAGAACGGGTAAGTCCCCTGCCCCTGCAACGATGCCCAATTTCGAAAATGCGCGCATGATGTCCCTTTTGGCCCGTAGACCCCGATGTAGGAAGTCTTACCGCTCCGCGCTACATATCCCGCGTTTTGAAGTGCCGCTGAGAAAGTCTAGCATGGCCTGAACCTGTTCGTTGTCTTGGAAACTTTCGCTCACGTCGGAAATCCGATCCTGCAAGGGCGTGACATCATCACCAAACAACATGTCAAAAGCGGCCAAGATATCGCGGATTTGCGCTGTACTGTTGCCCCGCCGCTTAAAGCCCACAATGTTCAGGCCTTTCAGATGCGCTGGGTTCCCATTGGCCATCGCAAAGGGAATGACATCTCGCGTAACCAAGGCCAAAGCGCCGATAAAGGCAAACGTACCGATGCGGGTCCATTGATGAACAGCTGCCAAGCCCCCGATGTAGACGCCCTTGGCCAGATGGGCATGGCCGCCCAGAGTCGCGCTGCGGGCGAGGATACAATTATCCTCCACGATACAATCATGGGCCACGTGGGAGTTATCCATGAAGTAGCAACCATCGCCAATTCTGGTTAACCCCTGATCGCGCGTTGAGCCCCTGTGCATGGTCACATGCTCGCGGATAACACAGGACGCACCAATGACTAACTGGGTATCGCTGTCCTGATAGGGATGGATCTGGGGCGGGCCGCCTAGGACCGCAAAGGGCCAAACGTGGGTATTGGCGCCGATGCTGACCCGACCATATGTCGTCACATTTGACAAAAGGTGGGCATCGGAACTCACCGTGGTTTGACTCGAAATATAGCAGAAAGGACCAATCTTGGCCCCATCGTGGATCACAGCACCCTCTTCGATGACGGCGGAGGGATGGATGGTTGCACTCATGCCAAATCTACTTTCATGGCAGCCCATTCCGCCTCGCACGCCAATTGGCCATCGACCTCGGCTTTACCGGCAAATTTATAGATGTTGCGACGGCCCAGCAAAACTTCAACATGAATGTTCAGCACGTCCCCCGGCCGAACGGGCCGACGAAACTTGGCATTGTCGACCGACATGAACATGATCCCAGCGGTTTTTGCGTCGACCTTCAGGCTCTTCGACATCAGGACCGCACTGGCCTGAGCCATCGCCTCGATCTGCAGCACGCCTGGCATAAGTGGGCGGCCCGGAAAATGGCCCTGAAAGAAAGGCTCGTTCGCCGTTACGCATTTGATGCCGCGAATGCTTTGGCCCTCGACATAGTTGAAGCACCGATCAATCAGCAGGAATGGAAAACGGTGCGGAATCAGGCGTTCAATTTCGTCACAATCAATGATGTCGCTCATCTTCATTCCCCGCCCTTCGGGCTTTTTTGTGGTTTAGGGTTGACCAGTCGTTTAAGGACAACCGATTCTCGCATCCATTGTCGCAGCGGTCTAGCAGGATAACCACCCCACGCCTCACCGGAAGGGACGGATTCCAAGACCCCACTTCCAGCAGCAATGACGACGCGCTCACCCACGCGGATATGGTCACCCAAACCGACGCGCCCGCCCATCATCACACCATCCCCAATCTCACACGAGCCAGAAATCCCGCCAAATGCGGCAATCACAACGCCCAGGCCAAGCTGACAATTGTGCGCGATCTGGGTGAAATTATCGATCTTGCATCCAATACCTAATACCGTATCGCCAAAGGCACCGCGATCGACGGCACAAAGCGAGCCAATTGATACATCATCTTGCAAAATCGCCCGGCCCAGTTGGGGCACATCGACAGGGCCTGCGGACGTGGGTGCAACGCCAAAGCCAACCTCGCCAATCACGCTGCCCGACGAAATGGTCACCCTGTCGCCAATCAAGGCACAATAAATCGTAACATTAGCGCCAATCTGGCAATTGCGGCCAATCGCCACCCCGGGGCCGATCACACTATTGGGTCCAATCGTCGTGCCTTGTCCTATTTCTGCGTCTTCGCCAATGACGACACCCCGGCCGATCACCACCCCGGCCTCCAGCTTCACAGAAGCAGGCACGGCCGGTGCAGTCGGATCAAAATCGCGTCGCGTGACCAAGGCAGCGGCGGCAGCGGCAAAGACAGCACGCGGCTCGTTGACGATCAATGGCGCCACACCAGGGGGCAAGAGGGCCGCATCTTCCAACCGGATCAAACAGGCCCCCGCCCTTGTTGCAATGGTGGATTTGCCCTTTGCCGGCCCCTGGTAGAAGGCCAAATCCCAGGCCTGGGCTTGATCGAGTGGCGCACAGCTGGTCAGCGTCATTCCAGGGTCGAAGCCCGCGGGTAGTTCAGCCTTCACGATCCGGGTCAAATCCTGCAGGCATTTCGGCCCAAGGAGCCTGTAGAAGCGCGGATCAATCATCGTTTTGGCTCCGAGTCGGACAATCTAAGCCCCTATAAGCGAATTATCGCGGGCCCACGCAAGCCTGACACGCAGGCTAGAAAACGCGGCCTCCAAGTCGAAGACCGCGTGTCAGGGCATTGGTTTGTTTCCAGAGGGCGCCTCTGCCCGCAAGACAGGCTCAGATCGCGCCTTATGGGCGCTTTGGCGCTGCAGCAGGTGGACGTGCCGGCAGAGGTGCACCTGCCGGCGCAGTGGCTGGTACGCTTCCCGCTGCCGGGGCAGTTGCGCCGCCCTGGGTTGGTAATGTGGCTCGGACGACATTGATTGTCTTAGTGGTGGCGTTGAGACGTGTGATCAAATCAGCGGTCATATCGACACCGGGAATAAAGGCTTCAACTTGATTTGCAGATATGGCGATCAGGCCGTTGCGGGCCACCAAGGTTTGCTGCAACGCAGGCGCAATGGCCTTGTTGAAGGCGTCAATCGCATTGCGCTCGGTCAACTGCATGACTTGGCTCAAGCGCTCTTGCTTCTGTTGAAATTCATTATTGAGGCGCTGGAAAGCTTCCTGGCGCTGGCGACCTGCAGCGCTCTGAGATTCTTGCACAGAGCTCGTCAAGATCGCGCGCAATTCTGATTCAAGCTGACGCTGATCAGGCTCCAATTCGCGATTGATCTGGTCGCGGATCGCTTTGAGCTTGTTGGACATGTCCTGGCCAGCCAAGCTGTCTTGGATGAGACCACCGAGGTCATAGACGACTACTGGACTCAAGACAGCGGGCGACCCGGCCGGGCGCACTGGGGCTGTCACTGCAGCGGGTGCCGGGACTGGAACGGGGGTTTGTGCTTGAGCGGCACCTGCCACCAGCAAGGCTGCAACGCCAGCCATCACATATTGTGCTTTCATACTTGTTTCTCCTGGAACATTGAGGGCGGAAGGCCCTAGAAATTGGTCGCGGTTGAGAACCGGAAGGTTTCAGCCTTGTCGTAATCCTGCTTCATAAATGGATTTGAGAAGTCGAACCTAACAGGGCCAAACGGGGAAACCCAGTTGACGGACAGGCCAGCAGAAGCGCGCAATGCCAAGCCATCTCGGGTGTTTTGATAGGTGCCAAAATTGATGTCACCCTTAATTTTGTCGACTGGATCAAGGCCGCCTAGCGTACCGACATCCAGGAACAAAGCTGCAGAAATACCATAGGATTCAGGAAGTGGTGTTGGAACGGTCAACTCAAACGACGCGATCCCATAAGTCTTGCCGCCCAATGCGTCGCCATAAACCGTCCGAACAGTTTGAGACAAGCCGTCGGGCTGAGTTGAATCTGCATCTCGGACCGAGAAAACGGTCCGAGGGCCGATTCCAGCAATTTCAAAGCCGCGGAAGCTTTGGCCACCTTTGAAGAAGCGGTCATTCACGCGGATCGTATCGCCGTCCCAGCCTGCGATGTGGCCAGCAGACAGGGTGGCACTGGCGCGCCAGCCCGGGAAAAGGCCCCGATAGACCCCGCCGCTAAATTCACTCCTGTGATATTTAACTCCAGTCCCGACACCGGCAAAATCCTGGCTGAGCGAAATGTCAAAACCGCGTGTTGGGCGACGGGGATCATTGCGACGGTCCCAGTTGAACGAGTAGCCGGCCAGCGAAGTCGTCGTTTTACCGAGCGAGCGACACAAAGCACTTGCGTCCAACAAAGGCGTCCCATCCGCATTGAAACAAGAGACAGATGGGATTTCGTTGGTATCATTGCGGTAGGTGTAGCGCAGACCCAAGCTACGGTCTTCAGCCAACGGAAATCCGCCGCGCACGCCAAAACCGGTTGAATTGGTCAAGAAGCCTGCCTCGCGCAGATAATCTTGTTCCACAGAAAAAACGTCGATCCCAGCAGCGATGTTGCGGCCCAAAAAGCGCGGCTCGGTAAAGCGTATATCGATATTCTTCGTTCGCGAACTGGTTTCTACGCGGAAGCGCAGGAACTGACCCCGGCCGCGCAGGTTACGCTGCGAGATAGAAACCGCAAAATTGTAAGCTTCTTGCGAGGCATAGCCAACGCTGAAAGCCAGTTCCCCGGTTGCTTGCTCTTCAACTTTGACTTCCACAACCGTGCGATCGGGCAGTGAGCCGGGCTTTTCCTCAATCTCCACTTCTTTGAAGAAGCCCAAAGCTTTTACGCGGTTCTTCGAGCGATCTATCAAGACACGATTGAAAGCATCGCCTTCCGCCAGGCGCAGCTCACGCCGAATGACTTGATCCAAAGTTGCCGTGTTACCGATGACGTCGATACGCTCAACATAGACGCGTGGGCCTTCGTCAACATCAAAAACGATATCGACCTTACGGTTGTCGCGGTCGGCAGTTTCACGAGGGCGGACATCGACAAACGCATAGCCTGACGACCCAGCAGCAAAGGTAATGGATTCAATCGCCTTTTCTACCAAGTCACGCTCAAACATCGCGCCAGTACGGATCGGCACGAAGGCACGCAGCACTTCGCCGCTAAGCTTTGAGTTCTTGGTGTTTACGGTAATGTCGCCAAACGTGTACTTCTGCCCCTCTTCCACAGCATAGGTGACGAAGAAGTCCTTTTGATCTGGTGTCAATTCGGCCACCGCTGATTTCACACGGAAATCATAGTGACCTTCATTAAGATAAAACTTGCGCAATTGTTCACGATCATAATCGAGCTTGTCGGGATCATAATTGTCTTTGCTGGAGAAAAAGCGCCACCACTCAGACTCCTGAGTGACCACAACACTCTTGAGCCGCGAATCCGAGAAAGCCTGATTGCCGATGAAATTGACCTTTCGGATGCCGGTGGTACGACCCTCGTTGATTTCAAAGATCAGATCGACGCGGTTAGACGGCAGCACCTTGATCTTGGGAACGATATTGGCAGCAAACTTGCCCGAGCGGCGATAGACTTCCTGCATGCGCCGGATGTCAGCCTGCACACGGTTTTGCGTAAACCACGAGCGCGGTTTGATTTGGACTTCTTTCTCAAGCTTGTCCTTGGTAACCGCGCTATTTCCCTCAAACAGCACTTGATTGACGGTCGGGTTCTCAGCAACCTTCACCACCAGGGTCTGGCCGCGCTGTTCAAACTCGACGTTAGAAAAAAAGCCGGTCGCAAACAGCGTTTTCAAAGCGATGTCGATCCGCTCTGGACTAAAGAATTCCCCCGGCTGGATGGCAACATAAGCCAAGACGGTGGCCGTCTCAATGCGCTGATTGCCTTCCACTGCCACACTGGTGATAATTTGGGTGGCTGCAGCTTCGCTGACGTCTCCAACCTGTTGGGCAAAGACCATCGGGCCAAAGCAGGCGTTTACTGCCAATGCAGAGGCACCGCTAATCAGCAGACGTTTAATTGTTGCCATGCAGAAGCCCATTATACCTTGTTGTACGCGTGCCATGAAGGTCACGCCGAAGTTTCAGAAGTGGTGGATAGACAATTTGACACAGCAATCCTAGCCCGCGGGAACAAAGCCTTTCAGCACATTAAATAAACCTGCCCTGTCGAGATCCTGGAAAGTGGCAAAAACGAACAAACTCAAGATACAAACAAGACCAAACTGGAAGCTGACCGCCTGCACTTTTTCAGGGATGGGTTTACCACGAATAGCCTCAGCTGCATAAAATACCAAGTGCCCACCGTCGAGAACTGGCAGAGGCAGAAGATTCATAAAGCCCACGGCAATGGAAAGGACAGCAGCAAGTCTCACCAAGCCGATTCCAACTGATTCGGCGAGCTGGACCGCGCTGGCGTCAGGGCCAGCATTCTCCACCGAATTTTCAGTGACTTTGCCGGCAATCTGGTAGATGCCCAACGGCCCGCTCAAATGGCCTGCCGACATACCGCCGCGCACCAGGGCCGAAATGAAATTGACCTGGGTGCTGATGATCGCACCCGTTTGCTCGCCACCTCGAACCACCGCCTCGACAGGATTGTAAGTGCGATGCTCGAGAGTATCTCTGGTGAAGCGCGTCTCAATGCCCAGAAGGCCCTGGGTTTCAGTATCACCGAAAGGGGTCTTACGTTCGACAACTTTAGGTGTGACATTAATAGAAGTTTCGCCCCCGTCGCGCTTTAGCAGAAGTCGCATTTCTTTGCCGCCTGAGACCATGATAGCGGTCTGCAACTCGACAAAATCGTCGACCATACGGCCATTAATAGCTACAACTTCATCGCCGGCTTTGATACCCGCAGCCGCCGCAGCACCACCGGGAAGCACGTTTGATATCACCGGGCGCTGAACGGTTTCACCGAACATCGTAAAGAAAACAGCAAACACGGCTATCGAGAAGGCGAAATTGAAAACAGGCCCTGCAGCCGTTACCGCAGCGCGAACGCCCACCGGTTGGGCGTGAAAAAGACCACTGGTTTTATCCATCTTCTCATCGGTGAAATCAGGCTGGGACAATGCATCCTTATCGCCCTCGAATTTGACATAACCGCCCAAGGGCAACGCCCCAATGCGCCAGCGAATGCCAGCCTTGGAGGTCCAAGCGAGGAGTTCAGGACCAAACCCGATCGAAAACGATTCAACTTTGATCTTGAACCAACGCGCAACTTGGAAGTGACCAAATTCGTGTACAAAGACCACGATGCCCAATACCACCAAGAAGGACGCTAGGCTTATTGCGATGCCGCCAATATTTTCAAACATCTAACCAAAAACTCCGGACTAGAACCATGCGCGCAACATCTCGAACAGATTTTCGCGGCTCGTAAGCTCCAATTTATATTGC
The DNA here is from genome assembly GCA_943372135.1 of Maricaulis salignorans. GTDB lineage: Bacteria > Pseudomonadota > Alphaproteobacteria > Caulobacterales > Aquidulcibacteraceae > Aquidulcibacter. The sequence goes on along the minus strand of CALRXH020000003.1, from coordinate 311,596 downwards.
TAGATCGCGCTGATGTACGCCATATATGGCGCACGGCAATCTAGAAGACACACGTGCCTCGACCTAAACTGAGACAAACCTGCGTTTCGCAATGTTTTTAGTGGCAATGCTACGGCCCGCTTCATCAGCAGCATAGACATCATCCAAGTCTCCCAAAGCAGCATCCATGCCAAGACGGCACGCTTCCTCCATCGTTTCCGACACGATTGCGGCAATTTCTGGAAAGGAAACATTACGATCCAGAAAGGCTTGCACCGCCACTTCGTTAGCCGCGTTCAGGATTGTGGGGGCTGCGCCCTTCTTCTGCAGCGCACAACGCGCAAGATTTAGCGCAGGAAATCTTTCTAAATCAGGTACTTCAAAGTCAAGCTTCGCAATAGCCGCCAAGTCCAATCTCGGTGCAGAAGTCACCAATCGTGCTGGCCAAGCCAGAGCATGAGCAATGGGAATGCGCATATCAGCTGCACCCAATTGTGCTAAAACACTGCCATCCTGATAGGCCACTAAACTGTGGATGACGGACTGGGGGTGGACCAGGACGTCGATCTTGTTTTCAGGCATCCCAAAAAGAAGCGCAGCCTCGATGAGTTCCAAGCCCTTATTCATCAAAGTGGCACTATCGACGGAGATCTTCTGTCCCATGGACCAATTGGGATGGGCCACCGCCTGCTCAGGCGTTGCAGCAGCAATCGCCGCAACACTCCAGGTCCGGAATGGACCACCCGACGCTGTTAGAATCAGTTTTTCCACCCGGTCTGATTGATCCAAGACTTGGAAAATCGCATTATGCTCGCTGTCGACCGGCAGAATGGAGCTACCGCCATCGCGAACCGCTTTGAGAAAGACCGAACCAGCACAAACCAAACATTCCTTATTGGCCAGAGCAATGGTAGCACCGCGTCTGGCTGCTGCCAGTGTTGGTGCCAGTCCTGCAGCCCCTACGATGGCCGCCATAACTAACTCTGCAGGGCGCGCTGCGGCCTCCACTAACGCGTCTGGTCCCAAGCCGATTTCGACGGGGTGATCCGCCAAGGCGGTTTTCAGCTGCGGGCCAAATCGGGCATCGCTCAGCGCGACAAAAGTTGCACCGGTAAGAATAGCTTGTTCTGCCAAGCCTGCCCAATCTCGATTGGCAGTCAGGGCGATTACGCGATAGGCAACATCGTGACCAGCTGTGCGAGCCCGTGCATTGGCCTCTATCACCACATCCAATGTGGCTTGGCCAATGGAGCCTGTGGCCCCTAAAATCGTCAAGGTTTTTGTCATACTTATGCCAGCATAGCGCGCAAACCGGGAATCGCCAGTAAAATGGCCACAAAGGCCAAAGCTGCTGCCAAATGCCCATCAAGACGATCCAGCACCCCGCCATGACCGGGGATCACTCCGGATGCATCCTTCACCCCGTAGTGACGCTTTGCCAAGGATTCCAAAAGGTCGCCCCCTTGCGAGACAGTGGCCAAAAGCCAGCCTACCAAGGCCCAGGCAATGGGATTGGCACCAGTTAGGCCGCCATACAGGAAGCCGGCCGAGATGCCTGCTGCGGTGCCACCAAGGGAACCAGACCATGTCTTGTTGGGACTGATGAGCGGGAACAACTTCGGCCCGCCAGCGATCCGGCCAACCAGATAAGCCATAGAATCGGTCGACCAGACGATTGCGAACAGGCCAAACATCAGGCTGCGGCCAATTTCGTCTTGGCCCCGCAAGCCTGCAAGTGCCCAACCAGACAAGGCCAGATAGGCCGAACCGGCCATGGCGAGCCAGCCAAATTCACGCGGTGAACGAGCCAGAGTAAAGAAAAAGCCCAACGCAGCTAACGCTTCGAAGCTGCGCGGCAAAAGCACAAAGCAAAGGCCGCATAGCGCAGCAATTAATGACCGCGGGACCAAATCCACTGCCTTGGGTGCGATCATGCGGCCCCATTCAAACGCGATCGCGCCCATAACGGTTGCAGCCAGAAGGGCCCATCCAATGCCGCCAAACCATACCCCAGTCAGGCTGAGGACGACCATTACCACAGCCGAAACAAAGCGGACCCGCAGGTCTCCCCCTAACTTGTCGGCGGCCAAACCAATGGCGAAGGCAGATTGTCTCGGGTCATGCTCCGGCGCTGATTTCAAAGTCAAACGCCCCCGTAACGCCGGTTTCGTCTTGCAAAGACGCGCAGTGCTTCTTCCAATTGAGGTCGGCCAAAGTCCGGCCATAGCGTGTCAAAAACAAGGAATTCCGCATAGGCAGACTGCCAGATCAGGAAATTTGAAAGACGCTGCTCACCGCTGGTGCGGATCACCAGATCCGGATTGGGCCAGTCGCGGCTGGGCAGGAATTGAACAATCGTGTCAGGACCAATCGAGGCTGGATCGAGCAGCCCTGCAGCCGCTTGGCGTGCAATCTCTTGAGTTGCCCGAGCGATCTCCGCTTGGCCTCCATAATTGAAAGCGATAACCAAAGTCATGTTTGTATTGGCTTCGGTCTGCTTTTCCGCCTGATCCATCAAGGTCAGGATATCGGCAGGTACACCCTCGCGCTCGCCTAGAACACGGATCCGAACCCCGGCCCGGTGGAGGCGAACGAGATCCGAGCGAATAAATCCACGCAAAAGGCCAAACAAGGCTTCAATTTCATCGGGCGGCCTGCGCCAATTTTCAGTCGAGAAGGCATAAACGGTGAGAACTTCAATGCCCAGATCGCCAGCAGCTTCAACGGTGTTGCGCAGGGCCTGAACGCCTGCTGAATGTCCAAAGGCTCGCGGCATTCCCCGGGCAGTCGCCCAACGGCCGTTCCCGTCCATGATGATGGCGATATGACGTGGACGTGCGCCTTCATCTTCATCGCTGCTCGGCGACAGATGATCCGCGGCCTTTGTGGCCCAGTCGGCAATCGCCCCGGTCATGCTAGACTTGCATAATCTCGTCTTCCTTCGTCTTCATGGTCTGGTCGACCTGCTTGACGAAGGAGTCGGTGGCTTCCTGAACTTGCGTGGAGAGCTTTTTCAATTGATCTTCACTTATGTCGCCGTCTTTTTCCGACTTTTTCAATTGCTCCATCGCATCACGGCGCACATTGCGAATGGCAACGCGGGCAGCCTCGGCATATTTTCCAGACAATTTAACCAGTTCCCGGCGACGCTCCTCGTTCAATGGTGGAATGGGGACGCGCAGGGTCATGCCGTCCACCACAGGATTTAAACCAATACCGGCATTGCGAATGGCCTTATCGACGACATTCACCATGGACTTTTCCCAAACTGTCACAGTCAGCAAACGGGGCTCGGGCGAAGAAATGGCACCCACTTGGTTCAATGGCACCATGGCACCATAGGATTCCACCATTACAGGTTCCAACAAATTGACATTGGCCCGGCCGGTTCTCAAGCCTTGAAAGTCGCTCTTCAATGCAGTGATTGCGCCTTCCATTCGGCGTTTGGTATCTTGGATGTCAAAGGTTGGCATGGTTCAGTTGTCCGTTATGACGGTGCAGACCCCGGTGCCAGCAAGCACCTCGGCCAAACGCCCGGGTTGGCGAATATTGAAAACAATAATGGGGATATTGCTATCTCGCATCATAGATACAGCAGACGCATCCATTACTTTGAGATTTTTTGCCAAGACGTCCATATAGGACAGCTTGTCATAGCGGGTGGCTGTGGGATCAGACTTTGGGTCAGCTGTATAGACGCCGTCCACCCCGGTCCCCTTCAACAAGGCATCACAGCCCATTTCAGCGGCGCGAAGGGCAGCACCGGAATCTGTGGTGAAAAAGGGACTACCAACTCCAGCGGCAAAAATTACGATCCGGCCCTTTTCCATGTGCCGCATCGCACGGCGACGTATGTAAGGCTCGCAAACCGTCTGCATCGGAATGGCTGACTGCACCCTGGTATGAACCCCGATGCTTTCTAAAGCACCTTGGAGTGCTAAAGCGTTCATGATCGTTGCCAACATGCCCATATAGTCGGCTGTTGCGCGCTCCATCCCTTTGGCAGCCCCGGATATACCGCGGAAGATGTTGCCACCACCAATAACCAAGCACAATTCAATGCCAGAGTCGCGGGCAGCTTTCACATCGCGCGCAAATCCAAGACAGGTTTCCTGATCAATCCCGAACTGACCGTCACCCATTAGGGCCTCGCCCGAAATCTTCAACAAGATACGGCGCGGCTTCTTATCCTTTGGCTTGGCTACTTCCATCATAATGCCGCGTCTCCCCGCTCTGGACAGGCCTTAACATGACTCACCCGAAAGCATGCACGGAGCTCTTCTGACAGACCAAGTGCGGCACGCCAAGCATGCCGCCCTGTTTCTTGTCAGCAAAGTGTCATCTTTCACTTCACCAATGTGCATCAATCTGGCAATCGCGGCCAAAAGAGGAAAAATTCATTGCTTGACGCACATGTTGATCCATCAGGATCAAAGATGCGCGTCAAGCTAAAATGAGAGCAACCTAAAATTAGAGCAACAGCCTAACCGCTCTATCTCGAGCATACAAAGCGGGAGTTGCTCAGGTGCCGCTTAAAGCGGCCACTTCTGCTGCGAAATCGTCTTCTTTCTTCTCGACGCCATCACCTAGCTTGAACATGGCAAAGCCAGTGACTTCAGCACCAATGCCAGCAGCTTTTGCAGTTTCAGCCACAAATGCTGCAACGGTCTGATCCGGGTTCATGACGAAAGGCTGCTGCAAGAGCACCACTTCTTCATAGAACTTACGGATCCGGCCTTCGATCATGCGGGCAATCACATCGTCTGGCTTGCCGCTTTCGCGAGCTTGCTCGGTCAGAACTTGACGCTCACGCTCGACCACTGCTGGATCGAGATCGTCGGTCTTCAGCGACAAAGGAGCCGTCGCAGCAATGTGCATCGCGACCTTGCGGCCGATGTCATTGGCAGTTCCAGCATCGCCAGCGGTTTCAACACCAACCAAAACGCCAATGCGGCCCAATCCTTCACCGGTTGCGGTGTGAATGTAGGAAGCCACGACGCCTTGCTTGACCGAAACTTTCGCCATGCGGCGCAAGGTCATGTTTTCGCCAATGGTGGCGATCAGATTGGTCACATAGTCGTTGACTGTACCTTCGCCAGATGGCGAGGGTGCCGCACCCAATGCGTCCAAGCCATCAAAGCCATGCGCCAGCTTGGTGATGCCGCTAACAGCTGCTTGGAATTGCTCATTGCGCGACACGAAGTCGGTTTCAGCGTTCAGTTCGACCAGCACACCGGTATTACCGGCAACATAGACGCCAACTAGACCTTCAGCTGCCGCGCGGTCAGCTTTCTTAGCAGCCTTAGACAGGCCTTTTGCACGCAACCAGTCGATCGATGCCTCGATGTCACCGTTGTTTTCGGTCAGCGCTTTTTTGCAGTCCATCATGCCAACGCCGGTCTTCTCGCGAAGATCCTTAACGAGGGCAGCCGTAATCTCGGCCATAATCGCCTCCAGGGTAGAGTGTTTGTGGGGTCCGCCTTTGCCTGTGCCAACACAAACTAAGGCAGCAACTTCTAAGCTTCAGCAGGAGCTTCAACGTCGCTATCAACCGATTCTGCGACATCTTCTTCGGTGATCTGAGCCAAAACGGGCTCAACTGGGTTTTCCATGGCACCTAAATCAACGCCGGAAGACGATTGACCTTCGGCCAAGCCATCCAGAGCAGCATCTGCAATCAGATCGCAGAACAATTGGATAGAACGCGCAGCGTCGTCATTGCCCGGGATTGGGAAATCTACTTCGTCGGGATCGCAATTGCTGTCGATCATCGCCGCTACAGGGATACCCAGCTTCTTGGCTTCTTTGATCGCAATTGCTTCCTTGTTGGTGTCGATTACGAACATTAAGTCAGGAATACCGCCCATGTCGCGAATGCCTCCAAGCGAGCGCTCAAGCTTTTCATATTCGCGGGTCAGGTTCAGGATTTCTTTCTTGGTCAAACCTGCAGGTGCGTCGCCTTGCACAATAGCCTCAACTTCGCGCATGCGGGCAATCGACTTCGAAATCGTCTGCCAATTGGTCAGCGTACCGCCCAGCCAACGGCTGTTGACATAATACTGGGCGCAGCGCTTTGCAGCCGCAGCCACAGGGTCCGAAGCTTGACGCTTGGTGCCTACAAACAAAACCCGACCGCCCTTTGCGGTTACGTCACGGACGCGCAGCAAAGCCTGATGCAATAGAGGCACGGTTTGGCTGAGGTCGATAATATGGATATTCGCGCGTTCACCAAAGATGAAACGCTTCATCTTTGGGTTCCAACGGTGGGTCTGGTGACCAAAGTGTGCGCCCACTTCGAGCAATTGGCGCATGGTAAATTCTGGCACTGCCATGGTATTTCAGTCCTTTTTCCGGCTAGCCTCCGCGGGCAGGAGCGGCCTCGGAGTGAGAGCCGCGCCGGATGGACGAACGACCCCTGTTCCATCCCTACAGGAATAAAAAAGGGTTCGCGCGCCGCGAGCCCGCGTGCGTGATAACGGCCTTGTAATGGGGATAGTGCGGGAATTCAAGGGTTTGGGGCAGTTCTGGGTGTTTTGCACTCACCCCCGTCAGACCGCTCAAAACCTCGAACATCAAATTTGGCATGTTGGCCCGGAATCGTGATGGGAGGACCCGCGAGCAAGGGGTAAGGCGTTGAGCGTTTAGTAATGACGTTCGAATTGGCCAGAAAGCTCAGCCGATCCAGCGCGCGAAACGCCGCGTCGCGCTGCGGGATGCTCCAGAATAACACGTCGGTATTAGTAGGCAGGGTGGTAATAACGCCGCGCGTTTCCTTATCCAGCGTCGCATAACCTACACCCAGCCCCAGAACCACAACCGCCAAACCACCCAATTATATCGTCTTCATCGCGCTTCCCCCGAGCTTTCTTTTGTTGGTAGCGGGCAACCAGGAGGCTTGGGGTGTTTCAAAGTCTGAGGTCGCATCAACTACCAGACTCGGAACACCATCACCCGTCGCCACCCAAACAGCTTGGTCACGGTCCTAATGAACGCAGATAAGAGCGAAGAGAGGGGATATGTCCATAATCATTTTTCGAAGCTAACTTATTGGCGGAACTTTAGCGTGGGGGATGTAGAAGGTTTTGTCGAGCAGGAGGCATGTCAACTCGTATCCTGTCACCCTATCAGCTATTGGGTAATGGACATTATGGTAAAGGTGCTACCCGCTCGCGCTTCAGCTTTTCAAAGGCATAGCCCAGTCCTAGAATTTTGGCCTCGTCCCATTGTCGCCCGATAAATGAAAGTCCGATTGGTAATCCTTGAATTTGCCCCATCGGAACTGTCAAATGCGGTAGGCCAGCCATAGCGGGCAGACCGCTTGCTGAAGCGCCATCAGATACATCGCCATTAATCTCATCAATCATCCATGCTGGTCCCGCGGTGGGGCTAATCAAAGCATCAACATTGTACGCGCTAAACAAGCTGTTAAGACTAGCCGCCGCCAAGTCACGCGACCTTGTTAAAGCATGGACATATTCGGGCGCGTCAAGGCCATTTGTTGCTTGAGCCTTTTCAAACAAGTCTTGCCCAAAATACGGCATTTCAGTTGCCGCATTGGCTCGATTAAATGCGATGATCTCTTCTAAGGTTCGCGTCGTTACACTGTTGGGCGTGGTGGTAAGATAAGCATTTAAGCTTGCCTTTAACTCGTGCATCAGCACGACCAGTTCAGCAGCACCAGCGCCACTGATGCGGCTTGTCGGTATTTCGATCAACACGGCACCGGCCGCCTGTAACTTTTTCAAATTTTGCTCAAAAACAGCCTGTGTCTTAGGTTGTGGGCCTACCATATCGCGCAATATTCCTAACCGCCTCCCTGCAAGCGTCGCGCCTTCAAGAGCGGCAAAATAATCTACTTTTTGGGCATCTGCAGCAATTGTAGCACGGTCCAGAGGATCACTTCCGGCCATGACGGCTAACATGATTGCAACGTCTTCCACATTGCGCCCCATTGGTCCTAGCGTGTCTTGGGTATGGCTTATGGGGATTACGTGACTGCGCGAAACAAGACCGACTGTAGGCTTAAAGCCCACCAAGCCGTTCATGTTGGCAGGGCACACAATTGATCCGTCAGTTTCAGTGCCAATCCCAATCACGGCCATACTGGCAGATATCGCGGAACCTGTTCCAGACGAGGAACCACATGGGGTTCTTGTTTGACCATAGGGATTTTTCGTGAAACCTCCCAAAGCGCTCCAGCCACTGATGGAACCATCTCCACGAATATTGGCCCACTCAGACAGATTGGTCTTGCCCAGTATGACGGCTCCAGCTGCGCGCAATCGTGCGACGGCAGGATTGTCGCGGCGCGTGAAATTATCTTTTAGTGCCAACGACCCTGCAGTGGTCGCCATGTCATCGTTGGTATCGATATTGTCTTTGACCAGAATCGGTATCCCAAGCATTGGCGATTTATTGCCAGATGCCCGCTGTCTATCGGCTTCGCGCGCAGCTTCGAGCGCCTGGGGGTTCAGCGTTAGTACAGCATTGAGTTTTGGCCCATTTGGGTTGTCATCAATCGCATTAATCCGCGCAAGGGCTGCTTGGGTTAGCTCTCGGGAGCTGAAGCGCGCACTATTCATGGCGGCTTGAAGTTGGGGTATGCTCAGCTCATCACGCAGTGCTTTGGCAGCAGAAGCAACATCAGCTGAGGCACCTTGAGTGCTAAAGGAAGCAAGGAAACCGCTGAGAATCAGGCAACTATATGTCCGCGGCAGTCGATATTTCGTCATGCCAATCCCTTCAGTGATCTTCAGCTTTCTAAGCGCACTAAACTGAGGAACGCTGTCGATCAATTTTGGTGTTACGTTAAATCTGTCAGTGTTGCATTGTTGCTTCAAGATGGCTGCATAGCGGGAACATATCTATCAACAAGACTTCGACAAGAACGCTGTGCAGTTAAAGTCGCGTTCGTGGTCCCCTATCCCATAGCCCCAGCCAAAATCCCTGCAGCCCTCTTCGCTCCCTTCAGACGCTGCTCCGCAGTCGACCAGTCGCCATTGACAACCATTTTGCCGTCTGGTCGCAAGCGGAACAGGGCGGGCTGGTTTTGCACAGCCGCAACCAACTTCATCGGGTCGGGCAGGGATTCTGGCCGGAAAGTCAGCACCGCGCCCTTGGGTCCCGCATCAAGCTTGGCGATATGGGCCTTGCGGCAAAGCGCCTTAACGCCGGCAATTTGGATCAACTGACGCGCTTCTTCCGGCAAAGGTCCAAACCGGTCTGCCAGTTCTGCCGCATAGCTGTCGCGGTCAGCATCGCTCTCAAGTTCGCTCAAGCGGCGATAGAGCGACAGACGCACATTTAGGTCGGCCACATAATCTTCCGGGATCAGAACCGCGACACCGAGATTGATAGCAGGCGACCAAGACCGGGCTGATAGGACGTCGCCCCCCTCCTGGAGGCTTGCGACCGCCTCTTCCAGCATTTGTTGATAGAGTTCGACACCGACTTCGCGAATATTGCCGGATTGCTCCTCGCCCAGGAGGTTGCCGCCGCCACGCATATCCAGATCATGGCTGGCCAACTGGAAGCCCGCGCCCAGACTGTCGAGTGATTGCAGGATTTTAAGGCGCTTTTCGGCACTTGGTGTGATTGGTTTTTCAGCGGGGACGGTTAGATAGGCATAGGCACGAGTCTTGGACCTTCCAACCCGGCCCCGTAATTGGTACATCTGGGCTAGGCCAAACATGTCCGCCCGCCAGGTGATGAGCGTGTTAGCTCTGGGAATATCCAAGCCACTCTCCACAATCGTGGTGGAGATCAGCACATCATAGACGCCTTCATAAAAGGCCGTCACAATCGGCTCCATCTGGGTCGGACTCATCTGACCATGGCCCACCGCATAGGTCATCTCGGGCACCATTTCCTTCATGAAGCGCTCGATGTCTACAAGGTGCTCTACCCGCGGTGCCACAAAGAACGCTTGGCCGCCGCGATATTTCTCACGCAGCAAAGCTTCCCGGATGGTTATTGGGTCCCAAGGCGTCACATAAGTGCGCACGGCCAAGCGGTCGACCGGCGGGGTGGCAATGATCGACATTTCGCGAATGCCTGCCAGCGACAGTTGAAGCGTGCGCGGGATCGGCGTGGCCGACAGGGTTAGGACATGGGTGTCGGTGCGCAATTCCTTCAAGCGCTCCTTATGCTTGACGCCGAAATGCTGCTCTTCATCGACGATCACCAGACCAAGGTCACGGATGGACAAGTCTTTGGCAAAAATAGCATGGGTGCCCACCACAATGTCGATCTTGCCGTCAGCAAGGTCGCGCTTGGTATCAGCAGTTTCTTTGGTACCGACCATGCGCGACAATTGGCGCACCCGGATCGGCCAGCCGCGGAAGCGCTCGCTAAAGGTCTTAAAATGCTGGCGCGATAGCAAGGTCGTCGGGCAAACAACCGCGACTTGCCGCCCACTCATCGCCACCACGAAGGCTGCCCGCAAGGCAACTTCGGTTTTACCAAAGCCCACGTCGCCACAGATCAGGCGGTCCATCGGATGGCCCGCGGCCAGATCGTTGAAGATGTCTTCAATCGCTGACAATTGATCGTCGGTCTCGTCCCAGGGGAAGCGGGCGCAGAATTCATCATAATCGCCAGAGCTAGCCAAAATTGGCTCCGATACTTTGGCTGCCCGCGCTGCTGCGATCTTGATCAGCGCCTCGGCCATATCTTTCAGGCGCTGCTTGGCTTTGGCCTTGCGCCCCTGCCAAGCCACGCCGCCCAATTTGTCCAGAAGGGCTGTGGCATCTTCTGAGCCATAGCGCGAGACCAGTTCGATATTCTCAACCGGCAGGAAAAGCTTGTCGCCACCAGCGTAGATCAGCTCAAGGCAATCATGCGGTGCGCCTTGCACGTCCAAGGTGCGCAAGCCTTCGTAACGACCAATTCCGTGATCGATATGCACCACAAGGTCACCTGCCGACAAGCTCCCTGCCTCCAGAATGATGCTGGCCGCTCTCCGGCGCTTGCGGGCTCGGCCCAGGCGTTCACCCAAAATGTCTTGCTCGGATAGGATGGCATAGTCTTCGGCGACAAAGCCACGCTCTAATGGCAGAACGGCCAGACCAATCGCGCCCTTGGGCATCAAGGCAATCGCATCAGCATTGGGCAGAGGGAACAAAGTCGTCATGCCATGCTCTTGCAGCACATGGCCCAAACGCTCTGCCGAGCCATCGGTCCAAGCGGCTATAATGGGCTTAATCCCCTTCGCGGCCAAAGCCTCCACATGCGTGCGGGCGGCATCCCAAACATTGACGCCTTCAGTGGCCCGCTCTGCAGCGAAACTTCGACCAGCTTTGGCGCCACTCTCTAAAAGGGCTTGGCCGCCTTCTGCTTCCTGATAAGCGCTGAGGCGACGCACATCGCGGCTGGCAAGCAAGCCCTCGAGTTCGATGACAGAGGCATAGAGCCGTTCGGGTGGTAGCGGGTTATACGGGGCAGACCCCTTGGGCGGGGGCACCCGACGCGCCTCGTAATAATCAGCGACTTGGGCGGCGCGCTCGGTTGACGCATCCAAGGCATGGGGATCAAGACTGATCAGGGCTTCCTTGCCCACATAGTCAAACACCGTCTCCATATGCTCATGGAACAGTGGCAACCAATGCTCCATGCCATTGCGCCGCATCCGCTTGGTGACAGCTTCGTAGAGCGGATCGCCCTGGGCCGCACCGAACAATTCCAGATAGCCGAGGCGAAACCGGCTGGCCGCTGGAGCATCTAAAATTGCTTCCGATACGGGTGCCAGCACCACGCCTTGCAATTGGTGGGTAGAGCGCTGGGTCTCGGGATCAAAACTTCGGATGCTTTCAAGCGTATCGCCAAACAGGTCGAGCCGCACAGGCTGTGGCAATTCCGGCGCGAAAAGATCAATAACCCCGCCGCGAATGGCAAAATCGCCACGTTCACGCACGGTGGCGGTGCGCACATAGCCATTGTCGGCAAAATAGCCTTGGATCGCGGTGAGATCGAGAATCTGGCCGGGTCTGGCGGAAAAGGATGCTGCCCGCAGACGGTCTCGGGGCGCGACACGCTGGAGTAACGAGGCCCCGGTGGTCAAGACCAGAACCGGTGGATCACCGGCTTTTCGCCTGATCAACTGGGTGAGTGTCGAAAGCCGTGTCGCGCTGATTTCAGGGGCCGGGCCTACGCGGTCATAAGGCAAGCAATCCCAAGCCGGCAGACGCAGGACGGAAAGGCTTGGTGCATAAAAGCGAACAGCAGCCAGAAAGCTTGAAGCTTGGGCATCATCGCGCGCCACATGCAAGGTGACCCCGCCCCTCAAGAGCGCGGCCCGCGCAATCAGCCCCGCGTCATAGCCTTCGACGGCACCCGACACACGTAACGGGCCAACGGCGTTGGCGAGGGTTTCGACAAGAGAGATCGGCATTGGGCGCTGTGCTTTGAGGAGGATGGTCACGCGATATAGCGATCCCCCGCCCCATTGGCGAGGGTCAGTGCTCAGTAGCCGCCGGTTCGGTCTTTAGCGTCAACGCGCCGAATAATACACAGCCAGTTTGTTGCCATCCAAGTCCCGGAAGTAGGAGAATTCGCCAAAGGCACCACGTGGCCCAGGCAGGCCTTCACACGTGCCGCCCAATTCAAGGGCTCTTGCATGCAAAGCGGTGACCTGTTCGGAGGAATCGACTTGAAAGGCCACCATGGTCCCGTTGCCAAAGGTCGCTGGTGCGCCGTCATGGGGCCGGGTCACCATCAACATCGCACCTGCCGGCAAGCGATAAATCAAACCTGCCGGGGTAGGCATCAAGGGCTTGCCACCGATTTCGGCCAAAAGGCTCGTATAAAAGGCAGTGGCTTTGTCAAAATCATTGGTACCCACGCAGATATAGCCGATGCTTGCCATGGTGTTCTCTCCCTGTTGCCTCGACGATTTTGTGCGGCGCTTGCACGATCGCGTCAAGCGGGCACTGGGAACAAAATCGCGGACCTACGTCAACACGAGCTCTCGCAATTGCATGGTGCCCATTCCTTAGCGCATCTTACCGTGGGCGGCTGAGACGGCTTCGGCGGAGCGATCTGTTTGAGCCAGATAAAAATCCAAGCGCTTGCCGAACGCTTTCATTTCAGCAGTCGTTCTGTAATCCTTACACTCGATCACCACGATTTATGTTGGCTCACCCGTGCGAGCATTATTGATGGCCAATACACGATAGCTGAGAATCACACCCTCTTTCTTGCCAAATTCTTGGGGTTTCTTCCAACGGTCGGACAAATAATCCATATCGTTTTCAAATTGGCCCGGCAGGACTTCAATGCTGCTTGCCACAAAAACAGAGCCCGGCTTATAGCTGGACTCTCGCGCCATGGCCGGTGCGGCGGCACCCATGGTAAGAGCTATTGCCAATGCTCCCCTTAGCCAAACGCGAGATCATGTTCATGTCGTTTTCTCCAATCAACCTTGCATCTAGGCGCCCTATGAGGACGCGCGTCTAGAACAAGGTCGAATGCGGTGACAAAGGGAGATCAAAAATGTTTCTAACTCTTAGTCAAATGCGGATAGATACGCCGATCTCGCCTTTACAGCGCACCCGGATCAATTGGCTCCAACCAACACAACCCCGACCAGAATTGCGGCATAATGCAGGCCCGCGGCAGCTACGACATGGCCATGCCAAATCGCGCGGCGGAACTTTAGACCCTTCGCCGCATAGAAGATCGTCCCAACCGAATAGACAACGCCACCCGCTGCCAACAGCCACATAGCAACAGCGGGAACTTCTTCAATCATGGGCTTAATGGCGATGACGACCATCCAGCCCAAAGCGAGATAGAGTATGACCCAAATGGCCTTGCCAAGCCCTGGTAAAAACATCTTGCCCGCTATGCCCAAGGCCGCCAACGCCCAGACCGCTGTGGTCATGCCAATGGACCAAGCCCCGGTCAAAGCTTGGGTAGTAAAGGGCGTATAGCTGGCCGCAATCATCAGAAAAATACCAGCATGGTCCAAGCGGCGAAGGAACGGTTGCCAATTTGGTTTGGCGAAATTATAGGCCAGCGAGAAGGCGAGCATGGCAATCAGGCCTAATGAATAAATGGATACGGCCGCGACTTTGCCCAGCATGCCATGGCTTACCGCAAGACCCAAAGCCAAGCCGCCGCCGAACAGAGCCAAGGTCAATCCCGCTAGGTGGACAATCAAGTCCGCCCGTCGAGCCCAAACACTGGGGTAATGATCAAGATCGGCTCCCATAGCGTCGTCTATACATGAGATTGTGGCGTTCGTAAGGGTGCGAAGTCCCCTCTCCCTTCAGCTTGTCCGAAGAATGGTTTCAACCGTGAAGCTCATCGCCTGCAGCTTCTCCATCACAGGGCCCTGAAACTTCTCTGGAACTGGCACTTGGCCGACAATCCAATAATAGACATCCCAGTCGGCTTGATCGAGCAGCGCTTGAAAGTGGTTTAAGTCCGCTCCACTACAGTTTGACAAATGCTGGTCGGCAAAGCTGCCCATCAGGAAATCATGCTCCCGAAAGCCGCGCCGCCATGCGCGATAGCGCAATTGCTTGATCCACGTGTCGCGGTCTTCCATGGAGTTTCTCCTGTTCTGTGCTTTCATATAGCGCGCCAATCGCATTCCAGCACACTTGACCGCAGTGCATTTGTGCCGTTCGGTAGGGGTTCTGCAGGTTTCCTAAAACAAAGCTTCCCTTTGGCGCGCGAAACCTTCCAGCGGAGAATGAACATGAGTGAAGCGCGTGGCCGGAAAACGATCTTTATAACCGGGGCCGGATCGGGAATTGGCCGGGCCACTGCCCATCATTTTGCACAGCGTGGCTGGTATTGCGGCCTCTATGATGTCAACGCCGCAGGCATTGCCGAAACCACAGCGAATATGCCGGTTGATTCCTTTTGCACCGGCGTTTTCGACGTGCGTGACCGCCATGGGTGGAGCACTGCTGTCAGCCAATTTGGTGACGCCACGGGCGGGCGGATGCATGTTTTGTTCAATAATGCCGGAATCGGCAAACATGGCTGGTACGAGGACGTGGCACAGGATGATGCCGACCTTGTGGTGGATGTGAACCTTAAGGGCGTCCTGAATGGAATCTATGCCGCGTTGCCGCTGTTAGAGACAACGCCGGGTGCCCGAGTAATCAACACCGCCTCGACAGCCGGCCTCATCGGCTCACCGCGCCTTGCCGTCTATTCCGCCACCAAATTTGCTGTGCGCGGTTTAAGTGAGTCGCTGGACATTGAATTTACGCGCAAGAATATTCGCGTGATCGCTTTGTGCCCGTGGTTTGTCGACACCCCTATCCTCGATATGGTAGAGAAGGCCGGGTCAAACTCAAAAGAGCGGCCTGCCATGGATGGCATTGAGATTTACCCCGTCGAGATGGCTGCGGCGCGAACCTGGGACGCGGTGCATGGGGACGATGTGATTGTTAAAGTTGGCAAGGCGGCTGAACGGGCGCATTTCTTCAGCCGCTTTTTACCCAAATATCTCGCCAAGCAAATGCGCAAAAGCATCTTGAATAGCTAAAGACCCAGACAAAATGCCCTCGCCGGAAACAGCGAGGGCATCATGTCTGAAGTCAAAAGTAACTTCGTTAGGCTTTACCGCATGATCTGGCGGTAGAAAACATGGCCCCCGATGCTTGTGACGCGGCGATAGACGCGCGACCAACTGGGGTCAACAAATGTCGCGTGGAAGTGAGTTGCACCAGGCGCTACACCGGGCCTCCACCCATCTACGACACGTTCAGCAATCTCCTGGGCACGTTGCCATTGCAGACCGCTGGGAGTACGCCTTGCTTTGCAGGCCCACGAAAACTGGCAACTCCGTCCGCTGCGCTGATAAACAACGCCACAGAAACTCTTTGGATATGCCTTTGAAGCCACCCGCGTTGCAACCACTTCAGCTACTGCTTCTTGGCCGCGACGGGGCTCACCCTTCGCTTCATAATATACTGCCTCAGCCAGACACCGTACCTGACGCGCACGGTCGAGCTCGGCCGTGTTGCGCTTCGATTGCGGAGTACCCTGGGATTGGGTCGTGGTTATGTCGGCATCAACCTGGGAATCTTCCACCACAGGTTCTGCATGAGCGATCGTGCTGAGGCATACGATCATACATACAGTCCCCAAAACTGTCGCAGCATCACGCGCGAAGGTCTTGGAGAGGCCGGTCTGTCCCGACTTCATGAACTGACTCTACCCCAAAGAAACCCATTTCGCAAATGCAGCAACGCAGTCGCACCCGGTAATTTTCGCTTATTCAGGGAATAATAGGCAAATTAAGTTTCTATTTTGAGGTACATACGCTACCATTGCAATTCCGCATAGGAGGAATGCATCCACTGTTTCTGGGTTGTTTGGGACCCCTTTGTCGCTGTTAGCCCAGCAAAATTGCTGGTCAAATCGACTAGAAAAGGCATGAAGAAGCCGTTTTTCCGCTTAGGGTGATTCATCCTATTTGGGAGTAACGCCAGCCGTACTTGCGTCAACAGCTGTGGGACCCTGGTTGCGAGGAACACCGTTTGCGGAAGCCACGGCACTGATGCCAGCAAGCTGGCGCAGGCGTTTGGCTTCTGCTGCATCGGCACTTTCCAGATACGCGTCACGCGCGTCGAGACTGGGCCAAGCGACCACAGCAAGGCGGTCAAAAACAGTATCGCCTTCCATAGGCGTGAATTGCCCAATGCCTGGCGCATTGATTAATTGCCCGCCAGAGCGCTTTACCCCGTCAACAAGGCTGGCGGCGGCACGCTCGGATGCTTCCTGCTCGATAGGTCCGTTACCTGTAGTACCTGTTAAAACAAGCAGATAGCCCGTCTCTGCCCCTTCAAAAGGCGTGGGGCCAGCTCCCTCAATCGCCAACACGCTGAACACCCCTGCAGAATCGCGTTTACGGATCGCGGTGCGATAAGCCTCTCCCCACCAGAAGGCATCAGTGCCTGCGCGGGTTGGAAATTTCGCTAAAATAACCGATCGATCTGTCCATGGCCCCTCTAGCCAGCTTATGCCGCGCCCTGGTGCCCCAATGGCCAGATAATAGCCATTGAGGCTGGCATAAATGGGCGGCAGTAAAGCCGCATAGGCACTGATTTTGGCGCGATCAGTTGCTTTACCCACCACCACCAAATAACCCGGATTTGGGCTTTGGGCGGCCTGCGACCAGCTGACGCCAGGTACAAGCAAGGGCAGGACAAACAGACCCAGAACCAGAACGCGTAGCCCGAAAGCTGAAACGGCCGCCGTCATCTTGTACACCATCAAACCAACCTCCAGAGCGCCTAGAGCAACGCCCAGTCTATCTAGATCAGCTGTGTGGAAAAGCTGCTGCTCCACTTTAGACCTAAAGCGCATCTGGTTCAATTTAAACCAGATGCGCTCTAAATTCCGCCAAAGGTGGGGAAGTCGTTTGCCGAAGAACACCCAGCAACAAAAAGGCCCCAGATTACTCAGAGGGCCTTTTTAGATCAGAGTTATCTCGCGACCCTAGTCGGAGCCGAGGTCGACAACGTCCATGGCAGCCACTTCGGCGGGCAGTGGTTCCATCGTGCTCTCTTGTTCGATCGCAGCATCGGCATCTTGATAGGCGGCAATCGCCTTCAATCGGCGCAAAGCACCACCTGTACCGGCCGGGATCAGGCGGCCGACGATGACGTTTTCCTTGAGACCTTCCAATGTGTCGTGCTTTCCATTTACGGCCGCATCGGTAAGGACGCGGGTTGTTTCCTGGAACGACGCGGCAGAGATGAATGAGCGGGTCTGCAACGAGGCTTTGGTAATCCCCAAAAGCACAGGCTCTGCTGTTGCTTCGCGCAGGCCCAATTCCTTCATGCGGGCGTTTTCATCGATCAAGTCAACTTCATCAATGGCATCGCCCTTAATCATGTCGGTATCGCCTGGATCCGTGACTTCCACCTTCTGCAACATTTGACGCACGATGGTTTCAATGTGCTTATCATTGATACCCACACCCTGGAGACGATAGACCTTCTGGATTTCCTCAACCAGATATTCAGCCAACGCCTCTACACCCAGAACTGCCAAGATGTCTTGTGGCGCTGGATTACCATCAAGCAGATACTCACCCCGCTTTATCCGGTCGCCGTCTTGAACCGACAAGTGCTTGCCCTTGGCGATCAGATAGGTTGAAGGCTCGAGAGCCTCATCATCGGGGATTATCAGTACCTTGCGCTTGTTCTTATAGTCCTTACCGAACTCAACCCTGCCATCGATTTCGGCGATGATCGCGTGATCCTTTGGACGACGGGCTTCGAACAATTCCGCCACACGTGGCAGACCGCCTGTGATATCGCGGGTTTTGGCTCCACCAGTCGCAACACGCGATAGGGTGGCACCTGGCCCGATCATTTCACCATCGGTGACCGACAAGATCGCATCGATTGGCAAGGTGTAGACAGCGTCTGCTCCATTGGCCAATTTCACGAAGCTACCGTCCTCGTTCAACAAAGCGACGGCCGGGCGCAAATCATTATTGGCCTTAGCACCACGCCAGTCGATCACGCGCTTAGACGAAATACCGGTGGCATCGTCCAACTCGTCGCGGGCCGAAATACCGTCTACAAGGTCTTGCAAACGTACGCGGCCGCCAACTTCGGTAACGATTGGAGTTGCGAATGGGTCCCAATCGGCCAGACGCTGGCCGCGAACGACCTTGGTTCTGTCTTCTGCCCGGATGCGCGCACCAAACGGTAACTTAAACGACTGCCGCTCTTTGCCTTCACCGTCAAACACGGCGATGACCATGTTACGGCTCAAACAGACCAGATCGCCATCCTCGCGCTTAACAGTTGCACGGTTGATGAAGCGTACTTCACCGTCCAAGCCGGCTTCCATGAAGCTGGTATCGGCAACCTGCGCCGCGCCACCAATATGGAAGGTCCGCATGGTCAGCTGGGTACCAGGCTCGCCGATCGACTGAGCGGCGATAACGCCCACCGCTTCGCCGTGGTTGACCCGGGTCCCTCGAGCAAGGTCACGGCCATAGCAGGTCGCGCACACGCCGTTGCGGGTTTCGCACGTCAGTGGCGAACGCACCTTAATCGTCTGAACCCCCGCTTTCTCGATGGCGATAGCAATATCTTCATCCACATAGGTGTCTTGTGGATAAATAACTTCACCGGTTTGCGGATCAACCGCATCTTGCGCCAAGGTCCGGCCCAGAATGCGCTGTTCCAGGGAGACGATGACTTCCGCCCCTTCTGTGACAGCACGCAACTCGATGCCCATCGAAGTGCCGCAATCTTCTTCGGTTATGATGCAGTCTTGCGCCACATCAACCAGACGACGGGTCAGATATCCCGAGTTTGCGGTCTTGAGCGCGGTATCGGCCAAGCCTTTACGCGCTCCGTGGGTTGAGTTGAAATATTCCTGAACCGTCAGACCTTCTTTGAAGTTCGAGATGATAGGCGTTTCGATGATTTCGCCTGATGGCTTCGCCATCAAACCGCGCATCCCGGCCAATTGCTTCATCTGGTTCTTCGAACCACGGGCACCGGAGTGCGCCATCATGTAAACGGAATTCATCTCCAATGTTTTGCCGTCTCGCCCGGGACGCAATTTCGAGACTTCCTCCATCATCGCATCTGCCACGCGGTCGGTACATTTCGACCATGCATCCACAACTTTGTTATACTTCTCGCCCTTGGTGATCAGACCGTCAGAATATTGTTGCTCATATTCCTCAACGCTGGTCCGGGTTGCTTCGACCATGGCTTCCTTTTCAGGTGGCACAACCATATCGGCCATGCCGAAGGAAATACCGGCCTTGCACGCTTCTTTGAAGCCCAATTGCATCATGCGGTCTGCAAAGATCACCGTCGCCTTCTGGCCGCAGAAGCGGTAGACTTGGTCGATGATATTGGAGACTTCCTTCTTGGTCATCAATTGATTGACGATTGTGGGCGGCACCTTGGGGTGACGGGGCAACAGGTCAGCAATCATGAAGCGGCCCGGGGTGGTGTTGATCGTCTTAGTGACGGGCTTGCCCTCATCGTCGACGCCTACATAGCGCGCTTTGATCTTCGAATGCAGCGTGACAACATTAGCATCCAAAGCGGCTTCGATTTCACCCAAGTCGCGGAAGGCCTTGCCTTCGCCAATTTCGCCATCCCGCTCGATCGATAAGAAGTAAAGACCAAGGACGATGTCTTGGCTTGGCACGATGATGGGTTTGCCGCTTGCTGGACTCAAGATGTTGTTGGTCGACATCATAAGCACGCGGGCTTCAAGCTGGGCTTCGATCGACAACGGAACGTGCACGGCCATTTGGTCGCCGTCAAAGTCGGCGTTGAATGCGGTACACACCAGCGGGTGCAGCTGAATGGCTTTACCTTCGATCAGCTTGGGTTCGAAGGCTTGGATGCCCAATCGGTGCAAGGTTGGAGCGCGATTCAGCATCACGGGATGCTCTCGGATTACTTCGTCGAGAATGTCCCAGACTTCAGGACGCTCTTTTTCGACAAGCTTTTTGGACTGCTTCACCGTACTGGACAGGCCCTTGGCGTCTAGGCGCTGGTAGATGAAGGGCTTGAACAATTCCAAAGCCATCTTCTTGGGCAGACCGCACTCATGCAGCTTCAATTCCGGACCCACGGTAATGACCGACCGTCCGGAATAGTCAACGCGCTTACCGAGCAAATTCTGGCGGAAGCGACCTTGCTTGCCCTTCAGCATGTCAGCCAAGGACTTTAGCGGACGCTTGTTGGCACCAGTGATTACGCGACCGCGACGGCCGTTGTCGAACAAGGCGTCGACCGATTCTTGCAACATGCGCTTTTCGTTGCGCACGATGATGTCGGGTGCACGCAGCTCAATGAGGCGCTTCAAACGGTTGTTGCGGTTGATCACGCGGCGATAGAGGTCGTTTAGGTCAGATGTTGCAAACCGGCCACCATCCAACGGCACCAGGGGGCGCAATTCTGGTGGGATCACCGGGATGTTCGTCATGATCATCCATTCCGGACGGTTGCCAGAATTCATAAAGGCTTCGATCAACTTCAAGCGCTTGGCGAGCTTCTTTGGCTTCAGCTCGGTGGTGCATTCGGAAATGTCGATGCGGATCTGCTTTGCAGTTTCTTCCAGATCGATGGCTTCCAGCATGGTACGTACGGCTTCGGCACCAATGCCCACGGTAAAACTGTCTTCGCCAAAGGTGTCTTGGGCTTCATAAAGCTCGTTCTCATCGATCAGCTGACGCTCTGTGAATGGCGTTATTCCCGGTTCGATCACGATATGACGTTCAAAATAAAGAACTTTTTCAACATCCTTCAAAGCCATGTCCAGCATCAAAGCGATGCGCGAGGGCAATGACTTCAAGAACCAGATGTGGGCAACGGGTGCGGCCAATTCGATATGGCCCATGCGCTCGCGGCGGACGCGCTGCAAGGTGACTTCCACGCCGCACTTTTCGCAGGTGACGCCCTTATACTTGATGCGCTTATACTTGCCGCACAAGCACTCATAATCCTTGATAGGTCCAAAGATACGGGCGCAGAACAGTCCGTCGCGCTCCGGCTTAAAAGTCCGGTAATTGATGGTTTCTGGCTTTTTGACTTCGCCATAGGACCAAGCCTTGATCTGGTCGGGGCTGGCCAAAGCAATGCGGATATTGTCGAATTGTGGGGCAATGGCTTGTGGGCCAAAGATGTTCATCACGTCTTGATTCATAGAACCCAGTCTCCCGTTCTCGTGAAGAGAACAAAGCGGAGGGTGAAAGTCACTCCCCGCAAACTCAATCAAATGTGGATTATTTCTTCGGTGGGAGTTGTCCGCCAGCACCATCGCCAACAGCAGCTCCCATCCCTTCGACCAGCTCGACGTTCAAACCTAGGGAACGCATTTCCTTGATCAAAACGTTGAACGATTCAGGGATACCGACTTCGAATGTGTCATCACCGCGCACGATGCTCTCGTACACTTTGGTCCGGCCAGCGACGTCGTCGGACTTCACCGTCAACATCTCCTGCAAGGTATAGGCGGCACCATAGGCTTCAAGTGCCCAGACCTCCATTTCCCCGAAGCGCTGACCGCCGAACTGCGCCTTACCGCCCAGCGGCTGCTGGGTGACAAGCGAGTATGGACCGATAGAGCGGGCGTGAATCTTGTCATCCACCAAATGGTGCAGCTTCAGCATATAGATGTAGCCCACGGTAACCTTGCGCTTGAACGCTTCACCGGTACGCCCGTCATAGAGCGTGCTCTGACCGGTTTCGTCATTGCCTGTACGGCGCAACAATTCTCGGATGTCGCTTTCGCGTGCACCGTCGAACACAGGGGTTGCGATGGGAACCCCGAACGAGAGGTTACGACCCAAGATCTTTAGGTCTTCTTCGCTCGTCGGCAGTTCTTCATCCGGGCCATAGATGCTTGTCAGAGTGTCGACAAAGCGTGCCTTGTCCCCTGCCCGCTCGTAAGCTTCCAAAGCCTCCTTGACCTGCTTGCCAAGACCGGCACAGGCCCAACCCAAATGGGTTTCAAGGATCTGACCCACGTTCATACGAGAAGGTACGCCCAGGGGGTTCAGGACGATATCGACATGGGTGCCATCTTCGAGGAATGGCATGTCTTCGATTGGGGTAATGCGCGAGATAACCCCCTTGTTGCCGTGACGACCGGCCATTTTATCGCCGGGTTGAAGCTTGCGCTTCACAGCCACGAAGACCTTGACCACTTTCATCACGCCGGGAGGTAATTCATCGCCACGACGCAGCTTTTCAACCTTGTCTTCAAAGCGGGCATCCAAGCTGCGTTTTGCATCCTGGAATAGCTTTTGAATAGCTTCGATTTCACCCATTGCAGCTTCATCAGCAACCGCGATCTGCCACCATTGACCCCTTGAGAAGTCGGCCAGAGTTTCTTCGGTGATTTCACCTTTGTTGAAGCCCTTTGGTCCAGACAGGCCGTCTTTGCCGACCAGCAATTCCTTCAAGCGGCCATAAATATTGCGCTCCAAGATTGCCAGCTCATCGTCACGGTCTTTGGCCAAGCGCTCGATTTCCTCGCGCTCAATCTGCATCGCGCGCTGGTCCTTGTCGACGCCATGGCGGTTGAACACGCGGACTTCCACAACCGTCCCCTGCACGCCTGGCGGCACTTTCATAGAGGTATCACGGACGTCAGAAGCCTTTTCACCGAAGATTGCCCGCAGGAGCTTTTCTTCAGGCGTCATCGGAGTTTCGCCCTTTGGCGTCACCTTGCCGACCAGAATATCGCCTGGATTTACTTCAGCACCGATGGCGACGATCCCGGCTTCGTCCAAGTTACGCAGGCTTTCTTCACCGACATTTGGAATGTCGCGGGTGATTTCTTCGGGGCCGAGCTTGGTGTCGCGGGCCGAAATCTCAAACTCTTCCAAGTGGATCGAGGTAAAGACGTCGTCACGCACGATCCGCTCTGAAATCAGGATGGAATCTTCGAAGTTATAACCGTTCCAAGGCATGAACGCGACCAACACATTGCGGCCCAGAGCCAATTCACCCAGATCCGTCGAAGGACCATCGGCAATGATGTCACCATCGCGGACCAGATCGCCAACCCGCACTAAGGGTCGCTGGTTAATACAAGTGTTCTGGTTTGAACGTTGGAACTTGATCAAGCGATAGATATCGACCCCTGGCTTGGTTGGATCGGTTTCTTCGGTCGCCCGCACGACGATACGTGTACCATCGATCTGCTCCACGATGCCGGGACGACGGGCGACGATGGTCGCTCCAGAGTCGCGAGCCACAACACCTTCCATGCCGGTACCGACCAGTGGCGCTTCGGCTTTCACCAAAGGCACGGCCTGACGTTGCATGTTCGAACCCATCAGAGCTCGGTTGGCATCGTCGTTTTCAAGGAATGGAATAAGCGCTGCGGCAACCGATACGACCTGCTTCGGCGACACGTCGATGAACTCGATCAGATCACGGTGCAGGATCGTTGCGTCGCCGTTTTGACGAGCTTCGACCAATTCCTCGGTGATATAGCCGGTAGCGTCAACAGGCGAATTTGCTTGTGCAATCGCATATTTGGCTTCTTCAACTGCCGAGAGATAGATCACTTCCTCTTGCATCTTGCCGTCGATCACACGCCGGTAAGGACTTTCGATAAACCCATATTTATTGACGCGCGCAAATGTTGCTAACGAGTTGATCAGACCGATATTCGGACCTTCCGGTGTTTCGATGGGGCAGATACGACCATAATGGGTTGGGTGTACGTCGCGGACTTCAAAACCTGCGCGCTCGCGGGTCAAACCACCTGGACCCAAGGCAGACAAACGGCGCTTGTGAGTAATTTCCGAAAGCGGGTTGGTTTGGTCCATGAATTGCGACAATTGCGACGAACCGAAGAATTCGCGCACTGCCGCGGCAGCTGGCTTAGCATTGATCAAGTCATGCGGCATCACGGTGTCGATATCGATCGACCCCATCCGCTCTTTGATCGCACGTTCCATGCGCAAGAGACCAACGCGATACTGGTTTTCCATCAATTCCCCAACCGAACGCACACGTCGGTTGCCGAGATTGTCGATGTCGTCGATTTCGCCGCGGCCATCCCGCAGACCAACCAAAACCTTAAGAACTTCAATGATATCTTCTTTGCGCAAAACACGCATCTCGTCATCTACATCGAGGTCGAGGCGCATGTTCATTTTCACACGGCCAACGGCCGAGAGATCATAGCGCTCTTTGTCGAAGAACAAAGACTGGAACATGGCTTGGGCGGTCTCTTGAGTAGGTGGCTCACCTGGACGCATCACGCGGTAGATGTCGGTCAACGCGCTTTCGCGGCCGTCATTCTTGTCCAGAACGATGGTGTTGCGGATCCAAGGTCCAACTGTAACATTGTCGATATCAAGGACATCGATTTCGGTTACGCCTGCTTGGCGCATTTCCACGATCTGAACGTGGCTCAGCTCCTGACCTGCTTCGGCGTAGATCTCCCCATTTTCAGCACTGGCGATATCGAAAGCAGCAAAGCGGCCGATCAACTGATCGTCAGGCACGAGCAAGGTGGTGACTCCCTCTTCAGCCAATTTGTTTGCATTGCGGGCCGACAATTTCTTGCCACCTTCAGCGACCACCTTGCCGGTTGCAGCATTTATGAGATCATAGGCGGGCTTTTGCCCACGCCAACGCTCGGGAACGAAGGGAATGTTCCAGCCACCTTCAGCCGCAGTATAGGTGATAGTCTTGTAGAAGATCGAAAGAATGTCTTCCGCACCCATGCCCAAAGCATAAAGGATAGTGGTGGCAGGCAACTTGCGCTTGCGGTCGATACGGACATAAACCACGTCCTTGGCATCAAACTCAAAGTCGAGCCATGAACCACGATAGGGAATGACGCGCGCTGCAAACAATAGCTTACCCGAAGAGTGGGTCTTTCCCTTGTCATGGTCGAAGAAAACGCCTGGCGAGCGGTGCATCTGCGAGACGATAACGCGTTCGGTACCGTTCACAACAAAGGTGCCCTTGTCGGTCATCAACGGAATGTCGCCCATATAGACGTCTTGTTCCTTGATGTCCTTGACTGACTTTGCGCCGGTATCTTCGTCTGATTCAAAGGTAATCAGGCGCAGCTTTACCTTCAGAGGTGCCGAAAACGTCAAGTCGCGCTGGATACATTCATCCACGTCAAACTTGGGTGGCTCAAACTCAAAGGAGACATATTCCAGAACGGCGCGTTCTTGAAAATCCTTGATCGGAAATACCGATTTAAAAACCGCTTCAATGCCTTCGTCGCGGCGCATTTCTTGCGGCACATCTTTTTGAAGGAATTGGTCATAAGAACTTTTTTGAACCTCGATCAGGTTCGGCATGGTCACTGCCTCGGCAATTTTGCCGAACGATTTACGAATACGTTTCTTACCCGTGAACGATTGAGCCATCGCTCTTCCCTTCTTGTGGGGCCGCGCGATCATCCAGCGGGGGCTGGGCGCGCAGGCTGCCGAATGATTGCCTGCTCGGGAAAAAGCCCCCTTCAAACGCAATAAACGGTCCCGCAGGCGTGTGGGACCGTAGCGTTGAAATATGAAGGTGCACGGTGCGTATGTCTTACGTCGCCCCGCAAGTAAAGAGGGATCAAACAGTCTTGACAGCAGTTTTATGCTGGAACGAGATCTGACATTTTTTGGATGTAAAACTAGGTTTGGCCATCCTGCACCGGCCATCAAGGCAGAGCCTCCGGCCCATCAACCCAATCCCGATCAAGTCGCAGGGGGCATGGCGGGTTCAATCCTAGTCCTGCAACAGACTTCGACTGCAGCGGCGTTGTTCACCCATCTTGATATGAACAGCAATGAAGCCATGTATTTGCCTCTGGTAGATGTGGCCTGTGATGCGGTCACGAGCGCTGTCACGGTGCCGGCTCCTAGGGCCGTTCACCATTTTTCGGAATCGAGAAATGGTGTAAAACTGGCCCTAAATCATAAATTTAGATCGCAACCTCGTTTTCAAGAAAACGAGACGCGATCTAAGGGCGACGGTGGCACGATCGCCAATGGCAGGCTGGCCCTCGCCGATAGTAAATTATCCAACGCGGCGTTGCTTACCGTTTCGCTCTGGTCGCGCAATTTGTTCAATGAGGCGCATCTGTACAATCGGTCACTCAAACTCTCGAACAGGCTGACCGGCTTCTTCAATCAGCCCCGCACTTATCGGGTCAATTTCAAAATCAAGATGTAACGGCCGCCGCGTTTACATCGCCAGAATCAAAACGGGCACCTCCATCATAGAGGTGCCCGCCTTTGGTTTCAGCTGAGGCTGAAAGCTTACTTCAACTCGACCTTTGCACCAGCTGCTTCGAGCTGAGCTTTGATCTTGTTGGCTTCGTCCTTGGACACGCCTTCTTTGACTGGCTTTGGAGCTGCTTCAACCAAATCCTTGGCTTCTTTCAGGCCAAGACCGGTGATGCCACGAACTTCCTTGATCACTTCAATCTTCTTCTCGCCGAAGGAAGCAAGAACAACGGTGAATTCGGTTTGCTCTTCTACAGCTTCAACAGGCGCAGCAGCGCCGCCAACAGCGGCAACAGCCACAGGGGCAGCAGCAGTTACGCCCCACTTCTCTTCCAGAAGCTTTGCGAGGTCTGCAGCTTCCAATACGGTCAATGCGGACAGGTCTTCGACCAACTTTTCGAGTTTAGACATTTTCGTGTTTCCTGACTTGGATAGATTTGTAATAGGTATCGCGGACGACGGACGTCACGCAGCATTCTTGTCGGCATAAGCCTGCAGAACGCGGGCCAGTTGGGCGGCAGGTGCTTGGACCACAGCAGCGATTTTCTGGGCAGGTGCCTGAATAACGCCAATGATCTTCGAACGAAGCTCATCCAAGGATGGCAAGGTAGCCAGCGACTTGACGCCATTAGCGTCCAGTACTGTTGCGCCCATGAAGCCCCCAGTCAGAACGAGCTTGTCGTTCGTCTTGGCGAAGTCTGCCATCAATTTCGGGGCGACCGTTGGGTCTTCCGAATAGGCAACAGCCGTCGGACCTTTCAGAAGCACATGGGCACCTTCGCCCGCATGCCCTTCAAGAGCCAGCCTCGCGAGGCGGTTTTTAACCACCTTCACACCCGCACCTACGGCCGAAGCCTTGATGCGGAGGTCCGTCAATTCCGCGACGGTCATTCCGGTGTAGTGCGCAAACACAACAACGGTATTCTCGTTAAAGACGCTTTTCAGTGTCTCGACGACTTCGGCCTTTTCGGTCCGATCCATCGCGGTCTCCTCAGGTTTGATAGATAGGACCATCCCATCTATCGGTGACTGCCACCTCCCTAAGAATGGGCGGCGACAGGCCTGCCCGGGGACGAAGGACCTTTGATCCGTTTGTTGCCAAACCTATCATCAGTAACACTCGCTCCCGTCTAACGTGGACCAGAAAGTCGCCCTTCTGATTAAGCCAGGTTGGCATCCATGATCTCGGACAGGTTGCTCTGCGTCGTTAGCAACACAACACAGAGCATTCGCGCGGGGTTTCCCCCGTTTGAATGGATTGGACGGGCAGGCCGTTTGGCCTGCCCGTCAAAACTTTAGGCTGGGACGTTGACTGCAGAAGCGGTGTCAACCTTGACGCCTGGACCCATGGTCGAAGACATGGACACGCGGCGGACATAGGTGCCCTTCGCGCCGGTTGGCTTGGCCTTTACGAGTGCGTCAACCAGTGCGCGGGCATTTTCGACCAAAGCGGCTTCGGTGAAGCTTGCCTTGCCAATGCCTGCGTGAATGATACCGGCCTTTTCCACACGGAACTCAACAGCGCCGCCTTTGGAATCTTCAACGGCCTTTTTGACGTCCATGGTCACGGTGCCGACCTTTGGGTTAGGCATCAGGCCGCGTGGGCCCAGAACCTTACCCAAACGACCAACCAGGGCCATCATGTCCGGAGTTGCGATCACGCGGTCAAAGTCCATGCGGCCGCCTTGCACTTCCTCAAGCAAGTCTTCCGCGCCGACGATTTCAGCTCCGGCCGCACGGGCTTCATCCGCCTTTGGACCGCGGGCAAACACAGCCACCCGAACCGAACGGCCAGACCCGTTTGGCAAGTTACACACGCCGCGGACCATTTGGTCAGCATATTTGGGCTCAACGCCCAGATTTACGGCGATATCGACACCTTCATCAAATTTGGCTTTTGCATTAGCCTTCACAATGGCGATGGCCTCTTCCAAGGTGTAGAGCTTTTCAGCAACAACGCTTGTTCGGGCCGATGAGAGCCGTTTTCCTACTTTAGCCATGACTATGCCACCACTTCCAAGCCCATGGAACGTGCCGACCCAGCGATGATTTTAGTCGCTGCGTCGAGGTCCATAGCGTTCAAGTCCTTCATTTTCTTTTCAGCGATCTCACGACACTGGGCCATGGTCACCGATCCAGCGCGATCACGACCTGGCTTCAACGAGCCCTTTGCGAGACCAGCCGCTTTTTTGAGATAGTGCGAAGCTGGTGGCGTCTTGATCTCAAAGGTGAAGCTCTTGTCCTGATAATAGGTGATCACGGTTGGACAAGGGGTGCCCTTTTCCATCTCCTGCGTCTTGGCATTGAAGCCTTTGCAGAATTCCATAATGTTCAAGCCGCGTTGACCCAACGCAGGCCCGATTGGTGGAGCAGGCTTTGCTTCGCCCGCCATCACCTCGAGCTTAATCTGCCCGAGAATCTTCTTCGCCATAGTCCCACTCCTAAAAGCCACCCTATTCAGGTGTGCTTGGGTTTTTCGATCGATGCAGCAAAGCTGAAAGATCGAGGGTTACGTGGTGCGGCCGCGCTGGCTAGTTTGCGCGAACCTTCCACATCTCATGAACTGATGAACTAGCTAAGCTTTTCCACCTGCCCATATTCAAGTTCAACCGGTGTTGCCCGGCCGAAAATTGAAACTGCTACTTTGAGGCGCTGCCGCGACTCATCGACTTCTTCAACATGGCCTTCAAAGGAAGCAAAGGGTCCATCCACGACCCGCACCTTCTCGCCTAGGTCGAACGAAATAATTTGCTTTGGACGCTCGACACCCTCTTCAACCACACCCAGAATACGCTGAACTTCACGTTCAGAAACTGGTGTTGGACGCTTACCGGCATCCGCCCCCAGAAACCCGGTCACCTTTGGGGTATCCTTCACCAAGTGATAGGTGGCGTCATCCAACTCCATCTTCACCAGAACATAGCCCGGGAAAAAGCGGCGCTCGCTGACGCGTTTGCGGCCACGGATAGTCTCTGTCACTTCTTCAGACGGCACCAGCACCTGCTCAACCTTATCGGCCAAACCCTTCTGGGCAGCTGTCTCTTTTATCTGTTCTGCAACTTTCTTCTCGAAGTTCGAGTAAGCGTGCACGATATACCATTTGGCGCTCAACCTATTGTCCCCCGCCAATACCGAGTATGAAACCGACCGCGCTGCGCAGCAGCATGTCAACTAAAAAAAAGAAGACAGCCGCAACCACAACCATCAGGAAGACAAAAACCGTCGAAACCAAAGTCTCATTGCGCGACGCCCAAGAAATTTTTCGGATTTCCGACCGCACGTCCTTAAAGTACTGGACGACACCAGACTTCTTTACCGCGGGCTTTGGAGCCGGAGTGGGCGTGGTGGGTGCTTGTGCCATGGTTTTCTAGGTGGTGCGGGCATCCCGAAAGCGCCAGCCCCAATCGTTCCTGTTCTGCTTTGCGTTTAGCGACTTCTTCAGTGAAGCCACCCTGTTCTCACTTCCATCCCGCGCCTGGCAGGGGCTGAGGGACTCGAACCCACGACCCTCGGTTTTGGAGACCGATGCTCTACCAGCTGAGCTAAACCCCTAAAGCGCGCCGCGCCCGAAGGCGTTAGACCTTGGGCGCGGACCGCCGCATATGCCCGAACACCCCTTCTGACGCAAGAGGGGCAAGTGAAACAAGTCGCATCACATTCGTGAGCTGCGCAGTGGAGGAAGGCCAATCGTAACACCGACATTGACCCGCCGCAATACTGTCACCAAAACGTTGCAAAAACGCAACACGCGACGATTAGAGTTGCGTCGAACGTGTAATTCACCATTTGAGACGATAGATTCATTTGTAGACGGTCGTTAGCCCCATTCTTCGTCAGCAATCAGGTGTTTCAGATTCCTCCTTGGCCACACCGGTCATTCTGGAACCAAATCCCGAATTGGTGGCCTCGATTATCAGGATGGACCTCACATGATTTCTTACCGTGACCTCGCTATGGCCTCTGTCAGTGCCGTTGCTTTCAGCGCCCTTGCATTCGCACCCAATTTTGCGGCTGCCCAAACCGCACCCACTGCAGAAGAGTCGACCGGCCTTGAGACCGTGATCGTGACCGCTCGTAAGCGTGAAGAAAGTAGCCAAGATGTGCCAACATCGCTGACTACGGTACGCGGTGACGCTTTGACGACGCTGACCTCTGGCGGCGCAGATATGAACGCGTTTTCCGGGCGCGTTCCTTCGCTGGTTGTTGAAAGCTCGTTCGGGCGCACTTTTCCACGCTTTTACCTGCGCGGTTTGGGTAATTCTGACTTCGACTTGAACGCCTCGCAGCCGGTTTCTTTGATCTATGATGAAGTGGTGTTTGAAAACCCTGTGCTCAAAGGGTTCCCCGTTTTCGACTTAGATCGCATAGAAGTGCTACGCGGACCACAGGGCACCTTATTCGGCCGCAACACGCCAGCGGGCATCGTCAAGTTCGATAGCGTCAAACCAACCGGCAAAGCTGGCGGTTATTTGAAGGGCGGTTTCCGCTCCTTTGGCGGTCGTGATGTGGAAGGTGCATTGGGTGGTTCCTTTAGCGATACAGTTTCCTACCGCGTTTCGGCCTTGTTAACCGGCCAGGACGATTGGATCACCAACACCGGGCCTTTGGCTGAAAAGAATCTCGGTGCCTTTGATGATCGCGCTATCCGCGCCCAATTGCGCATCCAGCCAAGCGACCAACTCGATATCTTGTTGAACGCGCACGCCCGCAAGCTAGAAGGCACGTCGCAAATCTTCCGCGCCAATGTCATCACCAAAGGCAAGCGCGGGCTGAACAGCAATTTTGTCGCCGACCGCATCAGTTATGACCAAGGCCAAGGCAATAACCAAGAACTTGAGTCGAAGGGCCTCACCGCCCGCATCTCTTATGACTTCGGCAAGATCACCCTGACCTCGGTTACCGGCTATGAGACCTTGAGCTTCTATGGCCGCGGGGACATCGACGGCGGTGTGGCAGGCGTTGGCCCGGGCTTCATCCCTTTCAGCTCGGATACTGCTGATGGCATCGATGATCACAAGCAAGTGACGCAAGAATTGCGTCTGTCCAGCAATGGCGATCAGGCACTCAGCTGGCAGGTCGGGGCCTATGTGTTCCAAGAAGATCTATCCATCTTCTCGCTCGGCTTTTTCTCGCCAACCGGTATCTTCACCGATGCACGGCAGAAGCAGGACACTGATTCCTGGGCATTGTTCGGCTCCGTGACCTATAAGCCAAGCGACCGCTTGGCCTTGACAGCGGGGCTACGCTATTCCGATGACAGCAAGGATTTGGTTGCACGCGGCGGCATCGCCAACATCGCTCCAGTTCGCAAGAGCGTATCCGATGAAGCGATGTCTTGGGACTTATCTGCAACCTATGAAGCCACCGAAGCTGTCAATGTCTACGCTCGCGCCGCACGGGGTTATCGCGCGCCTTCCATCCAAGGCCGCATCCTGTTCGGTACTGCCGTCACGACGGCGAAATCCGAATTTGTCACCTCGTTTGAAGCCGGTGTGAAAGCCTTTGCGCTCGATCGCAAGATCCGGGCAGATTTCAACGTCTTCGCGATGAACATTGAAGACCAGCAATTCACCGCCATCGGCGGCGCGGGCAACTTCAACCAATTGTTGAACGCCAAAGAAGGCAAAGCTTCAGGCTTTGAAGCTGAACTCCAGTGGCTACCAACCCAAAACCTGTCGTTTGCCGGCTCTTTGTCCTACAACAAGACCGAAATCAACGACCCTGCTCTGACCGTGGGCGCGTGCGGGGCGCCTTGCACCATTCAAAACCCTTTGGTGGGCGGCAATGCCAAGATCGATGGTAACCCCTTCCCCAATGCGCCAGAGTGGATCGCCAATATTTCGGCCAAATATGCCAAACCATTCGGCAATGGCCATGAATTCTTCGTTTTGACCGATTGGGCCTATAAGGGTGACACCTATTTCACCCTGTATAAGTCGATCGAATTCTCTGAAGACGGCTATTGGGAAGGGGGTCTGCGCACCGGTGTCACCTTGTTCGACAACAAGTATGAGATCGCTGCATACGGCCGTAACATCACCAATGAAGAGCGTTTGGTCGGTGGTATCGACTTCAATAACTTGACCGGTTTCACCAATGCACCACGCATCTGGGGCGTTGAAGCGAAAGTCAATTTCTAAGCTTCAGATACCTTTGATCTCACGATAAAGGGCGGGCCTGACAGACCACTGTCAGGCCCGTTTTTTGTACAGCGCGACAGAGGCGACTTGTGGGTCATCCTCCGCTAAGGTGATCCCTTCCAGGAGGGATGCGCGTGATCGCTTTATTCGGCGACATTCATTCAAATATCCAAGCGCTTGAAGCGTGTTTGGAGGATGCCGAAGCGCACGGCGTTACCCGCTATGTATTGTTGGGCGACTTTGTCGGCTATGGCGGAGACCCCGGAAAAGTACTGGCCAAGATTGAAGCCATGGTCGCCGATGGGGCTGTCGCGGTGAAAGGCAATCACGATGATATGGCCAGCGACTTTGACCGCGAAATGAATGAGATAGCCGCCAGTGCTGCCAATTGGACGCGCAATCAATTGTCCCGCGATCAGCAGACGTTTCTCGAGAGCCTGCCGATGCTGATTGAAGAGGAAGATCGCCTCTATGTACACGCCGATGCCTCCGCCCCGGAAAAATGGCGCTATGTAACCGATTGTGCGAGCGCGCAACTCTCGCTTGAGGGCACACAAAGCCGCATCGTCGTGTGTGGGCATGTGCATCAGCCAGCGATCTACGGCCAAGCCAGCGATGGGTCGATCTCGCGCTTTGTCCCAGCTGATGAGGCGAAGGTGCCGCTTTTGAGCTCGCGGCGATGGCATGTGGTTTTGCCCAGTGTTGGCCAGCCTCGAGATGGCAATCCGCTCGCCGGCTACGGCCTCTATGACCCGATCAGCCGCCAACTCGAGTTTCGACGGCTGCCGTATGATATCGATGGGGCTGCAGCTTCCATTCGTGCAGCGGGCCTGCCTGGTAGGTTAGCTGAACGCCTGCATGTAGGGCGATAGAGCATGGGCGAGTCGCACATGATCGAAACCGGCATGGTGATCGACGACTTTACCATTGGCGAAATTGTGCATCGCGGCGGTATGGCTGTGCTCTGGCGCTGTACGCACCCTGAAATCCCCTTCCCGCTTTTGATGAAAGTGCCGCGCCTCGCCGATGGCGAAGACCCTGCGGCCATCGTGAGCTTCGAGATGGAGCAGATGATCCTGCCGCGTCTGTCTGGCCAGCATGTTCCCAAGACGTTTGGTGTCGGAGATTTTTCGAAGCAGCCCTATATTGTGGTGGAGGAGATTGCGGGCGAGACCCTGTTGCCTAAACTGAAGGAATTGCCGCTCGACGGACAAGAAGTCGCCCGCATCGGCATCGCTTTGGCCACGGCATTGGACTCGCTGCATCGCCAAAACGTTATCCACCTCGACCTAAAGCCGTCCAACATTTTGTTTCGCGCAAGTGGGGAAGCTGTGTTGATCGATTATGGTCTGTCGCACCATACCGACTTGCCAGACTTAATGGCAGAGCAATTCCGCCTGCCTTACGGCACTGCCCCCTATATGGCCCCGGAACAAGTCTTGGGCGTGCGCAATTATCGCCGCTCAGACATTTTCGCGTTGGGGGTGCTTTTGTATTTTTTCGCCACAGCCGTGCGCCCGTTTGGCGACCCGATCAGCCTCAAGGGCCTGAAAGAGCGCTTGTGGCGCGATCCCATCCCCCCGCGCCGATGGCGCGACGATATCCCGGCTTGGCTGCAAGAAGTTATTCTGCGCTGCCTCGAGCCCAATCCAGAACAGCGCTATCCCACCGCCGCCCAAGTCGCC
This sequence comes from Maricaulis salignorans, assembly GCA_943372135.1. Lineage (GTDB taxonomy): Bacteria > Pseudomonadota > Alphaproteobacteria > Caulobacterales > Aquidulcibacteraceae > Aquidulcibacter. Next base: position 277,079 of record CALRXH020000003.1, on the reverse strand, counting down.
TTTGACCTGAAGAACCCTGACCAGATAGTGCTGACCCTGCGTGGTCAGCGCTTGCGGCAGGATTCCTGGCTGACGGCATTTCGGCGTAAACACAATCGCGAGACTTATGCCCCTGCCCGCAAGCTGGCAAGCCAGAGCAAATTTGCTGCGGCTCCCATCATTCTGGTGGCGCTCGACCCTACCACCATCAATGGCCCGTTAGGCCGCGCCTTGCGCGACAAATTGCAGAGCACCTTGGTGGCCACGCCGCTGGCACGCGCCGTAGTGATGACGGTTTTAGACAACAATGTCGTCGTCTTGGATCCAAACATTGTCGGTTCATCGCCCAACCGACACGTGGCGCGCATGGTTGCCTTGAAGCATTGGGCAAAGCCTTTAAGCCTCGGGGAACAAGCCATTTCCTATCACGTGCCCGAAGCCCTGAATACGGCTGACTCCATTTTGGACTATGCCCGCGCCAATCATGTCGACCACATCATTATGGGCGCACGGGCAGAAAGCACGGTTCGTAATTTACTTGGGGCGGTTTCCGCGCAAGTTTCTGCCCACGCACCTTGCACCGTCACCGTTGTGCGTCGCCGCGAATGGCCCACCGCGGATATAGAGCCTGAAGAAAAGCATTCCTAGGCTTCGCAATTTGGGGCCAAGCAGGTTATGAAAGCGTCATGTCACACAATAGCTTTGGTCATCTGTTCCGTGTCACCACTTGGGGCGAAAGCCATGGCCCTGCGCTTGGATGCGTGATCGACGGCTGTCCGGCTGGACTTTCCTTGTCGCCAGCCGACGTTCAACGCGATCTTGATCGCCGCAAGCCAGGAACCAGCCGCTTCGTCACTCAAAGGCGGGAAGCCGATGAAGTGCGTATCCTCTCCGGCACCTTCGAGGATGATCGGACCGGTGGCCCGATCACCACAGGGACCCCCATCAGCCTGATTATCGAAAATACCGATCAGCGCAGCAAGGATTATTCCGACATTCGCGACAAATGGCGACCCGGGCACGCCGACTATACCTATGATGCCAAATATGGCGTTCGCGATTACCGTGGTGGCGGACGCTCCAGTGCGCGCGAAACCGCTGCGCGGGTCGCTGCCGGGGCGGTTGCAAGGAAAGTTCTAGGACCCGAAATTCAAATCCGATGCGCCTTGATTCAAATCGGCCCGCACAAGATTGATCGCGTCAATTGGGACTGGTCACAAACCAGCGAAAACCCCTTTTTTTCCCCTGATGTCGCTGTTGTGCCGGTGTGGGAAGCCTATCTCGATGAGGTCCGCAAGGCGGGCTCCTCCACCGGTGCCATCCTTGAAGTGGTGGCGTCAGGCGTACCAGCAGGCTGGGGTGCGCCAATTTATGGCAAACTCGATAGTGATCTCGCTGCTGCGCTCATGTCGATCAATGCGGTCAAGGGGGTTGAGATTGGTGCAGGCTTTAAAGCGGCGATGTTGAGCGGAGAGACTAACGCCGACGAAATGGGCCGTGGCCCGCATGGACAGATATTGTTCGCTTCCAACAATAATGGCGGCATTCTAGGTGGCATCAGCACCGGTCAAGACATTGTAGCACGTTTTGCAATCAAGCCAACCTCATCTATCCTAAATGAGGTCAAAAGCTTAAATCGTAGTCTTGAGGAAGTTTCACTAAGGACCGTTGGCCGCCACGACCCCTGCGTCGGGATAAGAGCGGCCCCGGTTGGGGAAGCCATGATGGCGTGTGTTTTGGCCGACCACATGCTGCGCCACCGTGGCCAAAAGGGTGATTAGTGCTGATGGGGCCATCTGATCGACCAGACCTTTTAGGGCGTGTGTTCATCAGTAAGTTTGATTGCCGGCCAGCCCGTGCCTTTGTACTAGCCGGTATTGGCCTGTTTGGCTTGGCCGGATTTGCAAGCCTCGTTTTTTTCAGGACGGTCCCAATGATGCCACTGTTATGCATGGCGGGCTTAGTCTTTCATTTTGCGCCCGCCTTGTGGCCTAGCAAATCTGCCATTGATCTCCGGTATGAAGGCTTCCGGCTCGAGGGGTTGGGCCTAATCCCGTGGGAAGCGATCGGTACGATCAATTATCATGAGCGCCAGATTGATCAGAACGCCAAAGCGCGTTTCGTGGGCTTGCTGGAAATCGAATTGGTTGCCACCTTTGATCTCGCAATTGTTCGTCGCGATGCGAGCCCGCCTTGGCGGCGCTTTCAGGCACGTAACTGGCGCAAAGCCGGTGAAAGTCACCTTACCATTCTCTTGTCAGGCCTCGCCGATAGTCCACGCGACATCCGGCTTGCGTTTGAAGTGTTTTTGGGTTTTCCAATTACAGGTCCGCGCGGGCTCGTCGCTTAAGCTGCGTCGAAACCAGTTTGACAATGATGGATAAGCAAATGGCCGAGGTCAGACTTATGACAAGATAAAGCTGCCCTTTTTCGCCCGCAACAGCACCAACACCCAAGAGCAAAGCCCAAGCAACAAAGGTGTAGGTTACAGCGGACACCACGATCCAAACGGTAAACAGGCCAAAGGGGACGCCAAAGAACCCTGCGGCAATATACGCTGGTATCCGTGTGCCCGGCACAAATCGGGCGACCAGCAAAGTTTTGCCGGGATTTGCGAGGATCGTAGCCCGAATTTGCCCGACGCCGGGCTTTTCAGAAAACCGATGCGCCCAGCCCTGTGTCCGCCCGGCCCAACCAAGCCAATATTTCCACAAGTCGCTGATGACCAGGCCGACCAGCATGGCGATCACAATGAATGCACCATTAGCCATGTGATCCATGCCAGGGTGGGCAAACGCTGTCACGGCCGCCAGCACCGCCGCATCTTCTTGAACAAAGGGAGCGATAAGGGCACTGAGATAAATGAGATAATCGGACGGGATCATAGGGAATAAAACGCTCAACCTTCAGATAGTTTTACAAGCCAAGCTGACGGGCGGCCAGATCACGCATGATTTCCTCTGAGCCACCGCCAATCGCATTTACCCGCACTTCGCGGTAAATGCGTTCAATCCGAGACCCGCGCATGTAACTGGCACCACCCAGAATTTGACTGGCTTCGCGCGCGCAGAACTCCAAGGTCTCGGTTGCTTGCACTTTCAGAAGGCAGAGATCGGCCACGGGTGTCTCGCCCTGACTAACGCGCCACGCGCATTGATCGAGCCAAGCGGTTGAGGCGGCGATCTTTTGGACCATTTGCGCCACTTTGTGTCGCACAACCTGGTGATCCGCCAAGCGCTTGCCAAAGGTCTTGCGCTGGCGAGCCCAGATGACTGCATCTTCGACACAGGCACGTGCGGCACTTAAAGCGCCCGAAGCCATACCCAAGCGCTCACCGTTAAAATTGGCCATAATGGCGTAAAAGCCACCATTTTCAGACCCGATCAGATTTTCAGCTGGCACCTCTACATCTTCAAAGAAGATTTCGGCGGTATCCGACGCCCACCAGCCCTGCTTTTTCAACAGATTGCGCGTCACCCCCTCCGCGTTAGCCTCGATGAGCAACAAGCTAATTCCGCCTGCGCCCGGACCGCCCGTCCGCACAGCCGTTGTTAGCCAATGAGAGGTACAGCCACCCGTGATATAAAGCTTGGAGCCATTAACTCGAAACACATCGCCGTCCCTGACGGCGCGGGTCTGCAGATTGGCCACGTCAGAGCCTGCGTCCGGTTCCGTGATGGCGAGGCTGATTTGTTGGCGACCTGCCAAGACCTCTGTGGCAATCCTGGCCTTCATGGCCTCACTGCCAGCCGCCAAAACAGGGGGCAGGCCAATGCCGTGGATCATAAGGGCAGCTGTGATACCACCACCACCGATACGGCCCAGTTCTTCACTGGTGACGATCCCGTGGTGCCAATCATAGTCTGGCCCCCGCCCTGTTCCGCCATACTCGACCGGATAGCCCGCGCCCAAGAGACCAAAGGCCCCAGCGCGCAAGAAAAGATCGCGCGGGATAGCCCCGGCCTCATCCCATTGATCGGCATAGGGCATAATCTCCCGATCGATGAAGCGGCGCAACTGGGTACGCCAAAGGCTGTGGCTTTCGCCCATGAACGGCGACTTGGGGCGGAGCGAGTCGAAATCGAGTGAGTCAGGCATTCTCAAATCTAAGCAGGCTTTCCCGCCATGACCAGTGGCCACAGCGGGAAAGTCCGCGCATGGTTCAGTCGTCGGCCTCTTCGGTAACTTGATAGACAAGGGCCTGGCCACGCCTTGTGATGGTTATGTAGTCGCCAACGAACAAGCGGTGGTCGGCAAGATGGTCGAAATCATCGTCTGGGCCTTCATCCTTCTCATCATAATGAACGCGCCAACGTCCGCCCTGATGGCTCAACCATCCATCGGCGACATCCTCTGGATCAGGCGAGAAACGTTTGACAGTGCATTGAGCGCGATGGGCTTTCCAGGCGTCTGCGTCCAAATGTCCATCTTGGCGCAATGGTGCGATAACCACATAACCATGACGAAAATCACCTGTGGGATAACCTGCCTCTGGATTGCGGGCGAGGCGCAGAATCATTTGTGTGAGACCAGACATAGTGTGTCCTTTCAATTTGGCGGGCAATTGCCCTAGTGGCAGAGCATCAAGGAAGGCGTGGTGACTGTTTTCAGAAGGGTGCGGGTAACCCCGCCGAACACGAATTCCCGTGCGCGGCTATGACCATAGGCACCTGCGACCAGAAGCCCTGCACCATGGGTAATACAGGCTTTAAGGATTTCTGACGCCGCCTCCTTCGAGGCATCCATCAATTCGATATGGGCCTTTATGTCCTGTCGGCCAAGCCAGTCCTGCAAACGTGCCGGATCACTCAAGTCCTTGCCTTCATCCTCCAAGGCTCCGACAGATTGGATGATAACGACTTTGTCAGCTTTGCGCAGTAGCGGTAGAGCGGCTTTCGCGGCGTGGCCTGCCTCGACACTGCCATCCCAAGCAATAAGCGCTGTACCAGTAAGGGTGCTGACGGGCGTGCGCGGAACGAAGATTGGAGCATGGGCATCCATCAGCAAAGCTTCAAAGACCGGAGAGATAGAGGTCTTTCCGCGCACGGTCTCGCAAGCAAACATCACAATGTCGCTTAAGGCTGCGCGACGTGCTAGCAGACGATCCTGTAAACCGACGAGCCGCTCGACCGTAAGTCCGGCACGGCCGGCCGCCAAATTTTCAACCCGGGCCTGAACGGCCGCCCAAGCTTGATCATTGCCGTCTCGGGCTGATTGGATCAGACTGGCGGAAGTGGTGGCAAATGCCCCATCGGCGGACCAGGCCATCAACTCGGTTGGATCCATTTGGGCAAAGACACTCGCGACTTTTCCGTCCATCACGTCCGCCAAGGCCATGCCTTGCTGTAAAAGCGCTACATCGGTTTCGTCACCACGCAAGGGCACTAGAATTTCAGACTGAGTCATGTAATTTCCTCCAAGGCCATATAATCCTGCTTTGCGCTTATGGTTCCAAGAAGGACAAGCCAAGCGCCACGCTTCGCTGCTGAGAAGTCCACTGGCATTTGGACAGCGTTCTCGCCATGAATATGTCTCTGCGCCCCCAACATGGAGCGCGCAAGCAGCGTCCGCAAGTCACAATCAACCACATGAGACAAATGGCCACACAAACATCCGCCTCCCCGCGCAAGTCCGCTAGATCTGTTCCACCCCGTGCGTGGCAACGCATGCTGTCAGGCCGACGTCTTGATTTGCTAGACCCCTCGCCTCTGGATATTGAGATTGAGGATATCGCCCATGGCCTTGCCCGAGTGGCGCGTTGGAACGGCCAGACGACGGGGGACCACGCTTTCTCGGTCGCGCAACACAGTTTGATCGTTGAACAAATCGCAGTCCATATTGAGCCCAGCCTGACACCCCAAGACCGTCTGATGGCTCTGTTACACGATTCCCCTGAATATGTGGTCGGCGACATGATAAGCCCGTTTAAGAACGCTTTAGGCCTTGATTATCGTGCGTTTGAAGACCGCATAGAGCGAGCTGTCCATATTCGGTTTGGCCTTCCGCCCAAAACGCCTGCCGCTCTTAAAAAGCTGATTAAACGCGCCGACCTGGCATGTGCCTTTTTCGAAGCAACCCAGGTTGCAGGTTTTGGCGAAGCGGAATCGGCGCGCTTCTTTGGTGCCCCGCCAGCAGGCCTTGCAATCCCCATTGACCCCTGGCCTGCCCGCCAGGCTCAAGCGGCCTATCTTGCCCGTCATCAGGACTTGATCGCCCAGATTGATGCACAATGCCGGCCCCAGCACCAAAGGAAAGTGGTTTGATGCCTTATATTTCCGTCTGCTCCTTGGCTTTGGTCCCATCCACCGTCACGCGCCTTCGGCCTTGGGGCCTGATCACGCTGCTAGACCCTGCTAGCATGATTGAAACGCCTGAAGGCGTGTCGCCCGACACGCATCTGAAGCTTGGCCTTAATGATGTTGCCTCCCCACAGGGGGGCCTTGTTACGCCCGCCGAAGCCCATGTTACCGCCATTCTGGATCATGTGCAGGCGTGGGATCAGTCCGCGCCACTGGTGGTGCATTGCTGGGCCGGTGTCTCGCGCTCAACAGCCTCAGCCTTTATGGCCGCTTGCGCCTTGAACCCCGATGTTGCGCCGTTCAAGATCGCGCAATTCATCCGCGAGGCCTCGCCAACCGCAACGCCCAATCGCCTGCTGACCCGTTATGCCGATGATCTATTGGGTCGAGGCGGCGCGATGGTAGATGCGATTGACGCGATTGGCCGTGGCGAAGATTGTTGGGAAGGTGTAGCCTTCGATCTTCCAGCCCGGTGGGAGTCCTAGCATGCATGCCACGCCACGCGTCATCATCGGCCTATCAGCCGTCGTCGTGGCTGCCAGTGGCAAAGGCCCTGAAGTCCTTTTGAGTGGCAGTCCCGGTGCAATCGGCTTGCCTTTCGGCAGCTTTGACCCAATTGGACACCGCACATTTGAACTGGCCGTACGCGACTTTGTGACCTCCCAAACCGGCTTTGCGCTTGGCTATGTTGAACAACTTTACACTTTTGGCGACAAAGGACGCGAAGCACCCGTAGCCGACATGGGCCAATCTTCGGATGCAGATCGTGTGGTGTCGGTTGGCTATATTGCTTTGGCCGGCAGCATTGATGAAGGGCAACGCCGCGCGGGTGTGTGGGCGGACTGGTACCGCTTCTTTCCATGGGAAGACCGCCGCAGTGCTGCGGGCGCACGCGCGCTCGACCAACTTCTGCCTGACCTCAGCGCTTGGGCGACCACAACAGAGCGGCAAAGCCGGGTCGCCATGGCGTTTGGCCTGCGTGGCCAATCGTGGCAGGAATCCCAAGTGCTGGACCGGTTTGAACTTCTCTACGAAGCGGGTCTGGTGCAAGAGGCCCAGCGCGACCGCGCCGAGGGCCAAGCGCCCGCCGACTTAGCTTTTGAGCGAACCTATGCGGGCGAGCCTTTGGTCTCCGATCACCGCCGCATCCTGGCAACCGCCATGGGCCGCCTACGTGCCAAAATCCGCTATCGCCCGATCATCTTCGACATGGCCCCTGCACGCTTCACCCTAAGCGAATTACAGGATCTCGTAGAGGTCTTGTGTGGCGTGAAACTGCACAAACAAAACTTCCGCAGAACCTTAGAACGCTCAGGCCTCGTGGAATCTACCGGTACCCTGCATGCCGAAACCGGTGGACGACCTGCCATGTTATTCACCCGCAGCGCCACAAGCCGACAGGCCGGGGCCTCGGGTCTAAGCCTGCCGTTGGCCAAGCGTTAAGTCCACCGTTGTGCAATTGGTCGGGATGCTGAAGATGGTTTTCATTTGACAGACCCTTATGCTCACACTAAGTATAAGCCCCTACAGCGAATGCGGTTGCTACCGCAGCACGTGGCACTAATGCTCATTTTGAGTATTAGTCGTCGGGAGAGTGAAGATGGCCGTGCTGGATTTAGGTTTGAAACCCGCAAGTGATGTGAGCCTTCGTGCAGGCACCCGCCCCCAGTCAGGCGCAGCAGCGCGGGGCCTGGTCTATGATGGTGCGGTCAAGGCAGAGACAGACCATCTCTATGAAATCGTGCGTCATGTAATCTCGCCCCTGGAATGGCCGGCCTATGCGCCCTTGATCGCGGCAATCAACCGGCTGAAACAAGAGCGTGATGCCGTTATCCTCGCGCACAATTACATGACCGCTGAAATCTTCAATTGTGTTGGCGATTTTCGCGGCGACAGTCTGGGGCTTGCCCGCGAGGCGGCGAAGGTTTCGGCCAAAGTGATTGTGCAAGGTGGCGTGCACTTTATGGCCGAAACCTCAAAGATCCTATCGCCCGACAAAACAGTGCTGATCCCGTCTTTAAAGGCTGGCTGCTCGCTGGCTGCGTCCATCACTGGGGCAGACGTGCGGCTAATTAAGGCGCGTTATCCGGGCCTTCCAGTCGTGACCTATGTCAATACGACGGCCGAGGTAAAAGCCGAGAGCGATATTTGCTGTACCTCATCCAATGCGATCCAAGTGGTTGAGACCATCGCCGAACAATGGGGCGTAGAGCAAGTCATTTTGCTGCCAGACGAGTATCTGGCCAAGAATGTTGCCGCCCAAACCGGCATCAAAATTATCTCGTGGCAAGGCAAATGCGAAGTGCATGAACGCTTCACGGCTGACGATATTGCCGAAATCCGTGCTTCCCACCCAGGGGCCATTATTCTGGCACACCCCGAATGCCCGCCAGAAGTGGTTGCAGCCTCTGACTTTACTGGCTCTACCGGAGCGATGAGCGATTACGTGCAGGATTATAAGCCACAAAAAGTGGTTCTGATCACCGAATGCTCCATGAGCGACAATGTCGCTGTGGCCAATCCGGATGTGGAATTCATCAAGCCCTGCAATCTGTGCCCACATATGAAGGTCATCACGCTGGAAGCCATATACGATGCGCTGAAAGAGATGCGCTTTGAGGTGGAAGTCGATCCAGATATTGCCGCGCGTGCCAAGCAGGCTGTCGACGCCATGTTGGCCATGCCCCCCGCCCCTGCTGGCCGATTTGACCCGACACGCCACGTACCTGACTCTTTGGAACTGATCTGAGGTGGACACCCAACGCCTGAAGGACGGTAGTGTCCTGATCATCGGGGCAGGTCTGGCTGGCCTGTTTCTGGCCCTGAAACTTGCGCCGCGCCCGTGCGTGGTGGTGTCGCCTGCGCCTTTTGGGCAAGCAGCCTCGAGTGCTTGGGCACAAGGCGGCTTGGCAGCGGCCCTAGCCCCGGAAGATAGCGCGCAAAGCCATGCGAAGGATACGATTGCGGCAGGGGCTGGCTTGGTTGACCCGATTGTGGCCATGCTGATCGCCAAGGACGGGCCAGCGCGCGTGCGCGACCTATTGGACCTTGGCGTCGCGTTTGACCGTCACGAAGATGGCTCGCTTGCCCTGTCCTTGGAGGCCGCCCACAGCCACGCCCGCGTGGCGCGCGTGGCGGGTGATTTGGCTGGCCGCGAGATTATGGCCAATCTGATCAAGGCGGTGCGCGCGCGCGACCACATTACCCTAGTTGAAGGCATTGCTGCGCGTGCGCTCCTGCAAACCCAAACGGGGCGGATCGGCGGGGTTCTGGCGATGAATGGCAGGCCGATCCGCTTGGAGGCGGAAGAAACCGTGCTCGCGACCGGGGGCTCAGGTGGCTTATTCCGCGTTACTACAAACCCGGTTGAAGCTGCGGGCCAAGGCCTTGGCATGGCGGCGCGCGCTGGCGCGCTGGTTGCTGACGCAGAATTCATCCAATTCCACCCCACCGCTATGGATTTGGGCCGCGACCCGGCACCTTTGGCAACAGAAGCTCTGCGCGGCGATGGCGCGCAATTGGTCAATCAAGATGGCACCCCTTTCATGGCTGGCTATCATTATCTGGGCGACCTAGCGCCGCGCGATACTGTAGCTCGCGCGGTAGCCAGCGAGATTAAAGCTGAACGCGGCGCATACCTCGATTGCCGCCGTGCGATTGGCGCTAGCTTCCCCGAACATTTCCCGACCGTGTTTGCAGCCTGTGCCGCAGCGGGGCTCGACCCCCGCACCGACCTCATTCCAATTGCTCCCGCCGCCCATTATCATATGGGTGGCATCGTGACCGACGTATGGGGCAAAACAACGCTGGAAGGGCTCTCGGCGATTGGGGAATGTGCGTCCACTGGCGTGCACGGAGCCAATCGCTTGGCTTCCAACTCGCTTTTGGAGGCAGTGGTATTTGCGCACCGGGTTGGCGAACGTCTGCGCGGCGGCCTAGCAGGTGGGCAAACAGGCGGTACCGTCCATCAGCCCTCTCCTTTGCCTGCCACCGCCCTGCGGTCCTTACGGACCGAGATGACGGCTAAAGCTGGTGTCGTTCGCGACGCAGTCGGCCTAACAAGCCTAGTATCCACCATTCAGGAGCTAACGGCGCAACATGGGCCCACCAATGAATTGATCACCGCAGGCCTGATTGCCGAAGGGGCTTTGGCGCGGCAGGAAAGCCGCGGTGGCCATTATCGTAGCGACTTCCCCACCGAAAAACAGCCTGCAGCGCGCAGCTTCGTCACCTTGGAACCGCCATCATGACCTATTTACCTGATGTGGTGATCGAGCCGATTGTTCGCATGGCGCTGGCTGAGGATTTAGGCCGGGCTGGTGATGTGACCACGCTGGCGACAGTAGACCCTGACCTTGGGGTGCAGTGGGTATTGCGAGCACGTAGTTCGGGCGTTTTAGCAGGCCTTGACGCTGCCGCCCTCACTTTGCGCCTGATGGATCCAACGGCCGTATTGCATCCTCACTTGCGCGAGGGTGCAGTCCTGGCAACCGGCGATGTGATCGCCACCTTGCACGGCAAAGCCCAAAGCCTGTTGATGGCCGAACGTATCATGCTGAACTTTCTGGGGCCCTTGTCGGGAATTGCCAGCCTGACCGCCCGCTATGTGGAAGCGGTTAAGGGCACAAAAGCAAAGATCACCTGCACCCGCAAAACCACGCCCGGCCTGCGCGCGCTCCAAAAGAAAGCAGTACGCTTGGGCGGTGGCTCTAACCATCGGTTTGGCTTGGATGATGCCATCCTGATCAAGGACAATCATGTAGCCGCCGCTGGCGGTATTGTGCCCGCTTTAACCCGCGCCAAAGCCTATGGGGGCCATTTGCTGCCGATCGAAGTAGAAGTCGATAGTCTAACGCAATTGGACGAGGCTCTGCCCTTCGAGCCAACCTGCATCATGCTGGATAATTTTAGCTTGGCAGACTTGAGGGCCGCTGTGGCGCGGGTGGGGGGGGCTGTCACGCTGGAAGCCTCCGGCGGGGTCAATTTATCCACCGTGGGCGATATCGCCGCTACTGGGGTGGATTACATCTCCGTGGGGGCCCTCACACATTCGGCCCCCTGCCTCGATTTGGGGTTAGATGAGGCTTAACCCCACCTGCGCACCCGAAAGACGCCGCTGACCATCAGCATGAGTCCACGGGCGCGCGTCAGCGTCAAAGGATAGCGCTGCGCTCCGAAGAGCGCGACGTGATCTATCGCCGTCGCACTGACCAATTGGCCGAGCAAGAACCGAAAGATCGCATTGCCAACGCTGATGCAGGGCGCGGTGAGCGTTACGGACATCACGCAAAAAGGCCACGAGAAGCCCGCCGAGCCAAAAGCCCAACGGTGCGAAGGATCTAAACAGATTAGTGGTGCCAGCAGCTAGAACCGCAAAGCCCGTCGCGACGGTACCGACGAGAAACAGTGCAAAGAGTGCGGCCACTGGGCTTGCGAGCCGCAAGCCCAAACCATTTTTGAGAGCGGCCATTATGGGAATGCCAAAGCCCGCCAGCAGCATCAGGACAAAGAGCCAGACAAGTGCTGCTCCGCCACTCATCCTCCGGCGCGCCTTTGTGTAACGCTCTTGCCGCCAATCCCCCAATTGCAGCTCTCCATCTCGTCGATGATGACAACCGTCGTTTCAGGGTTTTTATTGAGTTCAACGCGCAAAAGCTCGGTCACGCCTGCGATCAAGGCAGCTTTCTTTTCAGGCGTGCGGCCATCCGGAGTCACTTTGATGTTCACAAAGGGCATGATAGTTCATTTTTATGGGCCCATAGACGTACGGTTCGAACCACTCGGTAAAGCCTTCACGAATGCCAAAAAGGACGTTTGAAACGCGACTGGGTCTTCCAAGAAGGCTGCGTGGCTGCCGTTGAAGAATTCGACCCTTGCTTCAGGGATTGTTCCCACCGCACCCTTAGACCGCGACCACGCAACAATCTGGTCGGACTTGGCCCAGGCAAACAGGACGGGCAAACTCAAGCCAGCCGCTTTGCTGGACAAATCAGCATCGGCCCCTCCAAAGCTGCGCCAGGCTTGGGCGAGTATTGGTGCCATTTCAGGCCCGGCTGCGACAATACGGGCGCGCTGGGCATAGGCTGGCTTCCCAGATAAAACTAGCCGATAATAAAGCTCAAACGCCCAAGGAAACCAGCTCGCGCCACGGGCACCGGCGTCAAAAAAGCTGACCAATAGCTTGATCACCGCGCTCGCTAAAGGATCAAGGGTTGCCAGCCCACCGGGATTACATAAGACCAAAGCACGCAAAACCTCGGGCTTTGCGAGGCCTGCAATCAAAGCCGCCGCCCCGCCAATAGAATTGCCAATCACAATGGGTTTTGTGCCGCCAAAAAACAATGGAATTAGGTCAGTCAAAATGGCAGCATAGCGCCCGGCGCTGGCTGGCTGGCCAGTTGCATCAGGCGGGCTCGCGCCATGCCCGGGCCAGTCAACGCACATCACTTCAAAGCCCAATGGCACCAAAGCATCGACAAGGCTTTCAAAGTCGCGTCCACCATGTGCGGTGGCATGCAGACACAAGACAGGAATACCTGCCCCGCGACGGGCGATGGCCACGTCAGTTCCGGAAGCCTCCACCAAGTCATACGGTTCCTGAACGCCAAGGGCGGCGCGGAATCGGCTGACTGGGGGAAGAGATTGGTCCATTGTAAATTATGTGATATCATTATCACTTAGAGTCAAGCGAACAGGCCTAATTTCATGAAACGTCGTAAATCGGGGCGCACCGAACTCCTCAGGGCGGCGCAACTGGAATTTGAAGAACAGGGTTATGACGGCACCCAAACCAATGCCATTGCGCGGCGCGCAGGCTATGCGCCACAAACCTTCTACCGGCACTTTCCCGATAAAAAGGCCATTTTCCTCTCGATCTATCTTGATTGGGCAGAGGCCGAGGCCCAAGCTCTGGTAAAAACCGATACCATCACGGCCATGATCGATGCGCTATTAGACCATCATGAAGCGCATAGGCTTTTCCGGCGTTCTTTGCGGCATCTAAGCGTGACCGATCCGGAGATTGCTGCCGTTCGGGCACATACGCGGCAAAAACAAATGAGCACCATCTCCGCCCGCTTCCCTCACCTAGACGCAACTGAGGCACTCGGCTTGATCTTCACACTGGAACGTCTGAGCGACGCTTGGGCAGAGGGTGAGTTTGAAGCTTGCGGCATCAAGCCGGAGGCAGCGCGTACCCAGATAAGCACGATCCTATCCACCGCCTTGCGACCTAAGCTAGAGATGGGCTAGTCAGCGGCGATGGCCCATCGTCCCACCCGTCGCTTTTCAGCCAAAGGCCCTGCCCAGCTCGGCCACGATGAGCAGGACTTTATTCGCGGCCTGGTCTTCTATGAGGATGACGCGCTGATCGCCTTCAATAAACCGTCAGGCTTAGCTGTTCAGGGTGGGTCTGGGGTGACGCGCGACGTGGATGGGCTTCTGGCCGCTTTCACAACCCGCAAGGGCCGAAAACCAAAGCTCGTTCACCGTCTAGACCGCGAGACTTCTGGCCTGTTGATCGTTGCCAAAACCAGCCCCGCTGCCGCGCATTTATCCGCCCAATTTGCCGGACGCCAGCTTGAGAAGCACTATCTGGCACTTGTTGGTGGCAAACTGAGGGCAGACGACGGCCAAATTGACCTGCCTCTGGTCAAGATCAAGTCCGGTGGTATCGACCTGATGCGCCCTGCCAATTCAGGCGAAGGAGACGCCCAGGCAGCCCTCACCTCGTATCGCGTACTGGCTTCAGGCCCTGCTGCGTCATTGGTGGAAATCCTGCCCGCGACAGGGCGTATGCATCAAATCCGGGTCCACTTCGCTGCCATAGGACATGCTCTGGCAGGCGATACGAAATATGGTGGGCTGCTCTTACTCGCCGGCAAGCCCTGCCCGCGCCTGATGCTGCACGCAGCGGCGCTGGACTTCACCCATCCCACGACAGGTGAGCCCATGCACCTCAGCGTGCCACCACCGGATGACTTTTCGGCGTTTGTGGAACTAGTGCTGCCTGGCTGAACTAGCGGCCAGACTTACCCGGCCGCTTGCGCATCCTCGCCGCGTTCGCGCTTGGCCCGCAGGCGGGCCAAAGCGCTAGCATAGGCCTTTGCTGAAGCCACGAGCGTGTCTGCATCGGCAGAGCGAGCCGTTACGAACCGGCCATGCTCGCTTAAACGCACCGAGACTTCGGCTTGCGCGTCTGTGCCTTCGGTAACCGCATGTACCTGATAGAGGTCCAAGACCGCGCTATGGGGGACCAATGCCGAGATCGCGTTGAAGACCGCATCGACTGGGCCATTGCCCCGCTGGGTCGTCCACGCCGGCTTGCCATCAATTTCCAGATCGATTTCAGCGGTTTGAGGACCATCGGTTCCAGCAACTACTCGCAAACGCAAAACTTTGATGGCGTCGTCATAATGTGCTGCAGCGTCATCAACCAAAGCGATGATATCGTCGTCATAGACATGCTTCTTGCGGTCTGCGAGCGCCTTGAAGCGGCCAAATGCATCTTGGAACGCATTGTCCGACAATTCATAGCCCATGTCGCGCAGCTTATCTTTAAAGGCATGGCGGCCAGAATGCTTGCCCATGACCAGATTGGTGGCCCCTTGACCAACATCCTCCGGGCGCATGATCTCATAGGTTTGGGCGTGCTTCAGCATGCCATCCTGATGGATGCCACTTTCATGGGCAAAGGCGTTCTTGCCCACAATCGCCTTGTTATACTGAACGGGGAAGCCCGTGATGCGGCTAACCATTTTGGACGCCATCATCAAGCGTGTCGCATCAACTTGGGTGGTATAGGGCATACCATCGCCACGCACGCGTAAAGCCATAATGATCTCTTCCAGCGCGGCATTGCCAGCACGCTCCCCCAAGCCATTGATGGCGCATTCAATCTGGCGCGCGCCGCCTTGCACGGCAGCTAAGGAATTGGCGACGGCGAGACCCAAATCATTATGGCAATGGGCAGAGAAAATCACCTCATCTGCGCCTGGCACATTGGCGATCACGTCGGCAAACAAAGCCTCATACTCGCTAGGAAAAGAATATCCGACGGTATCGGGCAGATTGATCGTAGTTGCGCCCGCCCGGATTGCGGTTTCCACCGCGCGCAACAAAAAGTCGCGCTCGGTACGGGTGGCATCTTCGGCCGACCATTCGACATCGTCGGTAAAATTGCGAGCTAAAGAAACAGAACCATGAATGGCTTCGAGAACCGCCTCAGGTTCCATCTGCAGCTTGTGCTTCATATGGATCGGTGAGGTTGAAATGAAGGTATGGATCCGCTTCAAGGGCGCAGGGCGCACAGCCTCTGCACAACGCTCAATATCCTTGGCTCCTGCCCGCGACAAACCGCACACAGTGCTGGTCTTGATGGTGCGTGCAATGGCCTGGACGGCATCGAAGTCGCCCTGGCTCGCAATCGGGAAACCCGCCTCAATGATATCGATGCGCATATCTTCGAGCAATTTGGCGAGCTCAATTTTTTCGTCGTGGGTCATGGAAGCGCCGGGCGACTGCTCGCCATCGCGCATGGTGGTGTCAAAAATACGGATAGATTGGGTCATGATGATTGATGGCCTAGTTTGCTGAACATGTGAAGTGAGAGCCTTTGTGCGGCCCTTCGCGACGATTTACCCCTGAGCGCCGTCACCTGACCGTTTGGCCCAGCGACTCATGCGCGCCCAAGGGCTGATAAGCAGCCCTGCCAGCTTTAGATTAAGTCGACCAGCATCCAACAGGAGAGAACCAGCCTGCTGGACTAAATCATACTGCGCAGCCGCAATCTCCTGCCCAACCCGTAAGGTTGAAGCAAATTCTTGCGTGCTAATCCCATTAAATGGATAAATTATGCGCATGGTTAGACTTTTGACCTCATTGGCAGCAAATTAATCTAAAGCCTTGGCTTAATCAAGGCCCTCTTGTGCTTGGCCCTTACTCAGCATTGGGCGCACCGCCAAGACGAGCACAAGATAAATGATTGCGGCGGCAACAAAAAACCAAATCGCGCCTTGGCTTTCGCCCTTGAGGACCTCGCCGACACCATGCGCACCAAAGGCAACGAGGCAAATCTTTGGTAATATGCCAAGGCCAGTGCCGCCAACAAAAGACGTCAGGCGAACTTTAGCCGCCCCCAACGCCATATTGCAGACGATAAAGGGGCCTGAGGGGACAAAGCGGATGATGAGGCTTGCTAGAAAGCCATTCTTGCCGATGAAGCGAAGTGCGCGGCCGCCACGACCACCTAACAGCTTGGACAAGGCGGCCGCACCACCGACCCGCCCCAGCATGAAACCGACTTGGGCAGAGACCAGGGTTGCGATCCAGCTCAGCACAATCCCTTCAGATGGGCCAAAAACGGCAACCGTAGCTGCAATCAGCACGACTTGGGGTGCGCCAATGAAGGCCAGGGTGATGAAAGTACCGGTGACCGCCGCCGGAGCCCACCACGAATCGCGCAGGCCGCGCAAAAACTGTGCGATGCCGCCTTGGTCCAAATCGATGAACATCATACCGGCAGTCAGGACGACGCCTGCGATGGAGAACAAAATGAATGCAACCCAAACCGCGCGGGCGGCCGTTGAATCCATCTCCGTGAAGAATCGATAAAAGCGGTCCAGCCAGTCCGACATGGCCTTAACCCCGATCGCGCAGCAAGCGCCCCTGCTCACGTTTCCACTCCCGCTCTTTGGTTGAATCGCGTTTGTCGTGATCCTTTTTGCCCTTGGCGAGGGCAAGCTCCAGCTTCACCATACCGCGCTCATTGAAATAGAGCTTCAATGGCACCACTGTGCGACCCTCGCGGTCGACAGCCGCAAATAGCTTGTTAATCTCGCGCTCGCGCAGCAATAATTTGCGCTTACGCCGTGGCTCGTGGTTGAAGCGTGAAGCTGGACCATATTCAGGCACATAGGAATTGATTAGCCAAACCTCGCCATGCTCGGGGCTGGCATAGCTTTCGGCAATATTGGCGCGGCCAAGACGCAGGCTTTTGACCTCCGTGCCAGTCAAGACCAACCCCGCTTCATAGGTATCTTCAATGTAATAATCAAAGCGCGCGCGCTTGTTTTCAGCAATTAGCTTGCGGGGTTGTTCTGGGCGCATGGCCTAATTGCCTCGTAACGCCCCGGCTGCGATCATCGCCGTTTGTACTGCAACGCGGGTTGCAGGAATGGGGGGCACCAAAGGCAGGCGCAAATCTTCGGCACACAGGCCTAAAGTCGCCATCGCAAATTTCGCGGGGCCCGGGTTGGGCTCAAGAAACAAAGCACGCTGCAACGGATCCAGCTTTTGATTCAACGCACGTGCTTCGGCCAATTGGCCTGTAGCCAGGAGGGCTTGCAAGTGTGCACATTCTTTGGGCATGATATTGGCCAAGACGGAAACACAGCCCACTGCGCCATAAGCCGCAAAGCCCAAGGCCAGATTATCATCGCCGGCAAAAATCGAGAATTTTTTGGTGATGCGTGCCAAATGCAGAGCGGTACGTGACGGGTCGCCCGCACTGTCTTTCAAAGCCACCACATTGGGATGCTTGGCGATTTCGGCCATCGTGTCAGGCAAAATATCGACATTGGTACGACCTGGAATATTATAGACCATGATGGGCAAATCGACGGCATTACACAGCGCATTGAAGTGGGCAATCAGGCCAGCTTGGCTGGGCTTATTGTAATAAGGGGCCACAATTAAAGCCCCATCAGCCCCCGCCTTCTTGGCAACGTCCATATGACGTATCGCGGCCTGGGTATCGTTCGAACCACAGCCCGCCAGTACCGGCACGCGCCTGTTTGCGGCCTCAATCGCCAAGTCGAACAAATGCCAATGCTCAACATCGTCCACAGTCGCACTCTCCCCTGTCGTGCCAACAGGAATGATTCCGTGTACGCCATTTTCAATCTGGCGCTCGATTAAGGCCTGAAAGGACGCATCGTCGACCTTTCCATCTTTGAAAGGCGTGATCAGAGCGGTGTAAACGCCTTTAAAAACCGTCATGGATCGTACTGGCCTAGCCTAAAGATAAGTGGATCGTGAAAGCCCTTCTCGACCGCAATTCATATGGATGCAAGACCCAAGGGCAGGCCAAATGGCGAGCACAGGGCTGTACTTGCCCTGATTTCTTCACACACATGACTAGGTTCAGTGGGATTTGATCGCTAAACAGAAGAGGTGATTCCGAGGATCAATCTTTCATCTTCCCTCTAATCGGCCGCCCAGCTGCAATGCGAAGACAGCCCCCCATAATTTGTGCTGATCCTCGCCGGAGTTTTTTGAAATGTCCGTGTTTGACACGCCTAAAACTGCTCTTGCCTTGTTCATGTCTGGCCTGGCCACCTTAAGTTCGCTTTTTCCCGCGGCCACCTTGGCACAAGAATCCGCGGCACCAGCGCCAGTGCCTGTGACGGTTCCGACGTCTGTGCCAGTGAACTTCACTGCGGCACCGGTACCAACAACCCCAGTTGAAATCCTTCGGACTGCCTTGCGGGCTGCAGAGCGCAGCGACTGGAGTTACGTCCGTGCCACCATGGCCACCACCAGTGACGCGCGGATTCGCAACCTGTTGTTATGGCGTCTAGCTACTGCCGATTCTAACCCAGCCAGCTTTGACGAATTGCGCCAAGCGCTCGACCAACTACCCTTCTACCCGAGCCGGCAGAATATTCGCATCCGCGCCGAGCAACGCCTTGCATTGACGACGCTTACCCCCCAGGCCAAGCGCGCGTTTTTAGAGCGCAAGGAGCAAGGCCTCGACCATGGTGGCCCGATTTCTGGCGAAGGAAAGATGGAGCTTGCGTCAGTCCTGTTTGGCTTGGGCGAACGCGCGCAGGCCAAGCGCTATCTGGCCGATGGTTGGCGCAATCACCGCTTTGACAGTGCGAGCCAAGCTGCCTATCTCGCCCGATTTGGCAGCGAACTGACAACCGAAGATCATGACGCCCGGGTTGATTTTCTGTTGTGGACAGATCGCATCACGCAATCAAAGCCCTTGTGGCCTTTGATGAGTGACACGGGCCGCATCAATGCCCAGCGTAGGGTTGGGATAGAAGCTGGCGACACCGTGACTTTAACCGGCGTCAGTCTTGACGACCGCGGCATCCAGTATCAGCGCGTGCGCAATTTGCGTCAGACCAATCGCCGGGCAGAGGCCTTGGCTCTCCTCACCCAAATCGACTCGCGTGGTCTTCCCGAGCCCGGTCAGGACCTGATCTGGACTGAGCGGCGCAATCTTTTGAACGAAGCTATTGTGACGCGCGATTGGCAAGCCGCCTATCGCGTTGCCTCCACCCACGGCTATCAGCGCGGCGAGCGCTTTGCCGACGGGGAATTTGTGTCTGGCTGGGTGGCCTTGAGGTTTTTGAACCAACCCACTGTGGCGCTGGAACATTTCAAGCGCCTCGCAAGTGTTGTGCGCACGCCGGTTTCGCGGGCGCGCGCCGCCTATTGGTTGGGTCGCACGGCAGAAGCCCTGAACCAACCCGATCTTGCCCAAAGCCAATATCGCGCAGCAGCTGCCTTCCCAACCGTCTATTACGGGCAATTGGCGGCGGTGAAGCTCGCCGAGTCGCAGGGCCAAGTTGCCCAATTGACCTTGCCGCCCGAAAAGAGAGCGACGCAGGAAGACCGTGACCGCCTGAATGGCCGGTCAATGATGGCAATTATTGCACTTTTGTCTGAGGCTGGCGAGAACCAATTCTTCCGCCAATTTGCGCTTGCCTTGGATGACGAGCTCGACACTGAAGGCGAACACCAAGCCCTTTCCGAATATGCCCGTGCCAAGGATGAACCGGCGCTGGCGGTGCGGGTTGCCAAGGCAGGTCTCAATCGCGGGATTCTGGCAACAGAGGCGGCTTATCCCCTCATGTCCATCCCGCGAATTATTGGCTATGGCCAAATTGAAGACGCCTATACATTGGCGATCACGCGCCAAGAGAGTGAGTTCAATACCCGCGCTGTCTCGTCGGCGAACGCCCGCGGTCTGATGCAATTCTTGCCCGCGACGGCAGCGAGCCAAGCGCGACGTATGGGCCTTGATCATGATACCAGTTGGTTGATCAGCCGCCCCAACCACAATGTGACCTTAGGCTCTGCGCACCTCTTCGATCTGGTCAATAACTTTTACGGCTCATATGTCATGGCAGCGGCTGCTTATAATGCAGGACCGGGGCGTCCCCGCCAATGGGTGCAGACCTATGGTGAGTTTCGCGAGACCAACCTTGAGACCGCCATTGATTGGGTCGAAAAAATCCCCTTCTCGGAAACCCGCAATTATGTGCAGCGTGTGCTGGAGAATATTCAAGTTTATCGTGCGCGTCTGAATGGCGGCTCGGCTCCTATCAGCATTGCCGATGACCTGCTGCGCGGCAAACGCCCGCCGCCCATATTCAACGTGACGATTGCGCCAGGCGCTGATCAACCAGGTGGTCCACCACCTGAGATCAGCCCGCAAACAGAACCGCCTATAGTCGACACAAAGCCTGCCCCCTGACGGGTTTAGCTTGTTTGGCGATAGAGAAGCGTTCCATCGGGTCCGCGCTCTGCTTGCGCTTGTCCACGGGCGATCAGACAATTGAGGTGGGCAATTGCCTCTCCAGTCGCCATGCCCAGCACGTCGCCGCCAATGGGGCGCTTAAACAGTGGTGAGAAGCAGTCGATCACCCGGCGCGGTGTCGCCAGCCAAGCAGCCAGCCGCGCCAGAGCCGTCTCATGATTGTCAATCAAGTCATCCAAGCGCTTATGAAGGCCGTAAAAGGGCTCGTTATGGGCGGGTAGAACCAAGACATCGTCGGCAATGACTTCTTTGAGTTTACGACAGGAATTGATCCAGTCGGTCATCGGGTCGCCATTTGGCTCGGTTGGGAAGACCGACACATTGGATGAAATACGCGGCAGGACTTGGTCGCCGGAAATCAGAACCTTGAGGTCCGGTTGATGGAGGCACACATGCTCTGGTGAGTGTCCGCAGCCGGTAACCACGTGCCAAATTCTGCCACCAATCTCAATTCGGTCGCCATCGGCCATTCGTTCAAAGGAATCAGGTAGCCGTGAAACCGCTTTGCCAAAGCCACCAAAGCGGATGCGGTACGTATCAAGCGCGTCCTCATCCCAGCCCGCCGCGCGATAAAACCGCACCCCATCTTCGGGGGCGTCCCGCCCAGTATCGGCGACCAAGGTGCGACAGGTCAGATATTCCAGCCGAGAAATCCACAAAGCGGCACCGAATTTACGTGTGATCCAGCCGGCAAGGCCAATATGATCGGGATGCATGTGGGTGATCATCACCCGCTTGACGGGAAGACCATCCAGCACAGAGTTAAAAACTGTGCGCCAATGCAGACGACTTTCTTCGGTCGCAACACCGGTATCGACAATCACCCAACCATCCCCATCGCGCAGGAGCCAGAGGTTGATCCATTTGAGGGCAAACGGCAGCGGCATGCGCACCCAATAGACGCCATCGGCGACCTCTTTCACAGTTCCAACCTCTGGCGGGTCACCACATGGATAGGTCAGACCATTGGCTGACGTGAGTTCGAGACCATCCATCGACATGAAGCAATTTCCTTTTGGGGGCACGTTTCGCCCCGCTCTCGCTAGGCTAGCCGCATGCGGGCACTAGGTGCAAGGCCAAGCAGGAGTTGGCAGCCCGTAGTGTAATAACATAACATTTCTACTTCGCTTTTGGCACAATTGAGAGTATGGCCATCTCATGTTTTTCCTATTCCCCCAATCCAGCCCTAACCCACTTGAGAACGGCGCGCAGGATCTAGCGATATGAGCCTGATTTTAAATGATCTTGCAATTGGCTATCCCAACCATTTGGTGATGGCTGGCATTGGTGGAACGATCGGGGCGGGTAGTTCAGTTGCATTGATCGGCCAAAATGGCGCGGGCAAATCCACCCTATTGCGCACCCTAGCCGGCCAGCAGAGTCCCGTGAGTGGCTCCTTCGTGTGGGACGCCCCTGTAAAGCGCCACCGCAGCCTAGCTTGGCTTTCACAAAGCCCCGGCCTTCGCCCCGATGCGCCCTTGACGGTACGCGAATTGGCCGCGATGGGTCTATGGGCGCGCCTTGGGTTTTTCGCCAAGCCGTGTCGCCATGATCAAGACAAGATCGACCAAGCTTTAGACCGGGTCGGCCTGAGCGGTCTTGAGAACCAGCAAGTGAGCACCTTGTCGGGCGGTCAATTACAGCGCGCATTGTTTGCCCGTTTGAGCGTTCAAGACTGTGGTCTCATTTTGCTGGATGAGCCCTTCTCGGCAGTCGATACGGCTTCGCAAGCGCAATTGCTAGAAGTGATCCAGCATTGGGTCGGCGAAGGCCGCACCGTTATTGCGGCGATCCATGACCTCGATTGCGCACGCCACTTCCCACTCTGGTGGGAGTTGTCAAAGTTCGGTGCCATCCTGCGGCGCAGTGACGACAAGCCCCTCAGCAGCTTGACCCAACCCTTACGCGCCGTGAGCGGCATCACTCACCCGTCATAGGGTTTTTGCTGGTTTATTGGGGGATTTGGGTGTGGTCGGCGTTTTTGCTCCCTTTTTTGACTATGAGTTTATGACACGTGCCGCCTTGGGCGGCGCAGCACTCGCCCTTGCTGGTGCGCCTTTGGGCGTCTTCCTTGTGATGCGCCGCATGAGCCTTGTAGGCGATGCTGTAGGCCATGCTGTGCTGCCCGGGGCAGCCGCAGCCGCCCTCTTGAGCGGCGGCAGCACCTTATGGACGACACTGGGGGCTGCCCTGACAGGAACCATGGTTTTTATGACCGCAGGACCTGCAAGTCGCGCGCTTCGCCTGCCAGAGGATGCAGGCTTTGCTGTCTTCTACCTCGCCGCTTTGGCTATTGGCGTTTTGATCGCCAGTATGGGAGGTGGCGTTATTGATTTGGATCGCCTCCTGTTCGGGGCAGCCCTTGCCATCGACAATATCGCTCTCGCCCTAGCATGCATCGCAGCCATTGTGACGGCGATTGGCATGGCCTTGGTCTATCGCCCACTTTTGATCGATACGCTCGACCCGCAATTTTTGCGAGCATCAGGTGGTGCCAAATGGGCGGGACCGGTCGCACAATCCGTCTTCTTCGGCCTCCTGGCCTTGACGACGGTGGCCTCCTTTCACGCGCTTGGGGCCTTAATGAGTATTGGACTGACCATCTTGCCCGCAATTGCCGCGCGCTTTTGGGCCAAAAGCGTGGCGTTGATGATCGTGAGCGCAGCAGTCCTCGGTATTGCCGGCGTGCTGGCTGGCCTTCTGGTCTCCTTTCACCTCTCAGCCCCCGTAGGAGCTGCTATTGTCTCCTGCTTGGTAGGTATTGTGCTTGTTTCAAGCCTCTTTGGGCCCAATCAATCCTTACTGACCCGTTCGTTAGGTAAAGCATCCGTTGCAAATCGCGCGTCGTAATTTCCTCAGTCTGGCAACCGGTGGCCTGTTTGCCTGCGCGTGCAAGCCTGTGCCCGGGTCTGCGCCAGCACTGGGTAAACCTAAAGTGCTGGCGACCATGTCGATCTTGGCGGACGTGGCCCGTCAGATCGGCGCGCCGGACCTTGAGATCATCTCCCTGATTGGCCCCAACCAGTCCGCCCATCACCGAGACCCGACACCCAGCGAATTGACGGGCTTTGGCGATGTCAGCCTCCTCTTACATGTTGGCTTTAAGTTGGAAGGCTGGATCGACCGCTTGCCGGAAAGTACCGGATATCGCGGCCCAATCGTGCAAACTTCAGTCGACATCGAGCCCATTCTTATTGAAGGGCGCGTTCCCGACCCCCACACGTGGCAGAGCTTTGCCGGTCTAAGCAGCTATGCACGGACCATTGCCAAGGCTTACATCAAAATTTGGCCGAATCTCGCGGCGAAGTTTGAGGTGCGATTGGCGGCCTATCTCGGCGAGCTTCAAACTGCCCAACACGAGGCGGTGGCACTGCTCGCTCCGGTGCGCCAAGGCCGTCGCCTAATCATCGTACCCCACAATTCATTTCGTTATCTAGGCCGAGAGTTCGGGCTCGCGTTTCGCGGCATCTCATCTTTGTCGACGGGCGCGCAACCCTCTGCCAAAACGCTGGCAGACTTGCTTGACGAGATTCAAGGCGCTGACGCGGCAGGCTGCTTCGTCGAAACCGCGGCTGATCAGCGCCTGATGGGCCAAATTTCTGCCGAGAGTGGTGCCAAGCTGGGCGGAAAGCTCTACACAGACTCCCTCTCAAAGCCCGAAGGACCTGCAGGAACCAGTATCGAGATGTTGGCCTATAATGTTGCAACCATCGCTAAGGCGTTCACGGTTTAGGGCTGTTGCCCTTGCTCAGGCTTGCTTAAAGCCCGGGGTCAAACGTCGCAACGTCAAAGACGTGATCCATACTGTCAGCCGGGTTCTCACAACAAGGCCCACCAACAGGACGCGCCGGGATGCCGGCCACGGTGCAGCCTGCGGCCACTTCGTGCAGAACGACTGAGCCTGAGGCAATTCGTGCGCCTTCGCCCACGATGATATTACCCAAAATCTTCGCACCGGCCCCGATCAAGACACCAGCACCAATTTTTGGATGGCGGTCGCCACCTTCTTTGCCAGTGCCCCCTAGGGTAACATTGTGCAGCATGGAGACATTATTGCCGACCACTGCAGTTTCCCCGATCACGATCCCGGTAGCGTGGTCCATGAAAATCCCCTCGCCCAAGCGGGCGGCGGGGTGGATGTCGACTTGGAACAGTTCCGCCACTCGACTCTGCAGATGAAACGCCATCATTTCCCGACCCGTCGTCCACAAATGATGGGCGACGCGGTGTGCCTGCAACGCCGCAAAGCCTTTGTAATAGAGAAAGGGCTGCAAATAGGTGCGGCAGGCAGGGTCGCGCATCTTGATCACGCGCACATCAGCCTGGGCGCTTTGTGCTATGCTAGGATCTTCCTTAAATGCCTGCATGCAGACTTCGCGCATCTGCAGCGCATTCATATCCGCCCCTCCCAATTTCTGCGCCAAGAGATAGGCCAGCGCGTCATCAAAGCTGGCGTGGTTGAGGATCGTGGCATTTAAAAGGCTCGCCAAGAGCGGCTCTTCGCCAGCAGCGGTCGCAGCTTCTATGCGCAGGTGGGTCCACACGTTGGTTAGACCAGCAGCCATGCCGCCAACAAGTTCCAAGCTTGCACCTGCCATAGTCACTCTCCGTCTGGGCGGGCTAACATCATCTTGGTCAGCGCAGCGGGCAATTGGTTCGTTTGTGCTAAATGGTAAGTCCGATAGACGGTTGCAACCGTCAAGGCATCGCGAATTCTTCCAGCTTCAACTTCGGCGAGCAAGTGGGTGAAGTGGAGCTGCTTTAAGGTCAGGACTTCTGTTCCCTCAGGTGCCGAGTGACCATGCGACAATCCATACGCCAGGAAACAAATGGCGATCTCATCGCTGACTGAATTGGACAAATCCATGTCGAGGACTTTCACCAAAGTTTTAGCCCTGATGCCAACTTCTTCCTCCAGCTCACGCAGCGCACCAGCTTCTAAATCCTCATC
Organism: Maricaulis salignorans; assembly: GCA_943372135.1. Lineage (GTDB taxonomy): Bacteria > Pseudomonadota > Alphaproteobacteria > Caulobacterales > Aquidulcibacteraceae > Aquidulcibacter. The sequence goes on along the minus strand of CALRXH020000003.1, from coordinate 251,299 downwards.
ATAGGGCACGCCCCCTTCGGGCATTTCCCAAGACCAGGCCTCGACGGGCCTGCGAAACTGCCCGACCATCCACACATGGCCCGTCTCGTCAATCGGCAGAACCCCGACCGCGCGATTGGCAAAGCGGACAATGCCATAAATGCCGGGTTTCCCATCTGGGCGCAGCACCTCTTGATGTTCCACCGTGATCCACGGATTCTGATAGGCGATATGGGACGCAAGGGTCTGGAAGGGATCAATTTCAGACATAGAGAAGAAAAACCTTCAACCGACGATGCAAACGCGACCACTATGCCTTATGTCTGAAAACAATGACAATTGCACCACACACCCTCCCGCCCCCGCCCGTCGAAAACGACTTTCTGCCTGAGCCCCGCCCAGACGCAGCTTTTCTTGCGCGACTGGCACTACGCCGATCGACGAAGGTGGCGCATCTGACCTCTCCAGGTCCAGAGGGCGAGACGTTGGATGCCATCTTGCGCCTTGGAGCCCGCGTGCCCGATCATGGTAAACTGGGACCATGGCGCTTTATCATCCTGTCTGGCGACAATCGCCTCGCCTATGGGAGGAAGATTGCGGGGCTTTTATCAGACCGCGGTCAGGTAACCGATCCAGAGAGGCTGGCCCAAGAAGAAGGTCGCTTTCTTCGCGCACCTCTGGTCTTAGCGGTGGTATTTTCGCCCGTTGAGAGCCCAAAAGTGCCAGAGTGGGAGCAAGCGCTCTCAACTGGCGCGGTCTGTTACAATCTCTTGCTAGCCGCTAATGGCTTCGGGTTTGGCGGCTGTTGGCTAAGCGAATGGGTCGCTTATGACCGGGACGCTTTGGCCCTTTTGGGCCTCTGCGCGCATGAAAAGCTGGCAGGCTTGATCTATCTGGGGACACCATCGGAAGCCCCGATAGAGCGTCCAAGGCCCACAGCCGCCTCGCGCATCACCCACTGGCAGCCAAAATAACTAGGTTTAGCTTTTAGGTGTCGCTTCGGTGGTTGCCTCGCCCGCAGAGTCAGGTGGCGGCACAAGGGGAATCGGAATGGTTTTCAGGCGCGGCGGGGGTTCCAAAGGTGCTTGGCTTTCAAACAATTTCCGCAGAAAGCCTGGTGCCAGAGCCGAGATCGGATTGGCTCTTAGTTTTGGATTGGCGAGGCTGCCCTGTGCCGTAAAGGTCAAGCCGACCAAACCCTCGTCCTGCCCACCGCCTAAAAGGCTACCAAACAAGGGCATCTCGCCCAAGGCACGGTTAAGACCGCCCGGGGTAGCAACACCCCTGATGTCTAGCTTTCCATCTTCAAGATCGACATAGCCAGAGGCCTTAACCGTATAGTCCTCGCCATCAGCTTTTCCGTCACGCAGGGCGATGATGCCCCCATTCACCGTCATCGGTAGGCGTACCAAGTCAAATAGGATCGGACTTTGTTTTGCCGGGGTATAGGAGACGCCCTTGACCTCAATCATCAAGGTGCCGGCACTGTCAGCACCGACTACAGGCAACTCCCCTTCGATCGTTCCCGTTCCGCCGGTTAGTGGTGCGCCAGGGTATATTAGTCCAGCAAAGAAGCCTGCATCAGATAATGTGCCGACAATGCTGCGGCGACCATCTTGTTGCTGGTTCATTACGACTTGGGTTTGCCCCATCGGGGAACTTCCCGTCATCGTGAGCGACCGCCAGCCGTCCCGATCGCGCAAAATGCTGGCCTCAACATTTTCCAGAGCGGCCGATTGCCCTGTCGCAAGCTGTTTGATGGAGGCGGATAAATTGAGGGGGCGATCTAACAGATCAACCGTTCGCTCTGTTACGTCGCGTTTGATCAAGAACGGACTTAGATTAAGATAATCGCCCTTTGCGCTAACATTCAATACATTAGCATCTTCTGAAATCCGTAAAGCTAAGTCGGCTGCACCCGCGATGTCGATGCGGGAAAAATCAGCGGCGACCAAATCCAGCTTTTCAGAGAAGGCCAAATCACCGCGAACATTAGCTCCCTTGGCATCAAAAGCTAGCTGATTGGCGGTCCAGCCACCGGTATCTCCGATCGTCATACGCGTCGTAGCGTGACCGGCTTCACCCTCAGGCTTGGTCCATAACGAACCAGGCAGCACCATGGTCGTGCTCTTGAAATCAGCGTCTAAATCCGTGCCAATTATTTTTTTGCCGCGCGATTGCGCGTCAAGCTTCAGCCGGACAGGACCTGTCGCATAGGCAGTCACATCGACCCCGATCTGGATCAGGCTCGCCAAATCAACCATGCCATCGGCAACCAGACGCGAGCCGGGCTTAAGTGCCGTTTCTGGCTCAGAGACCCACGTAAAATCAAATGGGTTACCAGCGATCCAAGCCTGCCCTTTCACCTCCACGCGGCCATTATCAATTGCCAGTTGAACCATGCCATCATTGGCTTCCAGCCCGGCAAAGGCGTTCTGCAAGCTGGCTTGTTCAAACTGTCCACGCGCGCGCACCTTGACCGCATCGGGCTGGAGATGGTTTGACAACGGTAAACTTAAGTCTATTTCTAGACTGCCTTCCCCGTCCAATCTCGCAGGGTCGAATTGAGCTTTAGATAACAAGCGCAGGGGTTCGCGGTCTGCTTCTTGCGCCATCAAGGCCACAGAGCCCGCCACTTTCGCGTGCACCACGCCTTCTGAGTCTTTGGGTTGAAACTTGGGGATGGCAAAGGAAGATTCTGACAGGGTGAGCTCGCCTAACTTGCCTGTGTCGATGGCCACATGGAAGCTATCGCCGGTCAGTCGGGCACGGCCTGAAACTTCGGTTAAAGCGGTCATTTGCGGAAGATAGAGCACGGTCGCGTTGCGGATATCAAAATCCAACTCAATCCTATCCGGTGCGCCGGGGTCACCCTTTATCAGCCCCGCAGGAATGCGCAGCACCAAATGATCGGTCTCACCAACTCCTTCTTTGACCACATTGACGATGGCGTTGCGCGTCTCCGGCAAGAAGCCTCTGGGCCATGCTGCCATCAGGGTTTCGACATCAATTTCGCCATCAATATCGGCATCCAGATTGACCATAGCAGAGCCCCGTCGCGCCAATGCAACCTCAACATCACCTTGGGCCGTAACACCGCGATGGCTCAGACGGAAGGCGGGTAGCCGGACCCCGCGCGGCAAAACATCGCCCACCAGATCGACGTCACTCGCCACAAAAGGTCGCGACAATTGTTTGGGGTTAGTTAGAGTCAAGCTTGGTGTTTTCAGCCACGCGTCTTTTAAGCCATCTGAGCCAACTTTGCCGGCGAGCGCTACAGATCCCGTGGCAATTGAAACAATTGGATTGTTAAAGGCAAAACTGTCCGCTTGGAAACTTGTTAGGTCAAAGGTTCCATCGCCGGTTCGTGTGGCCTCAACAGCAAGATTGGCCCCCGCCAATCCCAACCCGCGCGCACCGGACTGGTTTGTTGTCATGGCGTCGACGCGCGCTGCAAGTTGGCCAGAGCCGACCGAGTCAGTCCCACTCCATTGAAGCGACAGGCCGCGGGCACTGGTTTGCGGAATGGCTACCCCGCGACCGATTAATGTCAGACTGGCGAGGCTAGCCTGTGCATTCCAAGGACCGTTAGCCGATACACGATCGAGCACCACATCAATCCCAGCCCCACCGCCGAATGTCCCTTGCCGGTCGCCCAAGGATAGGCGTCCCGATTTGGCCTTTATGCTGACTTTGCCACCCGCAAAGATACTTTGCGGCCCGCCTTTGGCTTGCACCCCACGGGGCCCGCCGGAGAGAACTTGAACGTCTGCATCCAATAGTCTCACACCCGTGGAGTTTGGATGCGACAAGCCAAGTCCTTGAGCAACAAGTTCTGCCCTAATCACATGCAGATCATCAGAAAGCAGCACTTTGCCGTTGGCACCCTCGCCTTCAACGCCAGCTGAATTGGGCGCGTCGAGGGAAACTGACTTGGCAGAAAATTCGAGGCGACGTTGACCGGCGACAGCGGGATAAAATCGACCACTTACGCCGGTGGCACGGATCCGGTCGCTGACAACATCGAGCGACTGAATGCTAATAATGCCGGTGCTTTGGGTCCAAGCGCCTGTGCCGGCCGCCCGTTCGACTGCAACGCCCTCGGCACGACCGCGCCCAAGTTGAAAAGTACCTTGTATAGACTGGGGACTGCCCGCTGGCGTCAGATAAACCAAGGCGCGGCCACTTAAAGGGCTCGTCCAGCTAGCCAGTTTTGACAAGCGTTCGCCGCGCAGACTGAAAGGTAATTGTGCAAATCGCATATCTTGCAACTGGGTCACTAGGGCCAGTGCACCGTCTTCCCATGGCGGGGCAGCGATGGCCACATTCATACTTGATTTGGAGTTCTCAATCTTGCCAGATGCCTGCAAGGTAATGATACCCGCTGCACTGCGAAAAAGACCTGCTCGGGCCCCTACTAGGACGAGGCGCTGACCGCTGTCTGGGTCGATCATTTGTAGTCGGGCGTCGGTTAGTACAACTTGGGCAACGCGGCCTGCCTGGCCGTTCGGATCAAGGGCTTTGCGGGTCGCCTTTAAAACACGGGCAAGACCGCCATCTTCACCCCTTATTCGCGGCAGCGCCAAAACCTCCTCAGCCGAACCAAATCCAAAGGCGGTGCGGCCCTGCCGATCGACAACCAGAACTGCCTCAATGCCGGACAGACGAGCTTGCTCAACCACAGCCCGACCAATCAGAAGCGATGGCGCATCAAGCGTCAAATCCACGTTGCCAAGACGCAAAGGCGATGTTCGTTGATCCGTCCGGGCTGTGATTTGGCTTGCCAAAACGGCAAAGTCACGCGCCTGTCGGTCCCACCCCAAACGTAATGACCCAATCCTTGTTTGCCCGCCGACAAGGCGACTGAGGGCGTCTTCCACAAAGGGCGTGGTGGCAGAAATCGAGATCGTGCCAATCGACAGGCGCCATGCCAGATAGCCAGAAAACAGGCCCGATAATGCCAAGACCACCGTGGCACTTTCCATCCAGAAACGTGAATGTCGGGTTTGACTTAACGGTTTTTTTGTCCGCTTGGCCACTACCGTTCCGCTGGGGGTTTGCTCAAGCTCCGGCGCGCTCTGTTTTTCTCGTTTCGTGTCACGCGATTGCCGCACTTCTGTGGAAGAAAAGTCTTGGCCGCGAGGTGGCTTATCCGCGGCTTGCAAGCCTGCGGCGTCAGGCTTATCTGCCTGAACACGGCGCTTTCGGCGCGAACGGATCGGATTTAGCACCATGAGCGAAATTGCAATTGGCCAAATGGCCCCTGACTTTGAGATGCCGACAGATGGCGGCGCAACCCTGACCTTGTCTGGTTTGAAAGGAAAGAGTGTTGTCCTGTATTTTTATCCAAAAGACGACACCTCGGGCTGCACAAGCCAGGCAATTGCCTTCACCGAGAACATAGACAAGTTTCGTGCCCTTTCGTGCGAAGTCATTGGCGTCTCCAAGGATAAGGTCGCGAGCCACGACAAGTTTAAGGCAAAATATGACTTAGATGTGACCTTGGCATCGGATTTTGGCACCCAAGTGTGTGAAGCCTATGGCGTCTGGGTTGAAAAGAGTATGTATGGCCGAAAATATCTTGGGATTGAACGCACGACCTTCCTGATTGATCAAAATGGAACGATCGTAAACATCTGGCGGAAAGTAAAAGTTCCAGGCCACGATGAAGCCGTTCTAAAGGCAGTGCAAGAATTGGTGTAATTCCCCATGGAATACACACCAAACAGGATTTCGGGTGTTGCGTGACACTCCAGCATGCGTAACAAGGGCGCGAAACCGCCAATCAAAGGGAACAAGACGATGGCCTTTTGGAATTCTAAAACCAAAGAATCCTATGTTGAAACGGAAACCGTTGCCGCGACCGTGCAACGCAACGACCCCCCGGCGATTGCGGTTATGGCCCCAAGTCCAAAGCCCCCAGCCTCTGTGGTGGCAGCTGGCGCAGTGGTTAGCGGTTCGCTCTCCTCACCCGGCGACGCACATATTGAAGGTATTGTGATTGGCGACGTCCGCTGTGACACCTTGGTTGTTGGCAAGAATGGCGAAGTCAAAGGCAATGTAATCAGCGAAATCGCAACCATCCGCGGCAGGGTTTTCGGCGATGTACGGGCCCGCATGATCCAATTGGCCACTTCAGGCTCAATCGATGGCGATTTGACCCATGCGATTTTGATCATTGAAGAGGGTGGCCAGTTTGAAGGCCGGTCTAAGCGTTCGGCAGACCCCCTTGCCGGTCCTTCGATTGAAACGACCCATATCGAAGAAAAAGCTGGCACGGAACGCCCGACTAAAAAAGCCAAGGCGCCCGCAGCTAAAGCGCAAGCCACAACCCCAGCCGGGCCAGATCCAAAAGCGCCGGTCACTAGTGAAGAAGCCCCTAGCTCCAGCCTTGCTGATGCTTTGGGCGATGCCTTTGCGGTGAATGCCTAACCCGTGTGGTGGACCGCAAAGGCTTAAGCCGGGGCGGAAACCACAATATAGCGCGCGCTCAACTGCCCCGCACGGACGCCAGCAGCGCGCGCTTTCCATGTTACAATCGAATGAAGGGCAAGGCTGGCGGCCTGTTGCCCCCCGGCTTTGATCAGGGCTGCTTGGCGCTTATCAAAGTCCTTGCCGGACGAGGACCAGCACGAACTGATTGCGGCCAAGAAGTTCAAATTGCAGTCGGCTTCTGAGACCACGGTCAGGCCTGCGGCTTGGGCCGCCGCTTTAAACACGTCTACGGGGGTAAACGCACGATTCTCGATCCCCTTGGCGAGGTCGAGCGAGGCTTCGCCCTCAGTTGAAAAGAGATCAAACCAGATCGCCCGACCACCAGGCTTTAAAAGACGCAGGATCGAAGATACCCCCCGCGCTGTTCGATCCGCACCACCGCCTTGAAACAGAAGCATCATTAGCTCTGCTCGCTGCTCGGCGAGGCCAGCCGGCTGGCCATAATAGGGCTTGGCAATGTAATTTTTGCGCGCCTTGCTTTTTTTGAGAGCGCTTGCAGCCAAAGTCCGAATGGTTGGGTCCGGCTCATACGATGTCAATTTGACACCGAATTGCTCTAGGAGTGTCCTGCTGATCAGGCCGGTGCCCGCACCGATGCAGGCCAGGGTCGCATCTTTCTTGGCACCGAGGGCAGTTCCCAATTGTGCGGTCAAATCGGGCGAAGTCGGAAAGTTCCGGTCTGGGCCCCACATGATTTGACTGGCTGTCACATATAGCTTCCTGTGTTTGGTACTGAGCTTGCCTGGGCCGTCCTGCGCCTCAATTTCGGCTTTGATCGCTTCCAAGTCAGGTGGATCGTCCCCATCCCACCAAGCCAGCAAGCGGGCACGGGTTTGAGCCAAAGTTGCGGGGTCGAACTTCGGCAAGGCAGGTAAAGGCAGGGCGATCTTCAATGCCATGGTGAACGAATTAGCAAGACAGGCTTAACGAGTTCCTTATTTTGCCGCTCTTGCAATGGGTCCCAGGTTTGAAGGCAAGCGCCCGTTGGGGTCCGCAACAAAAGCTGCAACATCGGCCCAAACGCGCTCTGCCTGGAGGTCTCGTGTCAGCATATGATAGCCTTCAGGATATTCGACGGTGCGCAAATTTGTTGGCAGGCGGGCCATGGTTGCCGTCAAAGCTGGGCGCGGGATAATCTGGTCGCGTGCGCCATAGAGGACAAGCGTCTGCGGGGGCAGCTTATCGGCGGCCTGGTAGGCCTTTTCCATCAATCTGACCAAGCCAAAAACCGCATCTAATCGTGTGGCAAAAATCATATTGGGGTCGCGACCCAAACGACGAAGCATCTCGATGTTATCAGATGCCATGATGGTGCGCGTCACGGCGCGCGGCGGGTCGAATGGCTTACGAGAGACAGGCAAATGGGCGGTGATCCATAAAGATACCCGATAAGCCAGTGGCAGATTAGACCAACCCCAAACCGCAGGCGCAATCAAGACAAGCCGATCGGCTGCGATCCCCTCGGCCTCGCCCGCAGCTGCCAGAATAGTGGCAGCCCCCATGCTTTCGCCCACGACGATGACGGGTACCCCCCGATGGGCTGCGCGCGCCACCTGTAAGGCTGTGCGCACATCTTGGATCATCAAGGCGTCATGGCCCCAAACACCGCGTTGGGGAGATCGACCAAACCCGCGCGCATCATAGGCATAGGTGGTGATACCGCGCGCTGCCCAGTAAGGGGCTGCGGTTTCAAAGGCGCGTGCATAGTCGTTCATGCCGTGAAGCGCGACGATCACCGCCTGTGGTTCCGGTGTTTGGGCCTGCCACGTCGAAAGCCCCAGCGCCGTGCCGTCGAAACTGATAAACTGGGTCGGGGTAAAGCGCGGGCCTTGGTAACCGGGTCCTGGAATCTGCGCCTGTTGGCGCATCGGCGCACACGCCGCCAGAAGCAGGCTGATCAGCCCCAACCCCAGCCAACGACTAAGCCCTAGCCCACGCAATGACTGAACTTTACTTAGCGACCACATGCGCGTCATCTGACCCGTCATCCGATGGAGCCGCAAGCGGCAAATCGCCCGGCTTGCCCAGTCGATAGACACCCTTAAAGCCATTGGGATCAATGATCTTGCCCTTCCGATAAATGCCAATCTGGCCAGATCGCGCCAAATGAATTGCCGCTTGCCGGACCGAGGGTAAGCGCTTGCGCCAGCCGTCAGGTTCTTCGCCCGTATAGACGGCACGGGCAGCTTCGGTCGGGTCAATGGTGCGGCCTTTCTTAGAGGCGGCGATCAGGGCCAAAATAGCAGCTTCTTCCGGGCTCAAGGCCTTAGGTCCTTGCCGCTTTCATCATCTCTCGCGCGATGACGATTTGTTGAATTTGGCTGGTGCCCTCATAGATACGGAAGATCCGCACATCACGGTAAAAGCGCTCAATGCCATAATCGGCAACATAGCCCGCCCCGCCAAAAATCTGCACCGCACGATCTGCCACCCGACCCACCATTTCAGAGGCATAATATTTGCCGGCCGCCGCCTCCAACGTAATCGACTGGCCAGCATCGCGCAGGCGTGCTGCATCCAACACCATGGATTTTGCAGCATAAGCTTCAGTCTTGGAATCGGCCAACATGGCTTGGATCAATTGGTGCTCTGCAATGGGCTTGCCAAATTGCTGACGCTCCATCGCATAGGTGAGACTGTCGGCAATCAGGCGCTCGGCCACGCCAACACATACAGACGCGATATGCAGACGCCCACGGTCGAGGACTTGCATGGCAACCTTAAAGCCCTCGCCCTCCCCGCCCAGGCGGTTCTCGACGGGGACTTTGACATTGTCGAAATAAACTTCGCAAATATGGGCGCCTTGCTGGCCCATTTTCTTTTCAGGCTTGCCAATGCTGAGGCCCGCGCTGTCACGCTCGACCAAAAATGCGGTGACACCTTTTGCCCCTTTTACCTCCGGGCTCGTGCGAGCCATGACGGTGAACAGGCCCGCTTTATTAGCATTAGTGATGTAGCGCTTGGACCCATTCAACACATAATGATTGCCCTCAAGGCGCGCAGTAGTCTGCACAGCTGCAGAATCAGAGCCTGCCTCGGCTTCGGTTAAACAAAAGCTCGTCACAATCTCACCCGAGGCAATACCTGGCAGATATTTTTGCTTTTGCGCTTGCGTGCCAAACATGACGAGGCCTTGTGCGCCAATACCAACATTGGTGCCAAAGCAGGAGCGGAAGGCCGGACTGGTGCGACCCAGCTCAAACGCCACCCGACATTCGGCCTCCATCGATAGTTCCAGTCCGCCATAGTCGGCAGGAATCGTCAGACCATAGAGGCCAAGTTCCTTCATCTGCGCGACAATCGCATCTGGCACGGCATCGTCTTCGGAGACTTGAGCCTCAATGGGACGGAGCTTTTCGGCAACGAAACGGGCAACCAAGCTCACCAGTTCTTGGGTGGTCTCAGAATCATAGGCCATAGGCATCTCCTCAAGCTGGCATTCTTGTATTATTCACCCAGCACTTTAAGACCCAACACACCCTCCTGACGAGCCCTAAACGAAAGCCTATTGCACATGAGCGAAAATACCCCATCCAAACCACAATTGGTCACCGAGGGTGAGTTTGCTGACTGGTCCACGTGGGGAAATGGCTCAGACCCCTTTGAGACGCTGACCGGCCCCTTTTATATGAAGGCACTGCCAGAGGGTGGATACATCTGCGCCTTTATGCCTGAACAGCAGCATTGCAATGGCATGGGCAATATTCACGGCGGTTGCCTGATGACCTTTGCTGACTTTGCCCTGTTTGCCCATTGTCACGATTATATGAATGAGCAGCCGTGTGTCACGATGCAGTTTGAAAGCCAGTTTGTGGGCGGGGCGAAGGCCGGTCTCCTGATCGAATCAACAGCTGACATTGTTCGGGCGACCCGTACCATGTTGTTCATCCGCGGTGTCCTGACCCAAGATAGCAAGCCTGTTCTGGCCTATTCGGCAATCCTTAAACGCATAGGCATGTGAGTGTTCCATGCAGTTTTGCATGTCCCCTCTGACGCAAACTCGGGGCAATTGCGGCACGAATTGGGCGAGACGGGTATGCATTTACCCCGGGTTCATCTGAGGGACAAGGTTCCGCCACAATCTGTATCTTATTGATCACAATACTTATTTGTACTCCCAACATGACAGAATGGTCACTTGCGAAAGCAGGGTGACAACCCCTACCTTAGTCGTATCGAAAGGCTCTTCTCCCCCTCAGAGCGCGTTTTGATCCATGGGATCAAAGTTACGCTCTCAATCAAAAATAGAGCAACCGCTCATCGGCTCTATCTAAAACAGATAGCGCGTGCGTTGCTCTAGACGACCGACACAGAGCGGCGTCACCGCCCGGGAGCCTTTGGATCAAACAGCGATCGTCTCTTAGCCAATCCGGCTTTCGAGATGTGGTCGCAAAACGAACAAAGGAACTAGATCATGCGTATTTTCGCTCTCGCCATTTTGGCTGTTACCGCTTTTGCTTCGGCTCCTAGCTTTGCTCAAGACGCAGCCGGTCACACCTATATCAATGGTGGCTACAACCACTTCCAAAGCAAAACATCTGACGCCGGCACGTTGAATGGCCGCGTCGGCTATCAATTGACCCCAAACTTTGCCGTTGAAGGTGAAGGCGGCATTGGCGTCAATGACGACAAGGTCAATGGCGTCACCGTCAAGACCCGCGGCACCTTGGGTGCCTTTGCTGTGGCCAGCGCGCCCATGGCAGAGCGCCTTTCGTTGATTGGTCGGGCCGGTTATGTGCACCAGTGGGCTGAAGCCAAGGCTGGTGCCGTAAAAGCGAAGACTGACGATGGCTCGTTTGCCCTCGGCGTTGGCGGTCAGTACATGTTGGACGATGCCAGTGGCATCCGTTTGGACTACACCCGCTACACCGAAGGCAAGGGTGCCAATGGCTATGCAGCCAGCTTTGTCCGCAAGTTCTAAAGCCTAAGGGCTTTAGCACCTAACTAGAAGAAGCCTCTCCAATCTTGGGGAGGCTTTTTTTGTTTTAGGCAATTTCCCCTAAGGCAGTGGTTTCACGCCATTTCGTGCAATCACACGCTTGGTTGCAGGAAGATCGTCGACACGCTTGGCGATGGTATAGAGCTTGGGCGCATGGGCCTGATACCAATCGGGTTTGGGCCGCCATTGGATCAGCATCCAGATATAAAGATCAAGCGCGCAAAAGGTCTCGCCCAGAAACCAGGGATGGCTGACTTGTTGTTCGAGATGCAGCATGAGGCGCTTGCGGTGTTGGTCTGTCCGGGTCCGCAGCGGGCCTTCTTGGTCCTGATCGGCCCATTTCTGCGGATAGTCGCCATAGGTGAAGCTGGGATAGATGGCAGCATTTATGAACATCAGCCAGCGCCAAAAGGATGGGCGCAGGCCAGTGTCGAGTGTGGGGACAAGCTCAAGATCGGGCCGCGAGTCGTGGATCGTCAGCATAATCGCCGCAGTTTCGGTCAGTACCGTGCCATTGGGGAAGACCAAGGTCGGCACTTGGCCTAGCGGGTTACTGGCGTGCAAGCCAGCGCTTTCAAGGCCATTGTCCCCCCAGGCAGCGACTTGTACCCGGAACCGGACGCCCGCCATCCCTAGAACGATTTCGGCCAACATGGACCCGCCGCCATTGCCGACAAAAAGGATCGGATCAGACGCGTTTAAGCTCGCCATGGCTTAGCCACCGCCACCAAATTGTTCGGCCCAAGCCGTTACTTGCTCGTCTTCAATCTTGGTGAACAGCAAATCTGGCACCTGGGTTTGAAGGCCATGGGGAAGAGCATCCAGCAAGCTTGCATCATCGGCACTTGGCCACATGCGGTTCTTTTCTGGCACGCCAATACCATCCAATATCCGACTTGCTGCCTCTGGCACAAAGGGTTGGGCTAAGATTGCAAACAGCGCAACCAGATTGAGGCCCGTACGGACGCCGACGGCAGCTAAAGCCTCATCGGTTTTGATCGCCGTCCAAGGGGCCGCAGTTTGCAGATATTCATTACCCAAAGCCCATAGGGCGCGGGTTTCGGCGGCGGCTTTGCGGAACTCCATCTCTTCATGGAAAGCCGTTATGGCCGCGATCTTAGCCGAAACCTCAGTCCACAACTTGGCTTCCGCTTCCCCCGCGACACCAATTGCAGGAACCTTGCCTTCAAACTTGGCAGCGGCAAACTTCATGATGCGGTTGACGAAATTGCCCAGCACATTGGCGAGGTCGGAATTCACGGTGGCCTGGAAGCCTTCCAGCGTAAAGGCTGCGTCCGAGCTTTCAGGCGCATTGGCCATCAGATACCAGCGCCAATAGTCGCCGCCGAGTAATTCCAAAGCTTGATCCATAAAGATGCCGCGCTTTTGGCTGGTCGAGAATTTCCCGCCATACCAGGTCAGCCAGTTAAACGCCTTCAAACGGTCAACCAATTTCCAGGGCTCACCCGAGCCCAGAATGGTCACGGGGAAAGAAACGGTATGGAAGGCCACATTGTCCTTGCCCATCACCTGAACATAGGTCACATCTTCTGCGCCCTGATCGGTCCGCCACCAGCGCTGCCAATCGCCGCCCGTGGCCAAGGCCCATTCTTCGGTCGCAGCGATATATTCGATCGGCGCATCAAACCAGACGTAAAACACTTTGTTTTCAAAGCCCGGACGTGGCTTGCCGTCTTTCAAAACGGGCACGCCCCACGACAGGTCACGCGTGATCGCCCGGTCCTGTAGACCTTCGTCGAGCCACTTATAGGCGATGGAGCGCGCCAAATGCGGCCAGTCTGTTGCTGCATCGACCCAAGCGCGGATTTTGTCTTCCATCATGGGCTGACGCAGGAACAGATGGGCGGTATCGCGCACTTCGATGTTGGTAGAGCCCGAAATCTTTGAGCGTGGGTTCTTCAACTGTGTAGGGTCTAGCAACGACCCGCAATTATCGCACTGGTCGCCACGCGCATCCTCAAACCCACAGATTGGGCAGGTCCCCTCAACATAGCGGTCGGGCAAGAAGCGGGCATCATCGGTACAATAGACTTGCTTGGTGACGCGCTCTTCCAACAGGCCATTGGCTTCCAGCATTTCAGCAAAGTGCTGTGTGAGCGCATAGTTTTGCGGGCTAGAAGAACGGCCAAACCAGTCAAACGAGAGCGAATACCCCTCACCTGCTGTGCGCTGAATATCATGTTGCTCATCACAATAGGCTTTGGCCGACATGCCAGCCTCAGCCGCTGCTAATTCTGCCGGTGTGCCATGCTCATCGGTTGCACAGACGAACAAGACCTCATGGCCTTGCAAGCGCCGGAAGCGCGCGTGCACATCAGAAGGCAACATCGACCCCGCAAGATTGCCGAGATGCTTGATGCCATTGATGTAGGGAAGTGCAGAAGTGATCAGATAACGAGCCATAGCCCTGATGTAGGCGATTTGAGTGCACCATCCAAGGCTTGGACCGCACAAGCCCCAGACAAAAAAATGGGGCAAAAAATAGGGCCGGCTGAACCGGCCCCAGTTTGGGCATCGCGAGGACGTTGGAGGCGTAGGGGCTGACGAGGCCGGTCCGATTACTTGCGGTCTGCAGCTGCCATGCCCAGAAGGCCAGAAGCGAATACGGAAAGCCAGACGGCGACAATAAGGTTGATCATGATTTTTATCCTTGGTGTGAAGCTCGGGGAGGAGCGGGTTTATGATGTGTTGTAGCGGCGAATTATGGAGGGTCGGAGGAGATGGTGTGGAGGGAGGCTTAAGGTTTAGGCGCGCTCTGCGGCGGCCATGGAAGCTAAACCTGCGCCTAAGAGGCTGAGCCAAGCGGTGATTGCGATGGTGATCATGGTGGTATTCCTTTTGTGTTTCTGAAGAGAGGAGGATTTAGGGGAGGCGGTAGAAGCTGGAAGGTTTGGCTTAGTTGCGTTCGGTGGCTGCCATTGTGGCCATGCCGGCACCCAAAGCGCTGAGCCAGATTGTGACGATAAATGTGATCATATTGGTTTCTCCTGTTGGTCTGTCGTTGTGTTTGTGCTGCACTGCTGTAGTGCATGGGTGTATTACTACTATAGCACACCACATGTGTCAAACACATTTTTTGCCCTTTGTGCATTTTTCTGCAGATTTGCGTTTTGGGGCTAAAAAAGGCATGGAGCGGCCATGACTTCCGATACGCTTGATCGGCGCTTTTGCGTTGCCCCTATGATGGAGTGGACAGACCGGAATTGCCGGGCGTTTCACCGTACGCTGTCCAAAGGTGCCCTACTCTACACAGAGATGGTGACGGCAGATGCACTGATCCATGGTGACCGCCAGCGCCTGATCGGCTTTGACGCCTGCGAACACCCCGTCGCGCTACAAATTGGTGGTTCTGATCCTCGTAAGCTTGCTGAAGCCACGAAGATTACCACTGATTTTGGGTATGGGGAGATAAATCTTAATGTCGGCTGTCCGTCGGACCGCGTCCAGTCGGGCCGGTTCGGGGCCTGCCTGATGCGAGAGCCTGAACTTGTGGCCGAATGCGTCGGCGCTATGCAAGCGGCCACGCATTTGCCCGTCACCGTTAAGAACCGGCTCGGCGTCGATGAGCAAGACCCCCGTCAGAGCTTGTTTGGCTTTGTCGAGACCGTGGCCAAAGCAGGCGTCACCGTTTTTATTGTCCATGCCCGCAAGGCGATCCTGAAAGGCCTATCGCCCAAGGATAATCGCGAGATCCCGCCCTTGGACTATGATCTGGTGCGCGAGCTGAAAGCCGCTAACCCGCACCTGACCATCATCTTGAATGGCGGCATTGCGAATGTTGAGCAGGCACAAGAGGCAGTCGCGGGTCTTGATGGCGTGATGCTGGGCCGGGCCGCTTATCATGACCCTGCCCTACTAGGCCGGGTTGATCGTGAGATTTTGGGGAGCGATACAGAGATCGTTCGCCCTGAAGAGGCCTATCGCGCCTATCGGCCCTATGTGGAGCGGCGCTTGGCTGAGGGTGTGCCCTTGCACGCCATCACCCGCCACATGCTCGGCCTGTTTGCCGGCAAGCCCGGTGCCCGCATGTTCCGTCGGCAATTGGGCGAAGAGAGCCGCGCTGGCGCTGGCATTGAAGTTTATGACCGTGCTCTCGAGCTGATTGAACGCGAAGCGACCCGCTTTGCCAATCGCGGTGAGATCGCGGCCTGATGCCGCCACTTCAGGACTTGCTCATTCTCGTTGCAGCGATGGCAGGGGCGGGCGTGTTTGCAGGCCTGATCGCGGGCCTGTTTGGCGTTGGCGGCGGGACCGTCCTGGTCCCTGCCCTCTTCTATGCCTTCGGTGTGTTCGGACTGGGCGGGGACGCCAATCTGCACGTGGCTGTGGGCACCAGCCTGTCGACGATCATCACCACTTCGCTGCGCTCAGTCGCGGCCCACCGCAAGCATGGGGCGGTGGATGAGGTTGTCCTCAAAGGCTTTATCCCTTGGATTGCTCAGGGTGCCATCATCGGCGCGGTACTGGCGGGCTTTGCCGATAAAGCGACCCTCGGCCTGATTTATGGAGCCTTTGCCATCGCTTTGGCCGCCTATATGGGCCTTGGCAAAGAGAGTTGGACGATCATGCGTGACGTGCCAACCGGGCCCGCGCGGGCCGGTGTCGGCACAGGCCTAGGCGCAGTTTCGGCGCTGATGGGCATCGGCGGGGGGGCCTTTGGCTCTGCCGTCATGACCTTAGCCGGCAGGCCGATCTATCAAGCAGTGGCCACCGCTTCAGGTTTTGGCGTGGCCATCGCCGTACCTGCGACTTTGGGCTTTATCCTCATGGGCTGGGGTGTCGACGGCAGACCTCCTCTCTCACTGGGCTATATCAATGTGCCGGGCTTTGTAATTCTGGCCCTGTTGACCGGGGCCGTCGCCCCCTATGGCGCCAAGCTCGCCCACCGTCTGGACAAGACCATGCTGCGCCGCGCGTTCGGGGCCTATCTGGCCTTTACGGCACTGGCGGTGGTGATCAAGGCGATAGTGGGCTAAGGCGTCGGCTTCTTCCACCAGTCATTTTCAACAACGATTGGGGCTGCCATCGGGTGCGCCTCAAATGGAATGGCGTGACCTTGCTGCGCGCGAAGGTCGAGGACCCAGCTTAATCTTTCTTGAGCAGTAGCAATACCACCCGATAGCCCAAAAATCAGCACTAAGACTAAGAATTCGACGGAGTAGCTCCCAAACAAACCATCACGACCGTTACCTGAGAACATGTCAAAAATGAATGCGCCCGCACCGAGTACCATGACGGGGCAAAGCAAAATACAGATCCAGCGGCTGACGCGTGTCCGAGCGAGAGGAATTCCGCTCTGAAAAGCCACGTTTTCGCCCCAACCGCGCTTGATGTTGTGGTTTCCAAGCGCAATAGTCAGCACCAGAATCAACACAAGCAAGACAAGCGGAAAGTCAAAAAACGAAGCCGGGATAGGATCGTTGATACTTTGTCGCTCCGCGCTGAATTTATAAATGAAGTAAACCAGCATCATAAGCGCCGAGTTTCCCACAATCGCGGAAATCGCCTCCGCGATGGCGCACGTAATCCGTGTCTCCAGATCCGGCGCTAAGGGCCGCTTATCGGTCCAGAACAGGATTTTTTGTGGGCCGGGGTGTTTGTCAGACATGGGGGAAACCTCGCTGGATCATTTCGCTGGCCGTTGATACCAAGCGGGTTGGGACTTAGTGGTTTCATCGCCATCATTGCCGAGCGGCAGCTTATGGCCTTGCTTTACTCGCAGTTCGAGAATCCAGCGGGCTTTAACGATAATTGAGCTTCCGCAGCTTGCCAGCGCACACACGGTGTAAAGACCGACCAATTCTGCGAGATAGAGATCGCTATGCTCGCCTAAATCTAGCACAGAAAGTATAAGGCTTACAGAACAGCCAGCTAAGGCAAATATAGCAATCACGAAAAGAAATCGGCTTAGGCGGGTCCGATCAGTCGGAATGCCACTTCGAAAAACCGATCGGGCAAACCAATCTTGTGTACCAGTCACCGTCATGAGCGAGAGGACCGATGCCAACATCATCAAAAGCGGCCCAGACCAAGATTGCGCGACGGACAAGTCTTCTGATTCCCCGGCTCGAAATAAAAGCAGGAAACCGATAAGCCCCAAACTGCCAACCACTTGGTTACCAACCATCTCAATCTCCGCAATCGCACAGGTGATTTTGGTTTCCGCATCAGGCGCGATGGGTCGCTTATCGGTCCAGAACAGGAATCTGGGTGCTTCCGCCGTCTGGCTGACAGGTTCGGTCATATTCCCCTCCCTATAAA
This sequence comes from Maricaulis salignorans, assembly GCA_943372135.1. Taxonomy (GTDB): domain Bacteria; phylum Pseudomonadota; class Alphaproteobacteria; order Caulobacterales; family Aquidulcibacteraceae; genus Aquidulcibacter. Next base: position 233,604 of record CALRXH020000003.1, on the reverse strand, counting down.
GTCTGCGCCCAGCTGGGCAGTTGGGGTTCTTGTTCGGCTTGTTTGGTGATGCGTTGGCCCGTTGAAAGTTCGACGACGCCCTCCTCTCGGCGGATTTCTTTGATCCAAGCCAAAGCTTCGAGCCCCGCGGCGATCCGAGATAGAGTGACAAGGGCACCCGCTGTCAGGACCCCAATTGCCGAAAAGCCAAAGAAGGACTTCATGGTTGATTCCCATTCGGGTCCTTGCGTAAGCGCCGAACCGATTGGCACGGCAAGAGCGATGATAAAGGCTGAGATTCCGCATGTCGCCAAAAGGCTTGACGGCGCATGCCAAGGTATTTGCCGTTCAAAAACCAGAGAGACCCGTGGCCATGGCTGGACACGGAGCGCAAATGCGACGCAAGCGATTACCAGTAGCAGCCCCAGCCCCATTTGGGTGAAAACAAGGACATCCTGCCCTTTAGTGGCCGATGTGGACCAACCCAAGTTTAAGGCACCTAGAGCCACGAGGGATAGACTGGAAGATGCCCCCGCAAAGCAGTGTTGAACTTCGGTCAGACCAGCCGTAATTTTATCCTCCGGCGTTCGGGCGATTTCGACACCGGGTAGATATTTCCTTTTGCCCAATTCAGCCTCCAATCCTACCACACCTTCAATAGTGCCCGAGGCTAAGGCCAATCGCGTGATCTGGCAACCTAGGATTTAGGAGGGATTGAGAATGGCAATTAGACCAATTGATCGACCCGTGTGGCGACAATATCGACCAAATCACCCATGATTTCGGTGATCTTAAAGTCCTTAGGCGTATAGACGGCGGCCACACCAAATTGCTTAAGCGCGCGGGCATCTTCCGGCGGGATGATGCCGCCTACCACCACAGGCACATGTTCCAGCCCTGCTGCGCGCATGCGGGCCACGACATCGCGGACCAGATCGAGGTGAGAGCCCGAGAGGATGGATAGGCCCACCGCATGGGCCTTCTTCTCTACAGCACGCGCCACGATTTCTTCCGGCGTCATGCGGATACCTTCATAGGTCACATCCATGCCCACAGCGCGGGCGCGGGTGGCGATTTGTTCAGCTCCGTTGGAGTGGCCATCAAGGCCGGGTTTACCTACCAAAAAAGCCAAGCGACGGCCCAGTTTTTCGCTGATGTCATCCACCTTTTTCGACACAGCTTCAATGTCTTCGCCCTCGATATTCACTAGCAGCGAGACACCGGTTGGCGCGCGATATTCCCCGTAGACCCGGCGCAGCAAGGCCCCCCATTCGCCGGTGGTGACACCGGCTTTCGCGCACACAATCGAGGGTTCCATAATGTTGCGGTTGTCGCGTGCGGCTGCCTCAAGCTCAGCCAAAGCAGCTTCCACTGCCGCCGCGTTGCGACTGGTGCGCCAGGCATTCAGGCGCTTGATCTGATCGGCTTCCACCATGGGATCAACCGTTTGGATGGAGCCTTCACCAGCTGACAAGGGCGATTGCTCGGTATCGGCCCAGCGATTGACGCCGACGACCACTTGACTGCCGCCTTCAATGCCCAACAAGCGGTCGCGATTGGATTGAACCAAGCCTTCCTTCATATAGGGCACGCCCGCTACAGCGCCGCCCAAGGCATCAATCTTGGCAAGCTCTGACTTGGCACCTGCCACCAGTTCTGCGACCTTTTTTTCCACCACATGGGAGCCGGCAAACAAATCCTCATATTCAAGGAGATCGGTTTCATAGGCGAGGATTTGTTGAAGCCGAAGGCTCCATTGCTGATCCCATGGGCGCGGTAGGCCCAAAGCCTCGTTCCACGCGGGCAATTGCACGGCGCGCGCACGGGCATCCTTGCTCATGGTTACGGCGAGGGTTTCCAATAGAATCCGATAGACGTTATTCTCCGGCTGCGGCTCTGTCAGGCCCAAGGAATTGACCTGCACGCCATAGCGGAAGCGGCGCATGGCTGGATCGGTCACACTATAGCGGTCCTTACAAATCTCGTCCCATAAGACATTGAACGCGCGCATTTTGCATAGCTCGGTCACAAAGCGGATGCCGGCATTGACGAAGAAACTGATGCGGCCAACCACGGCGGGGAAGTCTTCGGGAAGGACTTGGCCCTGGGCTTTCACTTCATCGAGGACGGCGATGGCGGTGGCGAGTGCGAATGCCAATTCCTGCTCTGGCGTGGCACCAGCTTCCTGCAAATGGTAGGAGCACACATTCATCGGGTTGAATTTGGGCGTTTCTTTCAAACACCAAGCAATCGTGTCTGCTGTCAATTTCAAGCTGGGTGCGGGCGGGAACACATAAGTTCCGCGCGAGAGATATTCTTTGATCAGATCGTTTTGCGTGGTGCCCTGCAACTTCTTTCGGTCTGCCCCCTGCTCGTCGGCCAAAGCGACATAAAGCGCCAGCATCCAAGCCGCCGGCGCATTTATGGTCATGCTGGTATTCATGGTCTCCAGCGGAATGTCTTTGAACAAGGCCCGCATATCGCCCAAATGGCTGACCGGAACCCCCACCTTGCCCACTTCACCCTTGGCCAACACATGGTCAGCCTCGTACGCCGTCTGCGTCGGCAGATCGAACGCCACCGACAAACCCGTTTGGCCTGCCGCCAAATTCGCCCGATAGAGCGCATTGGACTTCTCAGCCGTGGAATGGCCAGCATAGGTGCGGAAGATCCAGGGCTTGTCGGGGGCGTGTTGGAAGGGTTTATCGGTCATAGATGGGTCCTTGTGCGGTGCAGCATTGCCATGCCTGATACCCGCTATGCAAGCGGCAAAATCTTCCACCAACACGGATATCCAGAGCCGTTCTCGCTAAAATTTGCTTGACCACTGCTAAGGGCGAACAATTCACCGCTTAGGCAATAGGAAGCTAGCGCTTGGCTGGAAATTGGAATCTACTTGATCGTTCCTCCCATCATGGATAAGTCGGGACTAATTCTGGATTAAATGATTTCCACACAAATTGCTGCGTTTGACGCAAAGCAAAAGCTATCTGAACTCTTGAACGCGCCCATGACGGGGAGACGATTGTGATTACGCGTCATGGTGTTCCCTATGCTGAGCTTGTCCCCATCGAACCGCCTGCCAATCGGGAGGAAGCGAAGCGCGACTTGATGGATCGATTGCGCCTTCAGGTGAGTTTGAATTTACCTTTTGTGCGACGTGAACAGCTTTATGGTCGCGAAAAGTTCTAATAAGGCATTATTGTCCATCACTCAGACAAGTGTCCGACGTTGAAATCCTAAACCCTCTGACTGATTCTGGAATGGTGCGCTTGCAAGCACTTCTGAGTTGGACTTATCTATCGCGAAACTGTGGAGCCCACTTTCGTGTTCACGCACCTCTCGATCCATCCTTGGTCACCAACGCTGGCCGCAGCATTTCACGATATCAATGTGCAATGGATCGAGGCGATGTTTGCGCTGGAGGACACCGACCGCAAAGTCTTGGAAAACCCGCAATCGATGATCATAGATAAGGGCGGCGACATCCTATTCGTATCCGCGGAGGGGCTGGGGATTGTCGGCGCTTGCGCCTTAATGCCAGCCAAGGATACTGGTGCTTTTGAGCTGACAAAAATGGGTGTTTTGGACAGCGCACGAGGCCGAAAGGCGGGCGAGTTTCTATTGGACGCTGTACTGGCGCGCGCCAACGCCATGAAGATTGAAACATTGTTCCTGCTCACAAATAAAAAGTGCGAGGCCGCCATCCACCTGTATGAAAAGCTGGGCTTTGTGCACGATCCCAACATCATGGCCCGCTATGGCTGCAGCTATGAGCGTTGTGATGTCGCCATGCGCTATCATCCACCTGCTGCCTAGATTGGTTTTGTCCGCCAGTTAGAATGGTCCTTCTATCGGGACCAAAAACCGCTTGACAAGTTATGTTGCAGCGCAGCAGAAGAGTTTGGCTCAGGCAAGGTCTGATCGGGGCTTGAAGCGCATGTTTCTGCCTCTAAATCGGACTAACGAGAAACCAATTTCCACAAAATGCGAAAAACCATCGCGCCAAGTACGTTCAGCGGGAGAGTTCGGGATGACGACGACAGATGTAGCGGCACCGCAAGTTTCAGGTGAGCCCTTGCTCGATCTCTATCCTGTCGGCAAAATTCCCCCTGCCTATCATGTTCCAAAAACCATGTGGGGCTGGGCGATCCGGAAAGAGCGCCATGGCCGCCCGCTAAAGGCAATGCAGCTGGAAGTTCTGCCAACTCCTGAAATTGATAATGATGAAGTCCTCCTGTTGGTGATGGCGGCTGGCGTCAATTATAACGGTGTTTGGGCGGGGTTGGGTGAACCTGTCAGCGTACTCGACGGTTATGACCAAGATTACGCCGTTGTCGGCTCTGACGCGGCCGGCATCGTCTGGGCCGTGGGCAAGAACGTCAAGCGGTGGAAGCCCGGTGATGAAGTTGTGGTCCATTGCAATCAGGACGATGGCGATGACGAGGAATGCAATGGCGGCGACCCCATGTTCTCAAACAGCCAGCGCATCTGGGGCTATGAAACGCCCGATGGAGCCTTTGCCCAGTTTGCCAGGGTTCAGTCCCGCCAGCTGATGACGCGGCCAAAGCATCTGACGTGGGAGGAAAGCGCTTGCTATACCCTCACTTTGGCGACCGCTTACCGCATGTTGTTCGGCCACCGCCCCCATGTGCTTAAGCCCGGTCAAAATGTGCTGGTCTGGGGTGCTTCGGGTGGCCTTGGTGTATTTGCCACGCAACTGTGCGCGGTCTCAGGGGCGAACGCGATTGGCGTGATCTCGGACGAGAGCAAGCGCGACTATGTGCTGTCGATGGGGGCAAAGTCCGTCCTTAACCGCAAGGACTTCAATTGCTGGGGTCAATTGCCGCTCGTCAACGGACCTGAATTCAATGACTATATGAAGGAATGCCGCAAATTCGGCAAAGCGATCTGGAACGTCACCGACAAGCGCGACGTCGATATCGTGTTTGAACATCCAGGCGAAAGCACTTTCCCCGTCTCGGTCTTCGTTACCAAGCGCGGCGGCATGGTCGTGATCTGCGCGGGTACGACGGGCTTTAATCTGACCATGGATGCGCGCTTCTTGTGGATGCGCCAAAAGCGCGTGCAAGGCAGCCACTTCGCCAATTTGCAACAGGCGAGCGCGGCCAACCAATTGGTGATCGAGCGCCGGATTGATCCGTGTATGTCGGAAGTGTTTGAGTGGGCCGATATCCCGCTGGCTCACGAGAAGATGCTCGATAATCTGCATTTGCCTGGCAATATGGCAGTACTGGTCTGCGCGCCTAAGCCTGGTTTGCGGACGTTTGAAGATGTGCTGGAAGCCAGCGAATCCGTTCCTGGCTAAGTCTATCTTTGGTGAGGCTTGCCGAACGCCAAATGCAGGATACGATCTCACTCAAATAATGATTTGGGAGAGACGTCACCATGACCGTCCATATGCCAGCAAGCCAGTTCACGCGCTTCGAAGTCTGCCCTCTAACACCCACGATTGGGGCGGAGTTACTGGGCATTGATCTGAGCCAAGACTTGGATGATGCCATGATTGCCGACATTCGTGCGGCCCTTTTAGCCCATAAGGTTGTCTTCTTCCGCGACCAAAACATCGACCGTGCCCAACATTTGGCCTTCGCTAGAAGGTTTGGGCCGCTCGAAATTCACCCAGCCACCCCGCGGGATCAGCCAGACCTAGAAGTCCTGCGCATTGCCCATGGCCCGAACTCGCGCGGGGTCGAGAATAATTGGCACTCCGATGTCACGTGGCGGGCAGAGCCATCGCTGGGCTCGATCCTGCGCGCCATTGAATTACCCGAGGTCGGCGGCGACACGTTATTCTCAGATATGTATGCGGCCTATGACGCGCTTAGCCCCGCCATGCAGGCCTTCGTCTGCACGCTGGAAGCCGAGCATGATATCGCGCGGGTTTTTGCCAAAAGGCTTAATCAAGACATTGAGAAACTCCACGAGAAATTCCCGGTCCAAACCCACCCCGTTGTGCGCACGCACCCTGAGACGGGCAAGCGCGGGATTTATGTCAATACGGGCTTCACCTCCCGTATTCTTGGGCTTTCCAAGAAGGAGAGCGACTGGCTGTTAGACCATTTGTACAGCCTCGCTGCAGTGCCAGAGCGTGTTTGCCGCTTCCGCTGGGCACCGGGCTCGCTGGCTTTTTGGGACAATCGCGCCTGCCAACATTATGCGGCTTCGGATTATTTTCCGGCCGTTCGCATCATGGAACGCGTCACAATTGCCGGTGACAAGCCCTATTTTGATCCGTCGCGAGGCTGACGTAGTTGAAGACCGAGGATAAAGCCCCATCTACTTTGCCGTAAGCTTAGCCGTCAGAGCCCCAAAAGCTGCTTCATGGATCGCGGCGGTGAATAGGTTCGACAGCACGGGGTGGCTGCCAAAGCGGACGATGACAATCTGGTTTGTGGGGTCGATATAGACACGCTGGCCGGCCACACCGAACAGATTGAAGCTTTGATTGGCATCATGGCTGATCCAGAATTGGCTGTGATAGGACCAATTGAGCCGCGACTGAATGGGGTTGGAAGCTCGAAATGCAGCATTATCTCCGCCTGCCTTGATCTTTTGAACCACCGCAGCGGGAATGATTTGTTGGCCGTTGAAACGACCGTCTTGGCGCAACATTTCGCCCAGACGTGCAAGGTCACGCGCCGTGACATTGAGGCCAGCCGCCGCGATTTCCTGACCCGCAGGGTCAATCGCCCAGGTGGCATCATGCTCAACCCCCAAACGCTTCCACACCCGATCCGAGACAAGCTTCGCCAGGCTTTGCCCGCTTGAGCGTACGATCACCCAACCCAATGTGTCGGTTGCAGCTGAGCGGTAACGAAATGGTCCACCGGGGTCCGCAAAGCGGGCTTTGAGGGTTAGCAACGCTTCAAAAACACCTTTCGGTGCAGGGATACTGGCAGGGCCCCAGCCCCACGCCAAAGCATAACGATGAATCTCTGCGTTGGGATTGGCATAATTCTCGTCAAAACTCACACCGTCCCGCATATCCATGAGGTCGCGCACCGTTGCGGTTTCCCATGCGGAGCCTGCGAGTTCGGGCACATAGGCGGTGACTTTGGCGGTTTCGTCTAATTTACCATCATGGATCAAGAGTTCGGCCATTAGACCCACAAAGGATTTGCTGACTGAGAATAACAAATGCTGACTGTCCGGTGTCATGCCATTTGCATAGCGCTCATAGACGATTTTGCCCTTGTGCAGCACCAGCATGGCGTCGGTATGGGTTTCGGCTTCAAATTGAGCCCAGCTAATGGTCTTGCCATCCGGGGCGTTAAAGGTCAGCCCATCGAGTGACATTGGCTGGCTGGGCAATAGGCTGACAGGGCCACCGCGCGCCACGCCGCGGGTTGGGAAAAGCTCTCGCACATGCTGATAGCTCCACCCGGTGTAGGGATAGGCTAGCGCATTATCTCGTGTAACGCGCTTGTCCGCAGGAGCTGGAAAGCCAACATTATAGCCAGACTTCGGCCAATCCAGACGAGGCTGCGGTGCTGGTGGCGTGGCTGTCGCTTGAGCAAATGCTGTTCCACCTGTCAGCCCGGCAGTTATTAAGAGCGTTAGGCAGAGCGACTTAAAGAGATTTTTTTTCATGAGGTGGCCTCCAAATATGATAATTTCTTGCTGGATCGTGACCTTACTTAGCCGGAACAGCAAACACTTTTGCAACATCGTCTCCGGTCATCACGCGCAAACTGCCGGCATCTAGGTCTTCTGGTAGGGTCAAAGCACCAATCTGATCGCGGTGGAGGGCGGTGACATGATTGCCGATGGCAGCAAACATGCGCCTAACCTGATGATAGCGGCCCTCATGCAGCGTCAAAATGGCCGAACGCTCCCCCGTCACGTCAAGCTCTGCCGGCAACAAAGGCTTGGTCTCGCCATCCAATATGAGACCGCCAGCCGCGAATGTGGCTGCTTCGGTTCCCTTCAGCGGCCGATCGAGCGTGACCACATAGCGCTTGGGAACATGGTGTTTGGGAGATATAATCTTGTGCAACAAGTCGCCATCATCGGTCATCAGGATGAGGCCCGAGGTTTCCTTATCCAGTCGCCCGACCGTCGATAAGGCAGGATCCCGCGCGCGCCACCGATCTGGCAGCAGGTCATAGATCAAAGTGCCTGCCTCTTTGCGCGAACAGGTCACACTCAAAGGCTTATGCACCATGATGACCATACCGGGTAAGGGATCGAGCGTCTTGCCACGGATCAGAAGGCGGGGGGGCAAGTCGGCGTCCAACCGCACGCGGGCGGCCTCATCGCTGACTAACTTACCATCGAGGGTAATCCAGCCCGCCTTGGTCATCAGGCCAATGTCACGCCTCGAGCCATAGCCCATATTGGCCAGTAAGCGATCGAGACGGGCAGTTGGAACCGGTGGGCTCATCGGATCGCCTGATAGACTTTAAAGCCTTGCGCCTCGGATTTCAGCGTGAAGCTGGCAAAGCGGGCCTTCAAAGTCGCTTCATAGGGCAAATGGCGATTGGCAGTAAGCCAGAGCGAGCCACCGGGGCGCAAAGCTTCTGCCGCGCGGCCAATCATGGCCACACCCAGCGCCTGATCTTCAATTCCCGCGCGGTGAAAGGGTGGGTTCATGACAATGGCGTCGAAGGTTTGCCCCGCTGTGCCTAGGGCGACCAGATCCACCCACACGGTTGAAAAACGGACGTCAGAAATCGTCTTATGGGCAGCAGCAATCGCGCGGCGATCGAGCTCAAAGCCTGTCACGGCAGTCACTTCGGGGCTTTGGAGAATAAGGTGCGACAGCACCCCTGCCCCGCAGCCAAAATCGGCGATTTTGCCGGACAAGGCAGGCAAGACGTCCATTAGGGCCTTTGAGCCTGGATCCACACGGTCCCAACTGAAAAGCCCAGGTTGTCCCCAAAATCCGAAACCAGGGAGTAGACGCAGCACCCCCTCAGCCACCGCTACCTCAATGCCACGTAGAGCCTCTGGGCGGGTGCCTTGGCAGATACGGTGGTGCCGTTTGGGTTGGTCGGAGACCATGACACCAAACCCCATTAAGTCTTTGGCGAGACGCGTGCCGCCTTTGTCTTTTGGGGCAAGAACGGTCAAAGGTGCCCCTGGGGCCAAAGCACGCAAGGCAAGCGCGATCTCATGGCGGCGCTCATTCGTATTGGCAGGTGCCCGCATCACGAGGCCGGTGTAGCAGCCTTCTTTCAACGCCTCTAAATTAGCAGACCCTGGATGCAAAGGGGAAACCTGCACCCCGTCGTGTGGCACGTCGACGAGGCCAGCAGGAATATCGCCATAGATCAAACTTCTGCTCATAAGCCTGATCTGAGCTAGATTGCGACCAGATACAAGTTCATCTGGGCAGTTCCAGTCAGAAGCGCGTTTTGATCTATCTGATCAAAGTTGCGCGCCAATTATAATCAAAAAGCGCGTTTTGATCTATCGGGTCAAAGTTGCGCGCCAATTATAATCAAAAAGCGCGTTTTGATCTATCGGATCAAAGTTGCACGCGAATCTTAAATGGGCATCCGCATAATTTCTTGATAGGCTTGGATCGCCTGATCGCGGAAGGCCAACATGGTTTCCATCTGCACTTCAGCCGCGGCGACGGCCGTGACGACATCGACCATCTCAGCCTTGCCGGTCACCGCTTGGGCGGCTTGGGTTTCTGCAGCTTTTGTAGCCTCGACCGTGGACGAAACTTGTTGTGCCAACATGGACGAGAAATTGAAGTTGGTATCGGCAATGGCTGGCCCCGTGCTGGGGGCAGCACCACCGGCGGCGGCACCATAGGCTTTAGCAGCAAGAAGGGCGGCTGAATTCATAACTCAGATTTCTCCTGAAAAGGGTCGGTTTAGCGGCGCAAGAGATCAAGCGTGCGCGACATCATCGCCCGCGCGCTTTCAACGACATTGAGGTTAGCTTCATAGGCACGTTGGGCCTCTCGCATATCGAGGCTTTCAATCAGCGTATTGACGTTGGGCAGCTTCACATAGCCCTCGGCATTGGCACCGGGGTGGGTCGGGTCATAGCGCAAACGAAACTCTGATGTATCGTTCTGGACCTTGGTCATTTTTACTTCTGTTGTGCCATTCTCGCGGTTCAGAACCTGACCAAAAACACTAACTTTGCGCTGATAGGGGTCGGCACCGGGATTGGGCGCGGTGGAATTGGCATTGGCTATGTTTTCCGCGATAACCTTCATCCGCGCGGTTTGGGCGCGAAGACCAGAAGCAGCAACATTGAGCGCAGCATTCATATCTGTCATGGCTTAACTTCCTATTGCGGCTTGCGCGATGCCAAGCGCATCAATTGCAAACCTTTTTGATAGAGGCCTAGTGCCGCATCATAGTTCATGCGCGTGTCGGCCACTTTGATCATTTGTTCTTCTAAGACCACCGCATTGCCATCCAGCGTCACTTCACTGTCGGGCGCTTTGATTGAACGGCCCGACCCCGCGGCTGGGGGCCCACCATCGAGGTGCCCTGCCCGCGTGGTCGCCATTTTAGCCGGTGCCAAAGGTGCAGCACCTGCCAGCCCACTTCGGGCTTGTGGCATTTGACGAGCAATCGCATCAGCGAACGCGCGACTATCAAGGTCGCGCGGCACATATTTTGGTGTGGACGCATTGGCCACATTCTCGGCCAAGAGTTTCTGACGTTCATTCAGAAAGCCCATCCGTTCGCGCAGAACGTTAAAAAATGGCGTGTCCGTGATGCCCATGACATGATCCTTGCGATTCTTCGCATCTGTAATGATGAAGTGATCGTGGTTAAGCACTGATTAATATCCATGAAGGCTTTTTGTTAACTTTTGATTAACCGGAGCGGGCGACGCGGGTTTAGGCGTGCGAGAATACGCGCGAACTGGATGGTATGGCATCTAGGATAGAGGGCTGACCAATGGACTTTTTTGACCTCATTCGGGCAACCGCCGCTTTGGCCGTTACGCTGGGCCTATTACTCGGTGCTGCTTGGCTAGCCCGCCGTTATGGTCTCATGCAGGGCCAAATGCCGGGCCTCGCCAAAGGCCGACTGAAATTGGTTGAGCAGCTATGGCTAGATGCCGGGCGGACTCGTGCCATTCTTATTCAATGCGATAATCAAGAGCATCTCGTTTTGGTCTCCCCAACCGGGGCGAGCACGCTCAGCTCCAAAACAATCGACCCAGAAGCCACAAAGCCCCCTCTGATCGCTGCCCCATCAGCTACAGGCACCCCGTCATGACGTCAAAAGCCTCAAACAAAGCCTCCCCCGCCAAACGCCAATCAAGGTCCGAACTCAAACGGCATCTTAAACATTGGCTGATCATTTTTGTCTGTGCCATGGGGGCTTCCATGTTGGGAGTTGCCACGGCCATGGCCCAATCGATCAATCTGGATTTGGGTAGCGGTACCGGACTGACAGAACGGGTGGTTCAGACAGTCGCGCTGATCACCATTCTGTCTTTGGCCCCATCGGTGGTAATCATGACCACCAGTTTTGTGCGGATTGTGGTGGTCTTGTCTTTGCTGCGGACGGCCATCGGCCTGCAACAGGCTCCACCTAATGCGGTGATGGTATCGCTGGCTTTGTTCCTCACCGCTTTTGTGATGCAGCCCACCTTTGAGCGTTCCTGGAATGAGGGTATCGCCCCACTCACCAAGCAGGAATTGACGATGGAACAGGCCTGGCCCCGCACGACAGCGCCTTTGAAGCAATTCATGCTGGCGCAGACACGGGAAAGAGATTTGGAACTCTTTATACGCCTGGCCCGCATCCCAACGCCACAAAATGCACAGGCCCTACCAATGCGGGTTGTAACCCCCGCCTTCATGATTTCAGAACTGCGGCGCGCCTTCGAAATCGGCTTTTTGCTATTTGTACCGTTTCTAGTAATCGATCTGGTGGTTGCCTCGCTCTTAATGGCGATGGGTATGATGATGCTGCCACCAGTTGTGGTCTCTCTACCATTCAAGCTAATATTTTTTGTTCTAGTCGATGGCTGGCGATTGGTTGCTGAAAGCCTTGTCCAGAGCTTTAGGACTGTCCCACCAGGCTAGGGGTGGGATGGACTAGCGTCCAACAATCGGTGCTTGGGGTGGATCCCGGGGTCCCTCACCGCCAGCGCGCGGGGCGGGCTTGCCAGAGGCTTTCGCCTGATTTTGTGCCCTCTTCGGAGCGGCATTAGCCCGACGCTCTGGAGCGCGCTGCGGCGAAGAGGCGACAGCGGGTGAGCGTTGAGGGGACAGATTAGGACGCACGTCTGGAAGAAGTGGAGGGCCTTCGTTGGCATCCCCCTCAGGCTGAAATGCCTTTGGTAGACCCTGGGGCAATGCGGAGCTCAAACGTCTATTTGGATTGCCATCGGTAGGACCACTCACCTGAGCGGCTCGAGTGGTATCGGCGTCGGTCGGGGCCTCGATACGGTTTAAACGATCCCGCAAACGACGCATCAGCCCATCATAAGGTGAACCGCCCGTGGCAATTTTAACAGCTGATTGCAATAAAGCGTTCGATGGAATGGCACTGTCGGTTACCACTTTGAAGGCTTCCGCATAGGCGCTCTTGCTCATGGCCGGGCCATGGGTGCGGACAAGCCCTCGGCTGAAGCCATCTTCACGCGCCATGGCTTGCGCGACCGCGACCCTCAAAACTTCGCCCGCATCTTCCGGCGATAACGTCGGTTGTGGGGTTGGCAGGGAGGCACGGGCATTAGCAGCCGCCTTCGGCCAATCACCAGCGCGCATGTAAATCTCGGTCCGTACGCGCGCAGCGTCTGGGGAGTCGTCAAACTCAATGGTTTCCAGCGCATGATCCTTGCGCCCAAGTTCGGCCAAGCTTGCTGCCTCAATCAGTCGGCGCTGCTCATTTAAAGGCTCTGGCAAGAGCGAAACACGGCTGTTCCAGATGGCGCGTAAGGCTTCTTCTGGACGGCGGTCCATCAGATAAATCGCGGCAAGGTCGGTCGCGACTTGGGCCTTGGAGAAGCCTTCCAAACGTTTATCGACTTGGTGCTGCAGCAATTGCGTGGCTTGGGGTAACAGATCTAGCGATACCAGTCGTTCAGCCAGACCGCGCACCATGCGATCACCGTCCGGGCCGAGAGGGGCCAAAGTGCGGAAGTCGTAGAAGAGAGCTAAAGCTTGGATTGGGTCCATGCCATCCGCACCACCTTCAAGAAACAAGTACTTGAACTGCTGGAACAACTCATCGCGCAGGCGACGGGCGGCAGGAAGATCAGCCCGAAAACTTGATCCACTGGCCAGAGTACTCAAGCCAGAGCGAATATCGCCAGCCTGAATATAAAGCCCTCCCAAACGACGCAGCAAGTCCAGTTCGAAGTCATCCCCCCGCCAAGTGTAGCGCAAGGCATCGAGTGCCTTAATGGCCTCAATGGGAGAAATCTTACCACTGGACTCCTCGAAACTGGCCTTTTCATAAGCCGCTCGGGCGGCAATCTGGCGATCAGGTGCCGTCGCAAGCTTGGTTAAAGCAACGAGTGCCTCATTAACGCGACCGGTAGCTCCCATGGCACGAGCTGCCAATAGCGCTGCTTGCAATTGGGTAATGCCGTCCTGCGCTTCGCGCTGCGCACTGCTTGCCGTCATCATGGCCAAGGCACCATCGCCCAATTCCAGCGCAGCATTGCCATTGGCAATGTTGAAGCGGGCGCGATACTCGGGCTCGAAATTCTGAAGCACTGATTTACCGCGTTCAAAGCGGAGGCGGGCTTCACTAGGATTGCCACTCATCTGCGCCGCCAAACCGGCCCATAATTGGGCGGCAGGATCTTCAGCTAACTCTGGCTCGCTCAACAAATCCATCGCGGCTTTCCCATTCCCGCTCATGAGGGTGGCGATGCCTTCAATGGCCAACAACTGCGGTAAACGCTCAAGTGCTGGAACATCAGAACGCAATTGCCGAATGAGGCCTTTGGCTTCAGTCCCCAAATCCCATGCGACAAGGAAACGCGCCAGATCCAAGCGCGCGTTGATCTTGTTGCTGGAGTCACCTAATTCAATCGCAGCCTTATAACGCAATTTATTGAGGTTTTTGTTGAAGTCAGCCTTGGGTCCCAACTGCCAGGACTTGAAATCAATAAAACTCGGTGATTTGTTAGGACCTGTGCTCGGGTCATTTGCCGCTGCCAAGCCGGACAGGGCCATACCTTCCGGGCGGCCCAAGACGAATCCATCAATATCGCGCCGCAATTCGAAGTCATCGGTTCGGGGTACAACCACTAAGCCGTGAAAGGTCTCAGGCAGCACTGCCTCCAGATAGGATCGCTGCGCAACCAAGCTGCTAACCGGACCCAAAGCGAGTCCAACCAAAAGGGTGTCTCCCACCGATGGATCTGTAATCATGCCAGTTGCCGCGCCATCGGGTACCAATGCCCTTACCCGTGACGTGCCATTCAAGACTTGTTCGCGCACCAAACCAATCGCACGACCACCCGCTTGTTTTTGCGGCGATAGAAGAATTTTCCACTTTGGTCCCAAAGAAGTCGGCGTCGCGTAAACTTCGGGCGGCGCGACAATGCGAATGCCGGAAACCCCCTCACCACGAACTTTCTCAATTCCGCTGACAAACTTGCCACTTGGCACGCGACCAACATCTATCGCGGCGGCGGTCGCAAACAGCACATAGATTGAATCACCACGCCGATACACCGCGGCCGGGGCTGGGGTTTCAAAGCCGAACTCCAGCTCCATTTCCTTACCGACCATCGCGCTACTCATACGAACCCGGCCTGTCGGGGCGGGATCGGGTCGCTGAGCGAGCGCGGCCTCGGCGTCAAGGGTGCTGGCTTTGGCTTGCGAGCTCATGGCATCTGGCTTCGGCGCAGCTGCATCGCCCTCCCCCGGCCTAGCCGCTTCGTTTGACGCTTGCTTGCCAGAGACCGACTTTGGCGCGGGCGAGCCAATCTTGGCACCAGCTTCGTCTTGCAGGGCCTGAATCGTATCAGGGTTTGCCCCCTCGGGCATAATGTCGATGAGGATTGCATTGCCTTCGCGGCTGTGGCGCACCACACTGCCGGGGGCGACATCGAGCAAGAAGGACGAATCTGTGTCGGAGTTATAGCGCGCGGCATCCAGTATCCGCTCGGGCGGTCGATTACGGATTGATGCCGTATCAAAGGCAAATTTGCCTGGCATCGCAATCGCTAAGCGGTCGCCCCGACGGGCATAGCCATGGACCGGCAAAGGAAACTGATTACCCACCCGCGACAAACGCAGACGCGTGAATTCCTTAGCCTCTAACACATCCACTTGAATCTTGGGCGCCCCGACAGGCGCAGAGCCGTTTACCATCTTCTTGGGTTGACCCGACCCAACATCGTCGGGATCTTCCCCCGCTTTGTCGGGAGAATTGGCTCCCGCCACACCCTTTGCCTCCCCATCAAAAGGAGGTGGCGCGTCCGCATTTGTCATAACGAAGTCAAAAGCTTGCACGTTGCCAACGCGGTTTGTTACCACGCGGGTCGGCTGTAACAAAGCGACTCGAATGGTGCGCTTGTCGGCGCTTAGCGCCGCTGAGGCAACAAAATCAGGGGCACCTTTTGCAAAAGCAGTGGGATCGGCTTCAATGGCGCGAGGCAGCCTCATCATGGCCAAACCATTGTTTGGTGTTGCAACCACAGTAGCAGAAAGATTGGTACCCGCCGGCCAGGCAATCAACAGGCGGGCGTAAGTTGCGTCTTGACTGGAGGAAAGCGTGACACCCTTAAGCCCTTGCAGAGCTGAGGGCGCTGCACTGGCTGCAGGGGCAGCGTTTTGGCCATAAGCCATCGGTGGCGACGAAAGTGCCACACAAACAACATAAGCAAGTAACCGACGCAATTTGGCCATCTGGTCCCTGAAACAGATTTATTGTTACCGCCGCCAGACCACGGCTGGCCCAGTTTCTGGATAAAGCAGTCTATGCCTCACTCCGGTTAAGTTCCCCTTACCGAGAATGCCGGCTTAGCCGAGCCAGACCCCCTTAAATTAAGCCTTGGGCCGCAGAGCCGGGTCTGCCGGGGCCTGACCTGTTGCCGCTTTTGCAGCAGGCTGAGGGGTAGACGGGTTATTCGGTGCCTTTGGCGATGGCGCACGTGGCGCAGTGGGCCCGGCTCCAGCCGGACCGGTACCCTTTGCATCCAGTGCGGCATTAGCAGCAGCTGAACCCTTTGGTGCAGGACCACCCTTGGCTGGATTGTTCAGCAAGGCTTGTTCCCCAGGCGCTTTGGCGAGCGGTGTCTTAGCGGCAGGTGCTTTCGTTACGGGCGGCGTTGCGGCAGGTGCCCCAGGAACGGCTGCGTTTTGCGGTGCAACCGGGGGGCTGCCTGCCATAAGCGGCAAGGATGGCGCATCGATTTCAGCCAGGCGACGGGTGACCTCGCGCGCGCGCTCAGGCGACATTTTCGCCAGAATAAGCGAGAGCGGTTGCTCTTTCATTTTCTGCGCAATTTTCAACAATACTTCGCTGTCCAAGCCTTCCCAGACGGCGGCCGCATCCTTGGGTTTCATCTTTTCATAGACGCGGACGAGCGAGGTAATCCGCTGAGATTCCAAATCATCAACTTGACCCAACAGTTTCTGCAGATTGCTTTCTAAACCCTTCAAAGCATTCATACGTTCTTGAATCTTGGTTTCGGTAGTGGCGAGCAAATTTTCCCGCGTAACAATATCGCGTTCGCGCGCGTCGAGTGTTTGACGACGCTCTTGCAAGGTTTGGAGCAGCCGGAATTCAGCAGCACTGATGCCAGCTTCTTTGGCCAAATCAACCGGCAGACACATGGGTGGCCCAACCTTCGGGGCAGCGGCAGGGGCAGTCCCCTCGGTGGGAGCAGCCGAGGCAGCCGCTTCTTTTTTCGGGGCTTCGACTGCAGCCATCGCATTGGTCGCATCAAATGCAACGCGGGCGACCTGTGCCAAGCCGACCACGCCCAGACCCAAAGCCAAAGCCGTTAAAGGCCGAAGCTTAAACTTCATCTCAAGCCACCCCATGTTTCCGCCAATGGCCGTCCGCGCCGCGCCAATCGCAAATCTTCTTCCAAATCACCATCATCCCAGCGCAGGTCGCGGTTAGGGCGAACAGGTTGAGGGTCAGGCGCAGGAACAGGCTTCACTTCAACAGCGCGAGCCGTGGTTACCAAGAACTTCAAAGCTTCAGCCACAGCGCGAGCCTCTTCAATGCTGCGCTGAAGGTCTTCCCCGGCGGCTTTCGAAACTGACTTCAAGGCCTCCACAGAAGCTTCTGCCCGGCCAACAGCCAAAGCGAGTTCGGCTGCTGCGGCAGCTACGCCGTCCTTGCCTTCACGCAGGGCCGTGATTTTGCGGTCAAGACGGAGGCACAACACTGCAACGACCAGCATAGCAACCGCAAAAACGAACTGCGTGATAGAGATGTATAGGTCGGTCATTGGTTCAACAGTTCCCGTCGTGCCGAGGTTGAGAGAGGTCCGTCCAGAGACAAGGCGATCGCACGGCCGATCTTGCCCATACGCCCTTTAGTCAAAGCAATCTCCCCGCAACGCAATTCCACGCTGCCATCGGGGGGTTGATTCAAAAACACGGTTTCTCCAATCTTTAAGTTCAACAAGCGACCCAGTGGAACCGGGAGTTCATCAAGCACAGCTTCCACTTGCATGTCCGTCGACCAAAGCTCGGTAGCCAGGTGACCTTCCCAGATATTATCTCGGCCAAATTTCTCACCCATGAATTGCTGAATGAGCATTTTACGGATCGGCTCAAGGGTTGCGTAAGGAAGCAAGAGCTCAACGCGTCCGCCACGGTCTTCCATATCGATCCGCATCTTGATCATGATCGCTGCGTTAGCCGGCCGTGCGATCGCAGCAAAGCGCGGGTTGGTTTCGATCCGGTCGAGCGAGAAATCCACTTGCTTGATAGGCTCAAACGCGGTCTGCATATCTTCTAAAATCACTTCGATCATCCGCGTGACCAGCATGCGCTCGATTGTCGTATAAGGGCGGCCTTCAATCCGCATCGCGGTTGTGCCGCGCCGGCCGCCTAACAAAACATCCACGATCGAGTAAATTAGGTTGGAATCCACCGTCATCAGACCGTAATTGTCCAATTGCTCGGCGCGAAAAACCGCTAAAATTGCCGGAAGCGGAATAGAATTCAGATAATCGCCAAACCGGATCGACGAGATGTGGTCAAGGGAAACTTCGACATTATCTGACGTGAAGTTGCGCAAGCTGGTCGTCATCAACCGAACTAATCGGTCAAAGACGATCTCCAACATTGGCAAACGTTCGTAGGAGACAAGCGCGGAGTTGATGATTCCGCGGATGCCATTTTTCTCGCCGGCCTCATCATCACCCTGATCAAAGCCGAGCAGCGTATCGATTTCGTCCTGATTTAGAACCCGTTCGGCACCAATGGCAGAAGCAGAAATGGTCTTACCAGTTTCACCACCGACCATTTTCTCCCATTCGGCGGCAAAGGCTTCATCACCGCCCTCACCGTTATCGCCTAAGGGTTCTGCTTCCAAATCAGGGGCCTTGGAATCTTGATCGAGATCATCAGCCATTATTGGACCAACATTTCTTCAATGAGCACGGCGTCAACTTGAGCCGGTGCAATGGCCAGATTGACCCGCTTCAAAAGCTCAAGCTGCAGCCGCGAATAGCCAGCAGAACCTGCAATATCCTCCATCCGAAGCTCGCGCAGGAAGCCCATATATTGATCAAGAATTCGGGGGAGAAGCGGCTTAATGGTCTCGGCAGTTCCCATATCCTTAGCCTGCAAAGTCACGCGCAACTTCAAATAGGCCGGTCGGGAATCGGCGGTCGTAATATTGACGATCAGATCTGGCATCGTGAGGAACCCCTCTCCATTGGGGCCTTCAGCCAGTCTTACACCACTTTTATCGTCCTTATCTTCACCGCCCTTTCCCTGTTTGCCCTTATCCTTCTTCTCGTCCTTTTTCTTCTTTTCCTCTGCTTTGGCTTTGTCACCATTGGCGTCGGCAACGGCCGCAGGCTTCTTTGCAAAGATAAGGAAATAGGCCGCAGTTCCACCCCCTCCCAGAAGCAATATCGCCGGCAGAACGATAAAAAGGATCAGCTGTTTTCCGGTGAGTCTCTTCTTGCCGGCAGCACCCTCCTGCCCTTCGCCACCCTCAGCTCCATCAACATCCTCAGGAGGGGCTTCAGACTTTTTCTCTTTCTTTCCGGCCATAAATTTTCTCACAGGCTTGAACTTGCCCCGGCGCATGGGACACATCTGGGCGTTTCTCGATACGGTGAGTTAAGCCAATCGTGGTTAATGAAATGTCACCAAACCCTAACCGAGCGGCAAAAAATGCCGGGGCGGGGACCAAAATCGCCTATTGCAGCCAATTCTTCACGGCATCATCTGCCGGATTCAACCGCCATCTATTTTAAAACATTGAAATTTAATGATTAATTCTTGGCCCGGCACTTGCAAGATGAGGGGCAGGCTCAGAGAATTTGGTGCCAAAGCGCATCGTGAGCTCACCTAGAAGGTAGACAAAGAGATGGACAATACACTTCTCATAACTCTTTCGGCTCAAAATGCCCTGCGGCGACAAATGGATGTCGCGGCAAACAATATGGCCAACGTGTCCACGGCCGGCTTCAAATCGGAATCAGTCTTGTTCGAGCCCGTTATTCGCAGGCCCGCCTCGATCGCCGAAAGGCCGAAAACAGTCGAGTTTGTGCGCGATTATTCCATCGCGCGAGACTTTCGTCCCGGGGCCCTGCAACGCACCGACAACCCGCTCGATTTTGCCCTAGCTGGCGAAGGCTATTTCACGGTGCAGACGCCGCAAGGCAATGCCTATACCCGCGACGGCCGCTTTCAAATGGATACGCAAGGCCGCATCGTAACGGGCGATGGCCGCGCCATTCTCGATACGGCTGGCCAACCCATCACCTTAGACATGACCCAAGGCGAGCCTCTTGTCGCGAAAAATGGATCTATCCAACAAAATGGCATGACCGTCGCCCAACTTGGCATCGCGCGGTTTGACCGACCCGGTGCGCTCGACAAAGTCGGTGACAATCTCTGGAGACCCACAGGTGAAGCGGCCCAAGCTGCTGGCGACCCGCAAGTCGTCCAGGGCATGATCGAAGGCTCCAACGTCGTCGCGGTGACAGAGCTTACCCGTATCATGGAAATTAGTCGCGCTTTTGAAAGTGCAACGCGCCTGCAAAAACAAACTGAGGACTTGCGTGGCCGAGCGATCGAACGTCTCGCCCGGGTTCAATCCTAATCCAATTAAAGGACCAAGCACATGCGCTCTATGAATATCGCAGCTACCGGCATGTTGGCCCAGCAGCTCAATGTTGAAGTCATCTCCAACAATATCGCCAACATGAATACAACCGGCTTCAAGCGCCAACGCGCTGAGTTTCAGGATTTAATCTATCAAAACCTAGAACGCCCTGGTGCCACCACTTCTGACTCCGGTACGATTGACCCAACCGGGGTACAAGTTGGTTACGGGGTGAAGACCGGGTCGGTTTATCGCATCGCCGAACAAGGCAGCCTTACCCGAACCGACAATAAGTATGACATGGCCATTAATGGAAGGGGATATTTCCAAGTGCTTCTGCCAGACGGGCGGACAGCCTATACGCGCGCTGGCAATTTCTCGTCCTCCCCGACTGGGCAAATTGTGACTGGAGACGGTTATATCGTGCAGCCTGAAATTCAGATCCCGGACGGCGCACTCGACTTTTCCATCTCGTCTTCCGGTCAAGTGCAAGCCATCATCTCGGGCCAAACCGCGCCGCAAGATTTGGGCCAGATTACGTTGGCAGGCTTTGTGAACCCAGCAGGCCTGGAAGCCCTAGGTGACAATTTGCTGGTTGAAACCGCCGCCTCTGGTCCTGCCACAATAGGCAATCCAACCGGGCCCGGCCTAGGATCAATCAATCAGAGTTATGTTGAAGCCTCCAACGTCAATCCGGTTTTTGAGATTTCAGCCCTCATCATCGCCCAGCGAGCGTATGAAATGAATTCCAAAGTGATCAACGCCACCGATGAGATGATGCAAGCCACATCTCAAGTCCTCCGGTAAGCCTTGAATGAAAGCGCCCTCACCCCTTCATCGTAATAGCCGAGCTTCCTGGCTCGCGCTGGTTGTGCTGGCTGCGCCTGTCCTACAGGTCGACACCAGCTTGGCCCAAGCGACCCAAACAGGACCGGTCCTGTCGCTAAAGGCTAACCCGAGTTCGGACAAGGCACAAATTACTTTTGGTGATGTGTTCGACCACGCAGGTGCTTATTCCAATCAGCCGATTGCGCGTTCTCCTGGCCCCGGTCAGAGGGTTGTCTTCGGTGCAGCACCCTTGCAGGCGCGCGCGCGCGCGGTTGGTATGAATTGGCCGAACCGCGAAGGCGTGAACCAAATTGTCGTCATTGGAGCCAGTCGCGTCGATCCGCAGTCCCTTAATCCATCTGAAGCCGCTAAGATCACCGGGCCCGAAAACCGCGAAAGAGCCAGCGCACCCGGCGTCCCACCCCGACCGGAAGCGGTTGCAGTGCTGGGTCGCACGATTCAGCGCGGTGAAACCATTCAAGCCGAAGACGTGATTTGGATCGAGACACCCATCAATAGCCCACGTGACGCTCTGGCTGATCCTGAGGCTCTGATTGGCAAAACAGCCAAACGAGTTCTTCTCGCAAACACGCCTTTGCGATCCTTGGATATAATGGACACGCCATCCGTGCGCCGCAACGAGCCTGTAACTCTTATCTATGAAGCCCAAGGCCTGAGATTGTCGGTCCGTGGCAAGGCATTGGGCGATGCAGCCATTGGGGCCAGTGTCAAAGTTTTAAACCCAAAATCCAACAAAGTGCTGGAAGCCATTGTCGATGGCCCAGGCACGGCCCGCGTGATGCTAAGCCAGCTGTCGGCTCGGGTATCCAAACAGAATGGAG
The DNA here is from genome assembly GCA_943372135.1 of Maricaulis salignorans. Taxonomy (GTDB): domain Bacteria; phylum Pseudomonadota; class Alphaproteobacteria; order Caulobacterales; family Aquidulcibacteraceae; genus Aquidulcibacter. Next base: position 211,730 of record CALRXH020000003.1, on the reverse strand, counting down.
TCAATTGATGCGTAGGTTTAGCATGACGATTTTAGCCGCCCTGACACTGGCCGGGTGTGCCTCGACGATCGAGGATGTGCGCACCGCAGGCAAACCTCCAGAAGTGACACCGATTGAAAATCCCGCCTATGCGGCAACGGGGCGTCGCCAAGTCGTGATGCCGATGCCAGCCCAACAAATGAGCCAAACCTCATCAAACTCGCTATGGAAAGCCGGATCGCGGCAATTTTTCAATGATCCCCGCGCCTCCAATATTGGCGATATCCTGACGGTTCTGATCCAGATCAATGATCAAGCACAATTGAACAACTCAACCGGTCGCACGCGCAAATCCACCATGGATGGCGGTGTGACCAGTTTCTTCGGTCTGGAGCAATTGCCTGGCAAAGTCCTGCCGGAAGGCTTTGATCCTTCTACCATGGTCGGGGCAAGTTCCAATGGTGCCTTCGCCGGCCAAGGCCAAGTGGCGCGCAACGAGAAGGTCGACATGACCGTTGCTGCCATCGTCACCCAAGTTCTGCCCAACGGCAATTTGGTTGTGGCCGGTCGCCAGGAAGTGCGCATCAACAACGAACTGCGTGAACTTCTGGTATCAGGGATTGTGCGGCCGCAAGACATTACATCGACCAACCAAGTTCGCCACACACAAATGGCAGAAGCCCGAATTTCTTATGGTGGCCGTGGCCAGATCACGGCGTATCAACAGCCGCCCAAAGGTCAGCAAATCCTAGGTGCCATCAGCCCTTTCTGAATGGGGCTCATGACCGAAGCTTAATCATCACGGTGAATACGCTCTGACCGCTCGTGGCGTTCCTGGGCTTCCAAGCTCAGGGTCGCTACCGGGCGGGCCATTAGACGGCCGATGGAAATCGGCTCACCGGTTTCGTCACAATAGCCGTAGGAGCCATCGTCAATACGGCGCAAGGCGGCGTCGATTTTCGAAATCAATTTGCGCTGACGGTCACGTGCCCGCAACTCAATGCTCTTATCGGTTTCGGCAGAAGCACGGTCCGCTACATCAGGCAGTGACGCAGTTTCAGTTTGTAGATGCGACAGCGTATCTTTGGAGTCCGCGAGGATCGACCCTTTCCACTCTTGAAGCTTTTTGCGGAAATACTCACGTTGCCGTTCATTCATGAACTCTTCGTCATCTGAAGGCATATAGTCACTCGCAACACTGGTGTTTGGCATAACTATCGTCGTCATGACGTACCCCTGATTCTGCCTGTGATCGATCAACGCATCTCACAATGTCCTCGCGCTATAGTGAAGCCTGAGGCGGCTCGCAAGGCGCTACAAACATTGGGTTGGGCCTCGAGCTGCTAAAAGAACACGCGAGAGATCTTAAGCCCAGGCACCGCAGCAACATTCCCCATCCCAACCGATCTAGAGCGCGCGCTCCAGTTTGGCCAGTTCGACTTCAGCACGCAATTCTACATCATCTAAAAGTGTATTGAGGGCCGGATCATCCACGGCGTCGCGGTGCTCACGTAAGGCCTGCGACAGGCGAGCGACCTGCTCACGACTGACGCCCCCGCCTAGAATAGACACGCGTATGTCCTCGAGTTGATCAAGTAGGGTAGACGAGCGGCGGGCGGCTCGACGACGTCGCTCAGCCACATCATCTTCGCCCTGAAGCGCCAAAAGCGCTCCGACATTGGCGATGGAAGTTGCCGACATTGCACGATTGACATGCGCGGGGCCCCCTTCCACTTGCCCGGGCAACACAAATCCAGGTGCCGCACCACCAGTGGCACGACGGGCCCCGGATACAATTGATGTGGACGTGGGCGCGTTAATTTTCATAAACACGACTCATGAGCTGCCCCGGTTAAGACCTGATTAATGTGTGCCAAAAGATAGCCGGAAGACGGCAGAATACCACCAGACCTAGGCAAAGCTTGCCGATCCAATTATCGAAGCACACTGAGGCAGACACACTATCATATTGTTTTAAAATATTTTTACCTAGCAACATCACGGCACGGTTTTAGCATGGTCAAATCCAATGACACAGATATTCACGCCCGTATTTCGTCTTTTTTCCAAAGCCCTTCTGCTCGGCCTGGTCAGCCTAAGCTGTACTTGGCCTGCCCAAGCTTCGGCCCAATCGCGCATCAAGGATTTGGTGCAGATTGAGGGCGTCCGCGACAACCAATTAATCGGCTATGGCATTGTAGTTGGTTTGCCAGGAACCGGTGATGGTCTGCGCAATTCGCCCTTCACTAAGCAAAGCTTGGAAGCCATGCTAGAGCGGATGGGCGTCAATACACGCGAGCAAAATCTGCAAACCAAGAACGTCGCCGCCGTCATGGTCACTGCCAGTCTACCTCCCTTTGCGACACAAGGCACACGCCTTGATATTTCAGTTTCAGCTTTTGGCGATGCGAAAAGCCTCGAGGGCGGAACGCTGCTGGTCACCCCGATGATGGGCGCAGATGGCCAAGTCTATGCTGTTGCCCAAGGTCAACTGACTGTTGGTGGCTTCACCGCGACGGGAAATTCTGGCACCAGCGTCAGCCGTGGTGTCAGCACCAATGGCCGCATTGCCAATGGTGCGCTTATCGAGCGCGAACTTCACTTTGACCTTGCCGGTCAAACCGAACTTCGTCTCGCCTTGCGCAATCCCGACTTCACGACAGCCCGCCGGATCGCAAATGCCATCAACACCAATCTGGGTGTCGCAGCCGCCTCGGTAGACAATCCTTCAACGGTCGTTCTTTCAAAGCCGATTGGCTATCCAGGCGATATGGTTAATCTGATCAGCCGGGTGGAGCGTCTAACCGTAACCCCTGATCTGGTTGCCAAGATTGTGGTCGACGAATCCTCTGGCATTGTGGTGATGGGCGATAATGTACGCGTCTCCACCGTGGCCGTCGCCCAAGGCAATCTGACCGTCTCGGTCCAGGAGACCCCACTGGTCAGCCAGCCTAACCCGCTGAGCCAAGGCGAAACCACCGTCGTGCCACGCTCGAGCGTGACAGTTGAAGAAGATAAGGGCGACCTCACTGTTATTCGGGGGGGCGTGCCGCTGCGCGATCTGGTCGAAGGGCTGAACTCTCTGGGCGTAAACCCGCGCGACCTCATTCAAATTCTTCAGGCGCTGAAAGCCTCTGGTGCGCTGCAAGCTGACATAGAAGTTATGTAAGGAACCCACAGAATATGGATCGTATCGCCCCCGTAATGCCATTCCCACAAACTCAATCGGCCTCGGTTGAAGCGTTGGGTGCCAGAGCGAAGACGCTCAAATCGAGTGCTGAAATGGACAAGACCGCGCGCGAATTCGAACGCATGGCCTTGGCACAGATGTTGTCCTTGATGGAAACAGACACCGACATCACTGACTCCATGTTTGGCGGTGGTGCGGCAGAGCGGGCGTTTCGCCCCTTCCTGACAGAGGAATATGCCAAGGGCTTCAGCGAACAAGGTGGGATTGGCATTGCTGCCGCCGTGAAACAAGAAATGCTCAAGATCCAAGAGCGTGCGCAAGCAGCGGGAATATAGATCATGACCCTAATGGCCAACGACCCTAACGACTTATTGGACCAATTGATCCTTTTAACACGTCGTCTCGCCGATCTAGCCGAAAGACAGGCGGCCTTATTTGAAGGTAGTCGGTTTCTTGAAGCCCAATCCTTGAACGAGGAATCTGCTCGTCTGGCCAATGTCTATGCACTGGAAAGCCGGCGGATTGCGCAAAACCCGTCAATCTTGGAAGGGGTAGCTCCGCTTTTGAAGACAACCCTCACGGTGGAGACAGAGCGCTTTAAGGCTGCCATGGCTGCCCATGAGCGAGCGTTGGGCAGACAGCGCGCCATGGCGGAGGGATTGGTCCGCGCCATTGCGGAAGAAGCGGTGGCAGCCCGCCCGACGCCAGTGGCCTATGGGCCAGGCGCACAAGCCTTGCGCGACACCAGCGCCGTCGCCCTCGACCGCAGGGCATAAGCGAACGGCTATGGATGATAAATTCATGGTGAAGGGATACTGAAAGCGCCACACAGCAAAAAGGCCGCCCCATCGGGCGGCCTTCGTGTTTGCTGAAGTCTCTTAAACTCAGTGTTCAACGTTGCGCCATACCTGACGATACGAGAACCACAACAGAATGGTCAGAAGCGACAGGAATGCCATGACGCCAAAGCCTGTGATCTTGCGTTGGGTCTGATGCGGCTCAGACGCCCAGCTCAAGAAGGCCACAACGTCACGGGACATTTGGTCAACAGTTGGTTTGACGCCCTTATTGGCTTCAGTATCGGCATAGGTCACTTGTTCATCTACCAGTGGCGGACCCATGGCGATCACGCCACCCGGCATGTACGGATTATAGTACTTGCCCTCTGGAACAGACTTACCCTTGGGCGGCGCTTGATCATAGCCGCTTAAAAGCGAGTAGACATAATCACCGCCCAAGTGACGAGCTTTGATCAGAGCCGACATATCGGGAGGCATCGACCCACCATTAGCCGCTTTTGCTTGTGATGCGTTTTCGAACGGTGACACGAACTTGTCTGCTGGCAGACCCGGACGTTCTTCCTCATTGCCGTCTGGATCCACCGCCTTAACGGTGTAAGTGGCAGCAATGGCCTTGATGACTGGATTTTCGTTCGGGTTTGGATATTTGGGATCATAGAACGGGCCGTGCTCATCACCAAGGTTACGGTAATGCAACAAGTTCATGGAATGGCAGCCCGAGCAAACTTCCTTATAAACTTGGAAGCCGCGTTGCAGCTGGGCCCGATCAAAGCGACCAAATGGGCCCTCCCATGAGCCATTGACTGCCCGGGGGTGCTTAACTTCTCCCGCAGCTTGTGCGCTGCTGGTGAAGGCCACGACGGACACAAGGCCTAATAATCCGGCGATAAATCGGCGTGCGAAAGTTGGTTTCATAACAAAGTTCCTCATTCCGCCGGTACAGCTGCAGCAGACACGCCTGCCGACTTCTTGTGGGATTGCAGAATCGAGTCCGCAATCGACGCAGGGGGGGTTTGGGGTTTCTCAATCACACCCAGAACAGGCAGAATGACCAGAAAATAGGCGAAGTAGAAGACCGTACAGATCAATGAGATCAAAGTCCAAGGCGGTTCTGCCGGCATCGCACCACAAACGGCCAGCATCAGGAAGTTCAGCACGAAAGCAAACCACCACATCCGGGCCACAGGGCGATACCGCATGGATTTAATCTTAGACGAGTCGAGCCAAGGCAGCGCGAACAAGATCAGAATAGCACCCCCCATCGCGATCACGCCGCCGAACTTGGCATCGATAATCAGGATATCGAACGTGATGGCTCGCAAGATCGCATAGAAGGGCAACAGATACCATTCAGGCACAATGTGCGCTGGCGTCACTTGGTTATTGGCAGGGATATAATTGTCTGGGTGACCCAAGGTGTTGGGGCCGAAGAAGACAAAGCCAGCAAAGATCAGCAAGAACACGCAGATCGCAAACGCATCCTTGATTGTATAGTAAGGATGGAATGGAAGGGTTTCTTTCTTCACATCTTGGACTTCAACACCGGTTGGGTTGTTGTTGCCAGGCACATGCAGCGCCCAGATGTGCAACACCACAACGCCCGCTATCACGAACGGCAGGAGATAGTGCAGCGAGAAGAAGCGGTTCAACGTCGCGTTATCGACCGCAAAGCCACCAAGCAACCATGTTTTGATTGCGTCACCGATGAAAGGCACAGCGCCGACGATATTGGTGATCACGGTTGCGCCCCACAAGGACATCTGACCCCAAGGCAACACGTAGCCCATGAAGGCCGTAATGATCATCAACAAGAAGATGATCACGCCCAAACCCCATAGGATTTCGCGTGGTGCTTTGTATGAACCGTAATAAAGGCCACGGAAGATGTGAATGTAAACGGCCAAGAAGAACATGCTGGCCCCGTTGGAGTGCATGAAGCGGATCAACCAACCATAGTTGACGTCGCGCATGATGCGCTCAACCGAGTTAAAGGCCATATCGATATGGGGCACATAATGCATTGCCAGGATGATCCCGGTGATGATTTGGCTGGCCAAACAGACCGCCAAAATGCCGCCGAACGTGTACCAATAGTTCAAGTTCTTTGGGGTTGGAAAATCGACCAGCGTGTCATTCATAAACCGCACGATCGGCAGCCGCGTATCCAACCACTTTTCGAGGTCGGACTTAGGCACATAGCTTGAAGGTCCACTCATGTTCGTATCATCCAATCTTTACGACTGTGCCGCCGGTATAGACGTAGGGCGGAATATAAAGGTTTTTCGGAGCTGGGCCCTTGCGAATGCGGCCAGCGGTATCATAGTGCGAGCCATGGCAAGGGCAGAACCAGCCGCCAAACTCACCAATATAGCCGGGCTCAGCAATGCCGACCGGGATACAGCCCAAGTGCGTGCAGTTTGCTTCCATGATCAGATACTCGGGCTTACCGGGCTGCTCATTGGACTGCATGGTGCGCTGATCGTCCGTTTGCGGATCCTTCAGCTCTGCACCATTGTCTTTTTTACCTTGCGCGATTTCCTCAGCGGTCCGGTGACGAACGATTAGCGGCTTACCGCGCCACATGATTTTGGTCTGCGAGCCTTCCGCGACTTTCGACACATCAAACTCTATCGATGCCAAAGCGCGCGTATCGGCTGCTGGATTCATCTGATTGATCAGCGGCCAAGCCAGCATCGCGGCACCGCCAGCTGCTACGGCCCCAGTCGCGACATGAATCATATCACGCCGTGTTGGTTCTCCGGCCTCGCCGGCTACTTCATGATTGGTGGCTGACACCTTGCTACTCCCGCATTCACACACGTCTAAAAGTCGTTTACCGCTACAGGTAGGGCGTTAACGCCTCTTGAACGTGCGACGGAACGCCGCATCACGCGGCACCCCCTCCAAAGATGAGATTGCATAACGTGCGCCTAGCTCTCTTTCAACCAGATATCGCGCCAAATCTCGGTGCGGCCATCCGTCTTACCGCGTGCCTCGGCATTGGGTTAGACGTTATCGAACCATGCGGTTTTCCTTTATCAGACAAGACTTTAAAACGTGCATCGCTGGATTATGGCGACAAGTGTGACTGGCGACGTCACGATAGCTTTGCTGCATTTGTAGTAGCCACACAGGCAGGAAATAGCAGGATTGTGTTAATTGAGACGGAGGGAAGCATGCGTTTGACCAATTTCGTCTTTGCACCGGATGATGTTTTGATGTTGGGGCGTGAATCAGAAGGGACACCTCCTGATGTCATTGCGGCTTGTCACGCCTGTGTGCGCATTCCCATGGCGCACGGACTGCGCTCTCTTAATGTGGTTACAGCGGGAGCTATCGCCTTAACCGAAGCCATGCGACAAACTAGGCGATGGGCGACGCTGGATTAGCGTTATAGGGAGGAATCCGGGACCAATTTCCCGGCAAAGGAAAGACAAAACGAGGGCAGAATGAGCGAAAAAGACGACCGAAAAGCACAGGCAAGAGCATGGTTTGAATCCTTGCGTGACCAGATCATGCAGGCGTTTGAGACCCTCGAGGACGAAGCAGACCCAGCCCTCTATCCCGGAAGCCCTGGCCGATTTGTTCGCACCCCTTGGAGCCGCAAGGAAGAAGGTGGTGGCGGCGGCGTAATGGGAATCATGAAAGGCCGCTTGTTTGAAAAGGTCGGTGTGCATGTCTCCACCGTGATGGGCACGTTTTCTGCCGATTATGCCAAAACGATTCCCGGCGCATCAGAAGATCCGCGCTTTTGGGCTTCTGGCGTCAGTCTAATCGCCCATATGACAAATCCGCGCGTACCGGCAGTTCATATGAACACGCGTATGCTCTCAACCACGCAAAGCTGGTTTGGCGGTGGCGCAGATTTGACGCCCCTCCTGGCCTACCAGCGCACACAGGATTTCCCCGACACCCTCACGTTCCATGCAGCGATGAAACAAGCCTGCGACGCCCATGACCCAGGCTATTATGCAAGGTTCAAAGACTGGTGCGACACCTATTTCCATTTGCCCCACCGCGACGAGCCGCGTGGCATTGGCGGCATTTTCTATGACCATCATAATTCAGGATCTTGGGAGAAGGACTTTGTGTTTACCCAAGATGTCGGACGCGCCTTTTTATCCGTCTATCCTGAAATCGTGCGTGGTCGGATGAATGAGACATGGACTGAGGAGGAGCGTGAGGCTCAATTGATCCAACGGGGCCGCTATGTGGAGTATAATCTTCTCTATGACCGGGGGACCACCTTTGGCCTAAAGACCGGCGGCAATGTGGAAAGCATCCTCTCCTCCATGCCACCCTTGGTCAAATGGCCCTGATGACTTTGCAAAAGTTGTGTGGAACGGCTGCCCCTTTGGCGCAGGGCTTGGCGGGTTTTAGCGTTTCAGCCTAAAGCCCCGCCAACATCCGCCGGCTTTTGCACCTGCTGATAGGCACCGCCCTGACTGTTGCACCGCTAGCGCCGGAGCAACGCCTGCTCTAATAAGCGCAAGCCTCATAGAGCTTGTGGATGTTACCGCCCCATTCACCATGATAGCGCTCCAACAAACGTTGTGCAGGGGTCATGCCGCTGGCGGCGATTTCGTCGAGTTCGCTCAAGAAGCCCGTCTCATCATCACCAGAAGCATTCAACTTGGCACGTGCGCGCAAGCCTTGGCGGGCTATGGTCAACACATCCTTGGCCACATCTTGCGCAGTGCGGCCCCGAATTGGCGCTTTAAGACCTAAAAAGGGTACGCTGCGGCGCAGGCTCTCACGGTCTTCTGCCGTCCAATCCTTGACAAGTTCAAGGGCTGCCTCGGTCGCCGCATCATCATAGAGCAGGCCAACAAAGAGCGCGGGCAGAGCACAAAGCCGCGACCACGGCCCAGCATCTGCGCCGCGCATCTCCAAGAAGGTTTTCAAACGCACTTCCGGGAAGCACGTCGTCAAATGGTCTTCCCAGTCCTTCATCGTCGGTTTTTCACCGGGCAATTCGGGCAAGCGGCCTACCATGAAATCACGGAAAGAGCGGCCTGCCAGATTGAGATAGACGCCGTTACGTTTGGCAAAATACATCGGCACATCTAGCGCCCATTGCGCATAGCGGGCAAAACTCATGTCCGGATCAAACACAAAGGGCAGCATGCCCGTGCGATCGGGGTCGGTGTCACTCCACACATGGGCGCGATAGCTCAAGAAGCCATTGGTGCGACCTTCGGCAAAAGGCGAATTGGCAAACAAGGCAGTGGCGATTGGTTGCAGCGCCAGTGACAAGCGAAACTTCTTCACCATGTCGGCTTCAGAGCCGAAGTCCAGATTGGTTTGCACAGTACAGGAGCGAAACATCATTTGTCGCCCGAGGCGGCCGACCTTGGGCATATAATCCCGCATGATCTTATAGCGGCCCTTGGGCATCAGCGGAATGTCTTCCAAACTATGGAGCGGATTAAAGCCCAGACCCAAAAACCCAATGCCCAATGCGTCGGTGACGGTGCGCACATCGGCTAAATGGGCACCCACTTCGGTGCACGTCTGGTGCAAATGCTCAAGCGGCGCGCCAGACAATTCAAATTGGCCGCCGGGCTCCAGGGTGATCGACGCCATGCCTTGTTTAAGGCCTATGATATCATCGCCTTCATAGATGCCGTCCCAGCCCGAAAGACTTTTCATTCCCTCTAGCAAGGCGCGCACACCAATGTCGCCCTCGTACGGAACGGGCGCATGGGTGTTTTTATAAAAGCCGAACTTCTCGTGCTCGGTCCCGATTTTCCAATCCGACTTAGGCTTTGGCCCGGCATCAAAATAGGGTAACAAGTCCTCAAAAGTCTCAAGGGGACGGGAAAGGTCTTCTGAATCAGCCATGCACAAAGTCTCATTCGACGTGAAGATCACGCCGGTGTGAGTTAGGGCGCGTTTATGACAGGCGCAAGAAGGCCGACCCGATTTTGCCGCCTTTATGCTGTCAAGGCATGTGCAAACTGATGGTTGACGTCGCGGTGCTTGGCTTCATCAGCCCGCACTGCCAACACCACATCGCGCAGCCGCGCATCAGGGGCAAGATGCCAATAATCAATGGCGATGGCGGGTGCAGCCACATTCTCTAGCCGACCCGCATCAATCTCGTCCAGGTAAGAGCTATAGCTGATCACCGCTTCTTCTTCGAAATAGCCAACCATACGGTGGGCAGTGCGCGGGAAAAAAAGATAGAGCAAAAAGAAGGCGTTAAAAAATACACCTTGCGCCAACAGGATCAAAAGCCGCTCCAGCCAGTTCGGCTTGGCGATGGCGACAAAGGTCATCAGATGCATCCGTTCGTTTTGGGATTCATCCAGCAAAGTCTGGATCCAGCCGTGATCATCTTCCATGCGGCGCAGGCTACGCATATGGACCAGCATGCCTGCCACCATGCCTGGCACGGCAGCGACAGTTTCCAGCACCACCGCGCGGTGGCCATAGCGCTTGGCAAAAAAGCGGTCGGCGAAAAAGCGCAAAGCACGGGTTAAGCTCAAAGCCACCCGGTCCGAGAGGTCTTGTGGAGCTTGATGATACTCCAAAGGATTAGCCGTTTCAAAAGCATAAGCCGACGCCATCCTCATCATCATCTCCTTTTTTTGGGTACCTGTCGCGCAACATTGCCTCCTAGGGCCGTTCACCATTTTTCGGAATCGAAAAATGGTGTAAAACTGGCCCTAAATCATAAATTTAGATCGCAACCTCGTTTTCAGAAAACGAGACGCGATCTAGTCCGACCAAGAGATGGTGATGGCTGGCGCTTTGGAGAATGCGACGCAATGTCGCCCCCTCTTTTGCCCCTTAAGCCCAATCGCCCCACACGCTTTGGATCAAGGTCAGGCCTGCAAAAGTGGCCGTATCGGCCCGCAGAATTCGTGGCCCGAGAGTGACCGGTCGAACCAATGGACTGGCGCGCAGTTTCTCCCGCTCCGCCGGCGTAAAGCCGCCTTCTGGTCCGGTCAGAAGGGCCACGCGGGCAGGCTTATCGGCCAAGGCTTCAGCCACCGGCATGGCGTCGCCGGCTTCATCGGCAAACAAGATGTGCCGTTCTTCACCCTTGGGGTCGAGCAGGCTCATCAGGCTGGTGGCGTCGAACACCTCTGGCACAAAGAGCATACCGCATTGCTCAGATGCCTCTGCCGCGCGACTTCTAAGCCGTTCAAGGTTGAGTTTGCGCACGATGGTGCGCTCTGTCAGCACGGGGCGGATGCGCGCCACCCCCAACTCCGTGGCCTTTTCCACAATCGTATCGGTGCGGTCGCCTTTTACGGGCGCAAACAACAGGTCGAGATCGCAGACGGAGGTCTGCACACTGGTCTGTTCGGCGCAGACCGCTTCTGCCCCCTTCCTGCCCATCTGGGTCAAATGGGCCAGCCATTCCCCATCGCGGCCATTGAATAGCCGTACCGACGCGCCCACAGGCAAACGCAGCACATGGGCGAGATAATGCGATTGCCCGCTATCAAGCACCACGGTTCGGTCTTGGCCTAAATCAGAGGCGACATAGAGGCGTTGACTGGGCTTCATCATTCACTCATTTGGCTAGACCCCTTGCACGGAGCAAAGTGGTGTGCACACTTCAAGCTTATGGGGGAGGAAGCAAGATGGCCAACGAAAAGAAGTCTTCAAAAGCTGTAAACGATGCCGCCAAATCCAAGATGACGGATGGCGAATTTCTTCAACTGTTAGAGCCTCTGCAAGTCGCCCTCGTGTCCACGCAGCAATGGCTCATGGAGACCGGGGCGAAAGTTCTGATCGTCCTAGAAGGCCGCGATGCAGCCGGCAAGGATGGCACAATCAAGCGCATGATCGAGCATATGAGTGCGCGGTCAACCCGCGTCGTCGCGCTTCCCAAACCCTCCGACCGCGAAAAAACTCAATGGCATTTCCAGCGCTATACCGCCCATCTGCCAGCTGCCGGGGAAGTCGTCATCTTCAACCGCTCGTGGTATAACCGCGGAGGAGTTGAGCCTGTCATGGGCTTTTGCACGCCCGAAGAGCACGCCGATTTCTTGCGCGATGTGGTGCCCTTTGAAACCATGTTGAGTGAATCGGGCACCCAAATCATCAAGCTGTGGCTGGATATCAGCCGCGAAGAACAAGCCCGACGCCTGGAAGAGCGGCGGACCGACCCACTCGCCCGCCTCAAAATCAGCCCGCTGGATGGGGTTGCTCAAGAAAAGTGGGATGAGTACACCGCCGCGCGTGATGACATGCTCAAAGCAACGCACACGGCCCGCACCCCTTGGTATTGCGTCCGTGCGGACTCCAAAAAACATGCGCGCCTCGCCATCATCAGCCATGTGCTGCACCAACTCGCCTGCCCGAAACTGGAGAAGCAAGTGCCCGAGGCCTCGAGTGCGCTTTTGTTCAAGTTCACGGCCAAGGCCATCAAGGATGGCCGCTTGGCGGATTGAGCTGCTAGCTGGCCAGACATAGCGCAGTAGCAACTGCCCACACCACGGTTGTGGCGGTGCGGTTGATATCCCTATACTCCCCTATCCCTGGCGCGAAACGGTTGAAGGCATCGCTCCGCTTATCTTGAAGTCGCCAGACATGGGTTATGGAGCAAGGTGGAGATAAATGCGCGAAACCGGAGAAACCGCCACAGCTGTGATGCGCCAACTGACTGCCCGCCTTGCAAGCTGATGATTAGCTCCAGCCCCTTGCTGAGACAAAGCCTCCCGCTAAAGGGTCAGGCGTCTTTAGCAATAGTGTCAATCCTAGCCTCTCCCTTAGAACGAAGGGCAATAAGTCTATTTTGCCTGCAAGGCATCCGGCGCAAGGTCATTTAATACAGCAGGCAAGGCAGCAATCAGGTCTCCTGCAATTAAGCCCGGTCCAACGCGATTAGCGGCAGTCGCATGAATCCAGACCGCTGCGCACGCCGCCTCAAACGCAGGCATGGCTTGCGCCAAGAGGCCACCGATGATCCCAGCGAGAACATCGCCCGTCCCGGCACTGGCGCAGAAGGGCGTCGCTAAATCTGAAGAGGCCAAGCGCCCATCGGGGGCTGCAACCCAGGTCTGGGCACCCTTATGCACCACGATTGCCTGTAACTCTTGAGCGAGTTTGGCCGTTGCCTCCCCCTTCTTGGACGGATCAAACACCTCCGCGAGGCGCGTAAACTCACCGCTATGGGGGGTGAGAATCGTTGTGGCAGTGCGCTTTTGCAAGGCTTGCCAAAGCGGACCGTCGCAACCGCTTTGAGCGATCAAGGTTAAGGCATCTGCATCGAGCACCAAGCCCTTGGGAAAGCCCTGCAGCACATCCAGCACATCGCCAGCATGGCCCTCGCTCAAACCAAAGGCTGGGCCCAGTACCACCGCATCAAAGCTGGCACATAGGTCCGATAGGCTTTGCTCTGGCAAGCGTTCGATAATCAGGCGTTCGGTCTCATGACAGGCCAGAATAGTGGTAGCCTCTGGCGAGGCAATCAGACTGACCCACCCTGCCCCCAAGCGTTGGCCCGCTGAAGCAGCAAGGCGCGCGGCACCGGTTTGCAACCTGCCGCCGCAGATCACGGCAAGCCTGCCACGACTGTGCTTGTGCGACTGCGCATCGGGCCACGCAATGGCACGGGCTTGATCCACGGTGATACCTATTTCTGCGGGTAAACCGACCGCTCGGCAAGGAGGCAGGCCAGACATGGGTTTAACGCGTCCGCTCGAGTTCAACGCCGGAGCAAGCAGCGCCGGGTACCGCGCCAGGCTTTTCAACCCGCAGCCGCACACTCAAAATCCGCCCATCGCTCAACACCGCTTCACAGACTTTTTCAGCAAAGGTTTCAATCAGATGCAAATGCTCACCCCCTGCAATGGTGCGAACATGGGCCACCAGACTGTCATAATCGATTGTCTCCGCCAAAGCGTCACTGTCCGCACGCACCGCAGAATCGACACGGACCTCAAGATCGACCACCAAAGGTCGCCGACGCCCCTTTTCATGCGCATAGACGCCGCATTCGGCTTCCACCATCAGCCCTTTGACAAAAATCTTGGTCGAGACTGCCCGCGTCGGCACACCATCAGCGCTATCGTCAGTGTCGGCTTGCCCAGAAAACGGTTTGGATGGTGGTCTGGCTGGACGGCGGATCATGCCACCTGGTCGCATCACAACGCCTAGCTCAGAAGGGCCTGAAGATTTCATTCCTTGATCCCATCAACATCAGGTGTGCGCCAGATCAGGCTTTGACCACCATCTACGGCCACGATTTGACCCGTTATGGCCTCGGCCTTCAAGAGAAAGCACACCGCATCGACCACACTCGCGACAGGGCTGCCCGTACCCAGAAGGGTTGCGTCTACTTGCTTTTGGAAATCTTCCTGCGACTGACGCACATTGCGTGCCGTCGGGCCCGGCGCAACACCATTGACGCGCACCTGTGGGGCAAGGGCTTGCGCCAACGTATGGGTAGCCGTGGCCAAAGCCGCTTTAGACAAAGTGTAGGTGAAAAATTGCGGTGTTAGCTTGAAAATTCGTTGATCAATCAGATTGACGATGGCGCCAGTCTGATGCTCCGGCAGGGCCGCGGCCAAGTTGCGCGCCAGTTCGCACGGCACCCTAACATGGACATCGAAGTGGCGATCCCAGCTCGAGCGCGTAAAGTCTGATGCCTCGTCGCATTCAAAGATCGACGCATTATTGACAAGCCCCGTAATGGGAGCACCAGCGAGACCACTGGCGCGCGTGATCAGGCTTGCGACATCGGTCTCCACCAATAAATCAGCCTGAACCGCAAAGGCTATCTTCCCCTTCGCACGCAAGCGTGCGACGGCGGACTCTGCGTTCGCGGTCGAGTTGTTGGCGTGAAGGATAACTGTGTGCCCCGCCTCAGCCAGCCCTTCTGCAATGGCGAGGCCAAGGCGTTGGCCGGCCCCTGTTACCAATACGTTTTTCGGGTTCGTCGTCATGGCGCTTAGACTAGGGCACGGACGCTTGAAGGGCCAGCCCTTCCTGACTTTGCAAAGTCTGCAGTGCAGTTAACTGTCGCAAGTTCTGCCTCCCTCTCTCTTGATATCGAGCCGATCCTTGTTGAGAATAAAACATGCCTCACATTGGCATCTAAAACTTGCAAGCCTCACTCAACGCGTTGCCACCCCCAAACGATATCCTGGCGTCTGGTTGAAATTGATCCAGCTCGCACGTCTATTTTCTTGAAGAGGGACTGCTTAACTTATTTATTTCTAATTTTGATAAAGCCAGATAGCCCTTCGGCAATACACATTTGGGCATGCCCGAACGCTTCCATGGGGAAATTCATACTGCCTTTATGGGCACCGCGACCGCTTCTCGATCCGCTTCTGCCCTGGTGACAACTGGCCATCGCAATGCATCAGGTCTCAAGGGTATGGTCTCGCTGGCGCAGCATTTGTCGAAGGGGAACTCAAGGCGCAAAGTGCGTAAAAATGGACAGACCAGAGCCCCCGAGGGAGCAAAACCGGCGCGCATGTGGTTTAGTCGAGGCGCTTGAACTCAATCAGGTTCAACAGAGCCATGGCACCAACGGCCAAGACGAGGGCAAGAATAGCATACATCGTAGAAACTCCCTATGTTGATGCGTCTCTTTAGCGGCATTGGCACGCCACGCCAAGTCACCCTATACAAGACCACATGCTAAAGTCTTTGCGCAAATCTGTAATGCACAACTGGTTCCGCATGACCCGCGGGACGACCTTGGGCGTGCGAATTCTCGCGATTGATACGACAGACCGTGTCTGCTTGGTACGCCATACTTACTTGCCTGGATGGCACCTGCCAGGCGGCGGGGTTGAGCAAGGCGAACATGCTTTAGAAGCCGCCATCAAGGAGGCTCGTGAGGAAGCAGGCTTGATCATCCAGCCACAAGATCTGCGACTTGTATCCATCCATACCAATTTCGGCTATTTCAAGGGCGACCATGTCCTGCTTTATCGGGCGAATGCTTGGAATGTTGCGCCAATCGACCATGCACATGAAATTGCCGAGCACGGCTTCTTCCAAATCACCGATTTGCCGCTTGGTACAACGGCCAGTACCCACCGACGCCTTTCAGAAGCAAAAGGCGGACCAACGATCGCTACTTGGTAGCGTTCGTTGCCGCCGCTGGCGCTTTTGCCGCGGATTCTGCATCAATCAAATCTTGGACTTGGCTGTAGAAGACTTCCCGGGCTGCGCCCTCAGGTCCATCGGTCGCGCGCGTCCAATTGGCATTTGAGGCAATCACAAGCTTGCGCTTGGGATCAATGAAGATGCCTTGCCCGAAAATGCCCTGCGCTGAAACGCTGCCATCGTCATAGGTCCACCATTGATAGCCATACCCTCGCCCTGGCTCGCCGTAACCCATCTTCTTGGTGGTTGCCTTGGCAAACCAGTCGGCCGGCACCACTGGCGTCTCGCCAATCTTGCCGCCAGCCAGCACAAATTGCCCCATGCGCGCATAGTCGCGCGTTGCCATTTGCAAACAACACCCAGCAATTTCCTGTCCCGTGTTGTTGAGGATCCAAGTTGCCTTTTGCTCCATGCCAAAGGGCTTCCAGAGCTTCTCCGACAGATAGGCGGCAAGCGTCTTTTTGGTAGCGGAGGTCACCAGAATACCGACAAGATTGGTTTCACCTGTGTTATAGTTGAACACAGTGCCCGGCGCATGGGCACGAGGCAGTTTGCGCATATAGCTGGTAGTGGCATCCAAGCCAGCATCAGCCTGCACATTATTGAACTTCGCCACATCCGAATTTGGATTTTCATAATCCTCGTTCCACGCAACACCCGACGACATGGTGAGCAATTGCTCTACCGTCACATCGTCATAGGCAGAGCCCCTGAGGCCTGGAACATAAGTCGAGACTTTATCCGATAAGCTCTTGATATAGCCGTCCTGAATCGCAGCCCCGACGAGAGTGGAGGTGAAGGACTTTGCCACAGAGAAGCTTGTCCAGCGCCCGGCAGCGTCAAAGCCAAGCCCATATTTCTCAAATCTGACTTTACCATCCTGGATGATGACGATGCCGGAAGCGCGCTGGCCCTGCATATAAGCGTCAATATCGGGAATCGCCAATGGCACACCTACAGGCAGATCAGACGCTTTGGGACCCGCGTCAACCACATGGCTTTTCGCCAAGAACTCCAGCCGGTCCATCGCGCGAAAAGCGGCATCACGCTGGGGAATGGACCAAAACAGAACGTCCTTATTGGTCGGCAACTGCGCCAGAACGCCTTTGGTTTCTTTGTCTAGGCCATGGAAGGCAAATGCACTCGCCCCAACCAGAAAAAGAGCAGAGATCCCCAAAGCTGGGGCAAAAAAACCTTTCTTCATGATTGCTCCTAAGTGTGTCTGCCACGAACCAGATCATCATATGTCACGACCATATCCTCACACACGCGACCTGGTTGGTAGTGAATGCCGGCGATCTCCATGACGGGCGTTACTTCTGCTGCCGTGCCGGTAATAAAGCATTCGGAGAAACTACCTAACTCGTCTGGCATAATGGTCCGCTCAACTACCTCATAGCCTTTGTCGCGTGCGAGGCGGATCACCGTCTGCCGCGTGATCCCGTTGAGGAAGCAATCAGCTACAGGGGTATGGATGGCTCCGTCCTGAATGAAAAAGATGTTGGCACCTGTCGCTTCGGCCACATGGCCGCGCCAATCAAGCATCAAAGCATCAGCATAGCCCTCAGATTCTGCGGCATGCTTGGAATCGGTACATATCATATAAAGGCCCGCCGCTTTGGCTTCGCACGGTGCCGTCTTTGGATCAGGTCTACGCCATTTGGCATGGGTTAGACGGATGCCGGTCATTTTGTCAGCAAAGTAATTACCCCATTCCCAAACGGCTACGGCTGCGCGAATGGTGCTTTGTTGAGCCGATACACCCATCATTTCACTGCCGCGCCACATGACCGGACGAATGTAACAATTCTCAAAGCCGTTGCGGGCCATAGCTTCGGCTTTGGCCGCCTCAATGTCTGCCACGCTGAACGCGGGCTTCATTCCTAAAATCTCGGCCGACCGGAACAAACGCTCCGTATGGCGCAGACTTTCGAAAATCCGGCCGTCATAGGCACGCTCACCCTCGAAGATCGACGAGCCGTAATGCAGACCATGGGTCAATACATGCACTTTCGCCTCACGCCAGGGCGTGAATTCGCCGTCCATCCAGATCCAGCCGTCGCGATCGTCGTAAGGAATGAAAGTCATGTGTCTTGCGCCTAGTTCAGTGTATAGAGTTGTCAAAGCTTCACAGTCGGTGGGCTTGAACCCAAATGCGATGAGACGCAATCTCTTGGACCAGCCATGACTGTCAACACCTTACCGAATGCTCTTGCCAGATCAAGCAGCCCAGCCGCCGGCGGGCCGCGCCTTTATTTGCGTGAAGACGAGCTCGATCTTGGCGTTTCCTTGATTTTCAAGGCCGGCGACTTGTTGAAGTCGGCCACAGAAGAGCAGCGCCGAATTCACCAGCTTTCTTGGGCGCAAGCACGCTGCTTATGCGAGCTATTGGGCCATGCCCTCCCGGTTCTAAAGCTTGCTGCAGAACTTGGGCTGAGCAAGCAAGCCATGCTGAAGACCTTGGATGGGTTAGAGGCGCGCGCTTGGTTGAATCGGACAGGGGATTCGCGCGATGGACGCCGCAAGATCGTTCATCTCAGCGATCAGGGCAGCGCTGTTGCAACCGAGTTGGCTCTAGCGATGCGAACCCGACTGGCCGCAGCATACCGCGTCGCAGGCAGTGAAGCCGTGGCCGGCTGCGATAAAGTCCTCTCCACCCTAACAGAATCACCTAGCGGGCAAGTCTCGCCCGCCCCTGCCAGTGCTGTCTTAACCCCCAAACCCGATAGAGCCCGCTAATGGCCCCCCGTGCCCAAACCGATCCTCCAGCCCACCTCCTTGTTGTCGACGACGATGATCGCATCCGCGCCCTGCTGAAGCGCTATCTCACCGGCCTTGGCTATGCAGTGACCGAGGCATCTGATGGGGCAAGCGCCCGCAAGCTGATGGATGCATTGATGTTTGACCTCGTCATCTTGGATGTGATGATGCCGGGTGAGGATGGCGTCTACCTCACCCGTTCTGTGCGGGGCGAGCGCGATACACCGATCATCCTTCTGACCGCTTTGGGTGACCCCAGCCACCGGATTCAAGGCCTCAGCGCTGGTGCAGACGATTATCTTGGCAAGCCCTTTGAGCCAGAGGAATTGGCCTTACGCGTCGCAGCAATTCTAAAGCGTGCCCGACCTGCTCCGGCGGTCGACTTGCTACTTTTAGGCTCTGCTACCTGGAACACGACCAAAGACGAATTACGTCGGAATGGCGTTTTGGTGCGTTTGACGGATGCCGAAAAGGATTTGCTGCGTGCTTTGGCAGCCAGACCGGGTGCGACGATCACGCGGGAAGAATTGGCGCGTAAAGCAGGTGTCACGGTCGAGCGATCGATTGATGTACAGGTAACCCGCCTGCGGCGCAAACTCGAAGATGATCCGGCGGAACCTCACTATCTGCAAACGGTGCGCGGACTAGGCTATCGGCTAATGCATGATGCATAGACCGATCCTAATTCAAAGAGGGCAGGTTCTGACGCGGGGTGTTCCACAATGGACCTAAAAGCGTTGATCCCGCGCGGGCTCTTTGCCCGTTCGCTCCTTATTATCGTCCTGCCAGTGGCGATCATGCAAATGGTCGTGACGTACTTGTTCTTCGATTTGCACTGGGAACAGGTCAGCCGGCGTTTGAGCGAAGGGGCTGCGGGCGATGTTGCCCTTGTCACGCAGCTTTATACCGATAATCCAGCCTCTGAGAATCTGGCGGCGATTACCAATTATGCCAGAGCAGACCTGCGACTCTCAGTTGCACTCCAGAAGAAGGCGAAATTGCCTGAGCGGGAGCGGCTAGCCGTCATTCCGGCCTTTGACCGGACCTTGCGAAGGGCTTTGTCCGGGTCATTGCGGCAGAAATTCTGGTTCGATACCACGCGCTATCCAGACTATGTCGATATTCGAGTTGAAGTGCCAGGCGGGGTTTTGCGCTTTCTTGCCTATCGCGACCGGGTTTTTGCCTCTACAGGCGGTATATTCATCCTATGGCTTACCGGAGCGACCATTCTCCTGGCGACGGTCTCGGTCTTGTTCATACGCAATCAAGTCCGCCCGATGGAGCGGCTCGCCGATGCGGCGGACCGGTTTGGCAGGGGCGAAAATGTCAGTCTCAAGCCCGCTGGATCCGCTGAAGTCCGTCGCGCTACCTTAGCCTTCTTGCAGATGCGCGGTCGCATTCAACGCCATATCGAGCAGCGGACGAATCTGCTCGCCGGGGTCAGCCATGATTTGCGGACACCCCTAACCCGTCTCAAGCTACAACTGGCTATGATGCCTGCCTCCAGCGATATTAATGACGCCCGCAAGGACATTGTCGAGATGGAGGGCATGCTGGAGGAATATTTGGCATTTGCTGAAGGCCAGTGGTCTGAAGAACCTGAAGGCGTGGATTTGGCTGAAATTGCCCAGGCCATCATTCACGACACGGCCCGTGCCGGTCGTCAAATTGATGGGTCGGGCCTTGCCGGCAGCCTACCAACCTCTGGTCGCCCAATTGCGTTGAAGCGCTGCCTCTCCAACCTCGTGGAAAATGCCTTGTCCTTTAGCCAGACCGTAGCGATCAGTTCGTCGCAAAGCAGTGACGCCATTTGGCTTTATGTTGATGATGATGGGCCAGGGATCCCGCCGGAAAGCTATGAAGAAGCGCTAAAGCCGTTTTCGAGGCTCGATCCGGCCCGTAACCAAAACCGCAAAGGGGTGGGTTTAGGCTTAGCACTTGCCTATGACGTGGCCCGCTCTCACGGTGGCAATCTGGTGCTTTCTCGATCTACCCTGGGGGGTCTTCGGGTGAGCGTGCGTCTGCCGCTTTAGCCCTTTTGCGACCAAGCGAAGCAGATTTCAAAACTACAGCAAGCTTCTCGCCCCGGGCCAGCCATTGCTCGCTCTCGCGCAACGTCTGGTCGAGGCCTGCCATCGTCTTCGACAAGTCGGCATCGTCCTTCAGCCAGAGCGCTTCAACTTTTCGCAAGCGACGGGCAAGCCCCATAATCCGGGCGGTTGCCTGAAGGCTCGCAGTTGAAATACCCACTGCTTCCAAAGCCCAGGCAGACGTACGGATCCTTCTGGCTGCGCGGGCTAGGGCAGCGGCGGGTTCATGGGCATCGGCTTCGAGGATCGAAGCCCACGACGCCCGACGGTCCTGCATAGCATCAAATCGCGCCATAACAACATCAAACAAGCGATCACGGCTTGGCGCATCTGCGTCGATATCTGCCGCCGCTTCCAACATCGCGCAATCCAACCTTTGATCGAGATATGCGACCACAGAGAAGCTCGTAATTCCTGCTTCCGCACAGGCCAATAGGCTTTGTCCTGCCGTTTGGCAGAGGCTCAACAGACTGACATCGGCCCATGATTTTTCAGCACTCAAAGTCAGGGCGGCTTGCCCGAGGGCCTCAAGGAGGGGTGCATGTAAAGATGGGGCACGGTCAATCATGCATGCAATATAGGGTGCCGAAGTGTCTGCGGCTACTTGCCCAATTGTCGCGAGCGATGGATTGCAGCTTCCACAGCGCGACGCACCAAGGTGACAATCCCGCCTCCAGCTGTCAACGCGTCTGTTGCGGCAGCAGTTGTGCCTTCTGGGCTGGTAACAGCGCGGCGTAAATCCTGCGGGTTCTGACCAGTTTGCTCCATCAACGCCGCAGCGCCGATCACGGTCTGCCAAGCCAAGCGCTCGGCCATCGCCCGGTCCAGGCCCTCAGCCTCCCCGGCTGCAGCCATGGCTTCAGCCAATAGGAAAACATACGCGGGGCCAGACCCGGAAACAGCGGTTACCGCATCTAGCTGTTTCTCGCTTTGCAGTTTTTCTACCGTGCCGAGCGGACGCAGCAGCGAAACGGCCAAATCTTCGGCCTCTGGGGACACCGTTGGGCTGTTCCAATAGGCTGTCACGCCCTTTCCAATCTGGCCAGGCGTATTGGGCATCGCGCGAATGACTTGGCTTGTCGAGAGAACTTCAGTGATCTTGGCGGTAGGAATTCCTGCCATGATGGACAACACCAATGTGTGGTCTGAAAGCAGATGCCGGATAGTCTGATCGCCAATGGTTGGAAACAATTGCGGCTTTATACCCAAGACAACGCACTCAAAGTTCCCGCTTTCCGCAGGGTCCGGGTTCAACGCCCAGTTTTGCGTAGCAATGACTTCTGACACTTCGCCGGATGGATAAGGTTCAAACACCACCAAACTGAACCTATCGGCCATGGGGCCCCAGCCGCGCAACATAGCTCCGCCCATTCGGCCACAACCGACAAGCGCGATTCGCTTTTTCATAGAACTCAAGCCTCTCCGGCAGTCTCAAACAAAGCAGCCTGAGCGGCCTCTTCAGGTGTTTTGCCTGCCCAAAGTAGAAAGTTAAAGGCAGGATAAAACCGCTCGCACGCCTCAACACCGGCAGCCAGAATGGCAGCCACTTCGCCAGGCTCGGGCGTATCACGCCCAATCAAAGGCACCACTGCTCTCCACGACAAAGCATTGTCGTCGGAGGAAAGCTCAAAATGACCTAACCAAAGCGCTTCATTTAACAAGGCAAGCAAGGAGGCAATATCGCCCCGACGAAGGCGTGGGGCCTTCAGATCAAAGATCAGACTTAAAGCAAGAGAAGGTGCATCTTCGCGGACAATGAAGATTCCATGCAAATCGCAATAAGTCATGGAAGCGGCGAAGTGGATCTCCTCGTCCAGACGCTCATAGGCTTTCGAGTCAGCTGCCAGAACGGCTTCAACCGTATCTAGGGTGTCCGCATCCTCGAAAAAATCTTCGTCTCGAAGCGTAAATTGGCGGTCCATGGTAACCTCCACGGTGGTTCGCTTAAGAACGGCACACGAATCGCGCACCGCTATCGAGCATGGTTGGCGGGAATGGCGCGCGCTGCAAGCGGTGCACCAACGCTTTTAGCTGCTTTTGATCGATTTTTTTGGTGCGGCTGCTTTTGATGTCGCTTTGGCAGGCTTTTCCATCGAAGCCTCGAGCGCGTCCAGACGCGCTTTCAGACTGTCGGCCTCTGCGCGGGCAGCTGCGGCCAGATCCTTCACAGCGTCAAATTCGTCACGCCGCACCAGATCCATGTCCACAACCATGCGCTCCATTTGCGAACGCCAAAAGGCACGGGCCTCTTCACCGACGCCTTGGGCCACGCCTGCAGCACTGGTTGCTAATTTTGAAAATTCATCGAGGAAAGGATTACGTGTTTGCATGAGGACCTTCTAGCGGGTCTATTCCCGAAGCGCTATGACAAAGTTGCATCAACTGCGCGAAGCTATGTTTCTCTAACACAGGGTGCTTAATGCCACCTTTGCTCTCACGGTGAAGTTTGTATTAGCTTTTTCAAAGGCCTTTTAGACTGCTGCTGTCTTTGTGCACGGCTGTCATTGTGAGAAGCTTTGCATAAGCCACCCTTCCTTTGCTAAGGACAAGGTATGATCGACTTGGCCATTCCGTTTCCCGACATTTCCCCCTTTGTATTTCAACTGCCCTTGTTTGACCTGTTTGGGGTTGCATGGGGCCCATTTGGCTTGCGTTGGTATGCGCTGGCCTATGTCGCAGGCTTGATCCTTGGTTGGCGGCTCATGGTAGGGATGGTTAAGAAACCCAGCCTATGGGGTCCAAATTCAACCCTCACCGAGGAAGATATCGACGACTTCCTGTTTTACGCGACCTTGGGCGTGCTGTTTGGCGGTCGCATTGGTTACGTCTTGTTTTATCGCCCGGACATGCTGGCGGACCCGATGTCGGTCCTGCGGGTGTGGGAAGGCGGCATGAGTTTCCATGGTGGCTTCCTCGGCGTCTGTTTGGCAGTAATTGGCACGGCATTAGGGCGGAAGAAGTCAATTCTTTCCTTAGGCGATGCGGTAGCTGTTGTTTCACCGATCGGTCTGTTCCTCGGACGGATGGCAAATTTCATCAATCAGGAACTTTATGGCCGCGCAGCCGATGTGCCTTGGGCCTTTATCTTCCGCACCGATCCAGAAGGCCTGCCACGTCATCCAAGCCAGCTTTATCAGGCCGCACTTGAAGGTGTTGTGCTGTTTATCGTGCTGCAAGTGGCGGTCGCGCGCTTTGGTATTTTAAAGCGCCCCGGCCAAGCAGCAGGCCTTTTCGTGGCAGGCTATGGCTTGGCGCGACTGATTGGCGAGCAGTTCCGCGAACCCGATGCCGCCTTGATTATGGGGTTGACGCGCGGCGAGTTCTATTCCGCGCCGATGGTTTTGGTTGGCATCGCCCTCTTCGTTCTGGGTAGTATGCGTGCTGGCAAGGCCAAAACAGAACAAGCGGGCTGAACATTGTGACCGTGCCAGAGCGCGCGCTGCCAACCGGGCTTGAAACCCGCTTGGCCCGCATGATCGAGGCCTGCGGCCCGATCAGCGTGGATGTCTTTATGACCCACGCCCTGTATGATCCCCAAGCAGGCTATTATGCTACGCGACTGCCCTTGGGCTCAGGCGGTGACTTTACAACGAGCCCGGAAATCAGTCAGATTTTTGGCGAATTGATCGGCCTGTGGGTCGCACAAAGCTGGCTCGACCTTGGCAGCCCCACCCCGTTTCACCTGATCGAATTGGGCCCTGGGCGTGGGACTCAGATGGTTGACATGCTGCGCGTTTGCCAAAAAGTGCCTGGATTCATGGTGGCCCTCAAGTTGCATCTGGTCGAGACAAACCCGCGCCTGCGAGAAGCCCAGCGTCACGCGCTTGCCACCTTTTCCGCGCGCTGGCACGACAGTCTGGAGGACGTGCCCAATGGCAACAGCTGTATCGTCGCCAACGAGTTTCTCGACTGCCTGCCGGTACGCCAATTTGTTCGGGGCGAGAAAGGCTGGCATGAAAAGCTGGTGGGCACGGATCCCACAGGGCGTCTGGCTTTTGGCCTTGGTCCGATCCTGCCCGAGGCACCCGCTTGTGCAAGCCCAAATGACGCGGTGGGTGCTGTTCGCGAGCAATCCCCGGGACTAGCAGCCCTTGTTGGAACCATGGCCCGTCGCCTGCGCGCCGCCTCTGGTCGCGCCCTTATCATCGATTATGGCGACCCCAGTGGCCAGGCAGGCGATAGCTTCCAGGCGCTTCTCCGCCATCAGAAAATTCACCCACTCGACCATGTTGGTGAAGCCGATCTGACCGCTCATGTTGATTTCGCAGCCGTGATTTCATTGGCCAAAGCCAGTGGCCTTGGCACGTCCGGCCCGATATCGCAGCGCCGATTCCTACAAGGCCTTGGTATTGAGGCCCGCCGCGATGCCCTCGTTCGCGCAAACCCCCACTGCGAATCTGACCTGACTGAGAGTGTGGAAAGACTGATCGGAGAGGCGCATATGGGCGAGCTGTTCCATGCGGTGGCTCTCGAGTCTCCCCTCAACCCCGCCGCTGGTCCACCCATTGGACTTTAACCGACCATGCCAGACGTCGCCACAAAGCTTATTCCTGCCACTCAGTCTCAAGACGTGACCTTTGCACTCGCCCCTGTGCGCTCAGCCATGCTGTCGCAGTTGGCCGGGTTTGAGCATGGTTTTTATGGTCGTGTCGGCGGGGTGTCTTCTGGGATTTATGAGAGCTTGAACTCTGGACCTGGCTCGAACGATGACCCAGCCAATGTAGCCGAAAACCGTCGCCGCATCGCCAGCCACATTGGTGTCGCGCCAGATCGCCTTTTGTCGGCCTATCAAGTCCATGGCGCAGACGCCCTCATGGTCGATGGCCCGTTTCCAGGCGAGCGGCCACAAGTCGATGCTTTGGTGACCCGTTGCCCTTCGGTTGCGCCATCGGTGCTGACAGCCGATTGCGCGCCTATCCTGTTTGCCGACCCAGCCGCACGTATTGTTGCCGCGGCCCATGCAGGCTGGAAGGGTGCCATTTCCGGCATCTTGGAAGCGACTATTGCCAAGATGGTAAAGCTGGGGGGGGCTCCTGCCCGCATCGTGGCGGCAGTTGGCCCGTGTATCGCTCAAGCAAGCTATGAAGTTGGTCCTGAGTTTGTGGCGACCTTCATCCAAGCTGATGCAGCCAACGAGCGCTTCTTCATCCCTGGCAAGGATGATCGCTCGCTATTCGACCTAAAGCGCTATTGCGCTGCGCGCTTACGGGCAGCCGGTCTAGGTGCCGTTGATATACTGCCGCAGGATACTTGCGCGGAGGAATCGCACTTCTTCTCGAACCGCCGCCGCAATCTGGCAGGGGAAGCCGACTACGGACGAAATTTGTCTGCCATTCGTATCGTCCGATAGCATCACAAAGGCTTGCGCGAGGGGCGCTCTCTGCTTAATCGACCGCTCAGGCAATCGCGTGGAAATTTGACTCGGATTGGCGTTTGGACGGGGATGGATCATCATGAAACTGCTTGCAGGCAACGCCAATCAACCCCTGGCATCCTCCATCGCCGATTATCTCGATGTTCCATTGACGCGCGCGCAGGTCCGCCGCTTTGCTGACAATGAGATTTTCGCAACCATTGATGAGAATGTGCGCGGCGAGGACGTTTTCATTATCCAGTCGACCAGTGCGCCAGCCAATGACCATTTGATGGAATTGCTGATCTGTATGGACGCGCTGCGTCGCGCTTCGGCGCGGCGTATAACGGCCGTCCTGCCCTATTTCGGCTATGCCCGTCAGGACCGCAAAACTGGTGGACGTACGCCCATTTCTGCCAAGCTGGTCGCTAATCTGGTCACAACAGCGGGTGCCGACCGCGTACTGACCATGGAATTGCATGCCGGCCAAATCCAGGGATTCTTTGATATCCCGACCGACAATCTGTTCATCACCAATACGATGGAACAAGATATTCGCCGAAACTACAAGACCGATGATCTGATGATCGTCTCGCCAGACGTCGGCGGTGTGGTGCGGGCGCGCGCTTTGGCCAATCGGCTGGGTGCCGACCTCGCCATTGTTGACAAGCGCCGCGAACGGGCCGGCGAGAGCGAAGTTATGAACATAATCGGCGACGTCTCAGGACGCGCCTGCATCCTGTTTGACGACATTGTCGATTCGGCTGGTACCCTGTGCAATGCCGCAGCTGCCATGATGGAAAAAGGTGCTGCCTCGGTTTCCGCTTATGTGGCCCACGGTGTCATGTCGGGGCGCGCATTTGACCGTGTAGATGACTCGGCCCTGAAAGAATTGGTGGTGTCCAATTCTATCGATCACGGCGACAAATTCTCGAAATCCAGCAAAGTGCGCTGCGTCTCGGTGGCTCCACTGATTGGGGAAGCTATTCGCCGGATCGCGAATGAGGAAAGCGTGTCGAAACTGTTTGACTAAAGCTAGCGCTGGTTGCCCCGCCCTAAGCATTTAACTTGGTATTAGCCTCTCGTTGCGGGTTGGTACGCTTAACTCTGGAACATTGGTTTCCACCCAAGTGACAAGCGACCGCACTTCTCGTCTCAGAGACTTGGCAAGCTGCGTCAATTCATAGGCAAAATGGGGCGGGGCGGTACCGCGATCTTCACGCTTGACGATCCCTGTTGTCTCAAGGTCGCGTAGCGTCTGGGTCAGCATCTTTTGCGAAATGCCTTCGACATTGCGCATCAGGTGACCATTGCGCGCCGGGCCATGGTCCAGTGCATTGATAACCAAGAGCGACCATTTGCTGGTAACAAGAGCCAAATAGCGCCACGACGCACATTTTCTGGCAAGTAGGTTTGGCGGCTGTCCCATATTCTCTCTTGCTCAATTTTTATGGACACCAAAAGGTGCGTACTATGATCTTGGTGATGACATGGCTAGCTTCAGAGGCGAACTTCCAACTTGGAGACAAATATGGACTTACTCAATAACATCGGTGCCATCATCACGATGTGGATGGGCTGCTTGGGATTGTTCTTTCCACAAAAGGCATCTGAGCTAACAGGGCTTACCCCGACCACACCAGCCGGCCGGGCAGAGTTTCGTGGCACGCTCGGCGTCACCTTCATTTTTCTGGGTTTGGTTCCTGTCGTCACGCAGAACGAGATTGCGTTCCTGACGGTCGGCCTATGTTGGCTCGGCGCAGCCATCGGCCGGCTTATTTCGATCTGCTTGGACAAAGGCAATGAAGCTAAGAACTGGATCGCTGTCGGGTTTGAATGTGGGATTGCAACACTGCTTTTGGTAGGGCTATCGATTTGGTCTTAGCCTGAAGCTAACCCCCCGGCAGACGCACAGGCCTGCCGGGGGGGGGCTTTTAGGTGTCTTACTCGGCCATGGCTGCTTCGAGGTTAGCCGCGACTTTCTTCAAGAAGCCTTCGGTTGAGAGCCAGGATTGCTCATCACCGACCAACAAGGCCAAGTCCTTGGTCATAAAGCCGTCTTCAACCGTGGCGATGACGACTTCTTCCATCTTGGTGGCGAACTTCATCAGTTCGGAATTGTTATCGAGCTTGGCGCGGTGGGCAAGCCCGCGGGTCCACGCAAAGATCGAGGCGATAGAGTTGGTTGAGGTTTGCTCCCCGCGTTGATGCTGGCGATAGTGACGGGTAACGGTGCCATGAGCAGCTTCTGACTCCAGCACTTTGCCATCCGGCGTCATCAATACTGAAGTCATAAGGCCCAAAGAGCCAAAGCCTTGGGCAACTGTGTCGGATTGGACGTCGCCGTCATAATTCTTGCAGGCCCAAACAAAGCCGCCAGACCATTTCATGGCGGACGCCACCATGTCATCGATCAGACGGTGCTCATAAACCAGACCCAATTCCTTGAACTGGGCGGCATAATGGGCGTCAAACACTTCCTGGAAGATATCCTTGAACCGTCCGTCATAAGCCTTAAGGATGGTGTTCTTGGTTGACAGATATACAGGGTATTCGCGAGCCAACCCAAATGCGAAGCTTGCATGGGCAAAGTCACGGATCGAGTCGTCGAGGTTATACATGGCCATGGCAACACCAGAGCCCGGGTAATCAAACACTTCATGCTCAATCACTTGGCCATCCTCACCAATGAATTTGATCGTGAGCTTACCGGGGCCTGGAACTTTGAAGTCGGTGGCTTTGTACTGGTCAGCAAAGGCATGACGGCCAATAATGATTGGCTTGGTCCAGCCAGGTACCAGACGAGGCACGTTGGTGCAGATAATTGGCTCTCGGAACACCACACCGCCTAGAATATTGCGAATCGTGCCGTTAGGCGACTTCCACATCTTCTTCAGCTTGAATTCTTCGACGCGCGCTTCATCGGGGGTAATGGTTGCGCATTTGATGCCAACACCGTGCTTCTGAATGGCCTTGGCCGCATCGATGGTGACTTGGTCGTCGGTCGCATCGCGGTTTTCAATCGAGAGATCGTAATACTCAATCTCGAGATCAAGATAAGGCGTGATCAGGAAGTCTTTGATCATCTGCCAGATGATGCGGGTCATTTCGTCGCCATCAAGATCGACAACTGGATTAGCAACTTTAATCTTCGCCATGTTTTTCCCCATTGGTCCACGAATGCCGTGGCCTGTATGTGATATGTCCCCAAATCGGTTAGGTGGGCTATAGCACCTCCAGCGACGTGGAAAAGACGTCTTCAACAAGAGTGACAGCGACACGATGCGCAAAGATGGAGAACCAGCCCCCACTACGACAGTGTGGGCCCCACCAAAGCCCACTTTTGACGGCTCGCGCCCCGTGGGCGTCGGTCCTAACGGGCCGCTGTCGAAAGCCGAACAAGCCGCCCTGCCCGGCTGGGGTGAAGCACCCGCGATCTGCCTTGTCCATCCACAAATGGGCGAAAACATTGGCGCGACTGCGCGGGCCATGGCAAATTTTGGCTTTTCAGAGCTGATTCTCGTCAAGCCGCGTGATGTCTGGCCAAACCCAAAGGCTTGGGCTTTGGCCAGCGGGGCAGAGTGGCCCCTAGAAAGTGCGCAAGTAGTTGAAACAGCGCACGAGGCGCTCGCAGAGAAGACCTTTGTCATTGCGACCACCGGTACGCCCCGCCAGCTCGACAAGCCGCTCATTGGGCCGCGTGAAGCCGTCTCCCGCATGCGTGAAGCCATGCTGGCCGGGGAAAAGCCTGTAATCCTGTTTGGGTCAGAGCGCTCCGGCCTCGACAATGATTTGATCATTGGCGCGGATCTTTTGGTAACCTTTCCTGTCGATGGCCGCTTCCCCAGCTTGAACCTCGCCCAGTCGGTGGCTTGCTTCTGCTATGAATGGGCGAGCGGATCTGAAGCAAACGGCCCTCCCCCAGGTTGGACCATCGAGGAAAAGCCTACCGCTCCGCGTGCAGCTTTTGAAAGCTTTTTCGAGCATTGGGTCGCTGACCTGGAAGAGACGCGCTTTTTCTGGCCAGAAGATCGCAAAAGCACGATGGTGGAAACCATGCGTAACGCGTTTGTGCGGGGCCGCTTCACCATGAACGAGATTAGCCTGATCCGCGGTGCGCTGCGCTCTTTGGCCGGTGGACCTCGCAGGCGGGCGCTCGAGACCGATGCGGCGGCCCAGCGCGCCAAGTTAGAAGCATGGGTCAAAGCGCGTGGCGAGAAGGATCAGGCAGCCTGCCTTTATCTTGAAGCAGAGGCGGCAAAAATCGGGCCAGGTCCATTTCAATCGGACTGTGTTATGTGCGTTTTTGATGCAGACGATGGCGTCGTCCTGGTACGCGACCCTGATGGCCAACTCGGCGCTTGGATCGTGAAGTTGCACCATGGCCGCATCCAAGCCGCGACCTATCAGGCCTTCGCAGCCCTTGATGCTGGTAAGGCCCGCTAAGTTCTTGGCGTTCCTGACATAAAATTTGGGATGTTCTTGCGCAGCCAGTTTCGGGCAGGCTTTTCAACCAGCGCGTGGGCAATCGCTGCCACGACGATACTCGCCATAACGGCAAGAATACCTATGACCAGCGCAAGAATGCCCTTCGGCTCTCCCAGGACGCGCTCGACAAGTTGATAAAGGGCGATATCGACGGGCAGGTGAACCATATAGGCGGCAAAGGAAATCTCGCCCAAATAGACCCAAGTCTTGGATGCCAAAAGCGCGGTTTGGTTGGTCTTGGAGGTCTCCGCCAGAAAGAATACGAGGCCGGCAAGGCCTAGCCAAATCCAATAGGATGGCCAGCCCCACGCAGCTGCCATGGCGACCCAGACTGTGCTGATCGCAACGCCCAACCCTGCCACGCCCCTAGGCAAGCTCAAGTTCTTTCCCAAGAGCCACAAAGCGATTCCCATGCCAAAGGACGGTACAATGCGAACAATGCCTCCCTGCCAGGTCATGTTCATGAGTTCGATCTTGTAATGACCCATCCAAGCTACGAAGGCGGCGAACACAACGGCCATAAACACGACGCCAACCAAGGGCCGCTTGGCGAATAAAGCTGCGATGCCAAAACTGATTGGGAAAGTCAGATAAGCAAACCATTCTGCCGAAATCGACCAAGACGGAAAGTTCCAGCCGTCAGAGGCTACTAGACCCCACGCATGTATCAAAGCGAGATGATAGGGAATTTGCTCCACCACAAAGGCTGAAGCTTTGAAAGTGGCCCCCATGAGCGAACCCGCCGCCCAAATGGCAATCATGGCAGCGAGGCAGATCAGATGCAGCGGGTAAATTCGCGCCAAACGGGCCCAAACAAAGCTGCGCCATGAAAAGGTCTTGCGTTCGACTTGCGGGCCGTAAACATGGGCTAAAACGAAACCGGACAAGATAAAGAAGAGATCAACACCATAATTGCCGGCGCGGACAATGCCAATAGCGTCGCGAGGTCCGAGGTCAAAGCGTTCCCAGAAGAAATAGACCAAAAGCCAAAATGCAGCGACAAAGCGCAAACCAGTTAGTGGGCGTATGTCGGCCGGATAGTGCATGCTGGACCTAACTTTTGAAACTATTATGGAAGATCTACACGACTAACCTTGTTAATTTGATAAGAGCGCCGCGGCGTATAGGGCTTGACGGCCATTTGAGCAGCCATTGCGCGGCCCGCTCGACTTTGGACGCAATTCCTGCAATCACAGCGTCAATCACACGGCCGCCCGTGAGGGCTGCGAGGCGCATGACCGATGACATTTGATCCAAACGAAAAGTCCCCGCGCAAAAAAAATGCGCAAGATGCCAAACCCTGGCTGCGCAAAACGGACCCTGAAACCGCTATTCCTCTTCCCGATGCAAATGTTGAGCGCCCCGGTGAGCGGATTGCCAAAGCTTTAGCTCGGGCGGGCCTCTGCTCGCGTCGCGAAGCTGAGCGCTGGATCGAGGAAGGTCGTATCACCGTCAATGGGGTGGTGCTGGAAAGCCCGGCCTTCAACGTCACGGCTCAAGACCGGATCAATGTGGATGGCCGCCCCGTCGATAGCCCCGAACCGACACGCCTGTGGCGCTTTCATAAGCCAGATGGTCTCGTCACTACACACAAGGATCCGCAAGGCCGGGAAACCGTGTTTGACCATTTGCCGGAAGATTTGCCGCGCGTGATTTCGGTTGGCAGATTGGATTTAAGTTCAGAAGGCCTGTTGTTGCTGACCAATGATGGTGGATTGGCAAGGTCGCTGGAATTGCCCTCAACCGGTTGGCTCAGGCGCTATCGCGTGCGCGCGTTTGGCCGGGTCACCCAAGAAGAGCTGGCCCAACTGGCTGATGGCATCACGGTTGACGGCATCACCTATGGGCCGATGGAAGCGATTCTGGATCGGGCAGAGACGGCCAATGCCTGGATCACCGTCTCGATCCGGGAAGGTAAAAACCGCGAAGTCCGTCGTGTATTGGAAGCCATTGGCTTGAAGGTGAACCGGCTTATCCGCGTCTCCTACGGCCCGTTCCAATTGGGTAAAATGCCACCGGGCAGTGTGGAAGAAGTGGCGCCTGCGGCTTTGAAGGAAATGTTGGGGACTTTGATGCCGGACTTGCCACAACGCTTTTCCAGTCGGCCAGCACGGGTGCCGCGCCCAGTGTTAGAAGCCGCGGCCCCGGCCAAAACGGGTCGCCGAGGCCCGAAACCACCACCGAAGTCAGCCAAGACCCGCGTAAGCCTGCTTGAAGAAGAGACGATGCGGCGCGAAGCGGGCAAAGCCAAAAGTCGCGTTGCCCACGCAGGTGCAGGTTCGCCTGCCGCCAAAGGAAAATCCGATTGGACCGGCAAGCCCAAAAGGAGCGTTAAGAATCTCTCTGAAGCAGGACCTGCTGCAAAGGGAAAGCCTCAAGCGGCACCTTGGCGGGCGGGGGAAGGACCAAAGCGCGCCCAAGCTTCGACAAAGCAGAGAAAGCCAAGCAGATAGAAGGCATAAGCGAGGCCTTGCATCTGGTCCATTTCAGCCGGGTTGCCACCAACCAGTGTGCCCAGCAGCAGGGCACTCATGAAATTATTGGCGACATGGCCACCGATGGCGGCCTCTAGGCCGTTCAGTCGCCAAGCAGAATAGCCAAACAAAACCCCCATAGCAAAAGTCACCACATAGGTCGCCCAACCTGGGTGGCCGATGTGGAGGATCGAAAAGATAACAGCAGTCACCATGACCGCGATCAACCCATGGGCAATGAAACGTTGCACGTGCTGCAATAGCCAGCCTCTAATATAGACCTCTTCAAAGGTCGCTTGAACGCTGGTCCCAGCAATATAGACAACTGACAGAAGCAGCCAGTCATTTGTTGAAAACTGCGCCATTCGTGCCTCAAATGGTCCCATGCTTTCCTGATCAAATGCTGCGGAGGTCGAAAAACTTAGAACGATTACTGCAAAAGCAGCCCCAACCGCCAAGGGCCAACGAAAATGCTGCGACCCGGTAAATAGGGTCATTATTGGCGTACGCTCGACAAATTTACGCCAAGCCAACAGGGCAAGAAAAGCCGGGCCAAACCCGCCAACCATCAAGGCAAAAGCGCTCATTGCTTCTTCAGAAGCACCGAACTCACCATCCTTGATCGAGAGCATGTTGTGCAGGGGTTCATAAAAAAAGGCCAACATGAGGATGCTGATTTGCCAAACCAGAAAGATGCCAAAACCACCCGCGATGGTTCGCCACGTCTTAGACCGGTTCCCGCGCATTTTCGCCAAGAAATGATCATCCTGGAGGAGATTGGTCTTAGGACTTCCAGACATCAAGCAACTCCCGGGTTGAGCTGATTGGCTCTGTCGCCACTTCGAGCTTAGTGGATTGGACTTAGTGGATTGGACCAGGTGTGCCAAGGCCACACACTTACACCTCTCAGCACGCTGTGCGCTATTAAAACGCCGGTCAAGGCCTGAAGGGTGGCCCCGTTGATCATCCTATCATCAACGAGCTGAAAAGACTGTCTTGGCAAGGGACGGGCACTAGGCAATGGCCCTGTGAAGTTGCGCTTACATCCGCTATTCATCACGCCGTTGCGGCTAGGTGTCGCTATTTTACAATCTAAAATTAGAAAGTTATTTGGAGCCCTGGGCCAAGTTGGAAGGGGCCAACGGGCGTGACTATAACTCCGCTGTTAAAGGCACAACCAATGAAAAGGCACCATCAGGCTCTGATCAGTCTCAGCCTCAAAAAACGCCGCTCCCAAAAGTCCAAGCTGCAAATGCCCGCAAGCGATCCTTGCGACTCTCTTGCTTGAAATTGAGGACTAGGGCCGTTCACCATTTTTCGGAATCGAAAAATGGTGTAAAACTGGCCCTAAATCATAAATTTAGATCGCAACCTCGTTTTCAAGAAAACGAGACGCGATCTAATGGTTTGGATGAACGTCATGAGTTAGGGACACCCGGGCGCGGTGCCAGAGCGTGGGTGCGCGGATGCGAACAAGTCATGAGCTGTCCATATCTCTCGCTTCGGCGATCGGAAATTCCCATCCCATGCAACCGGGGCGGCAAAGGAAAACCGGTGTTGCCGGAGGTCTGTGTTCATCGTGACTAGATAGTCCAGGCGAACGTCCGATAGCAGCCAACGAGGTGGCCAAATCAAATCGGCAAGTGTAGTTCCGGTCCGCAAAGAACGCGGGGATAGAAACGTCATATTTCTACTTACGGTTCTTTTGAGAGAATTAGCATGTCACTATTTGCAATGGAACGCCCTAATCCTACCATGCTGTTTGATCGCAAGCTTCTGGCACTTCGTAGAGACCGAGCCGCCAAAGGATTGCGCGCCGTCTCATTCTTGAAAGATCGGGCGGTCAACGACGTTTGTGAGCGGCTGGACTTCATCAATCGCAGGTTTGAGCAGGGTCTCGATATCGGGTCTCATGGCGGATTTTTGGCGGCGGCTATCGCCCGCCACAGCACTGTATCCGCCAAAATTGGTGCACTGGCACAGTGTGACTTAAGTGCCGCCATGCTCGCCCAAAGTGGCGGCAACGGCTTTGTAGCCGACGAAGATCATATGCCCCTGGCACCACTTAGTTTGGACCTAATTGTCTCAACGCTCGGCTTGCATTGGGTCAATGACGTGCCGGGTTTTTTGGCGCAAGCCCGCGTCGCGCTCCGCCCGGATGGTTTGTTGCTAGTGACATTTTTAGGTGGACGTACGTTGCAGGAATTGCGCGCCTGTCTTGCGAAGGCCGAGACTGAAACCTACGGCGAAGCTTATGCCCGCGTCTCGCCCTTTGCCGATGCCCAAGATGGCGCGCAATTATTGCAGCGGGCGGGCTTTGCCCTGCCGGTTGCGGACAGCGACGTGGTGACCGTTCGCTATGCCAGCATCTTTGGGCTCTTTCGCGATTTGAAAGCCATGGGTGAGACCGCAGCCTTTCACCAGAAAGCGCCGCGTCGCCTGACGCGGCGCATCATTGCTCGGGCAGCGGACCTCTATCAGGCCAATCATGGGGATGCAGATGGAAAAGTGCGCGCTACATTTGAGCTGGTCACGTTAACGGGCTGGGTGCCACATGAAAGCCAGCAAAAACCCCTGCCACGGGGTAGTGCAAAAGTGCGACTTGCCGATGCTTTGGGAACCCGTGAAATTCCAACAGGCGAAAAACCAAATGCCTAGCGTGCTGCCGCCATAGCCGAAATGATCCGATTGGTGACCTGACCGTACAAGCTATTGGTGTTACCTCCGACCATTTGGAGAGCAGGAATAAACGCCAGCACCATAAGAACTGCAATCAAACCATATTCAATGGCTGTCGCACCGCGTTCATTCTTTAGTTTTTTCACGATCATGACGCGCGGCTTCGTTCTAGGTGTTCACGCAAGACTGAAACCAGCGGGATATCGGCCGCGGGCATAGGATATCTATCCAAGTCTTCGGGTTGGACCCAGACCAAGTGCTGGCCTTCTCGACCAACAGGTTCTCCTCGCCAGCGCCGGCCTAACCACAACGGCATAAAGAGATGGAAATCCTCATAGGCATGAGAGGCAAAAGTCAGTGGTTCAAGGTCGTTGGGATCGACGTCCAGGCCCAGTTCTTCAGCTATTTCACGACACAAAGCTGCTTCTGGGCTCTCGCCAGATTCAATCTTACCGCCTGGAAACTCCCAAAGCCCGGCTAGATTTTTCCCTTCTGGTCGCTGTGCTAACAACACTGCCCCATTCCCATCAACCAAAGCCACCGCCGCCACCAATAAAAGTCGCATAAGCTCCTACCCGCCCCTAATCTAAGTCAAAATGATTAAACAATTGCAATTTCAAGGGATCAAATTCACTCAGTTTAAGACCGGTAGTCACCATTTATGCTGATGTAACCGTGAGTTAAGTCACAAGTCCAAACTTTAGCTTGGCCTTTGCCAACCCCAACATCCACAAGAATATCAATTACCTGACCGCGCATATGTGCATCTACTTGGCCAGCATCATAAGCGACCGCGCCACCGGCCTTCGCCGTCCATTGCCCGCCAAAGCGCACAGCTAGCTGATTAATCGCAATCGGCTCGCCGGCTTTACCAACGGCCATAACAACCCGACCCCAGTTGGCATCTTCGCCAGCGATAGCGGTTTTGACCAAGGGCGAATTGGCGATTGCAAATCCGATTGCGCGCGCTGAGCGGTCATCAACAGCCCCTTGCACCTCAATCTGGATCAATTTCTGTGCGCCTTCTCCATCGCGCACCACCTGCATGGCCAAATCATGGAAAATGCCCCGCACAGCTTCAGACACCGAGGCTGCGCGCGGATCACTATGATCTGTGATGGGTAACGCCCCGCTAGCCCCTGTCGCAAAGACCAGCAAAGTATCGGACGTCGAGGTATCGCTATCGACGGTAATCGCATTGAAGGTCGTCTCGACATGGGCAGAGACCATAGCCTGTAGCACGTCTGGCGCGACCGCGGCATCAGTGAAGACAAAAACCAGCAGGGTCGCCATATTGGGAGCAATCATGCCCGATCCTTTGGCAAGCCCGACCACATTCACTGCCGTTCCATCTAAATCCAGCGTTGTACCCGCCCCTTTGGGAAAGGTGTCGGTGGTGGAAAATGCCCGTGCGAGGCTTTCCCAATCGGGCGCACCTAAGGCCTCAAACGCCGCAGGTAACGCGTCCGCCACGGTTCGAGCCGGCAACGGCGCACCAATGACCCCGGTCGCGGCGAGAAAAACCTCATGGTCCGCACAGCCCGCGAGACGGCAAGCTTCAACAACCGTTGCAGCATTCTTGGCAAGCCCTGCAGGCCCTGTAAAAGCGTTGGAGTTTCCAGCATTGACCACCAAGGCGCGCGCTTGCCCTTGTCTTAACTGCGCGGCACACCATTCCACATCGGCTGACCTTGTCGCGCTAAGGGTGAAAGCACCCGCAACAGCGGCACCATTTGGGAAGGTCACTGTCATCAGGTCGTTGCGTGTACCGCCATAGAGCCCGATACGACTGGCCGACGCACACATCCCAGCCACAGGCGGCAAAGTCGGAAAAGCGGCAGGGGCGAGCGGGGAAACAGGCAGATTTTTCATGAAGATCGCTCTAACCGCAGCCTCGCCCCAAGTCGACACGTTTTCGCGTTTGACCTAACAGGAGATTCAGGGCGAGAAGGCAACATGCGACACGAAAAATCTGCCCGACTTGTTGAACTGGCGCGCCATCTGGCCGCAACCACTTTTGGCCTGACTTTGGATGAGATGGCCGAGAAGCTGGATGTGAAACGGCGCACAATTGAGCGTATGCGCGATCAGTTGGTTATGATGTATCCAGATCTGGAAGAAATCTCAGACCCACCGACCAAGAGATGGCGGCTTCCAAAAGGCTTGGACAACTTTACTCTGGCTCCCACCAGCGAGGAAATGGCAGCCCTCAACACGGGCCAAAAGCAGTTAGAGCGCAGCAATCCACAAGCTGCCAGCGCCTTGGCAAGCCTTGAAACCAAGATGCTGTCGGCGCTAAAATCAAATGTAAAGCGCCGTTTAGCCACCGATATCGAGGCCCTGATGCAGGCAGAGGCCATCGCGGTGCAACCAGGCCCGCGGGCCAGCGTCGATAAAAATGTGCTTCAAGTCCTGCGCGACGGGCTTTTGGCGCTCAAACAAGTGAGCGTTCAATATAGTGGCGGGTCGGGTGGACCGCGCCAGCGGGACTTGATCCCCTATGGCATTTTGTTTGGCGGCGAGGCCTATCTGATTGCGCGCGAAGCCCATATGGATGAGGCAACCGCCCCGCGTATGTGGCGGATTGATCGGATCAGCCAACCTCTCATGCTGGACTTGCCCGGCGGCGCTCCAGACGGCTTTGACTTACAAGCCTATTCTGAGCGTTCCTTTGGTGTCTATCAGGAAGATACGGTCGATGTGTGCTTGCGCGTCTTTCCAGATTTTGCCGACGAGGCAAGCCGGTGGGTCTTTCACCCGCAACAGAGCTTGGAACGCCAAGCCAATGGAGCTCTGCTGGTCCGCCTACATGGCGGGGGCTTGAATGAATTGGCGTGGAGCTTGTTCCGTTGGGGCGGCAAGGTGGAAATTCTGGAGCCACCGGCCCTTAAACGGGCCATGGCCAATGCTCTAGAGCTTGCAAATACAATGATCAAACCCTGATTAGGCGCCTGCCTCCTCACTGCTTGTTGCATTTCCTTGGCCAACCAAAACACACTAAAGAGCGCTCATGACACAGCCATCTCCTGCCCCTAAACTTACTGCTGCAGCACCTGCGCCGCTTTGGGGAGTGCTTCTGATTATGGTTGTGCTTGGTTTGGATCAAACCAGCAAATACTGGGTCTTGAACCATCTGGACCTGTTGACCCTAGGCAAAATTGAGCTGTCCTCTATTTTTGATCTGACCATGGTGTGGAATTATGGTGTGAGCTTTGGTGCCCTCAAGGCCCATGCAGACTGGCAGCGCTGGGGCTTGGTTGCCATGTCCGGCGTGATCGCAACTGTCTTTGCCGTTTGGCTATTCAAGGCTCAACGCCGCCAGACCTTTATCGCTTTGGCGCTTGTGATCGGTGGCGCGATCGGTAATTTGATTGACCGTGTCCGATTCGGTGCCGTGGCCGATTTTCTGGACTTCTCGGGCTTCTTTTTTCCGTGGGTGTTTAATGTTGCCGACGCAGCGATTACGATAGGCGCGATCTTACTCGCGATTGATATGCTGATTAACCCCGAAGATACGCCACAATCAAAACAAAATTCTCGCTCAAAAGTTGATCGAGAGCCGCCAGCGGCGTGAACATCTGGACCTTCGGGCGGCCTTGGGTCTAAGAAGGTCGGGTACAAACAGTTTGAAGGGTCGGGCAATCAGCACGCTAGGGATCTTGCAATAGACAGCAGCCCCGATTTGTGCCCCGGAACACCGCCTTTAAAAGATATGGTTTGAGAGACAATGGAGCGAGTGCTGTGAAAAAATTCCATTCTGGCCTGTTGGCTGTCACAGGTTTGGCCGTCATTACATTGGGAGGATGCACCAGCGTACGCCAAGCCTTGGGCAGCGAGAAAACAGCGCCCGACGAATTCCGCGTCGTCTCAAAGGCACCCTTGGTAGTGCCGCCTGAATTCAATCTGCGTCCACCTCGCCCCGGTGAAGCCCGCCCGATGGAATTGCGAGCAGACTTACAAGCGCGCAGCGCCGTGTTTGGTGTGCAGTTGGGAGCGACCGCATCGGATGGCGAGCGGCTCTTGGTCGAAAAAGCAGGCGGCACCAATGCCGACCCCCGCATCCGCGCTGTGATTGATGAGGAAACCGGCGGCGTGGCGCGGAAGCCGACCAATCTCTCGGACCGGATTATGGGTTTTGTCACCCCCGCCCCAACTCAGCCGGCAGACCCCCTCCTGGCAGAAGCAGAAGCCGAGCGTTTGCGGCTTGAAAAAGCTGCAATTCGCAATGCGACCGGCGGTCAACCCGTCAGCATCCAGCAGAACAAGCCGCGCGGCTTTAAACTGCCGGGCATGTAGACCCAGCCAGCTGGTCAAAATCAGTCCAGATTGCAGGTTAGTCTGGTCGACTCGGCGCAGAGAGAGCATGATCGCGCCATGACTATTGCCCGTCTTCCCCCAGATGCGATAAACCAGATTGCTGCTGGCGAAGTGATTGAACGCCCTGCCGCAGCCGTCAAGGAACTGGTTGAAAATGCACTTGACGCTGGGGCAACCTCGATCCGTATCTTGGCCGAAGACGGTGGGATCAGCCGCCTGCTCGTCGAAGATGATGGCAGCGGAATTGCGCGAGACCAGTTAATCCTCGCCGTTGAACGGCATGCGACATCCAAGCTTGCCCCAGATGCCGACGGTCATTTGGACCTGCTGAACATCGCCACCATGGGATTTCGCGGCGAAGCATTGCCCTCGATTGGTGCCATCGCCAGGCTGGTCATTACTTCGCGCGCTAAAGACACCGATCAGGCTTGGACTTTGCGGGTTGAAGGCGGTGTGCTGGATGGGCCGATGCCAGCCCCCTGGCCAAACAACCGATCTGGCACACGGGTAGAAGTGCGCGACCTGTTCTTTGCAACCCCTGCCCGCCTGAACTTTCTCAAATCGCCGCGATCGGAAAGCATGGCGATATCAGATATGACCAAGCGCTTGGCGCTATCGCGGCCAGACGTCGCTTTCACACTTGATCTCGATGGCCGAACCGCTCTGAAAGTTGTGCCCGAAGGATCAGATGCAGCCAGCCAAAGGTCGGCGCGGGTTTCGGCCGTTTTGGGTCGCGATGCGGCTGCCGATGCCTTGGAGATTGATACCGAGCGGGCAGAAATTCGCCTGATGGGACTTGCAGGTCTGCCCACCGCTGCTCGTGGGGACGCCCGCCATCAACATTTATTTGTCAATGGCAGACCGGTGAAAGACCCGCTTCTGAAAGGGGCTGCGCGGGCCGCCTATCAGGACGTTTTGGCGCGTGATCGCCATCCGGTTCTAGCGCTCTTCCTGGAAATGGACCCAAGATTGGTGGATGTGAACGTCCATCCTGCAAAGACCGAAGTGCGGTTCCGTGACCCCGCACTGGTGCGCGGTCTCGTTATTGGTGCACTACGCCATGCCTTGGGTTCCAGCGGCATTCGCAGTCCGCAGGCCCTAGGTCAGGCCACACTTGGGGCACTTGGGGCGCAAACCGGGTTTGCCATGCCTTGGTCACGCGGGGGAGGTGGGCACTCCACGCCCCATAGCCCAAGTCAAATGGCTTTACTACATCATCCAGGCACGATTGAAGCGGGACGTGAGGCTAGTTCCCTGCTCGCTGGCTTTTCGCAACCCATGGCGCGGACAAGCTTTGACGCCATGCCACAATCGTCATCAGGCATCGCCGGCAACTCCCCCGTTGGCGTTGAGGCGTCTTATCCGTTAGGTGCCGCGAAAGCCCAGGTCCATGTGACCTATATCATAGCAGAGACTGCCGATGGGCTGGTGATCGTCGATCAGCATGCGGCGCACGAGCGACTGACCCTTGAACGCATGAAGGCCGCCATGGAGGGCCAAGGCATTGCGCGTCAGCCAAGCCTGATCCCGGATATCATCGAGATGGATGAGGCCGATTGCGAACGTCTTCTGGCACGCGCAGCGGAGTTTGCGCGCTTTGGCTTGGGTCTGGAAAATTTTGGGCGCGGGGCAATTGCTGTGACCGAAACGCCAGCCATTCTGGGCAAGATGGATACCCGTAAATTGCTGCAGGATCTGGCCGACGATCTGGCTGCCTATGACGAGGGCTTGTCCCTAAAGGAGCGGATCGATGAAGTGCTGGCGACCATGGCTTGCCACGGCTCGGTTCGGGCGGGCCGCCACCTTGGTGGCGATGAGATGAATTTCTTGTTACGCGACATGGAACGCACCCCGCGCTCTGGCCAGTGCAACCATGGCAGACCAACTTTTGTCAAACTCTCTCTGACTGATATTGAACGCCTATTCGGCCGAAAATAAGCCATGGTGCAGCGTCTGGTCTCGACGGGCTCGCTCCTCGAGCGAAAGCGCAACTGTTGCGCGCTCGTGCTAGATTGGACCAATACCTTAGTCCGGCTATCTGAAACAGATAGAGTAGGCGTTGCTCTCGGGCCCGGGCAGGACTAGAGACTGTCGATCTGCCGAGGCTGCTTTCCGC
Organism: Maricaulis salignorans; assembly: GCA_943372135.1. Classification (GTDB taxonomy): domain Bacteria; phylum Pseudomonadota; class Alphaproteobacteria; order Caulobacterales; family Aquidulcibacteraceae; genus Aquidulcibacter. The sequence continues at coordinate 169,400 of CALRXH020000003.1, read as the reverse complement.
TTTTGCAATCCTAGTTTAAGAGGCCTTTATGGCGCATTTTTCGATGCAGTTCGGACGCACCGAACATGGCAAAACCTATAAAGAGCGACCGAGCGTTTATGGTCTTTGCACCCGCAATGACGAGAAGATTGCCCTCGTTAAAGTTGGGGACTCCCGGGATTTTCACTATGATCTTCCAGGCGGCGGCGTTGAATCGGGCGAGAGCGATGCAGAGGCTGTTGTACGCGAATTCGACGAGGAAACCGGCCTGACCGTTTGGCCGGTCCGCCAATTGTGCCGAGCCGGGCAATTTTGGATGAATGATGGAGTACCAACCAATTCGCTGTGCGCCTTTTTTGAAGTGGAACTGACCTCCACCGAAGGCCGTCCAAGCGAGCCTGACCATGAGCTGGTTTGGGTCACGATCGAAGATGCCATGAAAAAAGTCCGTCATAATGCCCATAGTTGGGCAATACTTTTATGGTTACGTGAACGATTGTCGGGCGCGCGGGGGCGTGGCTAATGCTATTTGGGCTCTATGACCGTTTTGTACTACCCCGCCTGATTGGCTGTGCCTGTGGAACCAAACCCATTGCCAAGCAGCGAGCCAAGCTCATCCCGCGTGCTTATGGCGTGGTGGTGGATATGGGGTTTGGCTCGGGCACAAACCTACCCTTCCTCGACGCCGGTAAAATAGAAAAAGTCATTGCAGTTGAGCCCTCGGCGAGCATGCTGGCGTGGAAGCGCGCTGAACGGCGTATCGATATCGTGGTGGAAGAGGTGGTTGCAGGCGCAGAATCCACCGGCCTGCCCGATGCCTGCGCCGATACAATCTTGTTCACTTACGCGCTCTGCACCATTCCCAACTATGCCGGCGCTTTGGCTGAAGCCAAACGCTTGTTGAAACCCGACGGCCAACTCCTTTTTTGCGAACACGGCCTGGCCCCCGATGGCGATGTTGCCTTACTGCAAAAGCGAATTGAACCGGTCTGGAAGGCCATTGCAGGAGGCTGTCACCTTACCCGAAATACTAAAGCCATGCTGGAAAACGGCGGATTTGTCTGCGTCGAAGTCAATGATATGTATCTGCCTAACACCCCGCGCTTTGCCGGCTATAATGTGTGGGGACGTGCAACGTCATGAACCCCGATAACCCCCCGCCCCGCGCCCCCTTTACCAAACGCCACCTTCTCCAAATCGGCGATCTGAACCGACTGGAAGCTTTGGAACTCATTGAGCGGGCTGAAGTCTTCCTGCCATTCACACAAGCGCGGGAGAAGAAGCTGTCGACTTTGAAAGGTCGTACCCTCGTCAACCTCTTTTTTGAAAATTCGACCCGCACGCAAGCCTCTTTTGAGCTGGCTGGCAAGCGCATGAGCGCCGATACCGTCAATATGGCAGTGAAAAGCTCCTCGGTCTCCAAGGGCGAGACACTCTTAGATACGGCAGCGACTTTAAATGCCATGGGCCCAGACATTTTGGTTTTACGCCATTCGGCCTCGGGTGCAGCGCAATTGCTGGCGCGCAAAGTCGGTTGCTCGGTAATCAATGCAGGCGATGGCACCCACGAACATCCTACGCAAGCCTTGCTCGACGCACTGACACTGAAGCGATCGTTCGGTCATATCGAGGGCTTGGTTGTGGCGATTTGCGGCGATGTGCTGCACTCGCGCGTGGCCCGCTCCAACGTCATCCTTCTATCCATGCTGGGCGCACGCGTCCGGCTGATTGCGCCACCAACCTTGATGCCCGTAGACGTCGACCGTTGGGGCTGTGAAATTTATCACACTATGCTGGAAGGGCTTGATGGGGTCGATGTGGTGATGATGCTGCGCCTGCAGCTTGAACGGATGAATGGAGCCTATGTGCCGTCCGCCCGTGAATATTTCCGCTTCTATGGCCTTGATGCCCGCAAGCTGGCGGTTGCTGCACCCCATGTCAAAGTCATGCATCCTGGCCCGATGAACCGCGGGGTCGAAATTGATTCTGACATTGCCGATGATCCGCGTGTGTCGCTGATCGTTGATCAAGTTGAATCAGGGGTTGCAGTAAGAATGGCCGTCCTCGAAGCCCTCGCCAGCCATGGTGCCAACGAGGAGACAGACGATGTCTGAGCCCCTCTATCATTTCATCAATGCGCGCTTGGTTGATCCCGCAACACAGTTTGACGGTCCAGGCGAAGTGCTTGTCCAAGGCGAGTTGATCCTCGCCAGCGGGCCAGAAGTCGCAGCCGCGCCCGACGCGGTTAGCATCAATTGTGATGGCCATGCCTTAATGCCGGGCCTGATCGATCTGCACGTCTCGACCGGGGAGCCCGGTGAAGAACAGCGCGAAAGCTTAAGTACGGCAGGCAAAGCGGCCGTGGCTGGTGGGGTCACCACCATGGTGCTGCAACCCGATACCCAAACTGTGATTGACGATGCGGCTTTGGTCGACTTCATCACGCGGCGTGGGCGGGACCGTTCGCTCGCGCGCGTGTTGGCTGCGGGTGCTCTCACCGTTGGTTTGAAAGGTGAACGTATCGCTGAACTCGGTCTGATGGCAGATGCTGGAGCGGTCCTGTTCACCAATAGCGACCACCCGATTGTGAGCACGCGGACCATGCAGCGCTGCATGTCCTATGCCTCGGCCTTTGATGCCTTGGTGGCTTCGCGACCACAAGACGCCTTTTTGAACGAAGGCGGCATGATGAATATGGGCGAGCTGGCCTCGCGCCTCGGTCTTGCCGGGATTGCAAGCGCGGCAGAAACCATCGCAGCCAATCGCGACATTCAATTGGCCGAATTGACAGGAGCAAAGCTTCTGCTTGACATGATTTCATCCGAGGCAACCCTACCCCGCATTGCAGCAGCCAAGGCCCAAGGCCTGGACGTCACTGCCTCTGTTAGCGTGCATCACTTGACCCTGAACGAAAATGATCTGGGTGACTATCGCACGTTTGCCAAACTCTCTCCGCCCCTGCGCAGCGAGCAAGACCGTCTGGCGCTGATCGATGGCGTCAAGTCCGGCATTTTGGATATAATTGTCTCAGGCCACGACCCCCGCCCAGCTGAAGAGAAGCGTCTGCCGTTTGACGAAGCTGCCTTTGGCGCGAGCGCTCTAGAAACCCTCCTGCCAGCAGCGCTGATCCTTTATCACGAGGGCATGATTGAGCTTTTGGACTTGATCCGCGCCATGACCTTGGCCCCGGCGCAATTACTGGGCCTGCCGCAAGGGCGAATTGCTGCGGGCGCGCCTGCCGATCTGATCTTGGTCGATCTAGGCTTCCCATTCCGCTTTGACGCCAGCCGCATGATCTCAAAATCACGCAATTCCCCCTATGATGGGCGGACATTGCAAGGTAAAGTCCTGTCAACTTGGGTTGCGGGTAAAGAAGTTTTTGGTGCCATCGACTAGACAAATATAGGTTAAATTCGTTTTGGGGGATCAATGGATTATCTGATTGCGATAGTGGGTGGCTATCTGTTGGGGTCCATACCGTTTGGTCTTTTATTGACCAGACTGGCGGGCCTAGGTGATATTCGCCATGTGGGATCTGGCAATATCGGTGCAACCAATGTATTGCGTACGGGCAGAAAAGATGTGGCGCTGGCGACCTTATTCTTGGACGCCGCAAAAGCTGCCCTCGCCTTGGTTCTCGCGCGCGAGTTTCTGTCCCAAGATGCTGGTTATGTTGCCGGGGCAGCTGCCCTTTTAGGGCATTGTTTTCCAGTTTGGTTGAAGTTCAACGGTGGCAAAGGGGTCGCAACTTTCTTTGGCACCTTGTTGATTGGTATTTGGCCGGTTGGTACGTTGGCTGCGGCCTTGTGGCTGGCCACAGCCTACACATTCAGGTATTCGTCATTAGGCGCGTTGGTAGCGTCTGCCGCAGCGCCACTTATCGCAGTTGCATTTCATGCCAGCCCCATTGGAGTTGGGGCAACGCTTTGCATGTCTGTATTGGTATGGATCCGGCACCGCGACAATCTCGCCCGTCTGATCAAAGGTGACGAGCCCAAAATTGGTAGGAAATAGAGATGTGAACCCAGCATACGCTGAGTAATAGCGAAAGACAGGATTGGACAAGATTGGTGCAGTGTGAAGGGGATCGGCCCCGACAGTTTATCACGCTCCCTATCCGGGTATAGTCGGATCAACGTTATTCTGGCGGCTCGTCGGGCCTTCCAAGTCGTGGTCCTCGCGCAAATCCTCAGATTCTCGAAAGAAATTGCCGATGAAGCCAGCCACCTCAAGACAATCTAGAGGAACAACTGGCTTGACTGGCTTTAAGGCTGCCCGCATGGCGTGTCCGATAGGTATTTATGGTGTATGATCATGTTTTTAGCTGCATCACGTGGCGGTCACACGTCGAGATACATTACACTGGGTCTTGCGGAAAATCATTGACATTGCCACCGTTGCGCAGACACCTCCGACCATGAGGTTCTGCACCTGCAGAGGCCCTTTCTAAGTCTGATATACCAAACATGCATCTCGTTGTCGTTGAATCACCCGCTAAGGCAAAAACCATCAATAAATATTTGGGGGCCAATTATGATGTGGTCGCCAGCTTTGGTCATGTGCGCGATCTACCCTCCAAAGATGGCTCTGTCCGCCCCGATGATGATTTTGCCATGGTATGGGAAGCCGACAGCAAAGGTGCGGCGCGCATTCGCGACATTGCCGAACGGGTCAAAAAGGCTGACAGTTTGATCCTTGCCACCGACCCTGATCGGGAAGGTGAAGCCATCTCCTGGCATTTGCTCGAAGCGCTGAAATCGCGAAAAGTTCTCAAAGACAAAGCGGTTTCCCGGGTGACATTCAATGCCATCACCAAGGATTCGGTCCTGGCCGCTATGGCCAATCCCCGCCAGATTGATCAGGAATTGGTCGACGCCTATCTCGCGCGTCGGGCACTGGACTATCTGGTTGGCTTTAATCTCTCACCAGTCCTGTGGCGGAAATTGCCGGGATCACGCTCTGCAGGGCGGGTTCAGTCTGTGGCGCTGCGCCTGGTTGTCGAGCGTGAGATGGAGATTGAGCGCTTTCGGGCGCGCGAGTATTGGACGGTGTCGGCTCAAGCTAAAGCCCAAATTGGAGCCGCTTTTGAGGCCCGCCTCTTCAGCCTAGACGGGAAGAAGCTCGATAAATTTGATCTGCCAGATGCCCCTTCGGCTGAAGCGGCAAAGGCAGCTGTCATGGCGGGCAGCTATACCGTGGCAAGCCTTGAAGCCAAGCCACTCAAACGCTCGCCCGCTCCCCCCTTCACCACCTCGACCTTGCAACAAGAAGCCAGCCGCAAGCTAGGCTTTAACGCGCAGCGGACGATGCAAGTGGCACAAAGACTTTATGAGGGTGTGGATATTGGCGGCGAAACCGTCGGCTTGATCACCTATATGCGAACCGATGGCGTGGCGATGGATCAAGCCGCGATCATGCAGTGCCGTGCCGTGATCGGCGACCGATTTGGCAGCGAGTATGTGCCTGAAAAACCGCGTTATTACAGCTCTAAAGCCAAGAATGCGCAAGAAGCACATGAAGCAATTCGGCCGACAGACCCTAACCGCCATCCGTCTAAAATGCGGCTCGAAGCCGATATGGCAAAGCTCTATGATCTGATTTGGAAACGCGCAATTGCCAGCCAAATGGAACAAGCGATTGTGGAGCGCACGACGATTGATTTGGTCGATGCCAATGGCCGTGCTGGCTTACGGGCGACCGGCCAAGTTGTCTTGTTCGATGGCTTCTTCGCGCTCTATCAGGAAGGTCGCGATGATGAGGAAGATGAAGATAGCCGCCGTCTACCCAATCTGAAGGCAGGCGATAAAGTGGCGGCGACCGATATCGCTGCGACCCAACATTTTACCGAGCCCCCACCGCGTTATTCTGAAGCGACCTTGGTCAAGAAGATGGAAGAACTGGGCATTGGCCGCCCATCCACTTACGCGTCGGTCCTCACCGTGCTGCGCGACCGCGATTATGTACACATGGACAAAAACCGCTTCATTCCCGACGACAAGGGTCGTCTGGTCACGGCATTCCTGGAAAACTTCTTCGCCAAATATGTCGAATATGACTTTACCGCAGACCTTGAGCAGCGCCTTGATCTAGTCTCCTCCGGCGATCTAGGTTGGCGTATTCTGCTGCGAGAGTTTTGGGAAGACTTCTCCAAGGCGATTGCAGACACTGGCGACTTGCGGACGTCTCAGGTGCTCGACGCCATCAATGACTCGCTCGGGCCCCACATTTTCCCGGATAAGGGCGACGGCTCAGACCCCCGTGCGTGCCCATCTTGCGCAGACGGTCGCGTCTCGTTGAAGACCAGTAAGTTTGGGGCTTTTATCGGCTGCTCAAACTATCCTGAATGCCGCTACACCCGACAATTGACCCTACCCTCTGGGGATTCGCCCGAAGCGGGTGGCGACCGCAGTTTGGGCTCTGATCCTGAAAGCGGTCTTGACGTCTGGCTGAAGGCCGGCCGCTTTGGCCCTTATGTTCAATTAGGAGATGGCGAAAAACCAAAGCGCTCCTCTTTGCCCAAGGGTTGGGCAGCGTCTGAGCTTGAGCTTGAGCGGGCCCTGCGCTTGCTTTCCTTGCCGCGCACCGTCGGCACGCACCCCGAGGATGGCGAGCCTATTGTTGCCAATTTAGGCCGCTTTGGCCCTTATGTGCAGCATGGCAAGACCTATGCAAATGTTGGCACCATCGAAGATGTGTTTGAGATTGGTCTGAATCGGGCTGTCACCGTCTTGGCAGAGAAATTAGCAGGCGGCGGACGGCCCCAGCGCACAGCCGCAGCAGCCTTGCAAGAATTTGCTGCCCCGGCTGAGGCTGGTCCTGTGATCAAGGTCATGGCAGGTCGTTATGGCCCCTATGTAACCGACGGCACCACCAATGCGACCCTGCCCAAAGGCCAAGACCCTGCCTCTATCACACGGGAAGCCGCGCTCGCCTTGATAGAAGCCCGCGTTGCCTTGGTCGGGGTTGGCAAGAAGAAGCCTGCCAAAAAGGCCAGTGCCGCAAAGTCTGCGGCAAAGTCAGCCACAAAAAAAACGACAACCGCCAAAAAACCTGCTGCGAAGAAGAAGGCCCCTGCTAAAAAGCCAGCGGCCAAAAAGGCGACGGCTGAATGAAGACGAAGGGTCGTGGCAACGGCCAAAAAGGCAAGCCACCGAGAAAGACGGTGACGCGTCCGCCGTTGGGTGTGCCAGACAAAGCTACCTTGCTGGCCTTTTTGAACGAAGCCAAGACCGCGATTGGCCCACGGGAAATCGCGTTGGCCTTCGGTATCAAGGGCGATGAGCGCCGCGCATTGAAGGCCATCCTGCGTGAATTAGCCGATGAAGGCGCGATTGCAAAGACGGGCCGCAAGGAAGTTGCCAGCCGCACTGTGCCCCCTGAAGGCGGCATGTTCCAATTGATCGAGATTGACAGCCAAGGCGATTTGATGGCCCGCGCCGTCGGCCGTGAGGACGAACTCTATGGCCCGTTGGTGCGCCTCGCCACTACACGGGGACAAATTCGCCAGGAAGGTCCGCCACCCGGCGTTGGGGATCGCTTCATTGGTAAGACACGCTTGACCCATGAAGGCGAGTATGAGGTCCAAATCATCAAGCGCCTCGGTCGGGTCATCGAACGAGTGTTTGGCGTCTTTATGGCGGCAGATGTGCGCCCGGGCCAAGCGGGTTCTGGCGGTGGCAGACTGGTACCTGCCGATAAGAAGCAACGCCACGAATTGATGATCTTGCCAGAGCATGCCAAGGGTGCGCGCAATGGCGATCTGGTTGCCGCGCGCTTATTACCCCATCGTGGATACGGCCCCAAGAAAGCTGAAATTATAGAGATTTTCGGCAGTAACGAAAATCCGAAAGCGGCCTCTATTTTGGCGATTGCCGCGCACGCCATTCCAATGGGCTTTACCTCAGAAGAGGAAGAAGAAGCAGCAAGCGCAGGGCCTGCCCCCTTGGGAAAACGCGAGGATTTACGTCAAATCCCGTTGGTGACCATCGACCCCGATGATGCGCGCGACCATGATGATGCGGTCTATGCTGAAGCCTTGCCAAGCGGTGGTCACAAGATTTTGGTCGCCATTGCCGACGTCGCTCATTATGTGACGCCAGGCTCTGCCCTCGACGAGGGTGCCCTGATCCGGGGCAATTCTGTCTATTTCCCGGACCGGGTTGTGCCGATGTTGCCAGAGCGTTTGTCAGCCGACCTTTGCTCACTGATGGAAGGGGTCGAGCGGCCATGCCTCGCACTGGAAATCATGATTGATGCCGGTGGCCACAAGCAAAGTCACCGCTTCTTGCGCGGCTTGATGAAGAGTGCCGCCAGCCTGACTTACACCCAGGCGCAGATGGCCATTGATGGCATGCCCGATGCCATAACGCTCCCTTTGCTCGACACGGTTCTCAAACCCTTATGGGCGGCCTATCGAACATTGGAAAAGGCACGTGACCAGCGCGAACCTCTGGAAATTAATAGTCCCGAACGCAAAATAGTCCTCTCACCGGAAGGCAATGTGCAGTCAATCGGTTTTCGCGAGCGCTTTGATGCCCACCGCCTGATCGAAGAGATGATGATTCTCTCCAACGTCTGTGCGGCCGAGACGTTGGAAGACAAGCGCTCGCCGCTGATCTACCGTGTGCATGATCAGCCAAGCGAAACCAAGCTCGCCGCTTTGGGCGATTTTCTCGCCACAGTGAATATGAAATGGGCCAAGGGCCAGCCCCCCAGCCCCGCCCGCTTCAATCGGGTTCTGCAAATAGCCGCACCCACTGAGCACGCCGAAATGATCAATGAGATTGTGTTGCGAACGCAAGCTCAAGCCATTTATGATACCGACAATTTGGGCCATTTTGGCTTGAACCTGCGCAAATATGCCCACTTCACCTCACCCATTCGCCGCTATGCCGACCTGATTGTCCATCGCGCACTGATCGCTTCCTTGGGCTTTGGCGAGGATGGCTTGAAAAAGACCAGCCCCGATCAGCTCAAGAAAGTGGCCGAAGCCATCACTGCAACCGAACGACGCGGTATGGCGGCAGAGCGCGAAGCCACCGACCGCTATGTGGCAGCTTTCCTGTCCGAACGGGTCGGCGCGATATTTGAAGCTCGTATCACCAGCGTCAATCGATTTGGTGTCTTTGTGCGTCTCGATGAAACCGGCGGTGATGGGTTGGTTCCTGTGATGCGCTTAGGCAACGAGTATTTCCATCATGATGAGGCAGGCCATGTGCTGATTGGTGCAGAAACCGGCGACCGCTGGGAATTGGGTGCCAGAGTGCAGGTGCGGCTCTTGGAAGCAACCCCTGTGTCAGGCGGGCTGCTATTCGACATTGTGAGCCAGCCGAAGGTCGGGCCTGTGCCTGCAAGGCGTTCCCTGCGCGGACCTGCTCGAGGCACAACGCCCTTGCGCAAAAGCGGCGGCCCCCCGCGCGGTGTAACCCGTCGAAAGCGATAGGTTCTAGCTGGGAGTGGCATCCTTGGGATCACCCAGCTTTACCAGAAACGCACCCATATAATAGAGGATGATCAAGGGCACGGCCAAAGAGAACTGGCTTATGACATCGGGCGGAGTTACCACAGCGGCGACAACAAAAATCCCGAAGATCGCATAGCGCCCGTTTTCAAGCCAAGTCTTGCCATCTACCAAGCCTGCCCGACCCAATAGCAATTGTACGACAGGTAATTGGAAACAGGCCCCAAAGCCGAGGATCAAGGTGGTGATGGTGCCGACATATTCAGAAATCTTGCCCTGATAGACGACACTCACGCCACCCGCCGCTGGCGCAAGTTCTTGTCGTAGCGAGAATTGCATCACCATGGGCATCACGACGAAATAGGCCATGGCAGCGCCCATGATGAACAGGACCGGTGCCATGATCAAAAACGGCGTAAACGCGCGCTTCTCATGGCTATAAAGGCCAGGAGCAACAAAGCGATAAAGCTGGAATGAGATCATGGGGAAGGCAAGACAAAACCCGCCAAACATCGCCACTTTGATCTGCGTGATAAATGCCTCTAGCGGCGCTGTATAAATCAGGCCCATACCGGTTTTGAGGGCGTCGGGCCCTTTGACCGCGATCACTGCTGTCTCATACGGCAACAAAAGCCACTGAAGAATGACGTGCCAAACCGCGAAGCAAATAAAGAAGCCAACCGCGATCGAGCCAACGCTCCAGATCAAGCGGTCACGCAACTCCACCAAATGTTCCATCAAGGGCGCGCGGGTTGCCTCGATCGCTTCCTCGTCCGGCGTCAGCGGCGGATCAACCGGGTCTTGGTGCGGGACAAGATCGGTCACGCGACTTCAGCTCCAGGTGTCTTGCCAGCTGCTTTGGTTGCGTGAGTTGCGCGGGCCCGCTTCGGCTTAGCTGCGACGTCTGCCTCAACGACTACTTCAGGCGCTGCAACAGCCTCCACTTTGGGCTTACGCGTACGCTTTGGCTTGGCTTCTGGTGCGGTTTGGACTGGTGCTGCCAGCGCTTCCATCACCGGGGCTTGGTTGGTCACTTGATGGTGGTGATCCGAGCCATAAGGGGTGACAGGTGCGTAGGGATCAATGCCGGTTTCAAACGGCTTAGCCAGTTCATTTTTGATGTCCTGCAGAGGGTTATTGTTACGCAGCGCTTCGACTTCTTTGCGCAACTCGTCCAATTCCGCTTGCCGGGCCATTTCGTCGAAATTGGCCCGGAAATCTGCAGCCATACCCCGCAGTTTTGCCATCCACTGGCCAGCTTTACGCATCAGCAGCGGCAATTCTTTCGGCCCTACCACCATCAAGGCGATGATGCCGATCACGACCAGCTCCTGAAAGCCGATGGAATCAAACATGCGTGAGGACTCCTGACCTCAAAATTTCAGAGGTCGAAGACCGAATTACGCTTCGGTCTTGGACTTAGCCGAAGGGCTCACGTCAATTGTATTGGCGTCATTGACCTTGGCAGCTTCAGAAGCCGCAGCGGAGGGTTCATCGGCCAAGCCCTTGCGGAAGCCCTTGATACCTTCTGCAGCGTCTTTCATGATGGACGACAGCTTACCGCGTCCACCAAACACCAGCAATGCTACGGCTGCAACGACCAACCAGTGCATCAGACTCATTCCGCCCATTTTGTTCTCCGTTTCGTTGATCGGCCCTGTCCACAAGGCTGCTCAGATGCTCATAATCTACCAAGGTCCTGCTTGCCAGTCACTTCCTGCAAGCTGTCAGGCAAACGTGATAGCAAACAGCGATTACCACACAGCTATCAAAGCGCTTTTTGATCCATTTGCATCAAAGTTGCGCGCAGGTCTAAAGCTAAGCAGAGATTGCTTCAGGGTTCAAAGAAGTCTTGCGTGAAGGCGATCGCATCGCCATCAAGTGCTTCATGGCTAGTATCATCGTCGCCATCTTGGGCAGAAATGGGGCGCGGCACTTCAAAATCAGGAGGCAAGCGTGCATCTAGCAGCCCTTGAGCCTGAAGATCAGCCTTGCCTGGCAAATCTTCGAGGCTCGCCAAATTGAAATGAGCGAGAAACTCCCGCGAGGTGCGATAGGTCAAAGGCTTGCCGGGCGACTGTCGCCGCACCCCCGCCCTGACCCAACCAATCTCCATCAACAAGTCCAGCGTGCCCCGCCCGACTCCTACGCCGCGCACTTCTTCGATGTCAGAGCGTGTGCAGGGTTGATGATAGGCGATGATAGCCAAAGTCTCTAGGGCAGCTTTCGACAGCTTGCGTGGCTCTTCGCGCCGCTCTTCCATGAGAAAGGCTAAGTCCGGTGCGGTCTGAAAGCGCCAGCCGCCCGCCACTTCAACCAGAATAACCCCACGACCGACATAGCGCCGCTTTAAGCGCGCGAGTGCCCCGCCAACATCGGCCCCTTCCGGCAACCGCGCAGCGATAGCCGATGCCCGCACCGGCTCTGCACTGGCGAACAGTAGCGCCTCGACCATGCGATCGACATCGGGGGCTGGATCAACCGATAGGTCGGCACGATCTACTAAATCGAGTTCCGGCTTGGCACGCGCTAGGCTGCGCACGGCGGCAGCAATCGCCTCGGGCGAGGTGCGGTCGTCGGTGTTATCATCTGCCGATTGCTTCAAACCAAAGTCTCCGGCCCGGCCTTCACATAGAGGGGGCTATCGTGTTCCAATTGCCGAACGGCAAGCTTACCCTGCTTGGCCAGCTCAAGGCTGGCCGCCAAAAGGCTAGCATAGCGCGAAGCCGCGCTGGGCGGTTCCTTGGTAAAGGTGGTGACAGGGGGAGCAAACTGCCCCAGCGCTTCCCAGTCTTTTGCGCGATGCATCAAGCGTTCCAGCCGTTTGCGCGCCTCATCCAGGGAATAAACCGGCCAAGCCTTGACTTCATGCTTGGTCTCTACCCTGCGCACGCGTTGATCGGCATAAGCGCGCAATAGGTCCAGGATGGTGGCTTCCCACAAGGGGATTTCGGTTACAGCAGTCTCCTCAGGCGCCCCCCGTGTGTAGAAGTCCAAATCCTGCTGAGGACGCTGATAGAGCGCCTCAGCAGAAGCGCGCATGGCATCGAGGCGTGCAAGCCGCCATGCCAAATGTGCGGCAATGTCTTCAACGGGTTCTTCGCCAGCGGGTCGTTCCTTGCGCGGCAACAGTAGCCGAGACTTCAAATACGCCAGCCAAGAGGCCATAACCAAATAATCGGCCGCCAGATCAATCCGGGCGGAGCGGGCTGCGGCAACAAATTCCAGATATTGTTCGGCCAGTTTCAAAATGGACAGCCTGCGTAAATCCACTTTCTGCTCGCGGGCCAAACGCAGCAAAACATGCAGCGGGCCCTCATAACCGTCGAGATCGACACTAAAAGCGATATCGCTTTCACCGACGCCGCGCAGGGCAGCTTCAAGGACGTCTTCACCCGCCATCTTAGGCCCATGCCTTTCGGGTTGGGTCGGGCGAGATGGACAAGGTCATGCCCCGCTCCCAGCCGGTCAATTCGGTAAAGCGCGACCATAAATACTCCAAATCCACCGCCACAGCGGGTTTAGACGCATAGGCTTCCGCGCGCTGAGCCCGGGCAAGACTTGGCCCAGACAACGTCGGACACATCTCCAAAAAGGCGTCGCGCTCCTCCAGCGTACCATGACAACGCATGGCGATATCAATGCCCGCATCAAACACACGCGCAGCCTTGACGGCATCGGGTTGATCCAACGCTTTCATCGTCAAATCATCCGTCATCAAAAGGCCATCAAACCCCATAGCCCCGCGGATCCATTTTTCGACCACCAGCCTGGACTGACTGGCCGGTGCGAGAGGGTCGAGGGCATCAAACACAACATGGCCGATCATGCCCATCGGTGCCGACCGATTTGCGCGGAATGGCAGCAGGTCTTGTTCCAACATCTCTTTGGAAGCGGCAATACGGGGCAAGGCCTCATGACTGTCCAGCGTCGCGCGTCCTTGACCCGGCATATGCTTCAACACGCCAGCGACACCAGCTGCTTGAAGACCTGCAAGGCCAGCTCGGCCTAAATCTGCTACGCACCTGGGTTCAGCCGAGAAGGCCCGGTCGCCAATAGCGCTGCTCGCCCCCTCCAGCCGCAAGTCCAAGCAGGGTGCACAATTGGCATTAATCCCAACCTCGCTCAGCATATGGCCCATGATCTGATGGTGCAGATTGCAGGCTTCTGAAGCGTATGCAGGATTGTCCAGCCAAAGCCTGCCGTAAAAAGACAAAGCCGGGAGGCGCGGCCAGACAGGTGGGGCCAAACGCTGAACCCGCCCGCCTTCTTGATCGATAAAAATCAGACAGGCCCGCCCGACGCTGTCTCGCAAATCCTCACACAAAGCTCGAAGCTGGGCGGGTGTCTCACACGAACGACCGAAGAGGATGAACGCCCAAGGATCGCGCGCGGCAAACAAACGCCGCTCTTGCGCGGTCAGGACCGACCCTGCCACATCGATGACGCAGGCGACAGACATCCTAGAGTCGCCCGTTCCTCATCTTAGCGCGAAGCTGGAATGCACTGAGCACCAGCGCCTCGGGCTTTGCTGCAGAAGACCTCAACTTCCGACCTGCTTTCAAAGCCCGTAGCGCGGATCCGGTACCATGTCCCCTTGGCACCGAGGTCTGCGGCAACAATCGACACGGGACCGGACAGGCCAGAGGCGCGGAAGCGAGCCAAGGCTGTGTCGGCGGAAGCCCTATCCTTAAACGACCCCAACTGCGCTGCAAACGCCGACGCGGTCACAGGGGGTTGCACCGGAACAGGCTTTGACGCAGCCGCGGCGGGTGCTTTAGCGGGGGTAGGTACTGGGCTTGAAACTTTGGCAGCAACCGGTACTGGCCCCGACTTTGGCCCCGAACCTGGCCCTGAACTTGGTCCAGAATTTGGCCCCGACTTTGTTGCGGGAGCAGCAGACTTGACAGCGGGCACCGTGGCACCAGCCTTGGTTGTCGCAGCTGCCACTTGGCGCGGGGTAGGCATTTGAGCCGGCGCAGGTGCGCTAGCGGCAGGGACTGCACTCCCATCGGTCAACACAGGGGTCTCTTCCGGGCTGGTAGGCTGCACGTCTAGCGCAGGTGCTGAAGCGCCGCTGGCGGCATCAAACACACCCTTATCAAGATCGGAGCCAACAACTGGAGCGGTTAGCGCACCTTCACCTGGTGCTTTGAAGGAGCCCGTATCGGCTGTGACTTGCGGGGTATCGCCAGGCTCGCGGCCAGAAGAATAGACCTGCCAGAACACAACCGCGATCAAAGCAAGTACTGCGACGATCCCAACGATGATCAGCGGACCACGACTGCGGTCTTCCTCTTCCTCGCGCGCATCAAAGGTGAAGAACCCATCGTCCTGATCATCAGTGTCGTAATCGTCAAAGGAATCACGATCCCGGTTGGCCATGCGAATCTACTCCAGAGAATACAGAAACTTTCTTGTAACTCTCAATTAAGTCCGCGCCAGCCCCCTGTTACAAGGTGCGATCCAGATTGAAGAGCCTGCGATGCTCGTCAATGGCGAAATCATCTGTCATTCCAGCGATGTAATCGCAAACGAGCCGTGCTGCCTTCGTGGAATCTTTGCTGTGGAGATGCAACCAATCCGGCGGTAAAGTATCGGGTTCGGCCAGAAAAACATCGAATAATTCGCGAACGATTCGCCGTGCCTGGCTGCGCGAGCGATTCATCTTCCAATGACGATACATTTTAGCATATAGAAATTCGCGCAAAGTCGCGGCCTTTGCGATCATCTCGTTGGAAAAACCAACCAGTGCCTGTGGCAGGGCACGGACTTCATCGACTGATTGGGGCCGGTATCGCGAGATACGCCGCTGGCTCTCGACAACAAGATCATTCACCCAGATACCAATCAGGCGACGAATTACTTCGCCGCGCATCCGGGTTTGATCGAGATTTGGAAACTCTCGGGCTGCAGCGTCATAAACTTCACGAACCAAGGGTACGCTATCACATAATTCGGCATCGCTAAAAATACCCCCGCTTAGGGCATCATCGATATCGTGATTGTTATAGGCAATATCGTCAGCTACGGCAGCAACTTGCGCTTCTGCGGAGGCAAAAGTTGTCAGCCCCATGTCGAACTCAGCATTTAGGTCCTGCCAAACAGGTGCGAGACTGTCGATCGGAGCACCGTTCGCCAGCATGGGACCATTGTGCTTGACGGTCCCTTCTAGGGTTTCCCAGGTCAAGTTTAGACCGTCAAATCCTGGATAGCGTCGTTCCAGCCGGGTCAGAGCGCGTAATGTCTGGGCATTGTGATCAAATCCACCCCACGGCTTCATGCAATCATCCAACGCACGCTCCCCGGTATGGCCGAATGGCGGATGGCCGAGATCATGGGCCAAAGCACATGCCTCCGCCAAATCCTCGTTCAGACCTAGCCTGCGCGAAACCGAACGCGCAATTTGAGCGACTTCCAAAGAATGGGTTAGGCGTGTGCGAAAGTGGTCGCCTTCATGCGCCACAAAGACTTGCGTCTTACCCTTCAACCTCCGGAAGGAGGTTGAGTGAATGATCCGGTCTCGGTCGCGTTCAAAAGGCGAACGCGTCAGACTTTCCGCTTCCGGCCAGCGTCTGCCGTGGCTCCTGGCAGGATCAGCGGCAAAAGGTGCCGGACGAGATAGGATAGGCATCAGGGTCTTCCTCAAAACAAGTTTGTCCCCCATATAGGGATAAAGTTGACGGAAAAGAAAACAGCTTGGCGCTCAAGCTGCCTTTTTGCGTCACTAGACAAAGATAGGCTTACGCTCATGCAGTCAGGTTTTTCTGTTTCAGATGCCGCAGCGGTGAAAATTGGACACCTCATTGCCACCGAGCCAGGCGCTGCGCTGTTCCGTGTCGCCGTCAATGGCGGCGGTTGTTCTGGCTTTCAATATGAGTTTGGCTTTGCTGAAAGCGCAGGCGATGATGATATCATCATCGAAAAAGGCGCAGCGAAAGTGGCGGTTGACCAAGTCTCGCTGCCCTTTCTGGAAGGGGCGGAAATTGACTGGGTTGATGATTTGATCGGATCGTCCTTCAAGATCCGCAATCCCAATGCAAAATCATCCTGCGGCTGTGGCGTTAGTTTTTCAGTCTAACGAACCGGAGAAAGGGTAACTTGCTCTCGGCAGGCATTTGGCCGTAGTCTCGATGAAATTACCAGCTCGGGAATGATCTCATGAATGTTGAAACCGCTGTTAGGCAACGAAAATCTGTGCGCGCCTTTAAGCCAGACGCGGTTCCCTTGGAAGAGGTGAGAGCTCTGCTGGACATTGCCCGGGCGGCACCGTCTGGTGGCAATCTGCAACCCTGGAAGTTGATCGTAATTGCGGGAGAGGAGCGCGACGCGGTGATTAACTTGGCGCAAAAAGCGCTCAATGAAAATCCCCGGGGCGAAGCAGGCGAATTCCCAATCTATCCGGCAGAAGTCAAGGAACCCCATCGCACCCGCCGCTACAAAGTCGGGGAAGATATGTACCAGATTCTTGGCATTCCGCGTGAAGACAAGGTGGGACGGCTGGGTCAGATGTCGCGCAATTATCAGTTTTTCGGTGCGCCTGTGGCGATGTTTTTTGTCATCGACCGCTCTATGGGCCATGGCCAATGGGCCCATATGGGCATGCTGATGCAGACCATCTGCTTAGTCGCCGAAGAGCGTGGCCTTGCCACCTGTATGCAAGAAGCCTGGGGTATGGTGCGGCAAAGCTTGGCCAGGCATTTTGGCTTGCCCGACAATGAAGTGATCTATTGCGGCCTGGCGCTTGGTTATGAAGACAAAAATGCACCGATCAACCAGCTTCGCACCGAGCGCGCGCCTCTAGACGAGATCGCGGTGTTCAAAGGTTTCTAGCCTTCTAAAGTGGCGAAACTAATTGCCACTATAGACTGCACCACCGCGATCGGTCGCGATCTTCACTTGCTCCTGGAAGCCGCGAGAAATCCGCCGCCATTCATCAGCTGTCCGACAGGTACGTAGCGCTTTCAGTCGCGTGCCAAGAATAGGTTCCTGCTTACAGACCATCCGTGTACCCCGCCGTGTTGGCTTGACCTGTGATTGACCTTCGGTCGTTTCGGCGGTGGTTGACGCGGTGCTAATTTGTTGGGTCGTTGCAGGCGGCTGCGTCAGTGCAAGGGTTTGCGCAAAAGCACCCCCAGCACACACCAGTCCACCGACAAGCGCGATCAGGCCAGCGGCCAGATAAGAAGGGGCACGAGGAGCAGAATCGGGGCGTGTCATGCAGGAACCTCTAATCAGGACTATCAAACTGGTCGAAATCACTTAAACAATAGCATGAATTTCGAGACTTAGGACCAGACTAATGCGCATCGCGACTTTTAATGTCAACTCTGTCAATGCGCGCCTGGCGAACCTGCTGGTTTGGTTAGACGAAGCGAAACCGGATGTTGTTTGCATTCAGGAAATCAAATGCGAGGAACCGAAATTTCCGCGTGAAGCTTTGGAAGACGCGGGCTATAATTGCTTCATTGCCGGCCAAAAGAGCTATAATGGCGTCGCAATATTGACGCGTTTGCCTGCGGAAGTAGCCCATAAACGTTTGCCAGGCGATGATGAGGATTTACAAGCGCGCTATCTCGAAGTCGAAGTCGCAACGCCCACCGGCGCGGTGCGGGTCGCAAACCTGTATTGCCCGAATGGTAATCCACTCGGCAGCGAAAAATTCGACTATAAGCTGCGTTGGATGTCCCGTCTCCAGAACCACGTCTCCGGCTTGTTAAAGCTTGAAGAGCATCTGGTTCTGGCAGGGGATTGGAACATCATCCCAAGGCCAGGTGATTGCCACGATCCTGCTGCCTGGATGGGTGACGCGCTATTTCAGCCCGAAAGCCGGGCTGCTTGGCGACGGCTCTTAAACCTGGGTCTGACGGATGCCTTCATGGCGGCAAACGGGGCTGAACATGTTTATACATTCTGGGACTATCAGGCCGGTGCCTGGCCCAAGGATCACGGCATCCGGATTGATCATTTTGCCATCAGCCCGCAGGCTGCGGACCGGCTCAAAGAAGTCAAGATCTGGCGCCTAGTCCGCGCACGCGAAAAAGCATCAGATCATGTTCCGGTAACCGCTGATTTCGATTTTTGATCGAGCAGGCTGTTAGAGCCTCGCGCGCAAAATCTGGAACAGACTTTTCGCGGCACGTAGGCTCAGAATTATAAAGCCAGATCGACCTGATGTGCGGCCTATCTGACGCACGGCGATCTGGAGCCTCGCGCGCAAAATCTGGAACAGATTTTCGCGGCACGGAGGCTCAAACTTATAAAGCTAGATCGACCTGATGTGCGGCCTATCTGACGCACGGCGATCTAGAGATCAAACTTTGGCGGTGGTAGCGCGCCATGGCTTTGATGCCAAGCATAGGCACCAATGCACAAGAAACCTAAATTTAGAACGCCTGTTACCATGCCATAGACCAGAATGTAGAACGCCCAGCCCACGGTTGCGAGTTCCTGAGCAGATGAAGGCAGACCCGAGCCAATCTTTGTTCCCAAGGCCATAGAACCCAAAGTTGCAAGCGCTTGGACGATGGTGCCTAGAATAACCGTAATGACCATCCACAACAGATAAGCCCCAAAATAGCGCCAGAACCTGCCATTGGTCTGTTCAAAGGAATCCTTAAGTCCCAAGTTGCCCGTCACAAAGACCATCACGCCAAACTGGCTCAACCGCAAGCCAAACCAAGTCATCGCAGCAATCGATGCCAGAGCAGCAATAGCGCCAAGCGCCAGATGAAGGCCTGAAAGCAGGGACGTCAACAACATTAAAGCCATGGCGGCGCCTAGTATGACCGCCACAAGCGCAGCGGTCGCGATCAGAAAGCGCCCTTCAAGACGACCTGCCTGAAGCCCCCAAAAGCCTTCTTCCCGATTATGCAAGGTTTTGCGTAAGGCCATTCCAGTAAGGAAGGCGCTTAAAACTGCACTCATCAGAAACGAAAACAGGAGCGATGGCACTGCTGGGCCAAGAATGGCCTGTGCCTGTTCCATTGTCGGTAATTGTTCCGACTGGGAAAGCGCTCCATATCGCTGAAGCGCCTCGCCAGCGCCTGTACCCGCAAGTATGAACATGTAAATCGCCATAACCCCGGCCGAAAGCATGGCATAGCGCATCACAAATTGAGGTTGGCGCTTCATCAATTCAAATACCGAAAAGGCCGCTTCGGAAGGGGAAAAAGTCTTGGTCATTTAAATTCCTCAAATGGGTGCCCACGCCAGAGCAGTTTTGGAGTGCACAATCCGGCGCGCTTTCCCCTTCGGCTATAACCCGTCGGGGTGCAAGAGGGGGAATCAAACAAGCTTGATCGGTTACCCACAGCGCCTCTGGGCCAAGAAAGAAAGGGTCGCTCTATGCCGACTGAGCCACCCCCCTCCCCTCAAGGCCCGGGCTGCGCTATTTGACATCCTATGGCCGAGAAAAAACCCATTCACATCATTGGCGGCGGCCTGGCAGGCAGCGAGGCCGCCTGGCAGATCAGCCGCGCTGGCTTGCCCGTTGTCCTCCACGAGATGCGCCCAGTTCGAAAGACCGAAGCCCATCAAAGCGATGGACTGGCCGAACTTGTTTGCTCGAATTCGTTTCGCTCGGATGATTGGGAATTCAATGCCGTTGGCCTGATCCATGCTGAAATGCGCCGTGCAGGCTCGCTGATTATGGCCTGTGCCGACGCTCATAAAGTCCCTGCGGGCTCTGCCTTGGCAGTCGATCGCGAAGGGTTTTCGGCCGCAGTTACCCAAGCATTGATGCTGGAACCTCTCGTCACCATTATGCGCGAAGAGGTCACAGAACTGCCCCCAGAATCGTGGGAACGGACCATTATCGCTACGGGTCCATTGACATCCAGCCTTCTGGCGCAGGCGGTGCAATCGGTAACCGGGGAAGACGAGCTGGCTTTTTTTGATGCGATTGCGCCCATTGTGCACCGCGAAAGCATCAATTTCGATATCGCCTGGTTCCAGAGCCGATGGGACAAAGTTGGACCCGAGGGAGACGGGGCCGATTACATCAATTGCCCATTGAACAAAGAGGAATATGAAGCCTTTATCAATGCCTTGTTGGCGGGCGAAAAGACGAACTTCAAAGAATGGGAGAACACCCCCTATTTCGAAGGCTGCCTGCCGATCGAGATAATGGCAGAGCGTGGACGCGAAACTTTGCGTTTCGGTCCGATGAAGCCCGTTGGCCTTGTCGATCCGCGCACAGGCAAAAGGCCATGGGCGGTGGTACAGTTGCGGCAAGACAATGCGTTGGGCACGCTGTTCAATATGGTTGGCTTTCAAACCAAGCTGAAACACGGTGCCCAGGCCGACGTCATCCGGATGATCCCGGGCCTTGAACAAGCGCAGTTTGCGCGGCTGGGGGGGATCCACCGCAATACATTTCTTAATTCGCCCAAACTGCTCGATGCGAGCCTGCGTCTAAGGTCGCGCCCCGATATTCGGTTTGCGGGGCAAATTACGGGCTGTGAAGGCTATGTTGAAAGTGCGGCGATTGGCCTGTTGGCGGGCCGGTTTGCACGTGAGGAGCACAGGGGCGGCATACCCCAAATTCCCCCCGTCACAACGGCTTTGGGGGCGCTGCTCAACCATGTAACCGCCGGTCACGTGGACGGCGGCAAGGGCAGCTTCCAACCGATGAATGTCAATTTCGGCCTGTTTCCAGAATTGAGCGAAGATGCTGGTGGGAAAGGCAAAGAGCGTGGTCGTTTGCGCAAGAAGGCTTTAGCCGTTCGCGCCTTGGCTGATCTCGACACTTGGCTTGACCCCAAAAAGAAAGAGCAGGCTGCTTGACCTTGCTCGTCTGGATCCTTCGGCTAGCCCTGGGGATTGTCGGACTGGGCACGATGGGCATTTGCGGACTCGCGATAGCGGCACCATTTCACTGGATATTGGCACTCTTTGGAGCGTGGGACAAGCTGATCATCGCCTTAGGATTGTCCGGACTTGTTGCCTTCTGGTTGGGAAGGTGGCGGGCTATGGCGCTGTTGCAGGGCGTGGCTGTGCTGGCGCTCTTATTCTTCAATTTACGCGTGCCGACTGTCTATCCACCGCTTTTCCAGAAGAAGGGTGATCCATCGCGTGAATTCGTGTTAGCTTGGGCCAATATTCACGACAATCGTGTGGCGCTGAGAAATCTGGCTATGCTGGCAGAGGTGAAAAAGGCCAAAGCAATCGGTCTGGGCGAAGTCCCGGCATCCAGCAATTTGCAAGACTTGTTCCCCGGGATCGAGCGTCAAGATCTGGCAACCCCATCCCAGGAGACCTGGGGCGTTGAAACTTTGGGCTGTCGCTTGGTGAAGCCCAATGGGGAGGTATCTGTTGGGGCAGGTCGCAGTTTCGGTTTAAAGGCGCATTGTGATGGTTTCACCCTGTTCGTTGTGCATCTGCAAAACCCGACACGCGGGCGTGGCGAAGGACTAAGGGTGCGCAATCTGGAGTTGGATGTTCTGGCCAGGACAGTCGCGAACGAGCCCGGCCCTGTTCTTGTCATGGGTGACTTCAATACCACCCCCAGCGCCCTACCTTTTTACAAGCTCCTTCAAACTGCCGGGCTCAAACGCGTTGCTTGCGGTAGTACAGTCGCGGGCACATGGCGGCCAATTGACTGGAGCGGGACCGCTTTTGACAAAATTCCAGGCCTTAGGGTCACAATCGACCACATTTTGGTACGCGATCTAGATGTGCGGGCCTGTAAAATCGGCCCTGATGTGGGTTCCGATCATTTCCCCTTAATCGTTAGCCTCAACCAGCCAAACTAGGCAAACGCCATTGCCTTTTTTGAGCTGTGCTGAAACAAAGCCAAAGAGATATGTTCAAGCCCACCCTCTTTAAGGAAATCCCATGACCCTGACCGTGGAACGTCAAGACACCATCGCCATTGTTACCCTGAACCGGCCAGAGGCGATGAATGCGATGTCGAAGGCCATGCGTCTTGCCCTTTACGAAGCCATCACAAATCTGAATCAGGACGAGACGATCCGGGTGATTGTTTTAACCGGGGCTGGAAGGGCTTTTACGGCAGGGCTTGATCTGAAGGAATTATCGACTGACCCGCTTGCCATGGGTGATGCCACAGCTGAAAAGCCTGAAGCCAATCCAGTCCGGGCGATTGAGACCAGCGCCAAGCCGGTCATCGGGGCCATCAATGGCGTCGCAATTACGGGCGGCTTTGAGGTTGCGCTGGCGTGCGATGTCCTGATTGCGTCGACCGGGGCGCGCTTTGCCGACACCCATGGACGGGTCGGTATCATGCCGGGCTGGGGCCTATCACAAAAATTATCGCGCTTGATCGGCATTTACCGGGCAAAAGAATTATCTCTGACCGGCAACTTCTTGGATGCTGAGACCGCGGAAAATTGGGGCTTGGTCAATCGTGTCGTCAGCCCGGAAGACTTGATGCCCACCGCGATGAAACTGGCCGCCGATATGGCCACTATGCCAGCACAGGCCCAGCAAGACTACAAAAAGCTGATCAATGACGGCTTCGCCATGACGTTTGGTGCAGGCTTACAACATGAAACAGCCTTCTCTACCGAGCGCAACCACCAAGTGACACCCGACAAAGTCGCGGCCAATCGCGAAGCGGTGCAAGCGCGCGGGCGTGACCAGACTTAAGAACCCAGCACAAGGCTCAAGAAGGCCTGGTCAGACCAATCACCCACATCACCGCGCAACGCCCCGAGAATGCCATCGGCTTGGCGAACAACAACCATGTTCTGATCCGGGAGCAAATAGAGACGCTGATTGCCAGCCCCAGCTGCCATAAAGAGCCGACCCAATCCGGAAAGAGAGACTGCCTCGTTGACTAATCCCGACCGAGGGCCCGGACCGATCATGCCAGGGCGCGGCATCCACCACGTCAAACCATAGCCGGGATTGGCCTTGCTGGCTTCAAAATTGGCCTGCAAGGCGGCTGGATCAACCAGAGTCTTTCCGCGGTGGACACCGCCAGCCAAGACAAATTGGCCAAAATTCGCCCAGTCGCGTGCGGTGATGGCAGCCCCTGAGGGCAGATGCGGCATGCCATCACTGCCCCGCTGCCAGCGAATGGGCCGGATGCCGAGCGGGGTGAACAGACGTCGCGTCAGATAGGCCAGAGGGTCAACGTCGCCTGTCTTGGCAGCGACGAGTTTGCGCCGGACCAATTCTCCGAAGATTTGGAACGGCACTGGACCGTAGGAAAACTGGCTGCCCGTTGCCCTTCTAGACCGCACAGCCAAAGCTTCAGCATAGGTGGGAACATCGCCAAAGTTGCGACCAACTTTGCCATCAATACCGCTAACCAAATGTAGCAAGTCAGTCACCCGAATGGCAGAGCGGTAGGGATCGGACCGAAATTCTGGCAGCGAGTCTGCACAATACTCATCTAGATTTAAAAGGCCATCTTGTACCAAAGCTGCAGCCATTACACCGGAAAAGCTCTTGGTGCCACTCGCCAGTTCCCAGCCGCGAAAGCGCAGGCCCTTGCCTTGATAAGCCTCAAAGAGCACTTGCCCCCGTTGCATCACGAGGAACGAAATCCCGCGCCGCGCGTCTGAATAGGCCTTTGCCGCCTCAAAGCGCGTTTGGGTAAAGGCAGGAGTTGCCGTTAGGGCGGATAGGCCTGCAAGGGCGGAGCGGCGGGAAAGGAGCATTTGCGTCATACCTGCTGAAACGAAGAAAGCGGGGGGTTCCGTCGCAATGGCAACCAAACTCGGGTTTCAAACCAGCCTTTGGCTCGGTGAACCAGCGAAAGCGTCAGCGAGCCATCACCAGCAAAACAGTTGATGGGGCTAAAGTTGTCGACCAGTACACAGGCTCCAGGTAGCCAAGCCCAAAGACCAATGGCAAAGCCCCTCTTGGTGCGGCCAGGACCTCAAAAAGCACCATCTCGAAGATCGCCAGGCCAAACGCCAGACCGATTGGCCAATGCATAGGGTTCATCAGGGAAAATACACCTAGGGCCGTTCACCATTTTTCGGAATCGAAAAATGGTGTAAAACTGGCCCTAAATCATAAATTTAGATCGCAACCTCGTTTTCAAGAAAACGAGACGCGATCTAGACCAATGGCCTAAGAGATAAGGCTACCCCCAACAACAGTTCGCGCCCGTGCCAGCGGGCTTTGGGCAACCAACCAAACCAAAATTACCGGCGCACCCCATGGCACGCTGAGATAGGAAAATTCGCCTTGCTAAAAGGCGTCTATCAAGGCGATAGGGGGAGCATCTAAAGCGGCATTGCATGAGCGGACATTCGGGCGGTTTCGAGATATGGGGTAAAGGTCTCGCCTATCTTCTGTCTTTCAGAAGCCAGGTGATTTTCAAAATGGTCCAGCATGAAATCTGTTGAAAATAATGCAGCAAAAAGGCATTTTTTCGTACTATAGTTAACCCAGTCATTCAGGAGAACACAAACCCAGCAAGCGATTGGTAACCCTTTTGTTGCCAGAAAGCCAATTTTCTATAAATTATTGAAAATAATTAGGATTATAGAGAATACTCGAGAAAAATGATTCTCATACCCGGAGCAATTGCTTCTTTTCACCAGACAAATACCCATCAGTAATTTAAATTGAACTATGGTGTTTTCTATCGATTAACCAGCCCCCCTATCGAACGATTCAGAAGATGCGTCCATAGGCTGAGGTCAGCCACAAGTATCAAACAGGTTTGTGGGAAAAGGGCAGACGATGCATTCGACTGGATCGGCTTGGCAGAAATTGGTGAGTTGCGCCGCGCGGCTGAAAAGTGAGCGCGGCACCATCGCACTCACGTTTGCATTATCAATCACTGCTCTTTTGCTCATCGGCGTCGGCTCGGTTCAATTAGCCATGATCTCCAGTGGCAAAGCAAAATATCAATCCGCCGCCGATACGGCCGCCTTGGCCGCCATTGCGCCGACAACGGCTAACAACAAAATGGCGGAGGTTGCCGAAAAAACTTTTCTGGCCAATTTGAGCAGCACCGAACGTGAAGCGATCACGAGCTTTGTGGTCACAACCGAAATAGGGCGTGTACGCAGTGCCCTGGTTACCTATTCAGCCAATCAAGCGACAATGGCACCGGGACTAGTTGGCGGCTCTTACACGCTCATCAGCGGTACAGCACGGGCGCGCAAAGCCGATTATCGCTATATCGATGTTGATTTGTGGCTTGACGGATCTGGCTCCATGGGTGTGGCAGCCGATGAAGCAGGGCGTGACAAGTTACGTCTGTTGTCAAAGGACGACCCAGATCACAAAAATTGCGCCTTTGCTTGCCATATCCCAACGCATTTGAAGGAGAGCCACCTTTATTCAACCTCAGAACAGCGTGCCCACGCCAACGGCGTCAAGCTGCGCCACGACATCATGAAGGAAAGCGTCCAGATATTGATTGATGAGTTGCATGACGCTCACCCTCGTGGCCTGCGTGCCCGTTATGGTATCGCACGCATGGCGGCAACTTGGGAACGGCAGCTGGCTTTCACGTCGGATATGGATACCGCACGTGATTTCGTTGGCACCTTTCAGCTTAAGCCGGGCTGGAGTTCGTCGCGCTTGACCCCCGCTCTGCAGACGGGTAGCGGCAGCCTTTCCTCAGGTGCTGGAGATGGTTCTCAAGCCAAACCCGAGAAATTCATCATCATCGTGACCGACGGCATGCAGTTTGACTGGGACGCAATCACGCCTGGCCCCATTGGCAGCGCCGCTTGCCAAGGGCTGAAGGAGAAAGGCTACCGGGTTGGCGTGGTTCAATTGAAATATGTCCGACTAGATGGCGACGGGGCCTTCGACTATTGGGTGAAGCCTGTTTATGGTCAGATAACCCCAGCCCTAAAAGCCTGTGCCTCGCCTGGCTATTATTTTCACGCCGACAATCCAGATGAAGTTCGTACCGCCTTCCGGCAATTGGCGAAAACCCTGGAAGAATCCCTGCACCTAACCCAGTAAATCGGTGCTGGGCCTTGATGTCCTGACAATTGGGTCAGTCACAACTTTGTGGGTTTGTTGTGATGGCAGATCAGCGCATAAGAGGGGGATGAAACATCTCTTCCCCGCCCTTCTGTTGTTTGCCGCACTCGCCTCAAGTGGCTGTGGTCAAGCTCCCAATGAAACTGCCGCAACCATTAGAGAGCTCAAGAGCTCAGCAGTCGATGTTGCTGGTGATGCAGCCAAAGCGGTGGGCGAGGTACTCGACACCAAACTTGTGTGCCAGCTAGCAGGTCAGTCCGAGCGTTTCTGTGGCTGCCTGCAAAGCGAGCTGGGCCCAAAACTCAAGCCGGAACATATTGATGCCGTGACGGCGATCGTGAAGACCTCGATCGATGGATCGATCCAGTCCGCAATTAAAACGGCCACCTCTCTTGATCCCAAAACCCGCAATGGGCTCGTCTCTTGCGCGGCGAAGAGCGCCATTTCTGACGCCATTAGCGGCCAATAGCGGAAACAGGTAGACTTGGGCCTGTCCAAAATCGAGCCTCCCTGACTTCTTGGTGGCCTGACCAATCAGGCTGTTGCCTAAAGATGTAAAAGTGGTTTGTGGCCATGAGGTCCATCAGGCCGAGACCCATGGCCCCTATCTCAACGACACCCATTTTGCGCTGCGCGTTGTGATGGATATCACGAACAAGGAAAGTGGTGAGCGGATCACAATGGATGAGATGGCTGTTTACACCGTGGAAAACGGCAAAATCAGCGAAGAGCGCTTCTAGTATTAAACCAAGGGGTTAAGCGCGCCATCGCCTCTTCGATTTGTGGCGTCGAAACCGCAAAACTGAACCGCAGATGCGTGTGGCCCGCTAGTGGGTCGAAGTCGACGCCTGGTGCGATGGCGACGCCTGTTTCTGTCAGCATCTGATGGGCGAACGCCATGCTGTCTTGGGTCAGATGGCTGACATCGGCATAGATATAAAAGGCACCATCTGGCGGGGCAATCCTGGTGACGCCCATGGCAGGCAAGGCACGCAAGACGATCTCGCGATTTGCGCGATAGGTGGCAACATTGGTTTCCAATTCGTCGATACACTCCATTGCGGCAAGGCCTGCATGCTGGGCCAGTGATGGAGCAGTCAGAAACAAATTGCCCATGCGCGCGCGCGCCGCATCGACCAAATCATCGGATGCAACCAGCCACCCCAGACGCCAGCCCGCCATCGAAAAATACTTCGAGAAGGAGTTAACGATTAAAGCATTTGGAGCGAATTCCAGCATGGAATGGGTAGGACCAACGTAACTCAGGCCGTGGTAGATTTCGTCTGAAACAATTCGGATGTTTCGCTTTGCACAAACCGCAGCAATCGCTTGGAGCTCTTCTGCTGGAATAATCGTGCCGGTGGGATTGGCTGGGCTAGCCAAAATTAGCCCTTTGGGGGCGGGATCTAGCGCTTCAATTTGGGCGGCCGAGATTTGAAACCGCGTTGCCTCGCAACACACAATCTCCAGCGGCTCCAAATGAAGCGCTTTGACTGTATTGCGATAAGCGACATAGCCGGGGCTGGCAAAGGCGATCTGGTCACCAGGCGCAAAAGCGGAACTAAGCGCCATAACAAGCGCCGGCGAGGCCCCGCACGTCAACACAATTCGCTCCGGATCCACAGAGACGCCATAGATGTCCTGATACCGACCAGCGAGGGCTTCTTTCAGCGGGCTGCTTTCCCAATAGCCCATACCATCGGAGTCCAGCACCTGGTGGGCTGCAGCAATCGCCTTCGTAGGTGCCCCGGTTGAAGGCTGCCCGAATTCCATATGGATAACCGTTTCGCCACGCGCTTTCATCGCATGGGCAAGGCGGCTGATAGAAATAGCGCGAAAAGGCTCGATCAAGGCGGTCATGATCGGTGGCATAAACGTGATAGGGGGCAGGTGTCGAGCCCTTGGCAGGACCATTTTTGACATCGCACCAAGACGCTTACTTCTCGATATAGTTTTTCTGGTCGTTGTGTTACCTGCTTTCAGGCATTAGACTTTCTCAATGAGTACTGCCTACCCCCCACTCAATGCGCTCCGCGCCTTTGAAGCCGCTGCACGGCGTCTGTCCTTTACCAAAGCCGCGGAGGATCTCGACGTAACGCCCGGGGCCATCAGCCAGCAAGTCAAAATCTTAGAAGATTTTGTTGGCCAGCCCCTGTTCAGGCGCTTAGGGCGGGCGGTAGAGCTTACCGATTCAGCGCGCGCCTCGATGCCTTTGTTACGGGAAGCGTTTGAGCGAATTGATGATGCCGTGCGCCAAATGCGACTGCCCTTGCGTCGGGAACGGGTTTCGGTGTCTGCCGCCCCCTCTTTTGCCTCCAAATGGTTGGTCCCGCGCATCGATCGCTTTCAGGCTGCCAATCCCGATGTTCAGGTCTGGGTCGCTGCGGATATGAATTTGGTGGACTTTGCCTATGCCGATGTGGATCTGGCAGTTCGCTATGGGCCTGGCTTTTATGAAGGCGTAATTTCAGAAATGCTAATGGGCGAGGAGGTGCTGCCCGTGTGCAGCCCAGCTCTGCTGGAAGGAGCCAAGCCCTTGCGCACGTTGCAGGATCTGGTTGGCTATACGCTTCTCCATGATGTCAGCCCTGACAATGATCCCTCCTGCCCCGATTGGTCGATGTGGTTGACCGCTCGCGGCGTACAACGCGGCGATGGCAATCAAGGGCTGCGCTTTAATCAATCCGCGATGGTGATCGATGCTGCGGCTTCTGGCCGTGGTGTGGCGCTGGCCAAACGCGCGATCGCTGCGGCGGACCTGCAATCTGGTCGTCTGGTAGCACCCTTTTCAGGTGAAGGCGATAAAGTGGGGTTTGCCTATTGGCTGGTGCGCCCCAAGGGCCGGACCATGACCCCTGCCCTAAAAGCCTTCCTCGACTGGATCAAATCCGAAGCAACTGGCGATGATTGGGTGATTTAGTGATTGAGGCTTTGCGTCGGCGCTCGGTCTAGTCTATCTGCGCGCGCATGACTAATCATGACCTTGAAAGCCGCAATACGGCTGCTACCTGCCAGACCATGGCCGACGTACGCCATGAGATTGACCGCCTTGACCGCATTCTGGTGGCGCTGATCGCAGAACGCCAAGGCTTTATGGATGCAGCCGCCCGCATTAAGGGTCATCGTGGCCTCGTGCGCGACGAAGCGCGTATCGCCGATGTCATTGCGAAAGTTGCCGCTAGTGCAGAAGCGCACGGCCTGTCCATGTCGATTGCAGACCCGGTTTGGCGCACAATGATGGACCGATGCATCGCCTATGAATTCGTGGCCTTTGATGCCTTAGCGGCCAAGGCCACGTCCACAACGGAAGTCTAAAATGCGTAGCTAGCGCAACGATGCCAGCGCATATTGATGCTCTATCACGGCGATCTCGCCGATCACAGACGCCATCTCGGTCGTAATGGCTTCATAGAAAGCCCGTTTCTCATCGCGACTTAAGGGGCGCTGTTTGCTCGCCTCTTCGGCCTGGCCACACAACTCACCCAAGTGCCAAGCCCCAATCCCCCGAGCAGAGCCTTTGACGGAGTGGGCGGCATTGCCCCAATCTGCGGTTTCGGTGCCGGGCTGCAGCAGCTTGCTCCATAGCTCAACCTGTTCACGAAACAGGCCTAACACTTCCAGCGCGAGCTCTTGGTCGCCACCTGTCATGCGCTCCAGATGGGCTCTATCCACCACGGGGCCTTGCTGATGAAGAGGCACATTAACATCCATAGGCCCAGCATAGTCAGTCAAGGTTAAAACCGCATTTACACGCTGCGATCGCCGAGGTGTGATATTTATGAAGACTTCATTCATGCTGGTTTCAGGGAAAGGGTATCACAGTTGCCACCAGGGACATCTAAATCAAGGAGATTTTACAATGCGTCTGCTTCTTACCAGCGCCCTTGTGTTAGCCGGTCTGGCCGTCACTGCCCCCGCACAGGCGCAAAGCTTTTCGGTCCATGTCGGATCGCCCGGCCAGGTTTATGTCGACCGTCGAGGTGCCAATTATTGGGGGCCTTACGGCCAGTGGCAAAGCTGGGACCCACGTTGGGGTAATCCCGCCGTTTATGCCAATCGCTGGGGTTTTGACGAATACCACCAAGGCCGGGGCTGGCGGCGCGACAAACAATGGTACGCCCACCCATCGGCATGGTCGGACTGGGGCGGTTGGAACTGGTCATTTCAAGTGCGCGGCGGCGACGATTATGGACGCCACCGCCATTGGGACCGGGACCGGTACGAGGATCGTTACAGCTATCGGGCACCCGCGGTACGCTGTTATCGCCAGCGGAGTCATGATTGGATCCGAGGCCGTAAAGCCCTTCTCAGCTATGTACTCTGCACAGATCCGCGTGGGCGGACCTATGAGGAGGCTGGTTCGCGCCGGATCGAGGCTTGGGTTTGGTAAATTGGCCCCTACATGCTCGACAAGATACACAAGCCGTGCAAACAAAAGCGGCGCAGGGCTTGAACCCTGCGCCCATTTGCGCCATAGCCCCTCTCCCTTGTTCCTCGCGCCTTTAGAGGCGGCTCGCGTAAACCAAACGCTGGCGGCACCAGCCCAGATAAACAAGTCGGTCGGGTGATTAGCTCAGTTGGTAGAGCAGCTGACTCTTAATCAGCGGGTCGCAGGTTCGAACCCTGCATCACCCACCAAATTTCTTAATATATTCAATATATTATTGGTACCGTAAGATGCACCGGATTGCTATTGAAAAGTTATAAACAGGTATAAACTGATTTTGGTAGATTCGAGCTCTACCGACGTCCCTTCCCAATCGCTTGATTGACACTGAGTCGAATGCCCTCAAAGTGTTTTCCGTCATATCATCTAGAGCAGTTTTCCTGAAAAAGGAATCGAGTGTATTCCCAAATCAGGTGTGATGTGATTCACCATTGATGTTGGTGATGGAGGCCAACATGGATGGCAAAGATACTATCGATGGATTTGAGGTCTCGCGCGATTGGTGCAGTTGAGGGAGGCATGAGTTGCCGTAGGGCTGCTGCGCACTTTGGTGTTGCGCCGTCGACGGTGATCCGATGGCGCTCTCGCCAGAACGATACGGGTAGTTTTGAAGCTGGGCGTCGTGGCCGTAAAGCTGGACTTGGCTTGGATGCTCATCGCGATTTGGTCTTGAGTATTTATGAGGCCAACATGGATGCGACGTTGATGGAGATGTGCGCTGCTTTGTTGGAAAAGGGCGTACGCACGAGCATTACAAGCCTTGATCGCTTTTTTGCGCGTAACAACATCACGCGTAAAAAAAGACTGGCCACGCGATAGAGCAAGATCGGCCCGATGTTTTGGCGGCCCGGCGTTGGTGGTTCAAGGGCCAGCTTGATCTTGACCCAGAGCGCTTGGTCTTCATCGATGAGACATGGACTGCCACCAATATGGCACGCACGCATGGCCGATGCCCCAAGGGTCAACGCCTGCGCATGGGCTTTCCTCACGGCCATCGAAAGACCACAACCTTGGTTGCTGGCCTTCGCCTATCGGGCATGGTCGCACCCATGGTGCTTGATGGTCCCATCAATGGTGATTGGTTCGAGGCCTATGTCGACCAAATCCTGGTGCCAACGCTCAAGCCAGGCGACATAGTCATCATGGACAATCTCTCCAGCCACAAGCGCCTATCGGTCAAGCTGTTGATTGAAGCCGCCGGCGCAAAACTTGCCTTCCTGCCGCCCTATTCCCCAGACTTTAACCCTATCGAAAAAGCCTTCTCAAAGCTCAAAGCGAACTTGCGCCGTATCGGCGAACGGACAGTATCAGGTCTGTGGGATATCATCGGCTCCCTCGTCACCATGTTCAAACCAGAAGAGTGCCGAAACTACTTCGCTAGCTGTGGGTATGATGCATATTAAGTAGAAAATGCTCTAAATGGGCTGAACCATAAACAGACATCCCAGCTACCATCCTTCAGAAAGTGGGATACAAAGACCATATGAGCGATGCCTTTGCCAGCCTCGAACGGTTTGTCCGTAACGAAATGCGGATGTCCCACATCTACCAGCCAGTGATGCTGCTGGAGCTTCTCAGCTCGGGTGGACATGCATCAATCCACCAGATCGCCAAGGCATTGCTGGCAAAGGACGCTTCGATTCGAACTGAATAATAGGGCAATAGGAAAGAACACCCAGCGGACAATGTAACTCTCTCAAATATCGTATCAAGGTAGGCTGAAAATGTTAATCATTCAGCATGACGACTTTCAAGCAGTGGGATAATAGATTGAATAGCAAGAAGTATCATCAACACAACGCCGCCTAATCCGCAAAGAATGCCAGACAGTAGCAGGGAGGGTAATTTTAAAGGATTAAAAACCCGAAGGATGTCCCCGCAATATCTCTAGAATATGAGGCGCCACTACTGGAAATTCTGGAATTGCTCACCTACAAAGCATCACTTATTCATCTTACATGTAAAAACAGGCAGTTTAAACTGCCTGTTTTTACAAGACTCAAGCACTTAATCTGTTAAAGTGCCATGATAAGGGCATACAGAACAACGAAGACAATGAGGGCTACTATGCCAGCCCCCAAATTGTACGTAGAACCTTTATTTAATAGCGCATGAGTCCTTGTGGAAACAAGGTAGGATACAAACAAAGACCACAGAAAGGCTATCGCATCTAGCATCCCGGCTAGATCATAGCTAAAGTACCCAATTATGCTAACGATTAAAGCAGGAAGCAAAGAGGTGAGAGCTACTTTTTTAGCATTATCGTTGGATCCATACCCCCATAAATAAGGAACCGGAAACAGAAATGCCCAAAATTTAAATCCACTGCTGGGAGTGCTATTTAACTCCGTAATTAGATTTAACGTATCTTGAACGTATGAAATCTGAGGTTTTGCCATTGTTGTAAGAACATCAACCCCCGATCTATCTTGGGCTGAAGCAATCTCCGAGCCACAAAAATCGCACTTCATTTTCCCGGCATTATTAATTGCTCCGCATGAGTTGCATTTCATTTGAATTCCTTTCCTTAGACTTGATGTCTTGACGATTTAATTTGAGTTTCACGACTATCAAATTTCCTCTTGAGCTCGGTCAAGATTTGATCTGCCTGATCTAATGTTAGCCCATTAATAGTCCTCCCAAGGTTGGCTACCACCTCGCTGATTTGCCTATTAATGATCAATTTCTCACCAAGAGGATCTCTAGATAGAAAATTAACGTTATCGGAAAATTTATAAAGTCTACTTTTTAAGTTCTGATCCTCGGCTTCATGGGAAATTTCTTTTAGCTGTTCAGCCCACAGGATATGATCACTTCTAAAATCTTTACCCTGAGTGATTTTGTCGACGTGAACTGCGGTTATATGACCAAATCCAACGGAGAACACTACGAATACTATAGCAATAATATTCAAACCCAATCCCAGCGCCTCCTTGTTGTTTACCGTCAAGTAAACCGCAAATACACTAACCACAAGAGCAACAAAACCGAAGGCGACCTTGACGCCCACCGACGCTATTGCACCTGATTCAGTCGTTGTTTTGTGCGACATCGACGGCAGATATATATTGAATCCAATTAAAGCGGAAAATACAATAAAGGAGCTAGCCTTTGCAAAGGATATGCCATCAATTCCAAACAAGATAATTAAGAGTAGCGCTGCTCCTAACGATGCAGAGACGCTTATGATGAATAGTGTGCTTTTCATAGCTTCACTCAAGCAACTTCTTTTTTTCAGTTTGGAACTCTTCCTCAGAAAGAATACCTTGTGATTTCAATTCGGCAAGTTCCTTAAGCAAAACCAATTTGTCGGAGTAAGATGGGCTAGTTTTTTTAGTAGATTCACCACTTGAAGTGGGATCTAAGTTCAAACTGCCTGCCACCCCTGCCATTGATTGTCCGATCCCGGTGCTCAATCCCGAGGCAACCCCGGCGCCAATACCAACTGCAAGAATACCGCCCGCCATTCCTTGGTTTCCTGCCGCTGCCAACAATATTTCGTTGCTCTTCTCTTGCTGATAATTAAATCCGATAATGCCCATTTCAGCCCTCTTTGCTAGGGCTGCCTGCAGCGTTACAACTGCTGGATCCTCTTCGGGGACATTAATTGACAATATGTTAAATTGTATTAATTCAACGCCATACTCGGAAACCTCTCCAGAAAGCGACCTCTTTAAATCTTCTGATATTCGCACTAATTCCGTGGTGATCTCAAGTACAGATATGCCTTGTTTGATAATATTATTGGCTATTTCATTTTTAATCTTGGAAAGAAATACTCCTCGAAAATATTCGGAAAGGGTTTTTGCGTCAAACTTGGATAGAGTGCCTACCAATTTCAGCAAGAACTTTTTGGAGTCAACAATCTTTATTCCATACTGCCCAAATGCCCTGATTGGCACTATTATTTGATACATCGGATCTTTTAGCTGTATCGGATCTGGAGTCCCCCACCGTATATCTAAATTGACTGCTTTGTTAACAAACCACACTTCAGCATAAAATGGTGATTGACCTCCAAAAGCAAGACCCAGAAAATTTCTAAGTATTGGGATATTTTCTGTGCGTAATGTGTGCCTTCCAGCCCCGAATGGTCCTTCATAGACGCCTCCGCTTACTAGATAAGCATCTTGCGATTCGTTAACTACCAACTGAGTCCAAGTTGACAATTCCCCAGAAGGAAACTTCCAAGCTATGGTATCTTCAGGAGCATTCCACTTAACTAGGTCAATGACAGCCATTTTCTACGCTTTTTTTTGACGTTGATTTTTTATTTAATGCAGAACGATACCTCTTAGTTGTTAATTATCCCAATATTTTTACGAGTGATACAAAAAGCATAGATTTGCCCTTTTGGAAGTAGATCTCAGGATGGCAGTTGTGTCAAGAAGTCAGTAAGTGCTTCTTGATGTCTCCCCATCCGCCACTGCACTTCTCCCACTCCCCTCACCAAGCACCGCCAACTAGCAACCGCTGACCTGGGCGCTTTCTCCAAACAAAATCCGTTACATCACATCGCCTTTAGAGCCGGGAAAACCGCTTCCTGAAAAGTATCGGTTTGTTCTGTTTGGCGATCAGCGTGACCTGAGCCCCGATTGGTCCGTCATTTGAAGGGAGAGTCCATCAAGAGGAGATGAACATGAGAAGCAGCAAAACACCTCGATCAGTTGGCCGATGCTGGTTTTGTGAACAACCATCGCGCCGGGCAAAGCAATTATTACGTATATGCTGATCTGGTGCGTTTATTCCTTGAGACTTCTGGTGGGAAGTAAGATTAATTGCACAGCGTGAAGGCCAGCGACTGAGGTATAACCGCTGGCTCTGACCGAGCCATTTTCGAGGTCATTATCAAGGTGTTCAAAACTGATTTTTGGATCACCATTGAGGCATAAAAAATTGATACTCGACGCAGGGCTGACGTGCCCACACCTTCATATCCGGCATCTTAATCGCCGCAAACGTCATCTTCCGGCTACCACAATGGGTGCTCAGCTTGGGAATTGTCACCACTCTAGCGGGTGGAGAAAAGGCTCCGCCGCCTCCAATTGAGCAGGCTGCTAGGCCCCATAGCGCAAATGTCTTTGCCTAGATAAGAATGCTGATACTTTATGGTCACATAACTGGACCGCCAAGGCTTGGCACCCTGCGTGCAGGTTTTCATGATTGGGTTGGGCAAAATAGTATGGCGGATGAAAAAGATGATGATGTCTGGGCCCGAATTCGCGATGAAGCGCACATTAGCGAGTCCACCAAACGCATCGCCAAAGCAGCAAAGCGCATAAAGACGCTTGAGCCGGAGAAAGAGACCAGTCCTCGTCCGCCCATTGAAATGGCGGCGGCTGCAGGCGTGGCCCTTGAGCCCATCACGACGCAAGAGACGGTTGTTCCTGGCGCAAAGATAATGTGGAGAACCGCAGCCGAAGAGCCCGATGGCTCAGCCCCCATCAATCGTCGTCCCAAAACCAAACAGGCCCCAACCCTGCTTTATGGCTCAATCGGGCTCGCCTTGATCTGGGTCGCCGGGGTTGGCGCCTATATTTTCGAAAACATAGCGACATTAGGGGGGAGCGACGCCACCCTTCTTCTCAGTCTGGCCGTCTTACTGTTTGGACCTGCCTTCTCTTTGCTCGCCGGGCTGATGGGGGAAAGCATTGCGAAGTCAAATCGGGAGTCCCGACAATTGATGGCGGCTGTCCGCCGCTTGCTACTGCCCAGCAATTTGGCCGAAGGCGCAATCCGTACGACCGCCCATGCGATAGAGGGTGAGATCAACCGACTGGAAGGTGCTTTGGACCAAGTGGCAGAGCGTCTGGCCCAAATTGAAGGTCAAGTAGAGCGACGCACCCTAGCACTCAATGAAGCAGGCCAAAGTGCACAGGGCAGCGCCGATAACCTGGCCCGAACCATGGAACAAGAGCGGCAACGCCTCGACAATTTGCTGACCGCACTTGCAGAAATGGCCACCAATGCCGCCATGACTACGAAAGTAGCAACAGAAGGGCTCGATCAGCATGCCAATCGCCTGACAGAGGTCACCCAAGGCCTAGCCTCCCAGTCGACCCATGCTTCTGACCTGGCTATCGGTGCGGCTGAGCGTTTGGATCAGGCCGCCCAACGGGCAGCTTCGGCTATCACTGAACTGGACCATGCCGCAGCCAAGGGCGAATCCGCCCTTGCCCGTGCCCACGACTTGATGGTGCTGGCGCGGCTTCGGGCTGATGAAGCGGTTGGCAGTGTCGATGGTGCCATACAATCCTTGAGCGGCGCGGCACAGACTGCCAGTGACTCGGCCATTCACGCGGCAAATGCGATTGCTGACAAAACACAAGAGGCCCGCGATATGAGCCTTGCAACTTTGGAAGAGGTGCGCGCTGCCGCTGAAGCCAATGCACGCTTGGCTGCTGAGTCCTTGCGTGCGGAAGCATCCGCGGCCCGGCTGGCCTGCGAAGAGACCATGGCTGCCCTACGCGCCAGCGGGGAAGCGATCCGCCAAGCCGCCGAAGAGGCTCGTCTTAGGGCTTCCGAGCAGGAAACAGAAAACCGGCTTCGATTGGACTCAGCCCGACAGACCGCCTTCGAGGTCGGCAAAGAGGCCGATGAATTCATGACAGGCCGCTTGAAAGACGCTCAAATCATGATTGAGCAATCAGCCGGACTACTCGACCAGACCGGGGCCCGGATTCAACAGCGCTTCTCAGCACTCGCCGCCGCGTGCGGCGATCAGGCCCGGTCCGTGGAAGACATTCTCGACGGCCTAGATCGGCGCCTTTCGAACTTGCCCCAAGAAGCCGACACGCGTGCGCGCGCAATCGAGGCGGCGTTGAACGAAACTTTAAGCCGCCTGAATGCGGCGGGCCGGCGCGCAGCAGAAGAAACTGCCGCTTTAGACGAAGCATTCCAAGTCCGCTTGCGCGATTCCTATTCGGCGCTGGGCGAAGTGGTGCAACGCTTGGGTGGCCTGTCAGGCGTCCTCGCCCCCATCCCGGCTCCACCCTCTGTGGCTCAGCCCGCTGCACTTGTCCCACCGTCGCCTCCACCACCGCCTCCACCACCGCCACACGAGCCGATCGCGGCCGTGACTGAGGAAATAGCATTGCCCGAAAGCGCCTTGTTTGCTCCTTTTATCAGTAAAGAGAGCATGCAAGGGGATGATGCAGGCAACGCCTCACAACAGGAGACACCGCTCGGCACGCCCCTCAAAGGCCGCTTGACGATCTCTAGCCCGATACCGGTTGAAGATGATCCATTTGCCGACTTGCAGATTGATCGCGCCGGGGCCAATGCCGGGACGCAAGCTGGTGCCCAATCTGGTGCCCAATCTGGTGCGTGGAGCTGGAAACAAGTGCTATCCAGCCTCGACTCAAAGGGCCCCAATCCCGAAAATCAGCGCATCATGGCTCTCCTGAACGAGTTAGATCTAGAACGTGCAATCGATGATGCGCTTTTGGACCGCTTGCGGGCAATGGCCAGCCGTTCGCGCGATCAAGCTCGTCGTGGCACGCGTGAGGCAGTCACAAACAGCGTCAAGGCCATGCGCCTGAAGCTGACGATGGATGCAGACTTGCGCGCCATTGTGGTCCGCTTTGTCGAAGAACGGCGCGAAGCAGCCACACGCGGTCGCCTCAACGGCCACGAGGCGCGGATTTACCTGGTTGCTGACGCCGCCTTCGAAGCATAGTCTTGATTGGCCTCTTCCACAGCCCATTGCATGGCCTTGATGGCGAAACTGCGGGTTGCTTGCTCCAGCGCGCGCGCAGGCTGGGTCACATCGCCACGAGCGGCAATCGCTTCGCCCGTGATGACCTTTGACGCCAAGGGCTTTCCGGAATAGACATCAATGAGCCGAGCGGTAGCCTCGATACGTGCCATGCCCCTAGTCCGCCCTTGAGGCTCGGTGACTTGGAAGTCGCTGACGTCGAAATGGAGCTCATAGTCGGGTCGTGCAATGGTTACAGCCCGCACAGCTGCACGGCTGGAGCCAGCTAGGTCAAACGTTTCAAGTACGACATTCTGAATCAAGAGCTGTGCGGAGGCCGAAAATCTCAAGCCCTCCACATAAGCAAACGTGCGGTCTTTGCGCAGCACGGCAATCTGGTTGCCCAACAGGATTGCCGGCATCGTAGGGATACCAATGCCAATGGTGAACGGGCTTTGCACCGCTTGGCGAGGCAAAGTCGGGTCGGCCCGCATCGCCACCACAGCCGGCGGATTACCAGGCTTTGGCAACAGCGTGATGCAGCCTGCCATCGGCAAGGTCAACATAGCGATGGCCACTACAAGGCCGAGACGTCTGGACGATTTCATTTTTTCCACTTCACTGTCGCGTTGGCAGGACGGTTGACGATATCCAGCGGATTCTGGCTGATCTGTTGGCCCAAAGCATCAAACGTTATGGACGTATTGCGAACTTCCTGGGCGGCACGGCTCAGGTCGGGCAAGGTCTGGTCCGCGCCAAGCTTAAAGAAGCGATCAATCGATACGACTGCACGATTTGTATTGTCCGCGATTGCGCCAAATTGGTTGGTGGCAACCCGCATTGCAATTGCAGTCTCATTGAATTCCTGCAAGGTGATCTGCGCTTGGGTTAAGGCTTCCATGGTCTTTGCCAAGGTCAATTCAGCACCCCCGGACAAGGAGTTGGCATCCTCATTCAGACCATCCACCAATAGGCGGCTAGAGCTGACCAGAGCCAGGGATTCCTGACCCAACGTATTGGTCTGGCTCATCAAATTCTTACCCAAGGTATCATAGGTGACCGCTGTAACTGTGGCTTGATCGGTGAATTTACGGGCTGACTGGGCAAACATGCCTGCCTCCTGCGTCGTCTGACGGAAGGTCTGCGCCGCTAAACTGGCTTCGCGCAATGTCTTGGAGAAATTCGCTATATTCTCAGCGTCGAGCAACTTATTGAGGCGCGCAACCGCTTCGAGCGACGTTGAAATCACTCCCTCACCATCTTGCAGCAAGCGGTCCAATTGCCCGCGCTGACTGGTGATGATCGGCGGGCTTTGCCCAATGCGGGCATACATGCGTTTGGCCCCATCTGAGCCTGCAAGGATTTGAATATAGGTCGAGCCGGTTAGGCCTGAAGGCTCAAGCTGTGCAATCGAATCGGTTTTGACCGGGGTTGTGCTTTGGACACGAATACGCGCGACCACGTCTTTGGGATTTTTCGCACTCAAGCTTAGATCCGTGACCTCGCCAACTTTAATGCCATTAAAGCGGACTTCACCGCCAATTTCGAGCCCGCGGACAGGTCCTTCGAACACAACATCATATTGCGATCCTTGCCGATTGACGCCGGAACTGCCCATCCAGACCGTAAAGATGATGACCGCGATGATGCCGAAGATTGTAAACAATCCGATCAAAACGTAATTGGCCCGTGTTTCCATCTTTCCCTCCTGATTTGGCCGTTCAGCCCAAGGCGGCCCGGCCACGCGGCCCGCCAAAGTATTCCGACAACCAACCCGTGGCATGTTCACGCAAATGATCCAATGGACCGATAGCGGTAACTTTACCCTCTGCCAATGCCGCAACCCGATCACACGCGTCACGCAGCGTATCCAAATCGTGGGTAATCAAGAAAATTGTCAGCCCGAGTGTATCTTTCAATTCATTGACTAAGGCGTCAAACTTGCCCGCGGTGATTGGGTCTAGACCAGCGGTTGGCTCATCGAGGAAGAGAATATCTGGATCGAGCGCAATAGCACGCGCTAGGGCAGCCCGCTTGCGCATGCCTCCAGAGAGCTCTGACGGCAATTTATCAGCCGAAGATGAAGGCAGGCCTGCCATCAGTATCTTCAAGTCCGCGATCTCGAGACGCAGTTCTGGCGGGAGATTCGTGTGCTCGGTCAGGGGCACCATCACATTTTCACGTACGGTTAGGTTTGAGAATAAAGCGCCATCCTGAAACATCACGCCCCAGCGTGCGTCGAGCGCTTTGCGTTCAGCGGGATCTTGTGACCACACATCATGGCCCAACACCATGATCGTGCCCTCTGAAGGGGGCCGCAAGCCTATAATGGCTCGCATCAGAACCGACTTGCCCGTCCCGGACCCGCCAACGATGCCGATGGTTTCGCCGCGCAATATATCGAGATCAAGATGTTCATGAATCACAACTGGTCCAAAACGATTGCCAACCCCGCGCAACCGGATTGCCACTTCCTCATCAGCTATATCCAGAATAGGGGTAAGAGCATCGCTGCGGTTCATATGCCAAGCTCCATATAGATCAGGGCAAATACGGCTTCGACGACGATTACCATAAACAAGGCTTGCACCAC
The DNA here is from genome assembly GCA_943372135.1 of Maricaulis salignorans. Classification (GTDB taxonomy): domain Bacteria; phylum Pseudomonadota; class Alphaproteobacteria; order Caulobacterales; family Aquidulcibacteraceae; genus Aquidulcibacter. Next base: position 128,296 of record CALRXH020000003.1, on the reverse strand, counting down.
AGACGTGGTGGTGCGCTGGCCCAGTGAAATCACGTTACTTTCCACCTTAAGACCCTGCCGACAGCCAATAATCGCGATGATGAAAGCAAAAACGGGTGCCTTGCCCATGCCGGCCCAGAATTGATCGACGCCCACATTGTCGTTCAGTCGGTTGAAGAACAATACCGGGCTGATATCTAAGGTGGCCACGGTCACAATCGCCCCACCGGCGATGCCGGCGATCATGGCGAGGAAAGTCAGGATCGGGAACATCACCAACAGCGCGATCACACGCGGCACCACCAGCATTTCCATCGGGTTCATGCCCAAAATGCGCATGGCATCAATCTCTTGGGTCATTTTCATCGAGCCGATTTGGGCTGTAAAGGAGGAGTCTGATCGACCTGCCAAAATGATAGCCGTTATCAGCACCCCGAATTCGCGCAGAACTGCAAAGCCCACAAGCTCAATTGTGAACACCGAGGCTCCAAAATCTTGGAGGATAGTCTTGCCCAAAAAGGCGATTACGGCCCCAATAAAAAACGAAAGGGTCATCACAATCGGCACGGCATTGAGGCCGGCACTTTCGGCAACTGCAAAAGTAGGCAGCCAGCGTACGCGACCTGGATTCACAATTGCTTTGCCGCAAGCGACAACTGTCTCGCCAAAAAATCCTATCGTATCATAACATTCTTTATAAATTTCCATCATGCCGCGGCCAATGCGTTCCAGCAATTGTCGCCAAACGGCCACGGGTGCAGGCAAGGCCTCGCACCCAATCGTGAACTTCCGGACTTCCGCCAGCATGCGCCCCGCTACAGGATGTTTGCCAATCATTTGCGCTGGCTCAGCAACGGATGAGTGCAAAGCTTTTTCAATGACGTAGGCACCGGCGGTATCGAGGTCCAACAAGGCGCTGACATCGACAATTGCCGGGCGGTCCTCGATAAGATCTCGGACCGCACGCAGCTCTGCATCGATCAGCCCGATCGTATGGATCGTCCAATCCCCCGTCACCCGAAGTATTGACGCAGGTCCGCTACGATCAATCGCAAATTGGGCCTCTTGTTCGGGCAAGAAAGGGCCTTCCTGGCTAAAATCCTGTTTGACCACCTGAATAGATGGTAAAGTGGCCCGTTACGAATCGTTGCACAAGCCACGCTACAGAGGCCAGCTTAGAGCCTCAGACCTTCTTGGAAAAGAGGCTTGCCGGCATTTGCAGATGGTAAGCTGTGACTGGATTGTCTCCTATGCCAACGCTTCGCAAAGATAAAAAAACCGTTTAAGAAGCGGTATGAAGTTTCAAATTCAAGAAGAAGTATGGCCGCTCAAAGGCACGTTCCGGATTGCCAGAGGTGCGCGGACGAAGGCTCAGGTTGTTACGGTACAGCTGGAGCATCGAGGCTTTGTAGGGCGCGGGGAATGCGTTCCCTACGCCCGTTATGGCGAGCAGTGCGACAGTGTGATGGCGCAATTGGAAGCCATCCGGAAGCAGGTCGAAGCGGGTGTGGATATTGAAGGCTGCCAAAGTCTTTTGCCCGCTGGTGCCGCGCGAAACGCATTGGATTGCGCACTATGGGACCTAAAGGCCAAAACCCTGAACCAACCCGTTTGGACCCTAGCCGGGCTGCCAGAGCCCAAGCCCCTGATAACTGCCTTCACCATCTCGCTCGACACACCAGAAGCGATGACACAAGCCGCGCTGGCGGCCAGAGGACAGCTGATTTTGAAGGTGAAACTCGGAGGTGAAAGTGACTTGGATTGCGTGCGGGCTGTGGCAAAGGCCCGTCCAGATGCGCGCTTAATCGTCGACGCCAATGAAGGCATGCAGCCAGATACATTGCCCTGCCTCCTGGCAGAGGCGCGCAGCCTGAATATTATTGTGGTTGAACAGCCCTTTGCCGCCAGCAAGGATTCCCGCCTAGGTCAAGTTGCCGCGCCGATCGCAATTTGCGCCGATGAAAGCTTTCACACCAGCGCCGACATTGAAATTCTGGTCCAGAACTATGATGCCGTGAACGTGAAACTCGACAAGACCGGTGGCTTCACCGAGGCACTCAAGTCTATTCGAGAAGCGCGCGCGGCAGGTCTTCGGATCATGATGGGCTGTATGGTTGGCACCAGCTTGGTGACAGCCCCTGCCGTTTTACTTGCTCAATTGGCAGACTGGGTTGATTTAGACGGCCCGCTTTTGCTCGATCAAGATCGAGACCCCGGTCTTGTATACGACGGCTCGAGTGTGCACCCACCCAGCCGGGACTTGTGGGGATAAGCCTTCGGCGTTCGGTTTAACAAGAGGAAAAAATTAGATGTCACTGGCACCAGAAACTTTTTTCGCCTCAACCTATTTTGAAGCACGTGACAAATTTTTGAAGGCTGCGGCAGCGGCCGGCGCGCGCGTCGATACCCATTTTCTGCCCCATGCCAAAGGGCCTGGTGGGCGAGAGATTGCGATGGATTGCGCCGTGCTTGGCCCTGAGAATGCAACAGCGGCCCTGGTGGTGATTTCCGGGACGCATGGTCCGGAGGGCTATTGCGGCTCAGGTGTACAAGTAGGACTTCTGGAGACGGGCTTGGCGCAGGACTGGGCGCGAAAACTTCAGATTGTTCTAATCCACGCCCATAACCCATATGGGTTTTCGTGGGATAGCCGCTTTAATGAGGACAATATCGACCTCAATCGGAATTACCTCAAAAGCTTTGACTCTCCCCTGCCCGCCAATCCTGATTACGACCTCTTGGCACCTTGGGCAGCACCAGCGGCGCGCGATGAAGCCAGCCTCCAGACAGCCCGCGAAAAGTTGCTCGCCTTTGCGGGGGAACATGGGTTCGCGGCGTTACAGGCAGCCTTGACCGGGGGCCAGTATAACCATCCCAAAGGCGTCTATTATGGCGGTATAGCGCCATCCTGGTCGAACCAAACCATCCATAAAATCCTTAACACTTATTGTGTTGGCCTCGAGAGCGTGGTGACGATCGATATGCACACAGGCCTTGGTCCCTTTGGCGTGGGTGAAATCATCACGGAAGCAGCCCCATCAAGTGAACATTATCAGCGCCAAACAGCCATCTGGGGCGATGAAATCCGTTCCACCAAGGATGGCAGCTCGGTCTCGGCAGACTTGTCTGGGACGATGGATGCAGCCTTGGTTCGCGCACTTGGCCCTTCGTGGAGCGCCTGCATCGCCATTGAATTTGGCACGGTAGATACGATGAGTGTGTTTCTGGCAACTCAAGCCGCCTGCTGGCTGCATTGCTATGGCGATCCGTCCGGCCCTGAAGCGTGCCAGATCCAAGCTGATAGCCGTGCAGCCTTTTATCCCGAGACCCCTGAATGGAAAAACATGGTGTGGTCGCGTAGCCTGGACGTGATTGGGCGGGCTGGGGCTTATCTGGCCTGATCTTCCTGCGGAAGCTTGAGGGTTGGTTGACGCGGGGATAGCAGAAGGGAAATCAGCACCGACCCAATTGTTGCCAAAGCCACCCCAATCCAATATCCCCCTGACTGGAATTGGTCATAGAGGGTCCCCGCGGCAATGCTGGCCAGTCCCATTATGGGCGACATAATGATCGCAGAGCCCAATTGCTGAGCCGTCGCGTGCCGGGCCAAGGGAATTTCTGCATCGATCAAGCGCATGAACCCCAAATGGGTTGCAGCAAAGGTCAGCGCGTGCAGGGCTTGCAATAAAAAAGTTAAGCCCAAATCCGGTGTTTGTGCAAAAGCTGCCCAGCGAATGATGCTGGCAATCCCGCCCCATAAGATCAAAGTCTCTGGCCGGAAATGGTTCAGACGACTGGCCAGAAGGGCAAAAAAAGCAATTTCGACAATCACGCCAAAAGCCCACAGCATGCCCACCTGGGAGCCCGAGAAGCCTTGCTCGAGCCACAGCTTGCTGGAGAAGCCATAGTAAAATGCATGTGCCGCCTGAATAAAGCTTGCTGCCACCACGGCCCAAAAGAACCTCCGGCGCTTAAACAGGGCAAAGCTATCGATCACACGGGTGCTAAGCGGGGTCACGACAGGCTGGGCGATAGGCTCTGGCTGCAACCAAAGGCCACATGCCATAGTCGCAGAGCAAGCGATGATAAACCACGCATAGACCGCTTCAACGCCAAAGGCATGAATAGTCGCGCCTGCCCCCAGATTAGCCAGCACGAAGGCCGCTGAGGCCGCAGCGCGGGCGCGTCCGTAGGGCCAATGGCGCGACTTGGATGTGACGCGCATGACCCCGGCTTCAGCAAAGGGCATCAAGCACTGAAACATAACCCCGGTCACAAAACAGGCCAAGGCGATCGGCCAAAACACGCCCAGAAATGGAAAGCTGAGATATCCGGCCGCTAAAGCCGATGAAAACACAATCAGGGGAATGCGGCGGTCCCGGCGGCCCTCTGCCCAAGCAGCGACCAAAGGACCCACCAGAATGCGGCCAAAACTGGATGAGGCAAGAATGACCCCGATTTGCGCCCCGCTCAAGCCCTTGGTTGTCGCCAACCATACCGGCAAATACGGCATAGTGGCCCCCAATGCGACATGGGCCAGCATCATAAACAGGGTCATGCGTGCAATGGATGGCATAAACAGGGCTTAAAGTGCTATGCAACCAAGCCGCAAGCCCCTAACTCCCGCTTTTTACCGAGATACAGCCTCTGTCGCAGGGACCAGGCGTACCAACTGGCCATTGCGCTGTCCTTTGTCGCGGAAGTTCCGCATGGCGGTGGTCAGGACATAGATATAGCCATCGGGTCCCTGCCGCACATCGCGCACGCGCACATCGCCAAGATCAATGCGCTCTTGACCAATTACCTTCCCCGACTTGTCAAGATCCACGCGGATCAATGCCCCGCGCCCTTGATCCAGTCGCAAGCCACCGGCCAGAACATCTCCATCCCAACCAAGGTACTTGTTGCTCACCACCACCGCGAGGCCGGAAGGCGCAATGGCAGGAGTCCAAACTGCCAGGGGATCAACCAGACCCGGCGCGCTTTGATTGGGTGTGATCGGCTTGCGGGCCGCGCCATATTCCACGCCATAGGTGACTTTGGGCCAGCCGTAATTGCGACCCGACTGGATCAGGTTCAACTCATCGCCCCCTTGGCTGCCATGCTCGCTCGCATAGACCCGATTGGAGACAGGATCGCGCACCAGTCCTTGAGCATTGCGGTGGCCATAAGAGTAAATTTCAGGCCGGGCACCAGGCACGCTCAAAAAGGGATTGTCTTTTGGAATGCCCCCATCATCCTTGATACGGATGATTTTGCCCAAATGACTGCCTAATTCCTGAGCTTGATTGCGGATAAAGCTGCCGTCAAGAGAATTGGGTGGATTGCCCCCGTCGCCAACGCTGATCAGCAAGGTCTGGTCTGGCAACCAAGCAAAGCGTGAACCGAAATGCTGAAAGCGTGGCTTGGCTGGCGTCACTTCAAAGATGGTCTGGACCTCGGTTAAGGCACGGCCTTCCAACTTGGCCCGCACAATGCGGGTATTGTTGGCTGCTTCATCACCAACTGAGATGCTCAAATAAATGAGTTTGTTGCGAGCAAAATTGGGATGCAAGGTCACATCCATCAGGCCGCCCTGGCCAGCCGCGGTGACGGCGGGCACACCGGCTATTTCTTCGGCCTCTAAGCTCCAGCTCGCGCCGGCTTTGACATAGCGCAACTTGCCTAAGAGCTCGGTCACCAATAAGTCACCATTAGGCAGAAAGGCCATGCCCCAGGGTGCTTCTAGGTCTGACACCATGGTTTGGGGGGTGACGCTGGCTGCAGCCGGAAGGCCTAGCGCTTGGGTGACTGGTGTCGGGCCGGGCACAATCGCAGGCGGCGCACTGACAGGAGTTTGCGCCGACGCGGCGGTTGCGACACCGGCAATCAGAAGGACTGAACCCACAAGAGCCAGGCCAGACTTATGAACCACCATGGAAACTTTCCTTCTATCGCCGCATCTGCTCGCAGGGAGCCCAAGAAGAAGGGGCTAACCCGACCTTGCCCCCAATCTCTAGCTTGACGCAACCGGTGATCCTAGGCCTGTGAGCGGCCTCCTCCAGTCACATTATGGTCATCGACTTGGCTATTTAGCCTTGAGCTCCGTCACCAAACGGTCTGCCTTATAGACTTTGGTCAAGGCTTCCGTGATGGCGGCCGTGGTGACCGATACCGTGCGGTTCAACCGCCCGTCATAGGCATAATTGCCGCCCAAGGAATGGATGTTGCCGTCAAAGGCTGCGCCAACAACGCGACCTTGCCGGTCAATTAAAGGCGAACCGGAATTGCCGCCAATGATGTCATTGGTGGTCGAGATGTTGAATGGCGTGGCCAAGTCTAAATTCGGCTTTGCCGTCAACCAAGATGGTGCCGCCACAAACGGGAACTCGCCAGACGCACGGTCGAAATAGCCACCAATCGTGGTGGTCGATGGCACATTAACACCGGCATAGGTCCAGCCCTTCACAACGCCATAGGACAGGCGCAGCGTGAAGGTCGCGTCGGGATAGACGTCAGTTCCGTAAACTGCGAAGCGCGCCTTCGCAATCTTTTCAGCCGCCTGCGACATGGGGCCGTTGACCTCTTGGTTGAGACGGACGGACAGTGCCCGCGCATCGGTTTCAGCGCGACGCGCCAAGACGATCAAGGGATCGTTTGAAGCTTCAATGGCAACCCTACCCCCTTTGATCAAAGCTTCACGTACCGCTTTGTCATCGAGTTTTGTGCCAGCAATGCCGCGCGCCGCAATGCCCTCGGGGCTTTCGGCACCCAGCAAGCGCTTGATCGATGGATTGTCAGCCGTCAGATATTCACGCGCTTTCGACAACCACAATTCCAGACCGATAACCTCCATGTCTTTGTAGATGGGAGCTTCCGTCAGAAGTTGCTTTTCGGTTTGGGCGATTGCCGCATCAGAATAGCCAGGTAGCCGCTCTGCCAAGGGCTTGGCGCGCTCATTAGCCATACGGACAAGCGCCCGCGCAGTGCCATAGAGGCTGGAGATCGAGCCAGCGCGGGCTTCGAGGAATTCATGTTCCCAGAACAAGTCTTGCTGCCTGGCAACTGCCGCATCGATCTGTGCCCAAGGGTCGCCAATTTCGGCCAGCAGCTTTGGATTGGCGCGCACTTTGGCTTTGAGGTCGGCATCTTCGCGCTCTTTTATGGCAAAAAATTGCGGATCCATAAGGGCGCGTTGCTGGCCGTATTGGGCCTTATAGCTATTCTCTATCCCGAACAGCATGTCTTCAGCCGAACGCTTCGCCTCTTCATTCTTGGTGCGATATTCTATCAATCGTCCGCGCAGTTCGGCGCGCACGAGCTGGCGGGTGTGCAAGCGCGCGTCGCGCTCAAACTTCAATTGGGTCGTGGTGCGCAAACGCTCGGTGGAGCCCGGATTGCCAGCAACAAAGACGATATCGCCGTCCCTGGGCGTCTCAATGGTCCAAGGCAGATGAGTTGGGGTTTTGACCGGTGCCCCATTTTCGTAGGCGCGCAAGAAAGCGCTATCTAAGTTAAAGCGCGGGAAATTGAAATTGTCAGGGTCGCCGCCAAAAAAGCCCATGGCATTTTCTGGCGAGAAGACCAAACGAACATCTTTATAGGTGCGGTACTTGTAGATCTTGTACTGACCGCCGCGGAACAAGGAAATCATGTCACAACGAAACAATTCCTTGTCATCATTCTTGCAAGCTTCTTCTTCCAGCTTGGCAATGGCAACGCCGCGCGCTTGCGCGACCTTACTAGCCTCAACGCCGGCCGTCGCCGCTTTCACTTTGGCCGTGTTGTCAACAATGCTGACAAGCACTTCGGCTTCCACGCCAGGGCAGGTTTTTTCGTCTGTCAGAGCCGCTGCCAGAAATCCGTTTAGGCCATAGTCTTTGTCTGCGCTAGACAAGTCGGCCACACAGCTGGACACGCAGTGCCAATTGGTCAGGATCAAACCGGTATCGGATACAAAACTCGCCGAACAGCCCGACGACAAGCGCACAGCCGACTGTTGAACCTTGTTCAGCCACGCCTGATCGGGGGCAAAACCATAAGCCGCTTGCATTTTCGCAGCTGGAAACGCATCAAATGTCCACATGCCTTCATCTGCTAAGGCAGGTCGGGAAAAGGCCAGAGATGCAACGCTAACCGCTATCAAGAATTTCGAGTTCATCGAGATCGTGTCCTTGGTGGATGCCGCGCACCATACGCTGGCCCTGTGAGTATGTTATCGCCTTCGATCGAATCACAAAAGCCGAGTAAGGCGCGAAGGGGAGGAAAATTACACCCGGCTCCATGTCAGTTTCCCTTGACGAGAGCGGAAGCGGTGGGCATGGCAAAGCACAAACCCGTACAAGCCAACATGCTCAGGAGTCGTTGTTATGTCAGATATTCGCTTTGACGGCCAAGTCGCCATCGTAACAGGTGCTGGTGGTGGGTTGGGCAAACAACACGCCCTCGAACTGGCCCGCCGCGGTGCCAAAGTCGTTGTCAATGATTTGGGCGGCGCGATGGACGGAACTGGCGGCAACTCGGCTGCAGCCGAAGCGGTTGTTGCAGAAATCCAAGCCTTTGGCGGAGAAGCCATCGCCAATGGCGCATCGGTCACAGATGATGCCGGCGTGGCCAATATGATTGCCCAGGTCATGGAAAAATGGGGCCGCATCGAGATCTTGATCGCCAATGCAGGCATCCTGCGCGACAAGAGCTTCACCAAAATGGAAATCGCTGATTTTGACCTTGTTATGAATGTTCACCTGATGGGCACCGTAAAGCCCGTCAAGGCGCTCTGGGAAATCATGAAGGCTCAGAATTATGGCCGCATCGTTGTCACTACCTCGTCAAGCGGCATGTATGGTAATTTCGGCCAGACCAATTATGGCGCAGCAAAGCTGGCACTTTACGGCTTTATGAACACGTTAAAGCTGGAAGGTGCCAAAAACAACATCAAGGTCAATGCGATCAGCCCAGTGGCTGCGACCCGTATGACAGAAAACCTGATGCCACCCCAGATGCTCGACCTGTTGAAGCCCGAATATGTCACCCCGGGCGTGATGTATCTGGTCAGCGAAGATGCCCCAACCGGCACCGTATTGTCAGCAGGTGCCGGCGTGTTCGCAGTCGCCAAAATCTATGAGACCGACGGCATCTGCCTGAAGGGCGACGGGATTACCGCAGAAGAGGTTCGCGACAATTGGGACAGGATTTGCGACCCGGCCGGCCATGAAGCCTATGAGCAGGGCGGCGGCCAAACCGGCAAATTCATGCGTAAGCTTTCTGGCGGCTGAAGCGGGTCCTGAAAGCCGGCTCTCGAACCAATCAGACATGCCGGCAGCCGGTGACCGGCCAACAGCGGAGGTGGCACTCCATGAACGACGTACCCGAACTGGCTGGCTAACGCAGATCTCTTGTTTAGCGATAGGGCGTGAACACAGACGGCGGCGCGGCGCGCTGTTAGGATACCATGTGCGAACAAAACTGTCGTTAGGGCGGACAATCAATCGGTGAAACGAGAGGTCGCCCACTCTGGCTGCCCCAAACACGAGCAGACCGCGAGATTATCTTGCTCCCAGTGCGTCGACGCAATCTGTGTTTGGACAGGGCAGCGATTATCACCTGCCAGTTCAGCCCCTTATGGATCTCCATCACGCCCGAGCGGGGACAAATCGAGAAAAGCCTCACCCGCCAGATTGATCTTTCAAACCAGATAAGCACGTCTGGTTTAAATTGAACCAGACGTGCCTCTATCTTAAAGAAATAGAGCCTTGTGACCTTTTTTGTTAATGCCAATAAACAGGACAGACCCTAAAGGCCCAACACCATTTTTGCCATGATGTTGCGCTGGATTTCGTTAGACCCGGCATAGATCGAGGTCTTTCGATAATTGAAATAGGCGGGGGCCACGGCCACCGCATAATCGGGTACAGGGAATGGATCGTTCGAGCGCCCATCGAGAATTCCCCAGCTGTCGGCAACAAAGGGAATGCCCGAGGCACCAACAGCTTCCAGAGCCAACTCGGAGATGGCTTGCTGCATCTCGCTGCCTTTACATTTCAGCATGGAGGATGCGGCACCGACCGATTTGCCCGATGAGAGACCCGAGAAGATTTTCATCTCGGTGGCATCAAGGGCGTTGATCTGGATTTCCAGTTCGGCAATCTTGCGGCCAAAGTCTGAGTCCTCCATCAAAACGCGGTCGCCCGCCTGTTCAACCGCAGCGATGCGTTTGACCTTTTTGAGGGCGTTCTTCAAGCCGGGCGCATAAGCGTTGCCGCGCTCAAATTCCAACAAATATTTGGCATAGGTCCAGCCTTTGCCTTCTTCGCCGATGAGGTTTTCCGCGGGCACAAACACATCTTCATAGAAGACCTGATTGATTTCCTGTTGACCTTCCACCGGGCCATCCAAGGTTGGCAGAGCCCGCACGCTAATGCCCGGTGTTTTCATGTCAACCAGAATGAAGCTGATGCCATTTTGGTTTTTGGCTTCTTGGCTGGTGCGCACCAGATTGAACATCCAGTCGGCCCATTGGGCCTGGGTCGTCCAGATTTTAGAGCCGTTGAGAACATAGCCCTCGACCCCATCGCGCGTGGTCTTTTCCGCCTTCATCTGCAGGCTGGCAAGATCCGAGCCTGAACCGGGCTCGGAATAACCTTGGCACCACCAAATGTCCGAGGTCAGAATCTTTGGCAAGTGCTGAGCTTTTTGCTGCGCATTGCCAAAGGCCATGATGACTGGGGCCACCATTTTAAGACCCATCGGCGAGGGCGAGGGACATCCAGAGGCCGAGATTTCCATATTGAAAATATAGCGCTGACTAGAGGTCCAACCTGGTCCACCATGTTCAACTGGCCAATCCGGGGCAGCCCAGCCGCGTGAAGCCAACTTCTTTTGCCACTCGACTTGGCCTTCCTTGTCCAGATAGCCGTTCTTGGACAAGGCCATCTTCGCCCGCAGAGCCGGGGTATAATTGTCTGCGATCCAAGCGCGGACTTCGGCTTGAAAAGCCAGATCTTCAGGGGTGAATGCTAAATCCATGGCGTCTTATCCTAGAATACGGCTGGGCCTTGCGTCAGTTTTGGGGGTGCGGCGAGGAACCCGCCGATTTTAGCAACGAGAGCTGCCATATGCTCGGTCTTGCCATGGGCATCAAGTGCGGCTTGATCGGCATAAAGCTCCAGCATGAAGTAGTCGTTTTCAGCTTTTGCGCTTTTGCACAATTGATAGACGGTGGCACCAGGCTCTTTGGCTTTAACGGTGGTAACAAATTCGCTCAGTAAAGCCTCAAATTCGGCGTTCTTGCCAGCTTGGATGGTGAATTGTGCGCAGATTCCGATCATCTAGTTTTCTCCCTTAAGTCTGAGTTGGTTCTTTTGCCTTTATAGCACTGGTTATATGCCGTTTGCGGTATGATGGAAGGGCTAAGGTGCGGCCACCTGCTCATCCCACCCCAAGGCAGCGATAGGTTTCAGCCACCATGCGCCCGCCTCGGGGATCACCCGCAAGATTAGGTGCCATCAGATTCATCGCATAGGACACGCCAAGCTTGTTCACCGGATCGGCAAAGCCAAAACTACCGCCCCAGCCAGAATGACCAAAGCTGGTGTCATTGGGACCATAAAGGCCATTGCTGGAGAGAATGAAGCCAGCTGCCCAGCGCACCCACACACCCAAGACCTTATCCTTGCCTTCGCGCCTTTGCGCACTTGCTGCAGCCACGCCTACTGGCGAAATAATGCGAACGCCGTCTAACTCGCCGCCACGTGCCAAAGCCCCATAGATACGGGCGATACCACGGGCATTGGCACTGCCCCCTGCCGCGCCATTACCGGCGGCAATCCAATCGGGTCGATTGGCTAGCAACGGGCTCATACGAGGGCTGCCCGTCGCGGACTTCGCAACAGGGTCAGTCGGCGGCGGATTTGCCGCCATCATCGTTGCCCACGGGGCTACAATCGGGGCGCGGCGGTGATGCTGGTCGTAAGGAAGACCAATCCACACATCGGCATTCAGCGGGCGCGCCACTTCATCGGCAAAGAAATCTTTAAGCGAGCGGCCATCGGTACGCCGCAATAAAGCATCAACCCAATGGCCGAAAACGCCGGCATTGTATGCGTTCGCTGTGCCTGGCGGAAATAGAGGAGCTTGGGCCGCCAAGCGCGCGGAAAAGGCGGGAATATCCAACAACTCTTCTGTCGTGGCTGGAGTGTCTGCACCCTGAATGCCACTGGCATGGCTGAGCAAGGTTTCAACCGTGATCGCCTCTTTACCATTGACGGCAAATTCTGGCCAATAAGTTGCGACCGGGGCCTGATAATCCAGAAGACCGCGTTCAGCCGCAATTGCGATACACGTGGCAGCCATGCCTTTGGTAGTTGACCACACATTGAAAAGATCATCTGGACCTAAAGGCTCTAAGCGGTCTTCGTCGCGTACCCCGCCATAGAGATCAATGATGGTTTCGCCATCCTGGATGACACTGAAGGTCGCGCCCAGATCTTCGCCGCTGGCTAAATTTTGCTCAAAAACGTCTCGAACGGGTTCAAAACCTTGCGCGACAAAGCCGTGGACCACGGGTGCCTGTGACATCGCCTTCTTCCCTTCTAGATGCGCGCACTACGGCGCTTTTGGCCCCTCGGTGCGACACGCGGCTACAAAGGCGGACATTATTTGATCACGATCCAATAGCTGGACGCGATAGTCAACGTCACCCGACGTCAAGGTAAAGTCGCTGGCGGCAAGGATGGTTTCGGCTACACCGACCTCAGCCAAACCAATCTTGCCTTCCACTAGTTTACGGTCCCCGGCGCGCACGCCGCCTTGGCGACGGACTTCTTGAAAAGCAATGCGGTCCGCCTTGGTTGTCATTACTAAATTTGGCCGGGCCGAGGGTGCTGGAAAGACATGGGCGCGTAACGTGATGCGCTGTTGATCGTCGCACCATAAGACTAAGTCCGGCGCCGCCCCCGGCCGTGACAAGAAGGCTGCAGCGCCGGATTTTTGCTGAACCAAGCGCCAGGAGAGCGGCCCGTCAGTGCCGACGCGGTCGCGCGGATCTTGGTCTTTATCCCCAGGATCGCACGCCCCAAGAGCACAGACGAGCAGGCAAAAGGCGAAACGCCTCATTGGCCGGTAAAGCTGGGGCTGCGCTTTTCCAAAATCGCATCGACGCCCTCTTCATGGTCAGCCGTATGGTGCATCAGCCCTTGGGAAGCCGCCGACAATTCCATGATGGTGTCAAAGGTCGCCGTCTGGCCTTGGCGCATCAAAGCCTTGGTAACGCGCAGCGCATGGGGCGGTTGCATCGCGATTTTTTCTGCCATCGCGCGGGCCTCCACCATCAGAACATCGGCTTCAACCACGCGGGAGACAAAGCCAAAGTCGCATGCGGTCTGCGCATCGACCACATCGCCGGTAAACAACAGCTCGCACGCGCGGCTCCAGCCAATGATGCGCGGTGTTAGCCAGGCCCCGCCGTCACCCGGGATTAGGCCAAGCTTCAAGAACGTCACGCCAAATTTCGCCCCGCTGGCTGCCAAGCGAATGTCGCCCATGCAAGCTACATCGCAGCCAAGCCCGATGGCAGGGCCATTGACCGCGCTGACTAAGGGCACTTCCAGGTTCCAAAGCGCTTTGATGATTTTGTGGATATTCCCCCGGTACGCTTCCCGAATCTCTGCCGGACTGCCGCCAAAGGCCCCCGTCCGCTCCTTCATGGCTTTTACATCGCCCCCGGCTGAGAAGGCCCGCCCTTCGCCCGTCAGAATGGCTGCCCGGATCGAACGATCGGCATTAATCTCGGCGCAAATGGCTTGAAACACATCGCCATCACCGGGTTGACCCAGCGCATTCATTGCTTCGGGACGGGTGATGGTGATGGTGGCAATCGCCCCGTCTTTTTCCAGTTTCGCTACGGCCATGGGAACCTCCAAAATCAGTGTGAAAGCCGTAAAGCTAAGGGCTGTTTCTGGCAATCTATTCGAATGCCGAAGAGCGGAGACAAAACAGATTGATTTGACCCCAAGCGCGGACTCGCGCTCTATTTTTCGCCAACATAAGGGACATTCTATATGGCGTATCTTGACCCGACGACCCGTCGCCTCGCAACGAGCTTTACCTTTGGCATCACAAGCTTCCTTGCACTGCCCGCCCAAGCCCAAATCAGCGAAGTGCGCGGGGCAATTATGGCGCATAATATTGAGACGAACGTCTCCAAGAATGCGGGCAAGGAAGATGGCCCCGACCTGCAAGTCGAAGTCTTGTGGAATAGCCCAGACTGGCTAAAATTTGCTTTTTCACCCCGCTTAGGCGTGGTTGCTTCGCTCAATACCCAAGGCGAGACCAGTTTCGCCGGTGTTGGGCTAGATTGGACCTTCCCCGTCAGCAAGAACATCACCATCGACCCTTATCTGGGCTATGTGATCCATAATGGCGATCCGCTGGAAAACCCCTATGCACCTGCCGACAGCGCGCGGCGGGCAAAATTCAATGCGGAGGAATTGGCCTTAGGCTCGCGCGATTTGTTCCGCTTGGGCTTTGCTGTCGGCTATCGCCAGAGTGAGTCTTGGACAAGCTATCTTGTGTATGAACACCTAAGCCACGGCCACATTCTGGGTGGCTCTAAGAACCAAGGCATCGACAATGTCGGCATCCGGCTTGGGCGTAACTTCTAAATCGACCTAGCCTTTGACTAGTAGGAGATGGATCGCGGTTAGATTCGTCCTGAAAGACTCAGTTGGTCTTGGTCCCAAGAGGCTTTCACCCCATAGACATCAGCCAAAGTCGAGGTGGTCAAGGCCTCGCGCGGCGGGGCTTGGATCACAAGCCTGCCTTGGTCCAGCAGGATAATCTCGTCACAGAATCGCGCGGCAAGGGCCAAATCATGCACCACAACCAAAGCCGCTTGCCCGTCGCGGGCTTGGGATTGCAGCGTTGCGAGCAAGTCAAAGCTGTGACCGGGGTCGAGCGCCGCGGTCGGTTCGTCAGCAATCAGTGCGGGCGCTTGGCTGGCGAGCGCGCGGGCCAAATGGACGCGCGCCAACTCCCCGCCCGATAGGCTGGCAACAGAACGGTCTTCAAACCCAAGAAGGGAACAGCGCGCCAAAGCATCCTCGACCGCCGCTGCATCGGCGGGGCCTAGTCGCCCCATCGGCCCACCATAGGCAAAACGGCCTAAACTGACGGCTTCGCGCACAGCAATCGGCCACGCCAGCTTGCGCGCTTGGGGCAGGTAGGACACGCGCAAGGCTCGCTGCTTGGGCGTTAGGCTATGGGAGGGTTGGCCGTCCAAATAGGCTTGCCCACCACTCAAGGGCTGGAGGCCTAAAAGCGCCCGGACGGCGGTGGTTTTTCCGGCTCCATTTGGCCCCAATAGGCCCACAAGCTTGCCAGGTGTCACCTCAAAGGAGACGGCACGGAGAAGCTGTGCGCCTTGCACTGTAACGCTGACTTTGTGAAGCTTGAGGCTCATTGGTCGGCCTCCAGCATGCGACGACGAACGGCAATCCAAATGAATATGGGCGCACCGATCAGAGCGGCGACAACGCCAAGCTTTAGCTCTTGCCCTGTGGGTGCAAGCCTCGCGATCAAATCTGCGACAACAAGAACGAGGCCACCCAACAGGGCTGCGGGCAAGAGGGTGCGTGCAGGGTCATGCCCCACCAAGGGCCGCACGAGGTGGGGTGCGATGATGCCCACAAAGCCAACCGCGCCCGCTATCGAGACAGCTGCCCCGGTCAAAAGCCCAGTGCCAAGCACGACCCAGATACGCGAGCGACCCACATCAAGACCCACAGCGATGGCGGCCTCTTCGCCTAGTGTTAAAGCCCGCAGGCCCGGTGCAGCCACACCAATCGCTATCGCCCCCGCAACAAAAAAGGGTGATGCAAGCAAAATATCCTCCAGCGAGCGATTGGCGACCGAGCCCATCATCCAATTCATCATATCCGACAGGGTGAAAGGGTTTGGTGCTAGATTGAGCAGAAGCGACATGAAGGCCCCCGCAAGGCTTGAAATGCCAACCCCGACCAGCACCAAAGTCACGACCGACTGCACCCGCGTTGCGATCAGAGCGAGGAGACTGGTCGCGAGCAAAGCGCCCGCGATAGATGCCAGGGGCAATATCCACGGTGAAACCTGCAAAAAGCCCCAATAAATCGTGATGGTAGCAAAAAGGCTGGCCATGGCCGACACGCCGAGCACCCCGGGCTCCGCCAATGGATTGCGCAAAAGTCCCTGCAGCGCTGCCCCGCTGCCCGCCAGCGCCATACCGACCACAAAGGCGGCCAAGGCGCGGGGTAATCGAATGTCCCAAACGATGAGTTCTGCTTGCGGGTCACCCAGGCCCACCATAGCAGCCATAAGCCTTCCCGTCGGCAAAGGCGTGAGACCGATCAAGCAGGAAGCCGCTATTGCCAGCGCGCTGAGAGCCACCAGTGCTAGGATTAGATTTGGGGTATGGTTTTGAACCTTCATGGCCGCAATTCCAGAGGCAAAGGATTGGTCTTGGCAGAAATGCTGCGACCTGTGGCAGCCATCGCCTCTATCGCATCGACCATAAACCACCCACTACACGCCGTTGCACCGCCATCGAGCTGGGCAACCGGCAGGTCGCCCAGCATCTGGCGTACCAGCGGATGGCGCGCTTGGCTCCAATAATTCTGATGCAGGCTTTGCGCTGTGAAAAAAGCCGTCACCACCATGGCTGGGCGCTCGGTAGCTAAGCGTTCCAGAGGCAGGGGATTCCAGCCCGTTTGTGTCTGGAAATTGACGAGCCCAGCTTTGTCCATCATGAGATTTATCGAAGAGCCCGGCCCCGTCGTCACCCCGCCTGGTGTCACATAAAGTGCAGAAACCCGCGGTGCCGGCTTTAGGCTCGCGAGCCTGCGATCAAAATCGGCAATTACGGCCTCGCCGCGCGCGCGCTGGCCCATGGCTTCTGCGGCAGCGTGCACATTCCTGCGGACTGCAGAAAAATCCTCACCCCAGCCAATTTGATGGACCTTGATACCCGCCCGCTCGAGAAACGGAACCATTTGCGGCCCCCCACCATAGGAACGAACAACAACGTCGGGCTTAAGGGCCAAAATCGTTTCCGCATCTGGCCGAACTTGATCCAAGCCCTTGGCCTCTGCGCGCATGAAGGAAAAGTCGCGGGTGGCATCGGGAGAAACCGCAACGATATGCCCCCTGTCCGCCAACTTGATCACAAATTGGTCGGCACAAAAATCAAGAGAGACAACGCGCAATGGGGCTCGGCCCTGTTCGTTGGCACCCACAGGTCCTTGAGGCGGCGGCGAGGAACACCCCGCCACCGCCATTAAGCACACACAAAGGACAAGCTTAGAAGCTCGCACGTAGACCCACCAAAGTCTGCCGCCGTGGCGAGCCATAGCCCGTGACCGTCTGATAGATCTCGTCACCAGCATTTTCGACCCGGGCAAAGACGGTCCAATGAGGATTGATCTTCTGGCTTGCCCGCAAGGTCACCAGATCATAGCCCTTGATCACAACCGTATTGCCGGCATTGTTAAAGCTATCACCGACACGGGAATAGGTCGCGGAGACATCAAGCCCGAAGTCGAACACATAGCCGATGGTGGTATAGCCCGTCTCTTTGGCCCGACGCGGTAAGAGGCGATTAAAAGTGGGCGAGCCACGCACTTTGTTGCGCGCGTCTAAGGTAGCAAAACCAGCTGACAGGCTTAGCTGGCGTGTGGGCTTTGCCTCCAGCGTGAATTCAGTGCCATCGGCCTTGGTGCGGGCGATATTGTCATAAGTCCCACTCGGACGACCGACGCAAATGGCCGCTGAATTGCCAAAGCAGGAGACAAAATCGATTTGGTTGATGGTGTCGCGCTGGAAATAGGTGAACGACCCAATTAAGCGGCGCGAGAACCAAGCCTGCTCTACCCCGATTTCAGCAGAGCTTGCCTCTTCGGGTTGCAGTTTTGCGTTGCCGAAGCTGGAGAAAAGTTGGAACGGCGTCGGGGATTTAAAGCCATCGGCTAGGGCTGCGCGAAGGATTGTGTTGCCATCATTGAGAGAGGCCGCCACGGTCGCCCGCGTGTTCAAGGCTTCGCCAAAGCTATCATGATCGGTCCAGCGAACGCCCAAAGTTGCCGTCAGCCAAGAGGCGGGCGAAGCTTGGCCCTGCAGATAAAGCGCACTTAACTCGCTCGTTGCTCGCAAGGGGGTCGGATTGGGATTGGACAGCGAAGGACTGGCGGTACGCAGGCGGGATTGCTCAAATTCGCCTCCGCCGACGAGTTGGAATTGGGGGGTCACGTCCAAGCTTGTGTGAAACTCTGCGCGCCGATTGGTGCCAGTGCCGATAAAGGTGTTTTGGACAGCAAGGGTGGGATTGAGATTGATCCGATCCGTCTGGGTTTCGCTTACACCAAAGCGCGTGCGCGACCGTCCGTCCAACAAAGTCAGATTAGCGCCAGCATAAACGATCAATTCTTCCGTCTTTGAGCGCTCAGGCGTATCGGCCAAGGCAAAGGTGGGCGCGGGAAAGCCATCAATACCGACATCGCTTTTCGACCAAAAGACACGGGCCTCAAGGCTCAATTGATCATTCAAGGCATAGTCAACCCGGCTTTGCGCAAGCGTGTTCTTGAAGCCATCGCGCTCTTTGCCCGAAACTGCCGAACTTACGCCGTCGGTTTCAAACTGCCCCGCGGCTAGAACATACGAAAGGTCGCCGATTTGCCCACGCACCGAGCCCCTCACCCGATTGGTATTCAAGTCACCACCTTCAAGGGTGACAGAGGCCCCGAAAGGAACGTCGCCCGAACGGGTGATGATTTGCACCACCCCGCCCATGGCTTGGCTGCCATACAGGGTAGATTGCGGCCCGCGCAGGACTTCGATCCGATCCAGATTGCCAACCAACAAATTGGCGAAGTTGAACCCGCCACCGGGGGCGGACGGATCATTGAGCTTAACGCCGTCGATCAGCAGCACAGTCTGATCGCTTTCTGCGCCCCGGATACGAACTGTGGTCAAGCTGCCCACCCCGCCCGTCCGGTTGAAGGCAACGCCAGGAACATCGCGCAACAGGTCAATCACGGGAATGGATTGGGCACGGGTTATCGCTGGTGCATCAATCACGGTGACCGAGGAACCAACCAGCGAGGCGCGCGTTGGTGTTCGCGTTGCTGTGACAATGATAGTTTCAGCTGTGGTTGCCTTGGGGCCCGTAGCCGGGCTTTGAGCAGCGGCTGAGGCTACGAAAATATAGGGAGTGAGTGCCACGCTAGCGGGCACAATTAGGGTTCTTGCCAATCTGCAAAGTCTACGTGTCATAGATTTTAGTTGGCCGCTGATCCACGGCCAATCCTCCTTGCATGCAAGAGTGGCGGGTACGCACCACGCGCCCCACGTCCTGCAGTCGTTGCATCGGAGGTAAACTCCGGCCTTCCCGCTGACCCTGGCAGGACGGACGAACGACGGCGATGGCAGGTCTCCCGACTTACGGGTCACGGCTTTGTTTCGGCCTTCCCGAACCCATTGGGGGCCCAGTGGCACATCTTGGCATCGGCCAAGAGAAACGCGGCTATCCGCTTACGGTCGCAGGCACGGCTGCTGATTTGAGGGTTAACCCCCGCACAACATTCCCTTTTCACCCCAGTTTCCTGAGGCACCATCTAACTAGAAGGTTATCAGCAAGCGCTGGCTTTAACAAGCGCAACCTCCTGCCACGAAGGCGTGACAGGAGGATTGGGAGAAGTAACTAGGGGATGATCAGGCGCTATTTGTGCGCCGACGTCATGGCGATAATCGAGATCAAGACGATCGCGGCGGCCAAGGACACAGCCAAAACCGTTGTCATGCCTTTAACGCGAACGCCTTGGCGCGCTTCGTCGCCAGTTTTCACGATGGGAGGGTCTTCAATCATAATCGCCTCCTAAATGCTGACCGCGCCATCGGTCCATTTTTGATCCGCGGTGCCCGTCAAATCAAAGGAGCGATCTGGCCCATTGGCCAGTTCTTCATCTGTTAGGTTGACGACATAGCCATCGGGCAATTCTCGGAAGGTCAAAAGGCCCCAAGCAATCGGATACCCCTCCTCGCCCAGCCCCATGAACCCACCAAAATTCATGACCGCATACGCCACTTGGCCCGTGCGCTTATTGATCATGATGTGCTTGATCGTGCCAATCCGGTCGCCTGAAGGCCTGTAGACACCGACGCCTTCAACCTTAGAACTGGAGATCAGGATCGCATCGGTTTGTTCGACGATTTTATTGATGTTCTCTTCTTGCATGACGGGTTCCAGTTCAATGTGGGAGAACAAGTCAAACGCGTGAGGCCAGTGGGGGTTCCGGTGGGTGAGGTCAGCTTTGTAGGGTGCCGTCCGAATTGACTTCACTGTGGCTCTGCAAGACGGCCAAGCTCTAAGCAGGGTGAGGATAGTGATGCAGTTGAGCGGGCATCCGGCCCGCGCGCAGATTGGAAGAACTTGTAAATAGTACCATTGAGTGGTACATCCAACCAGAATACAAAGAGGGGTGCCCTTTTGATCACTGGGTTTCGGCATCGTTGGCTATTGGACTTCTTCGCAGAAGATCAAAGCTCACGCCATATCCCTTCAGATTTGGACAGTCGCTTGTTTCGAAAATTGCAAATGATCGACGACGCGACAACCGACGCAGATTTGAGGGTTCCGCCCAGCAACCACTTCGAAAAGCTGCGTGGCAATTTGGAAGGCTATCATTCTATCCGGGTAAACAAGCAGTGGCGCTTGATCTTCCGATGGAACGGCGCACGCGGGGAAGCAAGCGACCTATATCTCGACGATCATCCATACCAGTGAGGACACCACAATGATCACTTCCAAACGTCGCCCGGCCAGTGTTGGCGAAATTCTTGTCGAAGAATTCATGGCCCCACTAGGTCTAACCCAAGGCGCATTGGCCGAAGCCATGGGCGTTCAACGCAAGCATGTGAATGAACTGTGCAACGGCCGCCGCACCGTGACCGCACCCACCGCACTAATCTTGGCCCGCGTGTTCGGCAATAGTGCCGACTTCTGGCTCAATACTCAAAGACGCATGGATCTGTGGGAAGCCACCCACTCCCCCAAAGAAGCAGAGCGCATCGCACGTGCAAAGCCGCTGACGGTTGCGGCATAATGCCTAGCAATCAAAGGGTTGTGCAGCCGAAAAAGGTAGAAGTACGGTTCATTCAGTTCTAACTGCACAGCTTCTCAGTGTGGACGAAGGCTTGAACCTAATGGCGACAGTACAAGGACAGCCCCTTAACGTCCTAGCTCCAGCCAGCATTGACCTAATGACATTATTCATGCCACAAAATTGGCCGAAGTCGCTACTTTGGCTGGAGAATTTTGATGCTGCTGTCAAACGTCTGGACCCAATCGTGGACCACCCGTTTGCTATCAATCCATCAAATGGCCAGCTCTACTCACTCAAATACACGGAATCAGCCAGCATGACGGCAGAGCCTTACACCTTATACGGGCTAAAGCTCTCTTACTTTACCGGCAAGCTCGAAGCCTATCTGCGTGCCAAGGGGATTGCGTTCCAGTTCGTCGAGATGAACGTGGCAGACTTCCAGAGATGCGCCAGAGAGACCGGGGTGGCGCAGATGCCGCAACTCCTCTCCCCGCAAGGGGCTTGGCTCACCGATACCACAGCGATCATCGCCCACTTTGAGGGTCAAGGGGCTGAGCCAAATTTGAGCCCTACAACTGCCACCGGCACCTTCTTGAGCCTCTTGCTTGAAGATGCCTTTGATGAATGGCTCTGGCGCCCGGCACTCTATTATCGTTGGGCCTTCGAGGAGGACTCCCATCTCATGGGCCGTCAGATCGCACGAACCCTGCTGCGTGACCTGCCCGCGCCCCTGTGGTTGCGAAGCTTTTGGGTAACCCAACGCCAAAAGCGGGAGTATTTGAAAAGCGACGGCGTGACCCGTGAAAATGGGCCTGCGCTTGAACGTCATTATCTGTCCCTACTAGATATGCTGGAACCGGTCCTCGCCGCACGGCCCTACCTGTTTGGAGATCGCCCGTGCGAAGCTGATTTCGGCCTATTCGGCCCGATGTTTCGGCACTTTTCTCATGACCCGACCCCGGCAGCGATCCTGCGGCAACGGGCTCCCAATGTTATGGTGTGGATCGCGCGTTTATGGGCCACGACGCCAGATGGTCTTGCCAACCACGACAGAGTCGTAGACCCACCGGGCGATCTAGACCCGCTCCTGCGCTGCATCGGGGCAGATTATTTGCCCTATCTTGAAGCCAATCTGGAGGCCGTCGCGAACCAACTCCCAAGCGTCGGTTTCGAGAGTTTCGGTGCACGGTTTAAAATTCCTGCCTCAGCCTATCGCGCGGCCTGTTGGCAGGACCTTTGCCGGAAGTTCGCGGCACTTTCCACAAAGGAACAGGAAGCAGTTTCCGGCAGGCTTGGCGTCGAGATCAAGCAAGGCAACGCAGTGCTCAATCTAAACCTATCGCCGCCAACAAAAGGGCACAGGGCAAAAAACCGCCATTGGAGATAATAGCCCACACATTCCAAATTACATGAAAAAACTGGCGGAGACGGAGGGATTCGAACCCTCGGTGCCCTTTTGGAGCACGCTCATTTAGCAAACGAGTGCCTTCAGCCTCTCGGCCACGTCTCCGCACGTCTGTCTGATAGCGCGACAAAAGGGGGCAGAGCAAGAGCATCACGTCAGTGAAGCTGCACAGAGGGACTTAAGGCAGGCATCGGGTGCGTTTTCGTTAATAGGGCGTCTACCCAATGCTGTTAGAGACATGCTCGAGGAGCGTCTCGCCGATGGCACGGATTGATTTTACAAAGTACATCGTCGGGAATCCACCTGCGACGGTGGCGCGTAAAGCGGCGCGTGGCGCGCGTTGGTACCGCTCCAGCTTTGGACGCGCGCTAGAAATTCTCGACGTTGCCGTCATTCTCCTCGTGATGACATATGTTTTGAAAGTGGCCACGGTCAATTCTGTGTTGACAGCCCCTTTGAGCGCTTGTCTGTCAGTGGCTTTCGGCGGAGTTGGCTTGTGGTTGATCCTGCGTGAGCATGATCTATTCCGCTTCGACGTTGAGCCTTCAGCCGTAGCTCACGGCGTGAAAGCACTTGGCGCAGTTGTGCTGGCTTTGCCGGCAACAGCTGGCATCGGGGCCCTGGTCGCTTTGGCCGTCAACCGTCCCGCGCAGGCCGGGGCGTGGGAAGCGGGTATTGCGACGCTTTTGGCTGGCTCCACCATTGTTTCGGTCCATTTTTTTTCCGCCCTCATTTTGAGGGAGATGAACCGGTCAGGCCTATTTTCGCTAAATGTGGTGATCGTGGGAGCCACACCCCTTGCCCATCAGCTCATTGAAGAGGCCAAAGCCTCTGGCGATATCTCGGTCTTGGGTGTCTTTGATGATCGCCTTCACCGGATAAAACCCTTGCCTAACAACGTCAAATTACTTGGCGATCTGGATGACTTGATGAACTGGCCGCATTTGCCCAGCATCGACCGCGTGATTGTGGCAGTCTCTAGCACCGCGCAAAACCGAGTATTCCATCTGGTCAACAAATTGCGCTCTATGCCCAACAAGGTGGTGCTGGCAATTGACATGCAAGGCTTTGACAGTGATGGAACAACGATTGGCCGCATCGGAAATCGCCCGGTTGCCTATGTATCTGGCGCACCCGAAGATGCCAAGCGCGCTTTCTGGAAGCGGCTGCAGGACCTTCTTTTGGGATCCTGCTTCCTTTTGTTGGCAAGCCCGGTGATGGCCTTGATTGCAGTTGCGATCAAGCTGGACAGCAAAGGCCCGGTCTTCTTCCGTCAGAGGCGGCACGGATTTAACAATCAGCCATTCAATTGCTGGAAATTTCGCTCCATGCGGATTGAGACTGCAGACGCCTGCGCGGCCCAGCAAGTGGCGCAGAACGACCCGCGTGTGACCCAAGTTGGCCGTTTAATCAGAGCGACGTCTTTGGACGAGCTGCCGCAATTGTTCAATGTGTTGAATGGCACCATGTCGCTGGTAGGGCCGCGTCCCCATGCCATCGGTATGAAAACCGGAGATCAGGAAAGCGAAGCCTTGGTGGCCGAGTATGCCCACCGCCACAGAATTAAACCCGGCATGACAGGTTGGGCCGCCATTCATGGGTCTCGCGGGCCAGTCCATAGCGCGGAAAAAGTGGCCGAGCGGGTTGCTTTTGATATTGCCTATATCCGCGATGCCAACCTGTGGCTTGATCTGATGATCATGTTGGCGACCCTGCCTGCCCTTTTGGGTGACAAAGGCTCGGTGCGGTGAGCTTTATGACAATCCCTGTGCGCGAGGCGCAGCGCACCTCATGATGGGTCGTCACCTCATGACCTATTTGATCCCCAATCTGGCCCAAGCTGTGGCCAGTTTTGGCATGGTCGCCATTTTAACACGCCTCCTGAGCGACGACGAATATGGCCGCTACACCTTGGTCTATGCGGCCATGACACTTGCGCAATATCTCTCCGTCGTCTGGATCGAGGCAGCAGCAGCCCGCTTCTATGCCGATGCCGCGGAAAAAGGCGAGAAGCCTGCCCATTTCGCCACTTTAATTACCCTGTTTAGCTGGTGTGCAGTTGGCTTTGCCCTGATTTCCATCGCAGCCCTTTCGCTGTGGCCAGCCGACCTCAATCTGAAAATCGTGGTCGCAGCCGCCTTTGGCAGCGTCATCACAAGATCTGTGATCAAAATCGCTCTTGAAACAAGGCGCATGGCACAAGAAGCCAAACGCTTTGCCGTCGTGGATACCATGCACACGCTCTTGGCCTTTGGCCTTGGGATTGGGTGCGTAGCATTCTTTGCCATGGGTCCAGAAGGCCCATTTATCGGCATGTTGATCGCGTCCCTCCTTGTGCTGGCAATTGAGGGGCCAGCATTGTGGTTAGCCGCGCACAAAGCTTCGCTTGATCCCACTCGCGCCAAGGCCTATTTTAGCTATGGTGCACCCTTGGCAGGTGGCCTTGTGTTAAGCCTTGCCCTAACCAGTGGTGACCGCTTCGTTATTGCCGCCTTTCTGGGCGAGGGCGATGTTGGAGCCTATTCTGCGGGCTACCAGGTCGGCGCGCGCATTCTCGACATTATCTTCACCTGGGGTGCAGCAGCCGTCACGCCCATCCTGGTTGCGGCTTATGAACGCGGTGGCCCAACCGAAGCCATCAAGGCTGCTCATGAGGGCTATATTGTCCGCTTTGGCATTGGGGCACCTGCTGCCTTGGGTCTCGGACTCCTGGCGGTACCGATTTGTGAGATTCTGATCGGTGAATCCTTGCGAGAGCGCGCGATCCAGCTTGTACCGTGGATTGCCTTATCAGCCTTGCTCGCAGGTATGTGCGACTATTTTTCCGAAGCCTTTATGCTAACAAAAAAGGCCTTACAAAGGGCCTTATTACTCTTGGTGCCGGTGGTGGCCAGCCTCAGCCTAAACGTGCTTCTGCTGCCTCAGTTTGGCCTGATGGGGGCAGCTTATGCCAATGTCGCCGCCTATGGCCTTGCCATGATTATGCTGGCGTGGATTGGCCGACGCTATGTGGCTTTGCCGATCCCGCTCTTGGAGACTGCCAAAATCGCTTTTGCCTGCGCCTTGATGGCAGGCGTGGTTCTGGCCATACCCAGTTTTGGCTCGTTCACAGACCTTGTCCTAAAGGGTGGGCTGGGTGTCGTGAGCTATGGTGCCTTTACCGTAGCTCTCAATGTGGCCGGGGCACGCGACTTTGCCAAAGCTATGTGGACCCGCCTGCGCCCACAAACGGGGGCATTATGAGCGAGACCATATTCACCAATGCAGTCAAGGTTGCAGGCCCTCTGGCGCTCACCATTGCGACACCCTTTTTTCGCAATGACCCAAGCAAGCTGATCGACATTTTGTCCGGCCAAATAGCAGGAAAAGCGGTTGAGCTAATTGTGGTTGATGATGGATCACAGGACCAGGCTGTCACCGCCAAGCTGGAGGCGACACTTAAACGTCTCGCCGTACCGGCCAGTTTGATCACGCTGCATGTGAATCAGGGTCGTTCGGCGGCGCGCAATCGCTTGATTGCAGGTGCCAAAGCCCCTGTCATCCTGTTTCTGGACTCCGATATGGCCCCAGATACACCAGGCTTTGTGGCCGATTGGCTGAAACTTGCCCTCGATCCTAGCACTGAAATTGCCTATGGCGGCTTTTCTACCCTCCAAGTTCCAGACTGCGCAGCTTTGGCTTTAGCCAAAATGGTCGCAGAACAGTCGGAGTGCTTGGCTGCCAGCGTGCGGCAAAGCCGTGGGGCTTTGGCAGTAGCCACATCCAACCTGCTCGTGCGAAAAACGATTCTAGATGACACCCCCTTTGATGCAGGCTTTTATGGCTGGGGATGGGAAGATGTCGACTGGGCCTTACGGGCCGAGGCCAAGGGCTATGGCGTTCTTCATGTCGATATTCCAGCGACCCATCTAGGCCTCGATAATGCCGCGACACTTCTCGACAAATTTGCCAAAGCCGGGCCAAATTTCCGCCGAATGGTCGAACGCCACCCCAGTATGGCCACCTTGCCCGGCACCAAACTAGCTCGAATTCTCGCGCACGTGCCGGCTAGGTCATGGATCAAGTCTGTTGTGAAATGCATCGTCCTGTTCCATGCCTTGCCCTTGGCGATCCGATCGCGAGGGGCGCGCTTGTGGCGGGCACTGTGGGCAGCAGACACGCTTAGCTAAACCGGTCTCGCTTCGGCATGAGGGCAGGGTGCGCAAGCGCGCGTTGTTATGGGCTTCTGAGCGGCGGTGAGGTAGATTGAACGGCTGTAGGCGCAGATACGCCCACTGTGAAGTATGATGGAGCTTGACCACCATGTACTAAGGGCCGGATCCCTGCGCCAAAACTCAAACCGGCCAACAGCGCTACCCAAGGACCAGAAATAGAGATTTCAGTGGGTGCCAGGAGTGCGGCTGCAAGCCCTGCGCACCACATACCAAACACCGCGGTGCCATCGCTATCAGACGCCCTGCGGTCAAGCGCCAAACGAACACTGGTTAAAACCAGCCAAATGCCTGCGAGCCCGACTCCCAGCACACCCAATCCTTCGCCAAAGCCTTCACGAATTGAGGTACCAGCAACGCCAAACCCGTAGCCAATCCAGTTAATCGCTCCGAAAGGATCCGACGAGCGTGCAAAAGGCGTAAACAGGGCTAGCAGCGTCATCATCAAGATCGCGCAAGCGAGCGTGACGGCGACATCAATCAGGGTCCATGGGCGACGGGCAGAAATCCAACGCAAGCTATAGCTGAGGCCTGCAGTGATGATCCCAATGCCTGCCGCCACCACACTAGCTATATCGCCCAGCACGAGGGCCAAAAGGATCAGCGCAGCCGCCCAAGCCATCCAGAATCCACGCCATTTTGCACTAACTGCCGATGCCCACAAAGCCGCGCAAAGGGCGAGGCTCAAATCGCCGTCCAATGCGCCAAGCGGCATCAGCCCGCGCGCTGCAACAAACTGAGCCAAGAGAGCGAGAATGCCCGCAAAAGCGGCCGTAAAAGCCAAATCCGCAGCCGGCAGGCGCGCGGCGACCGTTAAGCCGAAAACCCATACCAATAAGAGAAGAATACCATGCTGTAACGCTATGCCTGGGGCCAGCGCCCAGGCTGCAGAAGCCATACAAACGGCGACCAACGCGACCCCGTCAAGACGTCGTAGGAGTATCGTGGCCAGCACTTCCCAACGTATAGCAAAGCCAACAAGGCCTATCGATGCCACACCTGCTTTGACGATAACAGGCCCGAGTGGTGCTTCGTCTAGGCCAGCGGCTCCAGGCCACAACCGCCAAAATCCCGCACTGAAACAGGCTAACGCGAGAGCCAATAAGGCCAAGTCCCAACGCAGCGACAATTTAGGTGCGATCATATGAACGACTTCGGCTGAACGACAAGGCGGGGACTGACTAACCAGTGACCACGATTCCGAGACAGCGTCCACCGCGCCCTACGACCTCATCGCGCAAATCAATCGACTCTCGGACGTTGCTCTTGTTGCCGTCAATGACGAGAACAACCCCGTCCATATCCGCAGCTAAGGCAAGGCCCGCGCGGGATTGCTCCAGCGGTGGGGCATCCACAATCGTCAGATTTACCGAGCGGCGTACGGCACGCCAATAATCGGGTGCCGGCGTCACCAGAAGCTTTTGGTTATCGGCCAAAGCTTTACGGTTGAAGCAGCTGACGTAAAGCTTTGGGATAAGGGTCTTATAGCTGACCACAGCCCCCTCGCCTTGCGCCCCATCAGGGGAACGCGGCTGGGCACGCCAAAAAGGCGTAACGCCAAAGGTCATATCATAAGGCCCTTTGAAGCCAGTCTGCATGCCACCCAAAGCGGAAAACTGTCCAGGGCCAAAAAAATCCAAATCAATCAGCCAGGCCGATTTTGCGGCGCGTTCTGCTGCAAGCTCTGCAAAGGCGCGCGCCACTTCGGAGATGCCAACATCGTGTTTGGTACCCATGAACATGACGACCGCACCTGCGCCCCCTGTTGCAGCGGCAACAGCAGACCAGACCCCATTCATCTGTCCCTGAATGCTTCCCATCCAAACCCTAACTCATACAAGCTTCAACGCCGCCTTAGCGCGTCATCGTCGCCAAAATCGGAAGGCCCAGGGTCCGACCGATCGAGGAGGGCGTTGGGAAAGTTGTCCGCGAAAATGCCCGCATCAAACCAGCCGCCAGCGCCGTTCCGGCCGCAAAGAAGATAGAAAGCAACGCGACTTCCTTCTTCCAGCTCTTGCCACGAGTCGGCACATTAGCACGTTCAATAACCCGAATATTCTCATTAGAAGTGCGGCTGAGTTCATTTTGGGCTTGGGAAGATGCTTCCCGTGTTGAAAACTGTTTGACTTGCTCTTCCAGGATTGCCTTTCGGCGCATCAAGTCATCAAACAGCGGTTTTACTTGACTTAACTGAAGTGCGCGTGCCTGCAATTGGGCAACTTGGGCCTCGAGAATGGCTTCGCGCTGGGTCAAAGCTTCCACTTCGGCAGCATTACGGGCCCGATCGGCCGCCAATGTATCGCGCACAGGGTTCGCCCCCGTCTTGGTTGTGCCAGCTGCGCGCCCTTGATCGGATCCCAAAAGCTCATCCAAAGCTTCAATTCGGCGACGCATATCCTGCACCGGCTGGCTTTGTTCGGTATAGCGGGTTTGCAGTTCGGCTAATTGGCTGGCCAACTCGATCCGACGGCGGGAATTGTCGGTCTCGAAAGAGATGCGGACTTCCAGGGGTTCACTGCGATAGCTGCGGTCGCTCTCTGCAAACCGGCCTTCTGCTTCGCGCTGGCGGGACTGCACGTTTAGAAGATCTGCCCGGGTAGATGAGAGCAAGGACTGGAGGGCCAAACGCTCCGCCTCGAAATCAGTGACGCCATTGGCCCCCTGAAAAGTGGCGATTTCGGCTTCCACCTCCTGCAAGCGGGTTTCAAACTCGTTGCGCTGAACTCGCAGTCCACCTGTTTGGTCCTCAAATAAGACTTCACGGCGATAGGTCAAATACTCATCTATCATCGTGTTGAGGACTTGCGCCGCGATAACTGGGTCCTTGCTTTGATAACCCAGCTGGATCACCGTGGTATTGCTGGACGCCGCAGCGGAAAAGTTGCGCTGAAACTGATCGACACCAAATGCAATGCGGCGCTCGGAGGTGTCAGGTCCTTGCGTGATCTGAATTTCCTCGGGATCGAACAGACGATCCAAACCGATTTTGCGAATCACTCGCTCGGCAATCTGGGCCGATTTGATCACTTCGATTTCAGACTGGACAATCTGCTCTTGTTTAGGGGCTGCCCCCTCACCGGCGGCACCAACGCGCGGGGTGAAGACATATTCCTGCCCCAGTAAAATTGAGAGCCGGGCATTAGCCGTATAAATCTTTTGAAGCGTGGTCGAAAAAGCAATACCCAAGGCCGAAATCAAAATAAAAACAATGATCATGAGCCACTTTTCACGCCACAAGAGACCGATCCAGTCGCGCAGATCCAACCGGGGGCGCGCGCTGCCATTGGGCTCATATCCACCAGTGCGGGGATAACTCGGGCCTTTGAAGTGGTTCATTCTGGATTCCGCGCGTCAGGACGTGTGGCAAAGCATTTTGCTTTCTCCAAACGTTAATCAACCATTATCCATTAACGAAACGTTTAACGATTGGGTTTCTAAGAAACACGCTGTCGTCGGCTGACACGAGGAGCCTGTTCATGCACGTCAAAACCACTGTTGCACTCTTGTCTTGGATGGTTCTGGCAGTGATTAGCTTAACGGCTTGCGCACCCCGAGGCTATGTCGACGCCTTGCGCACGGATGGCAAAAACTGGCGCACGCCTAGCCCTGCCACCACAGTCGATTTTCCAGCCATCCCCACCTTCCCAAGCTGGACAGCAGAAGATGAGACCTATCGATTTTTTCCCGGCGACGTAATCGATTTTCAATCCATCGGCGCACCAGAACTCAGCCGGAAGCTGACCGTCGCGCCCGACGGCCGCATTCATCCACCGATGCTGGAAGCGATTATGGCAGCCGATCGCACGCCTGACGATTTAAAGCTGGAACTGCAAGGTCACTATGCAACTCTTTTGCGCAATCCATCGATTGCGCTGGCACCTGACACCTTCGCCTCACAAAAATTCTTTGTCGGCGGTGAGGTGTCCAAGCCTGGCCTCTATGACCTTTCGGGTGAGATGGACCCGCTCCAAGCCATTACGACGGCAGGCGGCTTTCTAAACACCGCGCGGCGGGAGGAAGTGGCGGTCTTGCGCCGGGGTGCTGGCGGCACACCTTATATGCGAGTTTATGATCTTCGCTCTGTTTGGGCAAGCCAGGCCCTGTTAGCCGAACTGCCACGTTTACGGCGCTTTGATGTCGTTTGGGTACCCAAGTCGCGGATCTCTGAATTGGGGCAGTTCACCCAACAATTCGTCCGCGACGCGCTGCCGATTACCATCGGCTTTAACTACAGCGTCGGTACCAACGTCGTCCAATAGGCACGCAGATATGATGGCGGAATCAGATTAGTTTGCGGTGCGCGCCAGCCATTCGCGGGCAGCGCGCTGGGCCGCCGAAACTTGGCTCTGGGTCATCATCGATGTCAATTCTTGGCGACGCAGCTTTGCTTCGCCATCTCCGCGCAATGCGGCAATATTGAACCACTTGTGTGCTTCCACATAATCAATATCGGCACCAACACCAGTTGCACGCGACAAGCCCAAGGCAAACAGATCGCTGCCTACGTCCGTGGTTTCAACTTCGGTGGTCAATGTGACCTCTAAAGCGCTGCTCATATCATAAGCCATTTTAGTCTTTCCCCTAACCATATTGACCACATTCTGGGCCAAGTGCTTTTTTGCCGAGCGGTCGTGTTGTCCACTCGCAGGGACAATGTGACGGGTGATAGTGAATCGAATCTTCCCAAGACCTTGCTATAAAGTGAATTTCAGTACCTTTTACGTAAACAGGTGGTTCACGCCCTTCGCCATGATTCATAACTTCTTCAGCTACTTTGCTCAGAGATTGATAAACTTGCCTTTTTTCGAAACTGAAGATGCTAACGCTCTATCAACCCAAAATCTGGACGTCAGTCAGGTTTTTGACTTGAACGGTAAAGGTGCGGTCGAGGCTTTAGCCATTATTGAAGCGACGCTGCAGGAGCAACGCCGCGACGAAGAGGTTAAACTTTGGTTCCGATTTGATCCCCCCAAGCCCGGAGGCGGCGAGACTTTGTTTCAACCGGTCGGTCGACGCTTGCGCGATGCCATTAAGCACGGCCATGCCGTGCGCGCCATGCCAGCCCAGGGTGGAGGCTGGATTGTCAGACTGGCAGCAAAGGTGCGATAGTTAACCATGGCCGTCTATACCGAACCCACCGACGAAGAATTAGGTACCTTGTTGCACGGGTGGGGGCTGGACGGCCTGCGGAACTTCAAAGGCATTGCCGAAGGTGTTCAGAACTCAAACTTCCTGGTGGAAGCCGCTCAAGGCCGCTTCATCCTCACAATCTATGAGAAGTCCGTCGAACTCGAAGATCTGCCCTTCTTTCTAGGACTGACAGAGCGGGCTGCTAATGCAGGCCTTCCCGCTGCCCGTCCCATTCGTTCACGAGATGGGCAAGTGGTGCAAATGATTCGGGACAAACCCGCGGCATTATGCAGTTTCCTCGATGGCCTATCGTCTAGGCGGCCGCCCGCCAGCCATGCGCGCGCCGTGGGTGCCGCACTCGCCCACTTACATCAAGCCCTGGAGGATTTCCCGCTTTCGCGGCCAAATAATTTGGGTCCGGATAATTGGGCAGACCTTTGGAAAGGTCGGTCGCGTCATGCCGAAGCGCTGGAGCCCGGCATTGCTGCTGCCATCCAATGCGACCTCGAACGCTTCAAAACCGACTGGCCGAAGGATCTGCCGCGCGGCATTATCCATGCCGATTTGTTTCCGGACAATGTCTTGTTTCTCGGCGACGAAGTTAGTGGTCTGATCGATTTCTATTTCGCCTGTAACGATTTTTTGGCCTATGATGTCGCAGTCATGCTGAATGCTTGGTGCTTTGAGGCCAATGGGCGCGAGTTTGACCTCGTCAAAGGCCGCGCCCTGATTTCAGGTTATGAAAGCGTACGGCACTTAAGTGCTGGCGAGCGCGCTGCCTTGCCCCTTCTAGCCCGTGGCGCGGCATTGCGCTTCTTTCTCACACGTTTGGTGGATTGGATGACGCCGATGGATGGTGCTTTGGTTCGCAAAAAGGACCCGCGCGATTATGCAGGTCGGCTTGCCTTTCACCGCAGCGCGCATGACGCATCCGATTACGGGGCACCTTGAAACCATATTGAGCGACTTTCGCACGCCTATTTGGGCGTGAAGCGCCTCATGCGTCCAACCAACCTGCGACCATCGACACAACTTCCTCATCCTGCACCAAGGCACGGTGGCCGAGGCCATCGACAGGCCAGAAGCGGGCATCGGGCCAGGCATCAGCAGCGCGCTTGCCTTCAGAAGCTGGGCATTGCTCATCGTCAAGGGAATGAATGAACAGGGCTTCTGCCTTCATACTTGGCGCAGCGGCTGCCAAGTCAAAAAAACGGCCCTCTTGATGGCCAAGAGCCAAGGCTGCCTCAATCATGGGCTCTTCCACGCCATACCTTCGCCAAGCCCGCTCAAACTGGCGAGCTTGGGCAACAGGCGGGGAGATCAGCACGACATGGGCCAACTCTAACCCTAGTTGGAAAGCCTTGGCCAAGGCAGGGCCTCCGAAGGAATGGGTTGCTGCTCCCTGAAAAGGCCCAAAACGCTCTTGGAGTCCCAAGATCGCATCAGCCGCCAATTCCAAGCTGCAGCGATCCCCATCGCTATGGCCATGACCCGGCAGATCAAAGGCAACAATGCTACGACCACGCCGATGCAAAAGGTCGATGAGGGGTGCCCACAGGCTGGTGTCATCTTCCCAGCCATGCACCAAGAGCACAGGCGGGACCTCATAACGGTGCCCAAGCAGATGCCAACTGGCAATCTGGGCACCTTCCTCCCCGACCATGTGGTGATCTGCTTGATGGAGAAGTGGGCTGACACGTGGAACCGCTCGCCGCTTTGGCTGGCCGGATTGGTTCAAAAGGTGCTTGGCATAGGTCACAACGTCGTTCATGACAGAGCGTGTGGAACGCTGCTGCACAGTTTGCAAGGTCCTGACGAAACGGAAACCTCATAATGGATGACACTTTATTCCCCGCTGCGACGATTTTGTTGGTGCGCGATGGCGCAGACGGATTGGAAGTGATGATGGTGGAGCGCCACGCCAATATCGGCTTTGCCGGTGGCGCAATGGTATGGCCCGGTGGAAAAATTGACCCCGCAGACTTTGATGACGGCTGGCTTGAGGCAGCCGAGGGCCTAGAAGGCCTAGACGCCGAAGAACGCGCTGCACGCGTGGCTGCTTTGCGGGAGGCCTATGAAGAGACTGGCATCTTACTCGCAACCCGCAATGGCGAGCCAATTGGCCAAAAGGCACTGGATTTAACCGACATGCGCAACCGCGTGGACCGCGATGCAACTTTGTTTCAGCCCCTTGTGCGCGGCCATGGCCTCAAACTTGCCACAGCTGAGCTTCGACCCTTTGCGCGCTGGATCCCACCCCCTGCCTTGCATAAACGCTTTGATACACGCTTTTATCTGACTGCGGTGCCGGCAGGCCAAAATGGGGTGCAGGATGGCAGCGAAGCTGTCGACCTTGTGTGGATCAAACCGCAAGCAGCCTTAGATGATCTCGCTGCAGGGCGTCGCAAGATCATTTTCCCAACCGCGCGCAACCTGGAACTCCTCGCCCTGTCTAGAACCGTAGCTGACGCTCTGGCCGATGTAGCCGCGCGCCCGCAGGGCATCGTCCAACCCGTAATCGAGAATGGCGTATTGAAGATACGAACAGACCTTGGCTATCCTGTCACCGAAGAAAAGCTCGACACAGCGATGCGGGGGTAAACTTGTGCCTATGATGATGCTTTCCACAGGCGTACCTGCTTTATTCGAGCGTGCCCAAGGCAGTAAACGCCGTGGCGGCTTGGTGGTGGCGCAAGAGATTTTCGGGCTTAACGCGAATATTCGCGCCCTTTGCACCCGTTTTGCCGGTGACGGGTTCGACGTCATCGCGCCTGCCTATTTCGACCGGGTCGAAGCAGGATTTGCCGCCCCCTATGATCAAGAGGGAATTAAAAAGGGTCTGGCGGCCGTACAGGCCACCTCGTGGGACCAAGTCACCGCCGACACACAAGCCGCGATCGAGGTACTGAGCGAGACCCAGTCGCGCATCTTTGTGACAGGCTTTTGTTGGGGCGGCACAGTCGCGTGGGTGGCGGCCTGCCGCTGCTCCGGCGTCACGGCAGCATCGGGTTTTTATGGCCGGATGATCAATATGTTTCTGGCTGAAGCGCCCAAAGTGCCGATTGAGTTGCATTATGGGGACAGCGATCCTGGCATCCCCTTAAGCTTGGTCAATGAAGTCCGCCTCGCCCACCCCCAAATATCCATCCATATGTATCCTGCAGGCCATGGATTCTTCTCAGACCGGGGGCATGATTTTGACCCGACACAAGCAGACCTTGCTTGGGCTCGTACGCTTGATCTGTTTGATAAAGCCCAAACCTGAGAGGCCTTTGCCAGGAACTTGAGATCACTGGCGGAGTCGACGAGGGTGAGCTTACAGCATTTACAAAATCCTGCGTTAAAGCCTTTTTGCGCGGTTGGGCCAAGACTTACAGCACCCGCCCTGCCACAGCGGATAGCTTAGCCAGAAGCGCGGGGTCGCGGGCTTCTTGTGAAGTAATCAATGCAAAATCAAGGCACGTATCAATCGGAGACGGCGTCCGATCCATTGACTGGAGCGACCGCGCCAAGTTTTCCACCATGGCTTTTGCCTTGGTGGAGTTGGTATGCATGACTTCCAAAATTGCCGAAACTTCCACCGCAGCATGGTCCTCATTCCAGCAATCATAGTCCGTCACCATACAGATCGAGGCATAGGGCATTTCGGCCTCGCGGGCGAGTTTGGCCTCGGGCATATTGGTCATGCCAATCACCGAACAACCCCAGGAGCGGTAAAGGTTACTTTCAGCCAGCGTTGAAAACTGCGGGCCTTCCATCACTAAATAGGTACCGCCTTCTGTTACATCCGCGCCGGAACGCCGCGCCGCTTCCGCTGCAAGACCGGCCAATCGCGGACAGATGGGATGGGCCACTGACACATGGGCAACAAGACCGGTACCAAAAAAGCTTTTTGGCCGCGCAAATGTGCGATCGATGAATTGATCCACAACAACAAAATGCCCTGGTGGCAGCTCTTCCTTTAATGAGCCTACAGCGGAGATAGACAAAACATCGGTGACCCCTGCCCGCTTGAGAACATCCACATTCGCACGGCTATTCAGCTCTGAAGGTGCGATGCGATGCCCACGGCCATGGCGGGGCAAAAAGACTACGCGCTGACCATCCAATTCGGCATCAAAAACCTGGTCAGACGGATCGCCCCACGGGCTCTCGATCGTCCGCCACTCACCCGACAACCCCGGGATGTCATACAGCCCGGAACCACCAATCACGCCCAAAACCCAGTTTGACATCCCGCTTAACCCTCGTTGCGCCAACGCGTCACATCACGCCGACACGCATCCAAGGTCGCCAAGCGGCGCTGCATGACGACATTGGGATTTTTCGCGCCGGCAAGTTCGCGTTGTCCTTGGCGGGCAAACGCGTCATAATCAGCGCGAAATCGGGGTTCACCGCGCACGGTAGAGGCCGCCAGAACCATCGGCTGCATGGCGTCACTCAACGCCATAATTTCACGTGCCACGCCGATCACTTGCTTTGGCGCGCCGGATCGACTGGCTTGGATACGGGTGATCGCTCCCATGAAATCGGCCGTGCCATAGCACTGCACGAGGCGGGTGTAATCACGCGAGACATCAAAGTTTGGTGCAATCTCACGCGCAATTTCGTCTGGTGTTAAAGGGCCGCGCGGGGCTGCTGATGGTGCCACTGGCTTTGGTGTCAGTAGCACCGCCGCATCTGTCGCGGCGGACGGTTCTGCACTGGGGCCCAAGTCTTGCGGCAACTCATATTGCCGGGTCTCCAAAGGCGCAAATATCGGCGAAGGAGGCGCTTTACGACCAAGATTGACTGTCACTTCCGGCAAAGTTGTTTCAGCAGGAGGGGTCGCAGGGTCTTGTGCTTGGGCCTGGGCGTTGGCCCAAGCAGAAGACCCTGCTACCAGCGTGAGAAATATCGCGAGGGCTTCAAATCGCATCTTCAGTCCATGACATAGCGGATTGGCAGGTTTTTAAGCCCGCCAACGAAATTGGCTTCTGACAGCTTGGGTTCGCCTGCAAATTCGACGGATTTGAGGCGGGGCAGCAATTCCTCCCAGAATATGCGCATTTCAAGCTTGGCCAAATGCTGCCCTAAACACAAATGCGCGCCATACCCAAAGGCTAAATGCTTATTGGGTGTGCGATCGATCCGAAAGGCATAGGGATCCTCGAATACTTCCTCGTCGCGATTGCCGGAAGGATAGGACAACATCAGCCAATCCCCTTTCTTGATCGTCTGCCCGCGCAAATCGTAGTCCTCAGTGGCAGAGCGCATGAAATGTCGGACCGGCGTCGCCCAACGAATGGATTCATCCACGAGCCCATTCACCAGGGTCAAATCTTTCTTTACGGTGGCCAGCTGGTCGGGGTTCTGAATCAAGCCATAGAGGCCTGCAGCAGTCGACGAAGACGTGGTATCGTGCCCGGCAGTGGCAATGATCGTGTAATAGCTGACGGCTTCAAACGCACCGATCGGCTCGCCGTCCAGCTTAGCATTGGCGATGACGGTAGCAACATCTTCTGTTGGATTGACCCGGCGCGCTTCTGTGATTTGGTTGAAATACATAAAAAAATCCATCAAGACGGCCTGAATGTCTGCCAGGGCCTTTTGTTCGTCTTGGATCTCACCACCCGACCGGTTCATCTCCGGGTCTTGCGCCCCGAACAATTCTTGGGTGAGTTTTAGCATGCGGGGCTCATCCACCTCTGGAACACCTAGAATTTCCATGATTACCCGCAGCGGGAAAAATAGCGCGATATCGTTCAAGAAATCGCATCTCCCATCCATACCGGCCATTTTGTCTACATATATGCGGGCGATTGCGCGAATCTGGTCTTCAAGCTTGCGCAAGTTCTGCGGCATAAACCAAGCTTGCGTCATGACGCGGAACTTCGGGTGATCCGGCGCGTCCATTTGCACAAGGGTACGGATTAAATGCGGGGAGCCACCGGTTTGCTTGCGCACTTTGGCATCTACCGACTTGGTGGTCAGTGTGGTTGGCAATTCGCCGCTCAAAAACAGGTCATTCTGACGGCTGATCTCCAGAATGTCGGCGTGTTTTGACACAAACCAGAATGGCTCAAAATCCGCCATCTGAGTTTTGGCCAACGGATAGTCGGTGCGAATTTTGGCAAAAGTAGCATCCATCGTGGCCTGATCCGAATATGTCTTTGGACTAACCACGGCACGTGACAGCTCTTCTGGTAAAATAGGATCTGAAGACATGACTTAAGCTTCCTGAATGGCCTCAATGGACCGGGCCTTGATATCGCGACGATGTGACTGTCAGGGCGCATGGGTCAAGGGCGGGCGCACATATTTGATGCGATAACTCCCTGTTGGTGGTCTTTCCACATCGCCTAAGGAGCGGCTGACATATCGTCACCGATGATTTTGATGCCACCAGATTGCTCCTCGAGCAAATAGGTTCGGTTCAGTAAACGGCAGGGCTGATCGCTAGCTATCAGGCACTCTTTTCCTGTCAGTTTGACGCCGTTGAGTTTGTAGTCAAACTTGACCATGTTGGCAAAAACACTGCGCACAACCACATCGGCCGGCTCCGGAGGGATCAGATCACCCGGGGTCAATTCATAGGGGGTTTGGGGAATAGGCGCGAGACCTTGCAAGCGACCACCATAGAGTCGCAATCCCCGATCGATGCGATCGGTGATATAGCCCGCATCAAACGTCCCATCATTATTGAGATCGCGGAAGCATTGCGTCCGGCGTACACCTTGATCCGGCAACAAGGGAACACAAAACCCAACACCATTATCAAGTTGGACCTGGAACAATATCGTCCCGGCAGGCACGGATTTGGGGTAAGTGCCCCGGCGGGAAATCGTCTCGACTTTCAAGCGTGCTGTTTGGGTAACAGCGACATCAAATCGGCCTATTACCGCACCGGGCTTCAGGACTTCACCAAACTTGCTTGTGCTGATCAGGGAAGAGTTAAACAAGAAATCCATCACGGGCATTTGCAGAAGCTTGCCGTCTTGCGCGCGCTGATTATCCGTTGGCGTTCGCTGCGCGTGTGACGGGCCAGCCACAGCGGCGGCTGCCCCCAATGCCAAGGCAATTGCCCAACCAAGTGTCTTGCCAAAACGTCTCATCCAATAAACCCTCTATGTTGGTGCCGTGCTGGGGTGCTGTGCCAATCACACCGAAAAAAGGGCACGGGGGTTTACTAGCACGAGGCCAATGGCACTTGCCCGCCCCGTAACGGCGCTCCACCGAAATAGGGAGTCTCGCCACGAATTGCCACTTACGAATAAGTAAGTTCCTGCAATATTTCTTCTTGATTGTCGTTACAATCCGCGGGGTGCCGAAGATATAGCTCTATAGTCTTAGGAGGGAGGTGATGGGCCAAACCGCGATTGCCAACCCGATAATCCCTTCAATCGCGAGGGATCGGGCGACATGGCCATTGTGGGTGTGGGTGTCGATGCTGTAGGACAGATAACGTCCAAGCGCGGTGAAAAGCCAGCCCGCTGCAAGAATGCTGCAGGCCGCAATTCCCGCATCCTTGCCCCAAAAGACAAGAAAGGCCAGCGCCGATAAATGTAGGCCTAGAAACATTCCGCCGAATGTGGCGCGAAACTCAGCATAGCCTTCAGGCTGGCCATTTTCGGCCTGCAAACGGACAAGCCGTCCAGCCCAGGCAGGATCAAACATGCCTTTAACGCCAAGACCCAGACCAAAAGCGAGTGTCCCGGCCGAAATAAAAAAAGCGATATCATTCATGATGATAACCTAAAAAGAAGCGAGAGGTTCTTGGTTGTTTTTGATTTTAACTGTTAA
Organism: Maricaulis salignorans; assembly: GCA_943372135.1. Taxonomy (GTDB): domain Bacteria; phylum Pseudomonadota; class Alphaproteobacteria; order Caulobacterales; family Aquidulcibacteraceae; genus Aquidulcibacter. Next base: position 88,685 of record CALRXH020000003.1, on the reverse strand, counting down.
AAGTAAAGTTTCCTCCAACAGGAGTGCATAGGATTGGCGAAAACAAACAAAACACAGGCTGAGACCAAAAGTGTCGCTGCCTTTCTTAGCGAAGTAGAGCCTGCACTGCGAGCCAAGGAAGGACAGGTCCTTACAGATCTCTTCGCTAGAGTAACCGGCCAACCCCCAGTTTTGTGGGGCCCGTCCATCATTGGCTTTGGCCGTTACCATTACCTCTATGAAAGCGGGCGTGAAGGGGAGTCCCCGCATGTGGCGTTTTCCCCGCGCAAAGCAAAGCTCGTCTTCTATCTCAAACTAGATTCGCCAGGCGCAGGCGCCCTGCTGGCACGGTTAGGGAAACACAGCAGGGGCAAGGGCTGTCTCTATATCAACAAATTGAGCGACATTGATCTAGGTGTCCTGGAGGAATTGGTAGCCGTTAGCTATGAAGCGATGGCCACAGCCTATCCCAATTGAGTAAGCCCACCCATGTATGGCACCAATGCATCTGGTACGCGAATAGTGCCATCATCTTGTTGATAATTCTCCAGCACAGCCACCAGCGTGCGCCCTACCGCCAAGCCTGAGCCGTTTAGAGTATGAACAAATCGCGTGGCTTTCTCGCCCTTGGCGCGGGTGCGGGAATCCATCCGGCGTGCTTGGAAATCTCCGCAGTTGGAGCAGGACGAGATTTCGCGATAGGCACCCGCACCCTCATTCTGACCCGGTAGCCAGACTTCCAGATCATAGGTGCGCTGGGCCGAGAAGCCCATGTCGCCCGCACATAACAGCACCCTGCGATAAGGCAATTTCAGCGCTTCAAGAATGCCTTCGGCACTTGCGGTCATCCGCTCGTGTTCCGCGTCGGAAGTTTCAGGCGTGGTGATGGATACCAATTCCACTTTCCAGAATTGATGCTGCCGGATCATACCGCGCGTATCTCGACCCGCGCTGCCAGCCTCGGACCGGAAACAAGGCGACAGAGCTGTCATCCGGATCGGGAGGCGTTCCTCGTCGACGATTTGTTCCCGCACCAAATTGGTCAGCGAGACTTCAGAAGTTGGGATCAAGTAGCGGCCATCGGTGGTCTTGAACAAATCTTCTTCAAACTTCGGCAACTGACTTGTCCCAAACAAGGCATGCTCTCGCACCAGCACAGGCGCATTGGTTTCCAGATAGCCATTCTTGTGGATATGGTGATCGAGCATGAATTGGCCCAAAGCACGCTCAAGACGCGCCAGTTGACCAGTCAAGACAACAAATCGGGTACCCGACAGGCGCGCAGCACCTTCAAAGTCCATCCCGCCTAAGGCTTCGCCCAAGGCAACATGGTCTTTTGGCAAGAAGGAAAATTGCGGTGGAGTGCTCCAATGCTTGACAACCACATTGCCAGTTTCATCCCCACCTTGTGGTACACTCGGGTCAGGGAGATTAGGCAAAGCCTGAATGATCCCATCCAGTTGTGCTTGCGCGACGGCTTCTATCTGGCTGGATTGCTCGATCGTAGCCTTGGCTTCGGCCACTTCGGCCATCAGGCGGGCCGCTTCAGCCTCATTATTCCGGGCCTTTGCGGCCCCAATGGCTTTAGACGCCGCATTGCGCAAAGCCTCGGCTTCCATCCGCTTGGTCATTGCGGTGCGCAGGCGGCTATCAATCTCCAGAATGGCAGGCGTTTGGGCCGACACGCCGCGTAGCGCCCAACCAGCGTCAAAAAAGGCGGGATTGTCTCGAAGGGCTTTCAGGTCATGCATGATTAGGCTCTGGGTTGTTATGTCCCCCTGATAGCGCGCGTTGGACCTGCCTGAAAGAGCGCGCGTGCAGGCAGATCAATCACACTGCCCGTCCAACTCGACAAGGACCCCGACGGGTTCTATCTCGCGGGCATGTATCTGATCCTTGCCACTGGTCCGCGCGCCGCCATTGAATCGGCTTCAAAACTCCTGGACGCACTGGGCGGCTTTGGGGCTGTCGGTTGGTGGGAGCTAGAGCGCCGGCAATTTAAACTGGAAGCTTATGCCGATACGATGGAAGCCGCGCAATTTGGTGTGGGCGCACTTGCCTTGTCAGACCCCGATTTGGACGCACGCATCGCGCCTCTGGAAGATGCTGATTGGGTGAAGATGTCGCTCGAAGGTCTGCCCCCCGTCCCGGCTGGCCGGTTCATGGTTGTCGGCAGCCATGATGTCGGCAAAGCAAAAAATGGCACAATCGAGATCATTATCGATGCGGGTGAAGCCTTTGGCACCGGTCACCACGGAACGACTTCAGGTTGCCTTCTGGCTCTAAACAGACTTCTGGTTCGCGGCACACGCCCACAACGGGTTTTGGACGTCGGAACGGGCTCTGCCATTCTGGCCATTGGAGCGGCCAGAACCGGCAGCCGCGTTGTTGTCGGCACCGAGATTGATCCCCGGGCCAATTATATTGCCGGTTTGAACGCAAAGCTTAACCGCGTTGGCCCAAAGGTTCGCACCTATGTTGCCAATGGCGTACGCCGTGCACTGATCCGCTCGCAGGGGCCGTTTGATCTGGTCTTCGCCAATATTCTGATGAAGCCGCTGGTACGCCTTTCGCCAGACCTGGCCAGCATCGTGAAGCCAGGCGGGCGTATCGTGCTATCGGGCTTGCTCACCCACCAGGAGCCCGCCATTCGCCGCGCCTATGGTCAGCGTGGCTTGGTGCTGGAGCACCGCCATAGGAAAGAGAACTGGTCTACCCTGACCTATCGCAGGCCCGTACGCGCGAAATGACCGTACTTAGGGCATGCTTTGAACTAACTGGGAACTAACTCGAAACCATCTGGATCCAATCTCGTGAACTTGGAATAGGTTGCATACGCGCCAGATCGGTGCCCTCAGAAGGCTGGCTCAAAATTTCTAAGAAAACACCTGTTTCTTCACCTAGCTCCTAGTCGTTGCAGGCTCTTGCTTATCAAGACTTGGACCCGCCATATACAAGACTGGCGCATGAAACCCATCCGATGCCAACGAGGTGTGCATAGGTCAGCACCATCGTCTTGCGCGAATTCGACCATGCCTCTAGGCTCCCACTATGTTCCAAAATTATGACGTGCGCGGTGGCGCTGACCAAGGTCGCAAGGCCATCCCCCTAATCCGAGCTCAATTGGAGCAATTGGGCCTCGATGGCCTTTTTGTGCCTCATGAGGATGAATGGCAAAATGAGTATCTGCCTGATTGCGCTGAACGTTTGGCTTGGGCCACAGGATTTACGGGTTCTGCCGGTGCAGCCATCATCCTGCGCAATAAAGCCTATCTGTTCTCTGATGGGCGCTATACGCAACAGGCGCTCAGCCAAACGGCACCGGAATTGTTTGAACAACGCGACCTCGTCGATCAGGGGCCAGCCGCATGGCTAAAGGCAGAAGCGCCCAAAGGTGCGAGGATTGGCTATGATGCCCGCCTTGTGCCACCCGATGCCTTGGGGCGTCTGAAAGACTCAGCAGCGCAAGCGGGCGTCGAATTAGTTGCTGTGGGGGTCAATCCGATTGATCAAGCTTGGCAAGATCGCCCCGCTGAACCCGGCAAAGAAATTGTCCCGCATCCTGAAATCTTCTCGGGGGAGAGCAGCGCCTCAAAGCGCTCGCGCATTGGCGAAAAACTTTCTGGCGATGGCATTGAGGCAAGCGTCCTGACCTCGCCTGCCGCTCTGGCTTGGCTGTTCAATATACGCGGCACCGACGTGACTCGCACGCCCTTGGCTTTGGGTAGCGCCATTCTCAACAAGGATGGCACAGCGCAACTGTTCGTAAAACCTGAAAAGGTGACGCCAGAGTTGCGCGGCTTCCTCGGCAATGAAGTCTCGATCAGCACGGACACTGATTTCGTTGAAGCCCTCAGGCAAACCAGTGGCAAGCGGGTTTTGGTCGACCCGGGCCTGTCCTCTGCCCATGTGTTTGATGCCTTACACGCAGCCGGTGCGCAAATTGTCCGCGGACAAGACCCGACAATCCTGCCACGCGCCTTGAAAAACGGGGTTGAAATCGCTGGAACCAAGCGTGCCCATGCACGCGACGGCGTAGCGCTTGCCAATTTCTTGCATTGGTTTGACGTCGAAGCGCCAAAGGGCAAACTAACAGAGATTGATATATGCAAGGCCATCGAAGGCTTCCGGATGGCAACTGGCGCTTTGCAGGACCTCTCGTTTGACTCCATTTCAGGTGCTGGTCCCAACGGGGCCTTCCCGCACTACCGCGTCACGGTAGAAAGCAACCGCAAATTGGACCAGGACAATTTGTTCCTGCTTGATTCAGGCGGTCAATATCTCGACGGCACCACGGATGTCACCCGTACGGTGGCAGTCGGGACCCCCAGCGCTGAAATGAAGGACCGATTTACCCGCGTTCTGAAAGGCCATATCGCGCTCGCCCGCGTGCGCTTCCCAAAAGGCACAACGGGTTCTGCTCTGGATGCTTTGGCTCGCATGAGCCTGTGGGAAGGTGGCTTTGATTATGACCACGGCACAGGTCATGGCGTCGGCTCGTATCTGGGTGTGCATGAAGGCCCGCACCGAATTGCCAAAGTGCCCAATCACGTGGCGCTAGAGCCTAGCATGATCGTCTCAAATGAGCCCGGCTTTTACAAGATCGATGGCTACGGCATTCGCATCGAAAACCTGCAATATGTGACATCAGCCACCACAATTGAGGGCGGAGAGCGGCCCATGCTGGGCTTTGAAACCCTGACGCTTGCGCCGATTGATCGCCGGTTGATCCAGGTGGAAATGCTGACAGAGCCCGAGCGCGCTTGGCTAAACAGCTATCACGCCAGAGTTTTGGCTGAAATCGGCCCTCGGATCGAGGCGGATGTGTGGGCCTGGCTCGAAGCGGCAACTGCACCGCTTTAAGTCTTTATCGCGCTTAGTCCATTGACCGGAAAGGTCGGGTGACCCATCACAAACGGGTGAGCCGATCTTTAGCCCCCTTCAGCCATCCGTCTTTCGCCCGCTATTGGTGCGCCAGGGTCTTCTGGACTTTGGGCACGCAGATTCAGATCACTGCCATGGGATGGCAGGTCTATGATATTGCGCGCGCGCGCGGTGATACGATTGAGGAAGGCGCGTTTCTACTGGGCCTCATTGGCTTGTCCCAATTCGTTCCCCTTCTGATTTTGTCCTTGTTTGGTGGCCAGGCCGCAGACCGGTTTGACCGCCGGCGGATCATTCTGGGCTGTATCGCGCTCAAAGTGGCGATTGCAGGGGCTTTGGTTGCGGCATCGGGCTTTGCCCCATCCGCCCTGATTGCAGCTATCTTTTCTGTTGCCATGGTGACAGGCATGTTGAACGCCTTTTTGCCCGCTGCCAGCTCGGCCATGGTATCCAATCTGGTGCCGCGCGATCAGCTGCCCCAGGCCATCGCGCTCATGTCTTTGAGCTTTCAAGGCGGCTCCGTTCTAGGCCCAGCTCTGGGTGGGTTGTTGTTTCACTTTGGCCCCTCTGTTCCCTACAGCGTTTCTTTGGGACTATTCGTATGTGGCTGGTTTCTCACCTTGTTGACCAAGGCTCCAGCGCAAGAAAAAGTCGAAAACGGACGTACCTTTGCCATGATCAGGGAAGGGCTCGTCTATGTGCGCGACAATAAGATCGTTCTAGGGGCCCTCAGCCTGGATCTAGCTGTCGTGTTGCTGGCAGGGGCAACCGCCCTTCTTCCCGTTTTTGCGCGCGACATTCTCCACGCTGGCCCAGCGGCACTGGGGGCTTTGCGCTCTGCCGGGGCGATTGGGGCAGGCCTGGTGTCGATTTTTTTGGCGATCAGGCCGATTGAGCGCAATGTCGGGCGCTGGATGTTCGGTGCCGTCTTCGTGTTTGGGTTGGCGACACTGGGCTTTGGCCTGTCCACCACCTTATGGCTCTCGGTGGCCTGCTTAGCGCTCGCTGGCGCGGCCGACATGATCTCCGTCTATGTGCGCTCCTCCCTCGTACAACTGGCAACGCCAGATGCGATGCGCGGACGGGTTTCGGCCATTAGCTTTGTCTTCATCTCTGCTTCCAATGAAATGGGCGAGTTCCAGTCCGGTGTTGCCGCGCGACTGTTAGGCCCGGTCACGGCCGTTGTTGCCGGCGGTATTGGCGCAGTTTTCATTGCTGGGGCATGGATGCGCCTGTTTAGGCCCTTGGCAGAGGCCAATCGGTTTGAAGACGCAGCGCCGGAAAATCAGGGCTCGACCAAGGCGTCTTGATCGGGCTAATCTCAAAGGAACACAAGACAAGGGAGCACGTCCATGGGAGTTTTAGAGGGTAAAGTCATTCTGATTACCGGTGGCGGCAATGGCATTGGCCGCGAATGCGCGCTGCAAGCCGCTGCCGCCGGGGCCAAAGTTGTTGTCAATGATTTAGGTGGCTCGGTTGCAGGCGGCGATGAAGGCTCTGTTGGACCGGCCCAAGCCGTTACCGATGAAATCAGAGCAGCCGGTGGCGAGGCGGTCGCCAATTCTGAATCCGTGTCCGACTTTGCTGCCGTCAAGGGCATGATCGCACAAGCCAAGGATGAGTTTGGTGGCCTGCATGCCATCATCAATCCAGCCGGTATCTTGCGGGATGGAATGTTCCACAAAATGTCAGAGCCTGACTGGGACGCGGTGATCGATGTGCATTTGCGCGGAGCCTATAATGTTACCCGCGCCAGCGTTGAGTTGTTCCGCGAACAACAAGACGGGGCTTATGTGCTCTTCACCTCCACCTCCGGCATCATCGGCAATATTGGCCAAGCCAATTATGCCGCCGCCAAAATGGGCGTCGCCGGTCTGTCGCGCATCATCGCGATGGAAGGGGCGTTGAAAAATGTGCGCGCCAACGTCATTGCACCCTTTGCTTGGACCCGTATGATCGCGACCATTCCGGTGAAAGATGAAGCCAGCGCGCAACGGGTGGAACGTATCCGCACCCGCATGCGCGCCGATCAAGTCGCCACCTTCGCAGTCAGCCTGTGTTCAGCTGCCGCCAGCCATGTAACAGGCCAAATATTCGGCGTACGCGGCAATGAAGTGGTCGTCTTTGACCAACCACGGCCAGTCCGCTCCGTATCGAGGATTGACGGATGGACACCAGAGACACTGATCGAACATGGACTGCCCGCTTTGAAAGGTGGCTTCATGGGGCTCGAAGCAACTGGCGGGGTCTTCACCTGGGATCCCGTTTAATCCAGGCGGGCCTTGCACTCGCTTTGTGCGGGCTGGCAGTACTTGCTGCCGGCCCCGCCCTTAGCCATGGCGTTCATGCGCCGTCAAAGGGTGCGCCCAGGCCCGTCCTGACGCTGGAGGGGGCGTTTGTGGTAAGCGAGCTCAATGGTCGCCCGCTCAGTCTTAGCGCCGAGGCACCCAAGGCCACCCTCAATTTCATGACAAATGATGGCATCTTTGGCTCAACGGGTTGTAATCGCCTCAATGGCAAGCTGGTTAGGTCAGGTGCCGACACCACGCGCTTTAGCCCGCTTGCCGTCACCAAAATGGCATGCGCGGGCCCTTCTGGTACCTTGGAACGCCAGATGCTGGCAGCCCTGCACGCCACGAGCCAGATCCGAAAATTTGGCGGCGAAGTGCGGTTGCTATCGGCTAACGGTCGCGTGCTTGCGCGCCTGCAAACCATCAGCGCCAGCGCCGAGACTGCCCCAAGCCTCTATGGCAAATCCTGGATCTTAGTCAGCTTGAATGGTCAGGCGCTCGACCCACAGAGCTCGCGGCCGCAGGTGAGGTTCGAGGCCAATCGCATCAGCGGGTCGACCGGCTGCAATCAGTTTTCCGGCGTTCATCAGCGCGCGGCTGGAACCTCGCGTTTCCTCAACATGACGCAGACAGAGCGTGCGTGCTTGGCAGCCATCGGTGATCCTATGGCAATCGAAGCAGCCTTTCTAGCGGCCCTCAGCCAAGTGGAACAGATCAGTTTGACGGGCAATCAGCTGATCCTCAAATCCAGCCACTCACCGGAGGTGCTGGTTTTCGAAGCCGTCAGCTAGATATGCCAAGGCGGGGTTCGCCCGCCAAATTTAGTGATCATGAAGTCTGCGAAGACTTCGAGCCGCTTTGGCTTTCCCCTGCCCGGCGGGCTCAAAAGATGCAAGGTTAGCTCCGGTGAGCACCAGTCTTCCAGCGCCCGCTCCAGCCGGCCAGCACGGACATCTTCACAGACCAAGAAGTCCGGCAGATAGGCGACGCCAAGACCCTCGCGCAGCGCCGGCATTTCAATCTGGCCGCCATTGGTGGTGATGGGGCCTTGCACCCGCACGCGCAGGTCGTTGCCTTCGCCATCTATATAGCGCCAAAGCGAGTAGTTAGGCGTGTTGGTGTATCGAAAACAGCAATGCAGGGCGAGGTCTTCTGGCCTGCGCGGCTTGCCATGCTTTTTCCAATAAGCGGGAGATGCCACCGTAAACAGACGCACGGGCGCGAGCTTCCTGGCTAGCAGGCTGGAGTCCGGCATGGTGCCGATGCGGATCGCCACATCGAAATTGTCTTTGACCATATCGACCGTGCGTTCATCCACGCCAAACTCGAGGCTGATTTCCGGATAGGCCCGGATAAACTCAGGTAAAAGGTCTGCCAGCCACAGGCGTGCAAATGCTTGCGGCGCTGCAATCTTCAGATTGCCGCGCGGCAGGTCACGGGTCTCTCGCGCTTCATCAGCGAGGGCTTCGGCCTCCGCCATGATGCGCTGCGCCCGGACATAGGCGCGCTGGCCCGACTCTGTCAGCGAAAACAGGCGTGTAGTGCGGGCAAAGAGCAAAACGCCGAGCTTTTGCTCCAGCTCTGCGATCTGCTTTGACACGGTCGCTTTGGACAGATTGAGATCGCGCGCCGCAGCGGTCACACTGGCGCGCTCAGCGACTTTCGCGAACGTCGTCAATAAATCCAAATCTAGGCTCATGCGCGCCACCACCCACCGATACAAATTGCGAAACAATCGGTTTCAATTTTTCCTAGTATTCGAACAATCAACATGCGTCCATAAAGCTTTTCCCCATCTCTCACCTCGATGGCGTCCGAATCACGGACATGACCAGGAAAATGAAAGGTTGAGCCATGATTGAGAAACGCGAATTCACCACTCTGGGCCGCTTTAAGAATAGCTGGCTCAATGCCCGGCACCATTTCTCCTTTGGCCATTATCATGACCCAAAGCGGACGCAGTGGGGTACGATCCGGGTTTGGAATGATGACGAGATTGCCCCAGGCACCGGTTTTGATCCACATGGCCATACCGACATGGAAATCATAACCTATGTGCGCGAAGGAGCCATCACCCACAAAGACAGCTTGGGCAATGTCGGCCGCACCGAGGCAGGCGACGTGCAAGTCATGAGTGCGGGAACCGGCATCACCCACGCCGAATACAATATGGAAGATGAGAAAACCACGCTCTACCAAATCTGGATCTTGCCAGAGAGCGCTGGCATAGCCCCCTCTTGGGGTGCGGCGAAGTTCCCCAAGGACGACCGCTCGGGCCAGTTTGTGACGCTCGCCTCAGGCTTTGCGGAGGATGAAACCGCCTTGCATATCCGCCAGAAGGCCCGTGTCTTGGGAGCGACATTGAAGGCAGGTGAAAGTGTGACCTACGATCTGGCTGCAGGCCGTCACGCCTATCTGGCAGCGGCTAAAGGTGTCATCGAACTTAATGGCATCGATCTGTATGAACGCGATGCTGCCGCCATTTTGGACGAACCTCAACTTACCATAAAGGCGATTGTGGACGCAGAACTGGTATTGGTCGACGCGCCTTGACACCCCATAGGGCCTAGCCTGTCAGACTGGCCGTTCAATGAAACCGGGTTGGCCCGATGATAGGTAACACGTTCCCTCGCGTTCGGGCCACGGCGTTAGGCTCGAGCCAAGCGCGCGCCCTGTCAGACCGCGGCCGCATGAGCCTGACTTGGTAGGATAACACACGCTGCCTTGACCCGCGCCGCACCAAACGAGGTTTGGCAGGGTCGCTCCGACAGAGCGAACGAAATTTACCAGGATTTATGGCGCGGTCAGCACCTTGGGACTCACCCAGCCTTGATTATATCAGGCCTTGAAGCGCATGCAGGAACGGGTTGAAAACTTTCCGATCGACTAAACGGGCGAGCATAATCTGATATGTGGCTTGCAAGCCGCCCGTATCGAGGCATGGCGCTATAAGCTCGACCGGCTCTCAAAAAAAGCCGCGAAGGGCGGGTCCCGCCTGCTCAAAGAACGCTCAGACAGCTTCTATCTAGAGTTTGGGCATCAGGCCTTTGGTGTTGTGCTACCCCCATTTGCACTGAACTGAGACCCAGAAGGCCTCTAAAACACCAGAATTGAAAAAAGATTTTTACACTAACTCTGAAGTTCACACCATCAGCCAAACGGACTGGCTGGCCGAAGCTGTCAAGCCGACATCTCGGTTGTGGGTAAGGATGGCTTGAACCATAAACGCGCCAACTGAGTAAGCCTCTCGATGCACTGAACCATTCTGTCGTTTGACGCGTAAACACAAGCGAGAGGTCTTAGCCATGTTCAAAGCCATCCAGAAGGCCGCCAGCCTTGCAGCCGTCGCACTTACTGTCGCCGGTTGCGCCACAACCGCACCAGCGCCAACCGCCAAAGCTCCACAGCAACTTGTTCTAGAAGATTATTTCAAGGGAAAGACCACAGCTTGGGGTGTTTTCCAAGATCGAAACGGGACCCTGATCCGTCAGTTCAAGGTCGATATTGAGGGGCAGTGGGACGGGTCCGTTCTTACCCTAGACGAGCGCTTTGATTATGCCGATGGCACGAAAGAACAGCGTATTTGGAAGATCAAGAAGACCGGACCCTACACCTATGAAGGCACAGCGGGCGATGTACGCGGGGTCGCGCGCGGCCTGATTCAGGGCAATCAATTGTCTTGGGTCTATGATGTTGACTTAAAAGTGGGCGAACGCACTGTGCTGGTCACCTTTGATGACCGGATGTGGCTGCAACCCGACGGCATTTTGATCAACCGGGCCAAGGTAGTAAAGTTCGGCATCGTTTTTGGTGAAGCCACAATCGTTTTTCAACCATTCAAACCCTAATCTGGGGGAACAAGCTGACAAAGGTTTAATGCTGGATCACCTTGCCGAAAAATCATTTTGTGATCATTCTAGGAAAGTACTGGCTCAACCCTATCTCGCGATCGGGTTCGACGAGGAGGAGACAGACATGGTGAAATTGTTTTCTGCCGCTGCACTGCTATTGGCGATGACATGTGCTTCCACGGCATCTGCCGATCCGCTGCAAGTCACCGTGATCTACAGCGAGAAGGCCCAAAAGAAGATCGAAAAAACTTATGGTGTGCGCGAAAAGGCCGTTATTCAAGACATGGTCGAGCGCAGTTTGCGCGCAAGCCTTGATGACCGGGTAGCGAGGGTTGATGTGGTGATCCATGATTTGACCGCCAATCGACCGACATTCAAGGAATTAGGCGATAAGCCAGGTCTATCGATGCAGAGCTTTGGCATTGGCGGGGCAGACGTGTCCGGCAAAGCCTTTGATACGGCGGGCAACCTGATCGGCCAAGCAAGCTATGAATGGACAGGGGATATCATCTTGGCAGACACCGCTTGGATATGGTCGGATACAGATCGGACCCTGTCAGTCTTCGCGCGGAAGCTGGCGCAGGCTGTTCCAGGCTAAAACCCCTCGATAGGGCTCGGTCTGTGAAACAACCTTGGCTGGCTTTGAAATACCTGCGGGGTCTGTAAGGGCCCCGCTGTTTTTATGGGCGGTTGCAACGGTCCGGCACACATTTGCAGCCCCATTCTGTGTCCCAAATTTACACAGACCAGCCTGCAAACTGCTCCCATGAGTCTAGTTGTGGTACACGATAACGGACAGATCCGCCAAAGCTGGCTCTGCAACTCCATCCAATCACGTAAACGTGACAAATCACCGATAAAAAGTAGCAACTATCATTGCGTAAACTTACTTCGGGTGGGCCAGATTTTGCTGATCGGGATCCAGGCGTTTTCGGGAAGGACTCACGCGATGAACAAGGTTACCTGCGTTTCAGTTGCCTCTCTAGATGGAATTACTGAGGCCGAGGAAGCATTATTCAGCCTGTTTCGCGATGCGAACCCACATCTGACCAGCCCTTATTTTTCTGCTGGCTTTATTAAGGCCATTGCACCGCACACACCTGGCAGCATGCTGGCCCGATTTCATGACGGCGAGGAAATTGTCGGCTTCTTTGCCTATCAAAAGCGGGGACAAAGCTTGCAACCTGCCGGGGCACCCTTGGCGGACTACCATGCAGCGGTAATGAAAGCCGGCTATGTGCCCGACTGGACGCGCCTGTTGGCTGCTGCAGGGGCAAAGCGTTTGGTGTTCAACGGCCTGATTGGTGACTCCGGCCTGGACCAGGCACCGATCGTCAAGCATCGCCGGATCGCCGCTGTGCCTGACGGCTTTGAAGCATGGTTTGCAACCCAAAAAGCCGGCGCGCCGAGATATTTCAAAAACCTGGGCCGCTGCACCCGTAATGTCGCCAAGGATTTGCCCGACCTTCAATTTGAATGGACCGACGTGTCCCCTGCCTTGCTGGACTGGGTTCTGAGTTTAAAGGTCGCTCAATACAAGCGTTCTGGTATCCATGATGTGTTCAGCTGTGGCTGGACCCGCAACCTCCTTTTGGCGCTGGCAGCGCAAAGAACCCGCAGTTCTGGCTTGTGGGCCGGCATCTATCGTCGCGGCGAGGAATTGATTGCCGCCGAAATCTGCTTGATTGACGGGGAAGATCTGCACTTTTGGTTCCCGGCCTATAATCCAGCTTACAGCCGCTATTCTCCCGGCATGTTGCTAACCTTCGATATCATCCGCCACACTGCCAACCTCGGGCTTAAGGTGTTTGATTTCGGCAGTGGGGGGGAGGCCTATAAATCGCCTTTGACGATCGACGGCCCACTTTGTTGTGAAGGCCAAGTCGGCCGAGCCCTGACTCTGCCCATAAAGAACGATCGGTTGCAACGTGCTTGGTTGAGTTTGTGGCGGCGGGCTCACATTGTGCAGGCTTGCGAAGTCTCTCTTACAGGCCAAATCAAGGCTTGCATGCGGCTGATCGAATGGGCGGAAATCAAAATACGCAAGCGTCTCGCGACGCGCCCACAGCGACCAGCTGCCTAAAGGCCAATCTCAAGAGTACACATTTCGCCCAGCGAAGGCCGGGCTACCGAAACACGGCGCAAATTGGGCAGGTCTGGCTTCAAACGCTCGGCCACCCAGGCACAAATATTCTCAAGCGTTGGCGTCTCAAGGCCTTCGATCTCGTTCAAGAAAGAATGATCCAGCACATCGCGCACGTCGCTGATGGCTTTAGCAAGCTCTGCAAAGTCACGTACCCAATGATCTTTGCCATCCGCCTCATCCTCCACCGACACATCCAGACGGAAGGAATGGCCGTGCAAACGGCGATAGGGATGACTGTCATCGCCTTGATGAAGGTGATGGGCGGCGTCAAAGGTTACGCTTTTGGTCAGGAGGCAGCGGGTCAAGGGATTCCAAGCATTTTATGTGTTTGCAGGCTCAATCGCCATTGTGGATGCGCAAGACAATAGGCGACCGCAGCTTGGGTGTTTTTATCCTTCTGCGGACCGTCCATTGGTTGAAGAAAGTAGTGGTCAAACGCCAGTGCCTCAAACTGGTCCGGCATAGCCAAGGCCTGGGGAAAGACCAGTTTCAATTCGTTGCCGCTGACCTGCGCCAACGCGGCATTGGCTTTGGGGCTGACACAGACCCAATCGAGCCCATCGGGGGCGACAATCGTGCCATTGGTCTCCACTGCAACCTCAAAACCTGCCTGATGGAGAGCGGAGATCAACGGCGCATCAAGCTGCAGGAGAGGCTCACCACCCGTGCACACCACATAAGGGCTGCCCCGTTCGCGATCAGGCCATAGCGAAGCAACCGCCTCAGCAAGGGCTTCGGCTGTCTCAAACTTGCCCCCGCCTTCACCAGCAGTCCCGACAAAGTCCGTATCACAAAACTGGCAGACAGCGTCATTGCGGTCCTGCTCACGTCCGCTCCAGAGGTTGCAGCCCGCAAAGCGCAAAAATACGGCCGGACGGCCTGCTTGGGCCCCCTCGCCCTGCAAGGTATAAAAGCATTCTTTTACCATATAGGTCATGGGGCCACCCGCGAACCCTCTCCACCATGCCCTTGAAGGTGTGCCTGCCATTCTTGCCAGCCAGCGGCACGAAGCTCGCACGCGGGACAGGTGCCACAACCATACCCCCAATCGTGGCGCATCGTGCGGTCACCCCTGTAACAGGTGTGGGTATGCTCAACGGTGAGATCGACTAACGCTTCCCCGCCCAAAACATAAGCAAGGTCCCAAGTCTGAGCTTTGGTTAGATACATCAGGGGCGTTGCCAGTTTAAACGAGACGTCCATGCCCAATGACAGGGCTTGCTGTGTCGCATCCAGTGTGGCACGGCGACAATCGGGATAGCCAGAATAGTCCGTCTCGCACATTCCGCCAACTAGGACTCCCAGTCCCCGGCGATAGGCCAAAGCACCTGCAAAGGTCAAAAAGACCAGATTTCGGCCGGGAACAAAGGTTGTGGGCAAGCCAGATCCCGCCATCGCAATTGCGGTATCACGTGTCAGCGCCGTATCAGAAATCTGGCCCAAGACCCCCAGGTCCAAGATGTGATCAGCACCCAACTTTCGGTCCCAGTCCTTCATCGAGGCACGGATCGCGTCCAAAATCACCAGGCGTTGGTCCAATTCCACCCGATGACGTTGGCGGTAATCAAAGCCAATCGTCTCTACGAGTTCATAACGAGACAGCGCCCACGCCAAACAGGCTGTAGAATCCTGACCGCCTGAGAACAGGACAAGCGCATGTTTGGGCTCAATCACGAGGAAACTTTCACTGAAGCTAAACGGGGGGAAAGACGCGCTATATAGCCTATTCTGGCGAAACCGAAACTGCCAAGGCGCACCTGAATGATACTAAAGACGCGACAAATAGACAAGGTTCTCCCTCAAGGTTCCCCCTTACGGGCAAACTCAAAACCAGGGCAACTTAAGCATATATCGTTCGACTATGTTTAGACCCTTCCAGACATTTTTGAATACATCTAACTGGTAACCGCGGTTTTCTTTAACCAAGCCACAAGACTCATGAGTTAAACTCTCACCATAGTTAATCACTCAGTATCAAAAAATTAGGTGGCACTGGAGCAGCATGGTATCTTATCTGAAACTGGACCCTGAGACACTTGAAACGGTCGTAAAGATGCACGAGCGTTACGCAAGAGGATCTGGGGGTGGCAAGCGGGCCGTACTAAGATTTGTTGACCTGACAGGTGTGGACCTTTCGGGTCGCAATCTCGCTGATGCCGAACTGACCGGATGTACTTTCGCAAACGCCATCTTGATCAATACGATCTTTGAGCGCGCTATCCTGTTTGCCTGTGACTTTCGCAAAGCAGACCTGCGCGGAGCCCGCATGGCGAAAACCGATCTGCGCGGGGCCAATTTGCGCGGCGCAGACCTCTCCTATGCGGACTTGACCAAGTCCGACTTCCGCGAAGGCGAAGTCGCAGTGGCGGATAAGAAGAATGGCATGTTGGTCGTCAAGCACCGGATGCGCGCGGGTGATGCCGAGGGCACTTTGTTTGTAGGCGCAACGCTCGATGGCTCCCGCTTGAACGGTATGCAAGCCAAAGGTACCGACTTCCAAGACTGCTCGATGAAGGGCGTAAACTTGTCTGGTGCCATTTTGAAGGATTGCAACATGAACGGGGCCGATCTGCAAGATGCAGACTTGACCGGGGCTAGGCTGGAAGGCGCGCATTTTGAAGATGCTATTCTGACGGGCGTTGCGCTAGGCTATTCCAAGATCGACCCCAAAATGGCCAAGGGTGCCTTGGGCGACCCTAGCGACAGCGCGAAAGCTCGTGCCATCCAGTTGGAAAACATGGCCAATGATCATCAGGACTGGTGGGAAAGCAATGGCAGGGCTGGCAAGCACGCTACGTTTGACGGCGAAGACCTGCGCCCCTTGACCACCCTGTTTGAAGGCATGCGCTTGACCGCCCTTTCAGCCGTCGGATGCAACGGGGTTGGCGTGAGTTTCAAGTTGGCCCAGTTGCAAGGGGCCAATTTCTCACAAGCCGACCTGCGCGGAGTATGTTTTGCAGCTGCTGACTTGCGTGGAGCTAACTTTACACGCGCGCGGTTGAAAAAGGCTGACTTCCGCAATGCCAAGCTCAGTCCGCTGAAGGTCAGTGCCGATACGACCAAAGCAGCCGACTTTACCGGTGCAGAATTGCGCTATGCCAATTTCGATCAAGCCGATATTCGCCACGCGCTCTTTTATGACGTCGATATGCTGGGGGCGAGCTTCAGCGGCTCGCAATCGACCGGGGCCAAGAGGGGCGGGTCCCCAACGATCGAGGACAATGGCGACATACCGGCGGGCTCTGAAGCACCTGCAGCCGTTTAAGCTTTGGCCAAGGCTGCCCGACTTATCAAGAGAAGAAGATCCGATGGTGGCGGGAGAGAGACTTGAACTCTCGACCTCACGATTATGAGTCGTGCGCTCTAACCAGCTGAGCTACCCAGCCAACACATCGGGGAGCCGTCATTTAGTGTGCATCGACTCCCGGGGCAAGCCTTTGGGTCAGTTGAGCCATAAGAGTTTTCCGTTTGGCTTCGGTCCGCACCAAACTTGCCTCCTTGACATGGCCGTACCCCCGCACTTCGTCTGGCAGATTGGCCAGTTCCACGATCTGGCGGTGGGTCTTAGCCGACAGGCTTTCAAGCCAAAAGGGCAAGTCTGCCAGATAGCGATCACGGAAGGCGCGCTCTTTCACCCGCTCCCCAGTCGCACCAAAGATATCTAGCATAGTGCCACGCAGAAGTTTGCCATGCTTCAGGATCCTAAAGGCAACGAGGGTCCAGGCACCAAAGGCCTGCTTTTTAGGCAGGCCTGTTGCCTCATCCTTTGCGGCCCAAAATGGTGGTGCCAGCCAAATCTTCAAAGATTTCCACCCACCCAATGTCGCGTTTAGCCCTGCCATAAAAGCAGGGTCTGCATAAAGGCGTGCAACCTCATATTCATCCTTGTACGCCATAACTTTGGCCAGATTGACGGCCACGGCGCGCGTCAGAGCGGTACCCAGGCTTGCCTGAGTTTCAGCTTTTCGGACTTGGGCCACCGCATTGGCATAGATTTGCGCATAGCTTTGACTTTGGTAGGCTGTCAGATGCGCCAGACGATGAGCAATCAAATCATCGAGAGATTTTTCCGGGGGAGGTTCGCGAACCGGTACCATCTCCTTCAGACGGGCGGGGTCATAGGCCGCCAAGCGGCCCAGATCGAAAGCCAGTACATTTTCATCAATCGCAACGCCATTGAGCTTGATAGCCCGATAAAGTCCGCGAAGGGAAACGGGGACCAAACCACGTTGCCACGCAAACCCCAACAAAATCATGTTGGAGTAAAGCGCATCATAGAGATATTCTTCAGCCAAACCCTCGGCATGGATCACACCGAGTTCACGCACTGCCTGATCAAACAAATCGACCTTCGGCTGACCTCGATAGCCACGGCTGCGATTATGTATAAACTCACTGGTGGGTTGGATGTCGAAATTGGCGACAGCACGAGTGGTTTCTTTGCAAACCAGGCTCAGACCATCTAGATTGGTCGCAACAATCAAGTCTCCAGCAATCATCACATCAGCCGATGCCGGTGGTACACGGCCCGAACGAATGTCTTGTGGCTGATTGGCAATGCGCACATGGCTCAATACTTGTCCGCCCTTTTGCGCCAGTCCCGTCATATCCAGCGTAGAGGAGGCTTTACCATCGACGTGGGCTGCCATTCCCACAATGGCGGAGACAGTTGTCACGCCAGTTCCACCAACACCGGTAAAGACGATGGAGCGCGGACGGTCCAAACTCATGGGCTCTGGTAACGGAATATTGGAAGCGTCAAAGATTGGACGCGCGCGCTCGCGCTTGGCATTATGGCTGCCTTTAACCGTCACGAAGGAAGGGCAGAATCCATCAACGCACCGTATGTCTTGGTTGCAGGAAGACTGATCGATCTGCCGCTTGGTACCAAAATCGGTTTCTAGCGGATGGATCGACAAGCAATTAGATTGCTTGGAGCAATCACCACAGCCCTCGCAGACCGACGGATTGATATAGGCTCGGGTGGAGGTGGGTTTGAGGAGTTTGCGCTTAATACGGCGGCGCTTCTCGGTTGCGCACATTTGGTCATAGATCAAGACCGTGACGCCCTTGGTCTCGCGCAGGCGACGCTGAACCGCGTCCAGTTCCTGACGTGGATAAACGCGAACCGATGACTCCAGCAAGATATGGGCATAGCGCGTGGGCTCGTCGGCAACGATCACGACTTTCCTCACGCCCTCCCCTAATAATTGCTTGGCAATCTGGGGCGTGGTCTGGCCGCTCTCGGTTGATTGCCCACCTGTCATGGCCACCGCATCATTATAGAGTAGCTTATAGGTGACATTGACCTGAGCTGTTACCGCCGCACGAATGGCCAATGAACCCGAGTGTGAATAGGTACCATCACCCAGATTGACGAAGACATGGTCTTCCTCGGTAAACGGCGCTTGGCCAATCCACCCAATGCCCTCGCCACCCATCTGGCTGGTCATATCGGTTTGTCGCTCGGGCATAAAGGTTGCCATATAGTGGCAGCCAATACCTGCTAAAGCTCGCGAGCCTTCTGGAACAACGGTTGAACTGTTATGGGGACAGCCAGAACAAAAATGAGGCGTCCGGTGCGCATCGCCTTCGAGCACCTTTGCCCGGTCCTTACTTTCCTGCACGCGGTTGAGATAGGCCAGAGCCTGCTCGCGGTGCGGACCTTCCGGTACCAGGTCAAACAAGATCTTGGCCAGAACGGGGATAGGGATAGAGGCAGTGTCGGGCAGCAAGATCGCGCCATCGACCCCTTTTTTTCCAATCACCCGTGGGCGCTTCCCATCTGGCAAATCATACAAGGCATCGCGGATTTGGGGTTCGATCAAGGCGCGCTTGTGCTCAACTACCAACAAGGTCTCAAGCCCCGAGGCAAAGCTGCGCAAATGATAGGGCTCCAGGGGCCAAGGCATGGCGACTTTGTAAATGGCGAGGCCAAGATCGGCGGCCAACTCCGGGCTAATCGCGAGTGCATCTAAGGCTTCGAAAATATCGCGCGTGGCTTGCCCCGTAGCCACCAGACCAATGCGGCGCTTAGGCCCGGCCAAAATTACGCGGTCTAGCTCATTGGCCCGCACAAAAGCCTGGGCAGCAGGCAACTTAAACTGGCGCAACCGCGCCTCTTTTGCCATCGGATCATCGCCGCGCCGCAGGCTAAGCCCGTCAGGGGGCATTTGGAAATCTGTGGGTAGATGGATATCAAAGCGGTGGGCCCCAACATCGATAACAGCGCCTGAATCCATGGTATCAGCCAGCGCTATCAGGCCAGTCCAGGCACCTGAAAACCGGGAAAGCGCAAAACCGTAAAGGCCAAAATCCAGAACATCCTGGATCGAAGCTGGCGACAGGATCGGCATTTCCGCGTCGATGAAGGCAAATTCCGACTGGCTGGGCAGGGTCGAGCTCTTGCAGGCATGATCATCACCTGCAATCGCCAACGTGCCTCCGAAACGGGACGTCCCTGCGAAATTAGCGTGCTTGAAAACATCGCCGGTTCGGTCGACGCCGGGCGCTTTACCATACCAAATGCCGAAGACCCCATCAAAGCGCGCGCCCGCAAATTGGCCAAGCTGCTGGCTACCCCAGACCGCCGTAGCACCCAGATCTTCATTCAGGCCCGGCCAGAATTCGATATCATTTTTTTTCAATAGGTTAGAGGCACGCTCTAGCTGCATATCATAACCGCCCAAGGGTGACCCACGATAGCCGGAGATAAAACCAGCGGTAGTGAGTCCCGCCTTAACATCACGTCTTTTTTGGTCCAATGGCAGCCGAACAAGGGCTTGGATCCCGGTTAGAAACGCTCTGCCTTCGCCTAGTTCATACTTGTCAGTCAAAAGAACTTCGCGATGGAGCATCTGGTTTGGCCCTCGGATTTATGACCATGGCAAACATGGCCTGCATTTATCTGGGCATCATCTGCTGTTTTCGCGGAAAAAACTTGCTCTTTTTTTCATTGTTTGCCAAAAATTCCGCAAGATACATGTTCGCTTTGTCAGAATTGAGGAAAATTCGTGTCGGAAGAATTAGACACCATCGATGTGCGCATCCTTGATTTGATTCAGGAAGATGCCGCGCTTTCAGTTGCCGAGATTGCCGACAAGGTTGGCCTGTCGTCAAGCCCATGCTGGCGGCGCATTAAGCGTCTGGAGGAAATTGGCGTCATCACCAAGCGAGTGACCATTCTAGAACGCGCGGCTTTAGGCCTTGATTTCGAGGTAATGGCCTCGGTGAAGCTGGCTCTACCAAACCGAGAGAACCTTGAAAAATTCGAAGCTTCGGTGGCAACTTGGTCAGAGGTTGTCGATTGTGCCACTGTAACAGGAGCGGTGGACTATATGATTCGGGTCGTGACTACCGATATGCACGCCTATGATGGCTTTTTGCGCGACAAATTATTAGGGCAGGGCTTGGTCTCAGATGTGCAGTCACGCATCGTGATTCGCGTGACCAAGCGCACGACCTCGGTTCCCTTAGGTCTCAGCCAGTCTAAGCGGCGCTAAGAACAGCAAAGCCGTGTTCAAGGTCAGCAATCAAGTCCTCGCGAGCTTCCAAACCAATCGAGTAGCGCACAATCGGTCCAGTTGGATGACGAGAGGGAAACTGCCGGGTGATCTGGACTGTACTGGGCAGAGCCAAGCTCTCAAAACCGCCCCAAGAAAAGCCCATGGAAAACACCCGATAGGCTTCAGCCATCGCATTGATTTTCGCCGCGGCGATTGGCTTGAACACCACTGAGAAGAGGCCACCGGCACCGCTAAAGTCGCGCTGCCAGATGGCGTGATCGGGGTGGGATGGCAAAGCGGGATGCAGCACTTGCGCAACTTCAGGTCGACTCTCCAGCCATTGGGCGATTTCACGCGCGACGCGGTCTTGATGGGCCATGCGCAAATCCATAGTGCGCATGCCACGCAAGGTCAGCCACGCATCTTCGGCTGAGGTGCCTATGCCCAGCATTTGGTGCATGGTTTTAAGCTTGGTCAACCACTCCACGCTGTTGGTAATCAAGGCCCCAGCCAAAACATCGGCATGCCCACCTTGATACTTGGTCAAGGCTTGCATGGAGATATCCACGCCCAGATCAAAAGGCTTCATATAGAGCCCAGCAGTCCACGTATCATCGATCAGCGTTGTAACCTTGTGAGCTTGGGCGACAGCGGTAATGGCCGGCACGTCTTGCAGCTCGAACGTCAGCGAGCCGGGGCTTTCGAGAATGATCAAGCACGTGTTTGGCCGGATAAGATGCACAATCTCTGCCCCGATGCGGGGATCGTAAAGTTCAGTATCCACACCATAAGGCCCCAGAACCTCGCGACAAAAACGTCTGGTCGGTCCATAGGAGGAATCGGTCAACAATATATGGTCACCTGCCTTGGTCGCCGCCATCAAAGCGAGCGTTAGGGCTTGCAGACCGGATGGGGCGAGCACGGTGCCAATCCCGCCCGAAATCTCCGTCAGGGCTTCACACAAGCGATCCTGTGTCGACAGGCCTTCGAGCCCATAGCCCTTCATCCCACTCAAAGGGCCTGCACGATAAAGATCGTCGGCTTGATCAAACAGCAAAGTCGAGCCGCGCTGGATAGGTGGATTGATCACCCGCTCATGGGAGAACGGATCACGGCCGACCTGAACAAGCCGGGTAGCAACCGAAAGGCCGTCGCCGGGCCCTGCGGCACCCGCTTTTGCCTTTTTGCTCATCCGCCAGCCTCAGTCTCGATCGGCGAGCATGGGTCAGCCGCCCATTCGCTCCACGCCCCGTCATAGACAGGAACATCCCACAATCCAAGACGCGCCAATGCCAAAGCGATAATACAGGCCGTGACACCAGAGCCGCATGTGGTTACCAGTCGCTTATTCAAGTCGACACCCGCTGCCTTGAAGACTTGGGCCAAGTCTGCCGGGTCCTTCATCGTACCGTCCGACTTCAACAGAGTTGGAAAAGGTACATTGAAGGCACCGGGCATATGGCCGCTGGGCAGATTAGCCCGCGGCTCAGGTGCTGTGCCAGCAAAGCGACCCGCGGGGCGGGCATCGAGAATTTGGGCAGCCCGGGTTTGAATCTTCGCCAACATTTGACTCTTATCCCGGATCAGATCCGAACGGCGACGCACTGTAAAGTGCCGCTCGCGCGCAAGAGGCGGCATATCCTCTGTCTCGCGGCTTTCAGCCAGCCATTTGGGTAAACCACCATCGAGAACCACCACATCGTCATGGCCCATGTGACGAAACATCCACCAGACCCGGGCGGCTGAGAACACCCCGGTGCTGTCGTAAACCACCAAGCGCAAGCCATCACCCAGTCCAAGTTTCTTCACACGGCTGGCGAATTTTTCAGGGCTCGCCATCATATGGGGAAAGGGACTAGCCGTGTCGGAGATCTCATCAATATCAAAGAAGATCGCGCCGGGAATATGCGCACTGTCATACTCTTCCCTGGCATTGCGCCCCGCTGAGGGCATATGCCATGACGCGTCGATGATACGCACATCTGGCGTGGCAAGCCTGTCGGCAAGCCACTGGGTGGAAACCAACGGATCATCAGGATTTGCCCAGCCTGCCATTATCTCATCCTCAACCAGGTCATTGCGTTGCCCGCCCAAGGCGTACAACACGCTTTCTTTCAGTTCTTATGATCCACTAACGGGATTTCAGCGTAACTTGCAAAGACTATCTCATAACCCGACGGCGCAACCAAACCCATGAACGAACAATTCACTGATCTCACGATTGAAAGGGATCAACGCTATCAGGCACTTTTGCTGGACTATGCGGCTGGAAGCTTACCGCGCGGGCCCGCTATGGTGGTTTCTGCCCACTTGGCCTTGCAACCGCAAGCTCGCGAGTTCACGCGCATTTACGATGCAGCTGGCGGTATGTTGCTGGATGCAATTGATCCCGTCGAAATCGCCCAGCCCGTTTGGTTGGAAAAGGAAGTAAGTCGCGATTATTCCAACCACGCGCTACGCAAGAGCGGCGATATGGCGGATATCATGTCGTCACTCGAACAGGGCTGCTGGCGTCGCAATTTGGCTGGGATGGTGATGATACCTTTGCCCGCCAGCGACACCGAGTTGCTGAAGCTGGAAGCTGGCCGCAAAGTTCCAGAACATGGCCATTCAGGCCTTGAAGTCACGCTTGTCCTGTCGGGTGCGTTGGAGGAGGGCTCTAAAATCTATCGCCGGGGCGATTTGCTGGTGCATGATGAAGAAAGCGAGCATCAGCCTGGCGCTGCAAAGGGTGGCGATTGCATCTGTTTGATTGCACAGACCGGTGCAGTTCGACTGAAGGGGCCACTGGGCTGGCTGATAAACCACTTCAATTGATTTTGCGCTGAAACTCCTGGCGCTTCATTTGGAAAAAGGCTGTGCGATGTCTCCAAAAGGTTCATTCCAATCGTCTCTTCCTGGGTTGGCCATTGTGCTTGTTGGCACCGTATGCGTTGCGAGCCCTGCCTACGCCACCACGCCTGGCCGGACCGATTTTGAGATTTTGATGAACGGCAAGCCTGTCGGCAGGCACAGTGTGACAGTCTCCAGATCCGCCGACATAACCAATGTGCGGATTGCGATCGATATGGCAGGCAAGATTGGTCCAATCGGGTTTACCTACCGCCACCGGTGCGAGGAAGCGTGGCGCGGATCACAACTGACCAACTTGAACTGCACCGACCGGGAAAACCGCTCGGGGAAATCTGTCGAGGCCAATTTGCGCGGCTCAGACCTGGTCGTGGACGGGACCGGCTTTAAGGGAAGTGCACCGGCAACCATCCTGCCGTCTAGCTGGTGGCGTTTCAGCACCATCACTCAAACCCGTCTTCTCGATAGCCGCGATGGCAAACTCAGCCGCGTCAATGTGAACCGGATCGGCGAGGAAGTGCTCCAGATCGGAGGTTACCCGGTTCGGGCCAATCATTACCGGGTGCGGGGCTCCGTCAATACAGATCTGTGGTATGATACGACCGGGCGCTGGGTACGCACGGCTTTCAAAATCGCTGGGCAGAGCTTTGATTACCGAAAAGTTAGTTCGGTTGCGGGCTCTCCCCGCGAATAGGTTGAAGGCTTCCTGCTCGGTTGTTAAGGGCGATCTCAGCGCGAATTCGGGCTTGTTCGCCAGCATCGATGGGAAAGCCGCGCATCATGATTATGGCGATGAATTTAAGTCCAATCGGAATGGCGCAATAAAGCAAGACAAGGCTGTTTAGAGCTAAATCGGTTTGCGAACCACCCCGAGCATCAAAACCAACGAGACCCAAAATCCCAAATGCCGCCCCGGCAGCTATCGCCAAAGCGAGTTTGGTTGCCACGCTCCATAGTGCAAAGTAAAGACCGGTTCGGGGCGCTTGGCCGGTTTTGAGTTCATCGAGGTCGACAACGTCGGCCTGCATGGCCGCTGGCAAGACGATATCGGCCCCCAAGGCAAGCCCAGAACCTACACACACAACCAGAAACAATATCCAATCCTTTGGTCCATTGACGCCTAGCGCCACAGCAAAGATCAGGCATGCCCAAACCATGGCCCAACGCCACACGCGGTCCTTGCCAAACCGACCGCCCATCCAAGCCCAAAAAGGCGCGGAAACCAGGCCTGCAAAAAAATACGTACCGAGCAAAGCGCCTTGCAGGTCCGGGCGACCCAAGCGTTCCGACACGAAGTAGAGAAACAAGGTTGCAGGCAGCCCATTGGCAATACCATTGATGACATAGGCGGCAATCAAACGTCGAAATGGCTCATTGGCGGCACAATCCTTCAGGCCCTCACTCAGGCTGGCCGCATGCCTACTGGTTAAAGGTGGGTCGGGAACCAAAAGCACGCAGATGCCGCATGCCAAGGGCGTTGTGACTGCCGCAAAAAGTCCCAGCGTCGCCAAGGCTTCGCGCAATGGCCCACCGTTTGACGAAATTGCCACGAGACCCACCGCACCGATCACCCCAAAAACCGTGGCTATTTCACGCCAGGCCGTTACCACAATCCGCTCGTGATAATCAGGACTTAGCTCTGCGCCCCAGGCATTGAGCGGCAAGGTGATGGCCGCCCAGGAAATGGAAACCAGCAAGGTCCAAAGCGTAAAATAGCCAGCCCCTGCCCCATCAGGGGGTGTCATGATCATAAAAGCCGACCAAGCCGCCAGCGGGCTTGCCAGGAGAACCCATGGTCTGCGCCGCCCGAAGCGGCCGCGCGTTTGGTCGGACAAACGGCCCGCTATCAAATCGCTTGCCGCATCTAATACACGGACAATCAATAAAATGAGGCCAATCAAGCCTGCTCCAATTCCAACTTCCTTGGCATAAAAGGTCGGAGCAAACATGTAAAAGGGTTGACCCAATGCTGCTATGGGCACGGCAGGCAGCGCATAGGCGAACAACCGAAGGGGTGAAAGCTTTACAACAGGACTGGGGCGCATTTGGTCAACCATGCATGTAACATGGTGCCTGCAACCCAACCTGCCAAGCTGCTAGACAGCGGTGGACTTCGCCCGTAGATGTGTGAAATTCGCACACGTTAGGGGTCAGTGTGTGAGATTGGCACAAAGCGGATAAAATATGCAATCAAAAGGCCGGAAATTCATCGTCATAGGCGGCGCTGGGCTCGTAGGTAGCGCGGTTGCGCGGCATTTGGCAGAAGATGGTAGCGCGCAAGTGATCGTCTGCGACCTGTTGGGCTCTAGCACTTCGGGAAAATGGGCCAATCTGCCCGCTAAGATGGCGGACCTGTGGACGCCAGACGAGGTGGTGGGCCATCTTGATCGGGCGTGGCGCGACGTCGCGGGCGTTTTGTGTTTTGCCGATGCTGGCCATAGCGCGGGCGATATGGATGCTTTGTTTAAGACCTCCTATCATCTGCCCCGCCAGGTGTGGGACTACGCGGTTGCCAAGCAGCGGGCGATTTATTGGGCATCCACCATACAGGTTTATGGCGACGCCAAACCAGATCTTAGCGCTGACCCGAATGTGATTGCTGGCTTCCAACCCAAAACCGCCTTTGGCCGTGCTAAGCAGGCCTTTGACTATTTCGCAGCAAGCCAAGGCTCAGGCCCGGACGCCGCCCCGATTGCCACAGGCTTTCGGTTGGCCTCCGTCTATGGGCGAGGTGAAGGGCATAAGGGTGCGCTCTCCAGCTTGCCGACTCGAGCGCGCGACCATGCATTGGCCGACCGGCCCCTGCCCGTGTGGGAAGCCAGCCGCGATTGGGTCCATGTTGAGGATGCCGCCAGTGTAATCGCTCAAGTCGTGCTGCAAGGGCATCATGGTTTCTTTGATGTCGGCAGCGGATCCCTGACCTCTGCCGCCACAGTTGCCAAGGCCAGCGAAGCGGCAACGGGCAAGGTTCTGGCCATTGAAGCGCGTTCGGCCCCTACCGATTGCTACGCCAAGCACACTGCAGTCGCCGATCTCTCTGCCCTTGAAAAGTTGGGCATTGCTTACAGATGCCGGACCATGGAAGCCGGACTATCCTCTCTGTGAGCGCGCTTGACGCCATCACCCATGCCGCGCGCCTCTTGCAGGCGCGCTATGGCGAAGATGGCGCTGTGATTGCGGTTATGCGGGCAGCTGAAGCTGCAGCTATGGGCGACCTCGAGATGGCCGATCATTGGGAAGCGGTGGCGGCCCTGATTGATGAACCAGCCGCCACGCCACCAGATGCCCTAAACTAGCCCCAGCCACATCCAATCACCCCACAAAGCAGTTGCGCAACAGGCTTGATGATTTAGAAGGCCTATGACCTGTCCGTTAGGGCCATTCGGCCCTGTCACGCCAACCAAGCACCCGGGGATCTTTATGACCATTTTTGACCGTGACGCCTTTATCGCTGGCCTACCCAAGGCAGAGCTTCACTTGCATTTGGAAGGCTCGCTGGAACCCGAACTAATGTTTGCCTTAGCCCAGCGCAATAAAATCGCGATCCCGTTCAATAGCGTCGAAGAAGTCCGTGCGGCTTACAGCTTCTCCAATTTGCAGGACTTTCTCGATATCTATTACCAAGGTGCAGGCGTCTTGCAGGTAGAGCAAGACTTTTATGACCTGACCATGGCCTATCTGAGACGGGTTTCCGCCGATGCATGCCGCCATGTGGAAGTTTTCTTTGACCCCCAAACCCATACCGATCGCGGGATTGAGATGGGAGTGGTCATTGGGGGCATTGCGCGCGCCTTGGCCGATGGCGAAACCCAATTCGGTGTCACCTCTAAACTAATCCTTTGCTTCCTGCGCCACTTGGATGAAGACGCAGCCTTCGACACTCTCAATGCGGCAGAGCCCTATCTAGCCCATATATTTGGCGTCGGCCTTGATTCCAGCGAAGTTGGCCACCCGCCCTCGAAATTTGTGCGAGTCTTTGAAGCCGCGCGCGCGAAGGGCCTGCATCTGTTCGCCCATGCCGGCGAGGAAGGCCCACCAGCCTATGTGTGGGAAGCCTTAGACCTGCTCAAAATTGACCGCATTGACCATGGCAATCGCGCTTTGGAGGATGAGGCATTGGTGGCGCGCATTGCCCAAGACGGCCTGACCCTGACCGTCTGCCCGTTGTCGAACCTCTCCTTGTGTGTGGTGCAAGACCTTACCCAACACCCGTTGCGCACCATGCTGGAAAAAGGCCTAAAAGCCACGATCAACTCTGACGATCCGGCCTATTTCGGCGGCTATCTCAATGCCAATTGGCAAGCCATTGCCAAGGCCTTGGACCTGAGCAAAGATGAATTGGTGCGCTTGGCTCATAACAGCTTTACCGGCAGCTATTTGACTGCAGCCGAGAAGCAATCCCATGCTGAAGCGATTGAGGCTTGGGCGGTGCGCTTTTAGTCCCAGCCGCCACCGCCCCGATCTGGAGCTTAAAAGGTTCGTATCATGACCAAGATGAAACCACTCGCCATTCTCAGTCTGGGTCTTATTGCGGTCAGTAACTGTGCCGGCCAGCCCCAAGCTGAAAAGTCTGAGGCTATGATTTTTACCGTCGCCGACAACGGCACCACCAAAACGCTGAAAGCTGATCAGAGCTTTGAGGTGAAGTTATTGGGCACGCCGACGGCAGGCTATTCGTGGGAAATTCAGTCCTTGCCTTCGGGCGTGGTCTTGGTCGACAAAACCTCACGCCCGGAAAACCCCGAAGGCCGCAAACAAGGTATGGTGGGCGGCAATGATTGGACGAGCTTCCGCTTCAAAACCATTTCTGCACCTGTGGATTTACAGGGCGTGGCGGGCCAAACCTTGGTGTTGCGCTATGCACGGCCTTGGGAGTTTGAGGCGGGCCGCCCTGCCGAACAGATCTGGCAAATGCAAATTGACGTGAAGCCAGGGTCGTGAGGGGAAAGTAGGAGAGCGCACCTACTCCCCAACAAAAAGGGGTCCAGATGGACCCCTTTCTTCCTGATATGAGAGATGTCAGTGTCGTCTTCGCAAATTCTCAAGTTCTTCCTTGAGCTTGAGTTTCTGTCGTTTTAGAGCAGCAATCTGTGCGTCACTAGAGGCTAAGCTTTTCATTTCGTTTTGGATCGCTAAATCAAGCTTTGCATGTTTATCGGACAGTTCACGGATATGCGCTTCAATCGCCATGTGGCGGCCTCCTTTGCGTTCAGAGGCGTGTAGAGAAACACGTGATAAGGGAATCGCCAAGTACTTTTTCGTCGCAGCTCAAACAAGGTATTTCACGATTATGTCAAAGCGCTTGATAATAGGGATAAGTGGAGCTTCGGGCGCTGTTTATGGCGTCCGCGCTTTGGACATGCTGGCCGAACTTGGAATCGAAACACACCTTGTACTGACAAAAGCAGCCGAACTCACGCTCGCATCGGAAGGGTTACCGAATTCCAACGCGCTGAAGAGTCGCGCCTCTTATGTGCACAAGATTGCCGATGTCGGCGCATCAATCTCGTCTGGCTCGTTCAAGACTGATGGTATGCTGATTGCGCCCTGTTCGGTGCGCACCATGGGCGAGATTGCCACGGGCGTAACCTCGAACCTTTTGACGCGGGCAGCCGATGTTCAATTGAAGGAACGTCGTCGCGTCGTCCTGATGCTGCGCGAGACGCCCTATCACTTGGGTCATATTCGAACGATGGCGGCCATCACCGAAATGGGCGGCATCATCTTCCCGCCTGTGCCGGCTTTCTATGCCCAATTAGATTCCCTTGACGCCATGGTCACCCAATCGGTTGGCCGTGCCCTCGACCTCCTGGGGTTTGAGGTCAAAGGTATCAAACGTTGGGGCGAAGATGTCGGGCCCGTCTGAGCACGATACGACCCTCACCATCTGGGACTTTGCGCTGGCCTTCTATGCCCAAGATGGGGTTGAGGCTGCCTGCCTGATGGCGCAGGATTTCTATGGGCTGGACGTGACTTTTTTGATCTTTGCCCTCTATCGGGCCCGCCTTGGCCAAGGGTTTGACGCCATCGACACCCAACGCCGGGCCCAAAAGTTGACACGCGAATTGGTGACGCCCCTGCGCCAGCGCCGACGGGTCTTGAAAGCCGAACCCCAGCCGGAGGCCCCCGCTTTGGTCGCCGAAACCCGCGCTCAACTGTTGGCTGCTGAATTAGCCTCCGAACAAACCATTTTGCAGATTTTGCATTTAAGCGAAATTAAGGGCCAGCCCTTAGGTGGCTACGATGGCCTGATTCAATGCGTCCAGGCAGCCCATGTTCCTCTTGACGCGGCGCTAGACGCACTGTTGAAGCGCCTCGCCCATGCTGGGCAATCGGTTTGACAACTCATGCACGCGCTCAGAATGAGGAAGCCTGATGGCAAGCGACTGGACCTCACCTTCCGAAGATGCCGATACGGAGCGGTTTGAAGCCAAACTTCATGCGCTGCGCGAGGAACACCGCGCCCTAGATGGTGCGATCCAAGCCCTGCAAGAGACCGCACCCTATGACCAGATTGGCATCATGCGCCTGAAACGCCGCAAACTCGCCCTCAAGGACGAAATCGCCCATTGGGAAGACCAATTAAGGCCGGATATTATTGCTTGAGGTGATGCATCAATTCGACATCGTGAAGACGACGGTGACGTCATAATCTTTCAGACAGGCCGCCAGGGCATTTATGGGCAACTTGTACTGCCAGGTCGAAATGCCTTTCAACGACGCCTCCCCGTCAGACTCGTCGGGTACAACCCCCAGTCACCCATTGATTAAGCACACGATCCTCCGGGCTAAGGTCTATCACCGCATGGACGCCACCCGAATTTATCATAGATGTCGCAACCCGCATGGGCTCGATATTGCGACCAACCGGCTTGCGCTTAAGCTCTGAAATGCCATCACATTCTTTAGGCTTATTGACCCGGCCCCTCAAAAATCCAGCCACAGCTTTGTAGGATACTCGACCGTATTGAAGCGCACCCATCGCGCCAGCCCATAAATGTCCGCTTTCGAGAAGCCCCGAACACGCCCTAAACGGCAACGTTGGCGCAAAGCAGACCAAGTTAGCTTTGCAAATCCACCACACAAATGACGCAAACAAGAGTCACCCCCTAGATCGCGTCTCGTTTGCTTGAAAACGAGGTTGCGATCTAAATTTATGATTTAGGGCCAGTTTTACACCATTTTTCGATTCCGAAAAATGGTGAACGGCCCTAGGACGCCTAGGAACAGCTTCAATGCAGCGCTTTGCTTGCCCTGAAACTGCTGGTTGATTTTGTGGCCCCAGAACTGGACCAGAACGGGCCCTCAAGGGGTCACGCCTCAGCGCGTTTCGATCCGCAAGGATCGAAGTTGCGTGTTGATCAGATTTAGCGTGATCGGCAAGCCGACTTCGCCCCTTGACCGCCAGCTTTGAGTGCAAACGCAGATCGGGGCTAAACCGGGTCCACGCCTTCACTCAAGATGTCGAGATAGGCACTGTATTGCCACAAACGGTCTCGCAAACGACCTGTGATTTCGCGGACGATTCCCAGCTTCTCAAGCGCTTCAAGCGCGCGCGTGATCGATGGGATGGTGAGGCCGGTAGCCTGCTTTAGTCGCGCCGTGGAGGCAATCGGGTTTGCTTGTAACGCCGCATGAACGCGCAAGACTGTTGAGGCGGGTCGACCCAGCGCCTCAATCTGGGCTCTATCGCGGGCAAAGACAGCAAGGATGCGCCCTGCAGCCTCTGTTGACTGCGTGGCAATCTCTACCACGCCTTCCAGAAAAAAGGTCAGCCATTCTTCCCAAGCGCCTTCACGGCGCACTTTGGTGAGGAGTTCATAATAGCGCTCCCGGTTGGTCTTTAGGTAAAGCGACAAATAGAGCACGGGCTCGCTCAAAGCCTTCTCAGCGCAAAGGAGCAATGTCACCAGCAGACGACCGAGCCGACCATTGCCATCCAAAAAAGGGTGGATGATCTCGAACTGAACATGCAGGAGTGCAGCGCGCACAAGCAGCGGCAGGTCATGGCCCTGGCCGTGTAACCAGACTTCCGCCTGCCCCATTAAGGCAACGACATCTTGGGCGGGCGGCGGCACAAAAGTAGCGTTGCCGGGCCGTGTGCCCCCAATCCAGTTTTGTGTGGTCCGAAAGGCCCCAGGCTGCTTGCCTGCCCCGCGGGCGCCCCGCAGCAAGATCTCATGCATCTCGCAAATCAGACGCAGCGAAATTGGAAAGCCCTCTTCGAGGCGCGAAAGCCCGTGTTGAATAGCGGCCACATAGTTTGAGACCTCTTCGACATCATCGAGGCCAAACCGCGTTGCGCGATCATTTTCATGCATCAATAAATCTGTGAAGGAGCTTTGGGTGCCCTCAATCTGGGACGACACCAAGGCCTCCTTGCGCACATAGAAATAGAGGAACAGTTTGGTGTTCGGCAGAAGGGCGCTCATGCCATCTAGTCGCCCCAGAGCTTGGTTGGCTCGGTCCAATAGACCGAACAAGGGTTCCAGCTGTAAGGGTGGGTTTGGCGGTAAGGGCGGCGGGACAAACGCACGCACCACTTCCCCGCCAGCGACCGTTTCACCGCATTGGCCCAGCCTTTTTGAAGGGCTGACGTCGGATGATGAGGAAGTTGGACTATTCACACACGCGTTAATAGCGGGAATCGTTATTAAAGGAAAGTGCCATTTGCGTTATTAGCGAAGCCGCGTTGAGCTGCCTTCGAAACGAATCGCAACGATTAGAATGCGCTGGCAGAATGCGCTGGAAACACCTAGAAAGCGCCAAAATGCCCGTTTGCTACCAATAATCTGGTGGTCACTGCTGCTACCACTGTAGAAAAAAGTCCATCCAGATCATTCCGTTAGGTTTTTGGCATTTGGTAGCAAATTGGTAGCAGACCCCAGCGGGGTTTGGCTTGGATCTAGCTAAGTGATTGATTTAATGGCGCGCCCGGAGCGATTCGAACGCCCGACCCTGAGATTCGCAGTCTCCTCGTCTGGGTATTCTCTCGACTCCGTGTTAGAGTGCCTAAGTCGAGTTCCAGTGATACGAGCAGTTGGAGCCAGCAATTTTATCAATCCTTGAACAACCATTGCCCAAGCACGCACCATACCCCAAATGCGATCCTCTGGCGCTTTCCTTTGTCCATAAAGCACCCTCTCCTTAAGCCAAAAGGGCAGGATCGCCATAAGACAAGCGTGTTCCGATCAATTAGAATTTATTGATTGGTAAAAATACGTGATATTTCAGAGTTTTAGAACAGGTTTCTTCGCCTATTTGGGTTAAAAGCACTCTTCAGATTGCGCGCGCTAAATGGACCGCCGACAAACGACTACTGTCATTGAGGCTTAGCAGCCGCACAATGCTAAAATCGTTTACAGGTCAAGTGCGATTTTCTGGCACCGCAACTTATTCTCTAATCTGTGCCTTAAGAGAATTTGCTTCCCGGTGGGATGAAATTTCCACGCAAGAATTCGGTCGCGTCCAAAGCCCCTTTGCCTTCACGCTGGACTTTCAAGAGGCGTAAAGCCCCCTGCCCGCAGGCAATCAAGAGACGTTCATCCAAAATGGTCCCTGGCGCGCCCTCACCTGCTTCTACCTGGCATAGGAGTATCTTCGCCCGTGCGCCATCGGGCAAATAGCACCATGCGCCGGGAAAGGGTGAAAAGGCGCGAATGGCACGGTCTAGGACATCTGCAGGCTTTGCCCATTCAATCTTAGTCTCAGCCCGGTCGATCTTGGCCGCATAGGTGATGGCGTCTTCAGCTTGCGGCACACAGGGCAAAGCGCCTGCAGCAATCTGTGGCAAGGCTTCAACCATTAAAGCCGCCCCGAGGCTTGCAAGACGGTCATGCAGGGTGCCTGTGGTATCACGCGAGCTGATTGGCGTGCGGGCGGTGGCATAGATGCCGCCTGTATCTAAGCCGACCTCCATCGCCATGACTTGCACGCCAGTCTCTTCGTCGCCCGCCTCAATGGCCCGCTGCATCGGGGCCGCCCCACGCCAGCGCGGCAGGAGGGAACCATGCAGATTGAAGCAGCCAAGTCGGGTCGCGTCTAAAACCGCCTTCGGCAAGATCAAACCATAGGCGACGACAATCGCGGCGTCGGCCTTCACAGCGGCAAACTCAGCTTGCGCTTCGGCCCCCTTCAGGCTCGCGGGGGTGCGCACCTCGATACCGCGCGCTACTGCCCAAACATGCACCGCCGTTTGGCGCA
The DNA here is from genome assembly GCA_943372135.1 of Maricaulis salignorans. GTDB lineage: Bacteria > Pseudomonadota > Alphaproteobacteria > Caulobacterales > Aquidulcibacteraceae > Aquidulcibacter. Next base: position 54,976 of record CALRXH020000003.1, on the reverse strand, counting down.
CTGCTTTGCCCCGCCCGGCAGGCTTAGGCGGTTGGGAGTAAACACGGGCAATCTCATGGCCCGCTTCAACCAAGGCCGCCAAAGTCGGCACCGCGAAATCAGGTGAGCCCATAAAGATCAGTCGAAGCGGAGGTGAGGCAGTCACAAACGTGTCACGCTGCCCGCTTGATTTTCTTCACCTTGGCCAAAGCGCGGTCCCGGCGCAGGCGTGAGAGATGATCAATGAACAAAATGCCTTCCAAATGGTCCATCTCATGCTGGATGCAGGTCGCAAAAATGCCCTCCGCCTCTTCTTCCACGATTTCATTGTCGCGATTGAGATAGCGCAAGCGCACCTTGGCGGGTCGTTCTACATCATCATAATACTCAGGAACCGACAGGCAGCCTTCTTCATAGGGGGCCAACTCGTCACTGCGCCAAATGATCTCGGGGTTGGCAAAGAAACGCGGTGCACGATGGTCTGGCGCATCCGCTTTGCCCCATTCAAGGTCCACCACAATCACGCAAACAGGTTCGCCAATTTGAACAGCTGCCAAACCAATGCCCTTGGCTTCATACATAGTGTCGAGCATGTCATCCATCAACGTGCGGATGGCATCATCCACCGCCTCAACCGGCTTTGAGACTTGCTTCAGAATAGGGTTTGGAACAGTGAGAATAGGACGAACGGTCATGTCGCTTAGGTATGAGCGCAGGGCCAAAAGGTCAAGTAAAGGCGATGCGAGGGGTGCGCGTCCCTAATCGAGCGAGTGCAGGGCCTCGCCAATCGTATCGATCAAGCGGTCAATATGGCTCTCTTCGATGATCAGCGGCGGAGACAGGGCGATGATGTCACCCGTGACGCGGATCAGGGCACCAGCTTCATAGGCCTTGATGAACACATCATAGCCGCGCGCGCCAACGACGCCATCGCGCGGGGCCAGCTCTATGCCGCCGATCAGGCCCAAGTTGCGGATATCAATGACATGGGGGGCACCTTTGAGTTCATGCAAACGCTTTTGCCAATAAGGCGCGATGTCGGCCGCGCGCGTCATCAGGCCTTCGCGCTCCATAATGTCCATCGTGGCAAGGCCCGCTGCACAGGCAGCTGGATGGCCCGAGCAGGTATAGCCATGGAAGAGTTCAATCACATTCTCCGGGCCAGTCATGTAGGCATCATGGACTTCGCGGCGGGAAAATACGGCCCCCATCGGCAAAGCGCCATTATTGATCCCCTTTGCTGTACAGATCAGGTCGGGGCGTACACCCAGGGCCTGGGTGGCAAAGGGCTGGCCCAATCGGCCATAGCCGGTGATGACCTCATCAAAGATCAGAAGGCAGCCGACGCGGTCACAGGCCGCGCGCAATTCTTCGAGATAACCCACAGGCGGGATCAACACGCCGGTGGAACCTGCTACAGGCTCGACAATCACGGCGGCAATCGTCTCGGGGCCGTGCAGCGCAGCGATGCGGTCCAATTCCTTGGCCAGATACGCGCCTTGGGGCGGTTGGCCTTGGGCGAAGACATTTTCAGCCAGGCCATGCGTATGGGGGAGGTGGTCAACCCCCGGCAAGCCCGGACCAAAAACGCGGCGATTGGTGACAATCCCGCCGACCGAAATGCCGCCGAAATTCGTGCCGTGATAACCCCGCTCGCGCCCGATCAAGCGCGTGCGGCGATGATCCCCTCGCGCATAATGATAGCCCAGGGCAATTTTGAGCGCCGTCTCAACACTTTCAGAGCCTGAATTGGTAAAAAAGACCCGGTCAAAACCTTCCGGTGCGATGGTGGCTAGACGCTCGGCAAACTCAAAGGCAATCGGGTGGCCCATCTGAAAGGTAGGGGCATAGTCGAGGGTCGCCATCTGGCGCGCCACAGCATCCACGATCTCCTGCCGGCCATGGCCAGCATTCACCGTCCATAGACCAGCTGTGCCGTCAAGTATTTCCCGGTCATCATGGCTACGGTAGAACATGCCAGAAGCTGACACCAGCAAGCGCGGCCCAGCCTTGAAGCGGCGGTTGGCCGTAAAGGGCATCCAGAATGCATCGGTGGCTGGAGCGTTGGACTGTGCGGAATTTGTCATAACAAAATGCTAGACCGCCGTTGCAGATCAATCAAGCCTCGCGCGAGAACTCGCAGAAACAAACCTGCGACCTAGCGCTTGCCTCGCTCAGCCTGTTCCACCAGCTTTTCAATGCGGGCGACAAGTTGGGGCAGCTTTCGCGCGCTTGCAATTGCGTCAGAGACATCGGAAAATAACTGGCGGGTGACACCTTCCGGGCCCAACTCAGCGGCCATAAAGCGTTCCACAAGCGGGCGCGAGGCTTCCCAAATGTCGTGATCGGGGTCGATCGTGCGGGCAACGCCTTCCACTTGAACCATTGTTTTTTGCAAAAGCACCAATTCAGGCCGCATATGCATGCCAAATTGCTCCGTGACATCGAATAACTGCGTCAATACACGGCCCATCGAGACTTCGCGTGCGGGCCTGCCCCAAATGGGTTCACCGACCGAGCGCAACGCATGGGCAAACTCGCCCTCATCATGATGGGCGGGCACATAGCCTGCTTCGATATGCACAGCTGCCGCGCGGCGATAATCCCGGCGCAGAAAGGCAAACAGGATTTCAGCGAGATAGCGGCGCTCGGCCATGCCAAGCCGGCCCATAATCCCAAAATCTACCGCCCACAGCGCGCCATCCATGCCCAGAATGAGGTTGCCCTCATGCATGTCGGCATGGAAGACGCCGTGGTCCAAAGCGGCTGCCAAGAAACCACAGGTGACTGCATTGGCAAGCTTAGCCCGATTTGTGCCGGCAAGTGCGCCAGGCTTGGTCAATGGTATGCCCTCGACCCATGAAGTGGTGAGCACGCGTCTTGCTGTGCGCTCCCAATCGATGCTGGGCACTTTCAGATAGCCATCGGCGGCGACGATCTCGCCAAATGCATCCCCGGCTCCGGCCTCCCGGCGCAGATCAAGTTCCTTTTCCAACGCCGTGCGGATGGTGGCGACAAAGGCAACAGGCTCAAGCCTTCGCGATTGGGGGACTAGGACTTGGACAAGCTTGGCAGCCAAGGCCATGGCTTTACCTTCCGCCGCGATTTCCTTCTCAATGCCCGGACGCAATAGTTTGACAGCGACTTTGCGACCGTCCGCCAAGATCATTTGGTGAACTTGCGCGACTGAAGCTGCAGCAATCACAGGTCCCAAATCTGGAAATAGGGCCGCACGCTTTTCACCAAACGCGGCATCAAGACTTTGCAAGGCGGTGGCTTGCGAGAAGGGCTCAAGGCGATCTTTCAATCGTGATAGGCCTTCAGCTGCCTTGTTGCCCACAATATCGGGTCGGGTCGCCAAAAGCTGGCCAAACTTGATCCAAGCAGGACCCAGCTTTTCCAGAGCAATCGCCATCCGCGTGCCAGGGTCGCCGCCAATATGACGTGACCCCAATCTTAGGACCCGCCCGACAACGCGAGCGGGCACGGGCAGCAGGTTGTAATATTCCCGCGGCAGGATCGCATCATAGCGCCCTAAGGTCCAAGCGGCCCGCATCAACCGCATGAGCGCGTCAATCACACCTTCCAGCCCCCGTGCAGTGCGGTGATGCCGCCGGAGAAATTGGTGTATTCGACGCGCTTAAAACCAGCCTCGCGGATCATGGCCGCAAAGGTTTCTTGGTCCGGGAAGCGTCGAATGCTTTCCACCAAATACTGATATGGCTCGCCATCCCCTGTCACTGCTTTGCCAATGGACGGGATCGCCTTGAACGACCACGCATCATAGAAAGCTTCCAGCGCGCCCGTGGTAGGCTTGGAAAATTCCAGACAATAGAAGCGACCGCCGGGCTTTAAGACTCGATACGCTTCGCGCAGGGCCTTGGGTATGTCCGTGACATTGCGAATGCCGTAGGAAATTACATAGCCGTCAGCTGAATTGTCGAAAAAGGGCAAAGCCTCGGCATCGCCGACAGCCCAGCCAAGTCCGTCCAAGCCGCGCTCGCGTCCTGCCGCAATCATCTCGGCATTGATATCGACCACAATGATTTCAGTCGGTGGACCGCCAGAGCGGGTGCGCGCCGCATCGGCTAAAGCTTTAAAGCGTCGCGCCAAATCGCCTGTGCCACCTGCAAGATCTAAAATGCGTTCGCCCGGGCGCGGGTTCAATCGCGCAGCCACCCCATCTTTCCAGGCCCGGTGCATCCCGGCACTCATTAGATCATTCATCAAGTCATAGCGGCTTGCGACGGCATCAAATACACCGCGCACGCGTGAGGCTTTCTCATGTGCCGGCACATCTTGAAAACCGAAGGAAGCAGTCTTGGAGTCAGTCATCCTACCGACATAGCGCCTTGCACTCTTGTCCGCCATATCTACTAGTGCGTCATTATGCCTGAATTACCCGAAGTCGAAACCGTTAGACGGGGGCTGGAGCCCACCTTGAAGGGCCAGACCCTGGTGCGCGTCGAAGCCCGCCGCCCTGACTTGCGCTTTACCTTTCCACCCCGCTTTGTGGAGCGTCTAGAAGGGGCGAGAGTGGAGAGTATCGGCCGGCGCGCGAAATATCTGATTGCCTATCTCAGCACCGAGGAGGCTTTGATTATGCATTTGGGCATGTCGGGCCGCTTTTCGATTGTCGATGAGCGCGGCGTGCTGGCTTTTGATGACTATGCTTATGACACAGGCGCAAACCCCAAGCATGATCATGTTGTGCTGCATGTCGCGACGGGTGCGAGAGTAATCTACAATGACCCGCGACGGTTTGGCTTTATGGATATCGTCCCCACCGCCGGCCTAGAACAATCTAAGCATTTTGCGGCAATGGGCCCAGAACCCTTGGGCAATGGATTTTCCAGTGATCACTTAGCCATAGCGCTCGCTATGAAGAAAAGCCCGATTAAGGCCGCGTTGCTCGACCAAGCCAATGTTGCGGGCTTGGGCAATATATATGTGTGCGAAGCCCTTTTTCGCGCCCATATAAGTCCGATGCGTCTTTCCAATACCCTGACAACGTCAGAGATTGCAGCCTTGACCGACGCTATTCGCGCCGTGCTGATTGAGGCCATTGAAGCGGGTGGATCGAGCTTACGGGATTTTGTCGCAGCGGATGGTTCGCTGGGTGGTTTTCAAGAGAGGTTCGACGTATATGGCCGCGAAGGGCTGCCCTGCCCGCGCAGCCCGGCTGTGGGTACGACCCACAAACCGATCCAAAGGACTGTCCAGTCTGGGCGCTCCAGCTTTTATTGTCTTACGTGTCAGACCTGACGCCGCATCGTTACAGGAGTTTACCTATGGCCTATGAAACCATCCTTCTGAACGTCGCCGATGGGGTTGCTACCATCACCCTCAACCGTCCAGAAGCCCTCAATGCCTTCAACCAGCAAATGATGAACGAGCTGACCGCCTGCCTCGATACGGTTGAAGCCCGCGATGATGTTGGCGCGATTATTATTACCGGCTCTGCCAAGGCATTTGCCGCAGGTGCCGACATCAAAGAGATGGCGACTAAGACGTTTGCAGATGTCTATGGCCAAGATTTTATCACTGCCAATTGGGAGCGCGTGACCCGCTGCCGAAAACCAACGATCGCAGCTGTCGCTGGCTTTGCTCTGGGTGGGGGCTGCGAGCTTGCCATGATGTGTGATATGATCATCGCTGCGGACACGGCCAAATTTGGCCAGCCAGAGATTAAACTCGGCGTTATTCCAGGTGCTGGCGGCACGCAACGCTTTGCCCGCGCGGCCGGCAAAGCCAAAGCCATGGATATGATCTTGACCGGGCGCATGATGGATGTTGTCGAAGCCGAACGCTGTGGGATTGTCGCCCGCATAGTGCCGGCCGACACCCTGCCAGAAGAAGCTCATCAGATTGCCAAAACGATCGCGGGCTATGGCAAGCTGGCCGTGATGGCGGCCAAGGAAGGGGTTGATCGTGCCTTTGAAACGCCCTTGGGAGAAGGGGTGCGTTTTGAGCGCCGGCTCTTCCACGGCTTGTTCGGCACAGAGGACCAAAAGGAAGGCATGGCAGCATTCAGAGAAAAACGCGCCGCGCGATTTACAGGCCGCTGATGAAACCCGAGCAATATTGCTTGACCTTTCGCCTCTGTTTCGGCATACACCGCCCCCTCTTGGTCAGCCACGTGGCTACCTCTTTCACATGTTAAATCGGATTAAACGATGGCCAATACGCCTTCGGCCAAAAAAATGGCCCGCAAGATCGTGCGCCGCACGCTGGTAAATACTGCCCGTCGCTCGCGCATGCGTACCTTTATCCGCAAAGTCGAAGAAGCAATCGCTTCCGGTGATGGTGCAGCTGCTACCGCAGCCCTTCGCGTTGCCGAACCAGAAATCATGCGTGCGGTATCGAAGGGCGTTGTCCATCACAACACCGCTTCCCGCAAGGTTTCGCGTTTAGCTCAGCGTGTAAAGGCTGTTGCCCGTCAAGCTTGATCGGTTGGCAGCGGTGTTGTCGCGAACGGGCTGAGCGACAAATTAGTCCGGGTACGCCATTCGTCGTGGTTTTTTGATGGATCGTCACGAACACGTTGAATTGTTCTGACTTGCAAAATTTGCTGGTCTCTTAGATACCCCGGTACACGGAACAATCTCAATCATCAAATGATCCGCCGCATAAGCGTCTATGCGGCCATTTGTGTTTAAAGGGTTTATTTTACTACTTTGACTTTGTATCTTTAAAGCTGTTGTTTTAATTAAACTTTTTTGGGGTTTGATGGTTTCAAATTTTTATCCACAGGGTTGTTTGCTGTAAGAGTTTTGTTTGTTTCGACATAAGCCCCGATGATTATTGAGAATCTTTACCTGTCAAGCGAATCAGGCATCCCAGCAACAGAAAAAACAGATGTCAAACGCATGAAAATGCTGTTGCGTAGCTGGCCTGTGTAGGCTTTAGTTTGATCACGACGCTGGTCCGTTTGCTTCAAGCTTGGATGGCGTTTTGCCTATTATTGGACCCTCCTCGCGAATGACGCCTAACGGTGAACAAGAGAGTGTGTCTGGAAGCGGGTATAAGACAGGTGGTCCTTCGGGATGTAGCGAGTGCGGGGTGGTTCGGGAAATGGTCTATGGGGTGCATACGGGCGTTTCGGTCACACCGGGTTTAGCCAACCTGCCATCAGATCTTGAGCTGTCGTCAGCTAGGGGTTTGTGGGCTTCGGCTTTACCTCGGTTACGCGGAGAGCTGGGCCCTGATGCATTGCGGGCCTGGATTGAACCATTGCGATTAATCGCAATTGATACAGCTTCGGTTACATTTGGCGCACCCAATGGCTACGCCGTGTCCCGCCTGACCACAGATTATTTGCACCGCCTTCAAGCGCGCTGGTCCTCTTTAGACCCAGCCGGTCGTCGCGTCCGCTTGGTGGTTTCGGACTCCAACACGCCAACATGTGAGGATGTGGCGGCGGCTGAAGCTTTGGACCTGGCTGAGGAGCTTGCCAATGCGGAAGCTGCGCATGAGCCTGTCGAATTATCCGGATCGGCGAAGACGTTCTCAAATTATGAAGTGGGGGAAGCCAACAGGGTTGCCGTCGCGATAGCACGAGGCCTTGCTGAAGGGCCGGGGACGGGCGATCTGGTTTTTTTCTATGGATTGCATGGAGTTGGGAAAACCCACTTGCTCGAAGCCATCACCGCGCGCCTGCGTGATACGTCACCGAAGAAGCGCGTGATGTTCCTGACCGCGCAGCGCTTCTTGAACGAATTCCAATCAGCCTTGCGCGACCGTGAAACAGGTCCCTTTAAGGCCGCTCTGCGCGGCGCGGATGTCTTGTTGATTGATGACCTGCAACTCATTTGCGGCAAATCAGCCACCCAGGATGAGTTCTTCCAGACCTTAGACGATCTGATTTCGCGTGGACGCACGGTTGTCTGCACTGCTGATGTCGCCATTGATGGCTTGCAGGGCCTCAGCAGTCGGATGCGCTGCGTGCTGCAAGGCGGTTTTACCGCTAAAATCAATGAACCGGATTTTGAATTGCGTCGGGCTATTGCCAAGCGCAAAACAAGCGAGCTCAATGCACGCCGGAGTGGGTTTGTATTGCCCGACCAGGCGATCGATATGATTGCAGCCCGCATCACGGGAACAGGACGTGCAGTCGAGGGGGCCATTAAGCAGGTGTTTGCGGCTTCTGCTCTGATTGGCCGGGAGGCAAGTATGGAAGTTGTTGTTGAAGCGTTGTCGGGTAATTGGAACCCTCCAGAAAAATCAGTGCCGGTTGAGACGATTAAGCGTCGGGTCGCCGCCTTCTACGATATGACCCTAGAGGATTTGGTATCTCAACGCCGCCACCGCGCTGTTGCCCGGCCGCGCCAAGTAGCAATGTATTTCTGCAAGCGCCTGACCCGCCGCTCCTTCCCCGATATTGGCCAAAGATTTGGTGGGCGAGATCACACGACCGTTATGCATGCGGTGAAGCGGATCGAGGAATTGGCGGCGCAGGATGTGACCTTTGCAGCCGAATTGCAGGAAATTGGCCGGAAGATCACCGAATAGCGCCTAAAGTCATTGCGCAACGCGATAAAAATCGGGCAAACTGCTCCTTCAACTTGGCTAGAATCAAAACGGTCCTGCCCATCCGTTGCGTTTCTAGCCCGCGGATGGAATGTCGGTTGGCATTGACTGAAGATTTTCTCGGGGAGCGGGTTGGGATATGCGTCTGACGATCGAACGTGGAGCGCTTTTGAAAGCTCTAGGCCATGTGCAAAGTGTCGTTGAGCGGCGCAACACAATCCCCATTTTGTCAAATGTCTTGATTGAAGCGCGCGATGGTAGTGTGACTTTTGCCGCGACCGACCTCGATATCGAGATCGTCGATGGGGCCGAAGCCGATGTGGAGCGGCAAGGCGCGATCACGGTGCCCGCCCACCTGCTCTATGAGATTGTTCGAAAACTGCCAGATGGCTCGCAAGTGCGTCTGGATTTGTCGCCAGATGATCCACGCGTGACCATCACAGCAGGCCGTGGCCGCTATAATCTGCCTGTCTTGGCAGCGGGTGATTTCCCTGCGATGTCGAGCGGTACCTTTGATGCTCGCTTCACCCTAGAGCGCGCAGCCCTTGCCCGTCTTATTGACCGCACGCGCTTTGCCATCTCGACCGAGGAGACACGCTATTACCTGAACGGCGTTTACCTGCATTCGGCAACCGGGGATTCAGGTCCGGCTTTGCGAGCGGTCGCCACCGATGGTCACCGCCTCGCGCTCGCAGACTATCCCCAGCCTGAAGGGGCAGTCACTGTTCGCGGCGTGATCATCCCGCGCAAGACCGTACAAGAGCTGCGGCGTTTGCTGGATGACGCGTCAGACGATGTTGATATCGCGGTCTCGGATGCCAAAATCCAGTTTTCGTTCGGTCGCACGACGCTAACGTCGAAACTTATTGACGGCACATTCCCGGACTATACGCGCGTCATCCCGAAAGGAAATTCGCGCATTATGACGGTGCGCAATGACGAGTTCTCGCGGGCTGTTGACCGGGTCGCGACCGTGGCGGCAGAACGTTCGCGCTCGATCAAATTGACTATTGGTGATGCCAAGGTCATCTTGGCAGTCAATAGCCCTGAAACGGGCGCTGCGACCGAAGAAGTGGAAGCTGACTATAGCTCTGAGACGATGGAGATTGGCTTCAATGCCAAATATCTCCTCGATATATCGGGCCAGATTGGCACAGGCGAAGCGCGATTTGAGTTTGCTGATGCGGCATCGCCTACCCTAGTGCGCGACGGCAATGATCCAAATGCGCTCTTCGTGCTGATGCCGCTGCGCGTGTGAAGGCAGACCGTATCGCCATGCCGCGCGCTTTTGTGCGACGGCTCAATCTAACCCAATTTAGAAACCACCTACGCCTTGATCTGGAGACAGGTGACGGGCCTGTATGTTTGTTTGGCCCCAATGGTGCGGGCAAGACCAATATTCTTGAGGCACTCTCGCTTCTGGGGCCCGGGCGCGGCCTACGTGGAGCAGACCTGGATGAAATGGCCCGTCAGGGTCCTGACGGTGGGCCTTTTGCCGTTACAGGCCTGGTCCAAACCGGCGATGACGCGCGGCGGATCGGGGTGGGGCTGGAGCGAACGGCAACTGGTCAAAGACGGGTCGCTCGCATTGATGGCAAGGACGCGGGCCCCAAAGATCTCGCAGAGACGGTTCGGCTGCTCTGGCTTACCCCGGCCTATGATCGCTTGTTTGCAGGTCCCGCCAGTGAACGGCGCAAATTTCTTGACCGCCTGGTGTTTGCAATTGCCCCAGAGCATGCCCAGCAGGCCAGCCAGTTCGAAAAGGCCTTGCGTGAACGGTCACGCATCTTGGAGGAGCCTAAACCTGACAGGCGCTGGCTTGGTGTGGTCGAAGCCGAAGCGGCTGCTGCAGCTGTGGCGCTTGGCCATGCAAGGCTTGAAGCAGTTGATGCCTTGCAAACCGAAATTGCCCATCGGCCAGATGGTGCCTTTCCCAAAGCAGTCCTCGCCCTTGAAGGATTGTTTGAAACAAGCCTGCGCGAAACCGGCTGCGCTGCACAGGCAGAAGCCGATTATGCGCGCCTATTGCACGATTGTCGGGCTCGTGATTCGGTGGCTGGACGAGCCCTGGATGGCCCACATCGCTCGGATTTAACTGCGATCCATGCCCCCTCTGGCATGCCTGCTCAAAAATGCTCAACTGGAGAACAGAAAGCCCTTGTAGTTACAATGATTTTGGCTCAAGCAAGGCGGATTGCCTCTGGCCTGCCAACGGCAAAAAGTGCGGGCTTTTCCGGCCCAAATCCGCTAGTCTTACTCGACGAGGCCGCAGCCCATTTTGACCCTGCCCGTCGCGCCGCACTCTGTGAGGAATTGTTGGCGCTTCCGGGTCAGTCTTGGCTTACCGGCACGGATCAAAATCTGTTTGAAGAGTTTGGTTCGCGAGCAACCCAGTTTGAAGTCTCGCCGGGATCAGTCCGGTTGATGCAGTGAAAGAAATGTGACGCCAGATGAGCGATCTTCCCAGCAATAGAGAGCCAGAAGCCAAGCGCAGTGTATCAGAAGTCGAAGACAACCGCGTCTTTGATGCCGAAGGCTTTGACGAGAATGGCCGTGATGCCAATGGGCAAGCCTCTTATGGCGCGGACTCTATCAAGGTCCTCAAGGGGCTGGACGCTGTGCGCAAGCGCCCTGGCATGTATATTGGCGACACAGATGACGGTTCGGGCCTGCACCACATGGTCTATGAAGTTGTCGATAATGCCATTGACGAAGCCCTTGCAGGCCACGCAACCATTTGCAATGTGACACTCTATCCCGACGGCTCAGCCGAAGTGGAAGATGACGGACGCGGTATCCCGACAGACATTCACAGCGAGGAAGGTGTTTCTGCGGCTGAAGTCATCATGACCCAATTGCATGCTGGGGGTAAGTTCGACCAGAACTCCTATAAGGTTTCCGGCGGCCTGCATGGTGTGGGCGTTTCAGTCGTGAATGCCTTGTCGGACCTGTTGGAACTGACCATTTTCCGTAACGGCTTTGAACACGCCATGAGCTTTGCACTTGGAGAAGCCAAAGCGCCTTTGCGTCTGGTTGGCCCGGTTGAAGCTGGCAAAAAGGGTACGCGTGTGCGCTTCTGGCCCTCGTCCACCATCTTCACCATGGTGGAGTTTGACCGCAAAACCCTCGAACACCGCCTGCGAGAATTGGCCTTCCTTAATTCCGGCGTTACCGTGCGCTTCAGAGACCTGCGCGGACCCGAGCCGTATGAGGAAACCATGCGCTATGACGGCGGCGTTGAAGCCTTTGTCCAGCATATTGACCGCAACCGTGTCAGTGTCACCGAGAAGCCAATCTTCGTGAAGGGCGAGAGGGATGGCATTGTGGTGGAAGCTGCGTTGCAATGGAACGACAGCTACCACGAGAATATGATGTGCTTCACCAACAATATTCCCCAGCGCGATGGTGGCACCCACTTGGCAGGCTTCCGGGGCGCGCTAACCCGCGTGATCAATGCCTATGGTGAAAAATCGGGTATTTCCAAGCGCGAGAAAGTTGACATTACCGGGGATGATGCCCGCGAAGGCTTAACTTGCGTCCTGTCGATCAAAGTACCCGACCCTAAATTTTCAAGCCAAACCAAGGATAAACTCGTCTCGTCGGAAGTCCGTCCCGCAGTAGAGAATACGGTTGGGGAAACCTTGGCGGCATGGTTTGAGGAGAACCCGAACCTCGCCAAAATGGTGATGGCCAAAATCGTCGAGGCCGCCGCTGCCCGTGAAGCGGCCAAGAAGGCGCGGGAACTCACCCGCCGTAAAAGCGCACTCGATATCGCTTCCCTGCCTGGTAAACTTGCAGATTGCCAGGAGCGTGACCCCGCGAAATCAGAATTGTTTATCGTTGAGGGAGACTCGGCAGGTGGCTCGGCCAAGCAGGGGCGCGACCGGGGTTTCCAGGCTGTCCTGCCATTGCGCGGTAAGATTTTGAATGTGGAGCGCGCACGCTTTGACAAAATGCTGTCGAGCCAGGAAATCGGCACATTAATCACTGCACTCGGCACAGGGATAGGTCGCGCTGACTTCAATCCGGATAAATTGCGCTACCACAAAATCGTCATTATGACGGACGCAGACGTCGATGGCGCACACATCCGCACCCTGCTCCTGACCTTCTTCTACCGCCAAATGCCGGAACTGATCGAGCGGGGGCATTTGTTCATCGCCCAACCACCTTTGTATAAGGCCTCGAAAGGCAGGTCAGAGCGTTATCTGAAAGATGATGCGGCGCTTGAAGCCTATCTCATTGAAGAAGGCACCACAGACGCCATTCTGACGCTGGCCAGTGGCGAGGCCCGACTTGGTGCCGATTTGGTGGCGACGGTAAAAGATAGCGAAGGGTTTGAAAGCTCGGTCCGCCGTCTGGCCACCCGCTTCCCGGCATTTGCGATTGAGCAAGCCGCCCTTGCAGGCGCGCTTGTGATTGGTGCCGGACAGGATTCGGCCAACCGCTTGGCCATGCGCTTAAACGAGCTTGCTGATGAGGGCGAAGATAACTGGGCCGTCAAGATTGATCCTTCGGGCCTTGAGATGACCCGCGAAGTGCGAGGCGTTGCCGAGACAATCAAATTGGATCCCAACGTGCTTGGCTCATCGGATGCGCGACGATTGGCTGAACGCGCCACAGCTATGGCCGGTGCCTATGAGGGCTTGGCAAGGATCAAACGCCGGGAAGTCGAAACAAAAATTCACGGCCCCCTGGCTTTGTTGGAGGCAGTGCGTGCTGCAGGTCGCAAAGGCATCACCATCCAGCGCTATAAAGGTCTGGGTGAAATGAATGCCGAACAATTATGGGAAACCACTTTGGATAAGGAGGCCCGCTCGCTCCTGCGTGTGTTTGTCGACCATGCTGACACAGCCGACGGCATGTTTACCCGCTTGATGGGCGATATTGTTGAACCGCGCCGTGAGTTCATCCAAGAGTTTGCGCTGGAAGCCGAAGTCGACGTTTAAGGCACCGTTCCCTGTGATCAAATCAGTCTCATGTCTGGGAGTTTGGTGGGGTGCAGGACGCTAACTGCGATTTATACGGGTTTCCCCCTTTACCAACAGCACCATTCCCTTACCGCAAAAAGTCGGGATCGTTATCAGACAAGTGCGTCTGGTTCGAATGGAGCTAGATCGCGTCTCGTTTTCTTGAAAACGAGGTTGCGATCTAAATTTATGATTTAGGGCCAGTTTTACACCATTTTTCGATTCCGAAAAATGGTGAACGGCCCTAGGGTGCACGTTTATCTCAGTGAAACCCGGCAAATTACCTTGCAGTGTTGATCCCAGTAAAACAAGACTTACCCGAAGGGGACAGGCCTCCTACTGAACGCGCTTGTAGGCTGTGTATTCCTTGGTCGGATCTTGTAGCACAGGGCGCAGGATCATAGACGTATTGGCAGGTACATCAACGCGAATGAGGCCAGCGCGGAGGCGGGTCTGATAGTCAGAGAACACGTCCTTCAACCGCTCATTATTCATCGGCTTTGAATCGCGCACAGACAGGAATTCCGATACCGGCGCGTCGGTTGGATTGACCAAAACCACGGCAAGCTCACCCACTTTGTCGGTATAGCGGGTGAAGGCCAGAAGGGTTTCGGTATCCAAGCGACGGAACTCCCCAATGCGCAGGGCGCGCATCTCTTTGCGCAAACGGGTCAGTTGACGCAGCCAGACAAACTCTGGATGGCTATCATTGACTTTCGACCAGTCCATCGGCGCGCGGTTCATCGGGTCGTCTGCCCCTTCCAACCCCGCTTCGACGCCGTAGTAGAGATTGGGCGAACCCGGCAAGGTGAATTGAAGCACTTGCGCCATGCGGCGGTTGGCAGGATCGGGCAAGCGGTTGGCCAAACGGGGCCGATCATGATTATCCAGGACAATCCAGGATCGCAACAAGCCCTCGTAATTGCTATCGGTCACCATTCGTTCCAGAATTGCGGCGGCTTGGCGACCCGAAACCTTGCCATCGACCAATTCATAGATCACTTCGCCAGCGGTGATATTTAAGATCCCGTCCATGGGCCCCAGCCATTGTTCGGGATAATTATAGATCTCGCCCAGCACCAGCGAGCCCGGCTTAGCGCGATGGGCGGCTTGAGTGGCATCATCAAGGAACTTAAAGCCAATGTCATAGGCGACATCCAGCCGCCAGCCATCGACGCCATCGCGCAACCAGCCTTGAATGACCGAATCTGGGTCACCAAACAAACGCGCCTGCACAGCCGGCGTCTCCCATTTTACATCGGGCAAATTGGCAATATCCCACCAGCCGCGATAGCCCATTTTATATTGTGGCCCAATGAAATACCAATCGCGATACGGGCTATCGGGGTTCTTAAGCGCATCCTGAAACTGCGGCGAGTTGCGTCCCATATGATTCAAAACGCCATCAAGGACAAGGCGCATACCCTTGTCATGCAGGCTTGCCGCCAGCTTTTTTACATCGTCCCGCGTCCCATATTCAGGCGAGACTTTGAAATAATCATTGGCGTCATATTTGTGGTTGGTGAAGGCGTCATGGATAGGTCCGAGATAAAGGACATCTACATCCAGACTTTTTATGTACTCGAGTTTGCTGGCTAGACTCTCGAGATCGCCGCCCCAAAAATCCAGCTCGTGGGTCCACAGGCCCTTTTCGGGCAGCAAGCGGCCACGCTGTGGCAAACTAGACCAAGATTGCAACGTCCGTGGCGCTGCATAGAGCGCGCGCTTGGCCTCTAAATCACGCGAGGGTGCAAACCGATCAACAATCACCTGATACACCACCGGACCAATACGCCAATCGGCTTCTCGTGCGGCAAGCTTTGGTGCCAACGCTCGGTCATGGGGATTTGCGAACGAGATGGGTTCAGACACTTTCGGGCGCTCCTTTTGTTGCACAGCGGGCGGTGTTTGGGCAAAAGCCCAGCTACTCAGAAGCAAAACACTTGCAGCACTTACGCCAGTGCACCGGATCGATTTCCAGCTATTCTTTAGCATTTAGCACCCCACCCAGATCCCTGTTGTATTCCTACATAGTGCAGGACTATATCTCAAACGCAAGGGTTCGTGATGCGGCTCGACCCTCGCCACAAACAGGCCTAGAGCAAGAGACAAGCTTGTTTGTTCATGAAGAATTGAACAAACTTGGCTTTGAATTCAAATGAATTAAACACGAAAATTAGGTAAGAAGGTCGCAGGAAGCAAGAGGCTGAGAATGACCCCAAAGGGACTTTCACGATGAACCGGCGCTGGATGATTTTGGGTGGTACAGGCCTTGGCTTGGCAGCGGGATGGGGTATCTGGTCCTTGTTTTGGTGCAAGAAGAACTGCAACGCCATAGTGCCCGCGCCCGAACCGATCCCGTTACAGCAAACGCCTGAGCCTGTGTCCATTCTGGCGAAACCAGCAAGTGGGGAAGGCAGCACTGGGCCGGCCAAATCCTCCATCCGCACAGGCCTGATCAAAGACCCCACCGTGCGCGAAAGCCCAAAAGCGGCAATTGCGCGCGGGACGGGCCTCGCTTGGCGCAAGCCGCAACTGGCTGATGTGGTGACGCCCGATAAATGGTTGGCGGTCCGTCCTTTGAGTGAGCCTGGGTTTGTCGCGCGCGCAGGTAGTGGCATCGACATTTCCGATGCGATTTTTCAAGCTCTGGTGGGCGACAAAGAGCTCGCGCCCGGGCCCGTGATTTTTGCTATTCGCGGTGCCGTTTCAGATCGGGCGAGCAATCCCTATGCATCAGGCCACCGCCTGACCATTGTTGCCCCCGACCATTTGAATTTCTGCTGCACCATTGGAGTATGGGACCCAGAAACCAAGCAGTTGTCGACTTATGCAGCTTCGACCGTCCCGAACCGAACCGCCATCGTCTCCTCAGCCCTTGGAGTACAAGCAGCCAATATGTTGCTTCCTGGCGTATTTGACTATGTGCCGGGCTCGCACTCCAATTACAAAAAATACGGTTTTCCCTTTTCCATCATCGGTGCACTGCGCCAGAATGGCCCGGGCAGCGGTGCGGGTTCGTTGAAGGTGCTGCGTGCAACAACCCCGCAAGGTTTGCAGGGCGCCAGCGTATCAACCACCACTGACGACAATATTCATTGCGCAGAGACGCCCTTGCTGGAGCCTTATGATCGGTTTTCGTCGGAAGGCTGTATGGTGGTTGCCGGCCGCTATACCCCGCAAGAAGGCCATACAGGGCCTTGGGCACAATTCTTGAAGCATGCGAGGTTGAAGGGCCGCTCAAAAGTCACTGTTATTCTGGCAAATAGCACCCAACTGCCAGTCGTATGACCTGTTTGCCTTAACATAGGCACCCAAGTGGGCTATGAGGCCAGCCATGAGCAAAGCCCACGCAATTCTAGCCCTGTTTCGAATTATCAGCCCGGCACGCCGCTGACTTCGATTCCGCGTGCCGGGAAGACATCGCCATAAAATCAAGTCATGACACGGCCGGCATTTCTGCAGCCCGTGCGCCTAGCCCATAAAGACCAGACCGATGACCACAGAATCACGCGACTATCGCCCCACCATCTTCTTGCCCGACACAGCCTTCCCCATGCGCGCTGGCCTGCCGCAAAAAGAACCGCAATTTGTCGCGAAATGGCAAACAGAGGACTTGTATGGCCGCCAGCGTAAAGCCAGCGCAGGTCGCACACGCTTTGTCTTTCATGATGGTCCCCCGTATGCGAACGGCAACTCTCATATCGGGCACTCGCTGAACAACAGCTTGAAGGATTTTGTCTGTCGGTCACGGCAAGTCCTGGGTTTTGATGCCGACTTTGTGCCCGGCTGGGATTGCCATGGGCTGCCGATTGAGTGGAAAGTCGAAGAAGCGTTTCGTGCCGAAGGGCGCAAGAAAGACGAGGTTCCCGCCGCTGAATTCCGTGCCGCTTGCCGCGTCTATGCGGAAAAATGGGTCAATATCCAAAGCGGAGAGCGCCAGCGCATGGGCCTGATGGCCAATTTTGCCAATCCCTATCGCACGATGGATTATGAGGCTGAAGCCACCATCGCCAAAGAATTTTTGAAAGTCGTCAAAACCGGCCTCGTGTTCCGCGGCTCAAAGCCTGTTATGTGGAGCCCGGTGGAGCGCACCTCGCTGGCCGAAGCCGAGGTTGAATATCAAGAAAAGGTTAGCCCAACCATCTGGGTGAAGTTCCCGATCCTGTCTGGCCCTGCCAAGGGTGCCAACCTTGTTATCTGGACGACCACACCTTGGACCATCCCGGGCAACCGCGCTATCAGCTATTCGCCTGCCATCAGCTATGGTGTCTATGAAGTCGTAGCGATGCAAGCCGATCTTGCTTTTGCGCCCTGGGCCGCAACGGGAGATCGGCTCGTGGTTGCAGATAAGCTGAAAGATGATGTGTTTGGCGCGGCAAAGATAGCAACTCTCCATCGTGTGGCCGACTTTGAGCCGTCCAACGCCCTATGCGCCCACCCCTTGCGCGGCCACGGCTACGACTTCGATGTCCCCCTCCTCTCGGGCGAACATGTTACCGATGAAGCGGGCACGGGCTTTGTTCATACCGCCCCCGGCCACGGTAGCGATGACTATCTGGTCTGGATGAAGTCTGGCCTGCCGCAAGCCGACATTCCCTTCACAGTGGATGCCGATGGGCGTTACACCAAAGACGCCCCGGGATTTGAAGGCTTGGCCGTGCTGGAACTGGAAGGCAAGAAGGTCGGTAAAGAAGGCCCAGCCAATGGCGCGGTGATTGCCGCTTTGATCGAAGCTGGCGGGTTGTTGGCCCGTGGCCGCCTGACCCACCAATATCCCCACTCGTGGCGCTCTAAGGCACCCTTGATCTATCGCAACACCCCCCAATGGTTCATTGCGATGGACAAGCCGGTCGCCCATTTGGGTGGCAAGACGTTGCGCGACGTGGCGATGGATGAAATTGCTGCAACCAATTGGGGCAATGAAGCCGGTTCCAACCGCATCAGTGCCATGGTGAGCGAGCGGCCAGACTGGTTGATCAGCCGCCAGCGCGCCTGGGGCGTGCCTTTGGTCATGTTCGTTCACAAAGAAACCGCCACTATCCTGCAAGATGAAGCCGTGAATGAGCGTATCTTGGCCGCCATGCGCACCGGCGGGGCGGACGCTTGGTTCACAAATGATGCTGGCTTCTTTCTGGGCGATGCCTATGATCCATCTGAATACGAGAAGGTTGAAGACATTCTCGATGTCTGGTTTGACTCTGGCTGCACCCACGCCTTTGTGACGCGTAAGCGCTATGGCGAAGACACCCAAGCAGACCTGTACCTCGAAGGTTCAGACCAGCATCGCGGCTGGTTCCAATCCTCTCTGCTTGAAAGCTGCTCGACCCGCGGCAAAGCACCATACAAAGCGGTGCGCACCCATGGCATGATCGTAGACGAGCAGGGCCGAAAAATGTCCAAGAGCTTGGGCAATGGCATCGAGCTCGAAGATGTGTTGCGCCAAAACGGCATGGAAATTCTGCGCCTCCTATTTGCTGCGGCCGACTACACCAATGAGCTGGCCCTAGGCAAAACGATCTTGGATCAGGCTAGCGAAACCTACAGGAAGCTGCGAAACACGCTGCGCTATATGCTGGCGAGCTTGAAGGACTTCAGCCCGGACAAAGCCGTCGCCTACACCGACATGCCTTTGCTGGAAAAATGGCTGCTGGGCCGGGCCCATGAAGTCGGCCAAGAAGTCCGCGCGGCTTGGCTGGAATATGACTTCAAGCGGGCTTTGTCGGCAGTGTCGGACTTTGCTAATCTAGATGTCTCTGCCCTATATGTCGACGTGCGCAAGGATGCGCTTTATTGCGACGAATTGGACAGCTTGCGTCGCCGCGCCAGCCAAACGGTACTGGATCTTTTGTTTGAGCGTATGGTGCTGTGGCTAGCGCCCATTTTGCCCTTCACCACCGAAGAGGCCTGGGGCACACGTTCTCCAGAGGCCGACTCTATCCATCTGCGCGTCCTGCAAGATGATCCGGCGGAGTGGGACGATGCCGCTTTGGCTGCCCGAATGGGTCATTTGCGTGATTTGCGCCGGGTTGTGACGGGTGCATTGGAAATACAGCGCCGGGAAAAGACGATAGGCTCTTCGCTGGAATCAGCCCCTGTCGTCTATGTGAACAATGATGCCATTCGAGGTGCAATCGGCCAAGAAGACTTGGCTGAATTGTGCATCACTTCTGGGCTGGATTTGCGCAATGGCGATGGTCCAGCCGAAGCCTTCCGCTTGGAAGAAGTCACGGGCGTTTCGGTTGTGTTTGAACGCGCGCCAGGCATCAAATGCGCGCGAAGCTGGAAATTCTTTGATCCTGCGACCGCGCTTGCGGGCTTCCCGGACATTACCCCGCGTGATGCGTGTGCCGTCATGGCATGGGACAAAGCCAACCCAGCCTAATTCGGCCCAGGGTGAGGACAGGCCTTGCGCGCATCCGCGGGCCGTGGCACGCCCGAGCCTGTGTCGTCACCTACCAGCCCTCCCCGTCCCAGCTTCCTTGACTGGAGCCTGTTGGCCACGTTGATTATCCTGTGGGGCTCTGCCTATGCAGGCACCCATATTGGCGTGGAAGTCTTGCCACCGGCTGTCTTGGTGGCTTGTCGCTTGTGCGTCGGGGCGTCCGTTTTGGGCTTGGGCTGCCTTGTCATGCGGGCACGTCTGCCACAATTGACAGACTATAAGACCTGGGGCGTCCTCAGTCTGATTGGCGCAACGGGTACCCTTTTGCCCTTCCTGTTGATTTCAATGGCACAAAAGACTGTCCCGTCAGCCTTGGCCGCGATTTATATCGCTGCGGCCCCATTGACGGTGGCTATTCTGTGCCACTTTCTAGTTCCAAGTGAGCGACTGAACCTCAAGCGCGCAGTGGGTGTGGGCGTTGGCTTTGTGGGTGTTTGCCTGTTGTTTGCCCCTGCTCTATCCGATCATGGCATCGAGGCGACCCCGGTTGTGCCCCAGCTCCTCTTGCTAGCCGCGGCAGTCCTTTATGGCTCTACCAGCGTCATGGTGCGCATGGTCAATCCAAACCTACATCCTGTTGCCATGAGTTTTGGCTTTGTGCTCGTGGCTGCCGTGTTGTCACTGCCGCTGGCGGCCAGCGCGTGGCCTGCAGGCGGTGTGCATCTAGAAGCCCGCCATGTCTTTGCTGTTTTGGGCCTTGGGGTCTTGTCGACTGGCGTCGCCAATCTCCTCTATGTACTGACGATCCGCCGTGTTGGGCCGGTCTTTATGTCCAATGTCGGTAATCTGGCCCCCTTCTGGTCTATCCTTGTTGGCGCGCTGGCTTTTGGCGAAGCTCTGCCAGCGACAACCTTTGCCGCCCTTGCCATCTTGTTATTCGGCGTCTGGTTGGTTCAACGCCAAGGCGCGCGCTAAGCTCTAGCGCTCGTTCGGCACCGATCGCTGCAATAAAGCACCTGATCCCAGTCTCGCGTCCACTTCTTGCGCCACGAAAACGGCCTGCCGCACGATCTGCAGGGCTTATCCGGCAGATTTGATTTTGCGACGACCTTACCCTTGGCGTTTTTCACGGTCCACCATCAAGGTTTGTAAGCGCGGGCGCACCGTCAAGAACAAAGCATAAAGCCAATCGAAAAATGGCAAGATCAGGGGCAATTGCGCCAGATAGCCCAAAGGCTGAAATGGGGTGACTTGTTTCCACATCGCTGCAAACGCTTTTGCCCCGGATATCAAGGGACCGCCCGCCTCTTGGGCATGGAAGCGAGCCAGCATGTCCGCACGGCTTATCGGGCATGTTGCCTCACCTGTCAGATCGACAAAAGCAACCCGGCCTGCCTTTTCGTCCAACCGCTGATAAAGCCCGATCTCTGCCCGACACAGGGGGCAATTACCGTCAAACCAGACGGTCAGGCGCGGCAGATCCATTCGCTTTGGGCGCGCTTGACTCATTGGAGTGCCGCTTCACAAAGATAGCAGTGGCAGCTCTGATACGATGTTGACGCGTTGTCAGTATTTCGCCAAGCTATTGCAAATAGGTGCATTTGGTACCCCCAGAACAGAGGTCTATCCCGGTGCAGGTGCTACGAGCCATGAAAACCACTTCTGTTTGCCCACCAGAAGATAGGGCAGAGAGCCCCGAAGGCAACCACGCAGGCAAGCGCGAACAGACCAAGCTTGCCAATCGGTCGGCAATCTTGGAAGCAGGCCGCCAGATCTTCGCTGAATTGGGCTATGAAGGCACCACCGTGCGCGACATCATTCGCCGCACCGAGCTTGCCTCTGGTACTTTTTACAATTATTTCAAATCCAAAGAAGAAGTATTCCATGCTTTACATGATGATGGGGTAGCCCGCTTCAAACCGCTTCTGCGAGCGGCCCGAGAAAATGCCGGGCAAGACTTTCAAGCCTTTATGATCACTGCCTTCCAAGCTTACTTCAAATTTCTGCTGAACGACCAATCCGTCGACCGGGAGATGGCAGCCATGCCGGAATGGACGCGCGTCCGCTTCGATACGCCAGAAAGCCTTGCCTTGTTTGACGAACTTAAGGACGACATCGTTGCCTTCGCCACCGAATTCAAACTAGACCACGTCGATCCTGAACTTTTGACGGCCTCTTGCATAGGTATCGCCCAAGAAATTGGCGACCGCCTTCTGCGCGGCAGAATTAAGGACAGTGAGGCAGCGGCGCAATTTGCTGCCTATTTTGTGCTGGGTGGATCCCAGCGCGTACAAAGCGAGATGCAAGCATGAGCCTCCAAAAGACGATCATTAATTTGCTTTTGAAACTGCCAGACCCTGTCCTTGTTTCCATATCCGGTGGTGTTCCGGTTGTGCGTGATGGCAGGACATTGGATGCCCGTTTTCAATTCATCGCCCATAGCGTGACAAAGCGGGGCGCTCCGCCAGAACTGACCAAGGAATTTGCCCGCCAGGGAACCGAGATTTTGACGGCCCTGTTTGGAGGGCCATTGGAACACGGCGTCAGCTGTCAGGACCGTACCCTTGAGCTCGCGGGCCGAACGATCCCTGCACGCAGCTATCGCCCCTCGAACCAAAACCCTCAAGCACCGCTTTTGGTCTTCTTTCACTTTGGTGGCGGTGTGGTCGGCAGCCTCGAGACTTGTCATGCCTTCTGCTCCATCCTTGCCAAGACGATTGGCTGCCCAGTCCTGTCAGTTGATTATCGCCTGGCCCCCGAGCATCCCTGGCCAGCAGGCCTAGATGACGCGATCGATTCCTTTATATGGGCGCGTGAACATGCTCACGAATTTGGTGCACCTGCCGGCGTTGCTGCGGTCGGCGGCGATTCTATGGGCGGCAATTTCAGCGCAATCATTGCCCAGGAGATGCAAAGCCGGGAGCTGCCTCAACCTTTCCTGCAGCTTTTGATCTATCCAGCCACCACGATCCTGGCGAGCGAAGGTTCCATGCAATCTTGCGCCGATGCCTATCCGCTGACGGCTGATATCATGGCATGGTTCATGGCAAATTATCTGCCACGTCCCGATTTGGGCGAAAACCGTCGAGTCTCCCCTGCTTTGGCAACAAATTTGGCTGGCCTTGCCCCGGCCATTGTCATTACTGCAGGCCATGACCCCTTGCGCGATCAAGGCCAAGCCTATGGCGAGGCCTTGGAAGCGGCGGCAGTGAAAGTCCATTACCAGTGTTATGATAGCCTTGCGCATGGCTTTACCGCCTATACTGGCAGCGTGCCACAGGCCGATCGGGCCTGTCGAGAAATTGCAGCTGTTGCTGCCCGCGCCTATCGCGCCATGGGCGGCTAAGGCATGATGCGCGCTTTCGTGTGCCATGCCGTCAGCGATGATTTATCAGGGACCGGACTAGCGCATATTAACGTCCCCCAGCCTCAGACAGGCGAAGTTCTGATCAAAGTTAAGGCCGCCAGCGTTAATTTCCCTGATATCTTGATGTGCCAAGGCAAATATCAGTTCAAGCCAGACCCTCCGTTCATTCCAGGCCTTGACTGTGCGGGCGAGATCGTCGCTTTGGGAGCGGGCGTGACTGATTGGGTGCCAGGCGACGAGATTGTCGGTGGAGCACGGCTCGGCGGCTTTGCCGACTATGCGGTCTTGCCTGCAACAGCCATCCAAAGGAAACCATTCAACCTTGGTTGGGAACAGGCAGCAGCGTATCAAGCAGCCTATCTGACAGCCTATGTGGCTTTGGTCCGCAGAGCCAATCTTCAAGCGGGCGAGCTACTTTTGGTGCACGGTGCGGCAGGGGGCGTTGGGCTCGCCGCGATTCAGCTGGGCCTATATTTGGGCGCACGAGTTATTGCCACCTCGGCGTCACCGAGAAAATTGCAAGCGCTACGCGATCTGGGCGTGGCCCACACGCTGTTGGTGCAAGATGGCTTCCGTGACGCGGTGAAGACACTTTCAGGCGGGCGTGGGGCCGATGTTGTATTTGATCCGGTCGGCGGTGATGTCTTTGATGAGAGCGTCCGATGTATGGCTTTTGATGGCCGGCTTCTGGTGATTGGTTTCACAAGTGGCCGTATCCCGACTGTTTCGGTCAATATGCCCTTGATCAAGGGCTTCTCAGTCATGGGGGTACGGGCTGGCGAATATGGTCGTCAATTCCCCGAGCGCGGACGCGAAAATGTAAAAGCGGTCTATGATCTGGTTGCCAGTGGCAGCCTTAAGCCACATGTGGGTGCCGTCTTTGACCTGACAGAGGTACGATCAGCCTTTGACCTGATGATCGCGCGTCAACTGGTCGGCAAAGCGGTGATCGTGCCCTAAGGCCGATTATGGATGGCGACGTGACAGGCTCTTGGCCCTTTAGGCGGTGCCTACTTTGGCAATCACGCCTTCAAGCCCGCTCACCACTTGATCGCGCATCCGGGGCTGAAGGTCAGTAGACTTGAACAGCACTTCAATCGCCTCCAAATGGGTTTGGATCACATCTGGCCTCACCGCTTCAAGTCCGGTTGCACGGGTGAGATAGGTCCGGAGTAATTGTGCAACGCGCGAAATGTGGAAGTCTTGGATTTCCTCAGCAATGGAATGAACTTCTTCCACTGTTCGCATCAATTGCGACATAATATCGGTCCGGCCACCACGCAAGGCGTGGAGGAGCAAGCCAATTCTGGCAACTGCCAGGTTTAGGATGGAGCGCATAGACTCGATCTCTTCGTCTTCGGTGGCGACCTCGAATGGATCGTCAAACCGTCGATATGGCCCCTTGAAACTCGGTTCGGCTCGCCGACGGCGGCAAGGCCCGGAATAGCCTGGATCATCAATGAAGAGGCGTGGACGCTCGATCACTTCGCGAAGCCGATCGCAAACCGACTTCACCGAAATCGGCTTAAGAATGATTTCATCCACCCCGGAATTGCGCGCAAACTCAATCTGGCTCTTGCGGCTATTGGCAGTCACCAAGATGATCGGCATCACCTTTAGTCTATTCTCCTCGGAGGCGCGTACCTGGCGCGTCAGTTCAATGCCATCCATAGTGGGCATCATCCAGTCCGTGATCAACACATCTGGGCGAACCGAGTATAAAGCTTCAAGCCCATCTTCCCCATCGACCGCAACCGACACGCTGTGCACGCCTAAATCACGCAAAATCTCAGCCAACATCACGCGAAAGAATGGCTGATCGTCGACCACAAGGATCGACAACGACGACAAATCGAGCCTTTGCGGTGACCTCTGCTTGACCGGCACGCATGAAATTCCTAAAAACAGCCTTAAACTTACTCAGTCTGGGGTTAAGATCGCCTTACCAATGGTAGCGGGTTCTTCACAAGTTTGGACCAGAAACACACCTAAAATCTGTCACCTAATTTGGTCATGTCTGCAACCGCATCTCGCTTAACCCGTGCAATGGCGTCTAGCACGGCCTGTCCATAGGTCGGACCCAGAATGGTGGTATGATTGGCAGCCTCGACATTGATGGACGACCCTCGTTTCGATAGGCGCGAAGGTCGTGCCTGAGCCTCCTTCCACGCGTAGCGGCCAGGTGTGACAGGTCCGGCGGTAACGGTGGCAACCGGAATTGCCTTAAGATAATGATCGGCTTCCATGACAGACCCTGCACCATCGATTATGGCTGAAATTTCATCAGCCGAGGCACGCATATGGGATGGTGCACCAAACAGGCGCCGCTTCTCCCGCAAAGGCGTACCGCTTAGCCCTATTCGATTGGCGAAGAATGGGGCCATAGGCTTCACAAGGCCGAACTGGGCAAACCCGGCCGCCACCCGGGCCAGCCTCTGGTAGCGCTTGATCCAAATCTGTGCCTCGGGAATAGAAATTGCGCTGGGATCGGCGGCATCAATCAATACAAGACCGACCACGTCTTGGGGATTTTGGCTGATGTAGGCACGCGTCAAAAGCCCTGCCATCGAGTGGCCGACCAGCACAAAAGGCCCTTTCTCGCCTGCCGCTTGAAACAGGGCTTTGAGTTCCCTCGCCATGGTGGCTGGATCGCGCGGTGCGTTCGAGGGTTCAGACCAGCCCATACCGGCGCGGTCATAGGAACAGGTTCGGCCCGTTTTTGCCACTTCGGGCTGCAGGTAACCCCAATCAGCAGCTGCGGAATAAGCACCGGATTCAAAAACAATGGTTGGCTCCCCGGGACGGGCCTCACCTTCACAGACCAGACGTTGCTTGCGGCCATCGACCTCAATCAAAACCCCGCGTGGCGGAGTCTTCCATCCCCCTGCTGCCATGGCCAACCCCGTTCCTGTCCAGGCCAAAGCACTCGCCAAAAAGGCAAGTCCAACCCAGCGCAATCCTTTCAAAAGCAGTTCTTTTACAGTCATTTCATCTACTCAACGGCAGCTTTTGCGCCAAAAGCAACAGCCATTGACGCACCCGCTTTTCGTTCACACCCATGTCGCGAATACCGTATTTTGAGCGCGAAAAGACGCACACAGAAGCCTTTCCCTCGCCAAGATCGACCGGCATGGCTGTGATCCAATCGGGAAAGCCGACAAGCGCTGTCCGCTGAACCGCCTTAATCTGCCCCTCTTCCTCGCGAATGTCCGACACGCGCGACTGGCTGCGCGCAATATCTAGCCAAGCCTCGCGGACTTGGGCAACACTTGCCTGAAATACCCCAGATTGAAGGTCTGGCACTTCAGCTGCCAGAAAACCCGCCGGCAGTGCCAAGCATTGATTGGGTTTCAAGGTTTTCTTGAAACGGGCGAAGTCGAGTGGAAAATCCTTGATCATGCTGTCTTCCTCAGAGCCAATTTCTTTAAGCAGGGTGGGTCGGCCGCAGGCGAATAACAAGGCCTTCTTTGGCTGAAACCTCATTATTCAACAGCCGCGTCCAAGCCGCTTGGGCCGCGTCGAATCCCTCGCTCTCCACCACGTCCAGCCAGCCCCGCGACTCATGAGCGAACCGATCAAACGCAGCATCAACCGCACGGTTAAACTCCGCCCCGCCCCACGCTGCACTTAATCGTGCCATATGAGCGGGGGCGAAGAAAAATTGCGGCTTAGGTCCAGATAGGGCGGCAGGGGCAGGCTTTCGCTCCGCATCCCAATGCGCCCCGCCGACGATGATGGAGTGCTGAAGAAGGTCTCCCAGATGATTGTGAACGCCAGCGGTCACCGCAGGATCGCCCGCAAAATCGACATAGACCGAGCTTTGCAAGGGCAAGCCAGCTAATTGGTCATAGGTCACCACACGATCATAATAACCAGTGCCTTGCACAAATGCCTGCGAACGGGGCGAGGTTAGGCCAATCAGTTTCACCCCACCGCGCCGTTTCAAACAGGCATTCATGGACAAGGCGGTCTTGCTGGAAGCACTCGAGGAAATCACACACTCACTGTTCCAGTGACGCTCATCTGCGATCCAATCGTCGAGCAAAAAGCCTGTCATAAATAGGGGCTTCAAGAGTGCAATACGGCCTTCAGTTTCGCCGTCTTCCGGCTGCACCACGCTATAGTAATTGTAAGCTGCGGCCAATTCCTGCCGATGTGCGGCCCCGTCACGAAAGCCTACAGCACTGACTTTGACAGGCTGGACTTTTAGCGTGTCGGCAATGGGGAAATAGCCATAAACGTGAGTGCCAACGCTAAGACCTTCAGCTTTCGAGGCGACGACGTCTGCATAGCCCCATACTGGCACTCGACCTAAGCTTGCGCTGCTGGCGGGAAAGAAACTCCAATACTTCATGGCGTCGCCAAACATGGCATAGGTCACATTATTGGCCGTTAGCGAGAACCGCGAAATCGCCAGCAGCGCTTCGCCTTCTTTTAGATCATCTTGGGCCTGGGCAGTTAGCTGCATGTCACGAAACGTCTGGCGTCCCATTTCCAGCACGAATTGATTGACGCTCATGACGTATTCTCCCTAAAATTCCGGTTTGAGCACCTTGCACTGACTGGATCAAAAGTGCGAGGCCCCTCGACCATTTCTTAAAGTCCGTCTATCGGCTTGTCATCATGACTTCCGCTTTGCAAATTCTTCGTTTGGACATCGGGCTGGCACTGGACAGTGGCGCGGTCTTTTCGCCGCTTGAGATCGGCTATGAGACGTGGGGCGACTTAAACGCCACTAAGTCCAATGCCGTCCTGATTTGCCATGCGTTGACGGGTGACCAGTTTGTGGCTGGCCCCAATCCTGTGACGGGCCAACCAGCTTGGTGGGCAAATTTAGTAGGCCCCGGTCAAATCATCGATACCAACCGGTATTTTGTTGTCTGCTCCAACGTACTTGGTGGCTGTATGGGGACATCGGGTCCAGCCTCCGCAGGCCCAGACGGCAAACCTTATGGCCTGTCCTTCCCTGTCATTACGATTGCTGACATGGTGCGCGCGCAAGCGGCATTGATCGACCATTTGGGAATCGAGCGTCTATTTGCAGTGATTGGTGGCTCGATGGGCGGGATGCAAGTGCTTGAATGGATCGCAAGTCGGCCAGACCGGGTCGGAGCCGCTATGCCGATTGCTTCTGCAGCGCGTCACTCTGCCCAAAATATCGCCTTCCATGAAGTAGGCCGACAGGCCGTCATGGCTGATCCGGACTGGCAAGGCGGTGCTTATCAGAGCAAAGGGACAAAGCCGGTCAAAGGCTTGTCCGTGGCACGGATGGCCGCGCACATCACTTATTTGTCAGATGCTGCGTTGCATCGGAAATTTGGTCGCAGGTTGCAGGACCGGAATGAAGTCGCCTTTGGCTTTGACGCGGATTTCCAGATTGAAAGCTATCTTCGCTATCAGGGTAGCCGGTTTGTTGACCGCTTTGATGCCAATTCCTATCTCTATATTACCCGCGCCATGGATTATTTTGATCTGGCAGCGGGCTTTAATGGGCGATTGAGTGATGCCTTCACCGCCTTTCATGGCCGAGCTTGTGTAGTCTCCTTCTCGTCGGACTGGCACTATCCCCCGGCCGATAGCCGTCACATCACTCGGGCGATGATCGGGGCAGGCGTCGAGGTTTCAGCCTTTGAAGTCGAAACCGACAAGGGACATGATGCGTTTCTGCTGGACGAGCCCCAATTTCACGAAGCAATGGCAGGGTTTTTAGCTGCCAGTGCTGCAGATCAGGGTTTGTGGAGTTGAACGCCGCCTTCACCCGAGCCGATCATGAGATCATCATAAATGCTGTTCCCCAAGGGGCCCGCGTCTTGGATGTTGGCTGTGGCGATGGAATTTTGCTGCACCGGCTCAAGCACGAACGTAACGCCATCGTGCGCGGCATGGAATTGAGCCAAGCAGGTGTGAATGCCTGCGTGGCCAAGGGCCTCTCGGTGGTGCAAGGCGACGCAGACCTCGACCTTGCGCTTTATCCCGATGAGTCTTTCGACATTGTTGTGCTGTCGCGCACCATTCAGGCGACCCGAAAACCGGAAATGGTGCTGAAGCAAATGCATCGCATCGGGGCCAAGGCGGTCGTATCCCTTCCCAATTTCGGCTTTTGGCAAGTGAGACTTTCGCTCTTGCTACGCGGGCGGATGCCGGTGACGCACGGCCTACCCGATTCCTGGCACGAGACGGAAAACTTGCATCTCTGCACCTTGTTGGATTTTGACGATCTGGCCAAGCAATCGGGCTTTGATCTGGAATCGGTTACAAGGATTGCCTCTGGGAAAGCCAGCGCACCATCGACTGCCACCTCGAACTTGTTGAACTGGTTATCCGAAGAAGCGGTATTTGTTCTAAAGCGCGCAGGGATAGCCCCTCGGTGACGGCCGGACACCCACAACTGCACGATGTGCGCCTACAGATTAAGGGCCTTGTCCTGCAGCGCGGCTTTCGCCGCTTGGTGACAGACATTGATCTGAACTGCGAGCCAGGCGACATCATCGCCCTGCAAGGCCCCAATGGCAGCGGCAAAACCACTCTCTTGCGCGCGATTGCAGGCTTTCATACCCCTGCTGCTGGCCGCATCACGCTGTCGCGCGCCAAAGGGGAAGAGGTTGAGGAGCCCGGCGAAGTCCTGTCCTTCTTGGGCCATCAAGACCCGATCAAGGCGGGGGAAAAGCTGATCGATCAGTTACGCTTTTGGGCCGATCTGTGTGGCGCAAGGCGGCCGCTCGTCAGCGAAACTTTGGCTCGCGTCGACCTGGAAAAACAAGCAGGTTTGCCCGGTGGTGTCCTGTCAGCCGGCCAACGTAAGCGCGCGGCCCTTGCCCGCCTGCTTCTGGAAAATCGTGCGATTTGGCTGTTAGATGAACCCGCTTCGCCTCTCGATCAGGAAGGCCGCGCCTTATTTGGACAGCTGTTGGAGCAGCATGCAAGGCGAGGTGGGATCGTGCTGGCTGCCGTGCATGATCCCCTGCCCGGCGTAACTGCCCGCATTCTTAAGCTGGGATCGATGGAAGCAGGGGGTGCGGTATGAACCTAATGCACGCCTGCCTGGCGATCATAGGTCGGGAGGTCAGGCTCGGCTGGGGCGCAGGGGGCGGCGCGCTTTTATCGGCCAGTTTCTTTGCGGGCTCGGTGATGGTGGCCCCCTTTGCTTTGGGTCCGGCCCCAGATACCTTGGGCAAAATTGGCCCGGGCTATTTATGGCTGGCACTCACCTTGGCCAGTTTGGTTTCGTTGGAGCGCCTGTTTCAGGCCGATCTGGAAGATGGCACACTCGACCAAATGTTGTTGAGTCCCGTACCCCATAGCTTGCAGGTTTTGAGCAAAATCCTGGGACAATGGCTGGCAGCCGCTTTGCCTTTGTTGGCCGTCAGCCCGATTGCCGCGCTTTTGGTGCGGGTAGAGCCAGCTATGATCCTGCCGCTTTGTTTGCAATTGAGTGTCGGCAGTCTGGGGCTTTTCCTGATTGGCGCGATTGGCGCAGCCTTGGGGGCCAGCGTTCGCCGCGGCGGGCTATTGGTGGCCTTGGTCGTCCTGCCACTTTATGCGCCGAGCGTGATCTTCGGAGCGAGTGCGGCCGCCGCCCTCGCCACGGGAGGCGACTTCTTGAGCCAGCCCTTTCTGTTTCTCTGCGCTCTGGTATTGGCTGCATTAGCCTTTGCCCCTGTTGCTGCAGCCGCTGCGGTGCGCTTACATGTCGACTAAGGGAATATCCCGCTCATTGATCGATAACAGCCTGGATTAGAGCGCGGGCTTCTGAGCTATTCCAATCTGCCTCTCCCGCCAGACGGGCTAATTCCTTGCCTTCACGGTCGTAGAGGATCGATGTCGGAAAACCGCGTGCCTTGAGGGGATACACAATTGCCATTTTGGGATCATGATAAAAGGCTAGGTTGCCCCTGCTAAGTTCAGCCAATTCTTTTTTCGCTGTTTCGGCTGCGTCCGCTTTGTCTACGCTGATGGCCACAACCTTGAAGTCTTTATTGCCCATGCCTTGCTGCAGGCTGGCAAGCGTCGGCATCTCGGTAACGCATGGCGCACACCAAGTTGCCCAGAGATTAACTAAAACCACTTTCCCATGGAAGGCGCTTAACTGGATGGGGGCACCGTCAGGGCCAGAAAAACTGTCCAGGGGTTGGGTTACAGGCGCTTTGCCAGTCTCAAGTCCCTTCATGGGCCCCGCAGCAAAGTCAGCCAAATCCTTTCCACCTTGAGAGATTGGCACTGCCCGATAAACTCCGTAAAGGATAACACCGATCAACAAAGCCCCAAGCAGCGTCCACTGCGCCCGTTTGGGCTTTCCCCTCGTAACAGGTTCATCGCGCTCAGGTTGCTCTTCACTCATGTCGTCCTCAAATTCCTCAATCCCGCCCACCTCTGCTAAAGGCCAACAAATGTGGGGCGGTCGCTTTGCTGCCAGTCCTGATGAAACCATGAAGGCGATCAATGCCTCCATCGATGTCGATCACCGTATGTGGCGCGAGGACATCGCCGGGTCAAAGGCCCATGCTGCAATGTTGACCGCCACGGGCATCCTTACGCTGGAAGATGGCCAGGCGATACAGGCTGGCCTTGATGAAATTGCTGCCGAAATTGAAGTGGGCACCTTCCCTTTTTCAACTGATCTTGAGGATATCCACCTCAATATCGAAGCGCGCTTGACCGAGCGGATTGGCGATGCAGGTAAACGGCTCCACACCGGCCGCTCGCGCAATGATCAAGTGGCGACCGACTTCCGCCTCTGGGTGCGCCGTGCCTTGGGTGAAGCAGACGATGCGCTGTTTGGCTTGATGGGCATCTTGGTCATTCAAGCCGAAGCTCATGCAGACTGGATCATGCCGGGCTTCACCCACTTACAAACTGCCCAACCCGTGACCCTTGGCCACCATCTTCTGGCCTATGTGGAGATGTTCCAGCGCGACCGCGCGCGCCTGCAAGCCTCAATCAGTCACGGCAATGAATCACCCTTGGGCTCTGCAGCTTTGGCCGGCACGCCCTATCCGATCAATAGGGATGCAACCGCCTCAGCGCTTGGGTTTGACCGTCCAATGGCCAATTCGCTCGACGGCGTGGCCAGCCGCGATTTTGCGATGGAAGCCCTCAATGCACTTTCGATTTGCGCCGTGCATTTGTCGCGCTTGGCTGAGGAAATTGTGCTGTGGACGTCGGCACATTTCGGTTTTGCTCGCCTGTCCGATAGCTGGTCGACCGGCTCGTCCATCATGCCGCAAAAGCGCAACCCGGATGCGGCAGAACTCGTTCGAGCCAAAGCTGCCCGTATTGCATCGAATGCGCAGTGTTTAATGATGATCGTCAAAGCCCTACCCTTGGCTTATGCGAAGGATTTGCAAGATGATAAGGCGCTCACCTTTGAATCTTTTGACGCTTTTATGCTAAGTGTTGGCTCGATAGCAGGCATGATGGCAAGCGTTACTTTTGACCGTGCCGCGATGCGCCAGGCTGCAGCTCTTGGCTATTCGACGGCGACCGACCTTGCCGATTGGCTGGTTCGGTATCTCAATATGCCCTTCCGCGAGGCGCATCATGTGACGGGCGCGGTCGTCAAAGCTGCAGAAGCAGCGGGCATCGGGGAATTGTGTGATGTGCCTTTGGCTGCCTTCCAGGCCATCGAGCCGCGCATTGATGATTCTGTGATCGCCCTACTCTCGGTTGAAGCTTCTGTAGCTGCACGCGATTCTTATGGCGGGACCGCCCCAAAGCGGGTTCTGGAACAGGTAGAGCGCTTGCGCCAAGCGCTCCAATTGGATGGGTGATCGACCTTTGATTGCCCGGCCGTTTCGCACTATAGCTTTGTTTCTTCCCCAACTTTGATTGCAAAGATAACGCCCATGAAAATCCGCCTTGCCCTTGCCTGCGTCGCACTCTGCCTGCTCAGCGCGTGCGGAATCAAGGGACCGTTAGAGACAGCACCTCCCATGTGGGGCCCAGATCGGGCAGCCTATGAGGCCGACCAAGCCAAGAAGAAGGAGGAAGCGAAAGCGAAGAAGGCTGCGGAAGACGCCGAAAAAGCGGGCAACTCGGCTCCATCAACTTCGCCCAAATAGGCCTGTCATGCGCTTTTTTGACTATCGCGATGGCGCGCTCTGCGCCGAGGATGTGCCGCTAGCCGAGATTGCCGAAGCGGTTGGCACCCCTGTCTATATTTATTCGCGCGCAACCTTAGAGCACCATTACCATGTGTTTAAAGCAGCGATGGGAGATCTACCAGTCCATATCTGTTATGCCGTCAAAGCCAATACCAATCGGGCCGTCATAGCGACCTTGGCAGCTTTAGGTGCAGGGGCTGACACGGTGTCGGAAGGGGAAATCCGTCGCGCCCTGAATGCGGGTGTGTCGCCAGACGGGATTGTGTTTGCAGGCGTGGGCAAAACGGACCAAGAATTGGCCTATGCAATTTCGGTCGGTGTGCGGCAAATCAATATCGAAAGCGCCAGCGAGTTGGACCGGATTTCTGCCTTGGCAGAAGAACTGGGTCGGGTTCAGCAAGTTTGCATCCGGGTCAATCCAGACGTCGGTGCAGGCGGGCATGCGAAAATCACTACCGGCAAGGCGGACAATAAATTTGGTGTCAGCTTTGATCTGGCCGAAGAGCTTTATGCCCGCGCGTATAAACTGCCCGGCGCAGAACCTGTCGGCCTGTCTGTCCATATCGGTAGCCAGATCATTGATTTTGCGCCGATGGAAAAAGCCTATCAGAAGCTGGCTGATTGCGTCCTGCGGCTTCGGTCGCGCGGCCTGAAAGTCACGCGCCTTGATTTGGGCGGCGGACTGGCAGCAACTTATGATGAAACCGTCACAGGGCCAGACCTTACCGCCTATGGTGCGATGGTGGCCCGCGTGGTTGGTCATTTGGATGTGGAGCTGGAGTTTGAGCCCGGTCGCATGATTGCGGCGAACGCCGGCGTGCTTGTGTCGCGCGCGATCGTGACCAAGGATAATGGCGGCAAGTCCTTCCTGGTCGTCGATG
Organism: Maricaulis salignorans; assembly: GCA_943372135.1. Classification (GTDB taxonomy): domain Bacteria; phylum Pseudomonadota; class Alphaproteobacteria; order Caulobacterales; family Aquidulcibacteraceae; genus Aquidulcibacter. The sequence goes on along the minus strand of CALRXH020000003.1, from coordinate 20,765 downwards.
CGGCGATGAATGATCTAATCCGCCCGGCCCTTTATGAGGCCTATCACCAGATGCTGCCGGTCAAAAAGGCCGACGATCACGACAATCTGGGCCCCCTCGATGTGGTAGGTCCCGTGTGCGAGACTGGCGACACGTTTGCTGAGCAGCGCCCGATGCCAGCCATCGCGGCTGGCGAGCTCTTGGCTTTCATGAGCACGGGTGCTTATGGCTTTGCGATGGCCTCGACCTATAACTCGCGGCCCTTGGCGGCAGAAGTCATGGTCAGTGGCGATCAATGGCAAGTGGTGCGGCCCCGGCAAACCTATGAAGAGATGTTCGGGATGGAGACCCTTCCCGATTGGTTAGGAAGCAAGACATGAGCACGCAAGAACCTGAGTCCGCCCCTGCCTCAAAGGGCGGCGCAAGCTGGGTACGGCTGGTCAGCGACTTAGGCCCTGCCATCGTCTTCTTCATGTCCTACCAATATGGGGAAAAGCACGGCGTACCCGAATTTGCGCGGGCGCTCAGCGGCGATCAGGCCGTGTTGTTTGCCACCCTGGTGTTCATTCCAGCCGCGATTGCAGGCTTTGCCTTTTCCTATTGGAAAGAGCGGACCGTCAGCCCGATGGGCCTGTTCACCTTTGCGATGATTGGTGTTTTTTCAGGTCTCGCGCTGTGGCTTAAGAACGACATCTTCATCAAGATGCGGCCCACCTTGGTCTATAGCTTGATAGGCCTGATTTTGTTGGGCTCTGTTGTGTTCAAGCGCAATGTGTTGAAAGCCCTGTTTTCAGGCGCGCTACATATGCCAGAGCCGGTTTGGCATGGTCTCGCCCAGCGCGCGGGCCTGATGTACATCGCGCTTGCCATCATCAATGAAGCGGTCTGGCGCACCCAAGCTTTATCAACTTGGGTGACCTATAATACCTGGGGCGATATGGCGATCAACATGATTTTTTGGATCGTGAACTTGGCACTTTTAGCCAAATATTTCACCGATGCGGATGGCAATCCGCTGCTCGAAGAGCCCAAAGACAAAGTCTAAAATTCTGGTAACAATTCTGCGTCTTGACCTCAGGCAGAAATGGTTATTTGTGAAACCCACAAGATAGAGGGGATCCTATGAACCGCCGCAACCTTTTGGCCGCCATATCGACTACAGCTTTGGGATTTCTCGCTTTGAACACATCCGCCCTCGCCCAAACGGCCGCTGATGCGGTGAGCAATGATCCATTTTTGTGGCTTGAGGAAGTTGAAGGCGAAAAGGCGCTTTCCTGGGTGCGCGGGCAGAATGCGCGCTCGCTGCCCAAGCTGACGCAAGACCCGCGCTATGCAAAGCTCGAAGAAGATGCCCTCAATATCATTCGCGCCAAGGACCGTTTGACCTTTGGTTCTTATGCCGACGGCTTTGTCAGCAATTTCTGGCAGGACACCAATCATGTGCGCGGCATTTGGCGTCGGGCAGATTTCACCGCTTGGCGCCTGGGCAGCCCTGCTTGGGAGACCGTGCTGGACATTGATAAGCTCGCCAAGGATGAAGGCAAGAATTGGGTCTATCAGGGCAATAATCCGCTCGATCCACATGACATTTGGAATACCCGCCTCTTGTTGGACCTCTCCAATGGCGGCAAAGATGCCGACACCAAGCGCGAATGGGACGTGAAGACCCGCTCCTTCGTCGAAGGCGGCTTTGAGCTGCCTGAAGCAAAATCCAATGCCGTTTGGGTCGATAAGGACACTTTGTTGGTTTCAACCGACTGGGGCCCGGGCTCAATGACCGAAAGCGGTTATGCATTTATCGTCAAACGCCTGAAACGTGGGCAAAAACTTGAAAATGCGGTGGAAGTTTATCGCGGCACGGAAAAAGACGTGGCTGTCGCTGCGTTCCGCGTCGATGATGGTACCCGCTATCATCACTTCATCAATCGCGCGCCCACTTTCTTCACGACGGAGACCTTTTATCTCGAATCCGATGGCAAGGTCGCCAAGTTGGACTTGCCCAGCAAGCATAGCCTGCAAGGTCTGCGCGCTGGACTGATCTATCTGACACTACAGGAGGACTGGACGCCACGCGGGGCCAAGAAGGCGATTGCCGCGGGCTCTCTGGTGAGTGCGCCTTTGGCCGCGTTGAAGGCCAAAACAGGCACCATTACTACCACGACTATCTATGCACCCGGCCCTCGTGAGGCCTTGCAAGATGTGTCCATGGCGAAAACGGGCCTTTATGTCACTCTTTCAACCAATGTGAAAAGTGCCGTTCGCTATTACACCCGGAATTCGAAGGGCACCTGGTCGTTCAGGCCGGTTGCCTTGCCTGCCAATGGCGTCGCTTCTGTCGTCGATGCCGGCATTCGCCAGGAAGAAGCCTTCTTCTCCTATAATGACTTCATCACCCCACCTTCGATCCTGTATGCGGCCAAGCCAAGCGACAAGCCAGCTACAGTTCAGGCCCAAGCCGCACGCTTTGATGCCTCAAACCTGGAGGTCAATCAGTATGAGGCGACGTCGAAGGACGGCACCAAGATTCCCTACTTTGTGATTGCCAAAAAGGGCTTGATATTGGATGGTACCGCCCCCACGCTGCTCTATGGTTATGGTGGCTTTGAAGTCTCGCTCTTGCCGAACTATTCAGCGATGAATGGCAAGCTCTGGAACGAGCGCGGCGGCGTTTATGTTCTGGCCAACATCCGTGGTGGTGGCGAGTTTGGCCCCGCGTGGCACACGGCGGGCCTCAAGGGCAAGCGTCAAGTGATCTATGATGACTTCATTGGCGTCGCTGAAGATCTAATTGCGCGCAAAATAACCAGCCCACGCCGATTGGGCATTCAAGGTGGCTCTAATGGCGGTCTTCTCATGGGCGTGATGATGACCCAACGGCCGGAGCTGTTTCAAGCCGTGGTCTGCCAAGTGCCGCTCCTCGATATGCTTCGCTATCACAAGCTTCTAGCGGGCGCGTCCTGGGTAGATGAATATGGCGACCCAGATGTGCCAGCCGAGCGGCCTTGGCTGGAAAAATTCAGCCCCTATCAGAATTTGAAGACGGCAAGCCCCTTCCCAGAGGCCTTCTTCCTGACCTCAACCAAGGACGACCGCGTCCATCCAGGTCATGCGCGCAAATATGCGGCCAAGATGGAGAGCTTGGGCATGCCCTTCCTCTATTATGAGAACATTGATGGCGGTCACTCCGCGGCGGCAAACTTGGTCGAAAGCGCCAAGCAACGCGCTTTGGTGGCAACCTATCTGATGCAAAAATTGGTCGATTAGGTCGTACATCTTGGCACGGGCGGCCAAGCGACCTATTTGACTTCTGCGAGGGACGCAGAATAGCAGGAGACAGGCAATGAAGCCTATTCAGATCATGCTGGCGTGCGGGCTTTTGGCCTTCACCGCCGCTTGCGAAACCATCCCGTTTGAAGAGCGGGCAAAAGCTTATGAAGACCAGATGGTGCAACGTTTTGTCGGCAAATCAGCTGACGACTTGGTGCTGGCTTTTGGTCCGCCTCAATCGTCGTATAAGCTCACCGATGGTCGCGATGTGCTGCAATATGAGCAAAAGCGCACCAGCACCCAAGGCGGGGAAAGCTATACGAGCTTTCGCGAAGTGACCCGCTTCCGGACGGAGACGGACGCCGCTGGAAATGTGCGGACGGTACAATATAGCGAATCCGTACCTGTAACAAATTCATCACCCATCTATACCGTCAACCAGAATTGTATCCGCCGCTTTGTGGTGGCGAGCGACAAGAAGATCGAAAGTTTCCGCTGGGAAGGCAATGCCTGCTTTCGTTAGGCGGGTGTCACCGGCTATGCAATCCCGCCCCGACGAGGCGGGCAAATTGTGTGGTTAGGACGGCTAGGTCCTCAAAGCTGGTTGCTTGGGCCTTGATACCGTGCAGCGCGGCGGTAATGGCGCGGGCTTGAGCCATGACGACCTCTGGCCCGACCAGAGGCATGAGGCGGGCCTGCACCAAAGCCAGCATACGGCTGTCGACGGCTGCGACCACATCGCCAACCAAAGCGGAATTGGTGGCAAGGAGTTCAGCCCCGTGGGGCGAACCATGAATGGCCTGCCAAAGGGCCCCGTGCAAGGCCAGCCCGGCCGCAGCCAAGCCTTCGGCAAACGGCGCTTCACTGGGCCAAGCTGCTTCGGCGGCATCACAATTGGCACGCCCAAGCGCAACGGCTAGGGCCGCAAAGATCGCCGCTTTATTCTCATAAGATTGATACAACGCAGGTCGCGAAATGCCTGCTTCGCCTGCGACATCCTCCATCGAGGCACGCTTAAAGCCATAGCGTCCAAAGACGGCTAGAGCTGCGTTTAAAATTTGATCGCGGCGCAGATCGCCATCCAAACGTATTGACATTCGGAGATAATATTGTCAAATTGTTATAATGTCAATTTGTTGAATGACGGGATTAAGCGCATGGCAAGCAAGGGTTTGGTGCTGGTTACAGGTGGATCCGGCTATATTGGCGGCTATGTCATCGCCCAACTCTTGGAAGCGGGCTATCAGGTTCGCACCACCATCCGCAATTTGGGCCGTGAGCCAGAGGTTCGTGAAGCGCTAAAGAAACTTACCCCGAACTTAGATCACCTAACCTTCTTCGCCGCTGACTTAATGCGCGACGATGGTTGGGCAGAAGCCGTTGAAGGCGTTGATTATGTGCAACACGTGGCCTCGCCATTCCCGGCTGTGATGCCCAAAGATGAGAATGATTTGATTGGTCCGGCCCGCGAAGGTGCCTTGCGGGCGCTCCGCTTTGGCCGCGATGCGAGCGTAAAACGGGTCGTGATGACCTCGTCCATGGCCGCTATCTCTTATGGTCAAGACGGCCAGCGCTCAAAGCCATTCACCGAAACAGACTGGACCGACGAGACCAGCCCAGACACAGGCGCCTATATCCGCTCCAAAACCATAGCTGAGCGCGCTGCTTGGGACTTTATGAAGGCTGAAGGCGGCAAATTAGAGCTCAGCACCATCAACCCAAGCGCGGTGCTTGGACCAATCCTTGGACCTGACTTCTCCACCTCCATTCTCTTGGTGCAAAAGCTATTGAATGGCGATTTTCCGGGCAGCCCACGCTTAGGCTTCTCGCTGGTGGATGTGCGCGATGTGGCAGACCTGCACATTCGCGCCATGACCCATGAGAAGGCCGCTGGTGAGCGGTTTTTGGCCGCCTGTGACTTTTATTGGGTGGAAGATGTGGCGCGCGTCCTGCGGGAGGACTTAGGAACCCAGGCCCGCAAAGCCCCGACTGGACGCCTGCCCAGCTGGTTGGTTCGGATCATCGCCAATTTCGATCCTGTGATCAAGGGGGTCGCCTTTGAGCTCGATAAAGTGCGAATGGCCGACAATACCAAGGCCAAAACCTTGCTTGGCTGGGCCCCGCGCGACGTGCGCACCTCCATCACAGACACCGCCCGCAGCCTGATCCGCGAAGGTATCGTGCGGACTTAGAGCAACTCCTGCCCTATAAAGTCAGCGCCAATGCATCCAATTGATCGGCGGCGGCGTTCCAGCCGGATTCAAAGCCCATAGCTTCGTGTTGGGCCTTGGTTTCTTCGTTCCAGTGCCGCGCACCCCATTCCATGTGGGTTCCGCCATCTGGTGCATCGCTCAAGATCACATAACCGGTCATAAAGGGCGTGCTAACACCGGGTACCCAATCGCCGACAAAAGCATCGGTGAAGGTTTGCTTATAGCCTTCAACCACCTCAACATATTGTCCATGCATGGGATTTTCTTCCCCTGCTGGACCATTCATCACGATATAGCTGGCACCACCCGGACGGACATCGATGTCTGCAACAGAAACAGTCCAAGGCTTCGGACAATACCATTGTTTGAGAAGCGCGCCTTCTGACCAACAGCGCCAAACATGCGCGCGCGGGGCCTTGAGATGGCGGATAATTTTGAGAGTCCGGATGTCCGACATTTAGGCATCTCCTTCTTTCTTTGCACCCTTGAGGAGGGCAAAGACGGCCATGGAATGGCCATGTCCCAAGTCATGATGCTCCTTCAGCCAAGCCACGACGGCACCTGCCTGGGTGGACGGCTTTAGTAGACCATCTTCTGTCCAGCCTTGCTCGTCGGCTAAACGGCGAAGGTCAGCCGGCGCCAGACCAGTCTTTTTGTGGATGGTGTCGAGATAGGCTTGAAATGACATGGCAATCGGACCTCAGCCCAACAAAATCAATTAGGTCGGCTTCACAGTTCCCAAAAAGCCAATCACCAGAAGCAAAGCATAGGTCAACCAGACCCACAAGCGGGCACGGTCCATCGCCCGACGCAGCGGGATTTCCGTCTCATCGCTCGAGCCCTTCTCAATCACAGCCAACAAGAGCGGGCCCACTGGCCTGCCCGCAACATCAATCATGATCGCAGCACAGAAAATGGCCGCAAAGACGAGTGCCTTCCAACCAAGCCAGCTTTCTAGCAGTGGCCCCCAGCCCAGAAGCGAGGTGACGCCTATGCCTGCATAAAAAGCGGTGATGGCAAGCTTCAACGAGACCTCAATCTGCTTGAGTTGCGCTACGATTGGCTGCCCGGTCATCAAATGGATCGACCAGGTCAGACCCATCCATACGGCACCAACAAGCCAAGCAAGCCAGTGCGCCCAAGCTGGTAGTTCCCAATAACCCGCTACGCCAACCAAAGTAACCGAGAGGGGCACCATCACGACCCAAGCCGTGCGCGGGCCCATATCGACAACGCCCAACAGCCTTAAGATTTCAAGTCGGGTTGCCAAGGGTTTTGCCCGATTGCGGAAAGCCGATCCCAGAATCGCAACGCCGAGATCGCCGCCTAGCCAGAAAACAAAGGCCAGAACATGGACATAAACAAGTACGTCATAGAGACCCATCGTGTCTCCTCCGGCATGGGCAAAGAAAAAGACTTACTTCACACGCCGCTCTTTGATGCAAGTGCGCTTGACCAGCTTATCATCTTCAAACCAGTGCCATGTGCGGCCCCGATCGTTGCCGTTGTCGGACAATTGGATCATTTCATAGAGATAGGCGCCGGGGCTGTCTTTGCGGGTCCAAGTCAACACAACGGTCTTGTCGTCAATTTCCCAAGCCCGGCCAAAGATGCGCTCAGTATCCCACCAAATCTGCTTGTCTTTGTAGGTTGCCGGGAAATGGATCTCTTCGCGGCGACCATCGGGCCAAGTATAAGTATTGATCTGATAATAAGGATAAGTCGCGTCATCCTGGAACTTGCATTGCAGATGCGAGGCGTGGCGATCCAGCTCCACATTATTGGCGTCAACATGGATATATTCACCGACCCATTCGCCTTCATGACGGGCCAGAAGCGGCATGCCGGTTCGAATTGTATCCATAATGCAGAATCCCTTTTTATGCAGACCAAAGACGTCTAAGCTGCGTCAGTAAATGATATATCCTATACCTATGACAAGGCCTTCCCGTGGAAAACCTTATCCTTCTGCAGCGCCATGCCAATCACGCTGCCACCTTATGGATCAACCGGCCAGACAAGCGCAATGCGCTGACAGTTGAGATGTGGACTGCCCTGCCCGCTTGTGTCGCTGAAGCCGTTACAGACCCCGACATCAAACTCCTCTTTCTAAGGGGTGCTGGTGGTGTCTTTGCAGCTGGTGCGGACATTGCGGAAATGCCGCACATCTATGCCTCAGCCGAAGCAGCCCTTTTAAATGATGAAAAAATTCAAGGTGCAATGAAGGCGCTGGAAGATTGCCCAAAACCGGTAATCGCCTTGATCGAAGGCCCCTGTGTGGGTGGGGGTTGTGGCCTCGCTCTGGCATGCGACCTGCGCATTGGTGTCGAAGGTAGCCGTTATGGTGTGACACCGGCAAAGCTCGGCCTCGTCTATGGCGCGGGCGATACGCGGCGCCTGATCCAAGCGGTTGGCCTTTCCAAAGCCAAAGACATTTTGTTCACCGGTCGTTTGCTCGATAGCGCAGAGGCGTTGTCTTGTGGCTTGATTGACCGGCTGGTGACGGCGGAAGAGCTAGATGGGGTCGCTGCGGATTACGCAGCCAAAATCAGCGCAGCTTCGGTCTATTCGATCCGGGCGCAGAAGCAGATTTTGGCGATGTTGCGCGCAGGCTGTGACGACGCCGAGGCCAGCCGTGCCCTTTTTGGCGCAAGCTTTACGGGCGAGGATTTCAAAGAGGGCTTTTCTGCCTTTATGGAGAAACGGCCTGCGCAATTTCCTGTGCGCTGATTGTTTCTGCGCTAAATCCCAGGTGGTGCATGTGGGGCCCAATGGGCCGACAAAGAAGAGGATATGGGCGTGGGCAGCTTTGCCATCATTGGCGCAGGAATCAGCGGCCTAGCCTGTGGCAACACGCTGGCCGCGGCAGGCCATCACGTTTCCCTGTTTGACAAAGGCCGAGGCCCAGGGGGGCGCATGTCGACCCGCCGCGTGGATACCCCAGTTGGCCAAGCCCATTTCGACCATGGTGCGCAATTCTTCACCGAGCGCGACCCGGACTTCCAAAAGGCGATTTCAACGCTTGAAGCGCACGGTGCAGTCGGCCTTTGGCGCGGCCAATTTGTGCGTGTGGATGGGCAGGGCCAACCCCACCCGCAAGGCGACGAGCCCCGCTATGTCGGCACACCGGGGATGAATGGCATTGTGCGCGGCCTTGCAGCCGGCCTTAACCCCAGTTGGGCTATGCGCGTCAGTGCCCTTTCAGGTCAAAAAGGCGCTTGGCACCTGCATTTTGAAACAGGCGAAACCCTCGGGCCGTTTGACCAGATCATCTGCGCGGTTCCCGCCGAGCAAGTCAGCGATCTCTTGGCCACGCATACCCCAGCCATCGCCGAACAGGCCCAAGCCATAAATTCTTTGCCCTGCTGGGCAGGCCTTTTTGCCTTTGAAAGGCCATTGCCGCTAGAATGGGACATGGCGCGTTTTGACGCTCACCCAGTGTTGGATGTGATCTCGGCAAGCGTGAATAAGCCCGGCCGTACCGGGCCTGCGACTTATGTGGTCCATGGTCGCGCAGACTGGTCTTTTACCCATTTGGAAGAAACCGCCGATCAGATCGCTTTGGCACTTTTGCAGGCCTTGGCAGGGGTTTGTGGGCCCTTGCCAAAGCCTCTCGTCCAATCCGCCCATCGCTGGCGCTATGCCCGGGTCGAGACCAGCCATGGGCCGGGTTTTGTTTACGATGGGGATGAAGGCATTGGCGCGTGCGGCGACTGGCTATCAGGCCCAAGGGTTGAATCAGCGTGGCTTTCTGGCCACCACTTGGGCCAAGCTCTTTCAGGCTAGCTGACAAGTTGGAAAGGCCGCTCTAAACTCTTCTACCCTCGTTTCTCTCACTCGGATTGTCCAAAGGAAGCCCAAATGTTTTTGTCTTTAGCCACATGGCCCGAAATTGATGACCGGCTGAAAGTAGGCAAGCGCGGAATCATCATTCCCATAGGCAGTCACGAGCAGCATGGGCCGACCGGCCTGATCGGCACCGACGCTTTGTGCCCGGATATCATCGCGCGGGAAGCAGAAAAGCAGGCTGACATTCTGCTCGCACCGCCTTTCTCGATTGGCATGGCCCAGCACCATATGGGCTTTCCAGGTTCCATGACATTGCGACCTTCCACCATGATTGCCACTATCGTGGATTGGACGGCCAGCCTCACCCGGGCGGGATTTGACCGCCTCTATTGGGTGAATGGCCATGGCGGTAATGTGGCCACCATCCAGGCCGCCTTTGCAGAGACCTATGCTCCTTATTCGCTGCGCGGAGAGGCCGCCCCCTTTGCCCATATGCTGAAAAACTGGTGGGAGCTGCCGGGGATTGAGCGCCTTTGCCTCGACCTATATCCCGTCGGCCATGGCTCGCATGGAACCGCATCCGAAGTGGCCGTTACCTATTGGGCCTATCCCGAACGGGCGGATTTGGCAAAACTGGTGCTGGAACCCAAGATTGCGCCCAATGGCCCGATCCGCGATGCAGCGGACTATCGCCGCCGCTTTGCTGATGGCCGCATCGGCTCTGACCCGACCCAATCGACGCCAAAACAGGGCGGCAAAATTGTTGCCGCCGCAGCCAAGGCCCTGATCACGGATGCCACTACCTTCTTTGCTGAGACTGCCTGATGGCCCAAGCCACCCATGACTTCGATGTTCTCATCTCTGGCGGTGGCCTGGTTGGCCTGACCTTGGCCCTCGCACTTGATCAAGGCGGGCTAAAAGTTGCCGTCATTGATCGCCTGCCCGCATCTGACATGTTGGAAGACTCCTTTGATGGGCGCGCCGCTGCGATGGGATTTGCGACTTATCGGATGATGGAGAGCCTTGGCGTCGCCCGTCACATTGGCGAAGTGCAGCCGATTGAGCAGATTTTGGTGTCAGACGGTCGCGTTGGTAGCCCCTTGCGCCGGGGCGGGCCCTCCACCCTTTCCCTGCATTTTGACCATCTCGAGACAGGTGCAGGCGATGAGCCTTTGGGCTGGATGATCGAGAACCGCCGCACCCGCTTGGCACTCGACCAAGAAGCTGCGACCCGATCCGGCATTACGCGCTTTGCCCCCGATGAGATTGAAGACTTGGCAATTGGCACAGTCCAAGTCTTGGCGCGCCTGAAGTCGGGTAAGTCCCTGACCGCGCCCGTCATTGTCGGCGCAGAAGGTCGCGGGTCTTATGTCCGCAAAAAGGCCGGCATACGTACCTATGGCTGGTCCTATAATCAAACCGGGATTGTGACCACCGTTGCGATGGAGAGTTCCCATCAAGGGGTGGCCCATGAATATTTCCTGCCGACAGGGCCGTTTGCCATTCTGCCGCTCATGCATCATCGCGCCAATATCGTCTGGTCAGAAACGACAAGCCGCGCCAAAGCGCTTATGGCCATGAGCCGTCCCGATTTGGAGCAGGAATTGGCGCGCCGCTTTGGCGACTTCTTGGGCGCGGTCAAGCTCGATGCACCGGTTTGGTCTTATCCCCTGTCGATGGAGTTAGCCGCCACATGGGCAAAGCCGCGTGTCGTGCTGGCAGGTGATGCTGCCCATGGCATTCACCCGATTGCAGGACAGGGCCTGAATCTAGGCCTTAAAGATGCAGCGGCCTTGGCCGAAGTGTTAGTTCAAGCCCGCAGGTTAGGCCAAGATTTGGGCGATCTGGCTGTACTTGAGCGTTACGCACAATGGCGGCGAACCGACACGATGACTTTGGCTATCTCGTGTGATGCCTTCGTCAGACTATTTTCAAACGACATCGCACTGATCCGGGCAGCACGCACCCTCGGCCTTGGCATTGTCGATGCGATAGGTCCGGCACGGCGCTTTTTTGCCAGCCACGCAGGCGGTGCGGTTGGCGACTTGCCAAAACTTCTTCGCGGCGAAAGCTTGGGGGCAAAGGTGTGACGGATTTTGCCACGCCTAATCTGCCTGCACGGGACATGGCGTCAACCTCTGCCTTCTATCAAAAATTGGGCTTTATCGAAGATTATGTTTCGCCCGGCTGGATGATCCTGTCTCGCGGTGGCCTGCAGCTTGAATTTTTTCCCTATCCCGATTTAGACCCGGCCAGCTCATCCTTTGGCAGCTGCCTGCGCGTCGATGATTTAGAAAGCCTCTATCGGGCTTGCGTCGACTCTGGAATTCCACAGGCGCATGTGGGCATACCACGCGTGCATCCACCCAAGCGCGAACCGTCTGGCCTGACCATCGCTTATTTGATTGACCCAGACGGCAGCTTGATCCGCATCATCCAGAATGATCTAGAGGCGCTCTAGCACGGCTTGGGCAAATAATTTCGCGCCATGTTTGCCGCCTTGACGGTCGAGCGCCAGATAGAGCCAAGGCTCAATCAGCTCTAATTCCATCAACAGCCACTGGCCGTCCGTCCCGCGCACGAGATCGACCCGGGCATAGGTCAACGGCGTGCCATCGGCTTTAGTGAGCACGGCTTCTGCGGCTTCTAGAGCCCCTTCGGGCGCATCAATACCGGTTTCGACCGCACCATGCTGGCCTTGCGTGCGATAATCGCCGGCCTTGGGGCGTTTGATCAAAGCGTGCGAAAACTGCCCACCAAAATATAAGAGCGATAGCTCTCCTTCTTCCGAAACAGCGGGAAGGAAAGGCTGGATCAAGGCTGCTGCCGGGGGCAAAACATCTGCGCTGGGCACTGGCTCGCCTCGCTTCAAGCGGGCTTGCCGCCAAGCCCCGGCCCCAATACGCGGCTTGATGATGATCTCATCGGCGTTGAGCGTATCAAAGCTCGCCAGAATCAGCTCGGGGCTGCAGGCCTCTATTGCCAAGGTTGGCGGCACAGGCGCGCCAAGACGGGCTAACTGTGCCAAATAGCCCTTATCCATATTGGCGCGGATCACAGCGCCTTCATTGAACAGGGGCGTGCCTGCAGCTTCAATTTCATCAAGGCGCTTCAAGAAAATCTCGCTCGCCTGGGGATAATTCCACGCCAAGAGCGGCATGACAGCGCAAAAGCGCGACCAGCGCGTACCTTCGTCTTGCCAAAACACCGGCTCAATCGTCACGCCGGACGGCTCAAACGCCTCGCGCAATAGAGCCAGTTGGTTATGAGCATAATCGGGCTCGGTCCGATCTGGCCGGCTCGGATAATAATCGTGGGTGACAAGCAGAGCAATTGGTTTCATGTCCAAGCCGCTAGCCGCATCGCGCGCAAACGTCTAGAGCAGGCCCGCACTAGCGCGCGCTTTGATCCATCGGATCAAAGTTGCGCTCAGAAACGATATTAGAGCAACGTCGTTGCTCTCAAGATTGAGGCAAGGAGCCTGGAGAGATGACGACCCAATTTGATGTCTGTGGCGTAGGCAATGCGATTGTTGATGTGATTGCACCCGCGTCCGATGCATTCTTGGCAGAGCACCAAATTGCAAAAGGGGCCATGACCCTGATTTTCGATGAGCCCGCTGTCGAACGCCTTTATGCGACCATGGCTCCAGGTCAAGAGAGCTCTGGCGGATCTGCCGCCAATACGCTGGCTGGCATCGCATCATTGGGTGGTAAAGGGGCTTATATCGGCAAAGTTGCGGACGACACCTTGGGCCATGTGTTCCGTCATGACATGAATGCGGGCGGCGTTTCCTATGATACCCCACCCCATTCGAACGGTCCTTCCACGGCGCGCTGCTTGATCAATGTGACGCCAGATGGCCAGCGCTCGATGAGCACCTTCTTGGGCTGCTCACCGCTATTGACGCCAGAAGACTTGGACCCTGCAAAATTGGCCTCTGCCCAAATCGTCTTTTTGGAAGGCTATTTATTTGACGCCGAAGAGGCCAAAGCCGCCTTTGTGAAGGCCTCTGAGATCGCCCACACCGCCGGCAATAAAGTGGCGCTGACCTTGTCGGACTTGTTCTGCGTCGACCGTCACAAGGCGGCCTTCCGCCATCTTGTCGCCAATCATATCGACATTTTGTTTGCCAATGAGGCCGAGATCATCGCGCTTTACGATGCGCCAGACTTTGATGCCGCTTTGGCAGCAGCCAGGAAAGATTGTGATCTTGTGGCGCTGACGCGCTCTGAAAAGGGCTCCGTCCTCGCTCGTGGCGATGAAATTGTAACTGTCGCTGCCGATCCTATCGCCCACGTGGTCGATACTACCGGGGCCGGTGACCTGTATGCGGCAGGCGTGCTTTACGGCTTGGCGAGTGGTCGCGAACTCGAAGCGTGCGGAAAACTGGGTTCGCTCGCGGCTGGCGAAGTGATTTCTCATTATGGCGCGCGCCCCCTAGTGAGCCTTGCAGAACTGGCGGCCGCTCGTAGCCTCTAATCGAGCCAGATTGGCGTAAAATTTGCTCAAGCATCGTCATGATCAAACCCGCGGCCTGTCTTGGAACACTTATCGCACTGGGCTTTGCCGCAACCGGCCAAGCCCAGACCGTTTCGACCTATCGCTCTGACGGCGTCACCGCGCCTCAGGTGAAGGCAGAGGTGCGAAAGGAAAAGCCCCGTAACGTGCGCATCACGCGCTCGGCCGATGCCCTGCCCCCGGTCGGCAGTTTTGTTGAGACGATTGAGCCTCATGGTGGCGGCATGCGGCTTGCGCCAGCCTCTCAGGAGACTCAAGCGCTGCCGGTTGCCGTCTTGCTCGATGTCGAAGCACAACCGCGTCAACCGCCACCTGTACGCAAGGCGCGCGTCGTCCGCCCGCCCCGCAACTAACAGCAAGCCAAGCCAAGACCGACGTGCGAGCTGCCCTTTCCCTGCGCCTGCTTGAGCGTTAGAAAACCCAACTTGGGAAGGGATAAAATGCCAATATGCTGAAACTTGACGGGCTCACCAAAACCTATGCTGGCCAAAGGGGTGTACGCTCAATCAGTTTTGAAGTCGCGCCCGGCGAAGTGGTCGGGGTTGTTGGCCCCAATGGCGCAGGCAAGACCACGACATTGCAGATGATTGCAGGCACGTTGGAACCTGATGAGGGCGAGGTTCAGGTGCTGGGCCATAATGTCTGGTGTGAACGACAGGCCGCCCAATCCCTGATGGGCTATTTGCCCGAACATGCGCCTTTATATGACGACATGACCGCGCGGACTTATGTGGACTTTCTCTTGTCCGCGCGGGGCGTGGAGCACAAACTGCGGCCCAATCTCATTGCCCAAGCAGCCCACCGAACAGAGATTGAAGATGTGCTGGATCGTCGGATTGAAGGCCTGTCGAAGGGCTATCGGCGACGCGTGGCTCTGGCCGGAGCTCTTGCCCACGACCCCGCTGTCCTGATTTTGGATGAGCCCAGTGATGGCCTCGACCCCAATCAAAAGCGGGTGACGCGCGCCCTGATCCGCGACTTGTCCCCGGGTCGGATTATTCTGATCTCCACCCATCAATTGGACGAAGTCGCTACCCTTTGTAGCCGACTGATCCTGATCGCGGATGGTGAGGTGCGGGCAGATCAGAGCCCGGCAGCCTTTGCAGCGCAAGACCCGAATGGCCAAATCAACGACGTTTTCTATCGCCTCACACTGGGGCCAGGTCCAGCACGTTCAAAGTCGGATGAGGAAGCCTCATGACCGCCTTTTGGAACGGATTTCGAGCCTTGTACCAGCGAGAGCTTCGCCAAGATGCGGGCAATCCTTTGGCCTATGTCTTTGTGGCAAGTTTTGTCTCGGCCTCTATCCTGCTCGCATTTCAAGTCGGCGGTCTGTTTGAAGCGGGTCGCGCGGAATTAGTCGCATTCTTCCAATTCCACCCTTGGCTCTTTGTGGTTCTGATGCCTGCACTGAGCATGCGGTCGTGGAGTGATGAAGCGCAGACTGGGACACTGGAGACCTTGCTGGCGCTTCCGGTGCCGACGTCTGCGCTGGTTCTGGCAAAATTCATGGCCGCTTGGACTTTGGCGTGCCTCATGCTGGTGTTGACGACGACGCTCTGGCTTGGGGTCGGCTTGCTCGGGCCTATGGATCATGGCGCAACTTTGACCGCCTATCTCGGCTCGTGCCTCCTGGCTGGGGCCTATCTGGCAATCGGTATGGCAGCGTCAGCAGCCAACCGCAGTCAGGTTTTAAGCTTCGTGATGGCGCTGGGCGTTGGCTTTCTGGCCACCGCCGCTGGACTGCCGCTGGTGACCAGCACACTGGCGGCGTTTCTACCCTTGCCATTGACAGAGACACTCGCGTCGTTCTCCATGTTGGATGCCTTTTCAGGCTTTGAGCGTGGCGTGATTGAAGCGCGCGCAGTGAGTTATTTTCTGGCCGTCATCGCGTTAGGCCTTTGCTTGACCGGCCTGTGGGTCGACCATAGGCGTGGGGGCCAAGGATGAAACGCCCCCTTTTTACCCGCCTTGCGGCAGCTCTCTTGTTTGTCCTATTCGTCTGCAGCCAATTGATCAGCCATAACTGGCTAGCTGCTCTGCGCGTCGATACCACCCAAGATCAGCTCTACACGCTCTCGCCCGATACCAGGGCGGTGTTGCGCGGTATCAAGCAACCCATCGAGGCGCGCCTCTATCTCTCCCGCGAGGCTTTAAACGAAGACCCCGTCATGCGGGGCTTTAGTCAACGCGTGGCCGACTTACTTTCAGTTTATGCGGGCGAAACCAACGGCCTGATCACTTTGACCATCGTCGATCCTACGCCGTTTTCGGACCGTGAAGATGAGGCCTTAGAGGCAGGCCTGACGCCCATCCCTGGGCCACGACCCGATGATCCCGCGGCTTATTTCGGACTGGTGTTTAAAAGCCCCTATGGCCGCGAAATAGTGTTGGCGTTGTTGAGCCCATTGGACGAAGCCAGCTTGGAATATCGGCTGACGCGCGCCATGATGAAATTGCAACAGGCACTACCGATCCGCGTCTCGATAATTACCAGCCTGCCTTGGTTCATCACGCCGGACCCCGAGCGCGGCGGCTTTCGTCCTGTGGCGGACCTCGCAACCACCATGATGCAAGAGACTGAGCTTTCCCTCCTCAGCCCCGATTTTCAGGCCATTCCCGCCGCCACCGACGTGCTGATCGTGGCCCAGCCGGAACCACTCTCACAAGCGCAGCAATTTGTGCTTGACCAATATGTCCTCAAAGGTGGCAAGCTCTTGTTATTGCTTGACCCGGCTTCGACCGTCGCGCAGGACGGCGGGGGTGGGCTGAGACAGGGCACGCAAGCCTTGGGGCGCTTGCCGCAGGCGTGGGGCTTTAGTGTCCAAGGCGATGTGATTGCTGACCGCGCGTATGCTTTGCCCGTGCAGACCGGCCTTTCCGGCCGCGCCGCGATTGCACCCCAGCCCCTGATCTTTCAGGTTCCCGCCAGTGGCCTTAATGCCGACCAGCCTGTGACGCGGGCCTTGAGCCAAGGTGTGCATGTGGCAACGCCGGGCGAAGTGGCTCCGCTTGGTCAAACAGATACCATCTTCACCCCACTGTTGACCTCCTCACCCGATACAATGCGCTTGGAAGCGACGCGCGCTTTATCGGGCCTAAGCGCGCAGGACTTGGAGCTTGATTGGCAAAGCGTCGGCCAACGCCAGGTCTTGGCCGCCGAGGTGCGTGGCAAATGGTTCACAGCGTTTCCAAGTGGCGACCCCGCCAATCCAGATGCCAGCTCGCTAAAGGAGAGCGAGAATCCCGGCCAAATCCTGGTCTTCGGCGACGTCGATCTATTGGCCGATAGCCTGTACATGGACGCCAGCGGAGCCGTGGCAGACAATGCACGCATCATCCTCAATAGCATCGACTATCTGGTCGGCAGACAACAGCTTCTAGACCTGCGTTCTCGCACGCCACGTTCGCGCAATTTGGCTGTGGTCGAAAGGCTGCGGCAAGCCGCGCAAGCGCGCGCACTTGAGGAAGAGCAGGCTTTGGAAAGCACCCTGACACTGGCCGAGGCTCGCTTGAAGGAGGTTGAGGCCAAGGAAGCAGCCAAAAACCTAATCCCCTCTGACGTGACGCGCGAGGAACGCGCTCAAGTCCGCCAAGACGTGCAAGAAGCACGTACCCGTCTGCGCGCCGTGCAAGAAGGTGTGCGCAGGGCTGTCGGGCGGATCAAGACACATTTGATCATGATCCCTGGCATTGCGATCCCTTTACTGATCTTGCTGGCGGGGCTGGTGATGCAAATCCTGCGGCGACGCCAGCAAGCGCGGCTCGCCCAATGACGAAGCCCCTTATGACCCCCGGCGATCTCAAACGGCGTGATATTCTGGCCCGCTTGGCGGGTGCCTCTGCGGTCGGGCTGGGCATGAGCTATGCGGCAGGTGCCACAAAGAACGGCATCGGGCCGGGGCAGAGCAAGTCTGGCAAGGTCTTCCCGCGCCTTCGCGAAGAGATGGCCAAAGTCGCCCGCATCAACCTTGTCAGTCACCGCACCCAATTTGAACTGGTAAAGGCCAAAGTGGGCTGGGTATTGCCACAATCCGACTTTTACCGCGTGGCGGACGAACCCATACGCCGCCTGATCCAAGCGCTATTAGATCTGCGTTATGTCTCCATCGTGCCGCACCCCACCAAACTTGACGCCCCGGCCAGCCACCTAGACCCGCGCACAGGCGGAGACGGCGTTTGGCTAACTTTGGAGACCGAGGAAAAAATCCAACTCGCCTCTGTGACCCTCGCTCAACGGGGCAACATGACCTTGGCACAGCTGTCCGGCGATGATCTGCTTTATCGAGTCAATGGAGTGGATTGGCCGCCATTGAATAGTGCAAAGGCGTGGCTAGACTTACCCACGTTCAACATCGCGCCAGAACGGATCGCGACAGTAGAGCTAGCCCGTCCCGGGCAAGCCCGCCTCGATATTGTGCGCAGACCAGATGGTGGCTTTGCCCCGGTCGGCGGCATACCAAGCCCAATGACAACCGACATCGCCCTCCTACTTGGACGCTTAGAGCCCCAAGATGTGATGGCGGCAGAAAAGCTCGCTAGTACACCTGCCTTTCGCCACAGCACGAACCTGAAATCTGGCCTCACCATTGCCCTTGATGGCTATGAAAGTGCCGGTCGATTTTGGGTCAAAGTCCGCACCGATAGAGGTTTGGCGGCAAGCGCGGAAGAAGGCGACCGTTTGGCCGCCCAAACCAACGGCTGGGCCTATGAAATGCCAGCCAAGCTTTGGACCCTCTTGATGACCTCAACCGCCCTGCTGCTGCAGGCAAACCCTTAGCTAAGCCGTGGCGACCCACGTGCTGCGTCTGATGATGGCCAAACTCTGGACCTGATGGCGTGTGCGTTCTAACTGATGAACCATGATTTCTGGCTTCGCAAACCCGCAACGCTTTCTAGGCCTCAGCAAGTGGCTGCTGCCAATTGCTATTGTACTGGCTGTGATTGCTTCCAGCTTCGGCGTGGTTTGGTCGATGGTCTATGCGCCGGCTGATTACCAGCAAGGTGAGACCGCCCGCATCATGTTTGTCCATGTGCCATCGGCTTGGATTGCGGTAGGTGCCTATACCGGCATGGCGATCGGCAGTATTTCCTATCTGGTTTGGGGTCATGCGCTCGGTGATATTGCCGCCAAAGTGATGGCGCCAATTGGAGCCGCCTTTACTGCCCTATGCCTTGCCACCGGTTCCATCTGGGGGCGTCCAACATGGGGCACATGGTGGGAATGGGATGGGCGGCTGACGTCTGTTTTGGTGCTGTTCTTCCTTTATCTGGGCTATATGGCGTTGCGCAGCGCGCTGGATGAAAACAGCAAAGCTTCAAAGGCGGCCGCCATCCTGTGCCTGGTCGGCACGATCAATATCCCAATCATCCGGTTCTCAGTGGAATGGTGGAATACGTTGCACCAAAAGGCCTCGATCATTCGCGCGGGTGGTCCGAGCCTCGACCCTAGCTTATTGCAACCCCTTCTCGTAATGGGGGTGGCTTATCTCTTGATCTTCGCCGCTTTGACATTGGCAGCGATGCGCGCCGAAATCTGGAAGCGCTCGGCAGATGCACTCCAGGCGCGGTTGCAAGCATGACGCCCCAATTTGTTTCTGTCACCGAGTTCTTGGCCATGGGCGGCTATCCCGGCTTTGTGTTTGGGGCTTGGGGTTTAAGTCTGGCGGTTGTCGCGGCCCTCATTGTGCGTGCCATTCTCACCGGTCAACATGAGAAAGCCCGCTTGGAAGCGCTGCGTCAAAAAAAGGATGCGAGCGCAAACCCATGAGCGCACAGCCGGCGGCCAATCGTCTGATGGCATTCCTGCCACTGGCCCTATTTCTGGCATTAGCTGGGTTATTTGCGTGGGCCATATTTGGCCAACGGATTGACCGCCACGCCAGCGCGCTCATTGGCAAGCCTGTACCACCGATACTGCTGCCAGACATGGCGGGCAAAACCCTTGACCTCAGCAGCTATAGGGGACGCGCTGTTATCTTGAATGTCTTTGCATCATGGTGTGCGCCGTGTCGGGTTGAGCACCCCATTCTGCTGCAGTTGGCCAAGGACAAACGCTTTGTGGTGATCGGCCTTGCTTACCGCGATGATCCCAGCAAAACCCAAGCCTATCTCGACGAATTGGGCGACCCCTATGCCCAGACCGGCATCGACCGGCAAGGAGCCGCAGGCGTGCAATTGGGCTTAGGTGGCGTGCCGGAAACCTATGTCATCAGTGCCAAGGGCATTATCTTGACCCGGCATCAGGGCGAAATCACCCCAAAGATTGCCGGTGAATTAGCGCAATTAGCAGTGCGAAATTCAATACCTTAAGTCAGGCTGCACGGGGCAGCTCCCGTGCCGAAATTTGTTCGTAAATCATTAACGCGACGCAGATTAGCCCTGACTTCATGAAAGTTGACCCGCCTATTTTCACCCAATCCCTCGGCCAGACCCCCGCCCCTGCGCGCGCCTCAGCGGATGCCACCGAGGCACGCAAGGCTTTTGCAGCTCTTCTCAGTGCCGCCAATCAACGGTCAAGCCTGCCGCGAGGCCCGGCAGCCGATGTCCTGCCAGCACGACCTTTTTCTACCTCCAATGCGACACCTTCCGTCAAAGCAGAAGAGCCAGCGCCCCAAAGCGGCATAGCGCGGCCGGGGCGCGTGATCGACATCCGCGTTTAAAGGTCCAAATCGACTGTAATCCAATTCAAAGCTGGATCGTTACAAGGCAAGCGCCTTTTGATCCAATGGATCAAAATCGCGCTCTAGGGCCGTTCACCATTTTTCGGAATCGAAAAATGGTGTAAAACTGGCCCTAAATCATAAATTTAGATCGCAACCTCGTTTCCAAGAAAACGAGACGCGATCTAGCAGCCTGTCGATCAACTTAGATTGCGTCCAGATTTGATGGCGGATAAATGGGAACGACATCAGGCGATGGCCCCAAGTTTGGCGAGGCGCTTGCAATTATAGGCCAGTGCTATGAGTTGCCACTCGGTTTTGACGTTTTCCATGC